>NZ_JADPKR010000039.1 GCF_023074055.1 Bradyrhizobium sp. 141
GCCGAGGAAGCCGCAGGTGCCCTTGATGGTGTGGACCAGGCGGAAGATGTTATCCAGGATCTTGGCGTTGTTCGGCTCCTGCTCGAACTTCACCAGCTGGTTGTCCACGGTGTCCAGGCTCTCGCTGGTCTCCGTCAAAAACTCCCGCAACAGATCATCCATGAAAACGCCTTACTGAGCTGGACTTCGACGCCTGGGCCGCGCTTGGAATCGACGGAAGCCCTCTTTCGATCGTTAGACATCCCCTTTCACGGTCCCGTTAATTTCATCCTCCGTGCTAATACGGATATTGAAGAGAAGTTTGCCGTTCGGCTGCACGCAAGGGCGCTTTTCGACAAAACCGTCATCGCGCCGCGGCGGCGAGAAGCGTGAGGTCAACGCGCCGAGACGGCGCGGCGGGACGCACGAGAAAGTCCTGCTCGTGAAGGACGATAGGCACGGCCTGCACAGGATTGAACGAAGCCGTCCGCAATCGAGGGCGCCCTCGCGGCCGTTGTTTCGCGCTTGCCGAGATCGGCAAAGTTCGCGCTTTCGGTAAACGAACCGTTACCCCTGACCGCTGCGGCGCGCGCGGCGCTAACCCAGTCGCGCGGCCGACGCAATGTCGCGGTGCTCCGCCAGGCAATCGTTGATGGCGGCGAGCAGCGCGTGCGGCGTGAACGGCTTGCGCAGGCAGCGTGCGGCCCCGAGCTCCAGCGCCATCCGGAGGAAATCGGGTGCAGGCGAATTCAGATTGGCGAAGGCGTAGCCCGACATCGCGATCAGCGGAATGACAGGCGCCCGCTCGTGGAAAATCCGGATCGATTCGAACCCGCGCATGTGTGGCATGAAGATGTCGACGATCATCAAATCGAACTGTTCGTGTTCGAGTGCCCGCAGTCCGGCTTCACCTCCCTCGGCGATCGTGACCCGAAAATTGTTGCGCTGGAGATAGATCTCGATGGCCATGCAGACCATCGGATCGTCGTCGACAACGAGAATATGGCGCAGGCCGTCTCGTCCCATTTGAGCGTCCCGTTTCGGCAATTCAATCATGGAGCCGTGGCGCACGCCTTTCTCCTCTGGTTTCGATCGAGAAATGGATGGTTGCTAATGTCGTTGGAGGCGCCGGGAAAACGAAGACGATGGACGCGAAATCTGCGACCGGGCGGCGCCATGATCGGGAGCAATGGCGGATGATTGTAAGCACTCGTCCGATGCAAGAGGATGCGCGTGTCGACCGGTGTCCGATTGCAGCACGGATGCAATGCTTCCGGCCCATGAAGGCCCCTTGCCGATTTTTCCCGCGCCCCTTGCAGGACAGGCGCGCAGGCTCCGCAGCGAATCAGCGCGTCACACTTATTTTCCGCCGCGAATGCCCCAGGCTGTCTGCCCTCTAAAGGGTATATGGACATCTCCACAACCATTACAATATGTTTTCCTGCCGCGCAACTGGATGACGAACAGGCGCGGCACCGATCGGAATATCGAACACGCCAGATTGACCTGCATGACCGCGAGCCGCCACCTGCCCAATCAGTTGCTGCAAATGCTCGATGCGGCAGAGTTCGATCTGCTGCGCCCTCATCTCGCAACAGTGGAAATGGTCAGGGAAACTGTCTTGGGCGAGGCGGGCACCGCGCTACCACATGCGACTGTGCGGGAACCTTGCGTTCGCGACTCCACGCGCCCCGACTGCACGCCAGTACGATCGTCCGATGTGCCACGGTCGGACATCTTGTCCCAATTGCCAATATATCCCGACGGGAAGATGATGGAACTTGCTCGCCCAGGGAGCGGTTTCACCTGCCGCGACCCGCTGTTGCAGGAGAGGGGAGGCAGCTTTGGAAACGATGGTGCGCCCATCCAACGGTTTCCTGTCCGCACTGCCGGCGGACGATTATGAACTGATCCGCCCGCACCTGCGAACAGTTGATCTGCCCCATGACGCGGTGCTGGTCGAGACCGGCGAGACGCTCAAGCGCGCTTATTTTCCTCACCGCGGTGTCATCTCGCTGGTGGTGAAACTCGCCAAGGGTGAGCATGTGCAGGTCGCCATGATCGGCCGCGACAGCCTGCTCGGGACGCTCTCGACCATGGGCGATGCGTGCGCGTTGAACACCGCCATCGTGCTGGTGCCGGGCCTTGCGTCGGTGATGGATCTCGACCGGCTGCGCATCGCCGCCGACCAGAGTAGCACCCTGCGCACGTTGCTGACGCGCCACGGGCTGGCGGTTTACGCCCAGGTCCAGCAGACCGCGGGCTGCAACGCCGCCCATCCGGTCGAGGCACGGCTGTCGCGCTGCCTGTTGCACACTCATGATCTGTCGGGCGACTACCGGCTGCTGCTGACCCAGGAGGCCATGGCACAGATGATCGGGGCGCGGCGCAACAGCGTGTCGCTGGTCGCCAATACATTGCAGCAGGCCAATTTCATCCATTACAGCCGCGGGCACATCCAGATCGTCAACCTCGACGGCCTGCGCCAGACGGCGTGCGAATGCTACGCCACCGTGAAGGCCCAGTACGACCGGCTGCTCGGCCCGCGCTGACCGCGGCTCGCATGGTAAACTGCCGGCTAATGCCGGCCCGCAAACACCTCATGTCCTGCTACCGGAACTGAAATTCGAATGCCGTAGACACTGGGGGTGCCCTCGCGCCGGGACGTGCCGCGCGACAATGACCATGATCAAGGCTAGGCCATGTTTGAAGTCACCGTCGCGCCCGCGCAGAAGGCGCTCGATGCCGAACCCGCGCGCGAGCCGCGCGCGTACGAAGCGCTGGTGCGCGAGATCGGCGAAGACGGTGCCTGTGAAGTGCGCGACGTGTTCTGGAGCGAGACCTGCGGGCGCCTGCAACTGTTCCGCACGCTCTCGCTCGCGCAGCACCACGCCAGGATCGCGCGCGAAGCGCATTCGCTGAAGAGCGCGGCCGGGACGTTCGGCTATGTCAGGCTCGCGACGCTGGCATTGACGCTGGAGAGGTCGGCCGAGAGGCTCGGCGATGTCGAATTCCGCGACCTCCTGGACCGGATGGATGCCGCCTATGCCGCCGCGCGCGCACAGGAGCCGCGCTAACCACGCGCGCGTGCATTCCGCCGTACTTCTACGGTTTGCGATTTTTAGAGATGGCTAATCATAGGTGGTGATAGTCGCGGGAAACCAGGAGGGTTTCCATGTTCACCTACGAGACCGCGGACCAGAAGGAGGTTCGCCGCTTCCGTATCGCACAGTTCAACGGCCGGATGGCGACGGTGAGGGCTGGCGAGTCGACGGTGACCGGCTTCGTGCGTTCGGTGCTGGAGCAGGAATCGAGCATGCCCCCCCGCTGGACCATCACCATCATCCCGAACGGACCGAAGGAAGAGATCAAGCCGCTGCGTCCCGCCTCGCGCGCGCGTCCCTTCGCCGAAGACTATTTCTGAGCGCGATCGGGTTCTCGAGAGATATCTTCCGGCCTTTGTCCGCACCGCCTGCCGGCGATGCAACACGCCAGCCTCAATCAATCGAATGCAGCAGCGCCGCACGGACGAGATCCGCGGTGTTGCGCGCACCGAGCTTGCGCATCGCCTCGGCACGATGGCTCTCGAAGGTGCGCGGACTGATCTGCATCCGAAGCGCGCCCTGCTTGTTCGAGTAACCCTCGCTGATCAGCCTCAGCACCTCGCGCTCGCGCTTGGTCAGCCGCTTCTGGCCCGACAGGCCGAGGAGTTCGGCGCTCGGCACGCGCTGGGCTTGCTGTGCGCGGACGGCCTTCGATTCTGCGTCCTCGACACTGGACGGGATCGACAAGCCACCCTTGTGAGGACCCGCAAGCTGCTTGACCAGGCCGCAAACCCGCTCGGTCTGGGCCAGCGCGTTTTCGACCACCCGCTGCAAATAGGCACGATCGCCGGTCACAGGCGCGAGCTGATCGCTGTGATGCTTGATCTCGCCCATGTAGAGCAGCAGCGCAGTCAGGGGGCCGTTGAGCTCGCGGGCGATGGCAGCGGCCATTTCGTCGGCCGCCTTGGCCCGGGCGGCGCTCAGGCGGACGAAATCGAGCTCTTCAGTTGGAGCAGCGCTGCTTTCGTACCATTCCGACGGCCGCGAATCGGTGGCCGTATCATTCTGTGACCCCATGTCACTCACTTAGCGGAACCGGGGGCGATCGGTGGTTAACTTTTTGCTCCGTAAGACTACGGTGATTTCGGCGGTTTTGCGCTAAAATGGCGGCGCCGGCACAATTTGTGCTTGCGTCGCGCGCCGTCCGATCCCGCAGGGGTTGAGTTTCCTGCGAGATCTTGGGCAAACGGGCCGAAAATTCCTTAACCGCCGCTTCCGCCCGAGGCCGCCCCCCGGCTTTTACGGAATAATTAACGGCGACTTGCTTCTCTTAGCAGGTTGAGAGCGCGCAAATGCCTCCACGCATTGGGCCCGCACGCCCGCGGGACACGCTGCGAAAGATTGCGTGCCATGGACGAGATCGATCGGCTGTCGGAATTCCTGCAGAGGCTGACGCCGCTGTCGCGCAGCTGTCTGCTCAGTGAGCTGGAGCGGCTCGATCTGTGCGGCATCGACATGCCGGGCTCGGCCGACGTCCAGTCCCGCTTGCGCGCCGAGTTTCGCAAGGACGGATCGACCCAGGCGCGTGCCACCAGCCCGTCGCGCTATTTCTTCGCGCCGCTCGAGCTGCTCCTGATCGACGGCGCGCCCGAGCACGCCAATATGGGGCGGATCTCGCGCAACACCCTCACCCCGATCTGGGAGTGGATCTGCCGCGACCTGCTGCCGACCATGGCACGCGACTACATCAAGGCGATCGGCGACCAGGTTGCCGCCAACAATCCGAAGGAAGTCCTGAAGATCGCATCGACCTTCCAGACCAAGGTCGTCAAGGTGCTCGAGAGCACCTTCGCTTCGGCGGAGAGCACCGAATTTGCGCGCGCCAAGCTCGCCCAGTACACGGCGTCACGCAGCGCCTTCGGCGACGTCAGGAAGATGCAGCATGTGCTGCGCGCCGGCGATGCGCTGCCGAAATTCAATGAAAAACTGCCTGCAAAAATTACGAGATTCGACGACGGCCAGGTTGCCCAGATCACCGCGCAGCTCGACGCCTTCAAGAAGGCTCATCCCGACGCACTGCCCTTCGCGCTGACGCTGGTGGCGAGGCGCCTTGCGACACCCTGGCAATTGGTGCGCCTCGCCACCAAGACCGCCGCGAGCAAGAGCCCCGCCGACGTCGCCGCAGCGCCCTATGCCTGCGTCGTTCCCATGGTGCTCGACCGGCTCGACGACAAGCGCCTCGCGCTTCGCATCGCGCTCCGGCACAACCGGGTGCTGGTCGCCCGCGACCTGCTCACCGAGATCTACGACACCGAATATGCCCTCAAGGTGCGCATCGACGGCATCGAAAACTGCGAATGGGGTATCCGGCTCCAGCAATTGATGGATGCGATCGCGGCGCTGGTGTCCGCCGAGGTGAGCCGCTTCCCTTCCAATGTCGGCCACATCCTCGGCTCTCGCCGGCTGCGCAGCCACGACACGCTCGGCGGCAAGCTGACTTACCTGGCCTGGAAGGGACGCGACGCGATGCAGGACGGCGCGGCGGCGTTTCGCAAATTGATCGGGCAGACCTGATATCGCGCGGCGCGCTTTAATGCGCGCGCGGCAGGTACAGGAACCGATCGAGAAATCGCCCTGACATCACGGTTCTGAACCACCAATACATCATTCGCCGCGTCGTCATTGTCGTAATCCTCGACAGCCCACCACCGGCTGCGCCGAGCAATAGCGCAAGTGCAGCAACCCGCGTGTGATGCGCTTCACATTTGCGGCCGCGGGCCTGGCCGCGTTGTCGCAGAACCGTCGCGAGCGAAAGCGGAACATGCGCGCATCGCGGGAAAGAAGCGACGCGGCCCTGTTCACCGTCGTCGAGCAACACTGGCCGCATCTCGAAAAAGCCACCGGCAATAATCCTCCGATCATCTGCCCTTGCTTCGAAAGGGCACACAATCGCATTGCCCGCCTCCGTCCATCGGCGAGCACGACGCTAATTACATCGCGCGAGAGAAAATTCGCGTGCGCTGGCAGTCGTTGCGCGTGCGGTGCTCGAGTATGCAAATTCTTTTCGAACAGACTGTCGAAAAATTAGCTCGAATTGCAGGGTTTAACGTTACTCAAATAATTCAAGAACGATGTGAAGCTCTCCTTATTTGAACCCACGCTCCGCGTTTAAGAAACCGTCACGGAACGGGAGTGGTGTTGATGAACGATGGGATGGTTGAGCTCGTCGGACGAAGGCCTGTGACCTTCGGACGACGAAAGGTAACGCCGCGCGCCTGCGTGGCCGATAGCAAGCGGCATCTGCGCGCCTTTCTCAGCGAGGTGCTGGAGGATCTCGGCTTCGTCACCAGCGAATGCGCCAGCGCGGACGAACTGCAGACCGTGCTCGCCACAGATCTGCCGGACCTGATCCTGCTCGGCGTCGCCACTGACGGCATCGAGCCGGGAAGATTCCTTGAAATATTGGTGCGGGAGGCTTTTGCCGGCAAGGTTCTGGCCGTCGGCGCCCGCGAGTCGATCATCGTCAGGGCCGTGCAGCAGGTCGGCGAGGAATATGGTCTTACCATGCTGCCGCCGCTCACGACGCCCTTTGCCGCGGAAACGCTGCGCGAGCGCGTCGCCATGCTGCTGCCGGAGGAGCCGGCGCCGAGCCCGGCGGTGCATGTCGGCGAGGCCCTGCATGCCGGCTGGCTCGAGCTCTGGTACCAGCCCAAGATCGACGCGCGCACGCTGGTCCGCAGCGGCGCCGAGGCGCTGGTGCGGATGCGGCATCCGACCTGGGGCGTGGTGCCGCCGGCCTATTTCATTCCGGAGCCGCACGATCCGCATTTACGCGACCTGTCGGAGTTCGTGATCGCGCGCGCCATGCAGGACTGGCACTATCTTCTGGAACAACAAAGCCCGGTCGATCTGTCGATCAATCTTCCGGCGTCCTATCTCAGGGAGCCGCAGGCGGTGCGCGATCTCTGCCGCAGCATGCCGACGCATCCGGCCTTCGGTGGGCTGACGGTCGAGATCGACAGCGAAGAGGCGATCGGCGACCTCGATCACCTCGCCGAGGTCGCGCGCGAGGTCGGCCTGCACAATATCGGCTTGTCGATCGACAATCTCGGCGCCAACTGGCCGGCGCTGATGGGCCTGGACAAGATTCCCTTCGTCAAGCTGAAGGCCGACCGGCAGTTCGTCACCGGCAGCGGCAACGATCGGCTCAAGCGCACGGTGTGCCGTCACATCGTCGAGCTCGCGCAGGGCTATGGCGCGCGCAGTGTGGCCCAGGGGGTCGAGAGCCGCTCCGACCTCGTTGCGGCCAACGAGCTCGGCTTCGACCTCGTGCAGGGCTTTCTGTTCGGCAAGCCGATGCCGCTGAAGAAATTTGCACGGAGCACGCTGACGCGAACGGTGATGGGGCAGGCGTGAGGCAGGAGCCTCACGCAAACCGGCGCGCGAAGAAGACGCAGGCAACCACGAGTGCAGTTGCGACGATCGTGCTCCAGGCGACGGGCTCGTGCAGCAACAGGCCCGCGAGCGCAAGTCCAAAGAACGGTTGGAGCTGTTGCAGCTGGCCAACGCGCGCGATGCCGCCGATCGCGAGGCCGCGGTACCAGAAGATGAAGCCGACGAACATGCTGAAGATCGAGACGTAAGCGAGCCCGATCCAGGCGGGCACGCCGACGCCGCTCCAGCTCGGCGGCCAGGTCCATAGCGCGACCGGCACCATCAGCGGCAGCGCAAGCAGCAGCGCCCAGGAGATCACCTGCCAGCCGCCGAGCCGGCGCGACAGCGCGGCGCCTTCGGCATAGCCGAGGCCGCACAGCACGATGGCGGCGACCATCAGGAGATCGCCGGTGAGCGAGGCCGATCCGTCGCCGGACAAGGCAAAGCCGGCCACCGTGGCACTGCCGAGGACCGCGAACACCCAGAACAGCGGCTGCGGCCGCTCGCCGCCGCGCAGCACGGCGAAGATCGCCGTCGACAATGGCAGCAAGCCGATGAAGACGATCGAATGTGCCGAGGTGATGTGCTGGAGCGCGAGCGCCGTCAACAGGGGGAAGCCGACCACGACGCCCACGGCGACGATGACGAGCGAGGCGAGATCCTTTCGCTGCGGCCGCACCTGACGGAGCAGGCCGAGTACGGCCAGACCAATCAGCGCGGCGATGACCGCGCGCGCCGACGTCAGGAACAGCGCCGAGAAGCCGCCGACCGCCACGCGCGTCGCCGGCAACGAGCCGCTGAAGATGATGACGCCGAGAAGCCCATTGCCCCAGCCGCTGCCCGCAGATTGCATGTCCGTCCCATTTTTTTGAGTCGCGACATTGGGGCTTCCGCGCGCGCGAGACCAGTCACAATTTCACAATCCGGCGAAACTGTACGGCGGCGCCGACATGATCGTCGGTTAATACAACGGCTCCTCGTACACCGGCTCGCCGTCGAGCAGCAGCCGCTTGATGGCGGCGCGGCCCGAGGGCAGCACGGCGGCAACGACCCGGACCTTCTGCTGGTTGCGGGCTTGCTCGAGCTTCTTGCCCTCGCCTTCGGGGACGAAGTAGCTTTCGAGACCGTATTTGATCAGCAGGTTGTCGCAGAAGGTGTGCCGGCCCGGGCCGCAGGACCCACCGTAATTGGCGACGCGGCCGCGGATCAGCACTTCGGGAGCCGAGACCGTTACAGGCTCGGCATGCACCGAGACGGCCGCGTAAAGGCCGCTGGCATTGGGCGCGAGCTTGACGAACACTTCCGGATGGCGCGCATCGGCCGGCTTGCCGGCAAGTAGGCCGGCCGGCACTTGCGAGATGTCGTAGCGCAGCACGACATAGTCGCCGCGCAGGAGATCGCGGGGATCAACCGGCTGGGTCTGCAAGGTCACCTCGGTCCCCTCGCGCAGGATCTGCATGCGGTCGACGACCATCAGCACCAGCAGCGCGCATTGCAGCAGCACCGCGACACCGAACAGCACGGCTTTCGGGATGCGCTGCCAGAGTTGTGTGATGGTTCCGATCATCGCTCAGCCCTCGGCAGCATGCGATTGAGCGCGGTTGCAAAGACGACGGCAATGATTCCGGCCCCTGCAAGGAACGCAGAGCGACGCAGCAGGGAGCCCTTCACCGCCCAGGTGATGCCGGCGATAACAGCGGCGATGCCGAGCCAGCCGGCGACGATCCGCGGACGCACCTCATCGAGCACACCGGAGACGACGAGGCACAGCATGGCGCAGAGCAGCGCGGCGTAAGCGAACCAGGGCTCGCCGGCCGTGGAGACCGGCCAGATCGGCGCTGCGACCAGCACGATTCCGATCGCGCAGGCCGCGAGAATTTCACCTGCGCGCTTCGTGAGCATGGCGGAGACGAGGGCGAGAATCACCCCCGCAACCCCGCACAGGATCGCCCAAATCGGCTGGGCGGATACCGTGCTGGTCCGGAAGCGAATGATGTCGTCGACCGTCGTCACCTCCAGGAACGCGACACCGGCCAGCGAGAACGCTCCGTAGATCGACAGGACGGTCCCAAGCTGGCGCGCCCTCGGCGAGGGCATAGCTGCGATCGCAAGCCCGGCGCCGAACAGCAAGGCGGCGCCGTTGGCGAGCACGAAGGACGGCTGGGCGCCCTCGAACTCGAAGCGAAGCGACGTCGCGATCCACCACGGCAGCACCGCGAGCGCGACGAGATGAGCGGCGACGCGGGAATTCCATGCGAAGGCGAGGCCTGCGGCGATCAGCCAGACCGCCACGAACGGAAGATGCAGGACGTCGGGCGCGTCGTGGATCCGCATGCAGGTCCAGATGCTGGCGGCGACGAGGCCGACTGCGAGCGCCCCGCGCGAGCCGGTCAGAAGCGCCGCGGCGAACGCGCCGATCGACCACAGCAGCATGCCGCCGGCAAAATCCTCGCCGAGATGATACATCTGGCCGACCAGCGCGATGCCCGCACCGAAGATGATCGCACCGATGCTCGCGCAGAGATCGGCGAGAACGTCGCGCCCCCTCGCAGCGAACCAGGCGCCGAGGCTGCCGGTGACGACCATGCCGGCGAGCAGGATCGCGAACCGCAACAGCCGCGCGATCTCGGTCCAGTGTGCCGCGATGAAGGCGAGGAACGCGGCCGCGATCAACAAGCCGCCGACGATGCCGACGACGACGGCGATGTTGATGCCCGCAGGCAGCGGCGGCAGCGCATTGCGGATCGAAGCGGCCGCCGCCGGCGCAATCACGCCATCGGCTTCCCATCGCGCAAGATCAGCATCGAGGCGGTCCCGGTAGGTCTTCTCGAACATCGTGGTGGATTACCTCGTTCCCGCCTGATGGCGGGGCATTGCTGGGTCGGCGCGGGCGGGGAGTTGGTTCAAGCGGGCGCCGCGGCGCAGGGGGTCTTATGCCGCCGGACAACATAAACGCGAAAACAACCCCATGCACAGTAGACGGGGGCTGAGAGATCAATGACTTACGGGAGCCGGAATTTGTCTGCCTCGTCGGGCAAATTCCAAGAGCGATGCGCGCGGCGTCATCGCCGAGCGCGGCAAGGCGATTCATCGATCTTTTCATATTCTGCAAAAGAGATGCTCAGATTGCGCGAATGGTTGGAGGGCCCTCAAAGCTGTAGCGTTCGCTCAACACGGCCATAAACGGCCACTTTGCAGCGAGGGGGACTGCAGCCATGGAATCGCTGGCGAAAACCAGTCGCCCCGGATCGACGGTGATGCGAGCGCTGCTGTGTCTCGTTGCCGCGACGTCGCTGGCGCTCCAGGCGGGTACCGCGAGGGCCCAGACGGCAGCGGAATCCTGGCCGAACCGTGCGATCACCTGGGGTGGTGCCGTTCGGGGCCGGCGGCGTCACCGACCTCGTCTCGCGCAAGATCGCGGAGCTGCTGCGGACGCGGCTTGGGCAGCCCGTGGTGGTGGAGAACCGACCCGGCGCCGGCGGGACCATCGGGACGGAGTTCGTGGCCCGGGCCCAGGGCGACGGCTACACCGTGCTCTACGCCTCCGGCGGGCCGATGACGATCCAGCCGAACCTGGGGATGACGAAGCTCAACTACGACCCGCTTAGGAGTTACGTCCACGTCCGCGGCGTGAGCTCGTCGAATCAGGTCCTCGTCGCGACCGCAGCAGCGCCCTACAGCACGCTGGCAGAGTTCGCCGCCTACGCGAAGGCCAACCCGGGCAAGGTCAATTTCGGCTCCCCCGGCCCCGGCACCGCCCAGCACCTCGCCGGCGAGATGTTCCAGGCGGCCGCGGGCATCAAGCTGACCCACGTGCCCTACAAGTCGGGCTCGAGCCAGATGACCGACATGATGTCGGGCATCCTGGACGTCTCCTTCGACTACCTCACGGTGCTGAGGCCGCTGATCGACACCGGCAAGGTCAAGGTGCTCGGCACCACCGGCGCGGCGCGGATGGCCGCGCTGCCCGATGCGCCGACGGTGCTCGAGGCCGGCTACCCCGACGCCGTCAATGCCGGCTCGACCTGGGTCTCGCTCCCGGCCGGGACCGATCCGAAAATCGTGGCCAAGCTCTCCGAGGCGCTGGCCGCCGTGCTCGCCGACCCCGGCATCGCCGCAGACCTCGCCGCCAACGGCCAGGTATCGATCGCCGACAAGGGGCCGGCCGAGCTGGTGCCGTTCATCGTCGATGAGACCGCACGCAACAAGCGGGTGATCGAGAGCGCGGGGATTGGGGTGCAGTAGTGGGGGACGGCCGTATACGTCGCGCACGCGACGAAGTGGCTGTCGGCGTGGCAACCCGATCGCGAAGTCGCGGAAGGGCCGACGTCGCGGTGGACGATGGTGGCCCTACCGCGGTCGACGCGTCGACGATGCCGCCCGCATGTCGGCTACATGCTGCCGAAGGATCTGCTGCTGCCGTGGCGCAACGTGCTCGACAACGCCATGCTCGGGCTGGAGATCCGCAAAACGCCGAAGCCCCGCGCATGCAAGATCGCATCGAGGCTGATCCGGACTGAAGGCCTCTCCGGCTTCGAGCACGCCAAGCCCGCGGCGCTCTCCGGCGACATGCGCCAGCGTGTCGCCATCATGCGCACGCTTGCCTTCGATCCCGAAGTGATCCTGCTCGACGATAGGCGGGGTTCCGGCCGGGCCTCTCTAAGGCGACCGAGTTGCGCGGTCGAGGCTGGTTGGGAATTTTGTCTACCTCGACGTTCGCCGCCGGACAGTGCCAGTTTAGTGCACTGTCGCCGTAACACGGGCGGTACGATCTTCTTGATAATAGCGGGAGAGAGAGGCCACCCAAAATTGATATCATAGAGCGCATTGCTATGGTCGATTGCTTCCCAAGTATTAGGAAAATGGAAATGCGAGAGGAAAAGTTTGGAATCATTGCTCTAATTGTGATCGGGGCATGGATATTCGTTGCACTTCCGTTCATCTACCTGCCAGATCACAGTGAGTTTTGGAAAGAGCCGCTTGGGATGAAGCCTGGAGAATGGCTCCTCTCCCTGGCCACGTTCGGCCTCTGGTACGCGACATGGAGGTTGGTAAAGGGCGCCGATCAAAATGCCGAACGACAGTTGCGAGCGTATGTCTCCTTGGTCGGCGGAGGGATGGTTCACGCGACCGTGGACAATCAGCCCGGATACCTTGTGCAAGTCGAATTAAAGAACGGAGGCACAACGCCGGGATATGAATTCACGACATGGATCATGCCGCCTCGGATACTTGGTGTCAGCGAGATCCCGTTCGGTCCGCCGCGCCCCGAGTCCGATCGCACCGGCAAGTCGATTATTGCGCCAAGCACAAGCGCTTGGATAAACCATTATGCTATTTGGAATCCGGGCGAACTAGAGGACGTTCGGGATCGGAAGAGAGCCATCTTTATTTGGGGTGGCGCAAACTACAAGGATGCCTTCGGCCGCTCTCGTAGATTCATACTTCGGCTAATGATCACGGGGCTTGAAGGAGCGCCGAACGGATGGGCGCTGGCACCTCATCCCCTGGGCTATGAGGCCGACTGAAGCGGGAAAGATAGACAGCTCTTGCGCACGCCGGCGGTCGCGCTTGGCGCAATGCCATAAGCAGCGGAGTCCCCCTTGAGCGCAAACGGAATCTGTTGGGACGAATTCAAGACCAGGTAATGCTTTCAGCGAATAGAGGCTAGCCACGACGCTGGATCGCCCTACGCCCCTTCGGGCCTGATGAAGAGGTCTCTCATCCGGCGAGGAAGCCAGCGATGTTTGATCAAAGGACTGGTCGCGCAAGCAGTCCCAGCATCATCATTTTGGCGGAGAGGGAGGGATTCGAACCCCCGATAGGCTTGCACCTATGCCGCATTTCGAGTGCGGTGCATTCAACCACTCTGCCACCTCTCCTGAAGGCGCCAAGGCTAGGAGCTGCGGCCCCTGTGGTTGGGGGCGTTAATAGGCGAGGATGGCGGGCCAGACAAGGCGCGGGAGACGAAAATCAGACCCGTTTTCTGCCCCGGACACCACGATGTCGCGGGGGTGGTGGGGCCGATTGCAGATTTCGGCGGCACTTTGAGCCAATTCGGCCGGGCCCATTCGCTCATGGCGCGGCGCGCGGGCTGAGGCCGCGCAGGGATCGGCGAATCACGGGTCTGGTGGAGGAACGAGGGGTGGGACCGCCAGACGCGGTAAACACTGGCGGTCCCGTGCCGCTCATTGAAACTCTGGCCAGGAAGGGCGGCTTCGCAGGCCAGGCGAGGCGACGATTCGACCCTAGCGCGCGGGCGGCGGCTCGCAACGCAATCCGGTCCTTAACCTAACCAGTCAAGGTTACTCTGGAGCCCAACGGGGCTCCAGGTCCTTATTTGGACGCGTTTTCTTGACGCGAACCGGTATCCACTTCGCTCGAAAACGCTAACTAGTCCGCCTTGCCTTTTTTCTTCCCGTTCTCCGTGGAATCCCGGTCCTTGCCGTTGCCGTTTTCCTTGCGGCGGTTGGTGAAGCGCGCATTGCCAAGGCCAGTGCCGATGGTGAGCACGCCCCAGCGATCGAACTCCTGCATGAACGGCACTTCCGACAGACCCTGAACCACGCCGTCATTGTGCATCAGGACCGCGGTGTCGTGCTCGCCGATCTCGGGGATGGCCTCGATGAGGCTCACCGGCAGGTTGAACTTGCTGCTCTCCCAATTGCCCGGGAGATTCTGCGCGCCCTTCTCGATGGAGCCGTCCTTGTTGATCACGCCGGGACAGGCGATGCCGATGAAGGGTGCGAGCTTGAAGCCTTCGGCCTCGGCGTCCTCGATCAGGCCTGCGAGCATCTTGACCAGCCGCTTGACTGCGGCTTCGCGGCTCGGCTCGTCATCGGCGTGGCGCCACAGGTCGGATTTGAAGACGACCGCCTTGGACAGATCAGGCGCCTTCTTCCAACGGGTCTCGACGATGCCGCAGCGGATGTTGGTGCCGCCGATATCGACCGCGAGGATGCTGTCATAGGCCTCGAAAATCCAGGACGGTGCGAGGTGCAGGGCCCCGATCAGCCCGGCATCGTCGGGATCGAAGCGGATCGGCACCAGATCGACCTTGAAGCCTTCCGATTTCAGGATGATCTCGGCCCGGGCAATGGAAATCTCGCCGAGCCTGGAGGCCCGAAAGCCGCCGCCGACCACGATGCACTCGGTCTTGGCCCAGGCCTTGGTCTTGAGAAACCGCCGCGTGACGTAAGCCAGCTCCTGCGCGAAATCCTCGATCGCGCTGTGCACCACAGCCGTGGCTTCGGTATCGTCGCCGACCAGAACGGCATCGAGGACCTTCTTGCTGATCTTGTCGGACGGCTCGTCGCCAAAGGGATCCTCGCCGCTCTTGCGCAGCGGCTTGCGCCACTCCTCGAGGATCTCGCGAAACGCCCCCTTGCTGGCGCGATCGCCGAGAAAGCCGTCGTCGTCCTTGATCTCGATGTTGAAACTGTCGACGTCGACCGAGGGCAGGCGACCCGCCCCGTGCTGGGCGATGCCCGTCGTCTTCACCAATTCGTCTGTTGCCATGATAGCCCTTGCCCGCATGTCCGATTTGCGAGGACAACGGGGAGGGAACCTGTTGGTTGCAAACCGGCTGCAGATTCGGCCGATGCCTCGGAAGGCCGCCCAAATCCTTCAAATCCCGGCGGTTTTCCTTGACTCTTCGCGCCCGGCGGCTATAAGTCCCGCAACCGGCGCGGGGCGTTTCTCGCGCCGCTTGTTTTTGCGTGGGTTTTCAAAGGGATAACTCCCGCCCGCACAAAACTCGCATAAACCCATAGCGACTGGCAAAAAGCCGGCCCCGACAATCCGTCGCGAGGCCGGGATTGAACACGGAGAAAAAACGATGTTCGCAGTCATCAAAACCGGCGGCAAGCAATACCGCGTCGAGCCGGATGATGTTCTCGAAGTAGGCAAGATCGAAGGCGAAGTCGGCTCGATCATGCAGTTAAATGAAGTGCTGGTGGTCGGCGGCGACACGCCGGTGCTGGGCATTCCGACGGTCGCAGGCGCGTCCGTCGCGGTCGAGGTGCTCGACCACAAGCGCGGCCCCAAGGTCATCGCGTTCAAGAAGCGCCGCCGCAAGAATTCGCGCCGCAAGCGCGGCTATCGCGACGAGATCACGGTTCTGCGCATCAGCGAGATCCTGACCGACGGCGCCAAGCCCACCAAGGGCCCGCGTCCGAAGCGGGAGAAGGTGGCGAAGGAGCCGGCAGCGGAAGCCGCCGAATAAATAAAGTTGATCACGCCAATTCACGAATTGATGCGTGAGAAATTTTGAAATGATTCCGTCAAGGAATTGATCTAGAAATACGCAGGATTTCGGAGACGGGCCATGGCTCACAAAAAAGCAGGCGGTTCATCGCGTAACGGACGCGATTCCAAGGGTAAGCGCCTCGGTATCAAGGCGTTCGGCGGGGAAGTTGTGATTCCCGGCAACATCATTGCGCGTCAGCGCGGCACCACCTGGCATCCCGGCCTTAATGTCGGCATGGGCACGGATCACACTTTGTTCGCGAAGGTCGAGGGTCGCGTAACGTTCCAGGCCAAAGCCAACGGCCGCACCTTCGTATCGGTGCTCCCGATCGCAGAGGCTGCTGAATAGACGGTGGATCAAATTGGAATCCGCCGGTCCCACTGAACCGGCGGAGTCCAGATCATAGAGATCGAAGGCTCCAGGGGAGGCGGGAAACCGGCCTCCCCTTTTCTTTTGCTTGCTCACTTTGACTTAGTGACTTTCACGGAGCCGGACATGTTGCAGGATTTCTCGAGCGTGACCTTGCAGGAGGCGAGACCCAGCGTCGTCGCCACGGAGCGACTGACCTTGCGGCGGCCGACGCTTGCCGACGTCAGGACCATCGCCCGGCTCGCCAATGACCGCCGCATCGCCGAAAACACCCGCCGCCTGCCGCATCCCTATTCGCAGGACGACGCCGTCGAATTCGTCCGCGCCACCGCAGCGCTCGGCAGCGAGACCGTATTCCTGATCGAGCACGACACCGGACCGGTCGGCATGGTCGGCATCGACTGCTCAAAGCCCGGCGATGCCGAGCTCGGCTACTGGCTCGGCGTCGAGCATTGGGGCCAGGGCTTTGCCACCGAGGCCGCGCGCGGCGCGATCGACTTCTTCTTCGAGGAGTTCGAGGACGAGCATCTCTATGCCGGCGCGCGCGTCACCAACCCGGCCTCGCGCAAGGTGCTGGAGAAGTGCGGCTTCCAGTGGAGCGGCGTGCAGCTGCATCGCTTCCTCGCGCTGGGCTCGTCGACGCCGGTCGACTGCTTCCGCTTGTCGCGCGGGGTGTGGGCCTCGCTGAAGAGCTGGAGCAGCGCGAGACGGATGAGGTGACTTACCCTCCCCCAGGCGAGGGTGGGCATCACGCCGGCGGATTCACGTCGGCGCTCTCACGGCCGAGATCGCGCTCGCGCAAGTAAATATAGAACCCGGCGCCGATGATGATCGCGGCGCCGATCAGCGTCGCCATGGACGGCACGTCGCCGAACACGACGAAGCCGAAGATCACGGCCCAGACGATCATCGAATATTGGTAGGGCACCACGACGCTCGCCGGCGCGAGTTTCAGGGACCGGTTGACGCAGAACAACGCCGTTACCGAAACCAGCCCGGCGGTCACGAAGATCACGAGGCTGCCCGGGGTCGGCGGCACCCAATGGAACGCCGACAGCACCGCACCCAGCGAGAACGTGCCGACAAATTGCGAGGACGCCATCACGATGTCGGGCGTCTTGCGCAGGCTGCGTGTGATCAGCATCAACGTCGCGAAGGACAGGCTGCCGCCGAGCGCGATCAACGCCGGCAGGCTGACGGTCTGCGCCGACGGCCGCAGCGCGATCAAGACGCCGCAGAAGCCGATCAGGATCGCCGTCCAGCGCCGCCAGCCGACCTTCTCCCCCAGAAAGATCGCCGACATCGCGGTGACGAAGATGGGCCCGGCCAGATAGTAGGTGATGACGTCGGCGAGCGGCAGGTAAACGGTCGCAAGGAAGAAGGCGGCGACTTCCAGCGTCGAGAGCACGACGCGAAACAGCTGCAGGCGCGGCCGCTCCAGATGCAGGAACTGGTGACGCTGCTTCCAGATCAGCGGCGACAGCAGCAGCAGCGCCGCGCAGGCGCGCAGGAACAGCAGCTGTCCCACCGAATAGGTCCCGACCAGGAACTTGCCCATGGCGTCGCCGAACGAGAACATGAAGATCGACAGCACCATGAGTCCGATTCCGGCCAGGCGCGCGGAGCGATCGTCATAGGCGGAGAGAGATTTGAAGAAGGGCATTGATTGCACTGTCAGGGGTCGTCATTGCGAGCGACTTGTCCGCCGAAGCTCGAAGAGCGAAGGCGGAAGCGAAGCAATCCAGACTGCCTCCGCAGCGGCAGTCTGGATTGCTTCGTCGCTTCGCTCCTCGCAATGACGGGGAGAGAGCGTCAGGAATCGGCTGGTAGAGTCGCTTGCGGTCGTTTTAATGACGTGGCCGCGCCGGACAAGCCCACTCCGTCGAACTGAACGGATTGTCGCACTCTTCGCATCGCGGTAGCGATAGCAGCCGCACCGACAAAAGAGCTTTGACATGACCGATTTCGATCCGACCCAGCATCGCATGATCCCCACGCAACGCTGGTTTGAAGATTTCGTCGTCGGCGAACGCTTCGTGGTGCCGAGCCGGACCCAGACGTCGGCGATCTTCGCGGCGTTCCAGACCGCGAGCGGCGATACCCATCCCGTGCACTACGATTTGGAATATTGCCGCAGCCGCGGCATGCCGCATCTGCTCGCCCACGGCTTCCAGACCCTGATCCACACCGCGCCCGGCGCCGGCCTGTTTCCGTTCATGGTCGAGGAATCCCTGGTCGGCTTCCTCGAGCAATCGAGCCGGTTTCTCAAACCGGTCTTCGCCGACGACACCCTCTATCCCGCGCTCGAGGTCACCGAGCTGGTGCCGGGCCGCACCACCGGCGTGGTGACGCTGGGGAGTACCGTGTTCAACCAGCGCAAGGAGCTGGTGCTGGAGGGCACGCAGAAATTCCTGATCCGTCGGCGGCCCCTCTGAAGTCGTCCCGGGGTTAAGCAAGGGCCCAAATTCGCGAGAAATTCGGCCGATTTGCGGGTCCATCCGGGTTGCCGCGCGGGACCGGCTGGCCTACCTATGGCCCATGAAATTCCTCGACGAAGCAAAGGTCTATATCCGCTCCGGTGACGGCGGGAACGGCTGCGTGGCGTTCCGCCGCGAGAAGTTCATCGAATTCGGCGGTCCCTCCGGCGGCAATGGCGGCCGCGGCGGCAATGTCATCATCGAGGTCGCCGACGGCCTCAACACGCTGATCGATTACCGCTACCAGCAGCACTTCAAGGCCCAGAAGGGCGAGAACGGCTCGGGCTCGGACCGCCACGGCGCCAACGGCAAGAACATCGTGCTGAAGGTTCCCTTGGGCACGCAGATCTTCGACGAGGACCGCGAGACACTGATCCACGACTTCACCAATGTCGGCGAAAAGTTCGTGCTGGCCGAGGGCGGCAATGGCGGCTTCGGCAACGCGCATTTCAAAACCTCGACCAACCGCGCGCCGCGCAACGCCAATCCCGGCCAGGTGGGCGAAGAGCGCTGGATCTGGCTGCGGCTGAAGCTCATCGCGGATGCCGGTCTCGTCGGCATGCCAAATGCCGGCAAGTCGACCTTCCTGTCCAAGGTCAGCGCGGCGCGGCCGAAGATCGCCGACTATCCCTTCACCACGCTGCATCCGCAGCTTGGCGTCGTCAACGCCGACGGCCGCGAGTTCGTGCTCGCCGACATTCCCGGTCTGATCGAGGGCGCGCATGAAGGCACCGGTCTCGGCGATCGCTTCCTCGGCCATGTCGAGCGCTGCCGCGTGCTGCTGCATCTGATCGACGCAACCTGCGAGCATGCCGGCAAGGCCTACAAGACGGTGCGCAAGGAGCTCGACGCCTATGGCGGGCTCTTGACCGACAAGATCGAGATCGTCGCGCTGAACAAGATCGACGCGGTCGAGCCGGACGAATTGAAGAAGCAGAAGGACCGGCTGAAGCGTGCGGCCAAGAAGACCCCGCTGCTGCTGTCCGGCATCACCGGCGATGGCGTCAAGGAAGCCTTGCGCGCGCTCGTCGAGGTGATCGGCGAGGCCCCGGTGTCGGCCAAGGCCAAGAGCGCGGCCGAGGCGGAGCCTTGGTCGGCGTGAAGTAAGTACCGCTCCCTCCGCACCTCTCTCTACGGGAGAGGTTTTCTTCGCGCCATCGATAGCGCAATATCGGGCGACCGAAGTAAGGAGCGAGACGCATGGCGCGCGCGAAGAACGTTCTCTGGATCATGTGCGACCAGCTTCGCTATGATTATCTCGGCTGCACCGGCCATCCCACGCTGAAGACGCCGAACATCGACGCCATGGCCAAGCGCGGCGTGCTGTTCAGCAAGGCCTATGTGCAATCGCCAATCTGCGGGCCGTCGCGGATGTCGTTCTACACGGGACGCTACATGCGCTCGCACGGCTCGCACTGGAACGGCTGGCCGCTGCGCGTCGGCGAACCCACGCTCGGCGACCACCTGGGCAAGATCGGCGTGCGCAACGTGCTGGTCGGCAAGACCCACATGGCGCCCGACCTCGAAGGCATGAAGGCGCTCGGCATCCCACCGGAATCGACGATCGGCGTGCATGTCGCCGAATGCGGCTTCGAGCCTTATGAACGCGACGACGGCCTGCACCCGACCGGACGGCCGCGGCCGAAATACGACGAATATCTGCGCCGGCAGGGTTTCGAGGCCACCAATCCCTGGGAGCACTGGGCCAATTCAGGCGCGGCGGACGACGGCTCCTTGCAGAACGGCTGGCTGTTGGTGCACGCCGACAAGGCCGCGCGCGTGCCGGACGAGCATTCCGAGACGCCCTACATGACGCGGCGCGCGATGGATTTCATCGGCGAGGCCGAGATCGTGGGCAAGCCGTGGTGCCTGCATCTGTCCTACATCAAGCCGCACTGGCCCTATATCGCGCCCGAGCCCTACGCCAGCATGTATTCGACCGACGACATGATCCCGGTGATACGCTCCGAGCGCGAACGGCAGAATCCGCATCCGGTGTTCGGCGCCTACATGGACATGCGCTACTCCCGCAACATGGCCCGCGATGAGGCCCGCGAGAAGGTGATCCCGGCCTATATGGGCCTGATCACCCAGATCGACGACCAGATGGGCGTGCTGATGAAATTTTTGGAGGCGCGCGGCCTGCTGGAAACGACGATGATCGTGTTCACCTCCGATCACGGCGACTATCTCGGCGATCACTGGATGGGCGAGAAGGATTTGTTTCACGAGCAGTCGGCGAAGATTCCGCTGATCATCATCGATCCGTCGCAAGAGGCCGACGCCACGCGCGGCACGCGCAGCGATGCGCTGGTCGAGGCCATCGATCTCGCGCCGACCTTCGTCGACTATTTCGGCGGCAAGGTGCCGGGCCACATTCTCGAAGGACGCTCGCTGCTGCCGCTGCTGCGCGGCTCCACACCGCCGGATTGGCGCAAGGTCGCGTTCTCCGAATATGACTATGCCATGCAGGATGTGCGGCTGAAGCTGAACCAGCCGATCGCGCGCTGCCGCCTGTTCATGGTGTTCGACGGCCGCTGGAAATACATCCATGCCTCCGGCTTCCGCCCGATGCTGTACGACCTCGAAACCGATCCGGATGAATATTTGGATCGTGGCGACGATCCTGAATGTGCAGGGATCATCGCGCGGTTGCAGGCCGAGCTGTTCGACTGGGCGCTGCATCCGAACGACCACATCACGACCCCGCGCGAGAAGATCGCGGCCTATGCGGATAACCAGCTGCAGGTGAAGGGCGGCGTTCTGATCGGCATCTGGGACGAGGCCGAGCTTGCTGCGATCAAGGATGGCATCGCGCAGCGCGCGAAGCTCTAAACCCTCATGGTGAGGAGGCGCGTAAGCGCCGTCTAGCGGACGATGCTTGGCATCGCCGCGAGAACCATGCAGGCCAGCTACAGCAGCGGGGCCTCGATCCTTCGAGACGCCGCTTCGCGGCTCCTCAGGATGAGGAGATAGAGGGCGCGAAGCTCTCTCAGCTCGTCATGCCCGGGCTTGACCCCGGCATCCACGTCTTGCGCCAAACGCTGAGGCACGTGGATGGCCGGGTCAGGCCCGGCCATGACGGCGGGGTGTGGAGTGCGAGCCGCGCCCTCAATTCTCGATCTTGTATCCCGTCGCTTTCACGATCGGCTGCCACAACGCGATGTTCGCGGCGAGCTCCTTGGTCAATCCATCCGGTGTCGACCCGACCGGAATGAGACCGATCGCCGTCAGCTTCTCCTTCACCTCGGGCTTGGCGAGCGCGGCGCTCGCGGCCGCGCCGAGCTTGCTCGCAAACTCCGGCGGGCTGCCGGCCGGAAGCCACATGCCGTACCAGGCGTCCGCGACGAGATCGATGCCGCTCTCCTTCAGCGTCGGGACCTCAGACGCGAACGGCGAACGCTCCGCGCTCGACACCGCGATGATCTTCACGCCCTTGGCGCGGTGCTGCGGCAGCGCGTCGGCCAGTGTGGTGATCCCAAAAGAGATGTGACCGCCGACGAGATCGTTGAGGATCGGCGCGCTGCCGCGATAGGGCACGCGGGTCAGGGGGATGCCGAGGTCCTTCTCGAGCTTGGAGCCCATGAAATGCGGAATGGTGCCGTTGCTCGGCACGCCGAATGACGTCTTGTCCGGATGCGCCTTGAGCCACGTCACAAAGCTCTTGAAATCGGTGGCCTCGACCGCCGCGTTGATCACCAGCGCGAATTCAAACCGCGCCAGCAGCGATACCGGCATGAAATCCTTGGCCGTGTCGAAGCTCGGTGTCGTCTCCACCATCGGCAGCAGGTACATGGTCGGGCCTGTCGTCACCAGCACCATGCTGCCGTCTGCGCTTGCGCCCTTCACCGCCTTGATGCCGATCAGGCCGTCGCCGCCGGTGCGGTTCTCGACCACGATGGTCCGCTGCAGCGCCGGCGCCATCTCCTGCGCGATCAGCCGGCACAGCGTGTCGCCGCCCGCCCCCGCCGCGAACGGGAAGATCATCTTGCTCAGTCCCGCCTGCGCTTGCGCTTCGCCCGCCTGCGAGAGCAGCGGCAGCCCAAGATATCCCCCAAGGCATCCGGCCATGAATTTGCGGCGATCCATTCGTTTCCTCTTTCGGCCCATTATCGTTGGCCGCAATTAGAGCCAGGCGAACGCCCGACACAAGGCCGAGATACGCCGTTTACCATGCCGGCTGCCTTGCGCCGGTCACCGTCCTGCTGCAAAAGCAGGGCTCATCGGCGCCGCCTGTCGCTCCGCCGTTTTCCGCATACAGCGCCACACACACATACACATGGCCAGCCCCGAACTCAGTCAATTCCGCCGCATCGTCGTCAAGGTCGGCTCCGCGCTACTGGTCGATTCCGACAGGGGCGAGGTGCGGGCGTCCTGGCTCGCCGCGCTCGCCGACGACATGGCCAAGCTGCACCGCGAGGGCCGCGACGTGCTGGTCGTCTCCTCCGGTTCGATCGCACTCGGCCGCAGCCGGCTCAAATTGCCGCGCGGTCCGCTGAAGCTGGAGGAGAGCCAGGCCGCCGCCGCCGTCGGCCAGATCGCGCTCGCGCGGATCTGGTCGGAGGTGCTGGGCGCGCACGGCATCGGCGCCGGCCAGATCCTGGTGACACTGCAGGACACCGAGGAGCGCCGCCGCTATCTCAACGCGCGCTCCACCATCGGCAAGCTGCTGGAATGGCGCGCCATCCCCGTGATCAACGAGAACGACACGGTGGCGACCAACGAGATCCGCTACGGCGACAACGACCGCCTCGCCGCGCGGGTCGCCACCATGGCGAGCGCCGACCTCCTGGTGCTGCTGTCCGACATCGACGGGCTCTACGACGCCCCGCCTAAGAACAACCCGAACGCGAAGCTCATTCCGGTGGTCGAGAGCATCTCCTCGGAGATCGAGGCCGTGGCGGGTGACGCCGAGTCCGAGCTGTCGCGCGGCGGCATGCGCACCAAGGTCGAGGCGGCCAAGATCGCCACAACCGGCGGCACGCATATGCTGATCGCTTCCGGCAAGATCGAGCATCCCCTGCAGGCGATCGCCGATGGCGGCCGCTGCACCTGGTTCCTGACGCCGGCCAACCCCATCACCTCGCGAAAGCGCTGGATCGCAGGCACGCTGGAGCCGAAGGGCACGCTGACGATCGATGCCGGCGCCGTGACGGCGCTGCGCGCCGGCGCCAGCCTGCTGCCGGCCGGCGTGATCAAGGTCGAGGGCCAGTTCGCCCGCGGCGATGCCGTGATCGTGCGCGGCCCTGATGGCAGCGAGGTCGGCCGCGGCCTGATCGCCTATGACGCCGAGGTCGCCGAACGGATCAAGGGCCGCTCATCCCCGGACGTGATGGCCATCCTCGGCATCAGTGGGAGGTCGGAGATGATCCACCGCGATGATCTGGTGGTGGGGGGGTAAGGCCTTGTCGCATGCCCGGGCTTGTCCCGGGCATCCACGTTCTTGCGGGAGAGAGAAGGCGTGGATGGCCGGGTCAAGCCCGGCCATGACGCCGGAGATAGGCCAGCGGCTTAGCTGACACAGCATCGGGAGATCAGCCATACTCTCCCGAGCCTTCGCAAAAGCGGGATTTCCGTGCTAGGACACCGCCTTAGCAGAAGGTTGAAACTCCCATGGCCGCCCCCCTCAAAGCCGTCGACGGCAACGCCGATCTTCAGGCCCTGATGTCCGAACTCGGGACCCGTGCCCGCGCTGCCGCGCGCGTGCTGGCGCTGGCGCCGCCGGAGCAAAAGAACCGGGCGCTCGAGGCCATGGAGCGGGCGATCCGCGGCAACGCCGCGGCGATCCTCGCCGCCAATGCCGAGGACGTCGCTGAGGCCCGCGCCTCCGGCAACGCCACCTCCTCCTTCATCGACCGCCTGACCCTGACCCCGGCGCGGGTCGAGGCGATGGCCGAAGGCATCGGCATCGTGCGCGGCATTGCCGACCCGATCGGCATCGTCACCGAGAGCTGGCAGCGGCCGAACGGCATGTCCATCGAGCGCGTGCGCGTGCCGCTCGGCGTCGTCGGCGTGATCTTCGAGAGCCGGCCCAACGTCGCGGCGGACGCCGGCGTGCTGTGCCTGAAATCCGGCAATGCCGTGATCCTGCGCGGCGGCTCCGACAGTTTCCGGTCGTGCCGCGCGATCCATGAATGCCTGGTGCAGGGCCTGCGCGAAGCGGGCCTGCCTGAAGCTGCGATCACGCTGGTACCGACGCGCGACCGCGCGGCGGTCGGCATGATGCTGTCGGGATTGAACGGCGCCGTCGACGTGATCGTTCCCCGGGGCGGTAAGAGCCTCGTCGCACGTGTCGAGCAGGAAGCCCGCGTGCCTGTATTTGCGCATCTCGAAGGCGTCAATCACGTCTATGTCGATGCCAGCGCCGACCTTGCCATGGCGAAGTCGATCGTGCTCAACGCTAAAATGCGCCGCACCGGCGTCTGCGGCGCGGCCGAGACGCTGCTGGTCGATCGCGCTGCTGCCGGCAAAAATCTGAAGCCGCTGGTCGAGATGCTGATCGAAGCCGGCTGCGAGGTGCGCGGTGATGAAACAGTGCAAGGGGCGGATGCGCGCGTAAAACCTGCGAGCGAAGATGATTGGGACACCGAATATCTCGACGCGATCATCGCGGCGAAGGTGGTGGACGGCGTCGACGGCGCGATCGCGCACATCCAGAACCACGGTTCGCATCACACCGATGCGATCGTGAGCGCGGATGAGGCGGCTGCGAACAAATTCCTGAGCGAGGTCGATTCCGCGATCGTGCTGCACAACGCCTCGACGCAGTTCGCCGATGGCGGCGAGTTCGGCTTCGGCGCCGAGATCGGCATCGCCACCGGACGCTTCCATGCCCGCGGCCCCGTCGGCGCCGAGCAACTGACGAGCTTCAAATATCGCGTTCGCGGCACTGGGCAGACGCGGCCGTAAGTAACGTCGCGGGGCGGGCATTGAGCAACAATTTCGTCGTGCCGCGTTTTGTGGCGGAAGCGGTCCCGCCTCACACGGAGGGCATGCGCATCGGCCTGCTCGGCGGCTCGTTCAATCCGCCGCATCAGGCCCATCGCGCCATCAGCCAGTTCGCGCTGAAGCGATTGCAACTCGATCGCGTCTGGTGGCTGGTGACGCCAGGCAATCCGCTGAAGGAGAACGGCGCGCTGCATGAGCTCGGCGCGCGCATGCAGGCGGCGCGCGAGGTCGCTGATGATCCGCGCATCGAGGTCAGCTGTCTCGAATCCGTCATTCGTACCCGCTATACTATCGACACGATCAACATCTTGCGCCGCCGCTTCCCTGGCTTGCGCTTTGTCTGGATCATGGGCGCCGACAACCTCGCTCAATTCCACCGTTGGCAGGACTGGCGGCGCATCGCCGCCCAGGTGCCGATGGCCATCATCGATCGCCCGCCGCAGAGTTTTCGCGCCCTCGCCTCCCCCGCAGGACAGGCATTATCGCGCTACCGCCTTTCCCAGGAAAAGGCGGCACTGCTGGCGGACCGGAGGCCGCCGGCTTGGGTGTTTTTGACCGGATTGAAGCTGAATCTCTCCTCGACGGGCCTGCGGAACCCGGACGGGAGCTGGAAAGGTACGAAGTGAGTCAGAGTATGCCGACGTGATGTGGACTTCGGGCTCTCTGGCATATTGAAACCCTTAACCCCACATGATGTAGTGTAGCCAGTGGGCGCCGGATTCGGCGTTCGCGATACAGTGAAAGGAATGGTCCCTGACCACATCTGTATTGTCCAAGACAGAGTCTGTTTTACCCAAGGTTGCCAAGCCGGCGCGTAAAACATCGACCAAAGCTGCGGCCTTGAAGGCGCAACCCGACGCCGACAAGACGCTGAGCCTGATCCTCTCCCGCCTCGACGACATGAAGGCGGAAGAGACGGTCACCATCGACCTTCGCGGCAAATCGGCGTACTCCGACTACATGATCGTCACCACCGGCCGGGTGAACCGGCACGTCGGCGCGATCGCGGAAAACGTCGCCAAAGGCCTCAAGGAAAACGGCATCAAGAACATCCACGTCGAGGGCTTGCCCAATTGCGACTGGGTGTTGATCGATTCCGGCGACGTGATCGTGCACGTGTTCCGACCCGAAGTCCGCGAGTTCTACAATCTCGAGCGATTGTACACGCAGGGCCCAGGGGCGGCGAAGGCGATCTAGGCTCATCGGGCCGATTTCGAATCGGCTGACGCGCATGCTAGCGTCGTGCGCGCGCTTATTGCGCGCGGTCTTGAAAACGCGACCCTGAAGATATCAGACCCCTGAAGATATCATGCGTGTTGCTGTCATTGCGGTGGGCCGGCTGAAGCAGGGCCCCGAACGGGAGCTTGCCGACCGCTATTTCGAGCGGTTCGATGAGGCCGGCCGCAAGCTTGGATTCCGCGAGCTCCTGGTCCACGAAATCCCCGAAAGCCGCGCGCGGGACACCGCGACGCGGATGAGCGAGGAGGCCGCGGCGATCTCCGTCCATATTCCGGAAAAATCGATCCTGGTGGCGCTGGACGAGCGCGGCCAGAATCTCGAGTCCAGCGTATTCGCACGGCATCTGTCGCGCTGGCGGGACGAAGGCGCCGGACATACTATCTTCGTGATCGGAGGGGCGGACGGACTTTCGCCCGAATTGCGCCGTAAGGCGAAGCTCGCGATCGCGTTCGGCTCTGCGACCTGGCCGCACCAAATGGTCCGCGTCATGCTTCTGGAACAGCTTTACCGGGCCGCCACCATTCTGGCCGGCCACCCCTATCACCGCGCGTGATGCGCGCCATAACGAGCACCTTTGCCGACACGATGCGAGCGCCGCTCCTCAACCTGTTGCTGATCACAAGCGTTGCCGGCGCAAGCCTCGCGCAAGCTCAGACGGCAACGCCGGCGCCGCAGACCGCAGCCGTCTCGCCCGATGCCATCAAGCAGCGCGAGCAGGAGCTGGAAGCCGCCCGCGCCAGGCAGAAGAGCGCGGAGGAAGCACAGGCCAAGCTCAAGGCCGAGATCACCGCGCTCGGCCAGGACCGCACCCAGCTCAACCAGCAGCTGATCGACACCGCCGCCAATGTGCGCAGCGTGGAGACCAAGATCGACGAGACCGAAGCACGGCTGCGCGCGCTGAACGGACGCGAGCAGGCGATGCGCACCTCGCTGGATTCGCGCCGCGCCGACATCGTCGAGGTGCTGGCGGCGTTGCAGCGGGCCGGGCGGCGCACACCGCCGGCGCTGCTGGTGCGGCCCGAAGATGCGCTGCAATCGCTGCGCACGGCGATGTTGCTCGGCGCCGTGGTGCCGGAATTGCGCGGCCGCGCCGAAAAGATCGCAAGCGAGCTCGGCGAGCTCGTCGCCTTGCGCAAGTCCATCGCCACCGAGCGCGACCAGCTCGCCTCGGACCGCGACCGGGTCCGCAACGACCAGACCCGGCTCACCGCCCTCGTCGACGAACGGCAGCGCCAGCAGGCGGGGCGCGAAAAGGATCTCGACGCCGAGAACTCGCGCGCGATCATACTGTCAAAGCAGGTCGGGGATCTCCAGGGGCTGATCACCAAGATGGAGCAGGACCTGCAAAGCGCCGCCAAGGCAGCCGAGAAGGCCGCCGAGGCCGCAAAGCTGGCCGAAGCCAAGGCGGCAGCCAGCGCCAAATCCGGCCCGGGCGCATTCAAGGACCGGTCCCGGACCACCCCCGCGATTGCCTTTGCCTCGGCCAGGGGCCTCCTGCCTCTTCCAGTTAACGGTAACAAGATCAGGGATTTTGGCGGTTCCGACGGGGCCGGCGGGGTCCAGAAGGGTATTTCGCTGGCGACCAAGCCCGGCTCCCAGGTCACAACGCCGTGTGACGGCTGGGTGGTCTATTCCGGCCCGTTCCGCAGCTATGGACAACTCTTGATCCTCAATGCCGGGGGCGGGTATCATGTCCTGATCGCCGGGATGGAGCGCATTTCGGTCAACATCGGACAGTTTGTGCTCACGGGGGAGCCGGTCGCGACCATGGGGTCGACCTCTCAGGTCGCTTCCATTCTCGCGACGAACGCGAGTCAACCTGTGCTGTATGTCGAGTTCCGTAAGGACGGCACTCCAATCGATCCAGGCCCATGGTGGGCCGCAAATGAAGGCGAGAAGGTTCGCGGATGATGCGCAAGACTTCAGTAATCCTCCTCAGCGCAGCCACCGGTGCGGCGCTGACGCTGTTCGTGACACAGCCGCGCGCGGTGTTCATGGGTTCGAGCGCGCGAGCTGCCACCGCGGACACCTATCGCCAGCTCAATCTGTTCGGCGACGTCTTCGAGCGCGTGCGCTCCGACTATGTCGAGAAGCCCGACGACACCAAGCTGATCGAATCCGCCATCAGCGGCATGCTTACCGGCCTCGATCCGCATTCGAGCTACATGGACGCCAAGAGCTTCCGCGACATGCAGGTGCAGACCCGCGGTGAATTCGGCGGCCTCGGCATCGAGGTCACGATGGAAGACGGCCTCATCAAGGTGGTCTCGCCGATCGACGACACGCCGGCCTCGCGCGCCGGTGTCATGGCCAACGACATCATCACCAATCTCGACGACGAGGCGGTGCAGGGCCTGACCCTGAATCAGGCGGTCGAGAAGATGCGCGGCCCGGTCAACACCAAGATCAAGCTCAAGATCATCCGCAAGGGCCAGGACAATCCGATCGACGTCACCCTGGTGCGCGACAACATCCGCGTCCGCTCGGTGCGCGCGCGTGTCGAACAGGACGACATCGGCTATATCCGCATCACCACGTTCAACGAGCAGACCACCGAAGGCCTGAAGCGCGAGATCGCCAACCTCTCGAATCAGATCGGCGACAAGCTCAAGGGCTACGTCATCGACCTCCGCAACAATCCGGGCGGCCTGCTCGAGGAAGCGGTCACTGTCTCCGACTCGTTCCTGGAGAAGGGCGAGATCGTGTCGACCCGCGGCCGCAACGCCGAGGAGACCCAGCGCCGTACCGCGCATTCGGGCGACCTCACCAAGGGCAAGCCGGTCATCGTGCTGGTCAATGGCGGCTCGGCTTCGGCGTCGGAAATCGTCGCCGGCGCGCTGCAGGACCACAAGCGCGCAACCATCGTCGGCACCCGCTCGTTCGGCAAGGGCTCGGTGCAGACCATCATCCCGCTCGGAAGCGGCAACGGCGCGCTGCGTCTGACCACCGCGCGCTACTACACGCCGTCGGGCAAGTCGATCCAGGCCAAGGGCATCGTGCCCGACATCGAAGTGCTGCAGGACGTACCGGACGAGCTGAAGTCGCGCACCGACACCAAGGGCGAAGCTTCGCTGCGCGGCCATCTCAAGAACGACGGCGACGAGAAGACCGGCTCGCAGTCCTACGTCCCGCCGGACGCCAAGGACGACAAGGCGCTCAAGCTCGCCGACGATTTGCTCCACGGCATCAAGAACAGCGCCTCGGCGGCGCCCACCCCTGGCGGCGACAACAAGGCCACGGCCGACAAGCCCAAAGCGGCGAATTAGGTCCTCGCATCGTAAGATCTGACGAGAAGGGCGGCTCCTCGAGCCGCCCTTTTTGCTTGGAACTCCCGGCATCCCCGGCCTATCCCGGCCTGCCGCCGCTTGACCCCGGCGTGGTATCGTCATTCGCAGTGATTCGGGATCGCGCATGACTGAAACGGCCGATGATCTGAGCGCCCCGCTCGGACAGGATAAGCCGCGCCGGAAACGCCGGCTGCGGCTGCCGTTCACGGCCATGCAGCTGCTCGCCGTCCTGCTCGGCCTGTTCCTCGTTACCTTTGCCGGCTTCGCCATCTTCAACAAGGATCCGCTCGGCGGCGAGCCGATGACGCGGATCGCGATCGGCGAGAAGGGCGCGGACAAGGCTGCCGCTGAGAAGCCTGCCGCCGACCATGGCCAGAACAGCAAGCAAGACGGCAAGCAAGACAGCAAGCACGACAGCCAGGAGGCGCAGAAGCAGGCTGCTCCCGGCGAGCAGAAGACCGTTACCATGATCGACGGCTCCACCGGCGCCCGCCATGACGTGGTGATCGGTGCCGGCGAAGCCGCCGACAAGGGCGACGCCGCAGCGTCAGCCCCGCCGCCCGTCATGGCCGGGATCAATCCAAAACTGCTGGAGAAGTCACGCTACGGCATGATCCCGGTGGTCGCCGACGGGCTGAAGCCGTTCAACGTCTACGCGGCGGATGCCGACCGCGCCAAGGCCGCCAAGATGCCGGTGGTCGCCATCGTGATCGGCGGCCTCGGCGTCGGCGCCGCCAAGACCACCGACGCCATCATGAAGCTGCCGCCGGCGGTGACGCTGGCCTTCACGCCTTACGGGTCCGATCCCGGCAAGCTGGCGGAGCGGGCCCGCGCGCAGCGCCACGAGATCTTCCTGCAGATCCCGATGGAGCCCTACGACTTCCCCGACAACGATCCGGGACCGCAGACGCTGCTGACCTCGCTCAGCGCCGACCAGAACATGGACCGCCTGTACTGGCATTTGAGCCGGATGCAGGGCTATGCCGGCATCGCCAATTTCATGGGCACCCGCTTCATCGCGACGGAGCCGGCGATGCAGCCGATCATCCGCGAGGCGGCCAAGCGCGGCCTCGGCTTTTTCGACGACGGCTCCTCGCCCCGCAGCATCGCGCCTCAGGCCGCGGCGAACCAGACCATGCCGTTCGGCAAAGGCGACATCGCGATCGACGTGGTGCCGACCCCGACCGAGATCGACCGCGCCCTGAACAAGCTCGAATCGGCGGCACGCGAGCGCGGCGCGGCTGTCGGCACCGCCTCCGCCCTTCCCGTCTCGATCGAGCGCATCGCCGCCTGGACCAAGACATTGGGCGACCGGGGTATCCTTTTGGTGCCATTGACAACCGCGATGCTGAAATCAAAATCCAGCTAAATCAACGGATTGGTACGGCACGGGTCCTCGCGGGGCCATTGGCGCCCTACCGACAGCATGCGAGAGGTCTGGCGGAATGGCGCGTTACGAGGATCTGCCCTACCGGACCTGCGTCGGAGTGATGCTGATCAACACGAAGGGCCTGGTGTTCATCGGCCGCCGCGCCGGCGGCATCGAACATGTCGATGACACCCATGTCTGGCAGATGCCGCAGGGCGGCGTCGATCCCGGCGAAGACACCTGGGAGGCCGCCAAGCGCGAGCTCTATGAGGAGACCAGCGTGCGCTCGGTCGAGCGGCTCGGCGAGGTCCCGGACTGGCTCACTTACGACATTCCGCGCACGGTCGCCGGGCGCGCCTGGAAGGGCCGCTATCGCGGCCAGCGCCAGAAATGGTACGCGGTGCGCTTCACCGGCAAGGACAGCGAGATCAACGTCGAAAGGCCCGGCGGCGGCGGCCACAAGGCCGAGTTCGTAAGCTGGCGCTGGGAACCGATGCACAATCTGACCGGGCTGATCATTCCCTTCAAGCGCCCGGTCTATGAGCGCGTGGTGCAGGAATTTTCCCCGCTGGCGGATGAATAAATCAAATTGTCGCTCCGGGTTCGATGCTAAGGCATCGCCGGAATGACGATGAGAGATGCCCGCGTGACCAACGAAAAGCCCTACCGCCCCAACGTGGGGATTGCCCTCTTCAATGCCGATGGCCGCGTGCTGATCGGTCACCGCTTCAAGGGCGACGGCCCCGAGATCATCCTGCCGGGGCTCGATTGGCAGATGCCGCAAGGCGGCGTCGACGAGGGCGAGAATCTGCGTGACGCCGCGATGCGCGAGCTCTGGGAGGAGACCAGCGTCGTCAGCGCGGACTACCTCGGCGAGACCGACTGGTTGACCTACGAATTCCCTCCTTACGACGGCCCGCAAACACACCGGCTGGCGAAGTTTCGCGGGCAGCGGCAAAAATGGTTCGCGCTGCGTTTCACCGGCAAGGATGATGAGATCGATCCGCTGACGCCGCGCAACGACCAGCCCGCGGAGTTCGACGCCTGGCGCTGGGAGCGCCTGGATCGCGTCGCCGATGTCGTGGTGCCGTTCCGGCGTGACGTTTATCGCGCGGTGGCGCGAGAGTTTGCGGTCTTTGGAAAGTAAAACCGCGAAAACAACCCCATGCACAGTAGAACGGGGGTGGAAATCATTGGAGGATTTTCGCCGGAGATTTGCGCGTGAGGCACCGTTCTTGTCAGCAAGGCTGCCACCGCTCGCTCCGCTGCGCTCCCTCCCCCGCTTGCGGGGGAGGGTTGGGGAGAGGGTATCTCCGCAACCGAGAACCCCCAAGAGGAGAGAGCCCTCACCGGGCGCGTTGCGCCGACCTCTCCCGCAGGCGGGAGAGGTGCACCGAGCCCGCAGCCGATTGATTCAACCTAAGCACATTCCACCCTAATTAACCGGTCCCACCGTGAACGGGCCGATTGCGAGGACGTGGCAATCGCTGTCGCGCTTGGCGCAGTCGGCGAGGGCGGAATTGACGGCGGTCTGCTCGTCGGCGGCCTTGAGGCCGAGGCCCGGCCGGCCGGCGGTGCCGACGGCAATCGCATTCCAGCCCATGGCGTCGGCGAGCTTGCGCATCACCTCGCCGCGCGCATCCGCTACGATCGATGCATTGGAGGCGGCATTGAAGAAGCCGGTGATCCTGAACAGGGTCGGGATCGGCACGACGAAATTATCGTCGACGGCGACCACGAGGCACGCCACGCCGGCGATCGCGCCGCACGATTCCAGGGACCGCCGCGCGGCGTCCTCAGGCGATGAGGCGCCGAGCACCATGAAATATTGTCCGCCCGGCCCAAGCGCGACCGAACGCGATTTCGCAGCCGGCACGAACATGTTCTCGAGACGGACTTTTTGCGGATCGCGCACGATCGGAAAGTCCTTTGAGGCGAACGCCCGCTCGGTCATGGCGTCATGCCGGAAATAGGGCGACGGCGGCATCGGCGGCTTGCCGTGAGTGTAGACGATCGTGTTGCCGACCGCATAGAGCTCGCAACGCCGCGGCGATTGCGCGGCATCGGCGCGCTTCTGGCACTGCTCGAGCGCGCCGTTACGCGCGGCCTCCTCGCTCGGCTGGTTCAACACCGAGCCGGTGAAGCCGCCGACATTGAGCGCGAAGGCCTTGTAGTCGCCGGCCGTGGAATAGTCGCCGGCGAGGAAGTTGCGGACGCGCTCGTTGATGAACGGCACGCTGTCGGCCGCAAACTTGCCGGCCATCGGCGCGGCCGACGGCGCAGGCATCGGAGCCATGGCAGCTCCGGTATTTTGCGGCGCCATTGATGTCATCGGCGCCTTGGCAAGCTGGGTCGGCATTGGGCTCGGCACCGCTGCATTTGCCGTCGGCGTGGCACTTGGTGCCGCGGCCGGCGCCGCTGCGACGCTCGCCGTCTGCTTGAGCTTGGTGTTGTAGAGAAAGCCGGTGACGCCGATGGCGACGATCGAGACCACCGCGACCACCAGCGGCCACATCCACACCGGGGCAGCGGCCAGCTTCGAGCCCGGCCTCTTCAGCTGCGGCTTGGTGTAGCTGCCGTCCTCGCGCCGCATCGCCACCATGTAGGCATGCACGGGCGTCGGGATGTTCTTGACCTCCTGCGCGCCGATATCGGCGAACTGCACCGAGAGCTTGTTGGCGACCTGCTCATGCACCGCGCGGGAGACGCAGATGCCGCCGACCTCGGCGAGGCCTTCCAGCCGCGCCGCGATGTTGACGCCGTCGCCAAGCAGATCGCCGTCGCGCTCGACCACGTCGCCGATGGTGATGCCGATGCGGAACGACATCTGCCGGCTCGGCGGATAGGCCATGTTGCGGGTCCGCAACGACTCCTGGATGTCGATCGCGCAGCGCACCGCATCGACCGCGCTCGGGAATTCCGCCAGCACGGCATCGCCCGCCGTGTTGAAGATGCGTCCGCCGGACTTGGCGATGAAATCGTCGACGACCTCGCGGTAGGAGGCCAGACGCCGCAGCGTCTCCTCCTCGTCTTCCGCGACCAATCTCGAGTAACCGGCAATATCCGCTGCGAATATCGCGGCGATCTTGCGTTTCATCTGCACCCCGCCCCGGGAACAAAATTCGCAAGGGAGAATGCCGCTATCGGAAGCGCGGTGCAACAAAGTTTCAGCGCCCGCCACGGTCGGTGACGAGCGCTGAACTTGTTCAGGAATTTTAGGCCTAAAGCCCCGGAGCGGTGCCCCGGGGCTTAGTGCATAGCCGTCGAGTTGAGCTGCTGCTGGATGCTCTTGAAGTGGTCGAGCCGCTCGATCGCCTGATCGAGCTCGCTGCCTTCGTGCTCCTTCAGCCCCTCTTCCATCTCCGAGACGGTCGCGGCGAACTGGGCGCGGTCGAGCTCGGCCAGCGACGTCGCGACGTCGGCGAGCACGGTCAGGCCGTTTTCGGAGACTTCGGCGAGACCGCCGAGCACGATGATCTTCTCGTGACGGCCGCCAGCGGTGATGGTGAGAATGCCCGGACGGATCGCGGCCACGACCGGCGCATGCCCTGCCAGCACGCCGAAGTCTCCCTCGACGCCGGGGATGTCGACCTGATCGACCTCGCCCGAGAAGGCGAGCTTTTCCGGAGAGACGAGATCGAAGTGGAAGGTGGCCATTGGAAACCTGCGAATGGTGAGTAGCGAATAGCGAATGGAGCGGGAGCAGCGAGACTATTTGCTACTCCCTACTCGCCATTCGCAGCTTAGGCCGCCTCGGCCGCCAGCTTCTTGCCCTTCTCGACCGCCTCTTCGATGGTGCCGACCATGTAGAAGGCGGCTTCCGGGAGGTGATCATACTTGCCTTCGCAAAGGCCGCGGAAGCCCTTGATGGTGTCCGCGAGGTCGACGAACTTGCCGGGCGAGCCGGTGAAGATTTCGGCCACGTGGAACGGCTGCGACAGGAAGCGCTCGATCTTGCGGGCGCGGGCCACCGTCAGCTTGTCCTCTTCCGAAAGCTCGTCCATGCCCAGAATGGCGATGATGTCCTGGAGCGACTTGTAGCGCTGCAGCACCTGCTGGACCTGGCGCGCGGTGTCGTAGTGCTCCTGGCCGACGACGAGCGGCGAGAGCATGCGCGAGGTCGAGTCGAGCGGGTCCACCGCCGGGTAGATGCCCTTTTCCGAGATCGCGCGGTTCAGCACGGTGGTGGCGTCCAAATGCGCGAACGAGGTCGCGGGCGCCGGGTCGGTCAAGTCGTCGGCTGGAACGTAGATGGCCTGCACCGAGGTGATCGAGCCCTTCTGCGTGGTGGTGATGCGCTCCTGCAGCGCGCCCATGTCGGTGGCCAGCGTCGGCTGGTAACCCACGGCGCTCGGAATGCGGCCGAGCAGCGCCGACACTTCCGAACCAGCCTGGGTGAAGCGGAAGATGTTGTCGACGAAGAACAGCACGTCCTGGCCCTGGTCGCGGAAGTGCTCGGCGACGGTGAGACCCGTGAGGCCGACGCGGGCGCGCGCGCCCGGCGGCTCGTTCATCTGGCCGAACACCAGCGCGCACTTCGACTTCACGCTCGGATCCGGATTGTGCGGATCGGCGTTGACCTTGGACTCGATGAACTCGTGATAGAGGTCGTTGCCCTCGCGGGTACGCTCGCCCACGCCGGCGAACACGGAGTAACCGCCGTGCGCCTTCGCGACGTTGTTGATCAGCTCCTGGATCAGCACGGTTTTGCCGACGCCGGCGCCGCCGAACAGGCCGATCTTGCCGCCCTTCGCGTAGGGAGCAAGAAGATCGACGACCTTGATGCCGGTGACGAGAATCTCGGCTTCGGTCGACTGGTCGGTGTAGGTCGGCGCTTCCTGGTGGATGGCGCGCACGCCCTCGGACTTGATGGGACCGGCTTCGTCGATCGGCTCGCCGATCACGTTCATGATGCGGCCGAGCGTGCCGTCGCCCACCGGAACCGCGATCGGCTGGCCGGTGTCGGTGACTTCCTGGCCGCGCACCAGACCTTCGGTCACGTCCATCGCGATCGTACGCACGGTGGACTCGCCGAGATGCTGCGCAACTTCCAGCACGAGGCGGATGTTGCCGTTCCTGGTTTCCAACGAATTGAGAATGGCCGGCAGGTGGCCTTCGAACTGAACGTCGACGACGGCGCCCATGACCTGGGTGACGCGACCGACCGGGTTAGCTGCTGTAGCCATGAAGCTCTCCTTCGAAATTCTGTACTTGAACGACCGTCGTTTGGTTCGTGCGTCAGACCGCCTCGGCGCCGGAGATGATCTCGATCAGCTCCTTGGTGATCTGGGCTTGACGGGTTCGGTTGTAGATCTGGGTTTGCTTGCGAATCATCTCACCCGCGTTGCGGGTGGCGTTGTCCATCGAGCTCATCTGCGCGCCATAGAACGAGGCGTTGTTTTCCAGCAGCGCGCGGAAGATCTGCACCGCGATATTGCGCGGCAACAGGCCGGAGAGAAGCTCGTCCTCCTCCGGCTCGTATTCGTAGGAGGTCGTCGGCGCGTTCGCGGCCTTTTCCTCGACGATCAGCGGAATGATCTGCTGCGCGGTCGGGATCTGGGCAATCACCGACTTGAACTGCGCGTAGAACAGCGTGCAGACGTCGAACTCGCCGTTGTCGAAACGGGCCAGCACCTTCTTGGCGATGTCCTCGGCGTTGACGAAGCCGAGCTGACGGACGCTGCGCAGGTCGAGATGCTCGACGATCTGCTTGTCGTACAGGCGGCGGAGCTGCTCGTAGCCCTTGCGGCCGACGCAGAAGAATTTGACTTCCTTGCCCTGCGCGATCAGTGCCTGGGCGCGCTCGCGCGCGAGACGCACGATCGAGGAGTTGAAGGCACCCGACAGACCACGTTCGCCGGTGCAGACCAGCAGCAGGTGGACCTGGTCCTTGCCGGTGCCGGCCAGCAGTGCCGGCGCGCCGGGCGAACCCGCGGCAGCGCTGGCGATGTTGGAGATCACCGCGCTCATCTTGTCCGCATAGGGCCGCGCCGCCTCGGCCGCTTGCTGGGCGCGGCGCAATCTGGACGCGGCGACCATCTGCATCGCCTTGGTGATCTTCTGCGTCGCCTTGGTGGAGGCGATGCGGACGCGCATGTCTTTAAGTGACGCCATTCTTCGTTCACCCCGACGGTTCGATCCCTTTCGGTCAAACCGCTAGCTTGTCCCTGTCGTCATGCCCGGGCTTGTCCCGGGCATCCACGTCTTCGTCTCCCACGCGGTGAGGCGGGGATGGCCGGGACATCAATGCGAAGACGCGCTGCGCACTTTCGCCCGGCCCCGACGGCGTTCTTATGCGAAAGACTTCGCGTAGCCTTCGACCACCGACTTCAGCTTGGCGGCGGTGTCGTCGGAGAGATCGCGGCTGTCGCGGATCGCAGTGAGGATCTCGGCGTTCTTGCCGCGCAGCAGCGACAGGAGACCGTCCTCGAACGCGCGCACCTTGTTGAGCGGGAGCGGGTCGAGATAGCCGTTGGTGCCGGCCCAGATCACGCAGACCTGCTCTTCCATCTTCAGCGGCGCGAACTGCGGCTGCTTCAGGAGCTCGGTCAGGCGCGAGCCGCGATTGAGCAGGCGCTGGGTCGAGGCGTCGAGGTCGGAGCCGAACTGCGCGAATGCCGCCATTTCGCGGTACTGCGCGAGCTCGCCCTTGATCTTGCCGGCGACCTTCTTGGTGGCCTTGGTCTGCGCCGAGGAGCCGACGCGCGACACTGACAGACCGACGTTCACCGCGGGACGGATGCCCTGGAAGAACAGGTCGGTTTCCAGGAAGATCTGGCCGTCGGTGATCGAGATGACGTTGGTCGGAATGTAGGCCGACACGTCGTTGGCCTGGGTTTCGATGACCGGCAGCGCCGTCAGCGAGCCCGAGCCCTGGTCCTTGTTCAGCTTCGCCGCGCGCTCGAGCAGGCGGGAGTGCAGATAGAACACGTCGCCCGGATAGGCTTCGCGGCCTGGCGGGCGGCGCAGCAGCAGCGACATCTGGCGGTAGGCGACGGCCTGCTTGGACAGATCGTCATAGATGATGACGGCGTGCATGCCGTTGTCGCGGAAGTACTCGCCCATGGTGCAGCCGGTGAACGGCGCGATGTACTGCATCGGCGCCGGATCCGACGCGGTGGCGGCGACGATGATCGAATATTCGAGCGCGCCCTGCTCTTCCAGCACCTTCACGAACTGGGCAACGGTCGAACGCTTCTGGCCGATCGCGACGTAGACGCAATACAGCTTGATGTTCTCGTCCGGCTGCGCGTTGAGCGGCTTCTGGTTGAGGATGGTGTCGAGCGCGATCGCGGTCTTGCCGGTCTGACGGTCGCCGATGATCAGCTCGCGCTGGCCGCGGCCGATCGGGATCAGGGCGTCGATCGCCTTGAGGCCGGTCGCCATCGGCTCGCTCACCGATTTGCGCGGAATGATGCCGGGCGCCTTGACGTCGACGCGCATGCGCTTGTCGGCCTGGATCGGGCCCTTGCCGTCGATCGGGTTGCCGAGTGCGTCGACGACGCGGCCGAGCAGACCCTTGCCGACCGGCGCGTCCACGATGGCGCGGGTGCGCTTGACGGTCTGGCCTTCCTTGATCTCGCGGTCGGCGCCGAAAATAACGATACCGACGTTGTCGGTTTCGAGGTTCAGCGCCATGCCGCGGGTGCCGTTCTCGAACTCGACCATTTCGCCGGCCTGGACGTTGTCCAGACCATAGACGCGAGCGATACCGTCGCCGACGGACAGCACCTGTCCGACTTCGGAGACTTCAGCTTCCTGGCCGAAATTCTTGATCTGGTCCTTGAGGATCGCGGAAATTTCCGCGGCGCGGATGTCCATCAGCCTGCCTCTTTCATCGCGTGCTTGATCGAATTGAGTTTGGTGCGAAGCGAACTATCGATCATGCGGCTGCCGAGCTTGACGACGAGGCCACCGATGATCGAGGGATCGACATTCACGTTGAGCGCGACGTCCTTGCCGGTCACCGACTTCAGGGCAACCTTGAGGGCGTCGAGATTCTTGTCCGAGAGCGCTTCCGCCACGGTGACGTCGGCCGTCACCTCGCCCTTGAACCTGGCGACGAGGGCGCGGTAGGCGCGGATGACGTCAGTCACCGCGAACAGGCGGCGATTGGCGGTCAGAACCTTGAGGAAATTGGCGGAGATGCCGGCGATACCGGCCTTGTCCAGCACGGCCGAGAGAGCCCTGGACTGGGTCTCGGCCGCGAACACCGGGCTGCGGACGAGGCGCTTCAGATCAGCGCTTTCATTCAGCAAGCCCTCGAATTTGTCGAGATCGGCTTTGACCTCGTCGACCACTTTCTGGTCGCGGGCCAGTTCAAACAAGGCCGTTGCATAACGGCCCGACACACCTGAAACGGACGTATCTTCTGCAGCCACAGACGCGCTCTTTTTGCTGTCAAACTCGCAAGGGAAAAACCGTCGCCACAAAGCGGCGCCAAGCGATCCAAGCCCTTGGAATTCAAGCGGGACTTCGATTTTCGGCCGACACGGGAGGTGCCGGATCCGTTAAAATCGCGGCTTTGCTATCATAGCAGGCGCGCACGTGCAACATGACGCCAAATTAAAGGCATGACGTTCTGTCGCCAGTTCGTCGCAGTCCACGACGACGCAACGTCGACCTGCCACCCGACGGAATTGCCGCGCGCCTCTGAGCGACGCCGGCCCTTTCGTTCCTGCCCTCAGCGCATAGCGGCCATGAACACGGATCGCTGAGGCGTGATTTTGGCCTCCTCGGTTCCACTCGCCGAATACTTACCCAATTCTAAACGTTGGAGGCGACAACTTCGTTTTACAGTATTCGGATGTAATCAAGAGATTAACAAATCGTTAAAGCGGAAGATTACGGAACATCGGCTGAATATCCGATAGCGGTAACAAGATATTTCATGACGAAACAGAATGGATTTACTGCCCAATTCACGCCTCATTAGGAATCGAAACGCCAACCCGCTCACAAACTGATGGGGGCTCCACTAGCCACATGTGTGGCAATACTAGCTTAGGGACCACTAAATGCTGTCTTTGAAGACGCTGGGCTTTGTGACCCGGCCACGCACGGCGATCGCTTTCGTTGCCGCAACTCTCCTCATCGGTGGAACTGCCACCGAGGCTTCCGCCAAATCCCGGCATCACCGGCATCATCATCATCACCGCCACCATGCTCAGACCGATACCAACGCGACCTCCGATTGGCGCAATGCCAATGCGGCGATGACGCCGTCGGCGGGCACGGGCCGCAGCTTCTCCGGCATCGCCTCCTATTATGGCAACGAGTCCGGCAGCAAGACCGCCTCGGGCCAGCGCTTCAACCAGAACGCCATGACCGCAGCGCACCGTTCGCTGCCGTTCGGCACCAAGCTGCGCGTTACCCACGGTGGCTCGAGCGTCATCGTCACTATCAATGACCGCGGCCCGTTCATTCGCGGCCGGGTTCTCGACCTCTCCACCGGCGCTGCCCGCGCCATCGGCCTCACCGGGGCCGGCGTCGGCCGCGTCACCGCGGAAGTCGTCTCCTAAGGCGCGTTAGCGCCTCATCGACCGCGCAGTTTTTCATCAGTTTGCTGCGCACATGAAACAAGCCCGCGGTCTTGGGGGACCGCGGGCTTTTTTATTGTCGTCACCGCGCGCGTGTCCCGGACAAGCCGCAACGCCGCCAGGGCGTTGCGGCGCAGAGCCGGGACCCAGAAGCCGCAAGCTCCTGTGCCACATGGGCCCCGGCTCTGCAGCGCACCGCTGAAGAAGCGCTGCGCTGCGTCCGGGGCACGACGGAGAGAGAGAGAGAGAGAGAGAGAGAGAGAGAGAGGCACTGCTCTCACAGCGTCATTGCGAGCGCAGCGAAGCAATCCAGACTGTTTCCGCGGAAGGACCCTGGATTGCTTCGTCGCAAGGGCTCCTCGCAATGACGTGGAGAGAGTGTGCGCAGTCTTACAAAAAGCTCTGCGGATCGACGTCGACTTCGAGCTTCTGATTGCCCGTCGGCTTCGGGCAGACCGCGAGCCAGTTGCGCAAATAGTCCGACAGATCGAAGCCGCGCGCCGATTTCACCAGGATACGGAAGCGGTAGCGGCCCTTGATCACGGCGAGCGGCGCCTCCGCCGGCCCAAGCACCACGACGCGCTCATCGCGCGGCGCGAGCGCGACGAGACGGCGGCCAAGACCTTCGGCGCTCGGGCGGTCGCCCGCGGAGATGATCAGGCTCGCAAGCCGGCCGAACGGCGGATAGAGCGTCTTCTCGCGCAAATCGATCTCGCTGTCGTAGAAGGCCTCGCGGTCGCAGGCGATCAGCGCTTTCATCACGGGATGATCGGGCTGATGGGTCTGGAGATAGCCGACGCCGCGGCCCTGCTCGCGCCCGGCGCGGCCGATCACCTGGTTGAGCAATTGCCAGGTGCGCTCCGCCGCGCGCGGATCGCCGTTGCTCAGACCGAGATCCGCGTCGATCACGCCGACGAGATTAAGCCGCGGGAAATTGTGGCCCTTGGCGACGAGCTGCGTGCCGATGATGATGTCGACGCGGCCCTCCGCGATCTCGGCGAGCTCGCTGCGCATCGTCTCGATCGAGGTGATGAGATCGCTCGACAGCACCATGGTGCGCGCTTGCGGAAACAGCGCAGCCGCCTCCTCCTGCAGACGCTCGACGCCGGGACCGACCGCGACCAGCGATTCCTCGGCCGAACAGTTCGGACAGATGTGCGGGCGTGGCATCGAGAAGCCGCAATGATGGCAGACCAGGCGCTGGCGGAAACGGTGATCGACCAGCCAGGCATCGCAGATGGTGCAGGCGAAGCGATGGCCGCAGCCGCGGCACAGTGTCAGCGGCGCATAGCCGCGGCGATTGAGGAACAGCAGTGCCTGCTCGCGCTTTTCGATCGCACCTCTGATTTCACCGGCAAGCCGCGGCGAGATGAAGCGGCCGCGCGCGGGCGGCTCGCGGCGCATGTCGATGGCCTCGATATGCGGCATGTGCTGGCCGCCGAAGCGCGAGGGCAGCGCGATGCGCTGATAGCGATTCTTGCGCGCATTGACCTCGGATTCGACCGAGGGCGTCGCCGACGCCAGCACGACCGGGATCTTCGCGATATGCGCCCGCACCACGGCCATGTCGCGGGCGTGATAATGCACGCCCTCGTCCTGCTTGTAGGCCTGGTCGTGCTCTTCATCGACCACGATGAGGCCGAGATCGGCGTATGGCAGAAACAGCGCCGAGCGCGCGCCGACCACGACCGGCGCGGTGCCTCCTGAGATCGCCGCCCAATTGCGCGCGCGGGTGCGCGGCGTCAGCTCGGAATGCCATTCGATCGGCCGCACGCCGAAACGTTGCGCGAAGCGGTCGAGGAACTGGCCGGTGAGCGCGATCTCCGGCATCAGGATCAGCGATTGCCTGCCGCGGCGGATGGTTTCAGCAACGGCCTCGAAATACACCTCGGTCTTGCCTGAGCCGGTCACGCCGTCGAGCAGTGCGACGTGAAAGGTGCCGTTGGCCGCGAGCGCGCGCATCGCATCCACACCGGCACGCTGCAGCGGCGAAAAATCCGGCCGGCCGAAATCCGGATCGGGCACAGGCGGCGGCGCCGGCGGCGGCATCGGCTCGACCGTGAGCGTGCCTTCATCGACGAGCCCGTCGATCACGCCGGCCGAGACACCCGCCTCCTTGGCGGCCTCCGACTTGCCGTGCAGCAGCCGGTCCGACAACACCTCGATCACGCGCTGGCGTGCCGGCGTCAGCCGTCGCGGCGGATCGCCGACCAGACGCACGCCGGGGCGGACCCGCTCGGGGCCGAGATTCTCGCCCATCCGCAGGCACATGCGCAGCACCATGCCGCGCGGACTCAGCGTGTAATTGGCGACCCAATCGACCACGGAACGCAGCTCGGGCTTGAGCGGCGGGATATCGAGCTTCTCGCTGACCTCCTTGAGGCGATTGTGCAGGCGCGGATCCGGATTGGCGTTTTCTCCCCAGACCACCGCGAGCACCTCGCGCGGCCCGAGCCGCACACCGACGAGATCGCCGGCCTTCAGCTCCATCCCGCGCGGCACCTTGTACGAATAGGTCTGGTCGAGCGCGACCGGCACCAGCACGTCGACCATGCCGGTCGCGTTGGTGGGGGCGGTCGTGCTGCGCGACGTGTGATCCATGAACGGAGAATCGGAACCCGGGGCTTCAAGGCTAGCGCCCTGGGGCGGCCTTAGCGAACGATAAACGAGTGTGATGCGATATACTGTAGGGAATCACCACGTCCAGAGCGCATGAGCAAAGCGGCCGCCCCACATATCGAGCTCGCCAGCGCCGATCCCTCGATCGCGCAGGAGATGACGCGCTGGCTGTCGCATCTCGGCGCCGAGCGGCGGCTGTCGCCGAAGACGCTGGAGGCCTATGGCCGCGACCTGCGGCAATGCCTGGATTTCCTCTGTGCTCACTGGGGCGAGCGCGTCACGCTCAAGCGCTTCGCCGCGCTGGAGGCGACCGACGTGCGCGCCTTCATGGCGATGCGACGCGCCGACGACATTGCCGGCCGCTCGCTGATGCGCGCGCTGGCGGGCCTGCGCTCGTTCGGCCGCTTTTTGGAGCGCGAAGGCAAGGGCAAGGTCGGCGCGCTCTCTGCCATTCGCGCCCCGAAGGTCGCAAAGAGTCTGCCAAAACCGCTGCCGATGGCATCGGCAAAGCGTCTTGCCGATGCCGACGAGCGCGCCGGCGAGGATCGCGAGACCTGGATTCTGGCGCGCGATGCCGCGGTGATGGCGCTCTTGTACGGCTCGGGCCTGCGCATCTCCGAGGCGTTGGGGTTGCAGCGCCGCGAGGTGCCGCGGCCGGGCGAAGGCGACGTGCTTGTCGTCACAGGCAAAGGCAACAAGACCCGCATGGTGCCGGTGCTGCAGAACGTGCTGGAGCTGGTGCAGGAATATGCCGCGATGTGTCCGTATCCGCTGCCGGCGGACGGCCCGATCTTCGTCGGCGCGCGCGGCGGCCCCTTGAGCCCGCGCATCATCCAGCTCGCGATGGAGCGGCTGCGCGGCGCGCTCGGCCTGCCCGACAGCGCCACGCCGCACGCGCTTCGGCATTCCTTCGCCACGCATCTGTTGTCACGCGGCGGCGATCTGCGCGCGATCCAGGAATTGCTCGGCCATTCCTCGCTCTCGACCACGCAGGTCTATACCGGTATCGACTCCGAGCGCCTGCTCGAGGTCTATGCCAGCGCGCATCCGCGGCGCTGAACTGGCGCTGAATTCTGACATGAAGCTGTCATAGCTCGCGTGCCTCTTGCGCAGCGCCCGCGGTTCGGTCAATCGTTGCGGAACCGAGGCAGGAGAGATCTATGAGCGCACATGAGAGCATGGAGCACGCCGAGCACGCCGAACACGCGTCCGGCTCGAACAAGAAGATCGCGCTCCTGATCGCCGTGCTGGCGCTGTTCCTGGCGATCTCGGAGACGCTCGGCAAGGGCGCCCAGACCGAATCGATCAGCAAGAACGTCGAGGCAGCCAATCTCTGGGCGTTCTTCCAGGCCAAGAGCATCCGCCGCACCGTGGTGCTGACCGCGGCCGAGCAGGGCAAGCTGACGCTGGGCGGGACGAGTGACGACGCCATGAGGGCGACGGTGCAGAAGCAGGTCGACGACTGGGCCAAGACCGCGCAGCGCTACCGCTCCGAGCCCGAGACCGGCGAAGGCACCGAGCAGCTCGCGGAGAAGGCCAAGCACGCCGAGCACGACCGCGACGAGGCGACCGCGAAATACCACCATTTCGAGCTGGCCTCGGCCGCGTTCCAGATCGGCATCGTGCTGGCTTCGGCGACGATCATCACCGGCATGTTCGCGCTGGCCTATGTCGGCGGCGTGCTGACGATCGCCGGCCTCCTCATGACCGCGCTCGGCCTGTGGTGGCCGCACCTGCTGCACTTGCATTGAGGTAGTAAGGCCAAAGACCGCGCAGTCAATCCCGTCATCCTGAGGTGCGAGGCGCGCGATGCAACGCATCGCGGGCAGAGCCTCGAAGGATGAACGGCCACCGCTGCAGCCGCGCGAAGAGATCCGGGCCGTCGCCCTTCGAGGGCCGCTGAAGAAGCGGCTACCTCCAGCGACAACGGCTTCGCCGTTGCGCGGGGGTGACGGTGAAAGACTGATTGTGCGGACGCTCACCGCGCTTCGTGCACGCTCTTCCTGAAACGCTGGATCAAACGCAGCGTACGTGACGACCAGCCTTCGCCGTTGCCGGCGATCAGCTCGCGGACGCGGCGCTTGATCGGGTCGACCAGCTCGGCGGCCTTGGCGCGCACCTTTAGCACGAGATCATAGATTCGCTCGAACCAGCGCATCTCCAAGAGCTTGTCGCGCGTCACATCGAACACGAAGGCGGTGACGCCGACGCCGAGCATTTTCGCGAAAACGATCGTGAAGACCGCGCTGGTCCAGTACTCATGCGTGAGCAGCCACAGGCCGACCAGCTTGAGCGGAAACAGCGGGACGATGGGGACCGCGAACACGATCAGCGTCGTGGCCGGCGACAGCGCGTCGACCCGCTCCGTCAGCCATTGCTTGAAGCGCGCCAGCGGAATCGCCGCGACAACCCGCGCGACGACCGGCTCGAGATGGTCCCACAGCCAGGCTTCGATCAGGAAGACGATCGCAAGCAGGACCCAGACCGGTTGAAGAAGGCGGCGCAGCATGTGTTTCCCGCCCGATTCGTCCTGGGCACACACCTACATATGGATGGCCCGCTTGCCGACTGCAAGCGCGGCCTCCTTGATGGCCTCCGAGCGGGTCGGATGGGCGTGGCAGGTGCGCGCGAGATCCTCCGCACTGCCGCCAAACTCCATGAGAACGCAGGCTTCATGGATCATTTCGCCGGCTTCGCGGCCGATAATGTGCACGCCGAGCACGCGATCGGTCTTCGCATCTGCGAGTATCTTCACAAAGCCGTCAGTGGTTTGATTGACCTTGGAGCGACCGTTGGCGGTGAAGGGGAACTTTCCGACGGTATAGGCTGTGCCTGCCTGCTTCAGTTCCTCCTCGGTCTTGCCGACGCAGGACACTTCCGGCGTGGTATACACGACGCCTGGGATCACATCGTAATTCACGTGGCCGGCCTGGCCTGCGATGATCTCGGCCACCGCAACGCCTTCATCCTCGGCCTTGTGCGCGAGCATCGGGCCCGCGACGACGTCGCCGATGGCATAGACGCCCTTCAGGCTGGTGGCGAAATGCGGATCGATCTGCACGCGGCCACGGGGATCAAGCGCAACCCCGGCCTCCTTCAGGCCGAGAGCGTCCGTGTAGGGCACGCGGCCGATGCAGACCAGCACGACGTCGGCTTCCAGCGTCTCGGCAGCGCCGCCGGCGGCGGGCTCGATCGTCGCCTTCAGCGTCTTGCCTGCCGTGTCGACCGCGGTGACCTTGGCACCGAGCTTGAACGCAAAGCCCTGCTTTTCCAGGATGCGCTGGAATTGCTTGGCGATCTCGCCGTCCATGCCGGGCAGAATGCGATCCAGGAATTCGACGACGACGACTTCGGCGCCGAGGCGATGCCAGACCGAGCCGAGCTCGAGGCCGATCACGCCGGCGCCGACGATCAGCAGCTTGCCGGGGACCTTCTCCAGCGACAGCGCGCCGGTGGACGAGACGATGCGCTTCTCGTCGATCTCGATGCCCTTGAGCCGCGCGATATCCGAGCCGGTGGCGATGACGATGCTCTTGGCGTCAACGACTTGGGACTTGCCGTCGGCGGAGACCTCGACCTTGCCGCTGCCGAGGATCTTGCCGGTGCCCTTGAGCACGTCGATCTTGTTCTTCTTCATCAGGAACTCGACGCCCTTGACGTTGCCGTCGATGCCCTGCTGCTTGAAGTTCATCATCGCGGGCAGATCGAGCTTCGGCGACGGGATCGACACGCCCATTTTCGCGAAGGAATGACCGGCTTCCTCGAACATTTCGGAGGCGTGCAGCAGCGCCTTCGACGGCATGCAGCCGACATTGAGGCAGGTGCCGCCGAGCGTGGCGTTCTTTTCGACCACGGCGACTTTCATGCCGAGCTGGCTGGCGCGTACCGCGCAGACATAACCGCCCGGTCCGGTGCCGATGACGACGAGATCGTAGGTAGCCATGAGAGAAAGTCCCGTAGGTTTGGCGTGATGAGGATGTGTCAGCGTCCGCCGGAGCGTCAGCGTCCGCCGGACACATCGAGAATGGCTGAGGTGACGTAGGAGGCCTCGTCCGACATCAGCCAGACGATGGCGTTGGCGATTTCGTCCGCGGTGCCGACGCGCTTCATCGGCACCAGATGGGCCAGACGATGGGCGCGGTCGGGCTCGCCGCCGGCGGCGTGGATTTCGGTGTCGATCAGGCCGGGGCGGATGCCTGCGACGCGAATGCCTTCGCCCGCGACTTCATAGCCGAGACCGATGGTGAAGGAATCGATCGCGCCCTTGGAGGCCGCATAGTCGACATAGGTGTTGGGCGCGCCGAGCCTCGCGGCGACCGACGACAGATTGACGATGACGCCGCCCTTGCCGCCGTGCTTGGTCGACATCCGCTTCACCGCCTCGCGCGCGCAGAGGATCGAGCCGGTGACGTTGACGGCCATCACGCGCTGGATGCGCTCGGCCGACATCTCGTCGACGCGCACGCCGCTCTGGCCGACGATGCCGCCATTGTTGACGAGCGCGCCGAGCGTGCCGAACTTGTCGGCCGCCTTGAATAGCTCGACGATGTCGCTTTCCTCGGCGACATCGCATTTTACCGCGATGGCCTTGCCGTTGCTGGCCTCGATCTGCGCGACGACCTCGTCGGCGGCGGTTTTGTTGCTGGCATAGCCGACCACGACGCGGAAGCCGCGCGCGGCCGCCGCAATCGCGGTCGCCCGCCCGATGCCGCGGCTGCCGCCGGTGATGACAACGACTTTATCGGTCACGCGCGCCTCCATGGTTCGACATGCGCCGTCGCGAATGGCGACGGCGCTCGCAGAGCATCAGCGATCAGAGATCGAGCACCAGACGCGCCGGATCTTCCAGGCTCTCCTTGACGCGAACCAGGAAGGTGACGGCTTCCTTGCCGTCGATGACGCGGTGATCGTAGGACAGCGCCAGATACATCATCGGACGGACCTCGATCTTGCCGCCGACGACCATCGGCCGCTCCTGGATCTTGTGCATGCCGAGGATGCCGGACTGCGGCGCGTTCAGGATCGGGGTCGACATCAGCGAGCCGTAGATGCCGCCATTGGTGATGGTGAAGGTGCCGCCCTGCATCTCGTCGATCTTGAGCTGGCCGTCGCGGGCGCGGCGACCGAAATCGGCGATGCCCTTCTCGATGTCGGCGATCGACTTGTGGTCGCAGTCGCGCACCACGGGCACGACGAGGCCCTTGTCGGTGCCGACGGCAACGCCGATGTGGTAATAGTTCTTGTAGATCAGGTCGGTGCCGTCGATCTCGGCGTTGACGGCCGGGATGTCCTTCAGCGCCTGCACCACGGCCTTGGTGAAGAAGCCCATGAAGCCGAGCTTGGAGCCGTGCTTCTTCTCGAACGCATCCTTGTAGTGCGCACGCAGCGCCATGACGTTGGTCATGTCGACCTCGTTGAAGGTCGTGAGCATGGCCGCGGTGTTCTGCACGTCCTTGAGGCGGCGCGCGATGGTCTGGCGCAGGCGGGTCATCTTGACGCGCTCTTCGCGGGCGGCATCATCGGCCGGCGAGGGGCTGCGCACCTGCACGGCGGCGGCCGGCTGGTTGACCGGGGTCGGCGCGGAGGCCGCACGCTCGATCGCGGCGAGCATGTCGCCCTTGGTGACGCGGCCGTCCTTGCCGGAGCCCGGAACGGTCGAGGCGTCGACGCCGCTCTCGGCCGACAGTTTCCGCACGGAAGGCGCGAGCGGCGCATCGGCCGGCGGCGCCTTCGCAGCCGGGGCCGGTGCAGCAGCGGCTGCCGCGGCTGCGGCAGGCTTGGCGGGCGCAGCTGCGGGCTTTGCCGCGCCGACACCATCGGTGATCTGGCCGAGCAGCGCGCCGACCGCGACGGTGGCGCCATCGGCGGCAATGATCTCGCTCAGCGTGCCCGCGGAGGGCGCCGGGACTTCGATGGTGACCTTGTCGGTCTCGAGCTCCACCAAGGGCTCGTCGACGGCGACGGGATCGCCGGCCTTCTTGAACCAGCGGCCGATGGTGGCCTCGGTGACGGATTCGCCGAGCGTCGGCACACGAATTTCAGTCATGGTCTTTGTCCTTAGGGATCGCCGATGCGGTCATAAGTGCGGATGCCATCGCCTGCGAAAAGCAAGCCATCCAGCAAACCGGACGCTCGTACAGGGCACGGACGTCACGGCGTACTGGATGCCCCGCTCCAGTGCGCTGGTTGCGCACGAGGCGGGGCATGACGCAGTTCGAAAAGTTCAGCTCAGTGCTTCGTCCAGGAACGCCTTCAACTGCGCCTGATGCTTGGACATCAGACCCGTGGCGGTCGCGGCGGAAGCGGCGCGGCCGACATAACGCGGACGCCGGCTTGCGCCGTTCACCTGGTTCAGCACCCATTCCAGATAGGGCTCGATGAAGTGCCAGGCGCCCATGTTGCGCGGCTCTTCCTGGCACCACACCACTTCGGCCTTCTTGAAGCGCGACAGCTCGGCCACCAGCGCCTTCAACGGCACCGGATAGAGCTGCTCGACGCGCATCAGGTAGATGTCGTCGATGCCGCGCTTCTCGCGCTCCTCGTAGAGGTCATAATAGACCTTGCCGGAGCACAGCACGATGCGACGGATCTTCTCGTCGGGAACGAGCTTGGTCGCCTCGCTCGGCTGCATCTGGGCGTCATCATAGAGGATGCGGTGGAAGGTCGCTCCCTTCGCGAGCTCCTCGAGACGCGACACCGCCCGCTTGTGACGCAGCAGCGACTTGGGCGTCATCAGGATCAGCGGCTTGCGGATCTCGCGATGGAGCTGGCGCCGCAGCACGTGGAAGTAGTTCGCCGGCGTGGTCGGATAGACCACCTGCATGTTGTCTTCGGCGCACATCTGCAGATAACGCTCCAGACGTGCCGAGGAATGCTCCGGCCCCTGGCCTTCATAGCCATGCGGCAGGAGGCAGACGAGGCCGGACATGCGCAGCCATTTGCGCTCGCCCGAGGAGATGAACTGGTCGAACACGACCTGCGCGCCGTTGGCGAAGTCGCCGAACTGGGCTTCCCAGAGGGTCAGCGTGTTCGGCTCCGCGAGCGAGTAGCCGTATTCGAAACCGAGCACGGCTTCTTCCGACAGCAGCGAGTTGATGACCTCGTAATGCCCCTGCTCGTGGCCGAGATGGTTGAACGGCGTGTAGCGGCTCTCGTCTTCCTGGTCGATCAGGACGGAATGACGCTGCGAGAAGGTGCCGCGCTCGGAGTCCTGGCCCGACAGGCGGACATGGTGGTTCTCGTTGAGCAGCGTGCAGAACGCCAATGCCTCGCCGGTCGCCCAATCGATGCCGACGCCGGTGTCGATCGCCTTGGAGCGGTTCTCCAGGAAGCGCTGGATGGTGCGGTGGGCGCGGAAACCGTCCGGCACCTTGGTGATCTTGCGGCCGATATCCTTCAGCTCGGCGATGTCGACGCCGGTGACGCCGCGCCGCGCATCCTCTTCCTGGTCGGCGATCTTGAAGCCGGCCCACTTGCCGTCGAGCCAGTCGGCCTTGTTGGGCTTGTAGCCGGAGCCGGCTTCGAGCTCGGCGTCGAGCCGCGCACGCCAGTCGGCCTTGGCCTTGTCGACCTCGCCCTCGGTCAGCACGCCTTCGCTGATGAGGCGGCGGGCGTAGAGCTCGAGCGTGGAGGGATGGGCCGCGATCTTCTTGTACATCACCGGCTGGGTGAAAGCCGGCTCGTCGCCCTCGTTATGGCCATGCCTGCGGTAGCAGAACATGTCGATGACGACCGGCTTGTGGAATTTCTGCCGGAACTCGGTCGCGACCTTGGCCGCGAACACGACGGCTTCGGGATCGTCGCCATTCACGTGGAAGATCGGCGCGTCGATCATCTTCGCCACGTCGGACGGATAGGGCGAGGAGCGCGAGTAACGCGGATAGGTGGTGAAGCCGATCTGGTTGTTGACGATGAAGTGCACGGAACCGCCGGTGCGGTAGCCCTTCAGGTCCGACAGGCCGAAGCATTCCGCGACCACACCCTGGCCGGCGAACGCGGCGTCGCCGTGCATCAGGAGCGGCATCACGGAGATGCGCATATCCGGCGGATCGCCGTGCTGGTCCTGCTTGGCGCGGACCTTGCCGAGCACCACGGGATCGACGATCTCGAGATGCGAGGGGTTGGCGGTCAGCGACAGATGGATGCGGTTGCCGTCGAACTCGCGGTCCGAGGAGGCGCCGAGGTGATATTTGACGTCGCCGGAGCCCTCGACCGCGTCGGGGTTGGCGGAGCCGCCCTTGAACTCGTGGAACAGAGCGCGGTGCGCCTTGCCCATCACTTGCGTCAGCACGTTGAGGCGGCCGCGATGCGGCATGCCCAGCACGATTTCCTTCACGCCGAGATTGCCGCCGCGCTTGATAATCTGCTCGAGCGCCGGGATCAGCGATTCAGCGCCGTCGAGACCGAAGCGCTTGGTGCCGGTGAACTTGGTGTCGCAGAATTTTTCGAAGCCCTCGGCTTCGACCAGCTTCACCAGGATGGCTCTGCGGCCTTCGCGGGTGAACGAGATCTCCTTGTCCGGACCCTCGATGCGCTCCTGGATCCAGGCCTTCTGCGCGGCGTTGCTGATGTGCATGAACTCGACGCCGAGCGTCTGGCAGTAGGTGCGCTCGCAGATCGCGGTGATCTCGCGCAGGCTGCCGTATTCGAGACCGAGCACGTGGTCGAGGAAGATCTTGCGGTCGAAATCGGCTTCGCTGAAGCCGTAGGTGCGCGGGTCGAGCTCTTCGCGGTTGCGCGGGGCTTCGATGCCGAGCGGATCGAGCTTGGCGTGGAAGTGACCGCGCATGCGGTAGGCGCGGATCAGCATGAGGGCGCGGACGGAGTCGCGCGTCGCCTGCAGCAGGTCGGCCGAGGAAAGACCGGCGCCCTTGTCGCCTCCCTTGGCCTGCGCCTTGGCGGCGATCTTGGCACCGACCGCCTTCTCGACTTCGGCCCAATTGCCGTCGAGGGCGGAGGTCAGGTCATCCTGCGGGGTCAGCGGCCAATTGGCGCGCTCCCAGGACGGGCCCTCGGCGTTCTTCCGGACGTCAGCGGGCTGGTCGTTGAGGCTCTTGAAGAACTCCTGCCACTCGGCGTCGACCGAGGACGGGTCCTTCTCGTAGCGGGCGTAGATTTCGTCGATGTAGGTGGCGTTGGTGCCCTGCAAAAAGGAGGACAAGGCAAAGGCTGCGTTCGCGTCTTGGCGAGACATACTGGAATTCCTGGCGATTTCGGTTCGCGCATAACAAACGGCGCTGGCACCGAGCTCCCCGGCAGAGGCTCGGCGCGGCAGGCACCCTTTACCCTATTTGCTGCGAAACTTCGCCCGGAAAAGTACGAAGAAGTGAATTAGCCCTTCAACTTTTCGGCAAGCGTATGGCCGAGGCGCGCCGGCGACGGCGACACTGTAATCCCAGCGGATTTCATCGCTTCGGTCTTGGAACCGGCATCACCCTTGCCGCCGGAGATGATCGCGCCGGCATGGCCCATGCGGCGGCCAGGAGGGGCGGTGACGCCGGCGATGAAGCCGACCATCGGCTTCTTGCGGCCTCGCTTGGCCTCGTCCTTGAGGAACTGGGCGGCGTCTTCCTCGGCGGAACCACCGATCTCGCCGATCATGATGATCGACTCGGTCTTGGGGTCGGCGAGCAGCATTTCCAGCACGTCGATGAACTCGGTTCCCTTGACCGGATCGCCGCCGATGCCGACCGCGGTGGTCTGGCCGAGCCCCTCCTGGGAGGTCTGGAACACGGCTTCGTAAGTGAGCGTGCCGGAGCGGGAGACGATGCCGACCGAGCCGGTCTTGAAGATGTTGGCGGGCATGATGCCGATCTTGCACTCGCCGGCGGTCATGACGCCCGGGCAGTTCGGCCCGATCAGGCGCGACCTGGAAGCCGCGAGCGAGCGCTTCACCCGCACCATGTCGATAACAGGAATGCCCTCGGTGATGCAGACGATCAGCGGGATCTCGGCGTCGATGGCTTCGCAGATCGCATCGGCCGCGCCCGGGGGCGGCACGTAGATCACCGACGCGTCGGCGCCGGTCTTCTCACGCGCATCGCGCACGGTGTCGAACACCGGCAGGCCCAGATGCGTCGCGCCGCCTTTGCCCGGCGAGGTGCCGCCGACCATCTTGGTGCCGTAGGCGATCGCGGCCTCCGAGTGGAAGGTGCCGTTCTTGCCGGTAAAACCCTGGCAGATGACCTTGGTGTTCTTGTCGATCAGGATGGACATGAGGTCTGCTTTCGCGAACTAACGAGTGAGAGGTCAGTGGATGCGGCGGTAGACGCCGGTGAGCACGTCGGCCCAGCCTTCCGCGTCCGGCGAGAACTGGATCTTCAACGAGTAGGAGTTGTCGTCGATGATTTCGTAGACGTGGCGCGCATTGCCGCGGAGCGAGCCGCGCACCAGCGTCAGGGTCTTGCCGACCCACCCGCCGGAAGCGGGCGAGGGCGGCGTGTAACCGAGCGAGTCGTACCAGAACAATTTGTAGGTCCGGTCGTCGCGGTCGAAAGTGAAGATGCCGTGGGCGGCGAAGACCTGCTTGCCGTCGCGCATCTGGACACTGTCCTGGATCAGGTAGAACCCATTGAGATCCATGCGCGCGACGGTGCGCGAGGTGGCGGGCCCGCCCGCCGTCCAGCGCGACGGGAAGACCACCTCTTCGCCATCCCATTCGCCGGCGAACGCGGCGAGGCGCGCGTGCTCGGGGAGCGGAGATGATGCGGCGAGATGGTCCTGGGCCATGGCCTTAGCCTCCCTTGACGGCCTTCACGATCTTCTGCGCGGCGTCGTCGAGATTGTCGGCCGGCACCACGTTCAGGCCGGATTCCCGGATGATCTTCTTGCCGAGCTCGACATTGGTGCCTTCGAGGCGGACGACCAGCGGCACACTGAGGCCGACTTCACGAACCGCAGCCGTGACGCCCTCGGCGATCACGTCGCACTTCATGATGCCGCCGAAGATGTTGACCAGGATGCCCTTCACGTTGGGATCGGCGGTGATGATCTTGAAGGCGGCCGCGACCTTCTCCTTGCTGGCGCTGCCGCCGACGTCGAGGAAGTTGGCCGGGGCCATGCCGTAGAGCTTGATGATGTCCATCGTCGCCATGGCAAGACCGGCGCCGTTGACCATGCAGCCGATATTGCCGTCGAGGGTGACGTAGTTGAGGTCGTATTTGGACGCCTCGATCTCCTTGGCGTCTTCCTCGGTCTCGTCGCGCAGCGCGAGCACCTCGGGATGACGGAACAGCGCGTTGTCGTCGAACGACACCTTGGCGTCGAGCACGCGGAGCTGGCCCTGCTTGGTCACGACCAGCGGGTTGATCTCCAGCATCGACATGTCCTTGGCGACGAAGGCCGTGAACAGCTGGGCGGTGAGTTTTTCCGCCTGCTTGGCGAGATCGCCCGAGAGCTTGAGCGCATTGGCGACGGTGCGGCCGTGATGGCCCATGATGCCGGTCGCGGGATCAACCGAGAAGGTCACGATCTTCTCTGGGCTGTTGTGCGCGACGTCCTCGATGTTGACGCCGCCTTCGGTCGAGACGACGAACGACACGCGCGAGGTTTCGCGGTCGACCAGGAGCGAGAGGTAGAATTCCTTGTCGATGTCCGAGCCGTCCTCGATGTAGAGGCGGTTGACCTGCTTGCCGGCAGGTCCCGTCTGGATCGTCACGAGCGTGGCGCCCAGCATCTGCTTGGCGAATTCGGAGACTTCGGCGGCCGACTTGGCGATGCGGACACCGCCCTTGTCGCCGGCGCTGGCTTCCTTGAACTTGCCCTTGCCGCGGCCGCCAGCGTGGATCTGGCTCTTCACAACCCAGACCGGGCCCGGGAGCGCCTTTGCGGCGGCTTCCGCATCCGCGGGCTTCAGGACCGGCACGCCCTTGGAGATCGCGACGCCGAACTCGTTCAGCAGCGCTTTGGCCTGATATTCATGGATATTCATATGGTCGCTCCCTGAACCCGCGGGCGGTGACCTCTTGGGCCCACCTCAGTCTTGTGGCTGGCATACCATATACCACAGGAACTGCAACCCGGATTCTTTGACATCGATCTCTGGACTGCCGAACCCGGAACCCCGCCAACCTTCAACACGTGATGCAGCCAGGCCCCGGAAATGAAACCGCCGAAGACCGGGTTTTCGGTCTTCGGCGGGATTGCTTGCGCCTTAGCGGCCGAGAAGATCGGGGGCGATCTTCCTGCAGGCGTCGACCAGGCCCTGCACCGCGCCGACCGACTTGTCGAAAGCCTCGCGGTCCTTGCCGGCGAGCTCGATCTCGACGACGCGCTCGACGCCCTTGGAGCCGATCACGACGGGCACGCCGACATACATGTCCTTCACGCCGTATTCGCCGTTCAGGTACGCAGCCGAGGGCAGCACGCGCTTCTTGTCACGCAGATAGCTCTCGGCCATCGCGATCGCGGAAGCGGCCGGCGCGTAGAAGGCCGAGCCGGTCTTGAGCAAATTGACGATCTCGGCGCCGCCGTTGCGGGTGCGGTCGACGATCTCGTCGAGGCGCGCCTGCGAGGTCCAGCCCATCTTGACGAGGTCGGGCAGCGGAATGCCGGCGACGGTGGAGTACTTCACCAGCGGCACCATGGTGTCGCCATGGCCGCCGAGCACGAAGGCGGTGACGTCTTCGACCGAGACGTTGAACTCATCGGCGAGGAAGTAGCGGAAGCGGGCCGAATCCAGCACGCCGGCCATGCCGACGACCTTCTTGTGCGGCAGGCCGGAAGCCTTCTGCAGCGCCCAGACCATCGCGTCGAGCGGGTTGGTGATGCAGATGACGAAGGCGTCGGGCGCGTACTTCTTGATGCCGGCACCGACCTGCTCCATGACCTTGAGGTTGATGGAGAGGAGGTCGTCGCGGCTCATGCCGGGCTTGCGCGGCACGCCGGCGGTGACGATGCAGACCTTGGCGTTGTCGAGCGCCTCGTAGGAGTTGGCGCCGGTGTAATGCGCGTCAAATCCGTCGACCGGGGAGGACTGCGCGATGTCGAGCGCCTTGCCCTGCGGCACGCCCTCGGCGATGTCGAACATCACGACGTCGCCCAGTTCTTTCAGGCCGATGAGGTGAGCCAGCGTTCCGCCGATCTGACCGGAGCCAATCAAAGCAATCTTGTCGCGCGCCATGTGAGCCTGTCCTTTAGACACGTAAGGAGGGGAAAACTGAGAGGGTGGTTATCCCTTTCGCCTCCCCCGTTCAAGTCGCCGGATGCCCATTTGTCGGGCTTGCCGAGGCCTCGGGCACACAGCCCTGTCATTCCGGGGCGCGCGGAATGACAGCGCTGGCAAATAGGACTTAAGTCTCCACCAGACCTTTGGTGGAGCCGCTCGCGGTGGAATCCTTGCGGCCGTGGGGCAGCGCCAGATAGGATTCCGAGCTCATTTCGATCAGGCGCGAGGCGGTCCGCTTGAATTCGTTGGCCTCGTTGCCCTCATGGGCGAGGTAGAGCGAGATCGGGTTGGCGTCGGCCGACGCCATCAGCTTCACGGCATTGTCATAGAGCGCGTCGATCAGCGTGATGAAGCGCTTGGCGGCGTTGCGCTGGGAGAGATCCATCACTGGAATATGGTCGACCAGGATGGTGTGATAGTCATGCGCCAGCCTGAGGTAATCGGATGCGCCGAGCGGCCTCTCGCAGAGGTCGGCGAACGAAAACCGCGCCACGCCGTGAGCCGAGCACGGCACGTGCAGGATGCGACCCTTGATCGAAATGTCGCGCGACTTGCATTTGGCGCCGCCCGACATTTTCGACCAGGCGCGGTCGAGCGCTGCGTCCGCATCAGCGTCCGCCGGCGTTAGCCACATCGGCACGCCCTGCAGCTTCTCCAGCCGGAAATCGGTGCGCGCATCGAGCCGCGCGACGTCCATGTGGTCGGTGATCTGCTTGATGAAGGGCAGGAACAGCGAACGGTTGAGGCCGCCTTTGTAGAGATCGTCGGGGGCGACGTTGGAGGTCGCGACCACGACGGTGCCGAGTTCGAACAATTTGGCGAACAAGCGTCCCAGGATCATCGCGTCCGCGATGTCGGTGACGTGGAATTCGTCGAAGCAGAGCAGCCAGCTCTCCTCGAAGATCGCATTCGCGGTCAGCGCGATGACGTCGCCGTCGGCGATCTCGCCGCGCGCGATGCCCTGGCGATAGTCGTAGATGCGCTCGTGCACGTCGGCCATGAATTCGTGGAAATGCGCCCGCCGCTTGTGCTCGACCGAGGCGTGCTGGAAGAACAGATCCATCAGCATGGTCTTGCCGCGGCCGACCTCGCCATGGATGTAGAGCCCGCGCGGCGCCTCGTCCTTGTCGCTGCTGAACAGGCGGCTGAGCAAGCCCTGCTTGCGCGCGGGCTTGTAGCTTGCGAGCCGCTGGTCGAGCGCCGCATAGGCCTCGACGACTTCGGCCTGCGCGGCGTCCGGCTCGATCGCGCCGGAGGCGATCTCGGCCTGATAGGCTTCGCTGAATGGGGAACTGGGGGTCGAGAGCATGGCCCCTTACCGCCAGAGACGGGCGGAAATTGCAAGCCGTCAATTGGGGGACGGGGTATGCGCTTTCGTGTCCCGGACGCGCTGCAGCGCGCTTGCGCTGCTGCGCAGAGCCGGGACCCACTGTTTCGTGCACCGATCGTGGAGCGATGGGCCCCGGCTCTGCAGCGCACCGCTTCGCGCTGCGCCGCGTCCGGGGCACGAGAGCAGCGCTACTCACACAGCTCGTACGCATCCTCGACCACATACGGGCCGCCGCCCGTCGAGGCCCGCGATGAGAACAGCACAAAACGTTCGGCCATGAACGCCTTGCTCGGGAAGTAGCCGCGCAGCGAGAGATAATCGGCGACGTCGCGGTCGGAGGCATCGTGCAGCCGTGCCAGCGTGACATGCGGGATGAATTTGCGCCCCTCTGGGTTGAGACCGATCCGCTGCATCATGCGCTCGAGCTCGGCCTGCAATTCCATCAGCGGCTTGCTCGGCGCGATGGTCGCAACGACTGCTCTCGGTTTGCGGCCGCCAAAACTTGTCAGCCCCTGCACCTTCACCTCGAACGGCTTGCGGTCGACGCGAAACAGCAGCGAGGCGATCTCGTTGGCCGAGACGCCGTCGATGTCGCCGATGAAGCGCAAGGTGACGTGATAATTTTCGGGATCGATCCACCGGGCGCCAGGAAGGCCACCCCTCAAGTTGGAAAGCGAATGGCCGATCTCGGCCGGAATTTCCAGACCTGTGAACAAACGCGGCATCGTTTCGCACTCCCGATGCTTGGCTACAATCCCTGGGCAGGATCATATCCAAATTAGAGCCGGCGACGAATCACCGGTACCCTGATTCCTATCGCAGTTGTGTGACTCTGCGAAGCATCGCACGCCTTACCCCGGTAAAACCCTGGGTATGAAGGTTTGGCGCTGCCTGCATTTCAACTTCGTTGCCCAGCGATCGTGCCAATGAATGCCTCCACGGTGGGCATGATGTTGCCGACGATGATGTCGACGCCGGCCGCGGTCGGATGAATGCCGTCGGGCTGGTTGAGCTTGGCGTCGGCGGCGACGCCGTCGAGGAAGAACGGGTAGAGGGGCACGTCGAATTTTTTCGCAAGCTCCGGATAAATCGAATTGAAGCGCGCGGCATAATCGGCGCCGTAGTTCGGTGGCGCCAGCATGCCGCAGAGCATAACTGGAATCTTGCGCGCCTTGAGCCGCTGGATGATGTCGGTGAGCGCGGTGCGCGCCAAATCGGGATCGATGCCGCGCAGCGCGTCGTTGGCGCCGAGCTCGACGATGACGCCTTCGGTTCCGTCAGGCACCGACCAGTCGAGCCGGTCGCGGCCGCCGGAGGTGGTGTCGCCGGACACCCCGGCATTGGTCATGTCGACCGCTATGCCTTTGGCCTGCAAGGCTTTTTGAAGTTTTTGGGGAAACGCATCCTGGGCCGGGAGGCCGAGACCGGCACTTAAGGAATCGCCGAGAACCACCAGCTTGATCGGCTTGGCCGTTGGCTGTGCCTGTGCCGACGCGTTTGTCGCAATCGTCATCAAAGCGAGCATCAACACGGCTATGTGCATGAACAATCCGTAACGCCTCTCGACCGCGCTATCGGAGTTGCCATATGACCGGACCATGGACACTCGCATCGAAACCTCTTCGCTCGCCGCTGCCGCGGACACCATCGCCATCTCCAACGTCAATCTCTCATTGGGTTCGGGCGCGGCACGGGTTCACATCCTCAAGGATATCAGCTTGCGGGTCGCCTCGGGCGAGACGATCGGCCTGATCGGCCCGTCAGGCTCGGGCAAATCCACGCTGCTGATGGTGATGGCGGGGCTGGAGCATCCTGATAGCGGAGAGGTGGTGGTCTCAGGCACGCCTTTCAATGCTCTCGACGAGGACGCCCTGGCCCGCTTCCGCGGCCGCCAGGTCGGCATCGTCTTCCAGTCCTTCCATTTGATCCCGACCATGACGGCGCTGGAGAACGTTGCGGTGCCGCTCGAGCTCGCCGGCAATCCGGACGCCGCAAAGCGCGCGGCGCAGGAGCTGCAATCGGTCGGGCTCGGCGACCGCCTGCATCACTATCCGACGCAGCTCTCGGGCGGCGAGCAGCAGCGCGTGGCGCTGGCCCGCGCGCTGGCGCCCGATCCCACTATCCTCGTCGCGGACGAGCCGACCGGCAATCTGGATGAGGCGACGGGAAAGCAGATCGTCGACCTCCTGTTCAGCAAGCATGCCGAGCGTGGCATGACGCTGGTGCTGGTCACGCATGATTCCTCGCTCGCGCATCGCTGCGATCGCGTGATCCGGCTGCGCTCGGGCCGCATCGACACGCAGTCTGCGCCGGCATGAGCACGGCGGCCGAACCCTTCGCGAAACCCGGCGGCGTCGCGCTGTCGCTGCGTTATGCGCTGCGCGAATTGCGCGGGGGCCTGCGCGGCTTCTACGTCTTCATCGCCTGCATCGCGCTCGGCGTGATGGCAATCGCCGGCGTCGGCTCGGTGTCGGCGAGCCTCTCCGACGGCCTTGCCCGCGAGGGCCGCACGCTGCTCGGCGGCGACGTCTCCTTCGTGCTGTTCCAGCGCGAAGCGAAACCTGAAGAGGTCGCCTTCCTGCGCTCGCGCGGCACCGTGTCGACCGCTGCCACCTTGCGCGGCATGGCGCGCGCGCCCGATGGCCAGCTCGCTTTGGTCGAGATGAAAGCGGTCGACGACACCTATCCCATGCTGGGTCAGCTGACGCTGGCGCCGCAGCTGGCGATGCCCGATCTGCTTGCGGAACGCGACGGCGCGTTCGGCGCCGCCGCCGATCCGACGCTGCTGGCGCGGCTGTCGCTGAAGACCGGCGATCGCGTCACCATCGGCGCGGCGACCTTCCAGATCCGCGGCACCGTCGAGGCCGAGCCCGACAAGCTCGCCGGTGGCATCGGCTTCGGCCCGCGCTTCCTGATCAGCGAGGCGGGCCTGCGGGCCACCGGCCTGATCCAGCCCGGCAGCCTGGTGCGCTGGGTCTACCGGGTGAAGCTGCCCGATGCCGCGAACAACGAGCGCGCCACCGAAGCCTTCATCGCGGATGCGCGCAGCGCGGCGCCGCAGGCCGGCTGGGAAATCCGCAGCCGCTCCAACGCCTCGCCGCAGCTCGAGCGCAACATCAACCGATTCACCCAATTCCTGACCCTGGTCGGCCTCGCCGCGCTGCTGGTCGGCGGTGTCGGCGTGGCCAATGCCGTGAAGAGCCATATCGACCGCCGGCTCGAAGTGATCGCGGCCCTCAAGGCCGTCGGCGCCACGGGGCGCGACGTGTTCGGCATCTATCTCGCGCAGGTTCTCCTGCTGGCAGGCATCGGCTCGGTGATCGGGCTTGCGCTCGGCGCCGCCATGCCCTTCGCGATCGTCGGCCTGTTCGGCAAGCTGCTGCCGCTCCCGGTGGTGCCAGCCGTGCATGCCGACGAACTGGCGCTGTCCTTTGTCTATGGCCTCCTGACCGCGCTCGCCTTCGGCCTGTGGCCGCTCGGACGTGTCCACGACGTGCCGGTGGCCGCCCTATTCCGCGACACCATCAGCTCGGAATGGCACCGGCCGCGCGTGGGCTATCTCGTGTTCATGGGCGTCGTGATTGCGCTGCTCGTCGCGGTCGTGATCGGGCTCTCGTTCGACAAGCGCATCGCGGCGGTGTTCGTGGCGTCCTCCGTGGTCGTGTTCGCCCTGCTGCGCGGCATCGCCGTCCTGCTGATGGCGATCGCACGGCGGCTGCCGCGGACCCGGCTGCCGATGCTGCGGCTTGCGATCGCCAACATCCACCGGCCGGGCGCGCTGACGCCCTCGGTGGTGCTGTCGCTGGGGCTCGGGCTCGCGGTGCTCGTCACCATCACCCAGATCGACGGCAATCTGCGCCGGCAGTTCCTGGCAGCCCTCCCCGATCAGGCGCCGTCGTTCTTCTTCATCGACATCCCGAGCACGCAGGCCGAGCAGTTCGACCTCTATCTGCGCCAGATCGCGCCGGGTGCGAAGGTCGAGGACGTGCCGATGCTGCGCGGACGCATCGTCGCCGCGCGCGGGCTGCGCGCCGAGGAGCTCAAGCCGACCACCGATTCCGAGTGGGTGCTGCAGAGCGACCGCGGCCTGACCTATACCGGCGAGCTGCCGAAGGGTTCCAAGGTGGTCGATGGCGAATGGTGGAGCGCGGACTATTCCGGCCCGCCGCTGGTCTCGATGGAGAAGAAGATCGCCGACGGATTGGGCCTCAATCTCGGCGACGAGGTCGTGGTCAACGTGCTCGGCCGCGACATTCCGGCCAAGATCGGCAATCTGCGCACCATCGACTGGCAGGGACTCGGCATCAACTTCGTTCTCGTGTTCTCGCCGAACGCCTTCAAGGGCGCGCCGCACACCCACATCGCGACGCTGACGGAAACGGGCGGAAATGCGGCAGGCGACGGCAAGATCATCAAACAGGTCGCCGACGCCTATCCGATGGTGACGAGCGTGCGCGTGCGCGAGGTGATGGAGACGGTCGGCTCGGTGGTGACCAATCTGGCGCTGGCAATTCGCGGCGCCAGCGCCATCACCCTGATCTCGGCGATCCTGGTGCTCGGCGGGGCGCTCGCCGCCGGCCATCGCCACCGGGTCTATGATGCGGTGATCCTGAAGACGCTGGGCGCGACGCGGCTGCGGCTGCTGGGCGCCTATGCGCTCGAATATCTCCTGATCGGGCTCGCCACCGCATTGTTCGGCGTGATCGCCGGCAGCATCGCGGCCTGGATGATCGTGACGCGGCTGATGACGCTGAGCTTCGTCTGGCAGGCCGGTAGCGCGGCGGGCGTGGTGGTGGCCGCCCTGGTCGTCACGGTCGGGCTCGGGCTCGCCGGCACGCTGCTGGCGTTGAACAAAAAGCCCGCGACGGTGTTGCGGAATTTGTGACAAATGGTAGCGGAGGATCAAGCCGGGCGAAATCCCCCCGGTTTCCGCGATTAACCACGCCGCTCGTCAGGTTCGCGTCAGGATCGCCGCCAAGGGCGACATTCAGCCGCGCGTGGAAGGTTGCAGCGAATGTGTTAGTTTCCCACATATCGAATGGGTTCGGAGCCCCGATTGTTAGCCAAAATTTAGTCGGTTGGCGTCGGTATCCGAGATAGAATTTGACGAACCGGCGGCGTGGCGACCCTCATGCCGGACCGGACCAACCAACGGGAATTCGACCATGTCGGACCTAGACCGTAACTACGCTTCTCCTTTCGGCAGGGCCGCCGGGCGTGTTGACGCCGCGACGGTCGATGCCGGCCTGCGCGCCTATATGCTGCGCATCTACAACTACATGAGCGTTGGCCTGGCCATCACCGGCCTTGCCGCGCTCGGCGTCTACATGGCTGCCGTGACGGACGTGCCGACCGCGGACGCCGTCCGCGTCGGCAAGCTGTTCCTGACGCCGTTCGGCTACGCGATGTTCGTCAGCCCGCTGAAGTGGCTGTTCATGCTCGCGCCGCTCGCCATGGTGTTCGTGATCTCGGCGGGCATCAACCGTCTCGCGCCCTCGACCGCCCAGATCCTGTTCTGGGTATTCGCGGCGCTGATGGGCATCTCGCTGTCGTCGATCTTCCTGGTGTTCACGCACACCTCGATCGTTCGGGTGTTCTTCATCACCGCGGCGACCTTCGGCGCGCTCAGCCTCTACGGCTACACCACCAAGCGTGACCTGACCGGGATGGGCTCGTTCCTGTTCATGGGCCTGATCGGCATCATCATCGCGAGCCTGGTGAACCTGTTCCTGGCCAGCTCGATGCTGCAGTTCATCGTGTCGGTGGTCGGCGTGCTGGTGTTCGCGGGCCTCACCGCCTGGGACACCCAGCGGCTGAAGAACGACTACATCTACGGCTACGCCTCGGCCGGCGGTGACATCGCGGAGCGTGCGGCCATCACCGGCGCACTGTCGCTCTACCTGAACTTCATCAACCTGTTCACGCTGCTGCTGCAGCTCCTCGGCCAGCGCGACTAAGCGATCAACCGAGTGAACGACATGAACCCCGGCCGAAAGGCCGGGGTTTTTGTTTGCGCAACACTCCGTCATGCCCGGGCTTGTCCCGGGCATCCACGTGCTTCGTTCCGCGGAAAAGGCGTGGATGGCCGGGACAAGCCCGGCCATGACGCATGCGGAAACGGCGTTGCTCGTGGCGACACCCCTGCTATCTTCCCTCCATGTCCACACCTGAAATCAGGCCCACCACCGAGGCCGATCTTCCCGCCATCACCGCCATCTACCAGCAGGCCGTCCGCGAGGGCACCGCGACGTTCGAGCTGGAGCCGCCGGAACTCTCGGAGATGACGCGCCGCTATCGCGTGCTGGTCGACGGCGGCTATCCCTATTTCGTCGCCATCCTCGACGGCCGCGTCGCCGGCTATGCCTATGCCGGCGCCTACCGGCCGCGGCCGGCCTATCGCTTCACGGTCGAGAACTCGATCTATCTCGACCCGTCCTTCCACCGTCGCGGCGTCGGCTCGTTGCTGCTGGAGCGGCTGATCACCGAATGCGAGGCGCGCGGCTTCCGCCAGATGATTGCGGTGATCGGCGATTCCGCCAATGCAGGCTCGATCGGCGTGCACACCAAAGGCGGCTTCAAGATGATCGGCATCCATCCCAATGTCGGGCTGAAATTCGGCCGCTGGCTCGACACGGTGATGATGCAGCGCGACCTCGGCGAGGGCGCAAGCACGGTGCCGGGGAAGTAGGGTCAGCGCCTGTAGCCCGGGTGAGCGAAGCGATACCCGGGAACTGTGCAAGAAGAGTCCCGGATGTCGCTTCGCTCATCCGGGCTACGAAACGCCTCTCCACGTACACTGCCGTAGGGTAGGCAAAGCGGAGCGTGCCCACGATTTGCGGCGATCGAGAAAGGACGTGGGCACGGCGTTGCGCGCCTTTGCCCACCCTACGGCACCGGCCGTGCGGCTACACCACCGCCAGTTTCCGATCGATCACCAGCAGCACGCGCTCCAGCTCGTGGCCGCGGCGCAGGATCAAGCCCGTCGCCGAGATCACGCTGTACATGCCCTGCTTGCGCGCGAGCCGCGGATCCTTCTCGATGCGATAGATCGGCACTTCCGAGGCACGGCGATAGACCGAGAACACGGCGCGATCCCTGAGGAAGTCGATGGCATAGTCGCGCCACTCGCCATCGGCGACCATGCGGCCGTAGAGATTGAGAATACGGTGCAGCTCGAGGCGGTTGAACGTCACCCGGCTCGGTTGCGCATTCGCAGCGGCGGGGCGCGCCGCCGCGCGCTGCTCGCCCGGATCGGCATCCTCCGACAGACTCATGGAGCGCTTCCTCATCGCACGGCATGACCACGCGTCCGCGAAGACCGTCCCCGGAACCGCAGATCATGACAGTGATATGATTGCGCCAACCGTTCCCCGCCGCAAGGCCTCTTGATGGAACTCGCCCGCTCAACTTATCGGAAGCAGGGCACACGCAGGGGTGGAACTTCCTCGCGGCAAACCGTCACGGGATCGTTAGCAGGAATCATACTCTCGCCGCTTTTCCGCCCAGCGACTGCCGCCCTGCATTGCGAAAAGACTCACGTGCGTTGACCCGGTCCTTTCGGTTCCGGATTCCTCAGCCCCCAGCCCCCCGGGGTCGAACAGGATCGGGTCTGTACGCGCAGCAAGGAGGACCAACGCAAGTTGGTCCTTTTTTGTTTGTGTCGGAATGTTTCCGGCCGCGACCGACCTTCCCTCCAAACATCCGCGCGAAGACTCTCTCTCCTCATCCTGCGGAGCGCGCTCTTGCGCGCGTCTCGAAGGATGAAAGGCGACGCTGCATCAGCGCGGGCCTTTCATGGTTCGAGACGGCGCCAACGCGCCTCCTCACCATGAGGAGTTAGAACGGCGTAGCGCTAGAGAGAAATTCGAATCAGTGCAGCGACGTGTACGCCGCACCCAGCATCGGGCCGGGCTTCTCACGGCTGCCGTCCTGGACATAGACCACCGCGCCGTCGACGCCGTCGCGCGTGAGGTTCTCGATCGGCACCGTCCAGCTTTCCGAACGCCCGGTCCAGTCACCGACCTTGAGCACGTTGCGCACCACATTGTGATAGGTGACCTGCTGCCCGCGATTCTCGCCGCGGGTGATCGCGATCGGCACCGACTTGGCGATCGAGCAGATCCAGACCTCGCCATGCGAGACTGCCGGCTCGTTGCTCGCGGCCACCGACACGTTGATCTGCTTGCCCGCGAGCGACATCGTCACCGGCACGCTCATCACGCCGATGCCCTTGTCGGTCTTGCCGATGGCATTCTCGATGCCGGTACGGTCGCTGCCGATGACGTGAGTCGAGCCGTTGACCACGACCTGCGGCGTGTAGACCTCGCGGTCGCCGCGCATGCGCGAATAGGCACGCTGGCGTGCAGAGAAGCGCGAATCCGCAAGCGTGTCCTTCCAACCAAGATAGTCCCAATAATCGATCGGCATGCTCAGCGCGATGATCGACGGGTCTTTGGAAAGATCGCCGATGATCTGGTCGGCGGGCGGACAGGATGAGCAGCCCTGCGAGGTAAACAATTCGACAACGGCGCGGGGATCAGCCTCCGCAGGACGGATGACAGCGACGATCGCACAGATGCCGAGTGCTCCCGACCAGAGGGCACCGGACCAACGTGAAACCAGATGAGAAGCCGTCATTGTTGTCATGTCGAACGCCGCACACCATTGCTCGTGAAAGGGAGATCTTATCGCCGGATGGTCACCGTAGTCTTACGGGGCGCGGCACACTCAACCGTCCAGGCAAACCGTCCAAAGGGAGGTTTTCCGCCGGGCGGGCCCATCTAGAACATGCCGCAAACGCACGAAGGCGGCCTTGTGATAGGCCGCCTTCGTTTAACCTTCTACTCACTTCGCAGTGAGCCACCGTTCACAAATCCGCGCTTAGGCCGCGAGCTTGCGCAGCACGTAGTGCAGAATACCGCCGTTGCGGTAGTAGTCGAGCTCGTCCAGCGTATCGATGCGGCAGAGCAGCGAAACGCGCTGCAACGAACCGTCTCCGGAGACGATCTCCGCGGTCAGCTTCTGGCGCGGCTTGAGGTCGCCGACGAGGCCGCGCAGAGTGACCTTCTCGTCGCCCTTGAGACCGAGCGACGACCAGGAGGTGCCTTCCTCGAAGGTCAGCGGCAGCACGCCCATGCCGACCAGGTTGGAGCGATGGATGCGCTCGAAGCTCTGGCAGATCACGGCGCGCACGCCGAGCAGACGCGTGCCCTTGGCAGCCCAGTCGCGCGAGGAGCCGTTGCCGTATTCGGCGCCGGCGAACACCACCAGCGGCACCTGCTCCTGCTGGTACTTCATCGCGGCGTCGTAGATCGACATCTGCTCGCCGTCGGGCCAGTGCTTGGTGAGACCACCTTCCGGAATGTTGCCGTCCGCGCCCTTGAGCATGAAGTTCTTGATGCGGATGTTGGCGAAGGTGCCACGCATCATCACTTCATGGTTGCCGCGGCGCGTGCCGTACTGGTTGAAGTCGGCGGGACGCACCTGGTGCTCGCTGAGATATTTGCCCGCGGGCGAGGTGAGCTTGATCGAGCCGGCCGGCGAGATGTGGTCGGTGGTGATCTTGTCGCCGAACATGGCGAGGATGCGCGCCTCGACGATATCGGTGACGGGCTCCGGCTCCTTCTTCATGCCGTCGAAATAGGGCGGGTTCTGCACGTAGGTCGAAGACATGTTCCAGCGATAGGTCTCGCTCTCGACGGTCTTGATCTTGCGCCAGTTGGTATCGCCCTTGAACACGTCGGCATACTTCTTCTTGAAGATCGACGCGGTCACGAACTTCTTCATGAAGGCGTTGATCTCCTTCGTCGTCGGCCAGATGTCCTTCAGGTACACCGGTTTGCCATCCTTGCCCTCGCCGAGCGGCTCGACGGCGAGGTTCTTGGTGACGCTGCCCGCGAGCGCGTGGGCGACGACCAGCGGCGGCGAGGCCAGATAGTTCGCCTGCACGTCCGGCGAGACACGGCCTTCGAAGTTGCGGTTGCCTGAGAGCACGGCAGCCGCGACGATGCCGTTGTCGTTGATCGACTTCGAGATCTCCTCAGGCAGCGGACCGGAATTGCCGATGCAGGTGGTGCAGCCGAAGCCGACCAGGTTGAATCCGACCTTGTCGAGATCGGCCTGGAGACCGGAATCGGACAGATATCCCGCAACCACCTGGCTGCCCGGGGCGAGCGAGGTCTTCACCCACGGCTTGGCCTTGAGGCCCTTCGCCGCGGCGTTGCGCGCCAAGAGGCCGGCGCCGATCAGCACGCTCGGGTTCGAGGTGTTGGTGCAGGACGTGATGGCGGCGATCACGACGTCGCCGTGGCCGATGTCGAATTTCTTGCCTTCGACGGGGAAGCGCTTCGCCGGCTCCTCGGCCTTCTTGTACTCGGTGCCGAGCGCGAGGGAGAAGCCTTCGGCGACCGACGGCAGCGCGATGCGGCCTTCGGGGCGCTTCGGACCGGCCATCGAGGGAACGACGTCGGCGAGATCGAGCGTCAACGTCTCCGTGAACACCGGATCGGCGGACTTGGCGGTGCGGAACAGCCCTTGTGCCTTGGCATAGGCCTGCACCAGCGCGACGCGCGCCGGGGCGCGGCCGGAGGTCTTGAGATAATCGATCGCGGCGGCGTCAACCGGGAAGAAGCCGCAGGTCGCGCCGTATTCGGGCGCCATGTTGGCGATCGTCGCCTTGTCGGCGACGGAGAGATTGTCGAGGCCGGGGCCGAAGAACTCGACGAACTTGCCGACCACGCCGAGCTTGCGCAGCATCTGCGTCACGGTGAGCACGAGGTCCGTTGCGGTGACGCCTTCCTTCATCGCGCCCTTCAGCTTGAAGCCGACGACGTTGGGCAGCAGCATCGACAGCGGCTGGCCGAGCATGCAGGCTTCCGCCTCGATGCCGCCGACGCCCCAGCCGAGCACGGCGAGACCGTTGACCATGGTGGTGTGGGAGTCGGTGCCGACCAGCGAGTCAGGGTATGCGACCTCGAAGGTGCCGGTCTTCTTGCCGACCGTCATCTTCTCCTTCTTGGTCCAGACCGTCTGGGAGAGATATTCGAGATTGACCTGGTGGCAGATGCCGGTGCCGGGCGGCACGACGGAGAAGTTCGTGAACGCCTTCTGGCCCCACTTCAGGAACTCGTAGCGTTCCTGGTTCTGCTTGTATTCCTCGGCGACGTTCTTGCCGAAGGCCTTGTTGTCGCCGAAGAAGTTCACGATCACGGAGTGGTCGATGACGAGATCGACCGGCACCAGCGGATTGATCTTCTCGGCATCGCCGCCGAGCTTCTGCATCGCGTTGCGCATCGCGGCAAGGTCCACCACCGCGGGCACGCCGGTGAAGTCCTGCATCAGCACGCGCGCCGGGCGGAAGGCGATCTCATGCTCCAGCGATTTCTTGCGCAGCCATTTCGAGACGGCGACGATGTCCTCTTTCTTGACCGAACGTCCGTCCTCGTTGCGCAGCAGATTCTCGAGCAGGACCTTCATCGAATAGGGAAGTTTGGAAATTCCCTTCAGACCATTCTTCTCGGCCGTGGGCAGGCTGTAATAGACATAGGTCTTGGCGCCGACCTTGAGGGTCTTTTTGCATTTGAAGCTGTCGAGCGAGGTCATGTAGGAAATCCCAATGGTTCGTTATACCCGGCAGGGTATCTTAACACCGTCAGCGTATCAGGCTGGGCCGCTTGCAGGGGCAGGTTGAGTTGCTGCATCAAGTAGTTCCGGGCTTATAGAAGCTTTCTAACCGCGCCGCCACAGCCACAATCGTGCCGCAGCAATCGCGAGCCAAAAATTCCCATGCGCTACCCCAAGTTTTCCTGAGGCCCGGCTTTGAGTGACTTGAAACGAGGCGAGATGCAGCTCTCCGGACGCGGAGTCGCCTGCGTGCGCGGCGGCCGCGAGGTGTTTGCCGGGCTCGATTTCGCGGCTGTCGCGGGCGAAGCCGTGGCCGTCGTCGGCCGCAACGGCTCGGGCAAGACCTCACTGCTGCGGCTGATCGCGGGCCTGCTCGTGCCGGCGGGAGGCAGGATCGCGCTGGAGGGCGGCGATGGCGAGCTGACGCTGCCCGAGCAGTGCCACTATCTCGGCCATCGCGATACCCTGAAGCCGGCCCTCAGCGTGGCGGAAAATCTGACATTCTGGGCCGACTTTCTCGGCGGCGAGCGCCTTGGCGCGGCCGAAAGTCTCGCCACCGTCGGGCTCGACCATGCCACCCATCTGCCCGCCGGCTTCCTGTCCGCCGGCCAGCGCCGCCGGCTGTCGCTGGCCCGCCTGTTGACCGTCCGCCGCCCGGTCTGGCTGCTGGACGAGCCGACCAACGCGCTCGACACCGCCGGCCAGGACATGTTCGGCGGCCTGATGCGCCAGCATTTGGCGCGCGGCGGCCTGATTATCGCGGCGACCCACGCCCCGCTGGGGATCGACTCGCGGGAGCTGCGGATCGGGGGAGCGGCATGACGCGGCCCGACCCTCAGCTTTCCAAGCGGCCGGGCACAGCTCTCTCCGCTCTCTCGCCTCTCCCGCTTGCGGGAGAGGTCGGCATAGGCGGCCGTCGGCCGCCGTTCCTAGAGAACGCCGATGCTTTGCATCGGCTATGGCGCCGGGTGAGGGCTCTCTCCACTTGGGGAGTCTTCTTTGTCGAGACACCCTCTCCCCACCCCTCCCCCGCAAGCGGGGGAGGGAGCGCACCGCCCTGGGGGCACGATGGGAGCACCCCATGACCGCCCTCTCCGCCCTCGTTCGCCGGGACATCCGGATCGCGCTCCGCGTTGGCGGCGGGGCACTGATCGGCGTGCTGTTCTTCCTGACCGTGGTGGTGCTGATGCCGTTCGCGGTCGGGCCGGACCTGGCGCTGCTGTCGCGGCTGGGGCCGGCCATTCTCTGGCTCGGCGCGCTGCTGGCGAGCCTGCTCACCCTCGACCGGCTGTTCATGGCCGACCACGAGGACGGCTCGCTCGACCTGATCACGATGAGCCGGACGCCGCTGGAACTCGCCTGCGCCGCCAAGGCGTTGGCGCATTGGCTGGCCGCCGGCCTGCCGCTGATTGTCGCAACCCCCGTGCTCGGCCTCTTGCTCAATCTCGACATGGTCGCGACCGGCGCGGTGGCGCTGACGCTGCTGGCGGGCACGCCGGCGCTGACGTTTACCGGCATGATCGGGGCGGCGTTGGCGGTGACACTGCACCGCGGCGGGCTGCTGATGGCGGTGCTGGTGCTGCCGCTATCGATTCCCGTCCTGATTTTCGGCGTGGCAGCCTCACAGGCCGTGATCGTCGGTCCCATGACGTTCGGCGCGCCGTTCTCGATCCTGTGCGCGCTGTCCCTGGTCAGCTTCGTGGTCGGCCCCTTCGCAGCCGCAGCGAGCCTGCGGCATGGACTTGACTAAGATGGGCTTGATTGAGATGGGCTCGACTGACCTTGACCCCGATCAACTTTCGTCCCTCGCTTTCGTGCTGATTGCCTGAGCGGCCACCGATGATTATCACGGTACCATGTCACTGATCGACCTCGCCAACCCGACCCGGTTCCTCGCGCTGACAGCGCGGGTCTTGCCGTGGCTCGCGGCCGCGACAATCATCCTGCTCGCGATCGGCCTGTACCAATCCGCCTACGCGCCGGACGACTATCAGCAGGGCGCGACCGTCAAAATCATGTTCATCCACGTGCCCAATGCCTGGCTGTCGATGTTCGTCTGGGGCGTGATGAGCATCGCCTCGCTGGGCACGCTGGTGTGGCGGCATCCGCTCGCCGACGTCGCCGCCAAGGCCGCAGCGCCGATCGGCGCCGCCTTCACCTTCCTCGCGCTGCTCACGGGCTCGCTATGGGGCCGGCCGATGTGGGGCACCTATTGGGAATGGGATGCGCGGCTCACCTCGGTGCTGATCCTGTTCCTGATGTATCTCGGCCTGATGGCGCTGTGGCGCGCGGTCGACGATCCCTCGCGCGCGGCGCGCGCCGCAGCGGTGCTGACCCTGGTCGGGGCAATCAACCTGCCGATCATCAAGTTCTCGGTCGACTGGTGGAACACGCTGCACCAGCCGGCCTCGGTGATGCGCATGGGCGGATCGGCCCTCGACAAATCGTTCCTGATTCCGCTGCTGGTGATGGCGATCGCATTCACGCTGCTGTTCGTCACGCTGCACCTGGCGGCGATGCGCAACGAGATCCTGCGCCGCCGGGTCCGCTCCCTGCAAATGATGCAGGCGAGCCGCGTGGCGTTCTCAAGCGAAGCGGGCGCCGGTTCGCGCGGACAGAACGCGTCGAAAGAAGTTGGGGCCGCAGGATGATGTCGCTCGGTCCTTATGCATCCTTCATCGTGACGTCCTATGCCGCAGCGGCCGTCGTGGTCGCAATCCTAATCGGCTGGATCGTGCTCGACCATCGCAACCAGACGCAGCGCCTGCGCGAGCTCGACCGCAGCGGCATCACCCGCCGCTCCGGCCGCAGCGCCATGGACGCGTCATGAGTGATCAATCGACCTCCGCATCGCCGCAGCGCCGCACCTTCCTGATGGTGCTGCCGCTGATCGCCTTCATTGGCCTTGCGCTGCTGTTCTGGTTCCGGCTCGGCAGCGGCGATCCCTCGCGGATTCCTTCCGCTCTAATCGGCCGCCCCGCGCCGCAGACCGTGCTGCCGCCGCTCGAGGGATTGCAGGCTGACAATGCGCCGGTGCCGGGGCTCGATCCCGCCGCCTTCAAGGGCAAGGTCAGTCTCGTCAATGTCTGGGCATCCTGGTGCGTGCCTTGTCATGACGAAGCACCACTCCTGACCGAACTGGCAAAAGACAAGCGCTTCCAGCTGGTCGGCATCAATTACAAGGACGCCGCCGACAATGCGCGCCGCTTCCTTGGCCGCTACGGCAACCCGTTCGGCCGCGTTGGCGTGGACGCCAACGGCCGTGCCTCGATCGAATGGGGCGTCTACGGCGTGCCCGAAACCTTCGTCGTCGGGCGCGAAGGCACCATCGTCTACAAGCTGGTCGGCCCGGTCACGCCGGACAATCTGCAGAAGGTGTTGTTGCCGCAGATGGAGAAGGCGTTGAAGGCGGGGTCTTAGAACGGTCTCCTGTCCCGGACGTAGCGCAGCACGAAGTGATGCGCTGCAGAGCCGGGGCCCATGTCACCAAGACGGCACTTTCGGACAGAGCCTGTGTCCCGGCTCGCGCTTCGCGCGTCCGGGACACGAGACCGCTACCCCTTCCTGACATCGCCCGCTTCGGCCTCGCTCGCCTCCAGCGACACCGGCTCGAGATGGTAGCGCTTGGTCAGCGGCATCTGGGCGATGGCGAAGATCATCGTGATCGGCGTCACGCCGAACACCTTGAAGTTGACCCAGAAGTCCGTGCTTTGCGTGCGCCAGACGATCTCGTTCAGCACCGCCATGCCGGCGAAGAACAGCGCCCAGCGCAGCGTGAGGATGCGCCAGCCCTGCGGCGTCAAATTGAACATCTGGTCGAACATCACGGCGATGAAGGAGCGGCCGAACAAAAGGCCGCCGCCGAGGATCGCGGCGAACAGGCCGTAGATGATGGTCGGCTTGACCTTGATGAAGGTCTCATCGTGCAGCACCAGCGTCAGCGTGCCGAACACTAGCACGATCACGCCTGTGACGATCGCCATGATCGGAATGTGGCGCGTCACCACATAGGACGCGACCATCGCCGCGACGATCGCGACCATGAAGGCGCCGGTCGCGGCGAACAGATTGAACTTCGCGTTGACGAAGAAGAACACGAGCAGCGGACCGAGCTCGGTCGCCAGCTTGAACAGCGGATGCGGCTGGGTCTTGTCCATTCTTCAGCTTTCGATTCCGGCAATGGCACGGGCGAAATCGCGCGCGGTGAACGGCGCGAGATCGTCGACGCCTTCGCCGACGCCGATGAAATGCACCGGCAGTTTGAATTTTTCCGCGAGCGCCACCAGAATGCCGCCGCGCGCAGTGCCGTCGAGCTTGGTCATCACGAGGCCGGTGACCCCGGCGGTGCGATGGAAGGCCTCGACCTGCGACAGCGCATTCTGGCCGACGGTGGCGTCGAGCACCAGCAGCACGGCATGCGGCGCAGTGTCATCCACCTTGCGGATCACGCGCACGACCTTTTCGAGCTCGTTCATGAGCTCGGCCTTGTTCTGCAAGCGGCCGGCGGTGTCGATCAGGAGCACGTCGACGTTTTGCTCCTTCGCCGCCGTCAGCGCGTTGAAGGCAAGGCTCGCTGAGTCCGAACCTTGGGCGCCTGATATCACCGGCGTCTTCGTACGTTCGCCCCAGATCTTGAGCTGCTCGATCGCGGCCGCGCGAAACGTGTCGCCGGCGGCCAGCATCACCTTGCGGCCTTCGGACGCGAATTTTTGCGAGAGCTTGCCGATCGTGGTGGTCTTGCCGGAGCCGTTGACCCCGACCACCAGAATCACGAACGGCTTCCTCGCCGTATCGATCTCGAGCGGCTTCGCCACCGGCGCCAGCACCTTCTCGACCTCGGTCGCGACGACGTCTTTCACCTCGTCCGCCGAGATCGCCTTGTCGTAGCGGCCGGTGCCGACCGCATCTGCGATCCGGACCGCGACCTGGGTGCCGAGATCGGCGCGCAGCAGCACGTCCTCGATGTCATCGAGCATGGCGCGGTCGAGCTTGCGCTTGGTGACGAGGTCGGCGACCGCGGTCCCGAGCGAGGACGAGGTGCGCTTCAGCCCGTTGGACAGGCGGCGCCACCAGCTCAGCTTGGGGGGATCTGACGTGGTATCGTTCATGGTGGCGGTGTGTTAGCCGTTCCGGCGATCAAACGAAAGTCTTGACCGAAAGTCCTGCAATTGCTCGATGTTCCCCAATTGACGGCCGATGAAATCCTGGCCCGCGTGCTCCATCGCGACGGGCTGATGCTGGTCATCGACAAGCCGTCCGGGCTGCCGGTGCATCGCGGCCCCAAGGGCGGCGCCAATCTGGAGGCCTCGTTCGACGCACTGTGTTTCGGCCTGCCGCGGCCGCCGGTGCTGGCCCACCGGCTGGACAAGGACACCTCCGGCTGCCTCGTGCTCGGCCGCCATCGCAAGGCGACCGCTTCGCTCGGCCTGCTCTTCAAGCACGGCAAGATCGGCAAGACATACTGGACCGTGGTCGAGGGCGGCCCGGCCGAGGACGAAGGCACCATCGACATGCCGCTCGGCCGGCTCAATGCCGAGCGCGGCTGGTGGCAGAAGCCCGATCCCGAAGGCCAGAAGGCGATCACGAACTGGAAGGTGATGGGCCGCGGCGACGGCCTGACCTGGCTCGCCATGGAACCGGTGACCGGGCGGACCCATCAATTGCGGGTGCATTCGGCCGCGACCGGCTGGCCGATCTTCGGCGATAACATTTACGGCAACGGCCCGCGCTTCGGGGAGCCGAAGCTGCACCTGCATTCCCGCGAGATCGTGGTGCCGATCTCCCGGAACAAGGAGCCCGTCCGCGTCGTGGCGCCGGCCCCGCCCCACATGCACGAAAAGCTCCGCGCCTGCGGGTGGAACGGGGAATAGCCGCCGTCAAGTTCGGTGCACCTCTCCCGCTTGCGGGAGAGGTCGGATGCGAAGCGATCCGGGTGAGGGCTCTCTCCTCTGGGGGACAGTCTTGTTGCGGAGACACCCTCTCCCCGACCCTCCCCCGCAAGCGGGGGAGGGAGCGCAGCTCCGCCGCGGCCGCGCCTTGCTCCCAATGCCCCATAGTTTACCAAACCTTCAGTGCTCGCCTCTAATGATAGCGGTTGCTTAGAACAAGCTTCCGTAACCGCTCAGGACGAGCAAGGCGTGATGTCCAAGGCCGAGCTATCGATCATCGACGAGGTCGAATCCGCGATTCGAGCAGGCTCGGCGGAAAAGGGCCTGGAGACCGCCCGGCGCGTCACCGATCTGTTCCTCTCCTCCGCCGGCAGTTTCGACGACGAGCAGATCGCGCTGTTCGACGAGGTGCTCGAGCGCCTGATCGGCACCATCGAGCTGCGGGCGCTTGCAGACATGGGCGCACGCATTGCGCTCGCCGAGATCAGCGCACAACTGGCGCCGATCGCGCAGGCGCCGCCCTCGGTGATCCGCCGCCTCGCCAGCAATGACGAGATCCGCATCGCCGGTCCCGTGCTGCAGGAATCCGCCCGCCTCGACGACGGCGAGCTGGTGAAGATCGCATCATCCAAGGGCGAACCGCATCTGCTCGCGATCGCCGGCCGCTGGTGGCTGAAGGAGATGGTCACCGACGCTTTGCTGGCGCGCCGCTATCCCAGCGTCAACCGGCGGCTCGCCGCCAATCCCGGCGCGCGCGTTTCCGGAAACGGATTCGCCGTCATGGTCGGGCAGGCCGAGGCGGACCCCGAACTTGCCGTCAACATCGGCGTCCGCGTGGATCTGCCGTCGGAGCTGCGCCGCCGATTGCTGCACTCGGCGACCGATGCCGTGCGCGCCCGCCTGTTGTCGCGCGCGCCGCCGCATCTGTTCGAGGAAATCCAGAGTGCGATCGCGGCCATCGCCGTCGGCGTCGATCGCGAGATGTCGAGCGTCCGCGATTTCGAAGGTGCCAAACGCGCGATTGCAATGCTCAAGGCAACCGGCCAGCTCAATGAGGCGACGTTGCTCGGCTTCGCCAGGCAGCGGCGTTATGAGGAGACCGCCGCTGCCCTGGCAGCGCTGTCCGGATCGACCGTCGAAGTCATTCGCCCGCTGATGCAAAGCCTGCGCGACGACGGCCTGCTGGTGCCGTGCAAGGCGGCGCAGCTCAGCTGGGAAACCACCACCGCCGTGCTCGAAAGCCGCTTTGCGACCGGCGCGATGAAGCCGGTGGATCTCTCGCGCGCGCAAGGTCACTATGCGCACATGACGCCAGAGAATGCGCGGCGCACGCTGCGGTTCTGGCAGGTGCGAGCGTCTTAACTTCTTCCCCTCTCCCCTTGCGGGAGAGGGTGGCTCGCCGCGCAGCGGCGAGACGGGTGAGGGGTATCTCTCTCCGCGAATGCGTCACTTGCAATAGAGTTGGCTGAAGCAACCCCTCATCCGGCGCTTCGCACCTTCTCCCGCAAGGAGAGAAGGAAGAGGACAGCGATTACGTCGTCAGCCGCTCGCCATCACTACCACCAATCACAAGCGGCACGACAGTGCCCACCCGCTCGCCCGCAACCGCGACCGGCAGATAGTGCTCCGTGCGGCCTAACCCCTCGCTCTCGATCAGCACATCACGCGTCGCGCCGATCTCGGCTTGCAGCCGTTTGCGCAATGCCACTTCACCAGCCGCACGCAGCCGCTTCGCGCGTTCCTTGATCAGCGCCCCCGCAACCTGCGGCATCTTTGCAGCCGGCGTGCCGGGGCGCGGGGAATAGGGGAAGACGTGCAGGAACGTCAGGCCGCATTGTTCGACGAGATCGAGCGAGCGCGAGAACATCTCCTCGCTCTCGGTCGGGAAGCCCGCGATGATGTCGGCGCCGAAGGCGATGTCCGGGCGCAGCCGGCGCACCTGGTCGCAGAAAGCGATCGCATCCTGCCGCGAATGCCGCCGCTTCATGCGCTTCAGAATCATGTCGTCGCCCGACTGCAGCGAAAGATGCAGATGCGGCATCAGCCGCGCATCATCAGCGACGGCATCGAGCAGATCGTCATCCGCCTCGATCGAATCGATCGAGGAGATGCGCAGGCGCTTCAGCTCCGGCACATGCCGCAAAATCTGCTTCGTCAGCATGCCGAGTTTCGGCGCACCGGGCAGGTCGGCACCGTAGCTGGTGAGATCGACGCCGGTCAGCACGATCTCGGCATGACCGCGCGCGGCCAGCGTCCGCACCTGCTCGACCACCGCGCCCATCGGCACCGAGCGCGAATTGCCGCGGCCGTAGGGAATGATGCAGAAGGTGCAGCGATGGTCGCAGCCGTTCTGCACCTGCACGAACACGCGCGGCAGGCCGCTCGCATAGCCGTCGATGAGATGCGGCGCCATCTCCCTGATCGCCATGATGTCGCTGACGGCGATCTTCTCGCCGGCGCCGAGATCGAACGCGCTGCGCGTCTCCTGCCACGCAGACGCGCGCATCTTGTCGTCATTGCCGAGGACGCGATCGACTTCGGCCATGTCAGCGAACATGCCGCTTTGCGTCTGCGCTGCGCAGCCGGTGACGACGATGCGCGCGCCGGGACGCTCGCGCTTCAGTTTGCGGATCGACTGCCGCGCCTGCGCCACCGCTTCGTTGGTGACGGCGCAGCTGTTGATGACGATGGTGTCGGAAAGGCCCGCGCCCTCGGCCTCACGGCGGATCACCTCGGCCTCGAAGGCATTGAGGCGGCAGCCGAAGGTGACGATGTCGACGGCCATCAGACAACCGGCGCGAACAGCGCCGGATCGAAGGTGTCCTCATATTCGAAGGTCGCGGTGCCCGTCATCAGCACGTGGTCGTCGCGCTCGCGCCATTCGATGCCGAGCTTGCCGCCGGGCAGCGTGATCTCGACATTGCGCTCGACCCGCTTCAGGCGGGCCGCGGCGACCGCCGTGGCGCAGGCCGCCGAGCCGCAGGCCTTGGTCAGGCCGGCACCGCGTTCCCAGGTGCGGATCGTGATGTGGTCGCGATCCACGATATGGGCGAGCGTGATGTTGGCGCGCTTCGGGAAGATCGGATGGTTTTCGAGCAGTGGACCGAAACGCTCGAGATCGTAGGCGTTGACGTCATCGACCCAGAAGATCGCATGCGGATTGCCCATGCTCACCACGGACGGCGAATGCAGGATCGGATTGTCGATCGGCCCGATCTGCAATTCGATATAGCGGGTGTCGCGGAACTCTTCCGCCAGCGGAATGTCCTGCCAGCCGAACTTCGGCGCACCCATGTCCACGGTGTAGAGATCCGGCGCGGGACCCTGCCAGGCATTGAGCAGCCCAGCTGCCGTCTCAAACGTCGCATTGGTCTGGCCGGTCTTTTCGAAGATGCGACGCACCACACAGCGCATGCCGTTGCCGCAGGCGCCGGCTTCGGAGCCGTCATTGTTGTAGATGCGAATGAAGGCCTCGGTACCGTCCAGCCGCGGCTTCTGCAGCACCATGAGCTGGTCGTAGGCCACGCCGCCGTTCGCGGACGCCACCGCGCGCGCGTCATCCGGCGTCACCTTTGCCGTGGACGCGCGCATGTCGACAACGACGATCTCGTTGCCGATGCCGTTCATCTTGGCAAATGCGTGGTTGGCCAGCGCGCTCATGAAAATTCCCGAATTTCGCCTGCCTTATATGGCGATCCTTGCCGGCTTGGCCAGCGGTTTGCTTGGGAGCGCCGAGGAGGCCTGCCATGACGCATCTGTCATGGGACGAATTCGGCGCTCGCGTGTTAGAACGGCGCGTTCGCGCGGACAGGGGCGCGGCCGGGCGCAAAGACGGATTTAGGCCTTGTTGGTTAAGGCCTTGGGGAGAATAAAATGTTCAGGTTTCGTCGTCTCGCTCTGGCCGCGCTGATCCCGGCAGCGGCCTTGTCGTTTGGCCTGCCCGAGGCTCTGGCGCAAACCCCGAGCCCGGCACCGGCCGCCTCGGCAAGTCCCTCGCCGGCCCCATCGGCTTCCCCCTCTCCGGCCGCGAGCGCCTCGCCTGCGCCTGCGGCAACGCCCTCACCCGCGCCATCGCCTGCGGCCAGCGCTTCGCCTGCCCCGACAGCATCGCCCTCGCCCGCAGCCAGCGCCTCCCCCGGCCCGGCGACACCGCCGCCTGCCGCGGCCGCAACGCCCGCTCCGGTGCAGACCGCCGATCCCTTTGGCCTCGAGACCACGCTGGAGTCCAGGAAGGTCGTGATGGTCAAGGGCACTGCCAATTGGGATTCAGCCTTCGACACGCTGGTCGACGCCTTCAAGGCGCTGAACACGCTCCTGGACAAGCAGGGCATCAAGCACGCCGGCAATTCCATGATCGTCTACACCTCGACCGACGACACCGGCTTCACCTTCCTCGCCGAGATCCCGGTCGATCAGGATCCCAAGAGCTTGCCGAAGGACATGAGCATCGGCAAATCGCCGGAAGGCAAGGCACTGAAATTCGTCCATCGCGGTTCCTACGACAACATGGACAACACCTATGAGGCGATCACCAATCACCTCGACGACAAGAGACTCGAAGCCAAGGACACCTTCATCGAGGAATACCTCACCGATCCCCTGAAGACCGCTGAGGACAAGCTCGTGATCAACGTTTTCGTGCCGCTGAAGTGAGAATGATGAAAAAGCCTGCCGTACTCGTTACTTCCCTCGCCACCGTTTTCGCCACGCTGCTGGCAACGCCTGCGCTCGCCGATGATTTCCCGTCCGCCATTTCGGTGAGCGGCGAGGCCAATGTTTCCGTGGCGCCGGATCTCGCGCTGATCGATGCCGGCGTTGCCAATGACGCCAAGACGGCCAAGGAAGCCTCCGACGCCAACAACGCGGCCATGGGCAAGGTGCTGCTGGCGCTGAAGGGCGCCGGCCTTGCCGAGAAGGACTACCAGACCTCGCGCCTGTCGCTGCAGCCGCAATACGGCCAGAACAAATCCACCGGCGCATCCCCCGTGGTCGGCTTCCGCGCCTCCAACCGCGTCACCGTAAAAATTCGCGACGTGACCAAGGTCGCCGGCATCATCGACACGCTGGTCAGCGCCGGCGCCAACGACATCGGCAATATTTCGTTCGAAGTGACGCAGGCGTCAAAGCTGCTCGACGATGCGCGTGAGCAGGCCGTGACCGATGCGCGGCGCAAGGCCGAAGTTTACGCCAGGGCCACCGGCGTCACGCTGGGTGCGCCGCTCAGTGTCACGGAAGGCGGTGGCCCGGTGCCGCTGTTCAAGAGCCGCATGGCCCCGATGGCGGCAGCCCCGCAGGCCGCCGTCGCGCCGGGCGAGGAAACGCTGTCGGTGACGGTGAATGTGAGCTGGGCGATCAAGCCGAAAGAGCAATAGGTCTCGCGTCCCGGGCGCGCCGCGGCACGCAGTGACGCTGCCCAGAGCCGGGACCCAGAAAGCGGCACGGTACAATCCAGCGACATGGGCCCCGGCTCAGCAGCGCATCACACCGGACGATGCTTCGCATCGCCGGGAGTGTTGCGCTGCGTCCGGGGCACGAGCGGTGTGTGTGGAGAGTGCGAGACCTAAATCTCCACCACCTGCCCCGGCTGCATCGCCACGAACCGCTCCTGCGGAATTTTCGCCGCATCCAGCGCCTCGACCAGCGCCTTCGCCGGCGCATCGATCGCTTCGTCCGTCAGCTGGAACGTGCCGTGGTGATGCCCAAGCGCGGCCTGCGCGCCGCAATCAGCCAGCGCCTTCACCGCATCTTCCGGATTCATGTGCTGATCGCGCATGAACCAGCGCGGCTCGTAGGCACCGATCGGGAGGATCGCCAGACGCAGCGGTCCGTGCTTCTCGGCGACGCGACGAAAATGCGTGCCATCGCCATAGCCGGAATCGCAGACGACGTAGATTTTCCCGGCCGGCGTCTCCAACACAAAGCTCGCCCACAGCGCCTTGTTGCGATCGAACATGCCGCGCGCCGTCCAGTGCCGGGTCGGCACCAGATGCACCGCGATGCCGCCGCCGAGCTCGACGCGGTCGTGCCAGTCGAAGGCTTCCACCTTGATCGTGGAATCCCAGCTGCGCATCGTCACGTCGTTGCCGAGCGGGGTGATCACGCGCGGGGCGAAATTCTTCGTGAGCCGCGACAGCGTCGCAATGTCCAGATGATCGTAATGCCCGTGCGAGACCAGCACGACATCGATCTTCGGCAGCTTCTCGAACGCGATGCCGGGATCGTTGTGCCGCTTCGGCCCGGCCCAGGCGACCGGCGACACCCGCGTCGACCAGACGGGATCGACCAAAATATTGAGACCGCCTGTCTGGATCAGCCAGCTGGCATGGCCGACGAAGGAGAGCCGCACGTTTTCGCCGTCGACACGCGCCGGCGGGGTATCGGCATGGGGGCTGGGGGCCCAGTCCGGCCATGTGGCGCGCTGTCCCCGGCCCCCTAATTGCCAACGTAGCACCTCGCCGAGCGATCTCGGCGGCGCCCCGTCGGGATCGAAGAAGGTCAGGCCGTCAAAGTGGTCGGAGACCGGGCCGTCATAGGTTTTCATGCGAGATATCCAGAGGGAGGGCACGCCGACCAGCGCGCCGGCTCCGGCGAGCACCCCAAGAACGCGGCGGCGGGTGATCGGCACAGGGCGGGCTTTAGGATTGGTGGCGGAGGTAAGTCATCACCCTTCTATATGGGCAGGGCCAAAGGAAAAGGAACCGACCGCCAAAAATGTCGTGTTTTCAGGATCTTATCTTGGCATAGGCATTGCGACGCCCTAACTTTCCTTGACTTTTGGACGTGAGCGGCGTTTAACCCCGCCACTTTCTCGGAAAGGCTTTCTTTTCGACCCGCCGACTGGCCCTGGAGGCCGGAGGTCAACGCCCGACAGCGCTGTGCGCCCTCGGGCGTAAAGCTGTTTGGACTTTCTCTCCCTCGCCCCGCTCTTGCGGGGAGAGGGTCGGGGTGAGGGGCTCTCTCCGCGCATGGTGCGCGTAGATGGTCCCGTACCCCCTCACCCGGATCGCAAGGGCGATCCGACCTCTCCCCGCAGGCGGGGAGAGGTAAAACAGGACAATTGCATTGTTCGACAATCTGTCGGAACGGCTTGGCGGAATTCTCGATCGTCTGACGGGGCGCGGTGCGCTGACCGAAAAGGACGTCGACGCCGCGATGCGCGAGGTGCGCCGTGCGCTGCTGGAGGCCGACGTCGCGCTGGAAGTGGTGCGCAGCTTCACCGAGCGCGTCCGCGAGCAGGCGATCGGCGCCACCGTCGTCAAGTCGGTGACCCCCGGCCAGATGGTGGTCAAGATCGTCCATGACGAGCTGATCAACACGCTCGGCGCCGAAAGCCAGACCATCGACGTCAATTCCGTGCCACCGGTGCCGATCATGATGGTCGGCCTGCAAGGCTCCGGTAAAACCACCACCACCGCGAAGCTCGCCCGCCGCCTGGTCCAGCGCGACAAGCGCAAGGTGCTGATGGCCTCGCTCGACGTCTATCGTCCGGCGGCGATGGAGCAGCTGGCCGTGCTCGGCCGCGATCTCGATATTCCCACCTTGCCGATCGTCGCGGGCCAGCAGCCGCCGCAGATTGCGAAGCGCGCGCTGGAAGCCGGCAAGCTCGGCGGCTACGACATCGTGCTGCTCGACACCGCCGGTCGCACCACGCTCGACGAAGAGATGATGGCGGAAGCCGCCGCGATCAAAGCTGCCGCCAATCCGCATGAAGTGCTGCTGGTCGCCGACAGCCTCACCGGCCAGGACGCCGTCAACCTCGCCCGCGCGTTCGATCAGCGCGTCGGCCTCACCGGCATCGTTCTCACACGTGTGGACGGCGATGGCCGCGGCGGCGCCGCGCTATCGATGCGCGCCGTCACCGGCAAGCCGATCAAGCTGATCGGCACCGGCGAAAAGACCGATGCGCTGGAAGATTTCCATCCCGATCGTATCGCCGGCCGCATCCTCGGCATGGGCGACGTGGTGTCGCTGGTCGAACGTGCCGCCGCCAACATCGACGCCGAAAAGGCCGCGCGCACTGCCGAGCGCATGCGCAAGGGTCAGTTCGACCTCAACGACATGCGCGAGCAGCTGTCGCAGATGGCCAACATGGGCGGCATCAGCGGGCTGATGGGCATGATGCCCGGCATCTCCAAGATGAAGAACCAGATCGCCGCCGCCGGCATCGACGACAAGATCCTGAAGCGCCAGGTCGCGGTGATCGATTCCATGACGCGCGACGAGCGCCGTCATCCCGACCTGCTCAAGGCCAGCCGCAAGAAGCGTATCGCCGCCGGCTCCGGCCAGAGCGTCGAGCAGGTCAACAAGCTGCTCAAGATGCACCGGAACATGGCCGACATGATGAAGGCCATGGGCTCGGGCAAACGCGGCCCGCTCGCCGGCATCGCCCAGGCGATGGGCTTTGGCGGCGGCATGAAGCCTCCTTCGCCGGAAGAGATGAAGGCGATGCAGGAGAAGATGCAGGCCGGCGGTGGACAAGGTCTGCCCAGCCTGCCGAAGGATCTGCCGCCCGGTCTTCGCTCGGGCCTACCGAATTTGCCGGGGCTTACGGGCCTCAGCGGCAAGCCGACCCTTCCGGGGCTCGGCGGTTTTCCCGGCAAGAAGAAATGAGGAATTCGTCGCGTTGGATCGTAGGGATCTCGCGCGGCGCGAAAATACCAATCAACCGAACAAACTGTACTTTGAAGGAGAACTGAATGTCCGTCGTTATCCGCCTCGCCCGCGCAGGCACCAAGAAGCGCCCCGTCTATCACGTCGTCGTCGCCGACTCGCGCTTTCCGCGCGATGGCCGCTTCATCGAGCGTCTCGGCCATTTCAACCCGCTGCTGCCGAAGGACAACGAGACCCGCCTCAAGCTCGACATGGACAAGGTGAAGGCCTGGCTCGCCAAGGGCGCGCAGCCGTCGGATCGCGTCGCCCGCTTCCTCGACGCCGCCGGCGTCAAGAAGCGCGAAGCGCGCAACAACCCCGAGAAGGCCGTGCCGCGCAAGGAGCGCAAGGCGCAGGCCGAAGCCGCCGCGAAGGGCTAAGGCTAGATCATGTCGGCGCTGGTCTGCGTCGCGCGGATCGGCGCCGCGCATGGTGTGCGCGGTGCGGTCAAACTGTGGACCTTCACCGAAGATCCCTTTGCCGTCAGGCGCTACGGTCCGCTGCTGTCCAAGGACGGCAAGCGCCAGTTCGAGGTCGCAACGGCGCGCGAGGCCAAAGATCATCTGGTCGCGACGTTCAAGGGCGTCACGACCCGCGATGAGGCCGAGCGCCTCAACGGCATCGAGCTCTATGTCGCGCGCGACAAGCTGCCTGCGACGGACGCGGACGAATATTACCACACCGATTTGATCGGGCTCGCCGCCGTCACCACCGACGGCGACGCACTCGGCCGCGTGCTCGCGATCCATAATTTCGGTGCTGGCGACATCATCGAGATCGCGCCTTTGAATGGCACGACCATGCTGCTGCCGTTCACGAACGCGGTGGTGCCGGAGGTCGATCTCAAAGGCGGCCGCGTGGTGATCGCGCTGCCGCAGGAGGTTGAGGGCGAGGACGAAACTCTCTCTCCGGGTCGTCCCCGCGAACGCGGGGACCCATAACCACAGACCGTGGTTTTTGGCTAAGCTGGTAGCCCCGATCATCACAAAGCAAAGTGTGGTGGTTATGGGTCCCCGGCTCGCGCTTTGCGGGCCGGGACGACAACAACTGAGATCGAATGACCAATCCCTCACCCTGGCGCGCGACGGTGCTGACGCTGTTTCCGGAGATGTTTCCGGGACCGCTCGGCGTGAGCCTCGCCGGGCGGGCGCTCGCCTCGGGACTCTGGGAGATCGAGGCGCGGGACATCCGGGCTTCCGCCACCGACCGCCACCGCAGCGTCGACGACACCCCGGCCGGCGGCGGCCCCGGCATGGTGCTGCGGGCGGATGTTCTGGCGGCCGCCATCGACGCCGCTGAGATCGGCCCGGACCGGGCTCGCCTTCTGATGAGCCCGCGCGGTCGGCCATTGACCCAGGCCCGGGTTGTGGAACTGGCCCAGGGCCCCGGCCCCCTGATCGTCTGCGGACGGTTCGAGGGGATCGACCAGCGGGTCATCGACGGGCGGGGCCTGGAGGAGGTCTCGATCGGCGATTACGTGCTGTCCGGAGGTGAAATCGCGGCTCTAGCCCTGATCGATGCCTGCGTCCGGCTGCTGCCGGGGGTGATGGGCAAGGAGGCCTCGGGAACCGAGGAAAGCTTCTCCGATGGCCTGCTGGAGTACCCTCAATACACCCGTCCGCAGCTGTTCGAGGGGGCTCCGATCCCTGACATCCTAACCTCCGGCGACCACGCCAAGGTCGCTCGCTGGCGGCGGGCGCAATCCGAGGCCCTGACGGCGGCCCGGCGGCCCGATTTGTGGGCTCAAATCCCGAGCAAGCCCCCGAATCGAGCCGGTCGCCAAAAAACGCCAAAAAACAAGACAGACGGGTGACAAACGCTCCGGCTTGCCTTATAGGAGCGGCCAAATCCGCAATGGCTGGATAGACGAATTTTGCGCAGCCCCCCGTTTCCAGGGCTGGGCGCGCCGATGGAGATTTACCCATGAACCTGATCAAGCAGCTCGAGCAAGAGCAATTCGACAAGCTGTCCGCCGGCAAGGACATTCCGGAATTCGGTCCCGGCGACACCGTGATCGTCAACGTGAAGGTCGTCGAAGGCGACCGCACCCGCGTGCAGGCTTATGAAGGCGTCTGCATCGGCCGTTCCGGCGGTGGCCTCAACGAGAGCTTCACCGTTCGCAAGATCTCCTACGGCGAGGGCGTGGAGCGCGTGTTCCCGGTGATGTCGCCGATGATCGACTCGATCAAGGTGGTGCGCCGCGGCAAGGTGCGTCGCGCCAAGCTCTATTACCTGCGTCAGCTGCGCGGCAAGTCGGCTCGCATCGTCGAGAAGACCGAGCACGCCAAGGCCGTCAACGAGTAAGCTCCGCTTACAGTCGAGTTTCCAAAAGCGCGGGGCAAAACCCCGCGCTTTTTTGTTGCGTCAGCCGTGCGCGTCAAAGCCCTCGCGATTCCGGTTCGGCCTGCTATATATTCGTAGAATGTTTCCAGATCGGACCAGCATGGAGCCCATCAAGCGCATCGTCATCGACGATCGCTCGCGGCTGCCTGGACGGTTCTTCGGACGCTTCGCGACTTCGGCAACGTCAGAGCTTACGCGCGCAGCCTAAAAGCTGCGCTGACGATTTTGTTGCCCGGCGCGCCACCCGCGCTCTTCGCTGACACACATTCTTCGGAGCTCAAGCTCATGTCCAAGCCGACCACATTGTACGACAAGATCTGGAACGACCATCTGGTGCACGAAGCCGAGGACGGCACCTGCCTGCTCTACATCGACCGTCATTTGGTGCACGAGGTGACCTCGCCGCAGGCGTTCGAGGGGCTGCGCGCCACCGGCCGCAAGGTTCACGCGCCGGAGAAGACGCTCGCCGTCGTCGACCACAACGTGCCGACGACCGATCGCACCAAGCCGAACCCCGATCCTGAGAGCATCGAGCAGATCAAGGCGCTGGCAGAGAACGCCAAGGAATTCGGCATCGAATATTACAACGAGTTCGACAAGCGCCAGGGCGTCGTCCACGTCATCGGCCCCGAGCAGGGCTTCACCCTGCCCGGCACCACCATCGTCTGCGGTGACAGCCACACCTCGACGCATGGCGCCTTCGGCGCGCTCGCGCACGGCATCGGCACGAGCGAGGTCGAGCATGTGCTGGCGACGCAGACGCTGATCCAGAAGAAGGCGAAGAACATGCGCGTCACCGTCGACGGCAAATTGCCTGACGGCGTGACCGGCAAGGACATTATTTTGGCCATCATCGGCGAGATCGGCACCGCGGGCGGCACCGGCTACGTGCTGGAATACGCCGGCGATGCGATCAGGGCGCTCAGCATGGAAGGCCGCATGACGGTCTGCAACATGTCGATCGAAGGCGGCGCCCGCGCCGGTCTCGTTGCGCCCGATCAGAAGGCGTTCGACTTCCTGCGCGGCCGGCCGAAGGCGCCGAAGGGCGCGGACTGGGATGCGGCCATGCGCTACTGGGAGAAACTGCGCTCCGACGACGGCGCGCATTTCGACAACGAGCTGCGCCTCGATGCGGCCAAGCTGCCGCCGATCGTGACCTGGGGCACGAGCCCGGAGGACGTCATCTCGGTGACCGGCATCGTGCCCGATCCCGACAAGATCGCGGACGAGGCCAAGCGTCTCTCCAAGCATCGCGCCCTGAAATACATGGGCCTGACGGCGGGAACGAAGATCACCGACATCAAGGTCGACCGCATCTTCATCGGCTCCTGCACCAACGGCCGCATCGAGGATCTCCGCGCGGCGGCAAAGATTGCTGAAGGCAAGACCGTTTCAGCGCATGTCAACGCCATGGTCGTGCCGGGCTCCGGCATCGTGAAGGAGCAGGCCGAAGCCGAAGGTCTGGACAAGATCTTCCTCAAGGCCGGCTTCGAATGGCGCGAGCCGGGCTGCTCGATGTGCCTCGCAATGAACCCGGACAAGCTGGCCCCGGAAGAGCGCTGCGCCTCGACCTCGAACCGCAATTTCGAGGGCCGCCAGGGTTTCAAGGGCCGCACGCATCTGGTGTCGCCGGCAATGGCGGCAGCCGCCGCGATCGCCGGTCACTTCGTCGACGTCAGGGACTGGCGCTAAGCCGCTCCCTGCAATTGTAGCGATCGCGGCAAACCGCCGTTAATCGATCGCCTGACACTCTCGTCCTCGCGATGATTTCGCGAGGACGCCTCATGGCCAACAAGCCGGAATATGTCGACCTGATCGGCGAGGCCACGCGCCAGCACCGCCGGCGCGCTGCACGTTTGCGCATCGTCGCCAAGCCCGAGGTCGAGGAGACCTCGAAGCTCAGCCGCTGGCCGCCGGCGATGTTCAAGCAGTGGAAGCTCGAGAACCTGACGCGATGGAAATCGTCGTCGTGGAAGCTGAAGGATTGGCTTTAGGCCAAATTCTCCGTCATGGCCGGGCATAGCAGTCCGTAGGACGGCGTCGCTTCCGCTCGCCTTGTCCCGGCCATCCACGTTTTTAGGCGCAGACGGAAAGATCGTGGATGCCCGGGACAAGCCCGGGCATGACGACACAACTCACATTACCAATAGCGGTACGGATGGTGCCAGCGATGCCAGCGGCAGATGCGGCGCGGGCCGTAATAGGTCCAGATGACCCGGCAACGGCGGGGATGGTGGTAGTAGGGATAGTAGCCGCCGACATAATAGCGCCGGTGGAAGTGGCGATGGCCGTAGTGAGGCCGATAGATCCCGTAGCGATGAAACCCGCCATAGCGATGAACGCCACCATAACGATAGCCACCGCCATGGAAGGCCGGCCCGGCGCGGAAGCCGCCGATATGGCCGCCGCGAAATCCACCGCCGCGGAAACCGCCGATATGTCCTCCGCCGCCGCGGAAACCACCGCCGCCGTGAAAATGTCCGCCGCCATGTCCGCCGCCGCCGTGGCGAACCTGCGTGACGAGGTCGTCGGCCGCAGCCTTCGTCGCAGGTGACGTCGCCGGATTGATCAAGGTCAGCGCTTCAGCACGACGCGCGGTCCCGGCCGACAGCATCAGCGTCGCGGCGGCCGCAATCCCGAGCAGGCGCATCGGGCTTACCCTGAGACCCAAACTCCTCAGCATGGAATCCTCCCTGAATCTGGACAGCGGAGTTGCGATGCGCGTTACCGGCCCGCGTCATCCCTGTTCATTGCAGTCGCTCCCGAGGCCAAGCTAGGGACAGCGACGTGAATGCGTCATGAATGAACGGCGTTGCCGGCGGCGCGCTGTGACGTCACCAAAACGGCCCGTAGCCGAACACGAATGGTGCGGGTACGCCGTAGGGATAAGGGCGGTAGTAGACCGGCCGCGCGTAATAGCGCGGATCATGGCGCACGACAGGCCGCGCAATGTCATGGGTTCGCGCCGGTCGCCGCACATCGAAAACCGCGATCCCCGCCGACGCTTCTGGCACCGTCACCCTCGGCGCCGCGGACGCGCGAGGCAGGCCGGCGGCAAGCGTGACGGCAACAGCCAGTGCGACCCATCTCGCCATGACGACCCCACGAGGCTTCCGCACTGCGCGCGGGCGTTGAACCGGCATCAGCCGCGGCGCCAGTAGCAGCTCACACGCGGCACGATCACCGTGCCGCTCGGCCGGAATTCCTGCACATAGGTGGCATTGCACACGCGGACCGCATCGGGACCGGGATTGTAGCGCGGATAGACGCCGTCCGGGCTGTAATAGGGCGTGACGCGCAAGCGCGCCGGGGGCCGCTTGCGTGGCCGGGGAACGTCGTCCGATGAGGCCGCCTGGGCGAGGCGGATCTCGGGGCCCGCCGTCTGGGCCTCGGCGCCAACGCAAAACTGCGAAAACAACCCCATGCACAGTAGCGTCAGCGCTGTTTTCGCTCGCATTTTTCCGCCCACCTGAAACGTCCCCTTCGAGACCCCACGCTCCCCGTTTTGGAAGCGCCCGTCAACCTCGCCGCGTTTATAAAGCCGGATGCATCGCCGAGGAACCCGCGCTAAGAGGGAGGCATGTGGACGGAATTGAAAGCGCCCTCGCTGGCCGAGATGGAAGCGACGGCTCACGACATCTTCGAGCGCCTGCCGGCGGAGTTTCGCAAGCTCTGCGAGGGCGTGATCATCCGTGTCGACGACTTCCCGACCGAGGAGGTTCTCGACGAGATGGAATGCGAGAGCGAGTTCGACCTGCTCGGCCTGTTCCAGGGCGTCGGCCTGCCGCAGCAGAGCCTTGGCGACGTGGCGCGGCTGCCCAACATGGTCTGGCTCTACCGCCGTCCGATCCTGGATTACTGGGCCGAGCACGACGAGAGCCTCGGCCATATCGTCCGCCACGTCCTGATCCACGAGATCGGCCACCATTTTGGTCTGTCGGACGACGATATGGCCGCGATTGAGGCCAAGACAGAGTAGATCTGCCGAATTCGGCCTATGATTTGGGCTGCAATCGCGATAAATACCGGTTCCCTGATCCACCCCCGGAAAGCGCAACCATGGACAAGTTCACCACGCTGGAAGGCGTCGCGGCGCCGCTGAAGATCATCAATGTCGACACCGACATGATCATTCCGAAGCAGTACCTCAAGACCATCAAGCGCACCGGCCTTGGCAAGGGACTCTTCTCCGAGCAGCGCTACAAGGACGACGGCAGCGAGAATCCGGATTTCGTCCTCAACCAGCCCGCCTATCGCAATGCGAAGGTGCTGGTCGCCGGCGATAATTTCGGCTGCGGCTCGAGCCGCGAGCACGCGCCCTGGGCGCTGCTCGACTTCGGCATCCGCTGCGTGATCTCGACCTCGTTCGGCGACATCTTTTACAACAACTGCTTCAAGAACGGCATCCTGCCGATCCGCGTCAGTCAGGAAGACCTCGACAAGCTGTTCGACGACGCCGAGCGCGGCGCCAACGCGACGCTGACGATCGACCTGCCGAACCAGGAGATCCGCGGTCCCGACGGCGGTAAGGTCAAGTTCGAGATCGACCCGTTCCGCAAGCACTGCCTGATCAACGGCCTCGACGACATCGGCCTCACGATGGAGAAGAAGTCCTCGATCGACACCTATGAGGACAAGCTCAAGCGCGAACGCGCCTGGGCCTGATCTCGCGTTTTCGTTCGAGCCCCGGTGCTAACAGCGCCGGGGCTTTTTGTTTGCTCTGATTATCCCCTAGTGTGTTCGAGCATGCTGCCCGAAATCATCACCTTCTGGCATGGCCCGATGGACGCATTGCGCCAGACCTGTCTGCGCTCGCAGCTGGCGGCCGGCCACAAGGTCACGGTTTACAGCTTCGACACCATTCCCGGCCTTCCCGCCGGCGTCGCAAACGCGGATGCCGAGGCGATCCTGCCGCACGCATTCTCCGAACGCTTGCGGCCACCGCAGCCGGACGGAAGCTGGCGCGACTGGACCACGCTTCAGTTCAGCGACTTCTTCCGCATGAAGCTGATGGCGAAGGGCCTTGGCCTCTGGCTCGACGCCGACGTGCTGCTCTTGAAGCCCGTCGAGATCGATCCGGCAAAGCCCTATTTCGCCTGGGAGCGGCCGCGCCAGCTCGGCAATTCCGTGATCTATCTGCCGCCCGAGCACGGCATCGTCGCCGCCTTCGAGGAGCTGATGGAGCAGGAGGAACTGACGCCGAACTGGCTGTCGGTGCGCCACCGCATCACTTTCATGATGCGCCGCCTGCGCGGCGGCTCGAGCCGCCTCTCCGACATCCGCGTTGCGATCTATGGCCCCGCCGCGCTCACCGCGCTGGCGCGCCGCACCGGCGAGCTGGCTTGCGCGCTGCCGAAGCAGTCGTTTTATGCCGTGCATGCCGAGCCAAAACTGTTCTTCGATCCCTCGAGCTATCTCGGCCTCGTCACCAACCCCGAGATCATCGGCCTGCACATCTCTCCCAAGGGCCGCGGCGGTGAGAAGCCGATCCCGGGCAGCCTGTATGCGTGGGCGGCGGAGCGGTTCGCGTAGCTCTCGCGCCCCGGACGCAGCGCAGCGCCCCTTGGTGATGCGCTGCTGAGCCGGGGCCCAGCCATCCGGTGAGATGGGTCCCGGCTCTGCGCAGCAGCGTTGCACGCTGCAGCGCGTCCGGGACACGAGAGCAATTTCCTTCCTTCCCAGTTTGATCCAGCGCAACGCGCTCCTGCATCATTGTGCTTATTTCGCTCCAATTCCGCTGTCCGAAGGAGCTTTCCATGAGCACCGCAAGCAGGCCGTATCCCCTCCTTCAGGACGTCATCGACTCCTTTGCGAGCTGGCTGAAGCATCGCCGCGAGATGAACGAGATGCGGCAGCTCGATCGCGCCGATTTCGACCGGATCGCCAGCGACCTCAGGATCGCACCCGACGATCTGGAGGAACTGGTTCGCCACGGCAAGCACTCAGCCGACGAATTGCCGAAGATGCTGGAACAGCTCGGCATCAACGCCGAAGGCCTCGGCCGCGCGCAACCGCTGCTGCTGCGTGATCTGGAGCGGGTCTGCTCGCTCTGCAATCACAAGGGCCAATGCGATCGCGAGCTGGCCGACGGCACCGCCGCGGAGAACTACCACGGCTTCTGCGCGAATGCCTCGACATTGGAGTCGCTCGACCGCGCCGACCTCGCGCCACGCTGAGGCGGCGTCAGCCGATCGAACGTCGTCCGGCGCTAGATCGTACCATTCCGCGCGCATGCATCGCGCTGGGCAAATCCCTTCACGCGCTTTTTGCAAGCGCGATAGCGCTCTTCCATGCTGGCTCCGCCAACACTAGCCGGAGCGGGTGGCTCGGCGGCTCTTTCCTTTTTGGCGGCACGCGGTTGCGAGACTTTCTCGCGTTTGGTTGAAGGCTCAGCCTCCTCTGGCGCCGGCACAAGCTGCCAAACCGGGCGAAGCTCGATGTTCGCTGTCTCCGACGGATTTTCTTTCTTGAAGGACGACAGGGCAAGAACGTTCTTGTCCAGCTTGACGGTGACGGGCGTTCCGTTGATGGAGAATTTGTTGTCCGTGACATACTCTGCAAACGATTTGTATCCCGCCTCATCTTTCACCCACGAAGCCTTTGTCGGCGGCCCCCACAGGTAGTATCCCTTGGCCAACCCGGTAGCAGAGACCTCAGTGACGATCAGCATGGCGTAGCGTCCCTTGCCATTCGTCCATCCACGCTTGTTGGACCACACGCCGACAAATCTGGAGTTGGCATTGAGCGGATCATTCTGATCAGGCGAGATGGCGAAGCTCGGCAGTTTGAGTTGCTGAGCTGACGCGATCGCAGCGACTTTCTGGTTATCCTCGGGCGCAAATAGATTTCGGACGACGGTTTTTACGTCAGACGCTGGGCGCTCGATCGCGTCGGACTTCGGAGGGGCAGCCGGAGATGCGAGCGCCGCAACTTCGTTGGCCTTGAAGTTCTTGATCCGCTGGCGCGCTTCTTCGACATGGCTGCTGCGGGGATATCTGGCCAGAAACTCTTCATAGAGACCGGCCACCGTCGACGTCTGGATCGCCAGCCAGAACTTCTCGTCTTCTGCAGGATTTGCAGGCGCCGGGCTCGACGCGGCTGGCGCCGGGGCGGACGCGACCGATGCCGGAGCGCTCGCGGCAGGCGCTCTCAGATAAATCTCTTCCTTCGACAAGGAGCCGTACACGAAAGGCTGCTGTTCGCGCTTGGTCGCCGCCATCACGTCGTCACGGACACGGCGAAACAGAAACGATATCTCCAGGCCCGGCGTGTCGATGTGGCGAAGAAGCGACGCCGTAAAGGGGCTGTTCCGGCCCTCGCCATCGCTCGCCGTGGTGCCATCGCGGGCGGCATACGCGATCAGGACATTGTCGGAAGGTTCCGTCGGCGCGAGCCCGCGAGGCAGCGCCCGGGTGCCGATCGAGCGCTTCATCTTCGCGGCAAAGGGATTGTTGCGGCACGCGTCGAGTATGACCAGGCCCAGCTTCCGTGCCTTCGACACCTGAAGGCTCACCGAGCGCAGGCTGATGGCTTCGCTCTCGATGTCAGTGTCGCTGCGCAGCTCTGCGCTGATTGGGATCAGCCAGTTCTCGCCGCCAACCTCCATGCCGTGCCCGGCGTAAAACACGACAGCGAGGTCGGCTCCTTCGGCAGAGCGGCCGAACTCGACGACGGCCTTCCTCATCTCTTGCGCAGTCGCGTTCTTGACCTGGGTGACCTTGAAGTCGAGCCGCTCCAGCGCGCGGCCGATGTCGGCCGCATCGCGCGTCGGGTTCGGCAACTCGGGCACCTTCTCATAGGCGCCGTTGCCGATGACAAGTGCAACCCGGGCCTGCTGCGCAAGCGCCGGCGGGGCGAATGAGAGCGAAAGTGACGTGGCGAGAAGGACTGCTACCCAAAGAATGCGCATCAAATGCTTGCCCGGATCGAATATCAAGCATGAGGGTAGCACTGTCTTTCACCACCGCAACGGGAAAAACCGGGATCGCGGGCGTGCAGGAAATCGCCGCAGTCCGGGCACACCGCAACTGGCGCGATATTCGCTCAGCTCAAGCGCGACTGCACGTCCTCAGCCCTTGCTCATCGCCGCGATCGCGTCCGCGATTGCGATCGTGCGCCGCGCCATGTCGGCGTGCAGCCGTTCGACCATCGCACCGTCGAGCCGGATCGCGCCGCGCGAGGCGTTTTCCGGCAGTTCGAACGCGGCGATGATCTTTCGCGCGCGCGCGACTTCTTCTTCGGGAGGCGTGAAGATCGCGTTGCAGGCGTCGATCTGCGAGGGGTGGATCAGCGTCTTGCCGTCGAAACCGAGATCGCGGCCTTGCGCGCATTCGGTGGCAAAGCCGTCGGAATTGGCGATGTCGCTGTAGGGGCCATCGAGAATTTCGAGGCCATAAGCGCGCGTCGCCAGAATGCAATGGGTGATCATCGGGATCATCGCGGCGCGGCCGGGCAGCATCCGGATCCGCGTCTCGCGCGAGATGTCGTTCGGGCCGAACACGAAGCCTGAGAGGCGCCTCGATGGATCGCGCCCGGCGGCGGCCAGTTCCTCCGCATGCAGCACGGCGCGCGCGGTCTCGATCATGGCCCAGACCTTCACGGTCGGCGCCGCGCCAAGCTCGGCGAGGCGCCGGCCGATGACGTCGAGATCTTCGATGCTTGAAACTTTCGGAACCAGGATGCCGTCCGGCGAGGCCTTGGCGGCCATCGCGACGTCATCGGCCCACCACGGCGTGTCGAGGCCGTTGGTCCGGATCAAAATCTCGCGCCTGCCAAAACCCTTGGCCGCAATCGCAGCGGCGATACCATCGCGCGCCACCGCCTTGGCCTCAGGGGCGACGGAGTCCTCGAGATCGAGGATCAAGCCGTCGGCGGCAAGATTGCGCGCCTTTTCCAGCGCGCGGGGGTTGGAGCCGGGCATGAACAGATGGCTACGGCGCGGGCGGGTCATGCAAGCGTTCCTTCCGGTTTTTCTAGGCGGTTCTTGACCGGAGGCGATAGCACTTGGCCTGCCTATTCGAAAGGCTTGTTCGCCCCGACGGTATATGTTTAGGCATAGGCCATGATCGTATTCCCAGAGCATTTGCTGGAAGGCTACAGGGCCTTCGCCACCCAGCGGCTGCCGACCGAGCAGAACCGCTACCGCGAACTCTCGGTGAAGGGGCAGTCGCCCCCGGTGATGGTGATCGGCTGCTGCGACAGCCGTGTCTCACCCGAGGTGATTTTCGACGTCGGTCCGGGCGAACTCTTCGTGGTCCGCAACATCGCCAATCTGGTGCCGACCTATCAGCCCGACGAGAACGCACATGGCGTCTCGGCGGCGCTGGAATATGCCGTGACGGTGCTGAAGGTGAAGCACATCGTGGTGCTCGGCCACGCGCAGTGCGGCGGCATCCGCGCCTTCGTCGACAAGATCGAGCCGCTTACGCCGGGCGACTTCATCGGCAAATGGATGCAGATGTTCATCAAGCCGGGCGAGGTGGTCGAGCAACGCGACCACGAAACCATGGCGCAGTTCGTCGAGCGCATCGAGAAGGCCGCGGTGTTCCGTAGCCTGGAAAACCTGATGACCTTCCCGTTCGTGCGCAAGGCCGTGGAGAGCGGCCAGATGCAGACCCACGGCGCCTATTTCGGCGTCGCGGAGGGATCGCTGTTCGTGCTGGACAAGGTCGCGAAGGAATTTCGGAACGCGCGCAGCGTGGCTTAGGCCACCGCTCTCGTAGGGTGGGCAAAGGCGCAACGCGCCGTGCCCACCACTTCTATCGCAATCGCGGAACGATGGTGGGCACGGCGCGCGAAGAGCGCGCCTTTGCCCACCCTACGGCAGCTCGTGTTACGCCGCCTGCTTCTTTGCGCTGATCAGCTTGCGGTTGATCAGCACTTCCGCGATCTGGATCGCGTTCAGCGCGGCGCCCTTGCGCAGATTGTCGGACACGCACCACAGCACGAGACCGTTCTCCACCGTCGCGTCCTCGCGGATGCGGCTGATATAGGTGGCGTCCTCGCCGGCGGCTTCATACGGCGTGGCGTAGCCGCCGGGCTCCTGCTTGTCGATGACGAGACAGCCGGGCGCCTTGCGCAGGATGTCGCGCGCTTCATCCGCGCTGAGCGGATTTTCGAACTCGATGTTGACGGCCTCGGAGTGACCGACGAAGACGGGCACGCGCACGCAGGTGGCGGAGAGCTTGATCTTGGGATCAAGGATCTTCTTGGTCTCCGCCATCATCTTCCACTCTTCCTTGGTGTAGCCGTCCTCCATGAAGACGTCGATGTGGGGGATGACGTTGAAGGCGATGCGCTTCGGGAATTTTTTGTTGACCAGCTCCTGGTTGGTGTAGACGGCCTTGGTCTGCGAGAACAGCTCGTCCATGCCGTCCTTGCCGGCGCCCGACACCGATTGATAGGTCGAGACCACGACGCGCTTGATCGTCGCCTTCTCGTGCAGCGGCTTCAGCGCGACCACGAGCTGCGCGGTAGAGCAGTTCGGGTTGGCGATGATGTTCTTCTTCTTGAAGCCTTCGGTCGCGCCTGCGTTCACTTCCGGCACGATCAGCGGCACGTCCGGATCCATGCGCCAGGCCGAGGAATTGTCGATCACGACGGCGCCGGCGGCGCCGATCTTCGGCGACCATTCCTTCGACACCTCGCCGCCCGCCGACATCAGGCAGATGTCGACGTCGGAGAAATCATAGTGCTCGAGCGCCTTGCACTTCAGGGTACGGTCGCCATAGGAGACCTCGACGCCGACGCTGCGGCGTGACGCCAGGGCCACGACCTCGTCCGCGGGGAATTTGCGCTCATCCAGAATGTTGAGCATTTCCCGTCCGACATTGCCGGTCGCGCCGACGACTGCGACTTTGTAACCCATCGTTCACTCTCCGATGAAAAAGCCCGTTCCTGAAGCTGACGCTTAAACAGGAAGAGCAGCGCTTCTATGCGAGAACCGGCCTCAAGACAACGTTGGACCATGCCTTAGGGACGTGGATGCAGTCGCCTGAGGCCAGCACGGCCGTTAGCCCCACCCAGATCCATCTGGCGCTTGCAGCCTTCGCCGACGAGGTCGTCGGCACGCTGGCACGCCTGTTCGCTTATGTGGGGGCGCTCGCCCTGCTTTCCATCCTCGGCCTTGCCGCGCTCGGCCAGCTGCCTGATCTGCGCGACGATGAGCCGACGCCGAAACCGGGCTGGAGCGTCGCCGACCGCTCACGTCCGGCCTTCGCCCTCAGCAAGCTCGATTCGTCAGAGAAAACAGCCTCTTACAATATCCTCAGGCATCCCGAAGGCGGCCGCAGGGACGTCATGCGCTGGACCGGCGCCGCCGACCAGGTGCTGGCCGAACTCGAGATTTACCGGGAAGGCGGCGAATTCGACGTCACACGTCCGGCAACCGCGGACCTCGCCGCCCAGATGGGTCTGGGCGCGGCCACCCCGCTCGAGCAAGCCGGGCTGATCGAGACCAAATTCGGCCCCGTCGCCCTGTTCCGGCCGGTCGCCGCAGCGGAGGGCGCGCGGGCATGCCTCGGCTACCTCAAGCGCAGCGAGGAGCCCGCCTTGCAGATCTCCGGCTTCTCCTGCCAGGGCGACACCCTGCCCGCCCAGCGCGCCGCCGTCGCCTGCACGCTGAACCGGCTGACGCTGCTGACCTCGGGCAACGAGCCGAAGCTGGCGGACCTGTTCGCCCACGCCGAGATGAAGCGCCGCGGCTGTGATCTTGCGGGCTCTCCGGACTGGCTGCTGGGCGCCGCGAACGCGCAATTGCGCGGGACGCTCTGACCGGCATCAAGCCCAGTAAGCTGAGCAAGTGGCTGGTATTGATGCAACTTTTGCCGGCACGCCCGATTATTCCGAGCTGGTGTGACCCAATAGACCTAGTTGCGCTCACCCCGGCCGGGCTAGTATGGGGTGAAATCGACTGGCGGTGCGCCGCTTGAAGGGGACGTGATGAGCTCGAAATTCTCTGCCAAATTGGCGACCTTGTTTGCAGCGGGCGCCGTGATTGCCATGTCCTCTGTCATTGGTTTGGCGACGCCGGCCTCGGCCGACAACAAGACCAGGCGCTATGACGAGCGCGGCCGGCACTATTACGGCCCGAGCGGCCCCAACGCCGTGTACCAGCAGGGCCGCACCCGCATCTATGTCAGCAAGCGCTCCTGGCTCGACGGCGGCACCGAGGTCAATCCGGGCGACCGCAAGTTCTCCGACTACGCCTTCCCGCCGGCCGTGGGCTACCCGTCCTTCGCCCGCGAGAACCTCAACCGCCCGATCGACCGCCAGCCACTCTCGCCGCCGCAGGATGTCGGGGGCTATCCGCAGAACTTCCCGCTGTACTGAAGCGGACGTATCTTCGAATCAAAAGGCCGGGCTCGCGCCCGGCCTTTTTGTTTCGGGAGGTGCCGTAGGGTGGGCAAAGGCGCCCTTGCGCCGTGCCCACCATCTCTCTCGATCGCGAAAAATGCGTGGGCACGCTTCGCTTTGCCCACCCTACGATACTGTTTGTTTGTGCGAGATCCGTTTTACGCATTCGCCGCCGGATCATAGCGCCTGCAAAATTCGTCGATCGCCTCGGAGCGGAAATCCCCGAGGCGCTCGAAGATCAGCTGATCCGGCCAATCCCACCAGGCGATGCGCCGCAGGCTTGCCGCAACGGAATCGTCAAAGCGCTTGCGGATGGGGCGTGCCGGAACGCCGCCGACGATGGTGTAGGGCGCGACATCACGGCTGACGACTGCGCCTGCGGCGATCACCGCGCCGTCGCCGACCTTCACGCCCGGCAGCAGGATGGCGGCGTGCCCGATCCAAACGTCGTTGCCGACGATCACGCGGTCGCCGCGGCGGTCCGCGAAGAAGTCGCGGTCGCGCGTCACGCCCGCCTGGTAATATTCAGGGACATAGGTGAAGCGATGTTGCGACGGCCGGCCCATCGGATGGTTCGGCGCGCCGATCCGCACCGAATTGGCGATCGCCGTGAACTTGCCGATCACCGCGTCGGCGACGTCGCAATTCTCTCCGAGATAGGAGTAGTCGCCGAGCGCGGCATATTCGATGCGCGTGTTGGCGAGCACCTCGCAACGGCGCCCGATCTGCGCCTCGCGCAGGCGCACCGTTTCATGGATGATGGTGTCCGCGATCTTGGGGCGGGGTGAGGTATCCATGAAAGTAACTCCGAGAGCAGGCGCCGTAGGGTGGGCAAAGGCGCGAAGCGCCGTGCCCACCATCTCTCCGCAATCGCGATAGAAGTGGTGGGCACGCTTGCGCTTTGCCCACCCTACGATTTCGGTGCAAGCCTTACGCGTGCAGCTTCTGCAATTCCTTCAGGATCGCCTCGCCCATCTGCGTGGTCGAGACGGCCGTGGTGCCCTCCGACTTGATGTCGGCGGTGCGCAGGCCGCTGGCGAGCACCGCGGCGATCGCGGCGTCGACCTTGTCGGCCAGCGCGCCCATGTCGAAGGAATAGCGCAGCGCCATGCCGAAGGACGAGATCATCGCGATGGGATTGGCAAGGCCTTGGCCTGCGATATCAGGCGCCGAGCCGTGCACGGGCTCATACAGCGCCTTGCGCTTCTTGCTCTTGACGTCGACCTCGCCGAGCGAGGCCGAGGGCAGCATGCCGAGCGATCCCGTCAGCATCGCCGCGATGTCGGACAGCATGTCGCCGAACAGATTGTCGGTGACGATGACGTCGAACTGCTTCGGCCATTTCACCAGCATCATGCCGCCGGAATCGGCGAGCTGGTGTTCGAGCGTGACATCAGGATATTCGCGCTTGTGGACCTGGGTCATGACCTCGTTCCAGAGCACGCCCGACTTCATGACGTTGCGCTTCTCCATCGACGTCACCTTGTTCTTGCGCTTCCTGGCAAGCTCGAAGGCGACGCGGCCGATGCGCTCGATCTCGTAGGTGTCGTAGACCTGGGTATCAACGGCGCGCTTCTGGCCGTTGCCGAGATCGGTGATGGTCTTGGGCTCGCCGAAATAGACGCCGCCGGTGAGCTCGCGCACGATCATGATATCGAGGCCCTCGACCGCCTCGCGCTTCAGGCTCGAGGCCTCGGCCAGCGCTGGGTAGCACATTGCGGGACGCAGGTTCGCGAACAAAGCGAGATCCTTGCGCAGGCGCAGCAGGCCGGCTTCGGGGCGCACCTCGTAAGGAACCGCATCCCACTTCGGGCCGCCGACCGCGCCGAAGATGATGGCGTCGGCGGCCAGCGCCTTGGCCATGTCGCCCTCGGAGATCGACACCTTGTGCGCGTCATAGGCGGAGCCGCCGACAAGGCCGGTATCCGTCTCGAACTTGGCGATCCCGGCCGAATTGAGCCAGTCGATCAGCCGCTTCACCTCGCCCATCACCTCGGGGCCGATACCGTCGCCGGGAAGCAGCAGCAGTTTGTGGGTCGCCATGGTCGTCCTTCCTCCGTTTCGTCATGGCCGGGCTTGTCCCGGCCATCCACGTCCTTGCTTGCTGCGCGAAGAACGTGGATGCCCGGCACCAGGCCGGGCATGACGGCATCTCGTGAATTTCGGCCGGAGTGCTAGAGCGGCGTTGCGCGCTTGGCAAGACACCATTGCCGCCGCGCGGCTGTGCAAGGCGGGCGGGGCCTGCCACACTGCGATACGCCGGAGTAACCCCTTGCACGCCCCTGACCGCCCCCCGCTACAGGCGCATCCCGCGCGGCTGATCCTGACCCTGTCGCTGGCGGCGACGGTCGGGCTCGGCATCGGCCGCTTTGCCTATGCCTTGGTGCTACCGGACATGCGGGAGGACCTCGGCTGGTCCTACTCGGCGGCCGGATTTATGAACACCATCAATGCCGTCGGCTATCTCGTGGGCGCGCTCGTGGCGTCCCGCCTGATCCAGCGCGTCGGCTGGGCGGCGGCCATCCGCTTGGGAACTGTGGCCTGCGTCGCCGCACTCGCCACCTGCGCGCTGACGGGGAATTTCGTCGCGCTGAGCCTGGCACGCCTGGTGCTGGGTCTCGGCGCGGCAGCCGGCTTCGTCGCCGGCGGCGCGCTGGCTGCGACCATCGCGCAGTCGCAGCCCACACGGGCCAATTTCCTGCTCAGCCTGTTCTATGCCGGACCCGGCATCGGGATTCTGTCCTCGGGGCTGATCGCCCCGTTCACGCTGCAATATTTCGGGCCGGGCTCGTGGTGGATCGTCTGGTGGGCGCTGACGCTGCTGTCCGTCGCGATGACGATCCCGCTGTTCCTGATCCGCATCGAGAGCAGCGTCCGCTTCTCCGAAGGCAGCCACGCCGCGTTCGCGATTGCCCCCGTGCTGATCTATCTCGCCGGCTACTTCCTGTTCGGCGCCGGCTACATCGCCTACATGACCTTCATGATCGCCTATGTCCGCGACGGCGGTGGCGGGGCCGCTGCGCAGGCGGCGTTCTGGAGCCTGATCGGACTTTCCGCCTTCGTGACGCCCTGGGCCTGGCGCGGCGTTCTGGCGCTCGACCGCGGCGGGCTTGCCACCGCGATCATCCTCGGCACCAACGCGCTGGGTGCGGCCCTGCCGATGCTCGGACATTCGCCGGCGTGGCTCGCTGTCTCGGCCATCGTGTTCGGTGTCGCCTTCTTCGCCGTGGTCGGCTCGACCACCGCCTTCGTGCGCTTCAACTATCCGCCGGAGGTGTGGCCGACCGCGATCGCGGCGATGACGATCTCGTTCGGCGTCGGCCAGACCCTCGGCCCGATCGTGGTCGGCGCGATCACAGATGCGCTGGGGAGCTTGAGCTACGCGCTGAATGTGTCGGCGGCGCTGCTGGCGCTGGGAGCGGTGGCGGCGCTGTGTCAGCGCAAGGTGGGGCCGGCCAAGCAATCGGTGCCGTAGGATGGGCAAAGCCGCGTAGCGCCGTGCCCACCATCACCGCCGCGGCGGATACAGTGTTGGTGGGCACGCTTCGCTTTGCCCACCCTACGGCAGCGTGCATCAGCTCCCGCTGAACGAATTATACCCCTGGTCTTCCCAATAGCCGCCCTTGTAGTCGTTGGTGACTTCCATCGAGATCACGTATTTCGGGTTCTTGAAGCCGAGCTTGGTCGGCACGCGGATCTTCATCGGGAAGCCGTAGGCACGCGGCAGGATTTCGTTCGCGTATTTGAACGTCATCTGGGTCTGCGGATGCAGCGCGCTGCGCATGTCCAAAGGCGAGTTGTAGCCGTCCTTGTCGGCGCACTGGAACCAGACGTATTTCGCGCGCGTGTCGGCGCCGATCAGTTTTAGGAAATCGCGCAAGGGCGCGCCGGTCCAGCTGCCGATCGCGCTCCAGCCTTCGACGCAGATATGACGCGTGATTTGCGTGACCTGCGGCAACTTGTAGAGCTCGTCCAGCGTCCACGACTTCTTGTTGTCGACGAGACCGCGGACCTCGAGCTTCCAGTCGGCGCCGTCGACATCGGGCGCGTCGTCGAGATCGTAATAGGCGTTGAACGGGAACGGTTTTGTGATCGCGCTTTCGGGGAAGGTCGGCGCCAGCGCGTCGGGATTGAAGATGAAGGCCTGCACCGCGTCGTTGAATTTCGAGACCTGTTTCAGCATCTCCTCGGCCGAGGAGGAGTCGACGACGTCGCAGCCGGTGAGCAGGGACAGCGCACCCAGACTGGCGCCGCCCGCGATGAAGCGGCGGCGGGTGACGTCAGGCATCGTCTTGATGGAGTCCTTGATCAGGAGCCGCTTGTCGACGCCGGGGATCAGGAATGAACGCTTCGCCATGGTGTCCTCCTCAGCGACCGATGATCATGGCGCGCAGGCTCTTCGGCACGAGCAGCGCGAGCAGGACGTGGACGACGAGGAATGCGCAGATCGCAGCCATGCAGAAGAAGTGCACATAGCGCGCGGTCGGATAATCGCCGAACAGTGCGACCAGGTAATAGAGCTGCACCGGCTTCCACATGCCGAGCCCCGTGAGCACGATCAGCACGCCGACCACGATGATGCCGGCATAGAGCAGGCGCTGCACGTAGTTGTAAACGGTGAGATCGTCATGGCCGAGCTTGAACGTCAGCGCCGCCCTGACGTCGTGGAGCACGCCTGCCGGGGTGATCGGGAACAGCTTCTTAGCGAAGCGGCCGGTGGCGAAACCAGTGATGAGATAGGCGAGGCCGTTGATCATCAAGAGCCACATCGCCGCGAAATGCCAGAGCAGGCCGCCGCCGAGCCAGCCACCCAGCGTGTACTCGCGCGGAAAACTGAAGCCGAACAGCGGCGAAGCGTTGTAGATCTGCCAGCCCGACAGGATCATCAGGATCATGGCAAGCGCGTTGACCCAGTGCATGATCCGCACCCATACCGGCTGGATCACTTTGGCCGGATTGGCCCTGACCTGCTCGTCGGAGACTGTGAGGCTCGCCATGCTGGTTCCGTCCTGAACGTCGTTGATAACAATTATACGCCGATGCTCCGGCTTTCGTTACGCCCTGTCCGGCATCGAATCGATACCGCGAGGCTATCGTGGTCACAAAAAAGCGAGCCGGGCACCCCCGGCTCGCCGTCTCGAAGCATCCTGTCGGGATGAAACAGGATCGCGTGGTGTTACGTCGCCGGCATCAGCACGGTGTCGATCACGTGGATGACGCCGTTCGACTGGTTGACGTTGGAGATCGTCACCATCGAGGTGCCGCCCTTGGCATCGACGATCCAGGTCTTGCCGTCCATCTTCTTGACCGTCAGTTCCTCGCCCTCGGCGGTCTTCAGCTTCTTGCCCTCGGTGAGGTCGGAGGCTTCGAGCTTACCGGGCACGACATGGTAGGTGAGGATCTTGGTCAGCGTAGCCTTGTTCTCGGGCTTGACCAGATTGTCGACGGTGCCGGCCGGCAGCTTGCCGAAGGCGGCGTTGGTCGGCGCGAACACCGTGAACGGACCCTTGCTTTCCAGCGTCGGGACCAGGCCCGCCGCCTTCACCGCCGCGACCAGCGTGGTGTGGTCCTTCGAATTGACCGCGTTCTGGACGATGTTCTTGGACGGGAACATCGCGGCGCCGCCGACCATGACGGTCTTTTCCTCGGCGCGAACGGGCGCGACGACGGTCGCGGTGATGGCCAGGGCGCTGAAGGCGGCGGCGGCAAGATAGGCAATGCGCTTCGACATGGAGAGTCTCCCGATTGAATGTAACCGGCGATGGCCGGTGTTGAGTTGGGCAACAACGGCGGCTGCGACAGTTGAAGGTGATGCAGCAGTGCCGTCGTTGGACCGAACTACGAGAGGGTTCGCCGTGCGGTTTCGGGGAAAAATTCTTTGTGATGCGTGAAACTATGGGGCGCCGTGTCCGTGTGATGCGGGCGAGCGCGCGCGACACACTCCGCTGTCGTAGGGTGGGCAAAGGCACGAAGCGCCGTGCCCACCGTCTTTCCGTGATTGAGGATGCGTGGTGGGCACGCTTCGCTTTGCCCACCCTACGGCAGTGTGCCCGCACTAATCCCTGTTGTGCGGCGTCTGAATAAACCCGCGATTGTGCGTCGGGCTGATCAGCACTTCGTTGATGCAGACGCGCGCCGGCATGCTCGCAATGAACGCGATGGTGCGTCCCAAATCTTCGGATTGCAGCATCCTGGCCTGCTCCTCATCGCTCGGCACCACCGGGCGCAGCTTCAGGATCGGCGTCGCCACCTCGCCCGGCATCAGGCAGCAGGCGCGCAGGCCGTTGACGCATTCGTCCATGTTGAAGGAATGGGTCAGCGCCAGCACTGCATGCTTGGTCGTGGTGTAGGCCGGGCCCGGCATCTTCGAAACGTGGCGGCCGGCCCAGGACGAGACGTTGATGATCGCGCCGTCCTGCTGCTGGCGCATCGTCGGCAGCACCGCGCGCATGCAATAGAGCACGCCGTTGAGATTGACCTGGACCAACTTGTCCCAGCCTTCCAGTTCCATGTCCTTCCAGCTGCGCTTGGGGACATTGATGCCGGCATTGTTGACCAGCAGGTCGATACGGCCGTGCTTTGCGACGATCTGATCGGCGGCCTTCTGGGCTGCGATGGCGTTGGATACATCCAGCGCAATGGCCTCGGCGGCCCCACCGGCCTTGGTGATCTTCGCAACCACGGTATCCAGGGCATCCTTCCGCCGGCCGGACACCACCACCGTCCAGCCGTCGGCCGCAAGCGCCTCCGCGCCGGCCTCCCCGATCCCGCTGCCGCCGCCCGTGACCCAGGCCACGCGTTTCCCGTTTTTGGTCATGCAAACTGTCTCCGTTGCTTCATCGGGGCGGTTTTTGCTAATCCAGCCCTCGGTTTTGACCAGCCTTGTCTAACAAGCCTTGTTGTACAAGCCCCTGCGGTCGAGGAAATCTTGCATGAACCCAGCTGCCAACGCCAACCTGTTTTCCCGCCTGTTCGACGGCCTGGACGATCCCAAACGCGTCGCGATCGAGGCGCATGACGGCGCCCATATCAGCTATGGCGATTTGATCGCGCGGGCGGGGCAAACGGCGAATGTGCTGGTCGCGCGCGGCGTGAAGCCGGGCGACCGGGTCGCGGTGCAGGTCGAAAAGTCGGTCGCCAACATCGTGTTGTATCTCGCCACGGTGCGGGCCGGCGCGGTCTATTTGCCGCTCAACACGGCCTACACGCTGAACGAGCTCGATTACTTCATCGGCGATGCCGAGCCGTCGCTTGTGGTCTGCGATCCCTCGAAGGCGGAAGGGCTCGCCCCGATCGCTGCCAAGGTAAAGGCCAAGGTCGAGACGCTTGGGCCTGACGGCAAAGGCTCGCTGACGGACGCCGCCGAAAAGGCCAGCAGCGAGTTCGCGACCGTGGCGCGGGCGAACGACGATCTCGCCGCGATCCTCTATACGTCCGGCACCACAGGCCGTTCCAAGGGCGCGATGCTGACCCACGACAATCTCGCGTCGAACTCGCTCTCGCTCGTCGGCTACTGGCGCTTCACCGACAAGGACGTCTTGATCCACGCGCTGCCGATCTATCATACGCATGGCCTGTTCGTTGCGACCAACGTGACGTTGTTCGCACGTGCCTCGATGATTTTCCTGCCGAAGCTCGATCCGGACCTGATCATCAAGCTGATGGCGCGCGCCACCGTGCTGATGGGCGTGCCGACCTTCTACACGCGGCTTCTGCAAAATTCCGCACTGTCGCGCGACACCACAAAACACATGCGGCTGTTCATCTCGGGCTCGGCGCCGCTGCTGGCCGAGACCCACCGCGAATGGTCGGCGCGCACGGGGCACGCGGTGCTCGAGCGCTACGGCATGACCGAAACCAACATGAACACGTCGAACCCCTATGACGGCGAGCGCGTGCCCGGTGCGGTCGGCTTTCCGCTGCCCGGCGTCGCCGTGCGCGTGACCGAGCCCGAGACGGGCAAAGAGCTGCCGCGCGACGACATCGGCATGATCGAGGTGAAGGGGCCGAACGTCTTCAAGGGCTACTGGCGCATGCCGGAGAAGACCAAGGCCGAATTCCGCGACGACGGCTTCTTCATCACCGGCGATCTCGGCAAGATCGACGCCAAGGGCTACGTCCACATCCTCGGCCGCGGCAAGGATCTCGTCATCTCCGGCGGCTTCAACGTCTATCCCAAGGAGATCGAGAGCGAGATCGACGCCATGCCAGGCGTGATCGAATCCGCCGTGATCGGCGTGCCCCATGCCGATTTCGGCGAGGGCGTCACCGCCGTCCTGGTCTGCAACAAGGGCGCGGACGTCACCGAAACCGCGGTGCTGAAGGCGCTCGACGGCCGTCTCGCGAAATTCAAGATGCCCAAGCGGGTCTTCGTCGTCGACGAGCTGCCGCGCAACACCATGGGCAAGGTGCAGAAGAACGTGCTGCGGGATATGTACAAGGATATTTACGCGAAGAAGTGAGGGGCCCCGTTCTCTCGCCGTCATTGCGAGGAGCCCTTGCGACGAAGCAATCCAGAATCTTTCCGCGGAGGCAGCCTGGATTGCTTCGCTGCGCTCGCAATGACGGAGCTTGCGGCGACTACTGCCCGCCCACCAAACTCATCACGAACCTGCTGCCGACAATAAACAGATAGCACCCGAACGCCATTTCCAGCGTCCGCTTCGACATCGCATGCGCGGCTTTCACCCCCAGCGGCGCCGTCACGAGGCTCATCGGCATCACCAGCACGGCGCCGATCAGCGAGACGTAGCCGAGCGCGAACGGGATTTGCAGCGCTGCGACCGCCGGGTAAGTCGCCGCCGCCGGCCAGCCGGCATAGATGTAGCCGAGCGCGCCGGGGATCGAGATCAGCACCGCCAGCGCCGACGAAGTCGCGACCGCCTGGTGAATCGGGCGGCCGTAGAACGTCATCAGCAGGTTCGAGAACAGGCCGCCGCCGATGCCCATCAAGGTCGAGAGGATGCCGACGCAGAAGCCGTAGGCGCGCATCAACAATCCCTTCGGCATGTCGCCACCGAGCTTCCAGGTCTCGCGCGCGAAGATCAGCCGGGCCGCAGCGGCGTAGGCGACACAGACGAAGACGATCTTGAACAGCCGCTCCGGCGCGTAGCGTGCCACCACGCTGCCGGCGATGACGCCAATGACGATCGGCAGCCACCATAGCCGGAGGATCGCCATGTCGACCGCGCCGCGCCGGTAATGCGCCTGAAACGAGCGAAGCGAGGTCGGGATGATGATGGCAAGCGAGGTGCCGATGCAGAGCGGCATCCGCACCTCCAGGGGCACGCCAACGATGCGGAAACATTCGTAGAGCACCGGCACCAGAATCGCGCCGCCGCCGATGCCGAACACGCCGGCCAGAAATCCCGAAAGCGCGCCCGTTGCGATCAGCAACAGCGCGAGCTCGATGATCTCCTTGATTTCAAGACCTGCAATCACCCGGCCTGCCCCGGCAGCACCTCCGTAAGGTCCGATTCGGCTGCAGGTCCAGCTGTAGGAGATCTGCCTTGCCGGGTCGACACGCCGCGCCGACCGTCTTGGGTGGGATGCAGGCTGCGCATATCCGCCGCCACACGGAAAATCGGTGCGCATGGTGGAATTGGCTATGGCATTGGGGTTGGCCCAGACCGTTTCCGACGTCATGAACCCACTGGCTCGAACGACGTATGAGCGCGCTCGATTGGAGGCGTTCCAATAGTAATTTCAATGTGCCTCGATGATCCCGAAGAGATGAACACATATTCAATTATTGGCTGGCGGACCGAGGCTCTGGTATACCAAGCCCCTGATTGGCCTTGTTTCATCAAGGCTCTAGAGCTGAACCCGCGTTCGGTTTATGGCGAATTGGTGATTGCGCCGGCGAAATCGACTCCGTAAATAGAGCCGACCTTTCCGATCCCCGCGCGCCCCCTGCTGGGCCGCCATACAACATCAAAGCCCATGACCGCACGGATCGAACGACCGCTCTCGCCACACATGCAAGTGTACCGCTGGACGCTGACGATGGCCCTGTCCATCGTCCATCGCGCCACCGGTATCGCCCTTTATGTCGGAACCCTGCTGCTGGTCTGGTGGCTGGTTGCCGCGGCCTCCGGCCCGGCCGCCTATGCCCACGTCCAGGCCTTTGCCGGCAGCATCATCGGCCGGCTGATCGTGTTCGGCTACACCTGGGCGCTGATGCACCATATGCTGAGCGGCATCCGGCATTTCATCTGGGATCTCGGCTACGGCTTCAAGGCCAATGAGCGGGAAGCACTGACCTGGGGCGCGCTGATCGGCGGCATCGCGTTGACGGTGCTGGTCTGGATCATCGCCTATGCGATCGGAGGCGGACGATGAGCGGGACCGATACGCCCAAGCGCAGCATGCGCACCCCGCTCGGCCGCGTCCGCAATCTCGGCGCGGCGCATTCCGGCACGTCCGATTTCTGGCGCCAGCGCATCACCGGCGTCGCCATGACGCTGCTGATGATCCCGGGGCTGGTGATCATCATGATGCTGCTCGGTCGCAACCAAGTCTACGCTGCGCAGACCCTGAGCTCCATTCCCGTCGCGGTGATCCTGCTCCTCTTCATCTTCGCCAGCGCCTGGCACATGAAGATCGGCATGCAGGTCGTGATCGAGGACTACGTCCATAACGAGAAGCTGAAGCTCACCGCGGTCATGCTCAACAACTTCTTCTCGATCGCCGTGGCACTCGCCTCGACCTACGCGATCCTCAAACTTTCATCCGGAGTGTAACCCATGGCCAACGAGACGAATGGCAAGGGCAACGGCGCTCCCGCCACCAACGGCAAGGCCTACCCGATCGAAGACCACACCTATGACGTCGTCGTCGTCGGCGCCGGCGGCGCCGGCCTGCGCGCCGTGGTCGGCTGCGGCGAGGCGGGTCTTCGTACCGCCTGCATCACGAAAGTGTTTCCGACCCGCTCGCACACGGTCGCGGCGCAGGGCGGCATCTCCGCTTCGCTCGGCAACATGCACAAGGACGACTGGCGCTGGCACATGTACGACACCGTGAAGGGGTCGGACTGGCTCGGCGACCAGGACGCGATCGAATACATGGTGCGCAACGCGCCCGAGGCGGTCTACGAGCTCGAGCATTGGGGCGTGCCGTTCTCGCGCACCGAGGACGGCAAGATCTACCAGCGCCCGTTCGGCGGCATGACCATGGATTACGGCAAGGGCCAGGCGCAGCGCACCTGCGCCGCCGCCGACCGCACCGGCCACGCCATGCTGCACACGATGTATGGCCAGTCGCTGCGCCACGCGGCCGAGTTCTTCATCGAGTTCTTCGCCATCGACCTGATCATGGACGACCAGGGCACCTGCCGCGGCGTCATCGCGCTCAAGCTCGATGACGGCACGCTGCACCGCTTCCGCGCCCAGACCGTGATCCTGGCGACCGGCGGCTACGGCCGCGCCTATGCCTCGTGCACCTCGGCGCACACCTGCACCGGCGACGGCGGCGGCATGGTGCTGCGCGCCGGCCTGCCGATGCAGGACATGGAGTTCGTGCAGTTCCACCCGACCGGCATCTACGGCTCGGGCTGTCTCGTCACCGAAGGCGCGCGCGGCGAAGGCGGCTATCTCGTCAACGCCGAAGGCGAGCGCTTCATGGAGCGGTATGCGCCGTCGGCCAAGGACCTCGCCTCGCGCGACGTCGTCTCGCGCGCGATGACCATCGAGATCCGCGAAGGACGCGGCGTCGGCAAGAAGAAGGACCACATCTTCCTGCACCTCGATCATCTCGATCCCGCGGTGCTGGCCGAGCGCCTGCCGGGCATCTCCGAATCCGCAAAAATCTTCGCCAATGTCGACGTGACGCGCGAGCCGATCCCGATCGTGCCGACCGTGCACTATAACATGGGCGGCATCCCCACGAACTATCACGGCGAAGTCCTGACCAAGAAGGACGGCGACGACAACGCGATCATCCCCGGCCTGATGGCGATCGGCGAAGCCGCCTGCGTCTCCGTGCACGGCGCCAACCGCCTCGGCTCCAACTCGCTGATCGACCTCGTCGTGTTCGGCCGCGCCGCGGCGCTCCGCCTCGCCGAGAAGCTCACGCCGAACGCCAAGCAGCCCGAGCTGCCGGCGAACTCGTCCGAGCTCGCGCTCGGCCGCCTCGACCATTACCGCTACGCCTCCGGCGGCACGCCGACCGCAAAACTGCGCGAAGGCATGCAGCACGTGATGCAAAGCAATTGCGCGGTGTTCCGCACCGGCGAAGTCCTGAGCGAAGGCCAGAACCTGATCGAGAAGGTCCACAGCGGCATCACCGACATCGCCGTGTCCGACCGCTCGCTGGTGTGGAATTCCGATCTCGTCGAGACGCTGGAATTCGACAATCTGATCTCGCAGGCGGTGGTGACGATGAACTCGGCCGCCAACCGCACCGAGAGCCGCGGCGCCCATGCGCGCGAGGACTTCTCCGAGCGTGACGACAAGAACTGGATGAAGCACACGCTGGCCTGGCTGGACGACGCCGGCAAGGTCAAGATCGAGTACCGCCCGGTTCACGACTACACCATGACCAACGACGTGCAGTACATCCCGCCCAAAGCGCGCGTGTATTGATCGAACAGCGAAGGCCCTATCGAAATGGTTGAATTCGCACTTCCGAAGAACTCCAAGATTTCCGGCGGCAAGACCTGGCCGAAGCCCGCGGGCGCGGCCGAGGTTCGCGAGTTTCGCGTCTATCGCTGGAATCCGGACGACGGCAAGAATCCGAGTGTCGACACCTATTACGTCGACACCAACGATTGTGGTCCGATGGTGCTGGACGGCCTGATCTGGATCAAGAACCACATCGACCCGTCGCTGACCTTCCGCCGCTCCTGCCGCGAAGGCGTCTGCGGCTCCTGCGCGATGAACATCGACGGCCAGAATACGCTCGCCTGCACCCGCTCGATGCACGACGTCAAGGACGGCGCGGTCAAGATCAATCCGCTGCCGCACCAGCCGGTGGTGAAGGACCTCGTTCCTGATCTCACCAACTTCTACGCGCAATATGCGTCCGTCGAGCCGTGGCTGAAGACGACCTCGCCGACGCCGCAAAAGGAATGGCGCCAGACCCACGAGGACCGCGAGAAGCTCGACGGCCTCTACGAGTGCATCCTGTGCGCCTGCTGCTCGACCTCCTGCCCGAGCTATTGGTGGAACAGCGACCGCTATCTCGGCCCCGCCGCCCTGCTCCAGGCCAACCGTTGGGTGTCCGATTCGCGGGATGAAGCGACCGGCGAGCGGCTCGACAATCTCGAGGACCCGTTCCGGCTGTACCGCTGCCACACCATCATGAACTGCGCCAAGGCCTGCCCGAAGGGACTGAACCCCGCGGAAGCCATCGCCGAGCTCAAGCTCAAGATGGTCGAACGGCAGATCTGAGACGAAGTCATGCTTTGCGTCCCGGCCAGACCGGCCGGGACATTCTGGGATCGCAGTCAATTCGAGTAGAATTTTCCAGTTCGAGGAGAATTTTCCCCGACCCGCTGTACGCGCAAATTTCCAGATCGCAACCATCGGTTCCAGCATAAGCTGCTTCCTTCCCCGCGCCTGATTCAGTTAAGCTCCCGTCAGGGACGGAGCGACTGTGCAGAGGGCGCAACGCAACTCGCTGAGACTGTTGCAGTGGATGATGGCGGCATCCCTGGCGCTGCCGATTGCTCTGTTCGCCATCGCCGCAACGATCTCCTACACATCGACCCGCGACATCGCCGACCGGGAGATCGAGCGCACGCTCGACGTCGTGCATGAGCACGCGCTCAAGGTGTTCGAGACCATCGATCGCAGCCTTGCCGAGCTCAATGAGGTGGTCCGCGGCCTTCCCGACGACACCATCCGCGCCCGCGAGCCGGCGCTGCACCGCCGCCTGAAGCGACTGACCGATTCGCTGCCACAGCTCAAATCAGCCTGGATCTTCGACGCGGACGGAAAAGCGCTGGTCAACAGCCTCGCCTCGCCGCCGCCGGAGCTGAGTTTTGCGGACCGCAATTACTTCTATGCCCATATCGACCAGAGCATCGGCACGTTCATCGGCACGGCCCTGACGCCCCGCCCGCCCTATCAGGGCGCGCGCTTTTTCGGGGTGAGCCGCCGCCGCGACTCCGACGACGGCAGCTTCATCGGGGTGATCCAGGCCTCGGTCCTCCCCGAATATTTCGACAGTTTCTATGCGCGCATCGGCTCGGATGCCGGCAGCTTCTTCGCGATGGGACGCAGTGACGGCGTGCTGCTTGCGCATTTCCCGCGGCTCGACCGCGACCTTCGGCTCGATCCGACCGGGCCGGTCGGCCGGGAAATCGCCGCGCGCCCCGAGCATGGCCTCATCACCGTCGCCTGGCCGTCGGACGGGATCGAGCGTCGCATCGGCTATCGACGCGTCTCGGAATACCCGATCTATGTCAGCGCCGGGCTCGAGACCTCGGCGATCCGCGCCCGCTGGTTCGCCACCATAGGCCAGCATCTGGTGTTCGGCATTCCCGCCACCGCACTTCTGTTTCTGTTGCTGGCGCTGGCCTTGCGGCGCACCCAGCACCTTCAGGCCGAAGCCGCAAAGCGGCGCGAGGCCGAGGAGGCCCTCAAGCATAGCCAGCGCCTGGAGGCGCTCGGACAGCTTACCGGCGGCGTCGCGCACGATTTCAACAATTTGCTGACGGTGATCCGCGCCTCGGTCGACCTGTTGAACCGGCCGCAACTGACGGAGGAGCGACGCCAGCGCTACATCACGGCCATTGCGGACGCCGTGGCCCGCGCGGCCAAGCTGACCTCGCAGCTGCTCGCCTTTGCCCGGCGCCAGACCCTGAAGCCGGAGGTTTTCGACGTCGGCGAACGGATGCAGGCGCTACACGACATGCTCGCGCCGCTGCTGGGGCCGGCCATCGAGATCGCCATGCGCCTGCCCGCGGAGCCCTGCCTCGTCCGTGCCGATGCCGGCCAGTTCGAGACGGCGCTGATCAACATGGCCACCAACGCGCGCGATGCCATGCAGGGCAAGGGCAGGATCACCTTCAAGGTCGAACCCGCGACGACCGTTCCGGACACGCTGGCCGGCGCATCGGGCAGCCAGATCCCGGGACACCATGGTTTCGTCAGCGTGACCGTCAGCGACACCGGCATCGGCATTCCCGCCGCCCGGCTCGGACGCATCTTCGAGCCGTTCTTCACCACCAAGCAGGTCGGCCACGGCACCGGCCTGGGCCTGTCCCAGGTGTTCGGCTTCGCACGGCAATCCGGCGGCGAGGTGACGGTCACGAGCGAAGTGGGACACGGCAGCACCTTCTCGCTCTATCTGCCGCGCATGGCGCCGGACCTGCTGCCGCAGCGGCAGGCGCCCAACACGGCGCCGGCGGTGGCCGGCAGCGGCATGTCGGTGCTGGTGGTCGAGGACAATATCGAGCTCGCCAATTTCGCCGCCGACGGTCTCACCGAGCTCGGCTACAGTATCACGCTGGTCGACAACGCCACCGACGCGCTCGCCGAGCTCGTCGTGGACGCCGATCGCTTCGACGTTGTGTTCTCGGACGTCGTCATGCCCGGGATGACCGGGCTCGATCTGGCGCAGGTCATCCGCGACCGAGGCATCGACGTGCCGATCGTGCTGACCACGGGCTACAGCCAGGCGCTGTCACAAGATGGCGTGGCCGGCTTCGATCTCGTGCAAAAGCCGTATTCGATCGAGGAATTGTCGCGCGTTCTGCATCGGGCGGCCCGGATCCGGCGCGTCCGGGACGGCGCCGCCGAGTGATCCGGCGATCGGAACCGAAGGGAACCGTTTGATTTCCTTTGCGTTGTTCGCTCATGCACAAGCGGGCCGCAAAACGCGAACAGGACAAGAAGCCGCCCATTGTCGAGATCGAAGGCGAGAACGGCGATGACGTGGCAGCGCCGCCCCCGGAGCTGCTGGAGCCCGATCCCGAACTGTCACCCGAGGAGGCCGAGCAGGTCCGCAAGGATTATCTGCTGACACGCTTCTGGATCAGCGCACGCGGCTTCTGGGGTCGCAAGGGCGACCGCCTCGCCTGGCCGCTCTCAATCGGCCTCGGCGTGCTGATCGTCCTGACCGTCGGCTTCCAATACGGCATCAATGTCTGGAATCGCGCGATCTTCGACGCCATCGAGAAGCGCGACGCGGCGAGCGTCTTCCATCTCACCGCAATGTTTTTCCCGCTCGCGATCGGCAGCATCGTGCTCGCCGTGGCGCAGGTGTTCGCGCGCATGGGCATCCAGCGGCGCTGGCGCGCCTGGCTCACGGCGAGCGTGCTGACGCGGTGGCTCGCCAACGGACGCTACTATCAGCTCAACCTCGTCGGCGGCGATCATCAGAATCCCGAATACCGCATCGCCGAGGATTTGCGCGTCGCAACCGACTCTCCTGTCGATTTCGTCGCCGGCGTGACGGCCGCGCTGCTGTCGGCTGCGACCTTCATCGTCGTGCTCTGGACCATCGGCGGCGCACTGACCGTGACGCTCGGCGGCTCCAGCATCACCATTCCCGGCTTCCTCGTGATCGCCGCGATGCTCTATGCCGCGATCGCCTCGGGCTCCATCCTGGTGATCGGCCGGCGCTTCGTGCAGGTGTCCGAGGACAAGAACCAGGCCGAGGCCGATTTCCGCTACACGCTGACCCGCGTGCGCGAGAACGGCGAGAGCATCGCGCTGCTCGGCGGCGAGGAGGAAGAGCGCGGCGGCATCGACCGCAACTTCACCAGCGTGCTGCGGCAATGGGCGCGGCTCGCCGGCCAGCATATGCGCACCACGCTGGTGTCGCAGGGATCGAGCCTCGTGGCGCCGGTGGTGCCGCTGCTGCTCTGCGCGCCAAAATTCCTCGACGGCAGCATGACGCTCGGGCAGGTGATGCAGGCGGCCTCCGCCTTCACCATCGTGCAGAGCGCGTTCGGCTGGCTGGTGGACAATTATCCGCGGCTCGCCGACTGGAACGCCTGCGCGCGCCGCACCGCCTCGCTGATGATGTCGCTCGACGGCCTCGAGCGCGCCGAGCAGGGCGACGGTCTCGGCCGCATCAAGCGCGGCGAGACCAGCAATGACGCCATGCTGGAGATGAAGGATCTCTCGGTCACGCTCGACGACGGCACCGCCGTGGTCGGCGAGACCGAAGTGGTGATCGTGCCAGGCGAACGGCTGCTGGTTGCCGGTGAATCCGGCACCGGCAAGAGCACGCTGGTGCGCGCCATCGCAGGCCTGTGGCCCTGGGGCGGCGGCAGCGTCAATTTTCATGCCGACCGGCGCTTGTTCATGCTGCCGCAGCGGCCCTACGTACCCTCCGGCTCGCTGCGCCGCGCGGTCGCCTATCCCGGCGCCGCCGACCACTGGACCGTGGACGAAATCGGCGAAGCCTTGCACAAGGTCGGCCTCGATCATCTCAAGGAGAAGATCGAGGAGGAGGCCCCCTGGGACCAGACGCTATCAGGCGGCGAGAAGCAACGCCTCGCCTTCGCGCGGCTGCTGCTGCACAGCCCCGACATCGTCGTGCTCGACGAGGCAACCTCGGCGCTCGACGAAAAGAGCCAGGACAAGATGATGAAGATGGTCACCGGCGAGCTGCCGAAGGCGACCATCGTCAGTGTGGCGCATCGTGCCGAATTGGAGGCCTTCCACAGCCGCAAGATCGTGCTGGAGCGCCGCAAGGGCGGCGCCAAGCTCGTCAGCGACATCGACCTGATCCCACGCAAGGGCAGGCGCAAGCTGCTCGGGCGATTCCTGCGCCAGCGGAAGGCGGCGAAGAAGGCGGCGTGAGGCGCGTAGCCCGGATGGAGCGCAGCGCAATCCGGGCTACATTCTTTTCCCACAACGTTGGAGTCCTCATCAAAACCGGCTATGCATGCGCCGCTTGCAACGAGGATCGCCTGCTTGACGACCGACAACACCCCTTCGTCCGCGCCGTTCGGCGCGTTTGCGCCCAATGCGGCGCAGGCTGCGGTGATCCGCCTTGCAACACGGTCGGGGCTGAAGCGCGGCGCATTCCGTCCGTGGATGTCGCGGCTGGTCAACCTGCTGCGCAGCGGTCCGCTCGACGTGCAATATCAGGGCGCCTCGTTCCGCTTCTATCACCAAGGCAGCGCGACCGAGCGCGGCGCGCTGTTCAATCCCGATTACAATCTCGACGAGCTCGACTTCCTGCGCCAGCACACCCCGATGGGTGGCGTGTTCGTCGACGTCGGCGCCAATGTCGGCACATTTGCGCTGGTGATGGCGCAACAGGTCGGCGCCACGGGCAAGGTGGTCGCGATCGAGCCGCACCCGATGACGTTTGCCCGGCTCTCCTTCAATCAAGCCGCATCGAAAGCGGCGCAGGTGCGCCTGGTGCAGGCGGCAGCCGGCGACAGCGACGGCGAGCTGATGATCGAGAGCGGCGGCGGCAATCTCGGTGCCACCCACGTCGTCACCGGCACGGCCAGCGCTGACGCGATCAAGGTGCCGTCGCTTCGCCTGACACGCATTCTCGACGAGGCCGGCGTCGGCCAAATCGATTCGCTCAAGATCGACGTCGAAGGTTTTGAGGACCGCGTGCTGATCGGCTTTTTCCGCGACGCGCCGCCATCGCTGTGGCCGCGCGCGGTGGTGATCGAGCACCTGTCACAAAACGAATGGCAGCAGGATTGTATCGCTGACATGGTCGCACGCGGCTTTACGATCGCGCGCAAGACGCGGAGCAATACGTTCCTGTCACGCTGACGAGAACGAACAATGGAGGCCAGCGATGATCGATCATTTGGGTTTTTCCGTCTCCGACTATGAGCGCGCCAAAGCGTTCTACACCACTGCGCTGGCGCCGCTCGGCTACGGTCTGATCATGGAAGTCACGGCGGAGCAGACCGGTCATGCTGCAGCCGCGGGTTTCGGCGCCGACGGCAAGCCGGATTTCTGGATCGGCGGCGAAGGCGCGATGAACAAGCCGGTGCACATCGCGATCGCGGCCAAGGACCGCGCCACGGTGGATGCCTTCTACAAGGCGGCGATCGCGGCCGGCGGCCGCGACAACGGTCCGCCCGGCATCCGCCCGCATTACCATCCGAACTACTACGGCGCCTTCGTGCTCGATCCCGACGGCCACAACATCGAGGCCGTCTGCCATACGCCGGAATAAGGCAGGCCGGCGCGATGCGATGCGGAACATTGGCGCGGCATTATCGTTGTTGTCCTCCGGACAACTATCTCGATGATGCCGATGCCGATCGAACCGCCCGAGATTCCGCCATCGACGCCCGGCACTCCCGTCGAGCCGCCGCCCGGAATTCCGCCAGGCAATCCGCAGCCTGAAATCACGCCGCCGGTGCGCGAGCCCGGCTCGCCACCACGGCCCGACGAATTACCGGGCCGTGTGCCTGAAGAGATTCCACCACGCGGGCCGAACGGACCACGCACACCAAGTCCTGCGACGGATGCAAATTCGCCGCGGGATTGCGCATGAGACGCTCATCACATGTGAGGCAATTGCAACCAGCGTCTGAATGCGCAATGAACGTCCCTGTAGTGGCGTGATTTCCGTGCAGAAATAAATCGGGCCGCGACCGCTTCGCCCGCCACAATCCGGCCTAACGCGTAGCTGTTCATCCCAACACTTCGTCAAAGAACCTTCCGGGGAAGTTCACCACCATGACCAATCTTCGTTTCGTGCTGCTTGCGACGACGGCTCTGACCGCGATGCAATTCGCAAGCTCCGCATCGCAAGCGCAAAGTGCGCCGCCGCTCGTGGTCGCGCAGGCCCAGCCTCAAGAGACGGGCCCTGACGGAAAACCGAAGCAGCCGCCGAAGGGGCCAGCGGCCGCGCCGCCTGCTGCGCCCGCGCGCCCGGCCGCACCGCCGCCCGCGGCTGCACCGCCCCATCCGCCCGCCGCGCCTCCGCCCGCAGCCGCACCGCCGCGCCCAGCGGCGCCGCCTCCGCCGCCACCTGCGGCCCGTCCGGCACCGCCGCCGCCCCCTCCGCCGCCCGCCGCTCCGAAGCAGCCTTCGCCGCCGCCGGCTGCGGGGCCGCATCCGGCGGCGGCGAAGGCTGCTTCGGAGCGGCGGGCGGCGGAGGTGGCGGCGGCGGTGAACAGT
>NZ_JADPKR010000096.1 GCF_023074055.1 Bradyrhizobium sp. 141
CTAGTCACGTGAATCTAAAGTTCGCCACATAAAGTCTGTTGAGCTTTGTGGCAGAAGCGTTTGACGGAAGCCAAAATCTGATCGGCTGACTTGGTCCATTTGAAGGGCTTCGGGTTTCTGTTGTGCAGGTCGATGAAGGTACGGATGTCGGTCTCGAGCTGCCTGACGGAGGTGTGAACACCTCGCTGGATCTGCTTTCTGGTGAGTTCAGCGAACCAACGCTCGATCTGATTGATCCATGACGCGGAAGTTGGTGTGAAGTGGACATGATAGTGCGGCCGGCGAGCGAGCCACGCTTTGATCCTGGGTGTCTTGTGGGTGGCGTAGTTGTCCATGACGATATGGACATCGAGGCCTTCAGGGACCTGGGCATCGATCTCTTTTAAAAACTTCAAGAATTCGACTGCCCTGTGCCGCTTGTAGCATTTGCCGATGACGAACCCCGAGGCGACGTCGAGCGCGGCAAACAGCGAGGTCGTACCGTGCCGCACATAACTGTGCGTGCGCCGTTCCGGCAGGCCAGGCATCATCGGCAAGACCGGCTGCTCGCGATCGAGCGCCTGAATCTGGCTTTTCTCATCGATGCTGAGGACGAGCGCACGGTTCGGTGGGGATAGATAAAGGCCAACGATATCGCGCACCTTGTCGACGAACAGCGGATCGCTCGACAGCTTGAATGTCTGGCTACGGTGCGGCTGCAAGCCGAACGCCGACCACATTCGGCGGATCGTGGTGTGGGAAAACCCAGTTTCCGCCGCCATCGAGCGGATCGACCAGTGCGTCGCGTCGGCTGGCGTCGTCCGCAGCGTTCGCTCGATCACGGCGGCAACCTGATCGTCGTTGATGGTGCGAGGGCGGCCAGGTCGCGCTTCGTCAAGCAGGCCATCACAGCGATCCTTCAAAAACCGGCGACGCCACTTACCAACGGTATGTTCGTGAAGGCCGAGTTCGGCAGCTACGGACTTGCTTGGCAAGCCATCCGCACACCGCAGGATCGCACGGCATCGCTCAGATAGCGACCGGGCTACGCGATGGCGACGAACTTGCCTCTCCAAATACGCCCGCTCCTGCGCACTCAGCACTAACGGCGCGATCGGCCGGCCTCGCTCACCTGCATTCGCCACTCGCACTCTCCTCTGCAGAGATTCGAGCTATCAACTAATGTGACGAACTTGCGTTCCAGATGACTAG
>NZ_JADPKR010000052.1 GCF_023074055.1 Bradyrhizobium sp. 141
TGATCGGGATAGGGGGACGTCTCGCGACGCCACCCCTCCCACACCACCGGGCATACGGGTCCGTACCACGGCGGTTCGATCGAGTTAAGCCGGCACAGGCATGAAGATTCGGGGGAGACCAAGAGAGTCGAACACGTGATTTCGTAGAGCGTGTTGAACCGCCGGGTGTCCGGACATGCGCCAGAGTCCCGTCGGTGAACCGGCAGCGACCGACGCGGCGAACTTCGCGATGCCGAGGCGGCGAAGCTCCCTAAATCGGTTATGCCCGTTCCGCCATTGCCGCCAGAGATACAAACGCAGTCTCCGGCGGATCCAGGCTTCCAGGTTCGTTAGCACGCGCGGCGTCTGGCAGAAGCCGAAGTACCCGCGCCATCCGATGAGGTATGGCGTGAGGTCTGCGATCATCTGCTGCAAACTGACCCCTCGCGTCCGGCACGTGATTTCCCGGATTCGGTCTTTGAACTTGTCGAGGGCTTTCGGCGCAATGCGTCGCTCGCTCCCGTCATTCGCAATGCTGAATCCGAGAAATTTACGTTCCTCGGGTCGCGCCACCGCGCTTTTGGCCTCGTTGACTTTCAAGCGGAGCTTGTCGGTCAGGAACCGGCCGATCGAGGCCCTCACCCTTTCGCCGGCGTGGAGGCTGCGAACATAGATGTTGCAGTCATCCGCGTAACGGCAGAACCGGTGACCACGTCGAGCCAATTCCTTGTCGAGATCGTCGAGCACGATATTACTGAGGAAGGGCGAGAGCGGACCGCCTTGCGGGGTCCCTTCGTCCACCGGTCGGACCAAACCATCTTCCAATACCCCGGCATTCAGGAATGCCCGGATAAGCTTGAGCACGCGTTTATCGGGTATCCGTGCGGCGACGCGCGACATCAGGATGTCGTGGTTAACTCGGTCGAAAAATCTTTCCAAATCGAGATCAACCACTACGTTGTAGCCATCGGCGACGTAACGCTGTGCCTGGGCTACAGCCTGTGGGCGGACCGCCCTGGCCGAAATCCGAAACTGTGCTCCGAAAACGTCGGATCCCATCGCTCTTGGAGAACTTGCAGCACGGCTTGTTGAATCAGGCGGTCGACGACACAGGGGACGCCGAGTTTCCTGACCCCGCCGTCCGGTTTCGGGATTTCGACCCGTTTGACCGGCTGCGGCTGATAGTTTCCGTTGAGCAGTTGAGACCG
>NZ_JADPKR010000104.1 GCF_023074055.1 Bradyrhizobium sp. 141
CTTGGCACCGTCGGGTCGAGCCCGCGCGAGACCAGGTTGTCCAGCAGGGCCTGAACCGTTGCGGCATTCTCGGTCGCCCCTTCCACCAGCGCCAGCGGATGCTTGTTGCCTTCGCCGTCAACCCCGATCGCGGCGACCAGCACGAGATCGTCGCCGAGATGCAGCCCGTCGATTTGGACCACCAGAAGGTCGAGCGCGGACAGATCGGTAGCCATGAAGTCGGCCAGCCGCGCCGCCGACAGCGCGACGAACCTCCGCGAGGCCGCCGACTTCGAAATCCCCGATCCGGGCGGTGCCGGCACGTCACCCTCGGGCAGCCGGACAGCGCGGCCGAACCGGCGCGTCGACACATTGATCAGCATCAGGTTCATCGCCCAGCGACCGAGCCAGTCCTCCTGCGCCGCCGTTTCCCAGCTCGGGATCGTGACCTCGCGGCCGTCCACGCCCCGGATCCGCGGGCGCTCGACCTCGATCTTGCCGCCGTGGAAACCGATCCGTCCCCGCGTTCGGCCCCAACGGTGCGCCCGCCGCGCCGCATCGCGACCGTGGCGCGGCCCGCAGGCCGCCGTCACATCCGCCTCCATCATCGTGCCGAGCGCCTCGATCCCTGCCGCAAGGCAGAACCGATCGAAGCTCGCTCGCACTTCCGCAAACGCTTCGTCCACAGCCCCAGTCGCCGGCGAACCAGCCGGTGTGATATCTCTCGTCATGGCGTTGCTCTCCTTTGTGGAATCAGCACCCCGAGCCTACCGGCTCAAGGTGGGCAACGCCGACCTTTTCAGAAATTCAACAGAACCCGGGACATCCCCCTCGACAAGGATAAAGCGCCATACTGAACACTGGTTTGCCTATGTCGCAACAGAAGCTTAATGACTTGATTTCATTGGGCGCTGGAAGGCAAAAGCTTGAATGGGGCGGCAGATTTATCTAAGCCCTTCCATAGCGAGCCGCAGCGACTTCGGGATGCGCTGCGCCTTTCCGGCTGAAATAAACGCTACGCGTACACGCGCCGTGACTAGGAGATCGTCTCCACGCCTGCATTCCTGCAGCAAGGCAATCGACGCTCCCCTCACCTCTTGCGGGACTGTGACGACGTCAAGCAGGTCATCCAAGACCGCCGGTTTTAGAAAATCGATCGTCATGGAGCGGACAACGAAGGCAAAGCCGGGCGCATCGTTCTTGACTTCTTTGAGTAGTGCTTGCTGAGTGGTTCCGAGCAGGCGCAAGTAGTTCGTTCTACCGCGTTCCATGAAGCGCAAAAAATTTGCGTGATAAACAATCTGACCGGAGTCGGTATCTTCGAAATAGACGCGGACCTGCATATGATGGCCGCCGTCGTGAATTTCGCCATCGAGAGAAGCTGTCACAGTGCGGTTCCCTTACTGCCCTTCTGGGACGAATTGTCTTGCACAGAGGCGCGTTCCACAGCAAGTGCCAATGGGCTTGGTGCGTGCAGGTGGAGGCTCCCGGCGCACGGCCGGTCGGAGACCGGTTGCTGTTGCGAGAAGCCGGAACCCCTATCCAGATTTCGGGCAAGTCCCGCACGCGCGGATGGTTTGCAGAGCTCTTATCGCTGCTCAGCAAGCGCCGAGGACCGAGGTCGCCCCACCGGCAAGCGCCTTGATCTCCGCGTACATCTGCGCTTCGCAGGCCAAAGTTGGGATTGCCCGGCAGTGCGGATTGTTCAGCAAGCAATCCTATTCCGCGGAATCCTACCATTCATAGCAGTTGTTAAACTCCGGCCGGTGAGCCATCGCGGCTGGATATTCCAGGTGAGATGGTCATGGAGATCGATGAAACCGGGCAGAATGATCCACGGCACCTTGACCGGAGAGTCGGCCGCGCCGACGCGCTGCGGCGAGCCTCGTCGCTCGGAACGACGCGCACCGCGCCTGGCAAGTCCGCGCCGAGCGCCGCCAATAGATCGAAGTCGCTCCGTGGCCACCCCACCGCAAGAAAGCGACGAGTTCATTTGCATATCCATCACGTGCCGGGACGCTGCCTCCATCAGACGAGCGATTCGGTCGTAAGGTCGCCGTTGGAGCGGATGTTCGAGTTCGGCATGAGAGGCCGCCATCGTCATTCAACATTCCGCGTTGTCGTGTTCAGCCGTGTCCGGCTGAAGACGTTAATGTCCGGGACCAGACACTGAGGCGCGAGTATTCCGTCGGTGGACGCGAAGCACATCGTGTTGCCCTCTTCAAGCGAGGCGGCTCGCAAATCTCTTTGGTGGCACGTGGATTGCTAGGACACCGTAAAGGATCCGCACGACCTTGACGGCCTCGCATTCGCCGGCCCAGGAGTTCAAATGAAACTTGCTCGATTGATCCAAATCGCCATGGACGCTGCGCTATTGAGTGCGGTCCTGCCTAAAGCTTTGCCGCGTCCCTCGCGGGTGCCGCTGTCGTTCTTCACGTTGGATAACTCTCAAGACCACCAGACGCGACTAGCATTCAGCGCGCTTACTCCCGAGCAAATCCAAACCAGCGTGACACGTTTGGGCGGCTCTGTGGCGAATGCATGCAGCGGCATGCGAATGTCGGCGTCGGACCGGGAGGAAACCAAATCAAGCTCGGTCTCGAGCAATGGCCGCCTCCTTTCGAAGAGGGGAACGGACAGAAGTTGTTTAATGGCACGCTGGAGCAGATCGAGCTCGGCGCCCGACTCGGCGCTGGTCACACTCGGAGGTGGAGCACCATTTTCTCGAGCAGTATTCGCACTCCTCGGCGCCTGAAGTCTTCCTCGGTGCCGTTTCGCAACGCCCGAAGGACATTCGGCCTCGGCCACGGCATCTGTCTTCCTCGCCGAACCATAATCATCCTGCGTGTCCCCGAGCGGATGGCGACACTCGTTCTGGTCTACGGTGGTTGCCTCGAGTGGGAGCCGACAAATCCGCGCCTTTGATCGAAATGCACGACTTCGGTATCGAGCCCGAGCTGAAGAGCGCGATGTGACACGAGGAACGAAGCTGCCATCGCGCCTTGCCTTCACACGAAAGCTAGAGGAGTTTAAAAAATGCGCGCGCCGACCTATTCCGAGGCCTTGGAATTCGCGATCGACCGCTCGTACGACATTAACCTTGACATGTTGAGGTCACGGAATTTGCACCTTGACACGCACAACGATTATCTTGTCGGCACATATCCGCCTCTCAAGGCAATGGGAGACCTGAATGCCGAAAAGTTGTTGCTTCAGGTTACGTCGTCAATTGATCTCTATTTTCACATCCCCTTCTGTGATCAGTATTGTACCTTTTGCCACTTCGCCAAGGAAATCAATCCATCTTCCGGGCGAGTGGAGCGCTATCTGGCGGCTTTAGATAAAGAGATGAGTTGGTCGGACGCGGCGCTGGCCGGCAGAGCTGTTGAGACTGCTTTTTTTGGAGGCGGCACTCCCTCGTTCTTGACCAACCGTCAACTCGAAACGCTATTTGGTATGATTAGCCGGCGCTTTGATTTGTCTAAGTCGGAGGTGAGTTTCGAATTGCATCCCTCTCTTGCAAAGCAAGTGGACGCTGCAGATCGCATCTCCACACTGCTTAGAGCCGGCGTAAACCGCTTCGTATTGGGCGTTCAGAGTCTAGATCCGAGCATTTTACGCATATTGAACCGCGGGCACCACGTGGACGAGGTAGTACAACTCGTAAAGTTACTGAATGAGATGGGCGTTGAGAATCTGTCGCTTGACCTCATGTATGGGTTGCCGCAGCAAACGCTCCGGAGCTGGTACGACTCACTTATCGGCTTACTGGATATGGGAATAGAGAAGTTCAATGTATTCCCATTGATGTTTAAATCTACAGACCCCGTAGCCCGCCATTTGGCTCGAGGACGATATCAATTTGCCGGGGCTAAGGAGCGCATTATCATGCATTTTATGGCCGAGCACATTCTCACGAAACTCGGCTATCGCCATGGGCCGATTTTCTATTGGAGTAAGCAGTCGCAGCCACACTCGGTTCAACAGAGCCGCAAATACGATTCCTGGAACGACAATAATCTGGTCCCGTTTGGGGTTGCCGGATTTGGTTACATGAGCCAGTGCCAGTTCTATAACGAGGCAGATTTAGATCGCTACCTGTATAGGGTTGAGGCGGGCGAGAAGCCTGTGTGGAAGGGGGTTGTCCTGTCGCAAGATGATCTCATGCGCAGAACGGTAATGTTTGCCCTGCGAAGCAGTGGGGTGTTGCTCTCCCGCTTCGAGCGGGAGTTTGGGGTGTCCATCGAGAAATGCTTTGGCCGCGAGCTTGAACTCTTGAATGAGGCAGGACTCATCTGCATTTCAAACGGCCTGCTTTCGCTAACTGCCGCCGGCACTATCAATTCGGGCGCCGTATCGCTGCTATTTTTCTCGAACAATATACTCGAGCGGGTCGCGTACAACGACAGTAAGATAATAGACAAACGAACTGATCTGCTCGAAAAACACGATTACTCACCGGCCGCACGATACGGGTCAAGTGCCGAAATGCAAGTTGCGTTTCGATGAAGTCGCGGGCGCGCTCATTTATGGTCGCTCCTTTTTCCGTTTCCACCCCGCAAGGGTCGCCCTGCCAGGCGGAGGACATATTTTCGCATCTGACCGATAGCATTGATCGCCGGCAGCGAGAACGCCCGCTTGGGCTGGTCAGCAATTTTGTCGCCGATCAACTGCCGCACTGCATTGCGGAGATCAAATGCAGTGAACGACCAGATGAAGCGGTTAAGGCTCTTGGGCGTAGCATCAACGCGATGATTGCGGAGACGGACTATGAAGCGCAGTTGCTAAGTCTGCCGCAGTCGGACTTCGAGATCGCTAAGACAGACATCCAATATCTCGTAAATTGTGCTTATCAGATGTCTGCGTTTGCCGGCCTTCATCCCGTGGACGCCGAGCTGACGGTGGGAGAGGTACTGAGCCGCCTTGCGCGCTCAAGTTGTCAACGGCAGCCTGGCATTGAGGTCCTCTCCTATGAAGATATGATCCTTACGAATCCGTTGCAGAACGATCCACGCGTATACTGCCTCGGCGCGGCCGGGGTCGAGGAGCGAGATTTTTGCCTGGGCCATCAGATCATCGAGAGCGAATTGCAGTCAGCAATGGACGCTCTGCTTAAGTTGCGTGATGTGGCCGACGTGGATGCGGGGCAATGTCTTGCGCTATGCCTGGAGCGCCTTGAGTCAGCAAACAATGTTCTGACGCGCTTTTCTGAACATATGTCGCCGGACTTATTTGGCCAATTTCGTGTGTTTTACGGAAAGAATCCTTACAAGAATACGCTTGGTCCAAGCGGCCGCTTCTCGGCCCGTATCGTGGCGGTCTCGGTGCTACTGGTCGGTGAAGAACTCTTCGACCAGAAACCGCAATTTTATAGGGATCTGTATCGGCTGTCCGAATATTATCCGCAGAGATGCATTCGCGAGGTATTCCGCTGGCTGTCGTCAGGCAAAGGGAGTGCACCGCTCAAGCCAGGTTGGCTAAAGGGGAAAGCGGACTTTCCCAGGGTTGCGACCATTTCGCCAGTCGTGGAGCATCACGGCGGCGAAATCGGAACGCTGCGCACGTCCTGTGTTTGTGCACTGGATCGGTTTACCCGGATGCACCGTAGTACGGCCTTAAAATATACGGTTGAGCCGGGTCGTCCAGTTGTCGGAGTTGAGGTATCGGAAAGTGTTGAGGCTGTCCTTTCTCAGCGGCTGTTGACAGAGGCGCGCCGGTAAGCCGACGGTGGTCTCTGCGTGGCTAAAAACAGACAACGATGCCAGAGGCGCAGGCGTCCGCCACCGGTCGAGAGGTAATAGTCGATGTCTCAAGACGAACTGATCGTTCGTCGGTTCGAGTCCGGAGATAGCGATGATGTATGGCATCTGCACAGAAGCGCATCGCAGGATGTTGGTGTGTGTGGCCCGGAAGGGGCTTGGGAGGATGATTTACGCAATATCGGGGAAGTATACATCGCCTCGGGCGGAGACTTCGTAGTTGCGCATATTGGTCCCCGATTCGCTGCCATGGGTGGGCTGAAACCTTTTGATGATGATGTCGCAGAACTAAAACGTATGCGGGTCGACCCCGTCTTTCAGCGACGAGGGTTTGGAAGGAGGGTTCTTCGTGAATTGGAGTCGCGAGCTGTTGCTCTCGGTTTCAAGTGGATAATGCTCGATACAACAACGATCCAAGTAGGGGCCCAAAGACTTTATGAGAGCGCTGGCTATGTTCGCCGCAGGGAAGGGATGTTGCACGGATATGCAGTGATCTTTTACGAGAAGCGGCTCATTTGGCCAGGATGACCTCGCATGAGCAAATGAGGTTCTGAGACCGGATAATCCAGTGAAACTCTACGGAGGCGCAACGAGCACAAATTCAAGCACTTGCCCTGACTAGCCCAAACGCCCAAACTCGCTCCTTGGGAATGATGTCGAATGCGCTCAGATAAAACCGTAACCTCCGCGAGGACTTTCTCGTTGAGTCCCGCGAGATCTGCGATCGGAATGAATCGTGTCACTGTAGCTGACAAGGACGTGAAGGTTTCGCGACCGATAGGCCTCGAACGCACGCACAAACTCACGCCTGGCCGAACCAGCGTTGAATTCAAAACGTGAGCTGATACGGTGCGCCAGCGGCGGATAGGCGAAGATGCTCTGGAGCGTCGTGGGGCGCGACGTGAGGCTTGCCAGCCGGCATACGAATCCACCTCGATTCAACCGCAACATTCTGTTGCGTATGGAATCCAAAAGTCCGCTCTTGGCCCGATGCTGGGTGGCGGATGCACGGGCGCGTCCAATCACCCCCTACGTCGAGTCAGCTTATGGTCGTCGCCCATCCAGATCGTGATGCTACTCGGCGTATCGACCGGTTGCGTGCCGTAGCGTTCGCCGGCTCTCAACGAAGGACCCAGCTCGCACCCTCCTAGATCACGACTGAGTACCAAACCTGCATCGAGCAGCTGCGGATCGGGGTCTCACCAGCTTCGTGGTGCTCACGCCCGCATTCGGATTAACTGCCATTCCGTAGTCTCGTTCAAGCAGCTCTCGGAGACGCTCGATGCGAGCGAACCGGAATGGATGGACCGGTTTGATCATCTGGCCAAGGCCCTCGGGTCGAATGCGAACAATCGGATGATGAAAATGACGAGCGGGCGACGGGTGACGTTCATGCGTCGAGCTGTCGGTTCTCCGCCGAATGCCAGTCCGCGCCGTGGAGGCGGATCATCTCCCGACGGGACCGCTCAATGAAGATGCGCTCAACGCAAAAGCCGGCTGTCACTGAAGCCGCCAGCGCAAGGCCGCAGACCATATAGTCATTCATGAAATTCCAAAACATGTTGCAGCCGGCAATTCCTACAAAAGTAAGTGCCATGACCGTATTGCGAAATGCCTTAACCATGTTGCCCCCGAGTCAGTCGGCGAGGGACTTTTACCATTGCAATCGTGACGATTAGCAGCGTTTGAGCCTTGTGAGGCGCCGTCTTTCTGCTCGATCAGCTTGGGTCCGGTCGCGCTGTCGACGGCCGTGGGTTCCCCATTGCCCGGCGCAGCTCATCCATCGAGCCCGGCGTCGGCGCGATCCACCTGGGCGTGTCGCTCGATGACCGCCTCTATCACTTCCAGCCTGGCTTATTCCGGGTGGCGACAGCACAAGCGAGAACCGGCGTTCCTCACTGGCACAAAAGCTTGCCAAGTTTCGGATCGCTCTTCCCACTTAAGAGGGTACCTTGGGAACGGGGCAGTGATTGGCGCCGGCATGCGTCATGAAGGCTGCCCCCTCTCCTGAGTGCCTCCGAGGAGCTCCGCAGGTCTTGCGCGAGGCATCGGAGCCGGATGCCGAGACGCAACTCGGCTCGGTTTCACGAGGGTCCGATGCGGCGGAGCCGGACGCGCGCAAGCGGAAGAACTCCTCAAAGGCTTAGGTCGGAGGACCTAGATTTCCTCGCGCGCATTTGTCTGCGCGTCATAGATCCTGATCTGAAGCGTGGGAAAACGCTTCTTTAGTTCTTCCGCACCTGACCCAGGCGCCGTTCTGGTTGCAAATCCCGCTTTGAGCCGGCCGTCCGCTTCAAGCGCGTAACCGGAGGTCGCCAATTCAGGGGTGGCTGCAACCATTTCGTTCCCATTGTGCAGTGAGGTGATTGGGAATGACAGGGTAGCGTGAGTCACCCAAACCGCGCCAGAGCGGCCTGCCCAAGTGCGGTCAGTCAACGTTGTGGTTTGGCGCCTCGCTGGGATCGCATCGAGGATGAGCATTTGCATCGTCCGAACATGCCGACGGCCTTCCACTTGAGCGGATGCATACCCGATAGAGATACGGCCGACGTAGCTGCCTTTCCAGTATGCCAAGCCAGCGCGCTTAGCATCGTGATATCTGCCCTTCGAATATGGGCCAATCAAGCGCGTGCCCGTTGCGCGCGAACGATTCCCCAACATCCCTGCCCGCGACCGTGCGGCCATACCTGTCGAGACTGATTGGGACGCAGTTGACGGAGCGCCGGCCACGAACAGCTTTGAGACTTCTTTCCAGCCGAGGCTCTTAGCCAAATTTCCAGATCCTTGCACATCTCAATGCGATCGAGACGTAAAAAGTTGGGCTCAGTTTGCGCGCGACACCTCGTACTTCCGCCGGTACGCTGCCAAAAAGTCTTGATCCGCGCAGATGCAGCGCCCCGATGCATCTTTCGCCTTCGGATCATGAAGAAACTCCGCGAGTGGACGGAGCAGATTAATCCGGGTGCTCGTAGTTGGTGTGTTCAGTAGCCCCGAAGCGTGCTTTATGAGATCTGCCGCCAACATTATGCCAGCTAAAGCCGACTGAAACGACATGGGCACGACAGCTCTAACAGGCTGCGCTCCGTCCGTCAGGCGCATAACCATTCCGCCGCAGATTGCCCGCTGATGAAAGGATCGGAGGGGCTGGCCGACGAACTCCTGAAGGGATTCAAAAGGAACGTTGCAGGCTTTCGCAACGCGCTCGACGAAACCCGCGTCCACCGGCCTGTCCGTTTGTAGAAGCACCCGGATCTCCTGTTTGGCCTCCGGCAACTTAAGCTCCTCAGCTATCCTCTCGTCCTCGTCCTTTATCTTTCCGTAAGGCAAGTAAAGGCAGGCCAAACATGCGCGACCGTCATCGAAGCCGTGGCGCGACACGCCGAGATCAGTCTCCTGCGTCCAGGCGTTTACAATCCACTTCGGCAACACTCCTTGCACGGCAATGCGGTCCGGCGCGTTGTCAAGTGCAACAGCGACCCTTTCGAACGTCCAATTGTTGCGCTCCTTCACATAGGAGTCCCATTTGGCAAAATGCGTCGACACTTCCAGCGTGGTGTCCGCGAGCGCTGCGCGTACGACGTCCACTTTTGGCGACCCAACATGACATTGGCCGGCTAACACGTAGCGCTGCAGATTCGAAAGATCGACTTCCTCATGGTCTACCAGACGAAGCGATCCCTTCAGACCCACCGCGCGAGCCAAGGCCCAAATGGCGCCATTCCCTATCGCGCCCAGTCCGACGAGGTGGGTCTCGCCGATATCCGTTCCCTCCAAGCCCGGACCAGAATCACCCGCGCTGTGGCCGTAGGTCAGCATCGATAGGTCGATAAGTTCATCGGCCGCGCCGCGCTGCAACTGTTCGGCAAACACGGACCGAAAGACATTGGCTGCAGCGAAGCACGCAGCAGCTCCTGCACCGAACGGATTCATCGAAGTCCCGGAGCCAACCGGACTGCGGTTCGAAAGTTTGGCCCTCCATGCGTCAGAGCCGACGAAGAAAGTCGGACACCTAATGCGCGATGGGCTGCTTCCAACAACCACGGCGACTGTGATGGCCTTCCTGGCCTTAGCAAGCTCAATCTCCGGATTGATGGCTTTCGCCAGAGCCTCCAGGGCGGTAACGTGATCCTTCGCCATTGCATCTAGCGGTCGCAGCGCAATCGTCGGATAGAGACGCGACAACAGCCTGATGATCATATCTAGGCTGGCCTTGCCTTCCGGCGACTGCACGGCTGCGCCGTCGAAAGTCAGGCCGATCACCTGAGCAGCAAGCTTGTCCTCGAAGGCCGAAACTTTGAAGTTGATCAGTACCCGTGACGCCGCAGACGCCGCTCGGTCCATGAAGTTGGCCATGGCCATCGTTCAATCCTCGATCGAAATCATCCGCGCGGCTTCGCCGGCGGTCAGGGCGCGCCATACTCCGCGCCCGTCAAGCCGATAGGACGCTATGTTCCCAAGATCGAACGGCGCCCGCGCGAAGTTCGGCACGACGAGCGACAGGCATCCTACCGTGGTGGCGATCGCGTACTCGTCGTCAGTGCTGGAATGATACGCTTGGCCGGGATGACTGTGAATCTGGGCAATGAGCGCAAGCTTCTCCGTGTAGAGCCAGACATTGATGCGATGCAGCTCTTCTGGGCCGGTCACGACGCAGACGCCGTCGCCCGTGCGGATGTGGCGCTGGGCAGGAATAAGGGTCTTGAACACCTGAAAGTGATGGCCCGCCTGCCGCCCTACCCAGAGGCCGAGACCTTCGTGTCCATCGCGTCCTACCTTCCGCAAATGGGTGTGGAGCTCATCCACGCAGTTGCGCGGGACGGATAGCGCCGTCACGTCGGCGATTCTGATCATTCCGGTATCGCCGCCAGCGAGAGAGCCATGTTGATTGCGGGCGCCTGCGCCAGCACCTGATAATGCGCGAGCGGGTTCACCCCGTAGGCCCATATCTTTTCCAGAATGAACGCCAAGGATCCTTCTCCACAGTTCCGATGCAGAAGCCATGAATCACCTGTATGTGCCGGATTGTCGTGGTATTCGCGCACGCCGGGCAGGCAGATAAACGGCTGATCCTCGAGACTATCGGCCTGAATCATCTGCGATGCCTGGACCGTACCCTGCTGCGCCATTATTGCGAACGCCTGTGGGCTCAGCCCGCCGGGGCGGCGAAGCATCTGAATCAACAGGGACTTGGCCGGGATCGGTTCTCGCGTAAAAGGGTCTACGAATGTGACGGAGGGGGGTTGAAGATCGTAGTTGGTGAAGTCCAGCACGACCGCAGCGACAATTGGAGATGGCCGCAGGTTGGTCGCCGCGAAGACCACCAAAATTTTCGGAAACTCCGCATCAAGCAGAAACCACCCCCTCTTGCGATAGGCTGCTTCCATGCTGCGATAATTGGCAAGCTCCCGTGCGAACTTAACGCGCGACACCTGGGGATCGACAGTCTGGAGGTCAGACACCGGCCACGCCGGCTTTAAGGCTCAGGAAAAGCGTCACTTGCATGTCAAATCCAAACTCGCCCACCTTCTTGTCCGGGTCCAGCAGCTCGCCCCCTTCGTTCTTAATTTCCCAGTTCTCGGGCGGTTGAGCCAGATTCTTGGTTTCCTCCAGCGCCTTTTGACGGATAACGTGCAGCGGCTGCTGCTCTAGGGCTCTGATCACGACCGGCTGACCGTTCACGACCACCGTGATTTCGACGAAATTCGAGCCGTGATCGCTCCCCGGCTTTTTCTCGCTATCCTGCATTTTCGGTCCTCTCTAGGTGGGCAGCGCCCCCGGACGCTGCGAATCGATGCCGCCATTGTATGGGAGATCATCTCCGTCAACCAAGTGCTACAGACGCACTGAACTCGGGGGCGCTCGCATCCGCGCTGATCGGCCGAATCTAGGCCAGGCTCGCTAACCGGAGGGAAACGCTCCTCTCAAATCGCAGCGGGCGCGTGAAATCTGCGCAAATCAAATGAACGCGCGCCACGTTAAGCTCGGTTGCCCACGAACTTGGTGAAATGCAGCGCCGCAAAGAGGTAGGCTCGCCCTTTGAGAACAGGCTGAGAGCGCACGGCGGCACCAGAGCTGCCGGCGCGATTAACTGTCGCTGATGAAGCCTGGGACCAACCCGAACTTGTCCACAAACACTTATCGTTTGGAGGCCCGGCCTTTAGTTTTTGCTGCTAGCTTTGATTGTCTTGAATGGGGGGCTAATTTTGAAGATTAAGTCTATTGCCATTAAGAATTTTCGGTCCTTCAAAAACATGGTGGTTGATCTGGATGACTACACAGCTTTGGTGGGACCGAATGGCGCCGGAAAGTCCACTGTTCTTTGCGCACTGAACATCTTTTTTCGTCAGACGGAGGAAGCTCCGACAAATCTCATCGAGCTCGACGCTGAAGATTTCCGCAACGGCAACACTAAACAGCCGGTTGAGATTACATTGACCTTCCACGATCTTGAACCCGAGGCGCAGGCGGATTTCTCCGAATACTACCGGTCAGGCATCTTGGTTGTATCAGCGCTTGCGGAATTCAGCGAAATCACACGCAAGGCAACGGTTCGCCAGTTCGCCAAACGAAGCGCAATGAAGGAGTTCAGTGAGTTCTTCCGAAGATTCAACGACGGCGCCTCTGCGAGTGAGTTAGCAGGAATCTATGAGGGCGTGCGAGAGACTCACCCCGAATTCGGTCTTCCCAAGAAGGGGGGCAAGGAAGCCAATCGACAAGCGCTTCGATCATACGAAGAAGACCATCCAGAGCGGTGCGTTCTGATCGATAGCGAAGATCAGTTCTACGGCTTCAGCAAGGGCGGCGATCGTCTATCCCGCTATATCCAGTGGGTTTACGTTCCCGCAGTTAAAGACGCGACGAAGGAAAACGTTGAAGGCCGCAACACTGCCCTTGGCAAGCTCCTGGCCCGGACAGTGCGATCAAAGGTGAATTTTGATACCGAGATCACCTCTCTCAGAGACTCTACCCTCTGACTCTTACAAGAAAATCATCCAGAAGCAGCAAACCGCGCTAGATGATCTCTCGCAAGCTCTGACGGCCAAGCTTGGTGAATGGGCACATCCGGAGGCCGTTGCGCGGCTGGAGTGGACCGAGGATCCGGTCAAGTCCATACAGATAGCCGACCCTACAGCTCGGCTATTCGCGAGCGAGGGAGCCTTTTCAGGCGATCTCGCCAGATTTGGGCACGGTCTACAGCGATCGTATCTGCTGGTTCTCCTTCAAGAGCTCGCCGCGACAAGCGAAACGGCGCAGCCTCGGCTAATCCTCGGATGCGAGGAGCCGGAGCTTTATCAACATCCCCCGCAAGCACGCCATCTGGCCTCTGTTTTCAAGAAGCTAAGCCAGGGAAATGCGCAAATCCTAGTTTCGACCCATAGTCCGCATTTTGTATCAGGGCGACATTTTGAACATGTTCGTCTGGTTCGAAGGGACGAAACAAAAAGGGAATCCAGCATACGGTGGACAACCTGCGAAAAGGTCGTCCAGAGGCTATCGGAGATCTCTGAAGAGAAGGTGACGCCGATTGAGGCGGAGCGCGCGCAGCTTCATCAAGCTCTGCAACCTCACATCAACGAGATGTTTTTCACCCAGAAACTGGTGTTGGTCGAGGGTCTGGAAGACACGGCTTACATCACCGCGTGGATGACATATTCACATCTCTGGGATGACTATCGCAAGTCAGGCTGCAACATCGTGGCCGCGAACGGAAAGAGTTCAATCATAGAGCCACTGCTCATAGCAAAGGAACTCGGCATTCCGACCTTCGTCGTCTTTGATGCCGATGGGAATGAGCAAAACCCCGGTCGTCGAAATCTCCACAAGCTCGACAACCTGAAAATTCTGACGCTGTTGGGCGGCGATATAAACACGCCTTTTCCAGGCAATCCGGTGTGGACCAGCAGCTATGCGGTCTGGCCCGAAAATCTTGGCTCAATCCTCAAGCAAGAAGCTGGAGCAGCGCTGTGGGACAGTGCCTATTCGGCAGCCACCAAGGGCTTGGGCAATCCGTCCGGCAGCTTTGTCAAGAACACCGTTCATATTGGCGATCATCTGACGATCCTGAGAGAGAAAGGCGCAACGATTCCCACGCTCGATCGGCTCTGTAGAGCGATTCTGGCGTTGGCATGAGAGATTTGGAGAAGAATAATGGACTACGTGAAAGTAAGATCCAGCACCGTCGGTGCAGTTGGATACGACGACTTTGCGAATGTCCTGGGCGTGCAATTCCTCAATGGCAGTGAATACCACTACTTTGCTGTGCCCAAGGTCCTGTTTGAAGGCCTCACAGCGGCTTCTTCGGTAGGCACCTACCTAAATGCATTTATCAAGGATGCCGTTACCAGTTCAAGCGAGTCAGATAAAGGAGCAGTTAGGAAGTCCCTGTAGCAGTCAACACTGCTCCGTGCTGGCTGCAAGTGTGAGAGATTCTTCAGCTTCACTGATAAAGAACCCCTATTGGGGAGGCGCGGGCGCTAAGTTTCCTTGGAAACATAGCGGTTTGCCCGAAGGCCCGTATGAGCAGTTTGGAAGCACAGAGACGGCTGCATCGGGGCTGATAAGCGATCTTGCCCTGACCGGCCTGCTGGACCCGAACCAGAATGTGGCTGGAGCGGATCCAGACAAGCCGGTGGCGCAAACTTCATTTTCCGATGCCGTTGATAGGCTTTGGACTACGGGTGCGAGAGACCTGGACAAGCGTCTGAGCGCTCGTATGTGCATTTTTCACTCGCTATCGCCAGATCAATCCGACGCGAGTTCCATCGAGAAGAAGCAAAGCGTGCGTAGGCGCCGGCTTCAAGTCGCTAGCTCCGTGAGAGACCAAGAATGGTCCGGTTCGAACGCCCCGTTGCGGAGACGAGCACTGTTTGACACCCTTCGACATGAGACCCCGCGGCCATCTAAGGCCTACCGTGTGAGCTGAAGCACAGCAGAACTAATATTTACTCGGCATATATGATGATCGTGATGAACTCGATGCGGTCATCCAGCAGTTTTTCCGGACCGTGAAGAACATCGCCAGAGAAGGTGAATGCGTCACCCGGCTCGACAAGAAAGGTTCTGTCGCCAAATCGGTACTCCATCCGGCCGCTCAGCATGTAGATGAATTCTGTGCCGGGATGCTGGAAACGGGGATAGCTCTCGCTCTCCTTGTCCATGTTGATAAGGAAGGGTTCGAAGATCTTGCGCGGGCCCTTGTGATAGGACAGGAGGCGATAGGTGTGTCCGTGCTTTGTCCCTGAGCGGACAACCTCCATCTGGTCCGCGGCCTTGATGAGTTGGGCCTCGCCGGTCGTTTGCTCGACTTCTCTAAATAGGATCGACAGATCGGTACCCAACGCCGCGCAGATCCGCTCAAGCATCACAAGGCTGGCGGTGGACTGACCATTCTCAAACCGGCTCAACATCGGGACGGAAATGTTTGCGGCCGATTCAAGATCACTCAGCGTCAGCCCCCGCTCTAGTCGAGCACGTCTGATGGCAGCGCCCATTCTCTCGTCGATGGGGGCCTTCGCGACGGCCGTCTCGGTGGGCGGAGCAATCTGCTCCCCCGCACGCGATTTCTTGGGCTTGTCCTGGCGCTTCTGACTTGCTTGCTTGCCTTTGCTCAATTCGACGCCTCCCGCAGCCGTTGCAGGACATGACGTCTAAAGCGTTTTGCTATCTAGTGACAGCCCTTTATCGCCATTGCTTCTCCTCGCTGATCCACCATCCCCCGGGCAGAGCTCCGGACTTTACAAATGCATCCACGACGTTCGCAAGAAGCCGCGACACGTTGTTCTCGAAGTTGTTCACCGGAAGTGCTTGGCCGAACGCGACAGAGCCCGCCGAGAAGACAGCGCCATCGTTGGGTGCAGTAAAGAAGGCCATGTCGGCCCGGACACGGTAATCGTATGAACCCGACAGACCCTCGAAAGCATAGTGGATCACTTCCGGGTTCACGAGATAGCTGTCCGTGTGGCCGCCCGAGGAGGCGATGAGCTTGACGTGCGGCGGCGTGCCGAGGCTCGGATCGCAGCGATCTAGGGCAACGCCAGCGGCGCCCCCATAGGCTAGGCCAAAGTCGCCGATGATCTCTCCATCGATACCTTTTGTGAGCCAGGAAACCGTGCGGTGATAGCTGTCCGGCATGCGGCGATAGAACTGACTTTTGCCGTATCCTTCCGAGATGAAGCCGACGCCGACAACCTTCTGTGCCGGCCGGCCCTGAGCTCGCCAGGCGCCGCCCTTCTGGCCATTGGTTGCCATGTAGTATTCGCCAGGGCGTGCATCCCAGGTCTTCCAGGCCGGGCCGAACTTGCGACATTCCATCACCCAGGGCTCGTCATGGCGGAAGGCGACGCTCCAATGGAAGCCGTTGCCACCAAGGTAGACGTAACGGCCGCCCGCCGCGATATAGTCCTCCGTCGCATCGAGCATGCGCTCTGAGTAATATTCAGGATGGGTACCGGTAATGATGCACGTGTACGGCTCGAGCGCGGCGACACCTTCCCGTTCCAGGTCCTCGTCGGTCATCACGTCGTACTCATAGCCCTGGTGTTCGAGCCAGGCGATGACGGAGAGATCGGCCGGGAATTGCCACGCAAGGTTCGTGCTCGACGAGCGATATTTCGGCCTCATGTTGATGATGGGCCGATGATACGAACTGTAGCAAACACCCTGTCCGTCGCCCCAGTGGTCGCAAGCTGAAAGCCCGAGCTCGTCGCGCTGGCCAAGCTCGATATCGATATCGGACAGCACTGGGGGCATGCCCGTGACTGGCTGGGTGATCGGCGCTTCCAGGCTCTGGCGCTCATTGGCATAGGCGATGTAGCTTGCGGTCGGAAACAGGAAGGCGATGCGGCTGGTCGGCCTCTTCGGGCGAACAAAAAACGGAATATAGTCTTCTACGAGCGCACGTCCTTGACGTGATTGAAGGCGAATGGCGTAAGCTCCGCTTCGCAAGGTCTCGGGGAGCTTGACCGCCTTGGTCATATTCCAGTTGCAGTCCGTCAATGCATCCGCGTGAAACTCGATGCCGCCATATTCGTTTGGAGCCAGCCGAAAGCAGTCATTGCGGCCACTCCAATTCCACCCGGTCTGTCCCCGTACCGGCCGGTTGTAGCCCGCCGCATGAAGCGCATGGGGGCCGACATCGGTCACCAGGTCGCCAATGCCCTGATCGGTGTAGCCGGCCGCTGTGTCCCAATAAGCGACCATGCCATTTGACGGTGGCGTTTGCCCCGCTCTGATTCGCTCCAGCTCCCCCTCGGTCAGCACGCGATCGAACAGGCCAGGCCGGTCAACCTTGCCGCAGTACAGTTGCGAAACGAAATGACCGCGCTGCTCCTGCCAATCTTGAGCTCCGCCGATCAGGAATGGCGTTGCGGCCAGATGCCGGGGTCGAGACTGGAAGGTCGCAGAGGCGCGCCCCTGGTAGTCGACCAGCGCCACCCGGCTCAACAGGCTGTTGTAACGGTTGACGACGCCTTCGTGGTACATTGTTGCGCGACCCGACTTGGCGTCAAGGCCGGCGGCCACGAAGTACCACATGTTGGCCTGCAGCGGCACGCCGGTCTCAAGGCGCTCGACGCCGGCTCCCTGTCCGATCAGGAATTCGAGCCGGCCGGCCGCTGAAATGCCGAGGCTGAAGCCGCTGGCTTCCTTGTTGTCCCAGCGGCCGATCAGGGACTGGCGACAGCCTGCTTGCGGCCTCGTCGGACAGAAAAACGCGAAGGCAGTGAAGCTCTCTGCCGGAGCCAGGCGCCGTTCGGGGTCGGCAACCTTCAGGAATGAACCGACTTGCGTAAACTGCTTCCCGACGCGCCATGTGCTGTTTGCATCGCAGTCGATCTCTTCCTCGACGAAGCCGGGTCCGGACGGATGCTGATCGCCATGGATCAGCCGCACCAGCTGCGCGCTCACCCGCTCTGTGCCCTCGGCATCGACATAGAACTTGATGAGGTCGCCCGGTCTGACCGAAAGCCTATCGGAGTAGCCGAAGAGCCTGCTTTTTGTCATCTACCAACTCCAAACTTTTGCCGGCGTCTGTTCATTACATCAAAGGCGTGGATCAGGACTCGAGCAGGTCTTGGATGCTGCGCAGGAAGATCGCGTGCTGCGCCTCCATCAGGCTCGGATATGTCTTTTCATCCAGCGCCCTGGGTAGGCCGCCCCGCCGTCCCGCGAGAGTGACGATCCGGTAGGACTTGAACGGCTCAACGGACAGGAGCGCGTACCGCTCAGCCAGTGGTCGCCGATTGAAATAGATCAAAAGCCGGTCCAACGGCTCGCTGTGCTGCCCCTGCGGAGAGATCCGATGCTCCTCGATCACCTCCGGGGTAATGAGCGTCCGCAGGAACTCTCGTTGCCTTGCCTCGAACCTCTGCCGGGCGATCTCGTCCCGATCGTGTATTTGGACTGTGCTCTGCACCATCTGCTCCCCTTCGAAGTCGCGGCCGGTATTCAAGAAGCGACAGGTTCGGCGCCTGGCACCGCTTCGCGGCCCGCCTCCGGCAGTGGTTCCGGCCTGACAAACGCATTCACCACATTGGCGAGCAGCCGAGACACGTTGTTATCGAACCCGTTTGCGGGCAACGCTTGGCCGAAGGCAATCGAGCTGCATGAGAAGACCGCCCCATCATTCGGCGCGGGAAAGTACGTCATGTCCGCACGCACGCGATAATCGTAGCTGCCAGTGATTCCGGGATGCTGATGCAATTGGACCTGCACATGCGTGAGATAGTTGTCGGTATGACCACCGGAGGAGGCAATTACCTTGGCGTTAGGTGGCGTCCCAAGCGACAGATCATAACGGTCGAGCTCCACGCCGGCAGCGCCGCCGTAAGCGAGCCCAAAATCGCCGATAATCTCTCCTTCTATTCCTTCCGTAATCCAGGACAGCGACGGATCATAGCTGTCCGGCATGCGATAGAAGGGCTCGCTTCTGCCGAAACCCTCGGACACGAAGCCGACGCCCATGATTTTCTGTGGCGGCCGTCCAAGACATTTCCAGGGGCCGCCCTTTTGTCCCGTCGTGGCCATGTAGTGCTCGCCAGGACGCGCCTCCCAGGCCTTCCAGGTATCGCCGAACTTGCGGCATTCAAGCACCCACGGCTCATCCTCGCGGATCGCCACGTTGCAGTAGTAGCCATTGGCTCCAAGGTAAATGTAGCGTCCACCTCCTTCAATGTAGTCCTCGGTCGCGTCCATCATTCGCTCCGAATAGTATTCAGGATGCGTGCCGCTGATGACACAGCGATAGGGCTTGAGCGCCGCAACGCCCTCGAGATCGAGGTCCTCGTCGGTCAGCACATCGTAATCGTACTTCTGATGCTCCAGCCAGGCGATCACCGACAGGTCGGCGGGATATTGCCAGGTGATGTCCATGCTCGAGATGCGGTACTTGGGGCGCATGTTGACGACCGGGCGGTGATAGGAGCTGTAACAGACGCCCTGGCCATCAGCCCACGAATCGTAACAGCCGTGGCCAAATTCCGGATTCTTGTACATCTCGACGTCGATGTCCGTCAGTATCGGCGTCATGCCGGTCATACCCTGAACGATCGGCGCATCGAAACTGAGATGCTCGTTGGCATAGGCCAGATAGCTCGCCGTCGGCACCAGAAAGGCGATGCGACCGGTCGGCACCTTCGGACGAACGAAGAATGGTATATATTCTTCGCCGAGGCCCGTGCCGGGCCCCGCGCGCAGACGCATGGCGTAGGCGCCACTGCGCAAATCTTCCGGCAGCTTGAGCGCCTTTGTCGGCTTCCAATTGCAATCAATGAGCGCATCAGAGTGAAACTCGACGCCGCCATACTCCTGGGGCGCCAAGCGGAAGCAATCGTTTCGTCCGTTCCAGTTCCAGCCGGTCTGCGCGCGGACGGGGCGATTATAGCCCTTCGCATGAAGCTGAAACGGGCCTATGTCGGTGACGACGTCACCGATTCCCTGATCTGTATATCCATGCGTCGTGTCCCAGTACGCCACCATTCCCTCAGATGGTGGCGTGTCTCCATTTCTGATCCTGCCGAGCTCCTCGCGACGCAATGCCCGATTGAACAATCCCGGCCGATCAAGCTTCCCGCAATAGAGTTGCGAGACGAAGTTTCCGCGCTTTGCGTGCCAGTCCCGCGACCCCGCCATCAAGAACGGGGTATCGGGCAGGTGTTTCGGACGAAAGCGAAACGTCTCTGCGACGTGCGAGCGGAGATCGAGCGGAGCAACCTTGCCAAGGACGCTGTTGTAGCGGTTGGTCACGCCTTCCTGGTACAGGGTTGCCCGGCCCGTCTTTGCATCAAAGGTGGCCGCGACGAAATACCACATCTGCGCCTGCAACGGCACTTCGGCTTCCAGATAGTCGACTTCATCACCCTGCCCGACCCAAAATTCCAGCAGGCCGTTCTGCTTGATACCCAGGCCGAAGCCGCAGTTCTTGTCATTATCCCATCGCCCCAGAAGACACTGCCGCAAGCCGACCTGAGGCCACAGCGGGTGGATGAAGGCAAAGAGGGTCAGGCTGCCGTTCAGAGCCAGCCTGCCTTCACGATCCGGCACCTCCAGGAAGGACCCGATCTGAGTATATTGCTTCTCGACTTCCCATGCTCCGTTCACGGAGCAGTCGATCTCTTCCTCGAGGAAGCCTGGTCCTGCGGGATGCTGATCGCCGTGAATGAGCCGCACGAGCTGCGCCTCGGCCCGCTCGGTGCCGTCTGCATTGACGTAGAACTGGATGACGTCTCCCGGCTTGACCGAAATCTTGTCAGAATAGCCAAAGAGCTTGATCTGCGCCATCTAGTCTCTCCCACTCAAGAAGCTGTGCCCGCGCATACTTGATCGCGGCATTAGGATTCCAGAAGATCTTGCACCCGGCGCAGAAACACCCCGTGATAGGCTTCCGCAGGCGATCGGTAGATCTTGTCCTCGACAACGCGAGGCGCAACACCACGGTGACCTGAGAGCGCAACGATCCGGAAACCGTTGATCGACTGCAGTGCGGTAATTGCGTATTTGTCGGGCTGGGGCTGGTTCCTGAAATAGATCAGCAATCTTTCCAGCGCCTCGCTATGCTGTCCTTGCGGTGCCCGCCGGTGCTCCTCAATGACCTCCGGCTTTACCAGCGTCTTGAGAAACTCGCGCTGCATCTTGTCGTAGCGGCGGCGGTAGAGGTCGTCGACGTTGCGAGCCTCGGTTGCCTCCTCAGGCAGCATCTCCCCGCCCTTCTCCGCGCGCGTTGAGCGGCGTTCGCTCTTCTTTTTATCTCGCCAGCTCCTGAACTGCTGCTTGATGCCGAACAGGCCGTTGCGAAGGTAGAGTACGACAAAGAGCATGATCAGCCCGATAATGATCAAGCGAGCCGGCCCGAGCGTAATCAGGACCTTGTCGAAGAAGACGACGATCAGAGTACCGAGCACTGCGCCTTCGGACCGTCCTATTCCCCCGATCACCAGCATGGCGAGGCCCAGCAAGACGGTATCGAAGCTGAAGATCGAGAACGCCACGCCGCCGTAATTTGCAGAATAGAAGCCGCCGATGAAGCCGAGCCCTACGGAGGAGATCAAGAACACTCGCACACGCGCCTGGCGGAAATTGACGCCGGTCGCTTCAGCGAACGCTTCACGCTTCTCCGGCGCCATCCTCAGGATACGTCCCAGCCGCCTGCCATTGACGAAGCGATAGAGCAGCAGCGCCAACAGCATCACGGCAAAGCAGGCATAGTAGGCGAGCTGCAACTGTCCCGAGGAAGACCAGTCCTGGGGTATGTAGGTTGCCGCGCCGTAGAGCCCGCCCGTCGCGGAGCCGAACTCCCTGGAGGTGACAAAGTAGACGCGACAGAGCTCATTGAGCCCGAGCGTCAACAATGCGTAGTAAAAACCATCAAGCCGGGTCGCTGGCAGCGCGATGATGCCGCCGAAGATCACTCCCACGAGCGCTCCGAGCGGCGGGAGGAGCCACCATGGCAGGCCGAACATGGTCGACGAATATGCCGTGACGAACGCCGCCGTGCCGACAATGGCGTAGGTGGCCAGCGAGAAAATGCTCGCTGTGCCAATCACCAGCATCCAGCACAGATTGATCGCAGCGTAGATTCCGAAGGTGACACCTGCGGTGAGCAGAGTATTCTCGAGGCTTGCCGGGGTCAGGAGGGGAACGAGCGCAAGCGCAACCAGTCCCATCACCCACCAGATGGGACGCTTGTCGATGATGGTCTTTTCCCGTCTCAGGCTCTTCTTGTTGTACTCTCCGCGAATGCGCAGAACGCGGCGGCGCGTTGGAAAGTAGCGGCTGCGCCGCCAGAGATTCTGGCCGTGACCCGCCCATTTGTGATAGTAGCGCAGCCTGCCAACCGGAAGGAGCTTGGCCCTGGAGGCGCGCGTCGCCTCCCAGATCTCCTGATGGCTGACGAAGGTTGGGGTGGGAAGCTTTTCGGCCTCCTGGCTGCCATCCCACACGAACAGCGGATTGCGCCACGTTCTCTGAATACTGCTGAGCTCAGTCATACTTTATGCCTCCCGCGCCCTGTCGAGAATTCCAGCGATCCCTCGTGGGCGCACCAGCAGGATGAGGATGATCATCAGGAACTGTGTGATCAGAACGTAGCGGCCGCCGATCGAGACGGTCGTGAGGGCTTCATTCAATCCCAGCACAACCGCCGCGATAACGGCGCCTTGAACGCTGCCAAGGCCTCCGCACAGGGCTATGCTGACCGCCTTGATCATCGGCGTAAGACCGCCGAAGGGAGAGATGTAGTAGGTCTGGGACAGAAGGACGGCCGCAAGGCCCGCGAGCGCGCCTGTGATCGCCATGACGTAGAATGAGGTTCGCCTGACACCGATGCCGACGATGGAAGCGGCATGGGGATTCATCATCATTGCGCGGATCTCGAGGCCACGACGGCTCGAGCGCATCCACCTCAGCACAAGCAAAAGCATCAACACTGACGTGATGACGTTGCCGACCCTGTCGGCGGTCAGCGTCACGCCAGAGAAGGAGAGCTTCCAGGTGCCGAATATCTCGGGCAAGTTCTTCGAGCGCGGACCAAACCACCACAGCAGGGATTGCGTGCCGATCAGGTTTATCGCGAGCGTGGCGATGAGCCCTCGGATCGTGAAGTTCGGCTTGTCGTGAATGGGAATGAAGGCAAGTGCGCAGACGAACACCCCGCCGAGGGCTCCCGACAGAATACCGCATGCGAGAACCGCTGGTCCGAAGGTGGAGACGTGCTGGGCGAACAGCCAGGCGCCGTAACCGGAAAAAGCGAAGATGAAGCCGTAGGCCAGGTTGAGGAACCCCAAGCTTGACCATGTGATGGAAACACCGATTGCAAGGGTGCCGTAGATGCAGGCCAATACGATTGTATTGCTGATGACGAACCAGACATCCATGGCTCATGCCCTTCCGTGGTCGTGCAGCATCAGCGCGGCAGAAGCCTCGCCCTTTAATTTGCCGACGTGCATTCCGAGAATGCGATCGACCCGGCCCTCCAGGAGTGAAACATTCTGCTCGGCGATCACCATCGCCGAGCTCCCCAGATCGAGCGCCATCAGCGCATCAATCACGTTCTTTCCGATTTTCGGGGCGAGTCCCAGGGAAGGCTCATCGACCAGAAACAGTGAGGCTTCTCCCATCAGGCCGCGGCCGATGGACACCATTCGCCGCTCACCGCCCGAGAGGCGGCCAACCGGAACGGCCATCAGCTTTTTCAATGGCGGAAATATCTGCAGGATGCGCTCTTTGCGCTCCTGGCGCTCGCGCCAGGAGCGCGGAGTGAATGCTCCGGAGTCAAGGTGTTCTTCGACGGTGAGCCCGTGGAAGATCTCATCGCCCTGTGGGATGAGGGCAAGCCCTGCGCGCACGATCTGATGGGTATATCGTCCCGGACCCTGGCTCCGCGTACGGCCGATCTCGAGCCCATTGAGCTTGATCGAACCGCGCTGCCATCCGGTCAGACCGGCAATCGCGTAGAACAAGGTCGACTTTCCGTGCCCGTTGAGGCCCACGATGCCGATGCGTTCACCGGAGCTGACGATGAGGTCGAGGTCGTGAATGACCCGCATCGGGCCATAGCCGGCCGACAGACCGGAAAGCTTGAGCATCTCACGCCGCTGCAGCGGCGCGTGCGCGGCCTGGCTCAGGTCCTGCTGGATGATGTTCATATCAGGCTACCTCGTCCACATTTTCGAAGTAGGCCGCATGGACCTTCGGATCGGAGAGCACGTGGGCCATTGAACCTTGCGAGATCACCTCTCCGACATCCATCACCATCACGCGATCGGCGATGGTCCCCAACAGCTCGATGCGGTGCTCGACGATGATGATCGCGATGTTCATCTCCTTCGACAGCAGCCGCAGGAGAAAGTCGATTTCCTCCACTTCAGAGTTGATCAGGCCGGCTGCCGGTTCATCCATCAGCAGCAGCTGCGGCCGGCGCATCAACAGACACGCGAGCAGAAGCTTTCGGCGGTTCAGCGTCTCAAGCTGAAGGGTCGGGATGTCCTCATCCACCTTCAGATTGACCAGCTCGGCGCCATACTCCGCGTCGAACTTCGTCAGATACGGCCGAAATGCCTGTCGCGCGGCCTTGAAGGTTTCTCCGACCGTCAGCTCTTCCGGAATGACCGGCGTCTGGTAGGTCCGAGCGATTCCGAGCCTTGCCCGCCTATGTAATGGCAGCGAGGTGACGTCCTGCCCCTTGAAGGTCACCTGCCCGCTCTTCGGAGGCATTCGCCCCGACAGCACCTCGAAGAGGCTCGTCTTACCCGCGCCATTCGGACCGATGACGCCAAGCACCTCTCCGACATCCACGTGCACGTTGATGTCCCGAAGGATCTCCCGTCCGCCGAGGTCGAGGTGGATGCCGCTGCACGAGAACAGCGGCTGAGGCGGCCTGGTGTCCCAAGATCGGTTCTCGTACGCGCGCTTCAGCATCAGGACCACCAGGGAGCTTTTTGAAGCTTTGATTCAGCGACCTCGTTCGGGAATATCAGCTTGTGATCGACGTTTTGGACCTGGAAGTAGAGTTGAGACACGCCTTTATCGATCTGCGACACCTGAAGGATGTCGCCACCATTGTCGGGGAAGTGATAACTCTCTTGATATGGATTGTTCATGTTCATGAAGCCACTGACGCCGCGCTGGGGATTGCCCCGGATCCAGTCACAGACCTCCTTGAACTTGCGGGAATCACCGACGGCTTCCCATGCCTTCTTCAGGTAGTATGTCTGGTCATAGGAGATGCTCGGATAGGCAAAGCCCATGATTCCGGGGAAGCGCTGCTTGTACTTGCGCGCAAATTCGCGGCCTCTTTCGTCCCCATAAAGGCCCATGGTTGTCGACCATGCAAAGCCATTTGCGGAGGTGCCGGCCAGTTGCAGAAATTCCGGTTGGGAAGGACCGTACTGAAGATAGACCAGTGAGTCCGGCACAGGATCTGCAACAAACTGCTTGCAGAACGCTGCATATTCGGCGGCAACCCAGTGATCAACCATGATCGCGGCTGCGCCGACCTCCTTCATCTCGCGGATGATGGGAGACCAATCCTGGACCGGAAACTGAATATCGGTAATCCGCGCCACTTCGAAATTGCTGCGCTTCTTGAACGCCTCTTGCGCGGCCTTGGAAATGGTTTGGCAGTAGGCAACCTGCTCCTGGATGATGTGCACCTTTCGGTTCTTTGGCTTCCAGGTGCCCATTTTTTCTTCATGCTCGAGCCAGATCGGGTAAGTCCACCCGTAGTCGACCTCCGAAGGAGGCGTCTGAAACACATGGCTATACTTTTCGGGATTGTTCTTGACGGCCTCGCTGCCGGCACGTTGCGCGCTGCCATGGATCCAGGGGCACTTGTACTTGACTGACGCGTCCATGGCCGGCACTGGCACGAGCGTAAATGCAAATGAGATGGCATCCACCTTCGCGTCGATACATGCAGCCACCGCCTGCTTGCTGCTTTCCGGCGAGAGGACATCGATGTCGACCGTGAAGATCTTGAGCTCGCGGCCGAGCACGCCGCCGGCAGCATTAATCTCCTCGGCGGCGAGCGTCGTCCCCTGGACGAAGTCCAGGTGATCTGCCACGCCGGCAGCCGAAGTCTGGGCCGCAGGAATCCCAATTACGATTGGCTGGCTGCCCAGTGCCTGTGAGCGCACAATCCAGGGCATCGCCAAGCCCGCGCCAAGCCCCGCCGTCACTGTCCGTCTGGTCAGATTTGAAGTCATTTCAACATCCTCCTCCTCCGGCTGCGCTTACCAATGACGAATACGTATCCCTTCTTTGCATCTAATGCAAATTATTTTTATGTAATGCAAGTCGAGAATTTTTTCTGCCCCGCGGTGACGCGCGATCAACGGCACCGTCAGTTCGGCGGCGGAAGACTCGGCCAGGCCCGGGTGTATGCGTGTGGGCGGGCACGGTAGCTGCCGCCACCCTCGCCACCTCCTCTCTTCCCGGCAGCCTTTGAAGCGATCGACGGACAGCCTGAAGCAAACAAGAATATGAAATGCCGTTACCGCGCATGACCTCGCGTGCCGGAGCCCACGTCGCGCGGCCCTGTCCTGCGCAAAGACGACAGGCCGATGATGCATGCTGGCCTCCTGTTGCCTGGTCGAAGCTCTGCGAACGTCCTTCGTTGCGATCGGGCCGAGCGGGACTGGCAACCACGGCGTCCCCCCGCCTCGCCCACCTGGCGGCCATTGGCATTGCCTGATCGAGCAAATGCCAATTCTGAGCTTTCGACCTTCAAGGGACTGCTTCAATACGTCAGTTGACGGATTTTTGCGGGAGATTACGGAAATCGAGCTAACGCCAGGCGGGCGCGGCGAAGATGAAGTTGGCCACGGCGGCTGTCCAAGAGAAAACGATTGGGTGGCGCCGAACGCAATTTTTGATTGCGAACTTCACATGTCGTTCGCAGCTTAAATCTGCCGCCAAATATCTGGATGGAGGGCGAGATCGCCACTGCCCAGGCGCCCCTACATGTCGTAGACTGGTGAACAAACGTGCAGGTTGATGCCGTCCCAGGCCAGTGAAGCGGCACGACAGTCGTTCAAAATAAGCTACATTATCGAACACTACCGGCTTGCTCCTTCCGGAAATCGCACTTCAGGGGGAAGCAGTGAGAGCACAACCAGATGTTTCGGTCATAGTCCCCTGGGACGCGGCATCGGCCGACCCGGGAGCGCAGCTCATCGATAGGGCGTCAGAGGCGACGCGCCTGCTCCGGGACCTCGTACGTTGCGCCGGCTTTGCGCTGACGGCATGGGATCCATTATCTCACAGCCATCGTCACCATACGCTCGCCAGCGACGGCTACTCCGACAGATTGCTCGACCACATCAACGATGAGTTCGTCAGAAGCAATCCGGCCTTCGCAATCGCACATCGGGACGAACCGCGGTCATTGAGGTGGAGGGATTGCGAAAAGGACTGGGGCCTGTGCTTTCCCGACACGGTCACCGCCCGCGAATACCTCATTCCTTCAGGATTTCACGAAGGCTCGACAATGTGCCTGCGCCTGCCGGACGGACGTTATGTGGGCGCAATCCATATGAACTGGACTTCGCCGGCGGCCGCGACGGACGAGCGTAGAGAGCTAACGCAGCGTTTCCGGCCGATCCTTGCTGAACTTTGCGATCAACTGCGGACACCGCGGCTGATCGCCGAGGGCGTCGCTCCCAATTCATTCGCGCTGGTTATCTCGTCAAGCGGGGCTGCATTCGATCTACTTGCGCGCGCCCCCGGGCCCCATCTCGGCGAGGGCGGCGCGTTGCGCCAGCTGTTGCTTGATATGCTGAGGCCCTGGACGCCACGGCGTATCCTCTGGGCTGATGAAGACGGACTTTGCCACCGCGTCGCGATTATACCCTGTCAGCGCAACATGGTTGTGGTCACGGAAGAATCGATCCCATGGCCATATGATCTGTCGATCCGAGAACTGCAGGTCCTGCATCTCGTCGCAAGCGGGGCAACGAATCCGCAGATCGCCGCACAGCTATTCGTGTCTCCGAGGACAGTCTCGACGCATATCGAGCATATTCTGGTCAAGATGAACTGCAGCTCCCGCGCGCAGCTTGCCGGACGGGCGATGGCAGAAGGACTTCTGCTTGCCCAGGCGCCATCGAAGCGCTCTTGATTGCCAGGAGGCTTTTCGAGCAGCCCTCCCCGAGCTCAAATGCTCACAAGCCAGGTATCCAACTCGTGCCGGCCAGGGGCAGCCGCGTCATCGCAGCTGCTTCGACTGTCAATGCAACGAGGTCTTCCGGCTCCAAATTGTGCAGGCGGCTTTTGCCGCAAGCACGCGCGATCGTCTGCGCCTCCAGGGTGATGACTTTGAGATAGTTGGCCAGCCTTCGTCCGGCAAGAACGGGATCGAGACGGGCCGTCAGAACCGGATCCTGGGTGGTAATTCCTGCCGGATCCCTTCCCTCGTGCCAGTCATCGTAACAGCCTGCTGTTGTCCCCAATGCCTGGTATTCGGTTTCATACTTTGGGTCATTGTCACCGAGCGCGATCAGGGCTGCAGTCCCTACCGCGACGGCGTCCGCTCCGAGAGCAAGAGCCTTGGCGACATCGGCCCCGCTGCGAATTCCGCCCGAGACGATCAGCTGTACCTTTCGATGTTGACCGAGATCCTGCAACGACTGCACAGCGCTACGGATTGCCGCCAGGATCGGAATGCCGACATGCTCGATGAACACGTCCTGCGTCGCAGCGGTTCCGCCCTGCATCCCGTCGAGTACGACCACATCCGCTCCGGCCTTCACGGCAAGAGCAACGTCGTAATAGGGCCGGCTTGCACCAATCTTCAGATAGATAGGTTTTTCCCAACCGGTTAGCTCGCGCAATTCCAGTATCTTGATTTCCAGATCGTCAGCACCGGTCCAGTCCGGATGACGGCAAGCGGACCTCTGATCTATTCCCATGGGAAGCGATCGCATTTGGGCAACGCGATCGGAGATCTTCTGCCCAAGCAGCATGCCGCCACCACCGGGTTTAGCACCCTGCCCCACCACGATCTCGATAGCATCCGCCTTGCGGAGATCGTCCGGATTCATCCCGTATCGGGACGGTAGATATTGGTAGACGAGTGTCCTGGACTGACCGCGCTCCTCCGGAGTCATGCCGCCGTCGCCGGTTGTGGTCGACGTGCCTGCCAAGCCTGCGCCCCTGCCGAGCGCCTCCTTGGCCTGCGCTGAAAGAGCACCGAAGCTCATCCCCGCTATCGTCACGGGGATGGCAAGCTCGATTGGCTTCTTGGCGAATCGTGCGCCCAGGACGACACTGGTGTCGCAGCGCTCGCGATAGCCTTCGAGCGGATAGCGCGACATCGATGCGCCGAGAAAAAGAAGGTCATCGAAGTGCGGCACTTTGCGTTTGGTGCCGCCCCCCCGGATGTCGTAAATGCCGGTCGCAGCTGCGCGCCGAATCTCCGCGATCGCGTGTTTGTCAAAGGTTGCAGACGGCCGTGGCGGGATGTACCCCCACGCTTTCTCCATCGCGTCCATCAATACGCCCCAGTATTGTCGATGTGGAAATTGTAGAGCTTTCGGGCTGAGCCGTAGCGTCGGAACTCCGACACGTCGACGCGGTGGGCCTCGCCAGCCTGCCTGAGGAGCGCGAACAGCTCGGCGCGATGCTCGTCCCTCAGTTCTTTTTCAATACAGTCAGCACCAAAGCTTTCGACCTTGCCGCGGACGTAGATCCTGGCCTCATAGAGCGAGTCGCCTAGCGCTTCACCAGCATCGCCGAACGCTACCAAGCGGCCGGTCTGGCCCATAAAGCCCGACAAATGACCGATGTCGCCCTTTACGACGATGTCAACGCCCTTCATGGAGATGCCGCAGCGCGCACTTGCATTCCCGTCGATCAAAAGGAGACCTCCATGAGCCGTGGCACCGGCACACTGGCTGGCGTCGCCCCTGACATGGATCAGTCCCGACATCATGTTCTCTCCGACCCCGGGGCCGGCGTTGCCGTCGATGACAATCCTGGCCCACTTGTTCATGCCGCCACAATAATACCCCACGTGCCCGGCGATCTCGACGTCGAGAGGCGCATCGATTCCGACTGCGAGCGCATGCGCGCCATCAGGGTTGGTGACCCGAAACGACGCCTCGTCCCTCGCCGTGTCATTCCTGAGCCCCTGCAACATCTCGTTCAGTTCACGAAGAGAGGTCGTCAGGAGATCGATTTCGCGCTTGAAGTTGGAGGGCCGGAACTCTCTCAAGTCGCGTGGAGACCGTTCGGCGATGTTGACTTGATTCATTCCCTAGTGCTCCCAGAAGTAAGGTGTCGCCGGCTTAGGCTCGAACACGCGCGCATTCTTGATGCCTGGCAGGCATGTCAGGCTCCGATATTCAGATGCAAACGCCACGTAATCTTCAGTTTCAGCCATCACGGCTGGTTTGCACGCAATGGGATCGCGCAACACCCCAAATCCGTTCTTGGTCCCGACAACGAAAGTGAAGAACCCGTCGAGATCGTCCACGCTCGACTTCAGCGCCTCTCCGAGCGTTTTTCCGCGCTTCAACTCGCGCGTCAGGTAGCCTGCAGCGACCTCGGTATCGTTCTCGGTTTGGGGGACAATTCCGTCGCGCTGCAGTTCACGCCGAAGAGATGCATGGTTGGAGAGCGAGCCGTTGTGAACCAAGCATTGATCTGGCCCGGTCGAGAACGGATGAGCGCCTGTCGTGGTCACCGCGGACTCCGTGGCCATGCGGGTATGCGCAATGCCGTGCGTGCCGGCAATCGATACAATGTCGAATGACCGCGCCACTTCGTCTGGATAGCCAACTTCCTTGTAGATTTCCAGACTGGCCCCCTCGCTCACAATCCGGATGTCCTGAGCATTCTCAACCAACCAGTCGCGGCATGTCCTTGTAAGATCTGTTGGAATGGTCAGGATTGCGTGCGTGTAACGATTCGTGACCAAAACCGGAGCACCTATCGAACGGGAAAGGACCGGTGCAAGAATTTCGAAGTCAGACCGCCCTCCTACGGATGTCAGCGTCAGTTTGCTCTTGCTTGGTGCATCGGCGGTGTACAGCGCGAAGCCCGCCGAGTCGGGCCCTCGGCTACAAAGGGTCGAGGTCATCTGGGCAAGCAACCCGCCGAGTTGCGGTTGAAGCTGAGGCGCTTTGAGGAAAAGGCCCGCAATTCCACACATCATGGTCTCCGAAAAGCTAAAGGACTAGAAGAAGCTGAGATATCTCTCGACTTCCCAATCGGATACTTGGCGGTGATATTCCATCCACTCCGATCGTTTGAGCGACATGAACTCCGTGATGACTGGCGCGCCGAGAGCGTTGACGAACAATGGATCCTCCTCCAGAGCCTTCAAGGCTTCGGCGAGGCTTTGTGGAAGCAGGCCGACGCCCATCTCTTCAATCGCCTGGAGTGAGAGGCCATAGAAGTTCAGATTTTTCGGCGCACCGGGGTCGAGCTTGCGCTCAATGCCGTCAAGACCGGCGGCAATGAGCGCTGCGGTCGCCAGATACGGATTCATGCTGCTGTCTCCCGTACGAATCTCGATCCTGCCGTAGGGGATCCGCGCCATGGCTGTGCGGTTATTATCGCCATAAGCGATGAAGGCGGGCGCCCAGGTGGCACCCGAAACCGTGTGGCCGACAACCAGCCGCTTGTAGGAATTCACAGTCGGCGCAAGCAGCGCCGTCAAGGCCTTTGCGTGGGCCATGACGCCACCCAAGAAATGATAGGCGAGCTTGCTCAGGCCCATCCCGTTTTGATCTCTGTCGTCATGGAAGACATTGCGGCCCTCCGCATCTGCCAATGAACAATGGATGTGCATACCACTGCCTGTAGAACTGCTGCGCGGCTTGGGCATGAACGAACAGATAGCACCGAGATCGTGCGCAATCTCGGATGCAGCCATCTTGAAGAACACAATCTGGTCTGCTGTTTTCAGTGCATCGGCATATTTGAAGTTGATCTCGTACTGCCCGTTCGCATCCTCATGATCGATCTGGTACACATCAATTCCAACCGCCTGAAGAGACTCGGTGACACGCTCAAGGAAGCTTCGCCCGCGCATCAAGCCGCGATAATCGTATGCGGGCTTGACAAGCACATCGGTGCCGTCGAAGGGCGATAACCTTCCATCAGCCTCGCGCCGGAGCAGGATGAATTCAGGCTCAAGGCCGGTATTGAAGGTCCAACCGCGCTCCGACAGTCGCGCGATCTGCTTCTTGAGAACGTTGCGCGTATCGACCGGGTGGGGAGATCCTTTGACGGTGCCAACACCCATCATGCAAGCATAGCCGGGCGCCCATGGCGTGACTGTAAGTGTGTCGAGCTCACAGATGACCATGTACTCGGCCTGGTGGGGAAGGAGGCCGAGTCCCCAGGCACCACCACCGGCAAAGCCGGCCCCCTCAGTCAGTAATGCCTCCAAATGCTGGACTGGAACGGCCTTGCTCTTTGCAACCCCGTGCAGATCCACGAACTGCGCGAGTACGTAGCGTACGCCGGCCTGTTTCAGAAAGGCGTGGGCCCCAGCCAAGTCCAACTCTTTTGGGGTGGCGAGGCCCCCTGGTGCAAGTGCGCCAGTCCACGAGTTTGGGAGATGCATTCTCACTTCTCCTTTGAATGGCGCCTCACCATGTTGCACCAATTTTGGCGAGTTGCCCATGCCGGCAAAAGGCTTGTACTGCGCTGTTGCATTTAATGCAAGTCTTTTTTATATTATGCAAGTCCATGATGGGGTCTCAGATGATAGCCTTGACCGACCACAGCAATTCGGAAAGCGAACCGACCGGGATCAGCCTGTCGGAGCTTGCGCAAGGTTGGGCAAAATACTGGTCGACGCCCGGGACTCCATTTTGGTGGCGCGCAGCGCCGCCGGCCTCTGGACCTTGGCCGAGCCTGCCAAAGAGTGCTGACGTCGTCGTTATTGGAGCTGGTTTTACAGGACTCTCGGCCGCCCTCGTCCTTACGCGTGCCGGACGTCAGGTCGCTCTGGTCGACGCTGGTGCTCCGGGATTTGGCGCGAGCACGCGCAATGGCGGCCAGGTAGGCAGCGGAAATCAGAAATTTCGCGTCAAGACCTTGATCCGCATGATGGGCGAACGCAAGGCTATCGAGCTCTTGCGAGAGGGCGTGGAGATGCTCGACGGCATCGAAGCTCTCGTCAAGCAAGAGAATATCGACTGCTCATTTGCTCGGTGCGGTCGTTTCCGCGGCGCCATGCGACCGGAGCACTACGATTCAATGGCGCGCGACATGGAGGATCTCAGGCGCTACAGCGGCGTGGACTCCTTTATGGTCGCCCGGCAAGAACAGCACAAGGAGATCGGCACGGATCTGTTCTACGGCGGCTCCCTAGTCCCCCACGACGCCAGCCTTCACCCGGGCAGGTATCATTCGGGGCTTTTGGAGCGCGTCATCGAGGCTGGCGCGACGGTTCACGGCGATGCACCTGTTCGAGGAATCACGACCGACAATTCTAGTCATATCGTGCATTTTGACCGCGCGCAGATCAGAGCCAGAAACATACTCGTTGCGACGAACGGCTACACCAAGAACGTAGGTGCATTCTTTCGAAAGCGGATTGTGCCGATCCGCTCCGCACAGCTCACGACCGAGATTATTCCAGCGCAAACTTTCGCGCGGTTGATGCCGACGCGGCGGGTCTACGGCAACACAAACCGGGTGTTCTTCTATTTTCGCCCGGCGCCTAATGAGAACCGATTGATTTGGGGCGGACGCGCGAACCACTTCGCAAAGGACACAGCTCTTGCTGCATACGCGCATCTCGCCCGCGATGTCCTGCGTACGTTTCCAGCATTGGGGGACGTGAAGGTCGCGTACGCCTGGAGCGGTCTTATCGGCTACACCTATGACGAATTTCCGCACCTGGGTCGATCCCCAGAGGGGATCTATTACGCGATGGGCTACTGCGGAACGGGTGTCTCTCGATCAACGCATTTCGGGCAAAAAATTGCGCTCCAGATGCTTGGCAATGCTCGGGGTCGATCTGCATTCGACGGACTGACTTTTCCCAGCCATGTTTTTCACACTCTCGCAAGACCGGCCATGCCCCTCGTTGAAGCATGGTATCGCGCGCGCGACATCACGGGACTCTAAGGAGATAAAATGGTTACTCACGTGAAAACACACCAAAGGCGACAAAACATTTCTTCGGGCGGCGCTTACGAGAACGTTTTCGGCTATTCGCGTGCCGTCGCGAAGTATGGCCAAGTTCACGTATCGGGCACATGCGCGCCAGTCGATTTCGAAGGTCGCACTGCTTATGAGCAGGCAAAAGCCGCGCTCAAGACCATTTCGGCGGCGCTGAGGGCAGCTGGAGCTGAGCTCGACGACGTCGTGCGCACGGTCGTTTATGTTCGCAACATCACCGATGCTGACGAAGTCGCAAGGGCTCACCTGGAAGCGTTCGACTCCATTCGACCAGCGTCCACTCTGGTGCAAGTCATATCTTTATTGCGTGCTTGGCAACTGGTCGAGATCGAAGCTTATGCGCTATTCGAAAAGGCCTAAAAGGATCAGAAAGCTGCCGAGGCCCCACTTGGGAGACATCCGAGAGGAATGTCTCTCGGCTCCAATTCGAGATTCGCTCGCCGGCAGCGACGTCTGGCAAATGGCGGTAGGTACCCTTTGGGTACTCCTCCCTCCACTGCCCGGAGCTCTAACGAGCTCCGGGCTTTTTCGATGGCGAGAATTCTCTATCTTCTGCGAGGCACAATCCTCGATTGCGTGCGACGTAGTTCTTGAATTAGGCCTCTCAGCCGGATAATGGCCGCCTTGCGCTTACGTGGGCGATTGTGTCAAGGCGTTAAGAACTATCGACGCGACCTGTACTTTGTCCCCTAGGCTAGGCGCCGTGCCACTTCGGGGCGATCGCGTTCGCCAGCAACCACGCTTTTCTTAAGCTGAGCTTCGCGGCATGCACGAAGTCCCACACCGAGTGGTAATCGACGTTCAGGCCGCGTCCGGCAAGCTCGGCAGCCAGCCCGCATATGGTGAAATCGCCGACCTGGAACTGTCGCGACAGCCACCCCGCGTGGTCGCCCGAAATAGCCTTCGGTTTATGACCGCTCATCTGGCCAGGCTCAACGCTGCCGGTCTCATCGACCCGCTTCATCCAGCCGATTGTCGTGCTGATCGCCACCTCAAGCTACTTGGCCGCGCGTTGCCGTACATTCCGCCATCAATCGCCGCCACCACGCGTTTGCGAGCATCAATAATACGGCTTGCCCATCCATGCTGGCCTCCGCCCAGCTTGGTGAATCAGAAACAGACTGATTTGGGAATCCCAAATCGATTCAGCCTAACCATCCCGCTTTAGTCTGCATAAATCACGATCGTGATGAACTGAATGGAATCATCTAAGAGCGTTTCGGGGCCATGAGGAATATTGCCAGAGAATGTGAAGGCATCACCCGGCTCAAGGAGCTGGGTTCTATTCTCAAATCGATATTGCATCCTGCCGCCCAGCATGTAGAGGAATTCAGTTCCATGATGCTGAAAGCGCGGGTAGTCTTTACTCTTTTTATCTATATTGACGACGAAGAGTTTGAAGACCTTTCGCGATCGCTTCTGCTCGGAGAATAGTCGACAGGTGTAGCGGATCCCACCGCCCGAGCGGACAACCTCCCTTTGATCAGAGGCCTTGATGAGCCTTGCCTCGCTCTTCTGCTCGATCTCACTCAACAAAGTCGAAAGATCAGTCCCTAACGTGGCGCAGATACGTTCAAGCAACGCAAGACCAGCAGCAGATTGCCCGTTTTCGAACCGGCTGAGCATCGAGACAGAAATGCTTGCTTCCGACGCAACATCCCGAAGTGTAAGCCCACGTTCGAGCCGGGCACGCCGAATGGCAACGCCCATTCTCTCCTCAATTGGTGCCATCGAGATCCTCGCAGTGGCGTGCAGACGCTGCTGCGGCACGAGTTCTTTCTTGAGCTTGTCTCCGCGCTCCTGATCCGCTCGCTTGACCTTGCGCAATTCGATGTTCTCCTGCAGAGAATCCTCGAGTAAGATTTGATGCTTAGAGCGCTCTTATGTGTATCAACAGAGTTCATCGGTGTTGTCTCGATCGCCAGGACTCGATGGTAGCTGAAACCAACAGCTCGATGCGGGCGAGCGAGAACGGCAACATTCATCCGTTTGATGCAAATGTGGCGAAACGAGTACTCGCGAGACTTGGCTTTACCCCGGGACGAGCTCGGCAAAGTAGGCCTAACGGTTTGCGGCTGCTTTGAATACCTCACGGACCCCAGTTCAGCCTGGTGTGAACGACGTCCTGCAGGTTCTGCCATTAGGTCGTCCCGCTCGCGCGTGCAGCCGTCGCGAAGTGGCGATTAGGCCCGAAATGTCATTGCTCCGGCCTTTAGGTATTATGGGTCCGAACAGCAGCTCGAGCAGGCTTCTCTACGTTTACCATCCGGCGCGATCAGCCGAGAAGCTCACCTACTCCGTTGCTAACGGAAAGCGCAAGCCACGCGCACACAACACGAGCCGTTGTTGCTTCCCCTACATTCGCTCTCTTCTGTTCGTCATCGCCTCGATTAGCCCATCGATTCGGCACTTGGTTATGCCGGGCGTGACGATCAGATGGCTGACATCGTTAGTGGCAATTTGCCACTCGCTCTTAATCCCTTCTCCGACAGGCGGAAACACTAGGGTCAGCGCATGGGGATTACGCCACGCGCTGACGCCGCGCGCATTGAACTCATCGACAGCATAAGCAGCCAACTGCTCACATTCAAGAAACGTCCGCTTCATTCCCTCGATACCTAGACTCCGGATCACGTACCAGAGAATGATCGGCGTGTACGCATTGCGCGATCCGCTCAACGTCGCGTCCAAGCTGCCGATGTAATCAACCGCCCGCACTACACGCTGGACGTGCTGCTTACGAGAGAGAACGACGCCGCACGGCATCGGAGCGCCAAGAAACTTGTGTCCGCTGAGCGTGATGGAGTCGGCTCCATCCGCGAAATCGAACGCCGGTTTCGGATCCAAGAAGGGCGCGTACGGTCCGCACAATGCGGCGTCGCAATGGAGGTAAACGTCATTGACGCCGACTTCGCGAAGGACCGTGCGAATTTTGGCTGCATCATCTTTTCCCTCCTTCATCGTGGTGCCTATATTCGCGACTACAACAGCCGGGCGGTACCGGCTACGGGTCGCTTGCTGCTCTAGATCCTGATAGCTTATTTCCCCATTGGGCTCCGAAGCCACCACGCAATGTTCAAGCCCAAGCAGACGAACTCCCTTGCTCACACTATAGTGCGTTTCTCGCGAGAAGTAGGTGACCGCATCCGGATAGAGTTCGCGGCCGAGATACAGCCCATAGATATTGCCTTCGGTCCCCCCGTTGGTGACGTATCCCCAATAGTCACAGGAAGGTGCCCGAAACAGCTGGGCAAAGAACTCGACAACTTCGCATTCGAAGGCGTGGGAATTGACCCGATAGGTTCCTGGTTCGAACGGGTCGCCAAGGTTGTTCCCTGTAAATTTCATGAAGCGCCACAGCGGTTCATAATCGAACCCTTTCGCAAACGGGAAGCCGAGAAAACTTTCGTTTGCCTTCTCCATCGCATGAAATAGGTCATCGAGTCGTTTAAGGTGCTTGAGTTCTAGCATCATGAGTCTTTCGCAGTTGCCCAACTCGTGGGCCCTGTTAGCTATTCCATTTCACGTACGCGCGTGGGTGCCGCCTGGGGCAGGCTCGCCGGCGCAGCTCTTAACGAGGCTCACGAAGCATAGGAAAAACCGGTGGCGAACTGCCGACCTGAACCTCACCCATGACTTTCCATCCCAGGCTCTCATATAGCCGTGCCGAGTCAGAACTACTGGCTTCCGTAAATGCTAGTCCTTTCGCCTCGTCCAGGATCGCAAGACCGTGCCGGTAGAGGAGCCCTCCCAACCCAGACCGCTGGAGCATGGGATCGATGCCCAGCATGGTGAAATACCAATGCGGCTCCTGAGGGTGAAACTTGCCGAACTCTTCGAATACCCTTTCAGTTTCGCTTCGTCTGTACTCTGGAACGCTACCCAGCAAGAACTTCATCATGCTCGCGTCGTCCCGCTGCACTTTGTCGGTCAACCACAGTAGCGCTCCCTTGTCGCCGTTGTCGAAGTACGCACCGCTTCGATCTGTGTACGGATCGCCAGCATAACAATTGAGGAACCCGCCGAAATGGCGTAAGTAACGATGCGGCTCGGGATAGAGCCACCTTAATAAGGGACACATCGTGAAGGCTGTCGTCAGAACGGCGCTGACCCTCGAGCGATCCTCGGGCGTGACGATCTTGACCGACTCGTTCTCTCTAGACACTGTTTGCATAATGCACCTCTCTGGGACTCCCGCGAATAGGGTGATCGATCAACGAGGCCCGAATTACTCCGCAACCCCGTGCTTCGCCTCACCTGCGCCTCGGCATTGATTGCGGGCCGCCTGACCAGCATCCAGCAGGACTTGTGCCACTCCGATTGTAGCGGCACACACTCTCGCTTTCTTCTATCGAGGTGTCGCGCTCGTAACAGCTTGCCAGGTTGCAGACATGACACGTGTGAGGTTTCGAATAAGAAGCGTGAGTACGGTCGAAGCGAGTTGCGCCTCCTGGCACACTGTAGGGATACGGAGGCATGCGGTTTTGCCGCGCGCAACATAACCATTTTTCTAGGAACGCTCTGCGGGACGGTAACCGCGTTGAGCGCGAGGTATTCCCCTTGAAGCCAGTCCGCCTTTAACACCGGCACGACGCACGCCGACGCAAATCCACCCCATTTTCAGAAGCGCTTGCCCTTGGCGGGATGGTGTTACTCCCCGCGCGCAGCGTCTCTCTTTTCAAGGAGCTCGCTCTTGACTTCGATCAGTTACGCATGATGGAAGACATGCAGGTCGGCAACTTGTCAGTGCGCAGGTAGGACCCCTACCTGCTGCGGGTTTCGCAGTTCGCCAGACATTTTTGCTCGGCTCGGTCTACCAGACAGGCCTCGTCGATATATCTGAGGAGGTTCTCGTCGGAGAACTGCCTTGGCGAAACGTTGATCGCCATCAGCAGCGGAGGAAGGCCGTCGCGCTGCCAGGCCATGTTTTGCTCACAAGCCGCGTGCATGTTGTTTGTTGACGCGACGTGCCTCGCAAGCCGCGGACTCCACAGCGGTGCCTTCATTCAGCCGTCCATTGAGCAGCCTTTCACGCTGCTTCTTCGAAGATGGCTAAGAAACAACCGACTGGCACCTCCCGCGTCTACGGCTTCCTGCCTGAATTGGGGATTACAAGGATCGCGGCGAGACACGATCGATACGTCGCAGACTTGAATCGAGATCCGGAGGGCTGCTATTGGTTCGTTCCAGGAAGCCGTGATTTCCGAGTCTCTGTTCGGCGAACACGGATCTATCAGGAGCGCCCGGACCCAAGGTCTTCTTTCTCAAGGATTGGTCGAATCGTATCGCCAGTCGCTATCTGAGATCATTGGCCCACGAAAGTCGTGCGGGCGGGGCCTGCTTCTTGATCTGCACGCGTTTTTCGGACCCATTGAAGACGCTGATGCTAGCAACACGGGATGGACGTCCTGGCGCGGATTGCCCGATCCGATACCGCTCGTGGACAATGACCTCTACTCTCCGCATCTCCTCCGACGACCACAGGCATGGCACATCAAAATAACCGAGCATCGGCTCGGCGCTCGGCCGGCCAGGCGAACCGATTCGAGGATGAAAAGCGCCGAGGGCTCGACAGGGTCCGGCTACGCCGCGATCCAGCGTGATTCGGGTATATGCGCCGCATTCCTTTGCCGAACGCGAGATAAGAGCAGCGAATATGACCTCAAATTGTATCACGCTAGATGATCCACGTTGCGACCTTTAAGTGACCTTTTTGGGGCTCCAATATGAAGAGACTTCTGGGACTCTTGCTGCTCGCCCATTCCTTCTTTCTTTCCGCCGAGGCCATTGCACAGGGGCTTCCTGCCCCCTCATACTGGAAGAATGAACGAGGTTCAGAACTTTTTGTTTGGTCCGTCAATAGCGGGGCAATACAAGGGACTTTCACAAACCATGCTCAAGGGTTTGCGTGCCAGGGCATTCCTTATCCTGCATCGGGAGCCGTTAGCCCAACTGGCTTGTATTTTGTTGTTAGCTTTGCCCAGTGCAATTCCTTCACCCGGTGGGTTGGAAAACTCAACGGGTCTCAAATGCCGACCTCATGGACGCTGTTCTACGTTGACAAGAACGGCAAACCCGGCAAGTTGAAGGGTGCCGATACATTCACGCGCGTATGGTAGTTTTCAATCTTCTTGCTCTGTCGCGACCTTAGATTGGAAACTCACTCTCGCGAGTTTTTGGCTGCGTCTCTTCGGGAAATGTGGGCTCGCCTTCGTGGAGCACTGGCCTGTCCAGGATCAGCTTCGATGCTGGACAGCCGGCAGGTCGTGCCGAACGGCCCGGGAAAAACATCAAAGGGCCTCTCCCGAAATCCGAAAGGACATTCTGAATTTGCGTCAGAATCGCGGGACGATCCGTGCACTACCGTTACTTTTCAGGTCCTTGTTTTGAAGCCGAGCGCGGGCTCCGGCAGATGCCGCTAACATGTGCGGCGGTCGCGTTGCCTGAGTTTGGTTGACGATGTGAATTTTCAGCTCTCGATACTCAGAATTCTCACGCAGCGCGATTCGCAGGCTTCGCCGCCGAAAGTAGCCAAGGGCGCGCTCAGTCTAACCGTTCCGCGAAGCTGCTTGCTATTGCCGCTTCATGTTGCGCGGCGACAAGATCGCACGTTGGCAACGAGTACGGACTTGATCCCTCTCTAGCCACTAGGTAGATCGCCGTCATTTGGAATTGGAGATACTTTAGTGACGACTTGTATCGTAAAGTGGTTTAACGTGACCCAGGCTATGGTTTTATCAAGCTGGATGATGGCGGAGCTGACGTTTTCGTGCACATACGGCGGTCGAGAAGGCCCGCTATACCGATCTTGCAGAGGGGGCCTTGATCAGGTTCGAGATCAAGACTGGCAGCTCAGGCAAGGTATCCGCAGAAAATCTGCGTACAGGATGATTCGCGCTATCAGCTACATGACGCGTCAACAGTGATTCGCCGTGTTTTTTCAAAACCATTGTATTTCTCAGGCAAGAAGATTCGCAGCCGCAAGATCTTCGATTGCGGCGCCAACAGACTTGAAGAGAGTGATCTCTTGCTGCGAAAGGCGGCCAGACTTCAAACCATTGGTTAACTCATGAAGATCCCCACAAATCAATGAGGCGTCCCACCGGCCAGCCGCAATCGGCTGGAGCAGATCACCGGCTTCTTTGAGGGCACCCGCATAGTATCTACGAACACGCGGCTGCGGCAAACAGCATCGTCGTCGGTCTCACGCATTTCTGGTGTGAATGCGTCGACGAGATCGAGATGTGTTCCTGGCCTGAGGTGCTGGCCTACGATCAGCGGCTCACGTGACGTGGTGGCGCAGCTAACGATGTCCGCCACCGAGAGAGCGTCCGTCAGATCAGCAGCCGGTTTGACCTTGAGGCCCTGATGCTCAAGTGTGTCCGCGAGCGCTTGGACACGTTGCGCATTGCGCCCCCAGACCAGCACGGCTTCAATCGGCCTAACTGCGCGATGGGCAACGGCCAAATAGGAGGCGAGCCGGCCGGTTACAATTAGCAGCAGCATGCGGCTGTCGGGGCGTGAGAGATGTCGTGATGCGAGCGCGGAGGCGGCGGCCGTAGGCCGATTAGTGTGTGTTTCGCCATCGATCATTGCGCGCGGCCGGCCGGTTGCCGTCGAACAGCATGAGGAAAAGGCAGGGAGACCGCATTCCCCGCTCTTCGGAAACACGGTCACCAGCTTCACGCCGAGTGCCTTGCCCCGCTCCCAAGCCGGCATTGTCAGGAGACGACCTGGGCTTGCAGCGGTACCAACATTGTAGCTCTGCCGCACTGGCATCGCTTCTCCGCCGCGCCGGACGGCTTCGCTTAAGGCATCGATCAACCTGGAATAGTTCGAGGCCGGCATCTACCTCTGGGGCGGAGAAATAACGCGACATGATTTCCTCGTTTTCATTCGAAGTTCGGACGAGTTTAGCACCCGTCGCTCCGTGACAGCACGGTCTATACCGCCGCCAAAGAGAGGCCGTCGCCAGCGTTTAGAATTCCGTGTGAAGCTCGACCGAACGTACAGAACACAAAAATCTCTCGCCTCGTAGCAACAGATCGATCGAGGTCTATGGCCGTCAGAGCGCGAAGTTGAGCCATGAGCATGCCGATGACAGCCCCATACTTGGCGAACTCGCTTGGGTAATCAGAACCGAGACTCCATTAGGTGAACAAGTTGGGACCCCGCGATGTAGAAGGCTTCCCGCGCGGCACGAAAGCGTTGCCGTTCAACGGCAGTGACCGGCAGCGGAAGATCGTTCTCCGCGATCTGCCCCAGAACGTACGAAGCCAACACACTGCCAAAGACTGTGCCAGGTGCGATGCCGCGACCGTTGTAACCGCTGAAAGCAACGACGTTGCGGTCGAGTTGGTGAAAGCGCGGCAGGTTGTCCGAGATCATTCCAATCATGCCGAACCAGCCGGTTTCAAACTTCGACATCCTGAAGTCCCGGAAACAGCTTGCGCAACGATCTCTGAGCCCATGCCCGGTGAACGGATGCGCCCAATACCCTCAAGGGCACCAACACTGCCAAACACGAGGCGCCCGGAGCAATCCAAGCGAAATGAAGAGAGGACCTCTCGAGTGTCCCACGCTCCCTGCCGTTCAGGCAGGATCGACTTCCTCAGACCATCCGGCAGAGAACCTGTAGCAAAGTTGAAGTAGGGCAGATGGATCTGCTCCTGCCGTACCTGCGACCAAAGTCCTTTACCATAGGCATCCGTCGCAACGATCACCCATTCCGCATCTACCGATCCGCTTTCTGTGCTGACCCTCCAGCGCAAGCCGTTGTGTTGCGCAGTAACAGCCTCGCTCTGTGTGAATATCCTAGCCCCTGCTGCAAGCGCGGCTCTCGCTAGACCGTGCACATAGGCCAGCGGCTGTATCGTCCCGGCGCGCTTATCGAGCAGCGCCCCGCTGTATTCGCCACCGCCCACTTTCCTGCGTGTCTCCTCTGCATTTAGCACTACGACAGGGGCGCCACGCTTCTGCCACTGTTCGGCGCGGGCCTCGATCTCTTGCAAGCCCTTACGTCCGACGGCACAATGCAGGGTACCGGCACGCTCCACTTCACATTCGATGCCATGCTTTTCGATGAGGTCGAACACCTTTTGGGGTCCACGGCCGAGTTGTTCAATCAACCGTTCGCCGAACGGGGCGCCGAGCGTATCCGGAAGGGTGTCAGGCATCACCCACATGCCCGCGTTAACCAGACCGACGTTCCGGCCCGAACCGCCGAACCCAATTTCGGACGCCTCCAACAGCGCGACGCGCGCCCCTCCTTCCGCGAGATGAAGTGCAGACGACAGCCCGGTATATCCAGCGCCAATCACGATCACATCCGCTGCGGTGTCACTGGCGAGGGGAACAGTGTCTGGCGCCGGTGGCGCGGTGAGAGCCCACAATCCATGTGATGCTGAATTGTTTCGCATCCAGCAATCCTCATACTATTCTTGGTTCTTGATCAGCCCAGGTCGTGCTGCAATCAGTGCCGCCCCTAAGGGTCAAGGATGGATACCATTTCGTCGATATGTGCATCGATCCGCTCGAGAACCTGCCCAGGCACGACGTCGCGTTCTGGAAGAACTGACCACTTGTCGCGCACGGCCGCCGCGGTCTCAGCTACAGCCGTCACCACTGCCCCCTCTGGAAGACGGCTGCGGTTCGCGAAATTGCGCCAGCGCTCTGGAGTCAGAGCCTTGAATGACTTTTCGCCCGCAAGGCTCAATGCTAGACCATCTTTCGGGATATAGGAAGCTGTTGAGAGCACGTCGTAGATTGGCGCCAACGTAGGCGTCCGTCCGTCTCCAGGATACAGTAACGACCAATTCTTGAGATGCATGTCGCCATTGCCCGTGATCGCGGTGAGCGCAAGACGACGGACAAATTCGATCGCGGAATCGAACGAGACACCGCTGTTCAGCGCGGCCGCGATATTGTGATACGCCGCACCGGTATATTTCTCGGACGGATAGCGGCCGAAGACCTGTGCAAAGTCCTCCATATGCACGCGCGCTGCATCGGCACCGCGATCGAAGCGACGGACAAGAAGCACTTTGCCCGTGGACATGGTGTTAAACTCTTCCGGAATGCCGACGAAATCCGTCTTTTCGACGAGCTCACGTGCAGGCACTTCCATCCCTAGCGCTTCCGCCAAGGCTAGGATCGCGAATTCGTTTTCCGAAAGTCCAATGTGGGTGAGGGAGGGAAATTTCGCGATGTGCTGCCCTTGCTCATCGTCGACGGCGAGCGTGATCCCCCCTTCTTTTCCGGTATTTTTCATCACGGAGAGCTTCATCTGGACACCGGCGAGCGAAAAGCGCGCCTTCTTCTTGCCTTCTGATTCTGGCCCGGCCGGAACGGGGACGCCGTCGCTCGGCAACGCTCGTACCGCTCCCGGTAGATTTGTCCCCAGTGCGGCCAAGAGATCGAAGTCGTTTCCAGGTCTTACTGACGCTGCGTGGTGCTTTTCCATTGCTTCGCGCAGTTTCTCTTCGGGCAGCAAGTTCGCGAAGAACGGCGGCAGCGCGCCGCGTATGGGTTTGGGATCCCGGCGGAGGCTGCCATCCGCCGAGCGAAGCGACAGGCTGAAGATCGGAGGGTCGTTCAAGCTCCGATACGCGGGCAAGAGATTGAATGCGTTGTAGTCGCCCGGCGTTCGGACGAGCGTGCCGACGGCAAGATCGTTTAATGAGATGTCGAGCGATTGGATACGTTCAGCCGCGAAGACAGGCTTATTCATGCTCCTCCTCCTCAACATCTGACGTGAACGCAGGATGGTCATCATCGCCCGTAGCTGGCTGCAGCATTGATTGAATAGCCGGTACCATCGCTTGCGGAATCAGCATCATTTCCATGCCAAGGGCGCGGGCAACGTTGACGAGTGTCGTTGCGCGGGCTGCAGCGGCACCCGTTTCAATGTCGCGATAGCGGGGCCTGCTAATGTTCGCCCGGAGGGCGACTTGCTCCTGGGATAGGCCAGCAGCCATTCGTGCTCTGCGAAAGTGCAGGCCAAGTTCCTTGAGCAGCGGGTTTGGAGCCGAAGCCATGGATACGTTCTCGGATCATTAACACCGAAATGATATCTAAACAGATCATAGATCGCGGTCAAGCGAAACGTGAACAGATCTTTCTCGGCGAGAATGATCCGTAAACATATCTTTATGGCAATGTTCCAGCGGCACTTGTCGTCTGAACTGTTGACTCTGCTGCCAGAATGCCCTTGGGGCTAATGCTGACGCGATGAAGGAGGCAGATCTTATCGCCAAGGTTGACCGATGTTCCCATGCGCTCGCGTGCATTGGGCGCACAGGAATGGCCCGCCAGCGAACGAACCCGATCCTGGAACGCGGTGCGTCGCTTTTATGGAACTCCAGTTGAAAGCGGTCGGTAGATGGATCGTCGAAGTTCTTCCATGACGCGCCGTCCTAGTGGCGTCGTGCCGAGTCGTTTCCGTGAGGCGCCTTTGGCGCCGAGCAAGTCCGTATCGCCAAGTCAATTCCGATGTCCGCCAGCCCGCCTCGATGTAGCTGCGAAGCGTCGAACTACCTATCAGTTCGTTTTTCATTCTTCGACATGCTTCCCATGAGGGCCAATAGCCTGCGGGCGTGACCGGGCCGCTGACGTGGCCACTCGCAGGGCCGCAATGCGAGCGGAGTGGTCTCGGCGACCTACCAGCAACTTTTCTTCTATTCGCGTTGATATCCAATCCTACGACGCGCAATTGACGTGTTCCTATGCAACATCAACCGGAGCATGATGGTCAAATCGGCGGCACTCGACAGGCAAAGTTCGACGACTGCGTCGATTCTCTTGACGTCCCGCCCAAGAAGCGACCAGGCGATTACACAAGAGCCTCGTCGTGAGAGTTGACGATGGGCCACTTGAAGGAGACGCTCCGCACCATGAAGCGACCTCGGAAGAATCGCGGCATGCCGCCGCCCGCGACGTTCGATATCGATTCGCTGCCGGGCAGCTCAAATTTAACGGCATTAGAAACGGCCGCCGTGATCCGGCGCACGCCTGGAGCCCTGGAGCTATGGCGGCGCAATCCGAACCACCCGCTGAAATGGCGCTACGTCGATGGCCGCCCGCTTTACCGAGTTGATGCGCTGCGCGACTATCTGGCCGGACGCGATGAGACAACTAAGTCGTCGCAGCCGCATAATGGTCGCGAAGACGGCCAAGCAATTCGGCCTTGATGGGATCGAGCGGATTCGTCCGCTGCAGGCGCACGACCTTGCCTCCCCGTTTCGCGCCGACCAACTCCGCGATGTAGTCATGAGCAGCTTCGAACGCCATCTTGCGGATGATCCACTGTTCGTCGTGATTGTAGACCTGATCGATCCCGCGCGGCTTTTGCCCGACACACAACCGCTGGATTTCGTTGTCATAGCCGCAGCGTGACATGATGGTTCGCAAGCTGCGCCTTAAGTCATGCATTGTGAACTTGGCGACACCCGCTTCCTTGACCAGGCGGTCGACCAAGCTTGTGAAGCCCGACATCTGGCCGCCGGTCTTCGGTGACGGGAAGACATAGTCCGACGTCGCACGCTGGAAATGTTTTGCGGCCGTAAGCACCTCGTCAACGAGGTAGGTACGCGGCACGTCGTGGTAAAGGCCCATCTTGGTCCATGCTGCATCGAAAGTGATGCGGTCATCCATGACGTGATTTTGCCACTCGATCATGGCTGGCTCGCTGCGGCGCGGGCCACCAAGTAGGCACATTCGTGTCAATAGCCCAAACGTCCCAAGCTTGCCGGATGCGTGCCAGACTTTGATGATCTCCTCGTCGGTCAGCGCCCGGCCCTTCGTTCGGCGTCCGACCCGCTGCGCGCGCGTCTCCTTGGGCACGCGATAGCCGGCGAGCACGTTGTGCTCGACGTAACCTTCGCCGACGCACCATTCGAGGAACGTGTGCGTGTGCTTGCGCAAGTCCTTTGCTGCGCCGCGCTTGCCGGTCTTGCCGATGCTGTCCACCGCCGCCATGATTTGCCGTCGCGTGAGCTCGGCGATGGCGAGGTCGAAATGATCTTTCAGACCGCGTCGGAGTGCCGACATAGCCGGTTTCCAGTTGACGACCTGGCGCCCGGTCAGGGACATTTCGTAGGGTCCATCTTCAACGATCAAGGTCGCCAGTGTCGTGCACTGCCGCTCGGCCAGCGCTTGCCGCTTCGCCTCGCGCTTGCCCTCATTGGGATCGATCCCAATGACCACCTCCCCAGCGACGACGGTGGCGGCCCTGCGCGCGGCCTTCTCATTGAATTTGGGCCATGCACCCAGCGTCTTGCGTTGGGTGCCTTTCGTCCCGGACTTTGTGAACATGAAGACCCAGGTCCTGCCACCAGTCGCGCGCATCCTGATCGCGAGCCCCGGCTGCTCTGTGTCGTGCAGATAGTGCTGCGATTTGCCCGGCGGCAGCGTCGCCGCACGGATCGCCGCGTCAGTGAGTCTCAGGTAATTCGTCGTTCCTTCAGCTCTGAGAGATTCTTTACTCTTTTCCATCGTTTGTGCTCTCGCTCCTTGCGCCCTGAGACGGGTCGAGGCGATTCTAGAAGAAATGGACCACAAGCCATTGCCTCCGCGTTCCCAGTTTGTGTGCCCTAAGGGAATTCCTCCGAAGGGCACGGCAGGGACATACAAAATGTGGTAAGGCCAACCAAGGCCAAGGATGGTCCATTATGGCCACAAGTCTTTACCTTACAAGGACTTTTACAATAAGACTATGGCTGGATTAGGTTGGCTACAGTCCACCAATTGTGGTTCACACGGGAGAGGTCCAAGGTTCGATCCCTTGTGCGCCCACCATCCATCTTCCTGAACCCCAGCCGGTTGCGGACGATCACCAGGCCTCATGGCTGTTCGGGTCCATCCAATCCAAAACGTCGAAAACAACCCCATGCACAGTAGACGGCGTCAGCCGGATCAATAGGTTACGTCTTTTGCGAATTCATTTTGCTTCGTCGGGCAAAACAGGGGCATGATGTCATGGTCGGGAGAACCTGCCTACGGCTCTAATGAGCCATCAGGACAGGCAAGTCCGCGTGTTCCATGATGTAGCTGGTCGCCCCGCCGAATATCATTTGCCGCAGCCGCGTGCGCGTGAAGGCGCCCTTGATCAAGAGATCGCAGCCGTCAGCCCTGGCGGCCTCGAGGACCGCCTCGCCGGTATCGCGATTCCCCAGCTCAACCCTTATCGCCTCGGCTGCAATGTCATTGTAGCGCAGTTGCTGGACGATCCGATCCGCAGATGGTCCTGGCACCTCCTGGCCCCCAATGACGGTTAGAACCGATACCCTTTCCGCCAAGCGAAGCAACGGCATGGCAAATGCGTTTGCCCGCGCTTGCTCGGTGCTTCCGTTCCAGTGGATCATGATGTTTGTCGCCACGCTTCCTGGTGCATTCAACGGCGCCAGCAGGACGGGCCTGCCGCTCTCAAACAGCGCGGATTCAATCGCACGACGGTGAGGGCCCGCAGCATCAATGTCAGACCGTGCCATCACGATCAGATCGAAAGCGCGCCCATAATTTCCGACAAAGTCTTCGCCCTCGGGCGCGTTCTCCAGCCAGCCGAAGCATGGCCGAGCTGAACCCGCGATGGCTCGAGGAATGTCGTGCTTCAGCATGAATGCTTCGAAGAAGTTGCGCATGTCGTTCAATTCGGCCTCGCTCTTCGCCTCATACGAATCCAGGAGGATGCCGGTAGCCAATTCCGCGGCCACATATGGTGGGATGCCGAATCGAAGTGGAAAGCCTTCGATATAGGCGCCGCAACGCTGCGCGAGGCCTACGACGACATTGAGCGTGGATGTCATCGTCGGAATATTTTGAAGCGGGACCAAGAGCGACTTCATTTTCAACCTCCCGGTGTTTTTCGGTGAACATTGAGGTCAGATGCCCTGCGATAATTCCACCTTGCGAGCCGTTCCGGCTTGTCATCGACCACGAGAATGGTTGCGGTCACGCGGCCTGCTCAAGCCTTGTGTCTATCTCCTGGCGCAGCGCCGCGAAGTCGATTGGTTTGGTCATCAGGTCGGTTGCGCCGTTGGCCAACGCTTTGCGCCTGGTCTCGGCGTCACCATAGGCCGTGATCATGATGACCGGCACATCGGGGCGGGCCGAACGCACGATGGGCAGCATCTCCAGCCCGCTCATCCCGGGCATGTTGATGTCGGACAGGATCAGAATCAGGGTGGCATCCTCCATCTCGACCGCGCGCTCCAAGGCCGCGGGCGCGGACGATGCGAACTCCATGAGAAAGCGGCCGGCGCGCAAATCGCGCCGAAACTGCTGGCGAAACAAGGTCTCGACGTCCGGCTCGTCGTCGACGACCAATATGTAGACGCTCAACTTCTGCCTCCGGTCCGCAATGGTGCCGCCAGCGTACGCGGCAGCGTAATGATGAACTCGGTATAATCGCCGGGCTCGGTATCGACCTCGATGCTGCCGCCGTGCTGCTTCACGATGATGTCGTGACAGATTGAAAGGCCGAGGCCGGTGCCTTCGCCCGCCGGCTTGGTCGTGAAGAATGGATTGAATATCTTCTCTCTCACGTCGGCCGGGATGCCGGCGCCATTGTCGCGAATCCGGATTTCCACGGAGCCGCCGAGATTTGTGGTCGTCGCGCGCAGCCTTGGCTCGAAGCCGTCGCCGGTGGCGTCCCTTTGTTTGCTCGCGGCGTAGAATCCATTGGAAACGAGATTGAGGACCACCCGCGTGATTTCCTGCGGATACAGCTCGAGCGCCCCTGCGGAGGGATCGAGATTCCTTTCAAGCGTGATATCGAAGCCTGCTTTTTCAGCGCGCGCCCCGTGATAAGCAAGGTTGAGACTTTCCTCGACGATGGCGTTGATATCGGCCGAGCGGCGCTCGCCTGCACCCTCGCGAGAGTGCAGAAGCATATTCTTGACAATGGAATCGGCGCGCGTTCCGTGCTGCACGATCCTTTCCAGATTGCCCTGCAACAAGTGTATCAGCGCGTCGATGTCCTGCCTTGCTGCCTCGCCGAGCGCGGCTGAGCGCAGCCCGTCGCGGAGCTCGTCGATCAGCTCGGAGGACAGCGCGGCGAAATTATTGACGAAGTTGAGCGGGTTCTTGATTTCATGTGCAATGCCGGCGGTGAGTTGCCCGAGCGAGGCAAGCTTCTCGGTCTGGACCAGCCGATCCTGCGCATTTCGAAGTTCCTCGAGCGACTGCGACAATTCCATGGTGCGCTTGCGCAGTTCATTCAGCAGGCGTGCATTCTCGATTGCGATTACGCCCTGGTGCGCGAAATTGGATACGAGTTCGATCTGCTTGTCTGTGAAGGGCTTAACTTCCTGCCGGAAGATCGTGATGGTGCCGATCAGCTGATCTTCCTTGAGCATTGGCACGATGACGAGGGTCCTTGCACCGGCAAGGTCGGCAAGCGCGCGAACGTTCGGGTTGCCTTCGACGTAGGGCGGCTCAGTCCTGATATCGTCGATATGAACTGTCTGATGAGTTTTCTCGACGGTGCCGAGCCCGCTCGCCGGGTGCGGGCGAATTTTCTGGGATAGCCGGGTAGCGATATAAGCCTGTGGCGCGTTATGCAGCGCAACCGTGCGGAAGCCGCCGTCCTCGTAGAGATTCATGGTGCCGAAGCCGGCGCCGCAAATGCGCGTCGCATTCTCCAGCATCTTGTCGAAGACCGCGGTCAAGGCGCCCGATGAAGCGCTTATGATCTCCAGCACCTCCGACGTTGCCGTCTGTCGCTCCAGCGATTCGTTCAATTGCTCGAACAGACGTACGTTGCCGATGGCGATAACCGCCTGATCTGCAAAGGTCTGAAGCAGGTTGATCTGCTTCTCGCCGAACGGGCGCACCTCCGTACGACGCAGCACGATCGCACCCATGCTCTCGCCTTCTCGCAAAAGCGGCACGCTCAGGACGGTCCGAACGCTGGAGCGAAGCGCATATTCCCGTCCCGTCGGGAATTCCTCCCCTTCGGGCCCGAGCAGGTCGTGCACATGAACTGTGCGGCGATCGATAATGGCCCGGCCGGTGGGCGATTCTGCACTGATCGATCGTCGGCTCCACACCACGGGAACTTGGCCATGGTGCGCCTGGATAACGAGATCGTCGCCATCCCTCAGAACCACCAGCGCATCATATGCCTCGCAGAGTCCGCATGCGCTTTCCACAATGGCCTGGAGCACCGGACCGACCTTGGTCGGCGAGGACGCGATCACCCGCAGGATATTGGCACTGCCGGTCTGGTACGTCAGCGCCTCAGACAGGTCTCGCGTCCTGGTTTGCAATTGTTCGAAGAGCCGTACATTCTCGATGGCGATCACCGCCTGGTCGGCAAACGTGGCGACGAGTTCGATCTGCTTTTCCGTGAAAGGCTCCACGCGCCTGCGAGCGATCACGATCGCGCCGATCGGCTCGTTCTCGCGCAGGAGGGGAACACCGAGCGCCGTGCGCTGACCGGCCATCGTCGTGGACTCCCGCAGGCCGTATTCGGGATCGGCAGCAACATCGAGAATCTGCACCGGTCTGCGTTCCAGCACGGCCCGACCTGTGACCGTGCTCCGTCCGGGGGTAATCGGGTGAACCCGCAGAAACGCGATGTATTCCTCGGAAAATCCTACGGCTGCTCCGGCCTGATATTCATCACCCTCACGGCGCATGATGAACGCCATCTCCGCTTCGCACAGCCGCGCCGCCGAATCGACCAGCGTGTTGAGCACGGTTTGCAGATCGAAGGTCGAGCGGCTGATCACCTTCAGCACATCGGCAGTCGCCGTTTGCTGCTGGAGCGATTCGGCGAGGTCGCGCGTCTTCGCCTGCACCTCGTCGAACAGCCGCGCGTTCTCAATGGCGATGACGGCCTGATCGGCGAAGGTCTGCAAAAGTTGCACATGGTGTGAAGCGAAGGTACCGGGCTCGGCTCGCGTTACGCTGATCATGCCGATCACCATGCCGGCGGTCGTGAGCGGAACGAACAACATGCTGCGAAAGCCGCGGGCGCGCGCGATGAACTTGATTTCGTTCGTCAGCGCTTCAGTGTCGGGAGTCAGTACTACCCTGCCCGCCTGGACCCTTGCGAAACTCTCAAAATCGGCAATCGACCGTGGGAACATATTCTTCAAGGCCTCATCGGCGGCAGAATTCGTCGGCGTGAATGCCGCCAAATGGGCCGTGCCCTCGATGAATCGGAATACGGTCGTCGAAAAACCGCCGAGCAAGGCATTGGCCCGCCTCGCAATTGCATCGAATACCGGCTTCACCTCTGATGGCGAACTGGCGATGATCTTGAGAATGTCCGCGGTGGCGCTCTCGCGATCTTGTGCGGCGCGCAGTTCAGCCAGAAGCCGCGCGTTCTCTTGCTGCAAATCCGCCACCACGTCGTGATGAAGCGCGGCCATCATGAAAATCCACGGCGCCAGCCGATTCGGGGCCGACGAAAAATATGATCGAGAAAGCGTCCGGAATTATTCCACTCTCGGGCCCTTCCTACCAGACTTATCGTGAGTTGATTTTCAACCAATTACCCGTCAACCCGATCCTCGGGCATACCTCAGCTTCCTCCCGGCGGTGCTCTTGAAGCCGGTGGCTCCGGGACCCAAGATTCGGTGCTTTTTGCGCCCGCCCTCCTTCCTCCTGAAGACGGAGCGAGGGCGAGACCCCCTCACGCAACCCGCTCCGGCCGCCACGCCGCGTACAGACCGACGAGGGTCCCGATGGCGACCAGTGCTGCCGCCAGCAGCAGCTGCAGTTCCCCGTCATCGGTGGGGCCTACGGACGACACTATTCTGGTCACGACGACGAACAGAATGCCCACGGCAGCCGCTGCGCCCACGCTGAGATAGGCGAGCTCTCGCGTCAGGCTCCGGCCGAGAAGTCCGAGTGCCGTGAAATACATCGCGCAGGCGTTGGGATGAACGAACAAGGCCACGCGCGCGTAAGGACCGTAGGCGTCGAACAGCTGCTCACATCGGCTCAGTGCCGCTTTCGAGGCCACCCGCTGCAGGAACGGCCTGAAAAAACGAGCCTGTCCGTAGCTCAAGACGGCGCCAACGATGATGGCGAGCCACGCCACGGCAAAGACGGAGAGATCCGCGGACTTCGGATTGAGCGCCACGGACATCAGGATGAGGGCGGTTCCGGGAAAATAGCCGAAATACGGGAAGATCGACTCCAGCAGCACACAGACGAACATGAAGACCGGAAACCACCATGAACCGGTCGCACTCTGGACGATGGCGTTCAAGTCGAAGAGATCGGTCTTGTACAAGACGAGGTACATGCACATGGCTAGTCCAGCCAGCACGTAAAACGGTAACGCCCCCGACAGAAACTGTCTCATCCAACCATCGCGTTTTGTTTCGCGGACACGGCGAAGACCATCGATATCAGGATAAGACGACGGAAAGGCATGGCTCATGCTGTAGGCGAATGAGATTGCTCCTGTCGAGAGCAATCTTTGCCTCCGCAATCTTGGCGTCGCTTTTGTCGACGCGCCCCCCGCGCGCCTCCTTTTGCGGAACGCAGCTCAAGCGTGAGTGTTGAGCGCGATGACCTTGGCTCGATGGTCCAGGTATCGGAAATGATCCGCCGGCGCTGTAGAGTGCGTTCAGAGAGAGCCAAGGGAGCAGCGCATGGCAACGGTATTCATCACGGGAAGCACGGACGGTCTTGGCCGGGCGGCGGCACAATCTCTGCTGGAGCAAGGTCACCGCGTGGTCCTGCACGCGCGCTCGGTCGATCGCGGCGCAGCACTGGGTGAGCTCACGTCGCGTGCCGCGGGGATGGTCGTCGGTGATCTCGGAAGCGCGGCAGAAGCGAGGAGCATTGCCGACCAGGTCAACGCGATCGGGCGCATGGATGCGGTCATCCACAATGCCGGCGTTTACACCCGGCCGAGCCGTGGCTCGACGCCGGAAGGCCATGCCGAGACTCTGGCCATCAACACGCTCGCCCCGTACATGCTCACGGCTCTGATCCAGCGGCCCGGCCGATTGGTGTATCTCAGCAGCGGATTGCATCGCGGCGGAGAGGGCTCGCTGGACGATCTCGACTGGACAAAGCGGCCCTGGGACTCGGCCAAGGCCTACGCCGAGAGCAAGCTGCACCTAGTCGCCCTGGCGTTCGCACTGGCGCGGCGCTGGCCCGGCGTCCTTAGCAACGCCGTCGATCCCGGATGGGTGCGCACGAAGATGGGTGGTTCCAGTGCTCCGGTCGATCTCGACACCGGGCAACGGACCCAGACATGGCTGGCGGTGAGCGAGGAGTCCGCTGCCCTGGTGAGCGGGCGCTACTGGCATCACCTGCGGCAGGAGGCGCCAGCCGATCAGGCGACGGACCCGAAATTTCAGGACGAACTCATTGCAAAATTGAGCAAGCTCACGGGCGTTGAGCTCCCGCAGGCTTGAAGCGGGAGCCAATGGACGTTGCACCCGCTACGCGATCGCCAGAATCTCGATCTCCTGCGCGCCTGAGCCCGCGACATCGCCGACCGCCTTCCCCATCAGCGACCGCGCGACCGGTGCGACGAACGAGATCGATCCAGCCTTCGGGTCGGCTTCGTCCTCGCCGACGATGCGATAGGTCTGCACGCGGCCGTCAGCGCGGCTGAAGGTCACGGTGCTGCCGAAGGCAACGATATCTGTCGAGGTTGGATCGGGCACGAGCTGCGCGGTGCGCAAGCGTTCCGTCAGATAGCGGGCATCGCGCAAGGGCACCGCCGATTGCCGGCGTTTCTCGTTGACGTCCTCGATGGCTTGCGCGGCTTCATAGGCCGCGCGGGCCTCCGCAAGCTGCGCCTGCAACGCCTGCAGGCCTTTTTCCGTCACGAGGTTCGGATGCGGCGAGATCGGGCGATCCGGCAACAGCGTCTCGGACGCGGTCTCGGCGCTTTCTTCCTTGGTAAAGGCGACGCTCAATTTGGAATCCTGTCGAACTGTCTTGGCTGCCAGCGCGGGCGTGTTCCGCCGCCGGTGATCGAGCCAGACTATATCTCAAGTTCGACGAAACGACGGAGCTTGAAGACGATATCCGGCATGGCCTGGCGGAACCGTGTTGCATTCTGGAAATTGGTCGAAAACGGCGCGAAGGTGATCATCGCGTTCCAATGCCGGTAGCCATAGACCGTGACCGAGGCGCCGGTTGCCGGAAAGTTCTCCAGCTTGCGCAGCTCGCCCAGCACGAGATCGGCGATCGCTTCCGCAGGCAACAGCTGTCTGCCCTCCCGCGTCGTGATAATTTTCGCGGGCTGCTCGACCGGCTCCGCGGCCGCCGGCGCAGCGTTGGGCATATCCTCCTGCCCGGTTGAGGCCGCCTCGGCGATGGGCGCGGCAACCGCTTCCGCCCCGTTCAAGGGCACTGTCGGCGGCCCCTCGGTGAGCGGCGGCGGTGCAACGCTGTCTGCGCGCTTGTTGCCTCCAAGGATGCTGCTGATCATGGCCACAAGGCCAGCATCCTTCACGTCGTCGCTCATCATTCCCCCCGGGATTCGGCCTACTCTAGCACTGCTCTCGCAGACCGCCACCGGGGATGTGAGGTCGAAAGCCGCCCGGCCAGGGCCGTCCTTCGATGGCGCGTCCCTCGAAGGTGCCGGCGGCGCAACGGCTGAGCACGTCGCGCCGCCATGCGATCGGCTACTGCTTATCGAACGGAATATATTGCTGGTACTGCTTGGGCACCGAGCTGCGATAGCGCGCGGGCACGGTGCCGCTGTCGACCGAGTGATCGATCTCCTGCTGCCGCGTCATCTTTTTCTTCGCCGGCTTCTTCGACGCGCTCTTCTTGGAGTCGGTCGGCTGGCTGGAGCTGTCGGTGGCCGCAGCCGGTGCCGCCGTCGTTGCCGGCGCAGTGCTTGTCGCCGCAGGCGCCGCGGTTCCGCCGGCAGCGGGCGCGGTCTGGGCCGACGCGAGCGGTGTTTGCATGATGAGCGCCAGCGCCGCTGTCGCGGCCAGCAAGTATGACTTTTGCATCAGAACCTCCAAAATTGCCTCGTCCGAACCAGGCCAAACCTAGGCCTGCGGCATCGACGCCTGCAAGTCTGTCAACATTAGGTCTGATCCTGCGTGAGAACTGTGGCCGAGATCACATTGCTCGCCACCGGCTGCGTCACGATGTACCTCGCCTCGAACGCATCCGGCGTCGCGGCGACCAACACAGCATGACCGTGCGTCAGACAGGCCACGGGAACGCCAAGGCCCGGCGTTCCGCCCCACAATCGAAGGAGACTGAAATGCGTCGCACCATCCTCACGCTTGCATCGTTCGCAACCTTGATCGCCGCGTCGTTGTCGGCAGCTCCGGCCCAGGCCGCCAGCGACAGATACTGCCTGCAAGGCCGCAGCTGGGGCTATCCCGGCAACTGCCAGTTCGCGAGCTACCAGCAATGTGCGGCGAGCGCCTCCGGCACATCGGCCTATTGCGGCATCAATCCGCGGTACGCGTATTCGCAGCCCTACTCTTACTGATGAAGCGGCGGCGTGCGCGCATGACGCGCGCGCCGCCACAGCCCCAGCAAACAGGCCTGAACGAAGCGAGAATTGCGTTACCCAATTGGTCGGGGATGTGACAAGCTAGAATGCGGGCACTGGAACATCGGATGAAACGCAGGCAGCTCCTGACTCTTCTCGTAGGTGCGGCAACTGCCAGGCCGATCCGAAGCTTCGCGCAACAATCAGTCAAGCGACCGGTACTTGGCTTCCTAGTGGCAGGATCGCAGGCCTCGCACGGGGCATGGGTGACGACCTTCGCGCAGCGGCTGTCAGAACTCGGATGGGCAGACGGGCGCAATGTCAGGATCGAGTACAAGTGGGCGGCTGGGGATGTACAGAAGACTGAGGAGTTTGCAGGCGATTTCGTGCGGCAGAAGGTCGATGTAATCGTCACGTCGGCATACGGTGTAGTGGCCGCCAAACAGGCAACGTCTACCATCCCGATTGTATTTGCAGCCTACGGGGATGCCGTAGCCAACGGCTTTGCCGCAAGCCTCTCTCGACCCGGCGGCAACGTGACGGGACTTTCCATCCAGCCAGGTGAGCTGAGCAGCAAACGTCTCGAACTACTAAGGGAGGCTATTCCGAGCGTTCGGCGTCTCGCTGCATTGGTCAACATCAATTATGCAGGCCTAAAGCAAGAGCTCGCCGGTATGCGGGTCGCATCCGCAAGAATGAACATAGAGCTCAATGTGATCGAGATAGCGACAGCCAACGACATTGAGCCTGCGATGGCCAAATTGTCCGGCCACACCGATGCGCTATATGTTTACAGCGAGCCTCTTACCAACGCCAACAAAAGCCAAATAATTGCGGCGACCGCCTCCGCCAAAATCCCGACCATCTTCGCATTCAGAGAATTCGTCGACGCTGGGGGCTTGCTCTCGTACGGACCGAACTTCAGCGACCTTTTCAGTCGGGCTGCAGAGTATACGGACAAGATTTTGCGCGGAGCAACGCCAGCAGACATGCCTATTCAGCAACCCGTGAAGTTTGACCTGATTATCAACCTCAGGGCGGCCAAGTCGCTGGGTGTTAGCATTTCAGATAGTGTTCTTATGCGCGCCGATGAGGTGCTCGAATGACTATAATCCGCTCCATTTGTCGACTTGGGATCACAGGCGGACGAACGAAGCTAGATCAGCGATGTCCGTTCTCGCTTTGAAAGCGTCGAAACAGGAAAGCAGCAAGGGCCAATTGCTGCTGTGAGTAATCCCAGCGTACCCGGTCTTATTCAATCACCTCGTCGGCGCGCATCAGGAACGATTCAGGAAGCTTCAGTCCGATCGCCTTCGCCGTTTTGAGGTTGACTGTCAGAAAGAACCGTGTGGGCTGCTCGATCGGCAAATCAGCAGGATTGGCTCCCTTGAATATCTTGTCGACGAGCGCCGCCGAGCGGCGGAGGAAATCCTTGATGTCGTATCCATAACTGAGAGTCCCTCCGTCGACCACATATTCGCGGTGGCCAAACGTCGTTGGCAGGTTGGCCTTCATCGCGAGCTCCGCAATACGTCTGCGATGCAGGGCGAAGACGGCATCAGTGATGACGACAACGGCCTCGACACGCTGTTGGGCAAAATGAATGAAGGCATTATCGATCTCGTCTTCGTTGCGCGCATCCGCTCGCCATATCTCAATAACGGTTCGTTGAGCCGCCGCCTGAGCCGTTGCGAGCCCCGGTACGGTCGTCGGGCTATCCGGGTTGGCAAGAACGCCGATACGCGCGAGCTTGGGCAGGATCTCCGATAAAAATTCAATCTGCTTGGAAATCGTGCTCTCGTGTGAGGTCGCAAGGCCGGTGACATTGCCACCTGGCCTCGCAAGGCTGGAGACGAAGCCGCTACCAACCGGATCGCTCACGTTACTCATGATGATCGGTATGGTGCTCGTTGCGTTCCGCATCGCGGAAATGGCCGCAGGCGTGCCTAAGACGACAACATCGACATTCAAGCGAACCAGCTCGGCGGCAAGTTCGGGAAATCTGTCGTAACGTCCTTCGGCATAGCGGTATTCGACGACGTAGTCGCGCCCCTCAATATAGCCCAAATCGCGCAGCCCCTCGATGAGCCCGACACTGACCCGCGACGATCCGGCCGGCGTCCCTCCGATCAAGTGTCCGACGCGCCAGGGCTTTCGCGCACCTCGCTGAGCCCGCGCCGCGAGCGGCCAGGCTGCTACCATAGTGGCAATCGCTGCTATGATCTCTCGCCGTCGCATCGCTCGCCCCTAAGCACTGGACGAAGCACAATATCGGCTCTGCTAAGCAAACTGATATAAGGAAGAGATTGGGCCTGGCCCAAGGCCAGAAGGGCGCGGCCCGATGTCTCAGTCGGGTCTGATCCACATTTCGTGATCGTTCATTGAACTGTCCTATCAGCCTGCTTGTGTTGGCAAGTAGGTAGGACGATGAGCTCCTTTGACCCGATGGCCGCGGCGGTCGATTGGCTGGACGCTCCGCACAGCCAAGATCGAGACGGCGAGGGAGCGCTGATTTCATACGTCGTGCAGGAAGGCGTTGTCAGCGCAGCTCTGAGGTTTAATGCCGCTGGGGACATCTCGTCGCACAACCGCGGCCCTACGGATCAGGTTCCAACCGTCATTTCCATGGTGGCCGCGCCAGCGTGGATTCGAGCTTGCCGATAATTATTCTGGTTTAGTCGTTTGGCGAATTGCTTCGTCCGGTTCCCGCTCGAGGCTCTGCCTGTCTTGCAATACGCTCGGCTGCGCTCACGCGCATTCGCAAGTCTTCTAACTCTGAAAACTCGGAAAGAAGCCAGTCGAAACGCTGTTTCAGAACAGCCGTGCGATCATCAGCATCCATTGTAGGCCCTACGACACGCAAGAGACCCCGCCCGATAACCGGGAAAACTGTGCAAGTCGCAAATGCGGTGGCGAGGCTGCAGTTCCCACTGATATGTCGCGAGCGCGTAGAGAGCGACATCGCGGGAGGCATTGAGGTGGCGGCTGTCTGATATCGAGGCGCGCTTCATCTGCACCGATTGCGGCACCGCGGCGGTGAGGTCAGGCCGAACTTCGATGATCGCCAGTGACGGCCCCGGCCGTGGGGGCTTCTGAGGGGTGGAGGCCGGGGCCGCTGGAGGTGCTTGGACCTTGGGAAGGCCAAGCGCCCGCAGTCTAGGAAATTTCGGCAATGAGCTCTGTTCGCTTTCGCACATTGGCATATGGCTCCCTTGCGCAACCGAGGAGCTGCAACAAGGACATGCGGACTTGATTGAAAAAGCTCCGCGCGAATGTGGCGGAGGACTTCCGCTTTGGCCCTCGCAATCTGCCCCTATGAGGACACGCGCTACTGCGCTGCGCCGAGGTCGATCTCTGCGAGCCGCGTCTCGAACCAGCGCGACTGCGCCTCGTCGACGAGCCCGCTGACATAGACTTCCGACATCGTCACGTGGTGCCGGTCCAGCACCAGCAGCACGCCGATCCAATACGGAAACCAGACGTGCACGTCGGTCAGCGCGCGCAGCTTGTGCTGATCGTGCTCCAGCGGCGTGTGATTGCTCGCCTTGCGGATCTCGACAATGAGCAGATTGTTCGGGATCTCGCGCTGATGCACGGCGACATCAGGGTAGATCGACTTTCCCAGATGGTCGTCGGTCGAGATGATGGTGCCGTGCGGCAGGTGCAGCGTACGCTCGCCGAGCCGGTCGTAGTTGCAATCGACCGACCAGCCGGAGAACTGCTTCTCCAGATGCACGGCGAAGCGGTGCGTGACCGCGCGCTCGCCGATGTCCTTCTCGAACAGGAAGCCTTCGTGGGCGTAGAAGTCCCGGAGCGCCGCGATCACCTTGTTCAGCTCGGTCTGCATCGTGCCTCCGGGCCTTTGGCGCGTGCGGCGCCGCCTTTACATCTGGACTTCGATCAGCCGCGGCCCGGGCTCGGCGACGGCCTCGGCCAGCGCCTTGTTGAACTCGTCGGCATTGGTGACGGCGCGGCCGGGCACGCCCATGCCCTTGGCCAGCGCCACGAAATCCAGCGTCGGACGGTCGAGCCGCAGCATGTCGTTGGCGCGCTGGCCGGGCTCGCCGGCGCCGACATTGTCGAACTCGCCGCGCAGGATCTGGTAGATGCGGTTGGCGAACACGATGGTGACGATGTTGAGGTTCTCGCGCGCCTGCGTCCACAGCGACTGGATCGTGTACATCGCGCTGCCGTCGCCGACCATGCAGATCACTTTGCGGTCGGGACAGGCGATCGCCGCACCGATCGAGAGCGGCGTCGAGAAGCCGATCGAGCCGCCCATGTTCTGCAGCCAGTCGTGCGGCGCGGCGGCCGCCGTCGGCGGGAAGAACGCGCGGCCGGTGGTGAGCGATTCGTCGACCAGGATCGCGTTCTCGGGGATCGCGTAGGCGATCGACTGCGCGATCGAGGCGTGGGTCAGCGCGCCGGTCGGCTTGAGCAGTTCCTGCGACGCCTGCGGCTTGACGTCCTTGGCGCTCGCCTTCACGGCGCCGGCCAGCGCTTCGAGCGCTGCGACCGAGTTCTCGCCCCAGGAGGTCATGCGATGGACGTCGCAGCCCTCGGGCTTGAGCATGCTCGGCCTGTTCGGATAGGCGAAGAACGCCACGGGATCGTCGGACTCGACCAGCACGATGTGACGGAACTTGGCCAGCATCGGCAGCGCGTTCTCGATCACGTAGTGAATGCGGTCGATCGAGTAACGGCCGCGGCCGCGCGCCATCTTGGGACGGAAGGTCGGGCCCATCACGGTGCAGCCCGTCTTGGCGGCGATGCGCTCGGCCAGCGCCAGGCCCTGCTCGCTCAGCGCGCTGCCGGTCATCAGCAGCAGCGTGCCCTCGCCGTCGCCATGCAGGATTTTTGCGGCCTGCTCGACCGCCTGCGGCGAATAGCTCGCGCGCCGCTGCTCGGCCGGAACCTCGGCAATGCCGTCGGCCTCGTTCCAGGCGGTGTCGGCGGGCAGGATCAGGGTCGCGATCTGCGGCGGCGCGCTCTTGGCGGCGGCAATGGCTGCGGCACCGTCAGCGGCAACCGATTTGGCATCCGGCGAGGTGCGGACCCAGGACGACATCGGCCGGGCCAGGCCCTCGATGTCGGACGTCAGCGGCGCGTTGAAGCCGATGTGGTAGACCGCATGCTGGCCGACGATATTGACGATGCCGGAATTGGCCTTCTTGGCGTTGTGCAGATTGGCAAGGCCGTTGGCGAGGCCGGGACCGAGATGCAGCAGCGTCGAGGCCGGCGTTCCCTTCATGCGGAAATAGCCGTCGGCGGCGCCAGTCACCACGCCTTCGAACAGGCCGAGCACGCAGCGCATGCCGGGGACGCGGTCGAGCGCTGCGACAAAATGCATCTCGGAGGTGCCTGGATTGGTGAAGCAGACATCCACCCCACCCTTGACCATCGTCCGCACCAGGCTTTCCGCACCGTTCATCAGAGGCTCCCGCAACCGGCCATGTCCAAATATCCGTTCGATCAATCATTGTTCGCGCGTTCCGTCAAAGCAAGAGGCGGCATCGCTGCCCTGCCCCGCGCGACGATGCGCCGGTGGCATGGTTGCCGATTTGATAACGACCGCGGCGGATGATGTCCCTCACGGGGCCGTGGCTTGCGAAAAGCCCGCAAATATGGCCTGTGGCCTTTGTTGAATCGATTTTTTGCTGGGGGATACAATGATTCGGTTTTTTGCCGCGCCGATTGCCGCCATCGCACTGCTGTCGGCCGCGGCGGGCGGCGCGGTCGCCGAAGAGTTCGACTCGCGCGACATCATGGGCGGCGGCCCGAACTTCTTCCGTTCCGGCGCCAATCCCGTCCCCCGCACCACCGTCATGTATAACGGCAATTACGCGCCCGGCACGATCGTGGTGAACACGAGCGAGCGGCGGCTGTATCTGGTGCTCCAGAACGGCCAGGCGCTGCGCTACGGCATCGGCGTCGGCCGTGACGGCTTCCGCTGGGGCGGGGTCCACAGGATCACCGCCAAGAAGGAATGGCCGGACTGGACGCCGCCCTCGCAAATGCTGGCCCGCCGGCCCGACCTGCCGCGCCACATGAAGGGCGGCGTCGACAATCCGCTCGGCGCGCGCGCGATGTATCTGGGCTCGACCCTCTACCGCATCCACGGCTCCAACGAGCCGGAAACGATCGGCCAGGCGGTCTCCTCTGGCTGCTTCCGCATGACCAATGACGACGTCAGCGATCTCTACGGCCGCGTCGCGGTCGGTACCACGGTGGTGGTTCTGAATAACTAGAGCCGAGTGAACTGCCGTAGGGTGGGCAAAGCGAAGCGTGCCCACCAATTCTTTGGTTATTGTCGAGAGATGGTGGGCACGGCGCTTTCGCGCCTTTGCCCACCCTACGGCACCGTGTTTGAACACAGCGGGAACCCGCTGAGCGCGTGAATTTGCGGACTTGTGTGCGCGACGCGAATGCGGCAGCGTCGTACGACGATGAGCGCACTCCACTCGCCCGCGCCTGGCCTTCGCATCGCCCTCCTGGTGCTCGCCGCGCTCACATTGGTGCCTGACACCGCTACCATGGCCGCCGCGGGCGAATTGCCCGCGATCTCGTCGCGCCAGCGCACCGAGAAAAAGAGTTTTACCGACGGCGAGATCGTCGACGGCTTCCTGAAGACGGCGTTCGGCGCCGAATATCACCTCGCCGGCCGCGTCGACCGCATCCGCAAATTCGACGGACCGGTGCGCGTGTTCGCCGAGAGCGACCGCACTGACCGCAAGGCGCAGCTCGCAAAGGTCGTAGCCGATATCGGCAAGCGCGTGCAGCATCTCGACATCGCCATGATCGACACCAACGAAGCGGCGAATGTGCGCGTGAAGCTGGTGCGCGACCGAGATCTCTTCCGCACCATCTCGAGCTTCTACGGCGCGGAGAAGGCGCGCGAGATCCGCACCTCGCTCGACCCGCAATGCCTGTCCGGCTTCCGCAAGAACGACAATTTCGAGATCGAGCATTCCGACGTCATCCTCACCGTCGACAATGGCGACTTCGTCTTCCTCGACTGCGCCTACGAGGAGCTGCTGCAATCGCTTGGGCCCATCAACGACACCGCGAGCGTGCCCTGGACCATGTTCAACGACAACGTCTCGATGGGCTATTTCGACGTCTACGATCAGCACATCCTGAATTTGCTGTACGACCCCCGCATCAAGGCAGGCATGACCGTCGCCGAGGTGAAGGCGGTGCTGCCGGCCGTGCTCACCGACGTGCGCGCGTGGGTGAAGCAGGTGAATGATTTGAAGGAGTGAGGTGTTTCTACGCGGAGTGACGATTCTTCCCCTCTCCCCTTGTGGGAGAGGGTGGCTCGCCGCGGAGCGGCGAGACGGGTGAGGGGTATCTCTCGGCGAGCACAATTCTCATTTAAGTGTGCGGAGACATACCCCTCATCCGGCGCTTCGCGCCACCTTCTCCCACAAGGGGAGAAGGAAGAACACACTTACTGCACGAGATCGGCCACGGTCGTTGCCGCCTTCAGCCCGGTGCCGGTGAGGACCGCGACCGTGGTCTCGTTTGCCTTGATGGCTCCAGCCGCGGAGAGTTTGTCGAGCGCTGCCGCCGCGCTGGCGCTGGTCGGCTCGGCGAACAGGCCTTGCCGAGCAAGACGCCGCAGGGCGGCGACAATCTCCTCCTCGGTGAGCGCGACGGTGCCGCCGCCGCTCTCGCGCAAGGCGCCGATGATCTCGCGCAGGCGCAGCGGATTCTTGATGGCTGTGCCTTCGGCGATGGTCTTGGTCACCTCGCGGGGTACAGGCGTGTCGACACCGGCCTTGAAGCTGGCATCGATCGGCGAACAATTTTGTGGCTGCGCCGCGAACAGGCGCGGCAGCTTTGCGATCTGACCGGCCTTGCGCAGCTCGCGGAAGCCAAAGGCGCAGCCCAAGAGACTGCTGCCGGCGCCGACGGGAACGATGACGTTGTCGGGCGCGCGAAAGCCGAGATCTTCCCAGATCTCATAGGCGAGCGATTTGGTGCCTTCCAGAAAAAACGGCTGCCAATTGTGGCTGGCATAAAAGGTCTGGCTCGACTGGCGGATGGCCTCGGCCTCCGATTCCTCGCGTGGTCCCTCGACAAGCTGCACCGCGGCGCCATAGGCACGCACCTGCGCGATCTTGGCCGGCGAGGTCGAGGCCGGCGCCAGAATCTTCACGCGCATGCCGCCGGCAGCCCCCAGCCCCGCCATCGACGAGCCGCCATTGCCCGACGAGTCCTCCAGAATGGCATCGACCCCGATCTGCCGCAGGAAGGACAACATCACGGCGGAGCCGCGGTCCTTGAAGCTGCCGGTCGGGTTGAACCATTCGAGCTTGAACAGCGGGCGGAGATCGCCCCAGTCCTGCTGGACCAGCGGCGTGCAGCCTTCGCCGAGCGTGATCGGATTTTTGATCTCGACCGGCAGCGCCGCCCGGTAGCGCCAGAGCGAGCGCGTGCGGGTGTCGATCTCCTCGCGCGAGATCCCCGCCCCCGGCGTCACCAGCAGCGGCGTGCGCTCGTCCGAGCACCAGCGTGGCTGGTCAAGGGAATAGAGCTGGCCGTTGCGGGGATCGATGTAGCTGGCGGGCATGGCAGTCTCCGGGGCAGAGCCGATCCGGTCGATATGTCCGAATAATCAGGTTTTATCCAGTCACCTGTTTGGACGGCGGAGGCGCCGCGCGCCCCTTCAAAAATTCGAACAATTACATAGATATAGGGAACGTTCCGGCGTCGTTCACTGATCGGAGCGGCGGCGGAAACGGGCCTTTGGACCGCCCGTACGATTAACTTGTCTGTCGTGCCTTGCCGCTACACTATGTTGGATTGAGCTTGCGTCGCCGGTGTTCCTCAACCGGCAACGCGACCGAGCCAAGGCCCGTCCGAGCGGCGGGCCGTTGGCTTTTTGGGAGTTTGGTCATGAGCCGCGCGAACCGTACCGACCATATCCGCCTGACCTCGCATCCGGAGCCGGGCAAGAAGTCCGCCTTTCCGATCCACTGGGGCGCGGCCGACGCGCGCGCCCGCGGACCGGTCATCGGCACGGTGTCGCGCACTGGTGATCGCAACGTGATCGGCAGCCATGGCGGCTCCTATGCGATGTACCGCGCACTCGCGGTGTCCGCTGGCGCGCTCGATCCGATCCGGCGGCCAGACCTCACCAACACATTTCCGGCGGCGACCATCGGCCCGTTCGAGCAGTGGCAAGATCCGGCAAAGATCGTCGCGCTCGATCCGTGGGGACATCTCGTCGCCGAGAACTTCGGCAAGGACATTGCGGAGGGTGTCGACATCCGACCGAGCATCGCGGTGACGCGGGCGCGGCTCGACCTGCCGGAGATCCGCGAGGCGCTCGCGGCAAAACGGCTGCGCGCCGACGGCGAGGTCGTGCACGCCAATGGCAGCGTTTCGGTGGTGAAGATCGCGATCGATCCGGTCTGGTACCTGCCCGGCCTTGCGGCGCGCTTCGGCACCGCCGAGACCGAGCTGCGGCGTACGCTTTTCGAGCAGACCGCCGGCATGTTCCCCGAGCTCGTGACGCGGCCAGACATGAAGGTGTTCCTGCCGCCGATCGGCGGCACCACGGTCTATATGTTCGGCGACGTGACAAAACTGCCCGACCATCGCACCAAGATCACCTGCCGCGTGCATGATGAGTGTAACGGCTCCGACGTGTTCGGCTCCGACATCTGCACCTGCCGGCCCTACCTCATCCACGGCATCGAGGAATCCGCGCGCGGCGCTCAGGACGGTGGGCTCGGGCTCGTCGTCTACAATCGCAAGGAAGGCCGCGCGCTCGGCGAGGTCACCAAATTCCTGGTCTACAACGCGCGCAAGCGCCAGGAGGACGGCGATGCGGCCGCGGCCTATTTCGAACGCACAGAATGCGTAGCCGGCGTCCAGGACGCGCGCTTCCAGCAATTGATGCCGGATACGATCCACTGGCTCGGCTTGAAGCGGATCGACCGCTTCCTCTCGATGAGCGACATGAAACATGACGCGCTGACTTCGCAGGGCATCGACATCGTCGAGCGCGTGCCGATCCCGCCGGAGCTGATCCCGGCCGACGCCTATGTCGAGATCGCCGCCAAGAAGGCCGCCGGCTATTACTCGACCGACATCGCGCCCGAGAAGGACGTGGATGGCGTGGTCGGTCGTTCGCTGGAAAAATATTGATCGCGCGATGGCGGGGGTTTTGGAACGACAGGCGCGCGCGCTGCTCACCGCAACAGCGGTTCGCGCGCGGGCCGGCGAGATGCTCGAGATTGGCCTTGCCGGCGGCTTGAGCCACTTCACTGTTGATCTCGACCGCATGGATGGCGTTGCCGAGGCCGTGCTCGCGGTCACGCGCAAAGCCTATCCGACGCTGGACGTGCCCTTCCACGCACGCTGGCGGCACTTTGTGATTGGCGGCGTCGATCGCTGGGCCGGCCTTGCGAATATGGTCTCGTGGCCGGATCGCGCGGCAAGGGCGCGCGCGGAATTCGACCTTGCGATCGTCAGCGTGCTGCTCGATGCGGGCGCGGGCGCGGCGTGGCGATATCGCGACGCTGTGACAGGAGAAAGCATCGGCCGGTCCGAGGGGCTCGCGATCGCCAGCCTCGACATGTTCGCGAACGGTCTTTTTTCGCGCGATGCCGGTTCGCCCTTGAGGGCCGATGCGGATGTGCTCGCGCAGCTGCCCCCCGCCTCCCTCACCTCTGCGTTTCAGGTCAGCGATGCCAACCCTCTGCTCGGCCTCGAAGGGCGTGCGGATCTGCTGCAGCGCCTGGGCAAGCAGGTTGCGAATGACCCGGAGATTTTTGGACGGCATGACACGCCACGGCCGGGCGGGTTGTTCGATCACATCGCGGCGCAAGGCGTCGGCGGCACTGTCGCTGCGCCCACCATTCTGTCCGCGGTGCTGAAGCAGCTCGGACCGATCTGGCCATCGCGGCTGGAGCTCGCGGGCGTCCCGCTCGGCGATTGCTGGCACCACCCGGCGATCAAGGCGGACGACGGAACGGCAGGTCTCGTGCCCCTGCACAAGCTGTCACAATGGCTGAGCTATTCGCTGATCGAGCCGCTGCAGCGCGCCGGGTTCAATGTCATCGATATCGACGGGCTGACCGGACTTGCCGAATACCGCAATGGCGGCCTGTTCGTCGATCACGAGGTGCTGCGCCTGCGCGACGCTGCGGACGCCGAGCGCGCGCATGCGGTGGATTCGTTGCTCGTCGTGGAATGGCGTGCGCTGACGGTTGCGCTGCTCGACAGGCTCGCCGAACTGGTTCGCGCCAAGCTCGGCCGCACGCGCGAGACATTGCCGCTCGCCAGCATTTTGGAAGGCGGCACCTGGGCCGCCGGCCGTGCCATTGCCTTCGCGCGCCGTCCCGATGGTTCGCCGCCGCTCAAGGTGATCAGCGACGGTACGGTTTTCTGAACCCTCTCCCCTTGTGGGAGAGGGTGGCTTCGCGACAGCGAAGCCGGGTGAGGGGTTCTCTCCGCGGGCTCATCTCTCACTGGAGTTCGCGGAGAGAACCCCTCATCCGGCGCTTCGCGCCACCTTCTCCCACAAGGGGAGAAGGAAGAAAGGCAACCGATTATGGAAGGCGTCACGATCGTCCATCACCCGCTGGTGCAGCACAAGCTGACCCTGGTGCGGGACAAGTCCATCTCGACAAAATCCTTCAGGGAGCTGATCAAGGAGATCGGCATGCTGCTGTGCTATGAGGTGACGCGCGATTTGCCGCTCGCCGACACCGTCATCGAGACGCCGCTGGCGACGATGCACTCGGCCAAGATCGCCGGCAAGAAGCTGGTGTTCGTGCCGATGCTGCGCGCCGGCACCACCTTCGTCGACGGCATGATGGACCTGGTGCCGACCGCGCGCGTCGCCCATATCGGGCTCTATCGCGAGCCGCACAGCTTTGCGGCGGTCGAATATTTCTTCAAATCGCCGTCCGATCTCAGCGAGCGCCTCGCGATCGTGGTGACGCCGGTGGTCGCGACCGCGAACACGGCGGTCGCCGCCATCGACCGGTTGAAGGAGCGCGGCGCCAAAGACATCCGCCTCGCCTGCCTGATCGCCGCTCCGGAAGGACTCGAGCGGCTGCGCGGCTTGCATCCGGACGTGCCGATCTGGACGGCTGCGGTAGACGAAGGCCTCGACGAGAATGGCTTTATTCTCCCGGGCCTCGGCGACGCCGGCGACCGCGCTTACGGGACGCGGTGAGCGAAAAGCTTATTCTGACGCTTTCTTCACGCGAACCGGTATCCACTTCGCTCTAAAACGCTCAGATCTTCCCGCTGCCGCAAACGCTCTTCAGCGCCTGCCACTCCTTGTCCGTCAATAGTGGCGGGCCGCTGACGGGACGATCCTCCCTGGTCATGCGGGCGAGGCGGTCCTCGGTCAGGGGGTGACTGGCGAGGATCGTCGTAAGCGTGGAGCCGCCTTCCTTGCCGGTGACGCGGAACATCAGCTCGGCCGCGGGCTTCGGCGAGCGGCCGAGCTTGTGCATGACCTCGATCGCGAACGTATCGGCGGCGGTCTCGGCCTCGCGCGAATAGGAGGCTTCGACGAGGCTGCGCGAGGCAAAGATCACCGCGCTCGAACCGGTGACGTCGCCGAACAACAGGCCGATCAGGAACGAGGTGCCGCCGTTGTAGATCAGCCCGCGCATATTGTCGTGATGCTTGAGATGGCCGAGCTCGTGGGCGAGGATGCCGGCGAGCTCGTCGGGGCTTTCAGCCTTGTCGAGCAGGCCCTTGAGCACGAACACCTTGCCGCCCGGCAATGCAAAGGCGTTCGGCACCGCCGTCGGCAGCACGCCCGCAGTCATGGAATCATCGTCGAGACCCGCGGCATCGCGCAGGCGGTTGACGAGCTTCGTGAACGCGGCCTTGCCTGCGGGATCTTCGCACACGCTGCGGCCGAAGATGGTCTTCATCTGGACTTCGGCGGCGTCGCCAATGCGCCGCTCGACTGGCTTGGGCACCAGCGGCGCAAGACGGTCGGCGGCGAGCGGCACGCCAAACAGGACGACGCAGACGATGGAGACGGCGGCCGCCACCGACCAGCCAACGATTTTGGCGACACCGCGCCGCGAGGTCTGATGCTCGTCGAGGCGTATGCAGCGAGTAATCACATCTGCCGCGAGCGCAGCGTCGCGAATTTCGAGCCGCGCCAGGGACGGCGCGGATGTCGCGGCCAGGCGCAAAATCCCGGCCGGGCTGTCGGCGCGGCGGATGTCGGCATACGCCCAGCGCACGGGCGTTCCGCCCTCCTCCACGATCTCGAGGGCATCACCGAGCGTCAGCATCACCTGACGCCTGCGGCTCGACACGCCGTCGAAGAAGATGGTCGGCTTTACGGACTGCGCCGGCGCCTCGTTGGACAACTCACTCACAGCTCAGAATCCCGCGACATCGAGCCCATCGGCAAAACCTTCGCCGAGCGCGCTAGCAAGCTGGCCGCTGCCACGCACATCCGCGGCGGCCGCGATGTTGTGCACCTTGACGGTCTCCAGCACCTTGGCCCAAAGATCGCGCTGGAGATAGACCCGCATGACGATGTTGATCGCGAGCGCCAGGGCGAAATAGCCTATCACCATCATCACCACCATCGGGATGCTCTTGGCCGCATTGTCGGAGCCGAACACCTGATCGGCCGGAACACCGCTCAGCGTGACCATGAGCAAGGCACCGCCGCCGAGATAGGCGGAGAAGGCCATCGACAGCAGCGTCCACCAGCCGATCACCTTCCAGTACAGGCCGTAGAAGGCGTCATGAGGCAGGTTCGAGGACAGGCTGACGCCGCCAATGCGGATGCCGTCGAGCCACCAGCGCCACTCGCGCGCTTTGAATTCGGCATAGAAGAACGGCGCGAGCGGAAAGATCACCAGCGCGATCGGGCTGAGCAGCCACAGCCACCAGGCGCGCTTGAAGAAGGTCCAGCCGTCGCCTTCGAAATCACCGCGGAGATCGCCGTAATGGGTGTGCTGCATCTTGTAGCGTTCGAGCGCGGCCTCGCGCCATGGCAGCGCCAGGCCGAGCGTCAGGAACACGAGCAGGCCCCATAGCATCGCGCGGAACGAATAGGCCCAGCCGGAACCGTCCATCCAGAATCGCACGCCGCGCCAGACCGTACGCGTCAGCCGATAGCGTCGCGCGCGAAAAATCGCGAACTGGCCGAAAGCGTAGAAGCCGATGAACAGCGGCACCGAGGCAAAGCCCTGCCAGCGCTCGAACTCGATGCCGATCAGGAAGTAGGCGAGATAGATCGGCACCAGGATCGCGAGCGCGAACAGGAAGCCGACCAGGAGCTCCTTGGCACGGCCGGTATATTCGGCGGCATCGCCGTCGACCGCGGTGTTCGCCCACAGATGACGGCGAATGTCGGTGACGAGCCAGAACCGGTAGAAGCCGAAGGTGACGAGCTCCAGCATGGCACCCTTGGTGACCAATTTGCGGAACTCGGAGCGGTTTCCGGTGAAGTCGACCCCCGTGGGCGGCAGCGGCGGCGGAATGGACTCGGAGCCGATAGGGGTCCATTGCATGTCGTTCACGGCGGCAACCTCGGGATGCTGGTCTATTGCAATCAAACTATAGATCAGAGATTGGTCGACCCCCAACACAGCCGGGTTCGATTTACCTCGATTCCAGTCGGTTTCTGGCATGGTTTCACGACAAAGGGTGTGCGGGGGATCACGCTGGTGGACGGTCACGTAGCCCGGATGGAGCGGAGCGAAATCCGGGATCGTGCCCCAAGCGACGCCGGCCCCGGATTGCGCTCCGCTCCATCCGGGCTACGGCACCCCAGCCTCTCGCAAAGGTTGGATGTGGCAAAAGTCTCCCTTGCTCCGGCGCAGACAACCGGCTGTAATTGCAAATCAAATACCGCAGCGCAGAATTCAACGAGAACGCGCGGTTCATGCCAGGGAGAACGGTCATGCATGGGACCATTGAGAGTGCGGCCAAGCTCGACGCACTTCGCGAGCGCGCGTCGACATTGCCGCTGGAACAATTCGATCCCGGCGATCCGGAATTGTTCAGGACCGATACGTTCTGGCCCTATTTCGATCGCCTGCGCCGCGAAGATCCCGTGCACTATTGCAAGGACTCGATGTTCGGCCCGTACTGGTCGGTGACGCGCTACAACGACATCATGGAGATCGAGACCAACCATTCGGTGTTCTCCTCGGCCTCCTCGCTCGGCGGCATCACCATCCGCGACATCGACCCGGACCTGCGCCGCGAGAGCTTCATCTCGATGGACCCGCCGCGCCACGCGGCGCAGCGCAAGACCGTGGCGCCGATGTTCACGCCGACGCATCTGGACAATCTTGCGCTCAACATCCGCAAGCGCTCGGCGGAGTGCCTTGACAACCTGCCCCGCGGCGAGGTGTTCGACTGGGTCGACCGCGTCTCGATCGAGCTGACCACGCAGATGCTGGCGGTGCTGTTCGACTTTCCCTGGGAGGACCGCCGCAAGCTGACGCGTTGGTCCGACATCGCCACCACGATCCCCGGGCCCGACGGTCTCGTCGCCACCGAGGACGAGCGCCAGGCCGAGCTGACCGAATGCGCCGGCTATTTCGCGCGCCTGTGGAAAGAACGCATCGCGCAGCCGCCGAAGAGCGACCTGCTTTCGATGATGGCGCATGGTGCCGCGACGCGCGACATGGACGCGAAGAACTTCCTCGGCAATCTCGTCCTTTTGATCGTCGGCGGCAACGACACCACGCGCAACACCATGTCGGGCTCGCTTCTCGCGCTGAGCCAGCATCCGGAGCAGTATCGCAAGCTGCGCGAAAACCCCGCTTTGCTCGACAGCTTCGTGCCGGAGGTGATCCGCTGGCAGACGCCGCTGGCGCATATGCGCCGCACCGCGCTCTCCGATTTCGAGTTCCGCGGCAAGCAGATCAAGAAAGGTGACAAGGTCGTGATGTGGTACGTCTCGGGCAACCGCGACGAGGAAGCGATCGAGAAGCCCTACGATTTCATCATCGACCGCGCCCGCCCGCGGACGCATCTGTCCTTCGGCTTCGGCATCCACCGCTGCGTGGGCCTGCGGCTTGCCGAACTCCAGCTCAAGATTATCTGGGAAGAGATCCTCAGGCGGTTCGACCATATCGACGTGGTCGGTGAACCGAAGCGGGTCTATTCGAGTTTTGTGAAGGGCCTGGAAGAGCTGCCGGTGAGTATTGCGGCTTGAGAAAACTCCCTCTCCCCGTTCTTACGGGGGAGAGGCGAAGGACCAACACTGGAGCCACGACGATGAACATCCAAGCGCCGGTTAACGTGGACAAGGCCGAACGCATGCGCAGGGCCCGCGAGGAGGCCTATGCGACGCCGTTGTCGCAATTCCACCCCGGTGCGCCCAGGCTGTTCCAGGACGACACGATGTGGCCGTGGTTCGAGCGGCTGCGCAAGGAAGAGCCGGTGCATTACTGCACCAACGCTCCGATCGAGCCCTATTGGTCGGTGGTGAAATACAACGACATCATGCATGTCGACACCAATCACGGCATCTTCTCCTCGGACTCGACGCTCGGCGGCATCTCGATCCGCGACGTGCCGGAAGGCTATGACTATCCGAGCTTCATCGCCATGGACCAGCCCAAGCATTCGTCGCAGCGCAAGACCGTGTCGCCGATGTTCACGCCGACGCATCTGGACGAGCTGGCAAAGCTGATCCGGCAGCGCTCACAAACGGTGCTCGACAATCTGCCACGCAACGAGACCTTCAATTTCGTCGAGCGTGTCTCGATCGAGCTGACGACGCAGATGCTGGCGACCCTGTTCGACTTCCCCTGGGAGGAGCGGCGCAAGCTGACGCGCTGGTCCGACGTCTCGACCGCGCTGCCCAAGAGCGGCATCGTCGCCTCCGCCGAAGAGCGCCGCCGCGAGATGGACGAGTGCTACGCCTACATGTCCAAGTTGTGGAACGAGCGCGTCAACTCCGCGCCGCGCAACGATCTGCTGTCGCTGATGGCCCATAACGACGCCACGCGCCACATGGACCCCGACAATCTCATGGGCAACATCATCCTGCTCATCGTCGGCGGCAACGACACCACACGCAACACCATGACCGGCTCGGTGCTGGCGCTGAACGAGAACCCAGAGCAGTACGAGATGCTGCGGAAGAATCCGGCGCTGATCGATTCCATGGTGCCCGAGGTGATCCGCTGGCAGACGCCGCTGGCGCATATGCGGCGCACGGCGCTCCAGGATACTGAGATCGGCGGCAAGCACATCAAGAAGGGCGACCGCGTCGTGATGTGGTACGTCTCCGGCAACCGCGACGAGGAGATGTTCGAGAAGCCGAACGATTTCATCATCGACCGCCCGCGGCCGCGCACGCATCTTTCGTTCGGCTTCGGCATCCACCGCTGCGTCGGCATGCGCCTCGCCGAGCTGCAGCTCAAGATCGTCTGGGAAGAGATGCTGAAGCGGTTCGACCGCATCGAGGTGGTCGGTGAGCCCAAGCGGATCTATTCCAGCTTCATCAAGGGGTATGAGACGCTGCCGGTGCGGATTCCGGCCTGAGCTCAATCCTCCGTCATTGCGAGGAGCTCTTGCGAAGAAGCAATCCAGACTATCACCGCCGAGGGATTCCTGGATTGCTTCGCTGCGCTCGCAATGACGAGCTATTGGAGACACTTGCGCGTCAGACGCGCAGCCCCCTAGCCCAGCTATAAAATTTCGGCATGACAGCTCGCGCCAGATGCGAAGGCAAGTCGGCGCCTGACTGTTCTACGACATCGGCGCATCTAACTCAATCTGATGTCCCACACGCCTTCCTTGCGGCAGGCGGCGACCTCCTCGCGCAGCAGCGCGGTGACGGCGAGCGAGGCCGTCGAGACCGGCCGGTCGATCGGAGAAGCGAAAATGAGCTCGCGCGTCATCGGCTTCGATACGGGCGCGGTTTCCAGCCGTCCGTCGGCAACCTCGCCGTGGACCGAAGAGGGCGGCAGCAGCGCGAAGCCGAGGCCTTCCTCGACCAGGCTCGTCAGCACGCGAAACGAATCCGCCTCGAGCTGGACGTCGAGCTTGATCTTGCGCTGGGCGGCCGCGTGCTCGATCAGCGCGCGGAGGCCGTGCGAATGAGAGGGCAACACCAGCCGTTGCCGCAGCAGCCAGCCGATGTCGACGCTCTTCTTGCGTGCGAGGCCGCAGCCGCGCGGGCCGACTGCGACGATGTTGTCGCGGCCGAGGCTCTCGACATTGAGATGCAGATCGGCCGAGCGGCCGTAGAGGATGGCAAGGTCCATCTCGCCGCGATGCAACCATTCGACCAGGTGACCGCTGTAGCTCTCGACGATGCGCAGCGAGATGCCGGGAAACTTTTCGACGCAGCGTCGCGCAAAGCGCGCGGACAGCACGCAGCTCACGGTTGGAACAAGCCCGAGCACGACCTGGCCCGACGGCGGCCCCTTGGCCGACTGGATGTCGTCGCGGATCTGGTCGATCTGCCGCACGATGCCGGAGGTGCGTGCCAGCAGCAGCCGGCCGGCTTCGGTCAGCACCATGCCGCGGCCGTTGCGGGTGAACAGCTCGGTGCGCAGCTCGTGTTCCAAGAGCTTGATCTGGCGGCTCAGCGCCGGCTGCGCCACGCGCAAGGTGTCGGAGGCCTTGGAGAGACTGCCGAGCTCCGCCACGCAACTGAAGGTCCTGAGCTGCCGGAAATCCATGCTTGCCAATCCTGGAAGGCTACTTCATACGCTATAACAAATGAGCATAGAGGGCTGGCGATGTTTTCACAACGCCAGAGGGTTGGCCGGCGTTATCTTAACTGCCGCTATTGATTGGAAACGCCATGAGTCAAGAACACCACACCGAAGATTACGCCGACATCCGTGAAGCCGTCGCCAAGCTGTGCGCGCAGTTTCCCGGCGATTATTGGCGCAAGCTCGATCGCGAGATGGCTTACCCCAAGGCCTTCGTCGATGCGCTGACTGAGGCCGGCTATCTGTCGGTGCTGATCCCCGAGGAATATGGCGGCGCAGGGCTGAAGCTGTCGGCGGCCGCGGCGATCCTGGAAGAGATCCAGCGCGCGGGCTGCAACGGCGGCGGCTGCCACGCCCAGATGTACACGATGGGCACCGTGCTGCGGCACGGCAACGCCGAGCAGAAGGCAAAGTACCTGCCGAAGATCGCCAGCGGCGAATTGCGCCTGCAGGCCTTCGGCGTCACCGAGCCGACCAGCGGCACCGACACCTCCTCGCTGAAGACATTCGCGCGCAAGGATGGCAATGACAGCTACATCGTCAACGGCCAGAAGATCTGGACCAGCCGCGCCGAACATTCGGACCTGATGGTGCTGCTGGCGCGCACCACGCCGAAGGAGCAGGCCAAGAAGCGCACCGATGGCCTCTCCGTGTTCATCGTCGACATGCGCGAGGCCAAGAACAACGGCTTGGAGATCCGCCCGATCCGCACCATGATGAACCACGCCACCACCGAAGTGTTCTTCACCGACATGAAGGTGCCGGCGGAGAATCTGATCGGCGAGGAAGGCAAAGGCTTTCGCTACATCCTTTCCGGCATGAACGCCGAGCGCATCCTGATCGCCGCCGAATGCGTCGGCGACGCCAAGTGGTTCATCGCGAAGGCGACGAACTACGCCAAGGAGCGCAGCGTTTTCGGCCGGCCGATCGGCCAGAATCAAGGCATCCAGTTCCCGATCGCCAAGGCCTATGCCTCGATGCGCGCGGCCGAGCTGATGGTGAAGGAAGCCACGCGCAAATACGAGGGCGGGCTCGACTGCGGCGCCGAGGCCAACATGGCCAAGATGCTGGCAGCCGACGCGTCCTGGGAAGCGGCCAATGCCTGCATCCAGACCCATGGCGGCTTCGGCTTTGCCGAGGAATACGACGTCGAGCGCAAATTCCGCGAGACGCGGCTGTACCAGGTGGCGCCGATCTCGACCAACCTCGTGCTGTCCTACGTCGCCGAGCACGTGCTCGGCATGCCCCGCTCGTATTAAGGTCGCACCATGGGAGCATTGGACGGGATCAGGGTGATTGCGGTCGAGCAGGCGGTGGCGGCGCCGTTCTGCTCCTCGCGCCTGGCGGACGCCGGCGCCGAGGTGATCAAGATCGAACGGCCCGAAGGCGATTTCGCCCGCGGCTATGACGCGGCGGCCAAGGGACAGAGCAGCTACTTCGTCTGGCTCAACCGCGGCAAGCAATCGGCGGTGGTCGATCTCGCAACGAAAGAAGGCTGCGCCGAGCTGGAGAAGCTGATCGCGAGCGCCGACGTGCTGATCCAGAACCTCAAGCCGGGCTCGATGGACAAGCTCGGCTTTTCGCGCGAGCGGCTGCTGAAGGACTATCCGAAGCTGATCTCCTGCACCATCACCGGCTATGGCGACGAGGGCCCCTACGCGCACCGCAAGGCTTATGACCTGCTGATCCAGGCCGAAAGCGGCCTTGCCTCGATCACCGGCAATCCCGACGGCGCCTCGCGCGTCGGCATGTCGATCGTCGACGTCGCGACCGGTGCGACCGCGCATGCGGCGATTCTGGAAGCGCTGATCGCGCGCGGGCGCACCGGCAAGGGCTGTGACATCCGCATCTCCATGTTCGACGTGATGGCGGACTGGTGCACCGTGCCGCTGCTCAACTCCGAGGCCGGAAATCCGCCCAAGCGCATGGGCCTGCGCCATCCCTCGATCGCGCCCTATGGCGTGTTCACCTCGAAAGACGGCAAGGACATTTTGATTTCGATCCAGAGCGAGCGCGAGTGGAAGACGCTATGCGCCAAGGTGCTGGATCAGCCCGATCTGCCTGCCGATCCGCGCGTCGCCAACATGGTCGAGCGCGTGCGCAACCGCGACTTCACCGACACGACGGTCGCGGATATCTTCGGCAGGATGACGCGCGACGAGCTGCTGAAGCGGCTGTCAGATGCCGACATCGCGTTCGCCGAGGTCAATACCATGGCCGATCTCACCAATCATCCGCATCTTCGCCGCATCGAAGTCGACACGCCGCAGGGACGCGTCAGCTATCCCGCACCGGCGCCGATCATCATCGGCGAGACGCGCAGCTATGGTGCCGTGCCCGCCATCGGCGAACGTCCGTCCAGGACATAACAAGAGCGAGGCGTCATGACCGAGAAGCTCGACATCGATCATTTGCGGCAATGGATCGGCCGCAGCACGGAGGCTACCGACATCGTCACCGCGCAGCTCGTGATGGGCCTGCGCGCGACGCTGTTCCAGGAGGTCGGCGAACCCAAGACGGGCGACGCCGCGCCGTTCACGGTGCATTGGTGCCTGGCGCAGCCGGTGTTTCCGATGTCGATGCTCGGCCCCGACGGCCATCCGACCCGCGGCGGCTTTCTGCCGCCAGTGCCGCTGCCGCGCCGGATGTGGGCTGGCGGCGAGATTGAGTTCTTGCAGCCGCTGCAGGTTGGCGATGAATCGACGCGGACCTCGCGCATCGCCGATGTGCAGGTGAAATCAGGCTCGACCGGCACGCTTTGCTTCGTCTCGGTCGAGCACAGCATCTCTTCCCCGCGCGGCGTTGCCATCCGCGAGCGGCAGGACATCGTCTATCGCGAGATGACGAGCAGCGCGCCCGCGGGCGGCAAGGCTCCGCCCCCGCCGCCGACCGCGCAGCACCGCGAGACCCATGTCTCCGATCCCGTGCTGCTGTTTCGCTATTCCGCGCTGACCTTCAACGGCCACCGCATCCACTACGATCGCGACTACGTCACCAAGGTCGAGGGCTATCCGGGCCTGATCTTCCACGGGCCGCTGCAGGCGGCGCTGATCATCGAGATGGCGGCGAAGCTGCATCGCGGCCAGGCGCCGAAGAAGTTCACCTATCGCGGACTGCAGCCGCTGTTCGAGGGCACGGAGTTCTCCATCAACGCCAACGAGACCGAGGCGGGAATGGAGCTGTGGACCGCGAACGCGGAAGGGCAGCCGACGATGAAGGGCACGGCGGTGTGGTAGTTCCGTCATTCCGGGACGGTCCGCAGGACCGGATCCGGAATCTCGAGATTCCGGGTTCGATGCTGCGCATCGCCCCGGAATGACGCCGTAACAATAAGCACAGGGGACGGAAACCATGGCCAAGAACGGCAAGACCGGCAGCAGATCCGTCACCGTCAAGCAGGCGACGCTCGACCTGCTGCGCGCCTTCGGCATCGACCGGGTGTTCGGCAATCCCGGCTCGACCGAGCTGCCGTTCCTGAGCGACTGGCCCGACGACATCGATTACGTGCTGGCGCTGCAGGAGGCCAGCGCGGTCGGCATGGCTGACGGCTATGCGCAGGCAACGCGCAATGCCGGCTTCGTCAATCTGCATTCGGCCGCCGGCGTCGGCAACGCGCTCGGCAACATCTACACCGCGCATCGCAACCAGACGCCGCTGGTGATCACCGCGGGCCAGCAGGCGCGCTCGATCCTGCCGCTGCAGGCGTTCCTCTATGCCGAGCGTGCCTCCGAGTTTCCGCGGCCTTACGTCAAATACAGCGTCGAACCGGCGCGGCCCGAGGACGTGCCGGCCGCGATCGCGCGCGCCTATTACACCGCGATGCAGCCGCCCTGTGGGCCGACCTTCGTCTCGATCCCGATCGACGACTGGGCCCATGCGACGGCGCCGGTGGAAGCGCGCAAGGTCAGCCGCGAGATCGGCCCCGAGCTCGACCCGATGAAGGCGCTGGTCGCCGCGCTCGCCAGCGCAAAACACCCTGCCCTCGTCGTCGGCCCCGGAATCGACCGCGCCGGCGCAGTGGATCTGATGGTGCGCGTCGCCGAGAAGTCCAAGGCCAGCGTCTGGGTCAGCCCGTTCTCGGCGCGCTGCTCATTCCCGGAGCGGCATCCGCAATTTGCGGGCTTCCTGCATGCCTCGCCCGCGCAGCTCTCCGACGCGCTGCGCGCGCACGACCTCGTGGTCGTCATCGGCGCGCCGGTGTTCACCTTCCATGTCGAGGGCCACGCCGCGATCTTCGACGGCGGCGCGACGATCTTCCAGATCACGGACGATCCGGATGCGGCGGCGGTGACACCAGTCGGCACCAGCATCATCGCGACGATGAAGCCAGCACTCTCGATGCTGCTCGACCTGCTTCCGGAGAGCAAACGGGCGATGCCAAAAGGCCGAACGCTGCCGCCGGCGCCGCAGGCGGCCGATCCGCTGCCGGTCGAATTCCTGCTGCATTCGCTGTCGCAGGCGATGCCGGATGGTACGTCGGTCGTCGAGGAAGTTCCCTCACACCGGCCGGCGATGCAAAAGTTCATGCCGATGCCCGGCCAGGACAGCTTTTACACGATGGCGAGCGGCGGCCTCGGCTATTCGCTGCCCGCCGCCGTCGGCATGGCGCTCGGCAAGCCGAACAGCCGCACGGTCTGCCTGATCGGCGACGGCTCGGCGATGTATTCGATACAGGCACTGTGGACCGCCGCGCAGCGCAAGCTGCCGCTGACCGTCATCGTCCTCAACAATTCCGGCTACGGCGCGATGCGCTCGTTCAGCCAGGTGATGCAGGTGAGGAACGTGCCGGGACTGGAGCTGCCGGGAATCGATTTCGTCCGGCTCGCCGAAGGCATCGGCTGCCACGCGGTGCGGGTGAGCAAGGCCGCGGAGCTTGGCGAGGCGCTCAAGTGCGGCATGACGTACGAAGGCACCAGCCTGATCGAGGTCGTCGTGGATTCGGCGGTGCCGGTGCTGTACGGGCAGAAGCATTAGGGCACCCGTAGCCCGGATGGACGAAGCGCAATCCGGGAATCGTGCCCCAAGCCAGTGGGCCCCGGATTACGCTTTGCTCCATCCGTGCTACGACCTCATCACTACGACGCCAAAAATCCCCCATCCGCCGCCAGCACATGCCCGACGACATAAGACGACGCGTCGGATGACAGCCACACCACGGCCTCCGCGACCTCCTCAGGACTGCCCATCCGCCGCAGCGGCAGGCCGGCGCTGACGGTTGCGACGTCGCCGACACCGGCGCGCAGCATCATGTCGGTGACGACACGGCCGGGGGCGACGGCGTTGATGCGGATGCCGCGCGGGGCGTTCTCCAGCGCCGCCGAGCGTGTCAGCGAGATCGCGGCGGCCTTGGAGGCCGAATAGAGCGAGAAGCCGGGATTGGGATTGCGCACGCCGCTGACGGAGGCATTGACGACGATGCTGCCGCGGCCTTGCGCGAGCATGACAGGCAATTGGTGCCGCAGGCACAGGAACAGCGCGCGGACATTGGTGTCGAACACGCTGTCGTAGATCTCAGTGCCCTGCTCTTCCAGCGGCGCGCGGCGCTCCTGGAAGCCGGCATTGTTGAAGGCGACGTCGAGCCGGCCACAACGCTCAACGGCCGTACGCATCAGCCGTTCGACGTCGTCCTCGCGCGTGATGTCGGTCTTGAGGGCCATCGCCTCCGCACCAAGCTCGCGGCACGCTGCGGCGGTGGCGTCGATCTCGGCTCCGCCCCGGCCGGCGACGATGATCGCTTCAGCTCCCTCGGACGCCATCCGGAGCGCCGTGGCGCGCCCGATGCCGCTGCCGCCGCCCGTCACCAGGCAAACCTTGCCCTTCATCCGCTGACCAGCCGGCACAATTCCGCCCATGGCTCACTCCAAACGCTTGCGCGCGCCGCTGCACGCATATAGTTGTATGATACAACTATATGCCCGGAGTCAAGATGACCGAACTTGCGCTGATCGACGACATCCGCGCCGCCTCGCGCCTGATGGTGCGCGAGCTCGGCTTCATGGATGCGACGGTGGCGGCATCGGACTATCCGCCGTCGGCGGTGCACACCATCCTGGAGGTCGGCATCCGCGGTCCCATGACCTCAGGCGAGCTCGGCGATTTCCTGCGTCTGGAGAAATCCAGCGTCAGCCGCCTGGTGCGCAAGCTGATCGACTGCGGCGAGCTCAGGGAAACGCCTGATGAGCTTGATGCCCGCAGCAAGAGGCTGTCGCTGACGGCGAAGGGCCAACGCACGCTCGAGGCATTGCATGCGTTCGGCCGCCAGCAGGTCCGCGGCGCGCTGGAGGCGCTGACGGCGGCAGAACAGCGCAAGGTGCGCGAGGGTATGATGCTCTATGCGCGGGCGCTCAGGCAGAGCCGGATGGAGGATGAGGCGGCTGCGTGAGGTGCCGTAGCCCGGATGGAGCGCAGCGCAATCCGGGGTTCTTGCCACAAGCTAGAGAGGCCCCGGATTACGTTGCGCTCCATCCGGGCTACAAGACCGAGATCGCGGCACCAACCTACTTCCCGAACTCCTCCCGCATCCTGGCCTGGATCTTGGCCATGCCGCCGATCCAGCGGTCGTAATTTTCGGTCTTCTTGCGCATGTAGCCGAGCACCTGGGGATGCGGCAGGATCAGGAACGTTTCCTGCTCGAGCCCGGCGAGCACGTCCTTGGCGACCTGCTCGGGCGCTAGGTCGCCGTCGCCCGATTGCGGACCCTTCGGGATCGAGCGCAGCATGTTGGTGTCGACGCCCTGCGGACAGAGGATCGAGACCTTGATGTTGTCAGCCTTGTGCGAGATCGCGAGATTCTCGGCAAAGCCGACCGCCGCATGCTTGGTCGTCGAATAAGCCGGGCTGCCGACCTGCGACAGCAGGCCCGCGGCCGAGATCGTGTTGAGGAAATAGCCGCCGCCGCGCGCCTTCATGCGGGGAATGAGATGCCGTGCCGCATAGACATGGGCCATGACGTGGATCGCCCAGCTGCGCTGCCACGGCTCGTCGGAGGCGCCGCCGGCATTGACCGACATCGGATCGAAGCCACCGCCGATGCCGGCATTGGAGCAGAACAGCGCGATGGGACCGAACTGCCGCTCGGTCTCCTCGATGACATGCGAGATGTCCTTCTCCTGCGCGACGTCGCATTTGAAGGCCGCGCCATCCACCATGGCCGCGACCGCCCTTGCGTTGGCGGCATCCATATCCGCGACGACGACCTTGGCTGCGCCCGCGTTGTAAAAGGCCTCGCACAGCGCCTTGCCGATGCCGTTTGCGCCGCCCGTGACGACCACGACCTTGCCGGTCACCTGCATGCGACGTCTCCTCTTGTCTTATACCGCTTCTAGAAGCTTGCTCAGCTCAACACGAGGTCGAGCACCGCGGTATAATGGCACGCCGCACCGGCCAAGACAAAGCCGTGCCAGATCGCATTCTGGAAGCGCAGCCGCCGCCAGGCGTGGAAGATCACGCCGAAGCTGTAGAGCAGGCCGCCGGCAAGGATGAAGCTCAGCACCAGCGCGGGCAGCGCCCTGACCACGGCGTCGTAGAGCATCACGCCGCTCCAGCCCATGGCGAGATAGATGCCGACCGCAACGCGGTCGAAGCGGCCGGGGCAGCAAAGCTTGAGCACGATGCCGAGGATCGCAACGCACCAGACCCCGGCGAGCAGGACGAGCGCGAACCCGCTGTCCTTCACCTCCAGGATAAACGGCGTGTAGGTCGCCGCGATCAGGAGATAGATCGCGGAATGGTCGAACCGCCGCAGCAGCCATTTGGCCGGCGACACCGGCCAGAGATTATAGGTCGCCGACAGCACCAGCATCGAGAGCAGGCCGGCGACATAGATCGAGACGCCGACGATGTAGGTGGCGTCGGCATAGACCGCCGTCAGCACCACCAGCACGGTCGCGGCGATGATGCCGGAGAGGACGCCGATCGCGTGGATGATTCCGTCAGCGATGACCTCGGCGCGGTCATAGTTCCAGCCGATCACGTCGGCCGCGGCGTGGACGGAGGTGGATGCAAGGTGTTTCAGTTGGAAGACGGTCATGGCAATCCGCAAGATGAGGTAATGCCCTCTTCAATGGGTGTTTCGGGATCGGCGCGTCGTTCAAACGGCTGATTTGCCGACAAAGGCGGTGGAAGTATGAAAGCTTGATTTTCCTCAGGCAGTTGCCACTTTTGTGATTAATCCATTTTGCGTATCCCCGCCCGAGATCCCCTAACGTTCATATGGCATTCAGTTTCCAGGATATGGTCGAAGAAGCGCGCTTGTCGGCCCAGGCGCTGATCGACTATGGCGAGCACTTCTTCAATCCGACGGTGCGGTTAGGCGTTACCGGCCTGTCGCGGGCCGGCAAGACCGTGTTCATCACCGCGTTGATCCACGGCCTCACCCGCGGCGGCCGGTTTCCGGTGTTCGAAGCCTATGCCTCGGGCCGGATCGCGCGAGCGCATCTGGCGCCGCAGCCCGACGATGCCGTGCCGCGCTTTGCCTATGAAAGCCATCTGCGCGCGCTGATCGAGGAGCGACGCTGGCCGAATTCGACCGTCGACATCAGCGAGCTCAGGCTCGTCATCGACTACCAGCGCCACAACGGCGCCGACCGCACCCTGACGCTCGACATTGTCGACTATCCCGGCGAATGGCTGCTCGACCTGCCGCTGCTGCAGAAGAGTTTCGAGCAATGGTCGGCGGAGAGCCTTGCGCTGTCGCGCGAGGCACCGCGTGCGCATCTTGCGAGCGAATGGCACGCGTATCTCGCAACGCTCAAGCCCGAGGCGCGCGAGGACGAGCAGGCGACGCTCAGCGCCGCAAAACTCTTCACCGACTATTTGCGCGCCTGCCGCGACGAGCGCTTTGCGATGAGCCTGCTGCCGCCCGGTCGCTTCCTGATGCCCGGCAATCTCGCAGGCTCGCCGGCGCTGACCTTTGCACCGCTCGACGTGCCCACCGGCGGGCAGGCGCCGGAGGGGTCGCTGTGGGCGATGATGGTGCGCCGCTTCGAGGCCTACAAGGATGTGGTGGTGCGCCCGTTCTTCCGCGATCATTTTGCCCGGCTCGATCGCCAGATCGTGCTGGCCGATGCGCTTGCCGCGTTCAACTCCGGTCCCGAGGCGCTGCACGACCTCGAAGCGGCGCTGGCCGGCATTCTCGACTGCTTCAACATCGGCCGCAGCACGATCCTCTCCAGCCTGTTCCGGCCGCGCATCGACCGCATCCTGTTCGCGGCGACGAAGGCCGACCATCTGCATCATTCCAGCCACGACCGGCTCGAGGCCGTGCTGCGCCGCGCCGTCTCGGGCGCCGTTGCGCGCGCGGAAAATACCGGCGCGGCGATCGACGTGGTGGCGCTGGCCGCGGTGCGCGCCACGAGAGAAGCTCAAGTCGCGCAGGGCCGCGACAAATTACCGTCGATCCTGGGAACGCCGGCCGCGGGCGAAAGCGCCGGCGGTGAGTTCTTCGACGGTAACACCGAGGTCGCGACCTTTCCGGGCGATTTGCCCTTGGATCCCGAGCCGCTCTTCAACGGCACCGATGCGTTCCGCGGCCTCGCGACCGAGGCTGCCGAGACAAGCGACTTCCGCTTCCTGCGCTTCCGCCCGCCCACACTCGACCGCGAAGGCAGCGAGCCGCCGACGCTGCCACACATCCGCCTCGACCGTGCCTTGCAGTTCCTGATCGGAGACAAGCTCGCATGAACGACCGATCGAAGCCACGGCGGCCGGCGACGTTTCGGCTCGACGATCCTGGCGTCGTCGTCACCGAAGCCGACGAAACCAGCCGACTGAGTCGCGCCACGATCCAGATCACGCCGGAGCACGATCCGCAGGCGCTGCCGGTGCCGATTCAAACCGCGCTTCCCGCGCGCCGCGGTTTTCCCTGGGGTGCGCTGTTCTGGTCGGGCGTTGCCGGGTTGACGCTGCTCGGCACCGGGCTCGGCGTCGTCCATCTGATCGAGGATTTGTTCGCGCGCAGCGAAAGCCTCGGCTATGTCGGGTTGGCGTTTGCGCTCGTGACCGCGCTTGCGCTCGCGGTGGTGATCGGCCGCGAGGCGTTCGGTCTCGCGCGCCTCGCCGCGATCGAGCAGTTGCATCAGCGTGCAGCCGCAGTCCTTGCCAGCGACGATCGCGAGGAGAGCCGTGTCATCGTGCAGGACCTGCTCAAGATCGCGCACCAGAACCCGCAGCTCGCGCGCGCCCGCGCCACCCTGGAGAGCCACACCAGCGAGATCATCGACGGCGCCGACATGATCCGGCTCGCCGAGCGCGAGCTGATGTCGCCGCTGGATGCCGAGGCGCGGCGGCTGGTGTCGTCAGCCGCGCAAAAGGTTTCGATCGTGACCGCGGTGAGCCCACGCGCCGCGATCGACGTGCTGTTCGTGTTCGTCGCCGCATTGCGCCTGATACGTCAGCTCGCGCGGCTCTACGGCGGCCGCCCCGGCGCGCTCGGCATGATCCGCCTGCTCCGTCACGTCATCGCCCATCTCGCCATCACCGGCGGCATGGCCGCGAGCGACAGCCTGGTGCAGCAGATGCTCGGCCACGGCATCGCGGCAAAGCTGTCGCAGCGGCTCGGCGAAGGCGTGCTCAATGGCTTGTTGACGGCACGGCTTGGCCTCGCCGCGATCGACGTCACGAGGCCGCTGCCGTTCGCAGCGCTGCCGCCGCCGAAGCTGTCTGACCTCGCGACGGATCTGCTGCGGAAGAAGAACGACGAGGAGTAGCCAGGAACCGTAGGGTGGGCAAAGGCGCACTTGCGCCGTGCCCACCATTAATCCGGCACTTCGACAGAAGCGGTGGGCACGCTTCGCTTGCCCATCCTACGATACTGAAACGTGCGGAGAGATACCCTCGTCCGGCGCTTCGCGCCGCTTTCTCCCACAAGGGAGAAGGAAGAGGAGCTTGCTGCGCTAGGCGAACACTCGCCTCTCGAATTCCCCCGCCAGCACCTTCCACAGGAACAGCGGCGAGTCCTTCGGCGGTGACAGCTCCGGGGTCCAGCCGGTGAGCTTTTCGAGCACGTAAGTGTCCATCACGACGCCGCGCCAGCGGCGTTCGACCCGGCCGAGCGGCTCGCGCTTGGCGGGGATGCTCTCCCACAGCGACGAGCGATCGTCCGGCTCGCGGCCGACATAGATGCCGGCGTGGCCCTTGATCCGGTTCATGCCGGGATCGCCAAAATCCTGGAAGCGGCCACGTTCGTTGATCTCGACGACGGGCACGCGCCCCCTGAACAGCCAGCGCATCATGGCGTAGGTGCGGTAGTCCGTCGTCGCGATCCAGGTCGCGCCCGTCTCATCCAGCGCGGCCTGGGCGCGCGCGGCGACCTGTTCATAGCCGGCCTCGGCGCCGATCGGATCGATCTTGCCGAGGAGATTCCAGGGCGCGGCGACATAATAGAGGAACACGATGACGACGAAGGCGATGCCGGAGACGATCGCTGTCCTGACCCAGAACAGCGACGAGTTGAGCATCCGGGCGGACCAGCCCTCTTTCGTCATCGTCGCGAGGTTCACGGCCGCCGCAGCAAAGCCGACCGGCCACATGAACATCGGCCAGGTGTCGCCGACCCGCAGCGTCGTCGACTTGAAAAGGAAATACAGAAACGGCACCAGCACCGCGGTCGACAACAGGATCGCGACCGGCTCGCGGGTGCGATAGCCGCGCCATGCCGTCAGCACCAGTCCGGTCAGCACCACCGGCAGCATGACAAAGCCGACCAGGCCGAACTGCAGGCCGATGAAGTCGCCGACCGTCCGCAGCGAGATGCCGTAATTGGCGGTGGCGCGCACGCCCTGGAAACGAAACGAAGCCCAATCGTGCTGCGCGTTCCAGATCAGCACCGGCGAGAACACTGTTATCGCAACCAGCACGGCGAGATAGGGATAGGGGTTACGCAACCAGCGCCAGCGCCAATCCGGCACCAGCAGAAAGGCGGCAAGCGCGGGCGCGAACATGATCGCGGTGAATTTCGACAGCATCGACAGGCCAGCGAACAGCCCGGCCGCGAGCCACCAGCGTCCGTCGCCGCTCTGCGCCAGCCGCACCAGCGACCACATCATCGCCACCGCGAACGGGATCATGGCGACATCGGGCGCGACCTTGGCCATCAGCAGGCCGTAATAGAGCGCGGCTTCCGGCATCAGCACCGCGAACACGATCGCGCGCACATCATGGGTGAGGCGGCGGACGATGTCGGCAAGCAGGAGCTGCGTCACCAGCATCGCAACGATGCCGCCGAAGCGGACGCCAAGCATGGTGTCGCCGAAGATCGCGGTACCGAAGCGGATCAGCCAGGCGATGCCCGGGGGATGATCGAGAAAGCTGAGCGCTCCCTCCCTCGACCAGGTCCAGTAATAGGCCTCGTCGGTGCGCAGCTCGATCGCGGAGGCGTAGACGATCCGCAGCAGCGTCATCGCAGCAATGATCGTGACGGCCATGACGAGGGGACGGCGCGTGGCGCCGCTGGAGGGCATGGTGATATCAGAAGCTGTCGTCACGGCCGCGCTTTTCCCCAACTTGGGAGGGGGAGTCAATGTTGGGGGTGGTGGGAGAGCGGTGTTCCCAGCCCCAACGCGGACGCCGTAGGGTGGGCAAAGCGAAGCGCGCCCACCATCAGGATATGGTCGAGAAATGGTGGGCACGGCGCGCAAGGGCGCGCCCTTGCCCACCCTACGATTTCGTAACCTTGACCGGCATGTGACCTCACAACCTGTCCACGTCAGGAATTAAACGTTACGCTGGCTGTTCTCCTTCGTGAGCTGATACAACCGAATCATGGCCATCGCCGCTGCACACATGTCCGAACTCGTCCGCGCCACCAGCGTGCGGCAGGTGCGGCTCATCTGCGGCGTGATCCTGTTCTCCTATGTGATCAGCCATTTCCTCAATCATGCGCTCGGCAATATCTCGGTCGAGGCCATGGAGGCCGGGGTCTACTATCACACCGCCTTCTGGCAGTTCCTCCCCGTCGCGATCCTGTTCTACACGGCGGCGCTCACGCACATGGGGCTGGGCATCTATGCGCTGTATCAGCGCCGGCAGTTCCGCTGGCGGACGATCGAGCCGCTTCAGCTCGTGCTGGGGCTGAGCATCCCCGCGCTGGTCATGGGGCATGTGATCGGCGTGCGGCTCGGCTACACACTTTACGATCATCAGAAGCTCTATCCGCAGGAGCTCTACCTGTTCTTCGTCGCCGCGCCCGCCCGGCTGTGGCAAATGACGACCCTGCTTCTCATCGCCTGGGTGCACGGCTGCATCGGCATCTATTTTTGGCTTCGCCTCAAACCGTTCTTCACGCGCGCCGCACCCTATCTGCTCGCCGCCGCCGTGCTGGTCCCGACGCTGTCGCTGCTCGGCATCTATCAGGGCGGCCGCAGCGTCGAGATCGAGAGCGACGATCGAGACTGGCGTGCGCAAAATCTCAGCCGCCGCCAGGTCGGCACGGTCGCGGAAGGCAACACGCTCGACCGCATCACCGGCGGCCTCACCGTCGGTTATTTCGGTCTGCTCGCCCTGGCGCTGGCGGCTCGCGGCGTGCGGGCTTGGCGCGAGCGGCGCGGCGGCATGATCGCGCTGTCCTACGGCAACGGCAAGACGGTGCGGGTCCCCAAGGGCCTCTCCGTGCTGGAAGCAAGCCTGCGCCACAATGTGCCGCATGCCAGCGTCTGCGGTGGCCGCGCCCGCTGCTCGACTTGCCGCATCCGCATCATCGGCGACCATGACGCGCTGCCCACACCGTCGCAGCGCGAGGCCTTCGTGCTCACCCGCGTCGGCACCGCCGATCCGTCGATCCGGCTGGCCTGCCAGCTGCGGCCGACGTCCGACCTCTCCTTCTTCCAGCTGTTCACGCCGCACACGCATGCGACGGACGGGCAGGCCTCGACACCAGCCAGAATCGGCCAGGAGCGCTATCTCGTCAGCCTGTTCGTGGACATGCGCGGCTCGACCCAGCTCGCGGAAAAGCGGCTGCCGTTCGACACCGTCTTCATCGTCAACCGCTTCCTCGGCGCGGTGTCGCAGGCGGTGATCGAGAACGGCGGCCAGCCGAACCAGTTCGTCGGCGACGGCATGCTGGCGCTGTTCGGATTGACTGCCGATCCGCAACAGGCCTGCCGGCAGGCGCTCAAGGCGGCCGCCGGCATCGCCACGCACATCGACGAGCTCAACGAGCTCCTGAGCCACGATCTGCGCCAACCGATCCGCTTCGGCGTCGGTATTCATGGCGGCGAGGTCATCATCGGCGACATCGGTTATCGCGATCACATCGTCTTCACCGCGCTCGGCGATGCCGTGAACGTCGCGGCCCGGCTCCAGGACATGACCAAGACGCTGGCCTGTGAAGCGATCGTCTCGGAAGAAGTCCGCCGCACCGCCGGCCTTGTCGACGACGCCCTGCCGCAACAGGAGGTCGCGATCCGCGGCCGCGACGAGCCGCTTGCCGTGCGCGTGGTGGCGGACGCGCGGCAGCTGACGGCGCTGGTCGACGGCAGCGCGCGCGTTGCGGCGTGACCTCTTCACCTCTCCCCGCTTGCGGGGAGAGGTCGGATTGCATCGAAGATGCAATCCGGGTGAGGGGGTACAGGTCTCGCGGCAGTCGCACGTGTGGAGAGAGGCCCCTCACCCCAACCCTCTCCCCGTAAGAACGGGGCGAGGGAGCACACCTTCGCGGCGTCTACGGCTCGGCTCAATCTCACCACAGGCGTAACACCGGCCTGCTGCAACGCAGCGGCATGGGCCTGCTGCGAAAGCACGAATTGACTTCGTCGAGATCGTTGCGACAGATGAGCGCGGGTCCGCGGTGATGACCGCTGACAGAAGAAAAGCTCCGGGAGGGGACCAGATGTTCGATCGACGCGACCTGCTCAAAGGAGCGGGCTTGACCGCCATTGCGGCCACACTGAATTCCACCAAAGCGCTGGCACTCGATACCGTCACCCTGCCCTTTGCCAACGGCGAACGACCGCTGGTGAAATATCCGCAGAAGCGGCCGATGATCGGCTTGACCAGCCGTCCGCCGCAGCTCGAGACGCCGTTTGCGATCTTCAACGACGGCCCTATCACGCCCAACAACGCGTTCTTCGTGCGCTATCACCTCTCCGACCTGCCCTACAATCTCGACCCCGACAAGTTCACGCTCGAGGTCAAGGGCAAGGTCGACAAGCCGCTGAAACTTTCGCTGAAAGACATCAGGAAGATGAAGGCGACCGAGATCGTCGCCGTCAATCAGTGCTCCGGCAACAGCCGTGGCTTCGTCGAGCCGCGCGTCGCCGGCGGCCAGCTCGCCAACGGCGCCATGGGCAATGCGCGATGGCGCGGCGTGCCGCTGAAGGCAGTGCTGGAGATGGCTGGCGTGCAGAGCGGCGCCAGGCAGGTCACCTTCAACGGCATGGACGGGCCGGTCAGCGACAAGACGCCTGATTTCGTCAAGGCACTCGATATCGATCACGCCACTGACGGCGAGGTCATGCTGGCCTATGGCATGAATGGCGAGGATTTGCCGTTCCTCAATGGCTTCCCGCTGCGCCTGATCGTGCCCGGCTATTACGGTACCTACTGGGTCAAGCACCTCAACGAGATCACCGTCATCGACAATGTCTATGACGGCTTCTGGATGAAGTCCGCCTATCGCATTCCCGATACGCCGAACAATGCGATCGAGCCCGGCACCGCGCCGAAGGCGACGATCCCGATCAACCGCTTCACCATCCGCTCCTTCATCACCAGCGTGCCTGATGGCGCCAAGCTGAAGGCGGGAGCTGTGACCCTGCGCGGCATCGCCTTCGACGGCGGCAAGGGCATCAAGGAGGTCCAGGTCTCCACCGACGGCGGCAAGACCTGGGTGAGCGCAAAGCTCGGCAAGGATCTGGGCAAATACTCGTTCCGCGAATGGAAGCTGCCGGTGAAGCTCGCGGCGGGCACCCTTGAGCTCAAGGTGCGCGCCACCGGCAATGGCGGCGAGACGCAGCCGGACTCGCCGCGCTGGAATCCGGCGGGCTATTTGCGCAACGTCGTCGAAACCGTCCGCGTGACCGTGGCCTGAAGGAGAGTGATCATGCAGCGCACCGTTCTCCTCGCCATTCCCCTCGCCCTTGCCGCCGCGGTGGGGGCGGCACTTGCAGCGCCGGTCAACTACAAGACCCCCGATGAGGTCGCGGTGTTCAAGCCCGGCCCCAACCTCGAGGTCGTGCAGGGCAATTGCAGCGCCTGCCACTCGGCGGATTACATCGCCACGCAGCCGCCGATGAAGGACAAGAAGGGCTTCTGGCAGGCCGAGGTGACCAAGATGATCAAAGTCTATGGCGCACCGATCGACGATGCCGACGTCGGCAAGATCGTCGATTATCTGGCCGCGACGTATTGACGGATGGCACGCGGCGTGCGGACGATTGACCGCGAAACGGGCAAAATCGGCAAAAGCGCCGCGAAGTTGAGCGGAATTCGGGGAAATGCTGATGTGGTTTGAGCTACCAAGCCCGCCACATTCCGCGTATCCTGTTAGGACCGAACCGGCCGGTTGGCGGGGACTGGCGGTTCGAGATCTCGGAGGAAGACCCGCGGAGAAGTCGTGATGGCTAAAGGTACGGTCAAGTGGTTCAACCCGACGAAGGGTTATGGATTTATCCAGCCTGCGTCGGGCGGCAAGGATGTGTTCGTGCATATCTCGGCAGTGCAGAAAGCCGGTTTGTCCTCCCTCAATGAGGGGCAGACGGTGGAATACGAAGAGATCGCAAATCGGGGCAAGACCTCCGCAGAGAACCTTAAAGTCTAAGCCCGCCAGCCTTTGCTGCCTCCCGGATCTGTCCGGGAAGCCGGGCCAAGAAAATTTTAGAAGACGGTGAGTGCATTCGACGACAGGCGTTGCGATTGCACACGGAGAGCTATTTTTCGCGCGAAGACCGCTCGTTCAACGCCACAGCAATGACAATCGCGACGGCATTTCGTCAGCCCACCGGCAACGGTGCGTCGCGCTTGATCTCTTCCATCACCGCATAGGTCCGCGTCTCGCGCACACCCGGCATCGACAGCAGGGTCTCGCCGAGGAAGCGTCGATAGGCGGTCATGTCTGCCAGCCGCGCTTTCACAAGATAGTCGAAGCCGCCGGCAACCATGTGACACTCCAGTACCTCGGGCGCGAGTTTCACCGCGCGCGCAAACCGCTCGAAATTATCCGGCGTGGTCTTGTCGAGCAGCACTTCGACGAACACCAGGAGCCCGAGGCCGAGCCGGTGCGGATTGAGCCGCGCGCCATAGCCCTCGACAAAGCCCTCCCGCTGCAACCGCTTCAGCCGCTCGCCGATCGAGGTCGGCGACAGCCCGATGCGCTCGGCGAGGTCGACATTGGCGATTCGTCCGTCCTCCTGCAAAATCGAGAGGATTTTCCGGTCGATCCGATCGAGTTCCATGGTTTATGAGGCCAAACGCGTTATAGTCTTCATTTTTTACGGCAAACGAGCTCGATTGTCTATCGAACTACGGTAGCTCCGGCATTATCCTGGAATTGAGCTACAGGAGCCGCCATGCCGAACATCCCGCCTCCCTTCACCGCTCCCTACGCGCCCGATGATGTCGAGATCGCCGCGCGGCTGTTGCCGGCGTCGCATCTGGCCCCGCCGCAGGAGGCGCGGATCGACCGCACCGCGACGCGGTTGATCGAGGCGATCCGCAAGCGCGACGACCGGCTTGGTGGGGTCGAGGACATGCTGCGGGAGTTCGCGCTGTCGACCAAGGAGGGGCTCGCGCTGATGGTGCTGGCAGAGGCGCTGCTGCGCGTGCCCGATGCGCGCACTGCCGACCAGTTCATCGAGGACAAGCTCGGCGAGGGTGACTTCATCCACCACGAGACCAAGTCCACCGCCTTTCTGGTCAACGCCTCGGCCTGGGCGCTCGGCCTGTCGGCGCGGGTGATCCAGCCCGGCGAGACGCCCGACGGCACCATCGGCCGGCTGGTGAAGCGGCTCGGCGCGCCGGCGGTGCGCACCGCCACGCGCCAGGCGATGCGGCTGATGGGCAATCATTTCGTGCTCGGCGAGACCATCGAGCAGGCGCTGGAGCGGGGCCGTCCGCGCTCCGGCCAGAAGCCGCGCTATTCCTTCGACATGCTCGGCGAGGCCGCGCGCACGGCGGCGGATGCCAAGCGCTATTTCGATGCCTATGCCAGCGCAATCGAAACCATCGGCAAGGCGGCGGGCAACCATCCCCTGCCCGACCGGCCCGGCATCTCGGTCAAGCTCTCAGCACTGCATCCGCGCTTCGAGGCGATCAGCCGCGAGCGGGTGATGGCCGAGCTGGTGCCGCTGCTGCTGGACCTCGCGCAGCGCGCCAAGGCCCATGACCTCAACTTCACCGTCGATGCCGAGGAAGCCGACCGGCTGGAGTTGTCGCTCGACGTGATCGCGGCAACGCTCGCCGATACGTCACTTGCCGGCTGGGATGGATTTGGCCTCGCGATCCAGGCCTATCAGAAACGCGCCAGCGCGGTGATCGACTATGTCGATGAGCTCGCCCGCGCGCATGACCGCAAGCTGATGGTGCGCCTCGTCAAGGGCGCCTATTGGGACACCGAGATCAAGCGCGCACAGGAGCGCGGGCTCGACGGCTATCCCGTGTTCACGCGCAAGGCGATGACGGATCTCAACTTCGTCGCCTGCGCGACGAAGCTGCTGGCCTTGCGGCCCCGCATCTTCCCGCAATTCGCCACGCACAATGCGCTGACGGTCGCGACCGTGCTGGAGCTCGCGCAAGATGGCGGCGGCTTCGAATTCCAGCGCCTGCACGGCATGGGCGAAGCGCTGTACGAGCAGCTTGCCCAGGATCACCCAGAGATCGCCTACCGCACCTATGCGCCGGTCGGCAGCCATCGCGACCTGCTGGCCTATCTGGTGCGGCGGCTGCTCGAGAACGGCGCCAACTCCTCCTTCGTGGCGCAGGCCGCTGATTATCGCGTGCCGGTGCCAGCGCTGTTGCGACGCCCGGCGGATGCCATCGTCCGGCCGCAACAGGCGGCCCATCCCAAGATTCCGCTGCCCGGCGATCTCTTTGCGCCGGAGCGGCGCAATTCGCGCGGCGTCGAATTCGGCGCGCGCGCCGCGCTTGATCAGTTGCTGGCTGACGTGAAAGCCGAGACGGCTGACCTCAAGCCGATCGCCGATGCCACGCCGGATCAGGCCAACGCGGCGGTGACTGCTGCGCGCGCAGGCTTTGCCGCCTGGAGCCGGACGCCGGCAGCCGTGCGCGCCGCGGCGCTGGAGCAGGCCGCGCATCTGTTGGAGAGCCGCGGTGCCCGTTTCATCGCGCTGCTGCAGGCCGAGGGCGGCAAGACGCTGGACGATGCGCTGTCGGAACTGCGCGAAGCCGCCGACTTCTGCCGCTATTATGCCGCGCAGGGCCGAAAATTGTTCGGAAGCGACGCCGCCTTGCCGGGTCCGACCGGCGAGAGCAATGCGCTCGCGATGCGCGGCCGCGGCGTCTTCGTTGCGATCTCGCCGTGGAATTTTCCGCTGGCGATCTTCCTGGGCCAGGTCACGGCCGCGTTGATGGCCGGCAACAGCGTAGTGGCAAAACCCGCCGAGCAGACGCCGCGGATCGCGCGCGAAGCCGTGGCCCTGCTGCACGAGGCCGGCATCCCCAAGGGCGCGCTACATCTCGTCACCGGCGACGGCAAGATCGGCGCGGCCCTGACGGCACATCCCGATATTGCCGGTGTCGTCTTCACCGGCTCGACCGAGGTCGCGCGCTTGATCAACCGGACGCTCGCTGCCAAGGACGGGCCGATCGTGCCGCTGATCGCGGAGACCGGCGGCATCAACGCCATGATCGCGGATGCCACCGCGCTGCCCGAACAAGTCGCGGACGACGTCGTCACTTCCGCGTTCCGTTCCGCCGGCCAGCGCTGCTCGGCGCTGCGGCTGCTGTTCGTGCAGGAGGACGTCGCCGACCGCATGATCGAGATGATCGCAGGCGCCGCACGCGAGTTGAAGATCGGCGATCCCCGCGACGTCGCAACTCATGTCGGTCCGGTGATCGACGCGGAGGCCAAGCAGCGACTGGATACGCATATCGCGCGGATGACGCGCGAGGCGCGGCCGCACTTTGCCGGCACCGCGCCGGAGGGTTGCTTCGTCGCACCGCACATCTTCGAGCTCAAGGACGCCGGCCAGCTCACCGAGGAAGTGTTCGGTCCGATCCTGCATGTGGTGCGCTATCGTGCGGAGACCCTCGAACGCGTGCTGCAGGCAATCGAGCGCAGCGGCTACGGGCTGACCCTCGGCGTCCACTCCCGCATCGACGACACCATCGAAGCCATCATCGACCGCTTTCAGGTCGGCAACATCTATGTCAACCGCAACATGATCGGCGCCGTGGTCGGCGTGCAGCCGTTCGGCGGCAACGGCCTGTCCGGAACCGGCCCCAAGGCCGGCGGCCCGCACTATCTCGCGCGCTTTGCGACCGAGCAGACGGTGACGATCAACACCGCCGCAGCCGGCGGCAATGCTGCGCTGCTTGCGGGGGAGGAGTGAGGCCCTGCGCCCCACGCCGTTGCATCCCGCGGAAACATCGGTCTAATGCTCTCGTGAAACTCCCGCGCCAATTCCAGCGCGCGGGAAACGACAAGAGCGAGGGAGCGACGCTGCGATGGAAAAAGGCATCTTTTCAGGCCTGAAGGTTCTGGACTGCGCGAGCTTCATCGCAGCGCCCGCGGCAGCGACCGTGCTGTCGGATTTCGGCGCCGACGTCATCAAGATCGAACCGCCCGGTGCCGGCGATCCCTACCGCAATCTGCCGAACCTGCCGGGCTATCCCTCAGGCGAGCACAATTTCGCCTGGCTGCTGGAAGCCCGCAACAAGAAGAGCATCGCGCTCGATCTCGCAAAGCCCGAAGCACAGGCCGTGCTCTACAAGCTGGTCGAAGAGGCCGACGTCTTCATCACCAACATGCCGCCGCCGGTGCGCGCCAAGCTCGGCATCACCTATGACCACCTCGCCCATCTCAACGACCGGCTGATCTACGCCTCCTTCACCGGCTATGGCGAGAAGGGCGAGGAGGCCAACAAGCCCGGCTTCGACAGCAACGCCTATTGGGCACGCTCCGGCCTGATGGACCTCGTGCGCGCCGACACCGACACGACCCCGGCCCGCTCCGTCGCCGGCATGGGCGACCACCCCTGCGCCATGGCGTTCTACGGCGCCATCGTCACCGCGCTCTATCAGCGCGAGAAGACCGGCAAGGGCTCGCATGTCGCCTCCAATCTGATGGCGAACGGGGTGTGGGCGGCGAGCGTGCTGGCGCAGGCAAAGCTCTGCGGCGCCAAGTTCGGCGAGCGCCGTCCGCGCGAGCGCGCACTCAACGCAGTCGCCAACCACTACCAGTGCAAGGACGGCCGCTGGTTGATCCTGTCGCTGCTGAGCGAGGAGAAGCAGTTTCCGACGCTGGCCAAATGCCTGGGGCGCGAGGACCTGATCAATGATCCCCGCTTCGCCACCAAGGCGGACCGCCACGCCCGCTCGGTGGAGCTGATCAAGATCCTGGACGACACCTTTGCAACCAAAGATCTCGCCGAATGGCGCGGGATCCTCGACGGCAGCGGCCTCGTGTTCGGCGTCGTCGCCATTCTCGACGACATCCCGAACGACAAGCAGATGCTCGACAACGAGGTGCTGGTGCCGTTCGAGAACGACACCATGCTCACCATCAACAGTCCGATCTGGATCGACGGCGCCAAGAAGGTTAAGCCGCGCAAGCCGCCCGCCGTGGGCGAGCACAGTGACGAGATTTTGCGCGGCGCGGGATACGACGAGGCGGCGATCAAGCAGCTGCGGAGTTCGGGGGCCGTCGGTTAAGGCGGCGCGCCACCGTCATTGCGAGCGCAGCGAAGCAATCCAGAATCCCACCGCGGATGCATCGCTGGATTGCTTCGCTACGCTCGCAATGACGATGTGGGGCTATCCCGATATAACAATCGGCAAAAACACCCAATGCCGCGAGGTCCGCATGCCCAGCTACCGCCTGCACTACTTCCCCGAATCCGGCAACAGCTACAAGCTGGCGCTGATGCTGACGCTTTGCGGCGAGCCGTTCGAGGGGGTCTGGACCGACTTCGGCGGCGGCGTCACGCGCACGGCTGAATGGCGCAAGGCCGTGAATCCGATGGGGGAGATTCCCGTGCTCGAAATCGACGGCGTGAAAATGACGCAGACTGCGCCGCTTCTGCTCAAGCTCGCCGAGCAATACGGACGCTTCGGCGGCGAGACGGCGGACGAAAAGTTCGAGCTGCTGCGCTGGCTGTTCTGGGACAACCACAAGCTCACCGGCTACATGGCGACCTATCGCTTCATGCGGGCCTTCACCGAGAAGAACGACCCGCAGGTGCTGAAGCATTTCCGCCGCCGGCTCGAGGATTTCCTCGGCATTCTCGACGGACACCTCCAGCACAATGCATTCGCGATCGGCGCGAGGCCGACGGTCGCCGATATCTCGATGATGGCCTATCTGCACTATCCCAGCGACGAGCACGGCTTCGATTTCGCGGCAAGCCATCCTGCCATCCACGCCTGGCTCGGCCGCATGGCCGCACTGCCGGGCTGGAAGCCGGCGTACGAGTTGCTGCCGGGGAAGCGGATGACGAACTACGCGAAGTGAAGGTGCTCGCGCCAAGGCTTCAGTGCCGTCATGGCCGGGCTTGTCCCGGCCATCCACGATCTTTAGCTCGGATACGAGAACGTGGATGCCCGGGACAAGCCCGGGCATGACGAAGGAGAGCGCGGCTTACCTGAGCCCCAACCAGCCGAGTGTGAACAGAATCCCGCCGACGATGACGGCCATCGCGATCGCCCAGATGCTCACGCGGGCACTGCCGGTGACCTGCTTGACTTCTTCATTGCGCGCAATCTCGCGATTGCGCGCTTTGTTGGCGTTGCCCGTGTCCGTCATGAATCATCCAAATCGCTTGTTGGCTTAACGCGTCTTGATGAAGCACATGCCGATGCGTCGTGAGGCCGCGGCAGCCTGACAGGTGAGACCGTTAGCACAGCTCCATGACGTAAAACTCTTGTCGAGCGTTCCCGATCCCGCATCTTGCAGGGAACAATGCGCTCCCCAGCCGTCTTGATATTCGCTCCCCACAAGCTCGCGACTGCCGCGCGTCTGCGGCCGGCTGGCAAATCCGCGTGAGAAATCAGGGCGTTTGCCCGCGACAAACGCAGTCAGGATGTCGCGGCGGCGGAGCTGGTCGCCGAAGAAATGCGGCGAGGCCGGCACGAGAGAAGCGTTGGACGGCCTGTCCGCGAGCCAATCGACGCCGGGGAAATGGAAGCCGCCGACGCCTCGGGTCTGGTGGCAGCCTGAGCAGGTGACGTCGTTGAGACGGCGCTGGAACCCTGCGACCGAACGGATGTTCTGCATGTCCCCGCGCGTGGCCGCCTGCTTCAACGCGCCGACCACGTCGTTGTCGGTGAAGACCGGGTCGTCGCGGCCCTCGCCTTTTCCTTCTCCTTGCACCATGCCGAACTCCGGCTGCAGCGCCGAGGCATCGAGGCCGGCGGGCGTCGGCACCACCGCAGCCCTGGCTAGGAATCTTTCCGGGATCAGCACCGTGCCGCGATCGAATTCGCGCAAGTTCTCGGGTGCGAGCAGCCAGGCCTTGAAGTCGCGCCGAAGCGCATCGTCGGAGAGGATGCGGTCGCGGTCGATCTGGTTCTCCAACACCGCTTCCACGAACTGTTTCGTCGCCGCATCGTACTTGAACACCTTGAGCAGATAGTCAGAGCGGAAATCGTGCAGCGCCGACTTCGCGGCGACCGAGAGCTGGATGTTGGTCTCGATGCGATCGAGCATGGCATCAGTGGGGTGGAAGCGACTGCCGATCAGCCCTTGCCAATCGCCATTGTCGAGCCAGCGCCGCGCGACCTCGGCGCAGGTGATCGGTTTGCCGTCCGCATCCGTCTGGCGTGCATCTCTCGCCTTCATCACCAGATTGAATGTCATCGGCAGGCGCGTCGCGGTCTTGCCGCCGTCGAAACGCGCGAGCCGGTAGATCAAGCGGATTTCGCCGCAGGACTCTTCCGAGACATAGGCGCGGTCCATGCGGTTGACGATACCGGCGAGCACGAAACGCGTGTCGCGGGAATTGAGCACAGTCCGGTCGAACAGCTGCACATCAAAACCTTCGCCGACGCCGATGGTCTCGGTCGGATAGTCCGCCTTCCGCTGGGCGATGTAGCGGTCGAACTCCGCGTCGATCGCTGGCGGAACATCCTTGAGCTGCGACAGCTCCGAAAACAGCAGGTCGGTCGTGAGCGGACGGCCCGCCTCCCGCTCCGGCGACAACAGGCGCGGGATCGTGAGCGCGTCGGCCTCATCGAGCCTGCGCAGCAGCTCGGGATCGGTGATTGCCGTGCCGCGCGTCATCGGCGCGGTGTCCGCTGCCGATAGCGAGGCGGCACCGCCAAACAACGAGGCGGCAGCAACGAGAATTCGCAACGCGCGGCTCATGCCTTAGGTAACACCGCGTCGGGATGCCTATTCAAGCAAAAAGGCGCCTCACACAGTGGTGAAGCGCCTCTTTGGAAGTCGAATATCGAACGCTCAGCGTGCGACGATCAGGCCCTTGCTGGTGACGACCACCCAGCGGCCGTCCTGGCGGCGGATCGCATCGACGCGGCCAACGCCGGGGATGGGATCGCCGGGATAGACCTCGTAGAGACCGTCGCGGCCCTCGATCAGCGCGCCGCCATTGGCGGCGTTGCGCAGCCTCCAGCCCTCGATCGTCGGCAGACGGCCGACCTCGGTCTTCGGCGCGGCGGGCACCGGTGCGGCGGCGGCGGCGGTCGCAACCTGGGTCGGCGCGATCGAGCCGGTGGTCTCCTTGGCGGGCGCCGCGGCTGCAGCCTGCGCAGGCGCGGCGGGCGGCGTGGCGCGGAGCTTGTCGACGGTCTCGGACAGTTTTGCGATCCTGGCCATCGGCTCGGCCTGCGCCTTCTCGAGCTTGTCGAGGCGGTCATTGGCGCGATTGAACTGGCTGACGCCGGTTTTCGAGCTGTGCTCGACACTGGCCTTCAGCGCGACGAGGTCGGCATCGATCCGCGCGACCGAAGCATCCAGCGCGCCGGTGTCGGCGACCTGTACCGGCGCCTGGGCCGGGGCGGCGAAATGCATCATGCCCGCGGTCGCAAGCGCGCCACTGATCGCGCCGACGCAAGCGGCAATCGCCACCACCGCGGCCATCGCCGACAGGCGCCGCTTGCCGCCGGCCTCGCGCGGCTCGTCCGCCTTCACATGCGGGGCGAAATCCTCGCGGTCCCAAGAGCCGTTCCACGACCGCTCCGAGGGCGCCATGACGATGAGCTTGCCGGGCTTCGGCTCGGGCTTGGTCTCGGCTTTGGCTTCGAGCTTCGGCACATCGATCCGTGAAGCCTCGATCTTCGGCGGCTCGACCTTCACCGGATCGGGCTTGACTGGATCAGCTTTGGGCGGCGCCTCGTGGTCGGGGGCAATCGAGGGAGCCTCGATCCCAGCGGCCTCGACGGCCTGCGGCGCGGTCGCAGCAGCTTCGACGACGCCGGCCTGTTCGCCAGTCTTTTGGGCAGCCTGCTCGGGCACTGGTTCGCTCACGGCTCAAATACTCCAGTCTGGGTTGACCTTTTGGTAACTTTCATAGCTTGCGAAATCCTTACCTGCGGACCCGCTTACCGAAATTTTAGGAAGTCATCCGGGGCCGAATTTGGCCGGGAAGATGGAACCGGTGTGGCGGGCGTGAAACAAATTGTAATCGAGCGAAGATGAACGGCGGGGGAATGACGCTATGCAACGATCACGCTCCGTCACATCACGACCGGCGCATCCGGCAGCTCATTCGCATGCGGGCCCTGCGGCGGGAAATGCCGCGCCAGCTCGCGCGAGACCGTCTCGATGCCGGCGATCACGCCGCGCTCGAACTGGCTAGAAGCGAACTCGGTCTCCATCGCGCGACAGATGCTCTCCCACCCCTCGACGCCTACCTTCGCGTCGATGCCGCGATCGGCAACGATCTCGACGTCGCGGTCGGCAAGCAGGAGATAGATCAGGACGCCGTTGTTGTGCGCGGTGTCCCAGATGCGCAGGTGCGAGAACACGTCGAGCGCACGCGCTCGCGCCGGCTGATTGCGGAACAGGGGACGGCCGTCAAGTGCGCCTTCAACCACGAAGCGGACCTGGCCCGAATGGGTGTCTTCGCCTCGCTTGATCGCCTGCTCGATGCGGGCGAGCACGGCTGGCGGAAAGATTTGCTTTGCCCGCCAATGATGCTGCACGAGATGCCTGGCAATGCGCTTGATGCTCATATCCGCTACCAGCTCCCCGAGGCGCCGCCGCCGCCGAAACTGCCTCCGCCGCCGCTGAAGCTGCCGCTGTCGCTGGAAGACGATCCGCTGCTCCAGCCGCCTCCCGAGCTACCGCTCGACCACGAGCCGCCGCGCGAGCGGCCGGTGCCCGGCGTGATCGCCGAAAACAGATCGGCGACAAATCCGATGATGAAGCCGAGGAGTCCGACAGCCGCGGCGAGCGCGGCAGAGCCGAGGATGAACCAGGTGATCGCCGCAATGATGCCCCCGGTCAGCAAGGATCCGAGCAGCCGCCCCAGCATCGCCCGGAAGAACCCGCCGACCCCGATCGAGGCGAACAGCGTCACGATGAAGATCGGCGCGAGATCGTCCAGATTGCCGAAGTTCACGGTGGGAGACGGAACCGGCAGCGGCTCGCCGTCGATGACGCCGATCATGCGATCGACCCCATCCGAGATGCCGCCGCCGAAATCGCCCGTGCGGAACTTCGGCGTGATGATCTCGTCGATGATCCGCCGCGAGGTGACGTCGGTGAGCGCGCCCTCGAGGCCGTAACCGACCTCGATGCGCAAATGCCGGTCGTTCTTGGCGACGACGAGGACCGCGCCGTCGTCGACCTTCTTGCGTCCGATCTTCCAGGCCTCCGCGACGCGGATCGAGAACTGCTCGATCGTCTCCGGCTGCGTGGTCGGCACGATCAGGACGGCGATCTGGCTGCCCTTGCGCGTCTCGAAGTCGCGGAGCTTTTGCGACAGCGAGGCGACGTCGGCGCTGGAGAGAGTCCCGGTCTGATCGACCACGCGGCCGGTGAGTTGGGGGATGGCGACGTCAGCAGAGGCGGGGAAAGTGAGGGCCAGAAAGAGCGCCGCAACGATGGCCACACGCCAGACACTCAGTGTCATCGCCCGGCTTGACCGGGCGATCCAGTATTCCAGAGACGCCGGCGGGATACGGAGGTGCCGCGGCTTACTGGATTCCCCGCTTTCGCGGGGAATGACAGCGGAGCGTGTGGTGTCCATCGGAGCCAGAACGCGCTTACTTCGACGGCGCCGGCGCCGGGTTGAAGTCCACCTTCGGCGCGGTCGAGATCTCCTTCTCGTTTGCGACCGAGAAGTTCGGCTTCTCCTTGTAGCCGAACATCATCGCAGTGAGGTTGCTCGGGAAGGAGCGGATGGTGACGTTATAATCCTGCACCGCCTTGATGTAGCGGTTGCGCGCCACCGTGATGCGGTTCTCGGTGCCCTCGAGCTGCGACATCAGGTCCTTGAACAACGCGTCCGACTTGAGCTGCGGGTAGTTCTCGGTGACGACCAGCAGCCGCGAGAGCGCGCTCGAAAGCTCGCCTTGGGCGGCTTGGAACTTCTGGAAGGCGGCCGGATCGTTCAGCACCTCGGGCGTTGCCTGGATGCTGCCGACCTTGGCGCGCGCATTGGTGACCCCGAGCAGCACGTCCTTCTCCTGCTGCGCAAAGCCCTTCACCGAGTTGACGAGGTTGGGCACGAGGTCGGCGCGGCGCTGATACTGGTTCACAACCTCGGACCAGTTGCCCTTGATCTGCTCGTCCTCGCTCTGAATCGCGTTGTAGCCGCAATTGGTGAGGCTCAGCGAGGCCAGCGCCGCCAGCACGGTCAGGATCTTGCGCATTAAATTTCTCCCGGTGGAATCTGGTGCAAACTACCAGATCGGACACGCGGAGTGTCGAGATTTGTTCCCTCATTCCGGGGCGATGCGAAGCATCGAGCTACGGTGCGCGGTTGCGCACCTGAGAATCTCGAGATTCCGGGTTCGCTTCGCGCCCCGGCATGTGCGTGTCCATACGCCAGCCGACTGACGCAAGCCTCTTGCCTATCTCTGACCGACATAGTCAACTCGACCAAACGATAAGACAGAACACCGGGGGGAAACGTCATGACCTCGTTCGAGACCATCCTCGTGGAGAGGCCGGATCCGGCGATCACCCGGGTCGTGATGAACCGGCCGGAGGCGCGCAACGCGCAGAACTTGCAAATGACCTACGACCTTAACGCCGCCTTCGACGCGGCGGTGCAGGACGATTCGGTCAAGGTGATCATCCTCGCCGGTAACGGCCCGCACTTCTCGTCCGGCCACGATCTGCGTCCCGGTGGCAAGAACAACGCCGGCGTCGATTTTCCACCGACCGGAAATTGGGGCGGTTTTGCTGAACCAAATGCCCATGGCCGCTTCGCGCGCGAGCAGGAAATCTATCTCCAGATCACGCGGCGCTGGCGCAATCTCGCCAAGCCCACAATTGCCGAGGTCCACGGCAAGTGCATCGCCGGCGGGCTGATGCTGGCCTGGGCCTGCGATCTCATCATCGCCAGCGACGATGCGCAGTTCTGTGATCCCGTCGTCACCATGGGCGTCTGCGGGGTCGAATGGTTCGTGCACCCCTGGGAGCTCGGCCCGCGCAAGGCCAAGGAGTTCCTGTTCACCGCCGACAACTGGAGCGCGCAGGAAGCGCACCAGCTCGGCATGGTCAATCAAATCGTGCCGCGCGCGGAACTGTCGTCGCGCGTGCTGGAGCTGGCGAGGCGGATTGCGGCAAAGCCGTCCTTCGCGCTGAAGATGACCAAGGAAGCTGTGAACCGCTCGGTCGACGTGATGGGCCAGCCCGCCGCGATCGACCAGGCCTTTGCGCTGCATCAGCTCTGCCACGCGCACAATCTTCAGGAGTTCGGCATGATCGTCGATCCCTCAGGCCTGCATCCCTCCGTGCGCAAGCCGCCGGCTGCGGCGGAGTAGACACGATGGACCTCAATCTCAGTGACGAGCAAAGGCTGCTGCGCGAGAGCGCGGAGCGCTTCGTGGCCGGAAGCTACGATGCCGATCATCGCCGCAAGATGGCGAACGATCCGCTCGGCTTCAGCCCTGTGGTGTGGAAACAATTCGCAGAGCTCGGCTGGCTGGCGCTGCCGCTGCCTGAAGAGTTCGACGGGCTCGGCGGCAGCGCGGTCGAGATCGGCATCCTGATGGAAGCCTTCGGGCGCGGGCTGGTGTCGGAGCCCTATGTCGCGACCGTGGTGCTGGGAGCCGCACTGATCGCCAGATGCGGCACCAATGAACAGAAACAGACGAGCCTGCCCAAGGTGGCGGACGGATCACTGAAGCTTGCGTTTGCACATTCCGAGCGCGCTGCACGGTTCGATCTCGCCAAGGTCGCCACCAGCGCCAACAAGACGGCACAGGGCTGGCGCCTCGTCGGCAGCAAGATCGCCGTTCTCGACGGGCATGCCGCCGATGAGATCATCGTCTCCGCGCTCATCCATGACCATCACGGCCCTTCGAGGCGGATCGGCCTGTTCGTGGTGCCGGCGACGGCGGAGGGCCTCGCCATCTCCGACTACGCGCGTCTCGGCGGCGGACGCGCCTGCAACATCGGGCTGTCCGACGTGCATCTGCCCGAGGATGCCCTGCTCGGCGACGGCAGCGACGCGCTGCCCACGATTGAATGGGCCGTTGATGGCGCCATGGCCGCGTTAGCTGCGGAAGCCGTCGGCATCATGCAGACGCTGCTCGAGACGACGCTCGAATACACCAAGATCCGAAAGCAGTTCGGCCGGCCGCTGTCGGCCAACCAGGTCATCCGCCATCGCCTCGCCGACATGGCGATGCAGGTCGATGAATCCCGCTCGATGGCGCTGCGCGCCGCGCTGAAGGCCGACAGCCCGCCGGTCGAGCGCGCGCGGGCCGCCTCCGGCGCGAAGGCGAAGATCGGCAAATGCGCCCGCTTCGTCGGCGAGCAGTCGATCCAGCTTCACGGCGGCATGGGCGTCACCGAGGAGCTCGAGGTCGGCGCCTATTTCAAGCGTCTCGTCGCCTTCGACACGCTGTTCGGCGGCAGCGCGCACCATTACGCTCGCCACGCCGAGCTTGGCCGCAGGGCCTGATACTGGGAGAGCCTCATGGACTTCACGTTCAATGCCGAGGAGCGCGCCTTCCAGAGCGAGGTGCGCGCTTTCATCGCGAAGAATCTCACCGAGGAGATGAAGCGCGCGACCGCGCTGACGCCGTCGGTGTTTTCCGATCCCGACATCGGCATGGCCTGGCAGCGTGCGCTGCACCGGCAGGGCTGGGGCGCGCCAGGCTGGCCGGTCGAGCACGGCGGGCCGGACTGGACGCCGGCGCAGCGCTGGATCTTCGAGACCGAGTCCGCACGCGCCGGCGTGCCCAATGTCAACGTGATGGGCGTGAAGATGGTCGGGCCCGTGATCATCGGCTTCGGCAGCGAGGCGCAGAAGAATTTCTACCTGCCGCGGATTCTCTCGGGCGAGGATTATTGGTGCCAGGGCTATTCCGAACCGGGCTCCGGCTCCGACCTCTCCTCGCTGAAGACGCGCGCGGTGCGCGACGGCGACGATTACATCATCAACGGCACCAAGATCTGGACCACGCATGCGCATCATGCCAACCGCATGTTCGCGCTGGTGCGCACCAGCGACGGGCCGCGGCAGCAGGACGGCATCAGCTTCATCCTGATCGACATGAAGACGCCGGGCATCACCACGCGTCCCATTCTCACCATCGGCGGCGACCACGAGGTCAACCAGGTGTTCTTCGACGACGTGCGCGTGCCCATGACCAACCGCGTCGGCGAGGAAGGCAAGGGCTGGACCTACGGCAAATATCTGCTCGAATTCGAGCGCGGCTCGGGCATTGCCTCGGCGAAGCTACGCGAGGGGCTGAAGGCGATCGCGGATCTGGCCGAGTCCGACCTGACCGGCCGCGCGATCGACAGCCCCGATATCGCGACGCGCATCTCGGAGGTCGAAATCGACATCGACGCACTGGAGATGACCGAGCTGCGCGTGCTCTCGGCGCTGCAGACGGGGCAAAATCCCGGCGCGGTGTCGTCGATCCTGAAGCTGCGCAACAGCGAGATCCGGCAGGCCGTGACGCGGCTGGGCGCCGACGTGATCGGCCATGACGCGCTCGCCGTCGAGCCGATGCGCCCGCTCTACCAGCTCAACCACGAGCCGGCGACGCCTGAGGAGATGCTGACGGTGGTGCCGGAATATCTCAACGGCCGCGCCTACACGATCTTCGGCGGCACGTCGGAAATCCAGCGCGATATTATCGCGAAGATGATGCTGGGGATTTGAGGGCTGAGGCTCTCTCCTCCGTCATTGCGAGGAGCTCTTGCGACGAAGCAATCCAGTATCCTTCCAGGGAGGGATTTCTGGATTGCTTCGCTGCGCTCGCAATGACGATGCACTTGAAAGCGCTAACCCGCCTTCGCATCCCGGATCGCCTGCCACACCTTCTGCGGCGTCAGCGGCGTATTCAGCTGGGTGATGCCGAGATCGGCGAGGGCGTCCATCACGCCGTTGGTGACGCAAGGCGGGCCGCCGATGGCGCCGGATTCGCCGCAACCCTTGGCACCGAGCGGATTGGTGCGGCAGGGCGCGGAATCATCCAGCGTCACCACGATCGGCGGAACGTCGTCGGCGCGCGGGATGCAATAATCCTGGTAGCTCGCGGTGAGGAGCTGGCCGTCGGCATCGTAGGAGACGCCCTCATACAGCGCCTGACCGATGCCCTGCGCGACGCCGCCATGAATCTGCCCCGTCACCAGCATCGGGTTCACGGCGACGCCGACGTCGTCGACCGTGGTGTAGCGCACGACCTTGGAAACGCCGGTCTCCGGATCGATCTCGACCTCGCAGATATGCGTGCCGTTGGGCCAGCTCGGACCGTCGACCTCGCCTTCGGAATCGACGCTGAGCCTGGCGCCGCCCTCCTTCTCGGCGATGTCGAACAGGCTGATGCGGCGATCGGTGCCGACCACGGTGAGCATGCCGCCCTGATACTCGATGTCCTCGACCGAGGTCTCCAGCACGTTGGCCGCCTTCTCGCGCGCCTTCTGGATCAGATCGTTGGAGGAGACCGCGACCGCCGTGCCGCCGACGAACAGCGAGCGCGAGCCGACGCTGCCGAAGCCCATCGCAAGATCAGTGTCGCCCTGGACCACGTCGATCTTGTCCATGGCGATGCCGAGCGTGTCGGAGATCATCTGGGTGTAGGTGGTCTGCAAGCCCTGCCCCATCGCCATGGTGCCGGAATGCAGCACGACGCGCCCTTGAGAGGTCGCGTGCAGGCTGACCTTCTCGGTGTGGGCGCGGCCGCCGGTCCATTCGATGTAGGAGGTGAGACCGCGGCCGTAGAGCAGGCCCTTCTTCTTGGCCGCCTTCTTGCGCGCGGCAAACCCGTCCCAATCCGCCAGCTTCACGGCGCGGTCGAGCATGTGGGCGAAGGCGCCGGAATCGTAAACCTGCCCCGCCGCATTGGTGTAGGGCAGCTGCGCCGGCTTGATGTAGTTGGCTTTGCGGATCGCACGCGGATCGATGCCGATCTTTCGCGCGGCGGCGTCGAACAGGCGCTCGACGATGAAGACTGCCTCAGGGCGGCCCGCGCCGCGATAGGCGCCGACGGGCGCGGTGTGGGTCATCACCGACTTCACCTCGAAATGCACCAGCGGCAGGTCGTAGACGCCGGTCTGCACGAACGGCCCGAGCACCAGCGGGATGATATTCGCCGCGCCCGAGGAATAGGCGCCGGTGCAGCCGATCGACTTGACGCGATAGGCCAGCACCTTGCCCTTTTCATCCAGCGCGAAGGACGCCGTCGAGGTGAGATCGCGGCCGTGGGTGCCGCCGACGAACTCGTCGGTGCGGTCGCCGCGCCAGCGGATCTTCTTGTTCAGCTTGGTCGCGGCATAGGCGACGATGCCGTCCTCGGGATAGAGGTTGGTCTTCTGGCCAAAGCCGCCGCCGATGTCGCCGACCAGCACGCGGACGCTGTCCTTGGGACGCTTGAGCACGGCTTCCGCCAGCACGTCACGGGTCGAGGCCGGGGTCTGCGACTGCACATGCAACAGGAGACGTCCGGTCTTCTTGTCGATCTCGGCAATGGTCGAGCGTGGCTCCATCGCGGACGGCACGAGGCGCTGGCTGACGAGATCGAGCTCGACGGTGTGCGCCGCCCTGGCAAAAGCCTCGTCCACCTTGGCGGCATCGCCATAGCTCATGGCGCCGACGATGTTGTCGGGCGCCTCGGGCCATACCACGGGCGCACCGGGCTTGACGGCCTCGACCGGATCGACCACCGCGGGCTGCACGTCATATTCGATCACGATCGCCTCGGCCGCGCTCTGCGCCTCCACGCGCGATGACGCCACCACGGCAGCCACGGCCTCACCGGCGTAACGCACGATCTCGTGGGCCAGCAGCCGGCGCGGCGGCACCGTCATCGGCTTGCCGTCGGGGCGCTTGAAGATGCTCAGCGTCGGGATGCTGCCGACGTCGTCCTTGACGAGGTCGGCGCCGGTGTAGATCGCGGCAACGCCGGGCATCGCGGCGGCCGCGCTGGTGTCGATCGAGGCGATCTTGGCGTGGGCATGCGGCGAGCGCAGCACGTGCAACCACAGCGCGCCGTCCTGCGGCTTGTCGTCGATGAATTGTCCCTTCCCGGTGAGCAGCCGCTGATCTTCCAAACGCTTGACGGGCTGCCCCGCTCCGAAACGCAAATTGCCGGGAAGAATGTTCATTCCGCTCTATCCTTGAAATCCGGAAAACGACCGCGGGGGTTTTAGCCGATTTTACGGGCCAGACAACCGAGCCGCGGCACATCTGCAATGCGCATCAGGGCCCTTGCTGGCGCAGATTGCCGGGGTGTCAGGAACGCTCGATGTCGATGATGCCCACATTCACGTCGCGGCTGTCCGAGCCGCGCTTGACCGTGAGGCGAACGGTCTTCCCCGCCCCGGCCTGTTCGAGCGCATCGGTCAGGTCGGAGAGGCGCCGCACCGGCTTGCCTTCGACCCCTGTGATGATGTCTCCGACCGCGCCGGTCGATAAATTGACGCCGCGAATCCCGGCCCGCTCGGCAGGACTGCCGGGGGCCGTCCGCACCACGATCACGCCTTCGACGCCAAGCCGCGTCGAAACATCCTCGCCGGCGGCCACGATCCCAATGCCGGGCGTTGGCACCCGGCCGCTGCGGATGAGCTCGGGGACAATCCGGTTCACGACATCGACCGGCACCGCAAAGCCGATGCCGGCGTTCGACCCCGACGGCGAGATGATCGCCGTCGTGACGCCGATCAGCCGGCCGGCGGAATCCAGCAGCGGTCCGCCCGAATTGCCCGGGTTGATCGCGGCATCGGTCTGGATGACGTTGGCAATCTCCCGGCCGCCATGGGTCGGAAGCCTGCGCTTGAGCGCGCTGATGATGCCGCTCGTCATCGACTGGTCCAGCCCGAAGGGATTGCCGATTGCGAAAGCGGATTGCCCGACCTTCAGGTCGTTCGAACTGCCGAGCGCAATCGGAGGCGGAAGCTGGCGCACGCTGCGGATCCGCAGCACTGCAAGATCGTAATTGGGGGCGGTGCCGACAAGGTCGACCTCAGCCACCTCGCCCGATGCAAAGCGCACGGCGATCTCGCCGCCATTGGCCACGACGTGATTGTTCGTCACGAGGTGCCCCTCGCGGTCCCAGACGAATCCCGTGCCGGACGCGCCGCCCTGCCCTTCCTCGCCCATGAGAGGACTGGCCGTCGATTTCACCGCCACCTGGACGACCGAAGGCGACACGCGTTCGAAGATGTCGATGGTCGCCTTTTCGCCATCGGACAGCGGCCCGCGCTGCTCGACCGCACGTGCGGAGGACGCCGCCCATGGGACATGCAGGATCGGGACATGCAGAATCTTCGCGGCAGTGACGGCGAGCAGCAGGGCGGCAAAGGCTGCCGCGGCAATCGCATAGCGACGATTCATCGGTGATCACCGGTCTTGTGCTGAATCCAGCCTGGGATGCACATGCATGGCGTGACAGACCCGGGCTCACGCAGCAACGTCGCAAACGCACGGAAGTTTCTCAGTCGGGCAGCTAAGGGCTTTTTTGGCGCCCACACGGGTGCCGGGGCATATTGCCGCGTGGCAACAAACTATGTCAGCTCGCGCAACGCCGATTCCACCACCTTACGCGCCTCCGCCGTCAGCGGAGCCTGCGGCGGGACGGGATCGCCGACCTCGTAGCCCTGGCTCGCCAGCCCCGCCTTGATGCAGGCGGCGAGGTTGAAGCGGGCGAAGGCCTCGTTGATGCGCCACAGCCGCCGCTGCAGCGCCATGGCCTCGTCCCAACGGCCGGCCTTACAGAGGTCGTAGAGCGCGACGCTCTGGCGCGGGATGATGCAGGCCGGGCCTGCCATCCAGCCGAAGCCGCCGATCAGCATCACCGCAGCCGGGATATGGGCGGAGGCCGAGAACACGCGCAAGGAATCGCCGCAGCGGTTCATGATCGAGAGCAGCCGGCCCGTATTGGTCGAGGCGTCCTTGATGTAGCCGATGCGCGGATGCTTGGCGAGGCGTGCGATGATGTCGAGGGTGAGATCGGAGCGCTGGAATTGCGGATTGGTGTAGATGACGACGGGAATGTCCACCGCGTCCGCGATGGCGCGGAAGTAGGATTCGACCTGGGCGTCAGTGAGCGGAAAATAGGCCTCCAGAATCGCCAGGATGCCGTCGGCGCCGAGTTTCTGGTACGCTTTCGCCTGCGCCACAGCATCCGCCGTCGAGGTCGAGGCGACGCCCGCGATGACAGGCACGCGGCCCTTCGCGGCCTCGATGGTGGTCCGCACGACCGCGGTCCGTTGCGCGGCATTGAGATAGGCGAATTCGCCGGTCGAGCCGAGCGGCGTCAGCCCATGCACGCCGGCGCCGATCAGATCGTCGCAGAGCTTGCCGAGGACTTCGGTGCGGACCGCGCCATCGGCATTGACGGGCGAGACGAGATAGGGAAAGACGCCGTGGAATTCGGACATGTCGGTGAGGACCCCGAGCGCTGGTTTGCGCCTGCTGGGTCTTTACCAACGCCCGCGCTCGCGATCAAACCCTGAGAAGCCGCACCTTCGTGCCCCAGGGATCGGCGGCCTCCACGCCGCTGGCGAGCGTTGTCACCCGCACGCCGCCCTTGCGCAGGCGCTCCTCCTGCGCGGCGAGAATGTCCGGCTTCTCCGTCACCAGCGAGAACCAGGCAAGGCCCGTCATCTGATCGTCGCGCTGGCCCGCGCCCTGGCTCTGCCAGACGTTCATTCCAAGGTGATGATGATAACGGCCCGACGACAGGAACGCCGCGCCGCTGCGGCTGCGGGTCGGATCGAGGCCGATGTTGCCATGATAGAAGTTTCCGGCCTGAGCAAGATCGCCGACACGCAGATGCATGTGGCCGATGCGTAGTCCATCCGGCGCTTTGGCATAATCAGGCACGCGCGTGTTGGTCAGCGACAGCAAATCGGGGATGTTGAGCTCGTCGCTCGCCATCTTCACGCTGCCCTCGCTCCACTGCCATTGCGAGGGATCACGGTCAGCATAGACCTCGATGCCGTTGCCTTCGGGGTCGTCGAGATAAACGGACTCGCTGACGAGATGATCGGCAAAGCCCGACAGCTTCACGCGGTGCGAGGCGGCGTGAACAAGCCAGCGCGCCAGGTCCTTGCGGGTCGGCATCAGGAAGGCGGTGTGGTAGAGGCCGGCGGCGTTGCGCGGCTCGATTGCCGCATCGGGACGGGCTTCCAGCACCAGCAGCGTGATGCCTGATGTGCCGAGCCTGGCGGCGGCTCCCGAACGCTCCATCACGGTGAGCCCGATCACGTCGCGGTAGTAATCCGCAACCTTGTCGAGATTCTTCACCCGGAGCGTCACCATGCCGACCCGCATCGGCGTGCGGCTGGCATAGGTCGGCCCGCCGCCCTGCGGAGCGCCCTCGGCGCGCGCCGCAGCCGCGGCTGCCATTGCAAGCGAGGTCGCGCCGGCGAGTTGCAGCAGGGTACGGCGGGTGAGATCGATGGTCATCAGTCAGGACTCGCTCAAAAGGCTTAAGGCCGTGCGGCGCAATGTTCAGGCGATTGCTACACGTTCCCGTGAGGCGGTCCCAATCACATGTTCGTCGGCCGTGGTGCTACGGAGGCCTATCCCTGTCCTGGCCACCCGGCCAGTTTCGCAATCGCCCGCGACATCCCAGATTGAGGACAACTTACAGGAGCTTACCATGACCGACCTTACCGCCCTGTCGTCCGCCCTCGCGGATGTGGTGGCGCGCACCGCGCCCTCAATCGTCTCCGTGCACTCGCATCGCTCCCGTGCCACCGGCTTTGTCTGGAAGGCAGGCCTGATCGTCACCGCCGACGAGGCGCTGGCCGACGAGGGCGAAGTCGAGATCGGCCTCCCCGACGGCAGCCGCGTGGCTGCCACGATCGCCGGCCGCGACCATACGACCGATATCGCGCTGCTCCGCGCCGACATTGCGACGGCCCCGGTCAAGCTCGCCGCAGCCGTCCCGCCGTTGGGTGCCTTGTCGGTGGTGGTCGCAACCCATCGCGATGCGCCGAGCGCGGCGCTCGGGATGGTGTCGGCGTCCGGCAACAGCTGGCGCTCCTTGCGCGGCGGCGACATCGATGCGCGGATCGAGCTCGACGTCCGCCTGCGTCCTGCCCAGCAGGGCGGTCTTGCGCTCGATGCATCGGGCGGAGCCTTCGGCATGGCCGTACTCGGCCCGCGGCGCGTGCTGGTGATCCCGACAGCGACGATCGAGCGCGTCGCGCCGCAGCTCGAGGCCCGTGGCCGCATCGCGCGCGGATACCTCGGCCTCGGGCTGCAGCCGGTGCGGCTCGACGACGGCATCGGCGCGATGGTGATGAATGTCGACAAGGCCGGACCTTCGGCCGCAGCCGGCATCCGCCAGGGCGACGTGATCGTGGCGGTCAACGACCAAAAGCTCTCCGGCGTGCGTGCGCTGTCGCGTACGCTGGGCCCTGCGAGCGTCGGCGCGGTGGTCGATGTCGCGGCGCGCCGCGGCGGCGAGCCGGTCAGCTTCAAGGTCACGGTCGGCGAGAGGCCGGAGGCGTGAGCGAGGACAAGACGTCGGAGATCGTGCTCGCTTTGGAGATCGACGACCCCGCGCTCGCGGATCGCCTGGCGGCCTTGCTCGGCAATGTCGCCGGGCTTCGTCTTGCCGGGCCCGGCGAGCAGGCCGCCGCGGCGATCGTCGCCCGCGATGCGCGCGTCATGCCCGAGGACATCGCGCTGACGCAGCGCGAGCTCGACGTGCTCGCGCTGATGGCCGAGGGTGCCTCCAACAAGATGATCGCGCGCCGGCTCGGCATCTCCGTGCACACCGTCAAATTCCATGTCGGCTCGCTGCTCGACAAGCTGGACGCCACCGGACGCACCGACGCGGTGGCGCATGCGGCACGCCGTGGTGTGATCGAGCTGTGATGCCACCGGGCCTCACTTCGCCGATATCACGGGGAAGCTGAGCTGCACCATCAGTCCCGGCGCCTTGTCGTGCAGCGCGATCTCGGCGCCGTGAAGGCGCGCGACGGCCGCCACCAGACTGAGGCCAAGCCCATTGCCCGGCGTGTAGCGGCTCTGTTCGAGCCGATAGAAGCGCTTGAAGACGTGATCGCGCTGCTCGGCCGGAATGCCCGGACCATCGTCCGCAACGGCGATCACCGCGCCACCGTCGGCGCTGCGGCAGGTCACCGTCACCTGCCCGCCCGGCCGGCCGTGCTTGATCGCATTGTCGACGAGATTGGCGATGGCATCGAACAGCAGGTCGCGATCGCCCGTGATCGGCACCTTTCGGTCTCCGGCAAGGCTGAGCCTTGTGGCGACCTGTTCGGCGGCGGCATCGTAGAGCTCGACGACCTCGCCGGCGATCTCGGCGAGGTCAAGCGCGCGGAAGGCGCCGGTGCGGGCACGCGTCTCGATCTCCGAGATCCGGGTGATGGAGGCGAACATGCCAAGCACGGCGTCGAGATCGGCGATGGTGTCGCCGATCAGCGCCGCGTCCGCCTCGCCGTTGCGCTCGTGATGATAGGCCTTTTCCAGCCGGCCGCGCATCCGCGTCAGCGGCGTGCGCAGATCGTGGGCGACGTTGTCGCTGACCTGCTTGACCTCGCCCATCAGCGTCTCGATGCGGTCGAGCATCTGATTGAGGCTTTCGGCGACACGGTCCCATTCGTCGTTGCTGCCGCGCAAGGGGATGCGCTGATCGAGGCCGGCGAGCATGATGGCGCGGCTGGTGGCATTGATCTGTTCGATCCGCCCCACCGTGCGCCGCGTCACCAGCACGGCCGCAAGGCCCGCGAGCACCAGCAGCAGCACGGCGACGGCGGCCATCGCGAGCTCGATCATGCCGGTGAAGCCGTCATGGTCGACGGCGTGGCCGAGCCGGCTCTCCACATAGGCCAGCGTGCCGAAATAGACATAGGCCATGATCGCCGCGACGATCAGCCCGAACGCGGCGATCGCGATCAGCGCCAGACGGAAGGTCGAGGACCGGAGCGTCTTAGCCAGGAGCACGGAGGCAATATCCGATGCCGCGGATGGTGTGGATCAGCGGATAGGCCTGGGCATCGTCGACCTTGCGGCGAACGCGCCCGACATAGACGTCGATGATGTTGGTGGAGGGGTCGAAATGCAGGTCCCAGACGTGCTGGAGCAACATCGCGCGGGAGACGACGCGGCCCTCGTTGCGGACGAGATATTCGAGCAGTTGAAACTCGCGCGGCAGCAGCGGAATCTTGCGGCCGCGGCGGCTGGCGTTGCGCGAGATCAGGTCGACGGCGAGATCGCCGACCCGCAGCAGCGTCTCCTTGGCGATGGTCTCGCTACGGCGGCCAAGGGCCTCCAGCCGCGCCAGCAATTCGGTGAATGAGAACGGCTTGACGAGATAGTCGTCGCCGCCGGCACGCAGGCCACGCACGCGGTCATCGACCTCGCCGAGCGCGGAAATGATCAGGAACGGCGCGGCAACGCCGTCGTCGCGCAGTTGCCGCATCACGCTGATGCCGTCGACATCGGGCAGCATCCGGTCGATCGTGATCACGGCATAGTCGCGCGCGGCGCCGTGGCTCAGGGCTTCGCGGCCGCTCGCAGCGAGATCGACCTCGTATCCCGAGATCGTCAATTCCTCGACGAGCTGGCCTGCGGTTTCCGGATCGTCCTCGACGACCAGGATGCGACGGTGACCTCCGGTCATGACAAACTCCGGGCGACGATCGCCACCAGACTATCCCGTTCCGGGGCTGGACGGAACCGCCCGGTGGCGACCGCGACAATGGTGCGGTACGCGATGCGACTACCAATAGTTTCCGCACACATTGACCCATTGCCATCCATAGGGCGTCCAGCTCCTGCGCCAGCAACCATCGCTATAGCCGGCGTAGAAAAAGGGCGCGCCGAAGACGGCGAAACGGCGGAAGTGATGATGATGGAAGGCGTGGCGACCGTGCCAGCCGGCGCCGGCGAAACGCGGCCCGATCGCTGCGTGCGCGAAGCGTGCCCCGCCGAAGCCGGGACCGCCGACATGGGCGAAGCGCGCGCCGCCCATCCCGCCGGCACGCATGCCGCCAAAGCCGCCTGCGTGCATGCCGCCACTGAAATGCCCGCCGCCGCCGAAATGGCCGCCACCGCCAAAGCCGCCGTGACCTCCGCCACCGCCGCCACGGGCCAGCACAGGTGAAGCGAACGCCACCATCGCGGCGAGCGTCGCCGCGGTGAGGCCTTTGAGAAGCCTGTTGCTCATCGAACCATCCTCCTTGCAGTGCGGCGGTCTCTGCGCCGCACGAGGACGATCAGATGAAAGGAAGGAACAGGCAGCTTCAACTTACAAACACGCCAGATTCTGACGCGGGTGTTAGGGAGGCGCGCCCCGCTCTCTCCTCGTCATTGCGAGGAGCCCTTGCGACGAAGCAATCCAGACTGTCCCGGCGGAGACAGTCTGGATTGCTTCGCTGCGCTCGCAATGACGGCGCGGATGGAGCTTGCCCTATTCAGGCCTGCTCAGCTGCTACGCCCGCTTGCCGTTGTTCTTCTCCGCAGCGCGGCGGAGTGCTTCGGCGAGCGCCCCACCGCCGCCGGAGGATTCCTGCTTGCGGGGTGCAGAGGAGGTCATGCGCGACGGGTTGCGCGAGCTGTTGTCGCGCTGCATGCCGGGGGAGTCCTTCTTGGCGCCGACCTCGTCGTCGAGGCGCAGCGTCAGCGAGATGCGCTTGCGGGCGACTTCGAAGTCCAGAACCTTCACCTTGACGATGTCGCCGGGCTTCACCACCTCGCGCGGATCCTTGATGTAGGTCTTGGACATCGCCGAGATGTGCACGAGCCCGTCCTGGTGCACGCCGATGTCGACGAAGGCGCCGAACGCGGCGACGTTGGTCACAGTGCCCTCGAGGATCATGCCCTTCTTGAGATGCTTGATCTCCTCGACGCCCTCCATGAACACCGCGGCCTTGAACGCCGGACGCGGGTCGCGGCCGGGCTTTTCCAATTCACGCAGGATGTCGGTGACGGTCGGCAGACCGAAGGTCTCGTCGACGAAGTCCTTCGGCTTCAGCGTGCGCACGATCTCGCTGCTGCCGATCAGCGCCTTGATGTCGCTCTTGGTGGCGCTGAGAATCCGCCGCACCACCGGATAGGCTTCCGGATGCACGCCGGAAGCATCAAGCGGGTCCTCGCCGCCGAGAATGCGCAGGAAGCCCGCGCATTGCTCGAACGCCTTCGGCCCGAGCCGCGGCACGTCCTTGAGCGCCTTGCGCGACTTGAACGGGCCGTTGGCGTCACGGTGCGCGACGATGCTCTGAGCAAGGCCGGAGCCGACGCCCGACACGCGCGCGAGCAGCGGCGCCGAGGCGGTGTTGACGTCGACGCCGACCGCGTTGACGCAGTCTTCGACCACGGCATCGAGCGATTTTGCCAGCTTGGCCTGGCCGAGATCGTGCTGGTATTGACCGACGCCGATTGCCTTTGGCTCGATCTTGACAAGCTCGGCCAGCGGATCCTGGAGCCGCCGTGCGATCGAGACCGCGCCGCGCAGGGTGACGTCGAGGCCCGGCAGTTCCTCCGAGGCGAAAGCCGAGGCCGAATAGACCGACGCACCGGCCTCCGACACCACGATCTTGGTCATCTTCAGCTCGGCCAGACCCTTGACGAGATCGCCTGCGAGCTTGTCGGTCTCGCGCGAGGCGGTGCCGTTGCCGATCGCGATCAGCTCGACGCGATGCTTCAACGCGAGCTTGCCGAGGATCGCGAGCGACTCGTTCCATTGCCGCTGCGGCTCGTGCGGATAGATCACCGCGGTATCGACGACCTTGCCGGTCGCATCGGTGACGGCGACCTTGACGCCGGTGCGGTAGCCGGGATCCAGCCCCATGGTGACGCGGGTGCCGGCCGGCGCGGCCAGCAGGAGATCGCGCAAATTGGACGCGAACACGCGCACGGCCTCGGTCTCGGCGGCGTTCCACAGCCGCATGCGCAGGTCGATGTTGAGATGCACCTGGATCTTGGTGCGCCAGGCCCAGCGCACGGTGTCGATCAGCCAGCGATCGCCGGCGCGCTTGAGGTCGGCGATGCCGAACCGCTTCATGATCTTCAATTCATAGGCGCTCGGCACGCCCGGCGGCGGCGCCTCGGCCTCGGCCTGGATTTGCAGGTCGAGGATCTCTTCCTTCTCGCCGCGGAACATCGCGAGGATGCGGTGCGACGGCAATTTGGTCAGCGGCTCGGAGAACTCGAAATAGTCGGCGAATTTTTCGCCCTCGGTCTTCTTGCCGTCGCGCACCTTGGACGCCATGCGCGCGTTGCTCCACATCTCCTCACGAAGCGCGCCGATCAAATCGGCGTCCTCGTCGAACCGCTCGACCAGGATGGCGCGGGCGCCGTCCAGCGCGGCGGCGGCATCCGCAACGCCCTTCTCGGCATTGACGAAGCTTTCCGCCACCACCTTCGGATCGTTGGTGGGCTCCGCCATCAGCTGATTGGCGAGCGGCTCGAGGCCGGCTTCCTTGGCAATCTCCGCCTTGGTGCGGCGCTTGGGCTTGAACGGGAGATAGATGTCCTCGAGGCGGGCCTTGCTGTCGGCGGCGAGAATGGAGGCCTCGAGTGCGGCATCGAGCTTGCCCTGCTCCCGAACTGATTCGAGGATGGCCTTGCGGCGGTCTTCGAGCTCGCGCAGGTAGACCAGGCGCTCTTCCAAAGTGCGCAATTGCGCGTCGTCGAGGGCACCGGTCGCTTCCTTGCGGTAGCGGGCGATGAAGGGAACCGTGGCGCCGCCGTCGAGCAGCGTCACCGCCGCCTCGACCTGCTCGGCGCGAACCCCAAGCTCTTGCGCAATTTTCTGGTTGATATTTGCCACGCGAGAATCCCTCTATCCAAGCACGCAATACGGGGGCGAACCACCGACCACGGGACGCCGCTTATGGACCAACCGGGGTTGATTCATCAAGGTACCGCGGACGACCGTCGACAGGGGATTTTTTGTTGATGGGATGCGATCTCGCCACAATTTTGGGAATGCCGGCAACTCCATCTCTTGCGTCGCGGCAAACCAAAGTAGTCAACCCGTCATCCTGAGAGCTTGTGACCCTATGAGTTGCGGGCGCGCTATTTGGCTCGGTGGGACGATAGCAATCGGGCGGTAGGCCTCAAGGTTGGTGGGATT
>NZ_JADPKR010000112.1 GCF_023074055.1 Bradyrhizobium sp. 141
ATCATGCGGGGGTGAGGGGATTCCGTGGGGCGGATAATTGCGCTGCGGCGCGCGGAAGAGGCAGCGCCACTCGGTCTCGTGTCCCGGACGCGCTGCAACGCGTCGCTGCGCAGGGCCGGGACCCATGTCCCACGAGCGATCCCAGAGATGGGCCGCCGGCTCTGCAGCGCACCGTCCCGCTGGACGATGCTTCGCATCGCCAGGGAGACGCTGCGCTGCGTCCGGGGCACGGACAAACGATCCGCTGCTCATCTCGACAGCTTCCAAATCGCAGGCACACCTTCACCCTCTCGCGGCGCATTTCGCCCGAGTTTTGCTTGATCGCATCGCCCTTGCGGAGACAAAGGCGCAGGGAAGGCCGGGCGCCGGCTGGCACCCGCAGTCCGTGCGCGAAAAGATGCACACGGGGTGGACCACAGGTGAGCCGAACGCCCGGCCTTCCCTGCGCGATGGTTTACGGCGTACTTCGTGCTCTCCCCGGGGAGCGATGCACTATTGCCCCCGTCGCCATGCAGATGATCGATGCGCGCACCCGGTCGGGCCGCCACATCACCACAAGACTTGACGCACAGACCCCGGGCGTCAGGACCACACGACTTGGCCGTCCGCGCACGTCCTCGCATGTCGCTTCGAGTGCTGGCGTGTGCCCACGCCCGAAGCCACGCGAAGACGCTGTCGGCGCCGGGTCGTATGCGCGAAGCCCTTTGCTCACGGTTTCCCGCCCTGCAACGCTCTTCGCGCCCGACGCCGTCGCGTCCATCGCTGCCCAGCCCGCGGTTCGTGACGATCGCGATCCGCCCCTTGTCTCGGGCCGGGGTGTTTCGCTTGTACGACAAATCCGAATTTCGGTAAAGTGGAATATTTACGCGAGCGGGGCTTGACAGGCGGAGTGCGGGATTTGTGCGGGTGTGTTGCCCGACGGGCGAGGCGCCGCTTCGAACTCCGGCAAGCTATTCCGCGCGACTGCATCAACACCGTCATTGCGAGCAGTGAAGCATCCAGACCGTCTCCGAGGAGGGATTCTGGATTGCTTCGCTGCGCTCGCAATGACGGCGATGGAGGACGATCGAGGTTCGTAGCCCGGATGGAGCGAAGCGCAATCCGGGGCTGGCGCGACAAGCGAGGGCGGTCCCGGATTTCGCTGCGCTTCATCCGGGCTACAAGGCCGACGCTACAAGACTTCGTCTACTCCGCCGACAGCCGCACCATCTGGCGGCCGCCGTTCATTTCCTTGAGGCGGTTGACGAAGTTTTCCGGGCGCTGCCAGCGGTTGGGGACTTGCAAGCCCATGAACTCGGCGATGTCACCGATGAAGCCGGTGCAGTTGGCGGTCTCGGCGTTCCACACCGGCGAGCTCGCCTGCAATTTCTTGATATAGGCGAACACGCGCTTGGCGTCGGCCTCGTTGAGATAGACGCGATAGCTCGCGGTCAGATAGTCCGGATCGAGATCGCCGTAGCTCGCGCCGGTCTCCGACGGCACAAAGGTGATGTGGCCGAGCACGTAAGCGAGCGTGTCACCGGCAGGCGTCAGCCCTGCGACCTCCACGGCGCGCTCGCTGGTCTTGCCGTACCAGACGAAGGCGTGACCCCAGCTCGCGGCTGTGCGGGCGCGGAAGTCGACGTAATACGGACCCTTCTCCGCGCGCGCGACCGAGCGCCGCGTCGATGGCGGCGCCGGCCGTGATGTGGAGTCGGTCGTGGCAAGCGCATTGGCGTCAACGCGCTTGTTCGCTTCGTGCGCCGAAGCCGAGGGCATCAGGCATGCGATCATTGCCGCGAGCGCGAGCCCCGCAAGGATGCAGGATCCCGATCGATCAGATTTGTTCGTCACGCTGTGCCCCTCGACTGTCGGCCGCTTACGCTGGTTTTGCGCGTCTTGCGCGGCGCGTCAGTAGCGCGCTGCGACCGGGCCCGGCGCCTTACCGATCGGGGCCTTTCCGACCGGGCTCTTGCCAATTGGCATCTTGCCGATCGGGGCCTGCTCGGCCGGATAGACCGGCACGGGCTGGCGGCGCGGCAGATCCGCAGCGTTCGCAGCCGTCACCAGAGCAAGCGTGGCACCCAGAGCAATTACAATCTTCTTCACAGCGATACCCCTAGAAGGTTTGGTCCAAACACGGCAGTGCCGTGCCCCCAGACACGCCCCCCAGAAGGGCGTCCGAATACGTCCAAGTTGCGGCGCGCGCGGGGCATGTCGGCGGCATTGATCGGGCGCGCGGAGATGTGATGTGTCTGGATGTTTCGGAGGGGCGTGTGATGCGCTTTGCAGCGTGCGTTCTTGTAGCCCGCATGAGCGAAGCGATATGCGGGAGCTATTCGCGGAGCTTGCTTCCCGGATGTCGCTTCGCTCATCCGGGCTACGGCACCGATGTTCTCACCCGATTCGGTTGAGGCTATTCCTGATCGTCGCGAAGACGCCGCCGATGTCTTTGCGCAAGGCATCGAGAGCGTTGAAATTGTCGAAGATGCGGGCGAGGCGGTCTTCGACCTCGCGCTTGCTTTTGGTGAGCGCGTCGACGCGCGAGGCGAGGGTGACGTCGCCGTTGGCTTCGATCTCGCCGACGGTTTTGGCGAGGAGGTCCCGGGTGGTGCCGACGTCCGCGATCATGGCCTCGATGCCGAACACCGGGGCCTTCAGCGGGACGAGGTCGGCCTGCGACTTCGACAGCTCCGTCTTGAAGGCGTTCAGCGTCGCCAGCGTCTCCTGTAGCGCGCCGAGGCGCTGGCGCGACTGGAGGACGAAATCGTTCAGCGCGTTCTGGCGGTCAGCGAGGGTCTTGCCGTCAGCGTCCGTCTCGACGTCGGCGAGCGCGCGCTCGAGCTGGGCCCGGCGCTGGCCTAGCTCCTCGAAATCGAGCCGGATGCCTTTGAGAATGTTGAAGCTGTCGTCGATGCGGGCGAGGCGCTGCTCGATCTCGATCTTGTTCTTCGACAGCGTTTCGACGCGGGTGGGAAGCGGCGCTTCGCCGCCGGTCTCGAGCTCGTCGATGCTCTTCGCAAGGCGGTCGTGGCTGAGGCTGAGCTCGCCGATCAGGGCGTTGATACCGGCATCCGTTGATCGCAGCGGCACCAGCTCGGCGTGCGATTTCGCCAGATCCTCCTTGTACCGGTTCAGGGTCGCAAATGTCTCCTGCACCGCGTTCACCCGCCCCAGCAGTGCCGACACGTCGCGCGCGATGTCCCTCTGCCGGTCGGCGAGATTGTTCTTGCGGTCATCGGTCTCGAGGTCGTGCAGCGAGCGTTCGAGCTGGTTCTGGCGGTCGCGGATCTCGGTGAAGACGGGCTCGACCGCGCGGCGCTGATCGGCGACCTTGCCGACCATCTCGCGCAGCGCTTGCTGGCGGCGGCGGATCTCGGCGAGCTGGTCGTGCATGTCGGTGGATTCGTTGCGGCCCTGCTGGTGCCGCGCGCGCTGCTCGGTCTCGCCGAGCTTGTCGTGGAGGGCGGAGACCGCCTCCCGGGGATCGCTTTCGATCAGGTGCTGGACGGTGGCATCGAGGTGGTTTTGCAGGGCGTGGGCGACGACGACGTCCTCCCTGGTTTTCTTGAGGCGATTGCGCAAGGTGTCGAGGCGCCGGTCCTGGCGTGACAGCCGCCAGGCGGTTGCCCCGATCAGCGCCAGCGCAACGGCAAGGATCGCGCCGGTCGCGATGCGCTGCGGCACGGGCAGGCCGGCGAACCAGGCCGGCAGGTGACTGACGTCATAACCGAACGTTTGCTGGGTAAAGACCGCGATGACGGCGAGCAGCCCGAACCAGGCAATCAGGAAAAACAGCCACATCGTGAATCCTCACGCCGGCGCACATTTTTGCCATGATTGCGAAGAGCGAAACCGAGCGCAAGGGGCGGACGGAGGTGCCGGCTGTTTCCGGTAGCGCAATCCACCGCCGGTTGCGTCAGCCGGTCGGTGGTGGCTGCGGTGAGTGCCGGGTTTTCCCGACGAGCAGGGCTACCGCTCTCGCCGTCATTCCGGGGCGGCGCAAAGCGCCGAGCCCGGAATCCATCTATCGACCGTCACTGCCGCCAGATGGATTCCGGGTTCGCGCTCGGCGCGCCCCGGAATGACGGAGAAGGAAAGGTCGTAGCCCGCATGAGCGCAGCGACATGCGGGGTGCCACACGACAGGCCTCCCCGGATGTCGCTTCGCTCATCCGGGCTACTGCACCGTGTTCGCCGCTACAGCCGAAACTCGTTGGTCAGCTCGCCGATGCCGTCGATCGCAACCGTCACCGTGTTCACCGGCTCCTTCATCACGCCGACGCCGACCGAGGTGCCGACGGCGATGAGGTCGCCGGGGAGCAGGGTCATGTCGTGGGAGATTTTGCTGACCAGCTCCTGCGCGGTGAAGATCATGTCGGAGATCGGATAGTTCTGCCGCTCCGCGCCGTTGAGGATGGTGCGGACAACGAGCTTGGCCGGATCGAGGCCGGTTGCGATGATGGGGCCGAACGGGCCGTAATCGTCGATGCCCTTGGCGCGGGCCCATTGCGGGAAGGTGGGGTCGCTGGTGAGGATGTCGTTGGCGGTGATGTCGTTGACGCAGGTATAGCCGAAGATGAAGCTGTCGGCTTCGCCCGGGGAGACACGGGCGCAGGTCTTGCCGATGACGATGCCGAGCTCGCCCTCATAGGTGGTCTTGCCGTCGTAGTAAGAGGGACGGCGGATCACGGCGCCCGGCGTCGTGATGCTGGTGGTGGCCTTGAGCAGATAGAGCGGCTCCGGCGGCTCGGGCTGGTTCAGCTTGGCGGCCAGCGCGTGAAAATTGTTCCAGAGCGCGACGATCTTGCTGGGCGCGCATGGGGCCAGCAGCTCGACCTCCGAGAGCGCCAGGCTCTTGCCGGTCGCGGCGTTGCGGCCGAACATCTCGCCCTCATGCACGCTGATCCCCGATGGCGTCAGCGTGCCGAAACCGGTCGTGCCGGCATGGCGGAAGCGCAGCCAGTTTTTCACCTCGGTTGTCATCACGCCACCGCCAATGCGCGGGGATCTGATAGCGTCGAGAGGCCGTCATAGAGGCCGGCGATGCGGGCGCGCTGGGTCACCATCGCCAGCACCGAGTCGAGCGCGGGCGTGGCGATGCCGGTGAGGCGGCCCATCTCCTGCACGACGGTGACGAGCGGGTCGATCTCCATGGGGCGGCCACGCTCGAGATCCTGCAGCATCGAGGTCTTGTGAGCGCCGACCTTGCGGGCACCCTCGATGCGGCGCTCGACGTCGACGCGGAATTTGACCCCGAAGGTCTCGGCAATCGCTTGCGTCTCCACCATGATCGCGCGCGACAGCGAGCGCGTGGCCGGATCGGTGCAGATCACGTCGAGCGTTGCGTGCGTGAGCGCGCTGATCGGGTTGAAGCAGACATTGCCCCAGAGCTTCAGCCAGATCTCGTCGCGGATGCGGTCGAGCACCGGGGCCTTCAGCCCGGCGGCGACGAAGAGATCGGCGAGGCGCGTGACGTCCGAGGTGATCTCGCCCGAGGGCTCGCCGAGCGGGAAATTGTTGCCGTAGACGTGGCGGATCACGCCGGGCGCCTCGATCTCGGTCGCGGGATAGACGATGCAGCCGATGGCGCGCTCGGCGCCGATCTCGCGCCACTGCCGCCCGCCGGGATCGATGCTCTCCAGCGTCGCGTTCTCGTATTGGCCGCCGTGCTTGTAGAAGTACCAATAGGGGATGCCGTTGACGGCGGTGACGATGCGGGTGTGCGGGCCCAGGAGCGGCTGCATCCTCTCGATCACGCCGGTGATCGAATGCGCCTTCAGCGTGATGATGATGTAGTCCTGCACGCCGAGCTCGGCGGGATCGTCGGTGCAGCGCGGATGTACGGTGTGCTTCTCCTCGCCCGCGAGCAGCGTCAGGCCGCGCTCGCGCATCGCGGCAAGGTGGGCGCCGCGTGCGATGAGGCTGACATCGGCGCCTGCGCGCGCGAGCTGAACCCCGAGATATCCGCCGATCGCGCCGGCGCCGTAGATGCAGATCTTCATGAAGTCCTCGCGAAGGAGCCGAATTGGCAGTTGGTTCGATCGATGGGGCCACGGGGCCGCTGCACCTCTCCCGCTTGCGGGAGAGGTCGACGCGCTCGGAGAGCGCGGCGGGTGAGGGCTCTGTCCTCTTGGGGGAGTCTCCCCAGCGGAGACACCCTCTCCCCAACCCTCTCCCGCAAGCGGGAGAGGGGGCGCGTCCTTTCCGTGGCTGGAAGTGTGCGACGCTTTAGGCGGCTGCTTGCGGCTTGCCGTTGATGGCCTCGTCCATGGCAGCTGCGATGTCGCGCATGCTGATGACGGAGACGAGGCTGTAATCGTCGATCACAGGCAAATGGCGGATGTGATGAATGTTCATCAGATGACGGACGTGCTCGATCGTGTCGCCCGAGGTGCAGGACACGAGCTGCTGCACCGAGACGAGCTGCGAGACCTTGACGTTGACGGCGTTCGTGCCGTGATCGGCGACGGCGCGCACGACGTCGCGCTCGGTGAACATGCCGACCGCGGTGTTACCCTCGGAGCGGACCACGTCCTTGACCACCAGCGCGCTGATGTTGTTGGCGCGCATCAGCTTGGCGGCGATACCCACCGTTTCGTTCATTCGCACCGTGACAACGCGCGGCGTCTTCTTGCGCAGAATGTCTCCGACCAGCATTGCAACCTCCCTGGGTGAATGTTGGGAGAAGTGTGGTATACATAATGCCAATCGTCAAGCATTGGATTGGGTGATCCGAAAAATCTTGCGACAGCGATGCTGACGTTTGTCGCCGACACAAAAAGAAAGGGGCGCATTGCTGCGCCCCTTTTTCGTTGTGAGAGAGCATACGGCGGTTACGCCGTCTCGGTCTTGGCGCTGCCGGTCGCGGTCTCAGTGCTTTCGGCTTCCTTGCCGAGGATGAAGGAGCGGCGCAGCGGCTTGATCACGAACAGCGCCATCAGCGCCGCCGTCGCGTTCAAGGCCACCGCGACCACGAACACGGCTTTCCAGCCATAGGCCGCCGAGATCACGCTTGCGAGCGGAACGAGCAGGGAGGCAGTGCCCTTCGCGGTGTAGAGCATGCCGTTGTTGGTGGTTGCGAACTTCGAGCCGAAGGTGTCGCCGCAGGTCGCGGGGAATAGCGAGTAGATCTCGCCGAAAACGCCGAAGTAAACCGCGGTCGCCAGCACGAAGACCAGCGGGATGTGACCGTAGGCCGACAGCGTCAAGAGCATCAGCGCGGCGGTGCCGAAAGCGATGAACATGGTGTGCTCGCGGCCGATCGTGTCCGAGACGAAGCCGAAGAACGGGCGGCCGAAACCATCGAGGATGCGGTCGAGCGAGATCGCGAAGGTCAGCGCCGCCATCTGGAAGCCGGCAAGCGTGACCGGCGTGTCGGCGATCTTGAAGTCGTGCGCGATCGGGGCGATCTGGGCCGCCGTCATCAGGCCGCCCGAGGCGACCATGACGAAGACAAGATACATGACCCAGAAAATAGGGGTGCGCAGCACCTGCGGCGGGGTGAAGTCGATCTTGGTCTGCGGCAGATTAAGCTGCTTCTTCCTCGGCGGAATCGAGAGCCGCGGCGGCTGGATGAAGAAGGCGAGCGCGAACACGATCACGCCCTGGCCGATGCCGAAGGTGAGGAAGGCGTGCTGATAGCCGCTCGATGCGATCATGCTCGCGATCGGCACGATGGTGAGTGCGGCGCCGGCGCCGAAGCCGGCGGCGGTCGCGCCGGCGGCAAGGCCGCGGCGGTCGGGAAACCATTTCAGCGCGTTGCCGACGCAGGTGCCGTAGACCGCGCCCGCGCCCATGCCGCCGATGACCGCGGCCGTGTAGAGCAAAGTGAGCGAGTCGGCGTAAGAGTTGAGGATCCACGAGAGCGCGATCATCACGCCGCCGAACATGACGACGATGCGCGGGCCGTATTTGTCGACGAACCAGGCCTCGACCGGCACCAGCCAGGTCTCGGTGACGACGAAGATGGTGAAAGCGAGCTGGATCGCGGCGCGTCCCCAATGATGGGCCGCATCGATCGGATCGACGAACAGCGTCCAGCCATATTGCAGGTTGGCGATCATCGCCATGCAGACGATGCCCATGCCGAGCTGGAGCCAACGGAAATTGGTGCGAAGAGGCGCGGCCGTGACGGCGCCGTCCGAGCTGGAAATCATCAAGAACCTCCCAACGCGCTCGTCTGGTCGACATCGTTTGCCAAGATGACCTGATGTCGCAATGTTGTGGCTTATCGTCGCAAGCGCGTCGCCGAACTTGGTATACCATATTCCAGAAAGCAAGCTCTAACTTGACCCTCCATCCAAGAAAATCTGCGGTTCCATCGTGCCGGTAAAAGGCCTCGCGCAAACGAAAACGCCCGGCCGCGAGGCCGGGCGTCTGCTCGATGAAGAGCTGTGGTGGAGCGTGTCAGACGGTCGATTTCGCGACCACGACCTTGCGCCAGGGTTTCAGCACCGCGATCGCCAGCAGCGAAGCCAGGATGTTGGCGCCGGCTGCGATGATGAACACGCTGTCCCAGGTGCCCGACGATTGCTGCATGTAATTGCCGATCGGGACCAGCAGCGCGGCGGTGCCCTTCGCGGTGTAGAGCAGGCCGGCATTGGTGGTCGCGAACTTGGCGCCGAACGTGTCGGTGCAGGTCGAGGGGAACAGCGAGTAGATCTCACCCCAGGCGAAGAACACGAAGCCCGAGAGCAGCACGAACCAGATCGGATCGTGGCCCCAGAGGTAGAGCATCCAGATGCCGAACCCTTCCATGCCGAAGGCGATGAACATCGTGTTCTCGCGGCCGATCATGTCGGAGATCCAGCCGAAGAACGGACGCGTCAGGCCGTTGAGCACGCGGTCGATCGTGGCCGCGAAGGTCACCGCCGTCATCGTCACGGCCATCAGCGTGACCGGCACGTTGTCGACCTTCCAGTCGGCCGCGATCGGCTTCAGGTTAGCCGTCACCATCAAACCGCCGGCGCCGACGATCACGAACATGAAGTACATCAGCCAGAAGATCGGCTGACGCAGCACTTCGGTCGGCTGGTAGTTGCGCCGGGTCTGCAGCAGATTGGCATTCGCCACCACGTTCGGCACCTGGCCCGCTTTCGGCGCGAGCAGGAAGAAGGCGAGAATGCAGATGATGATGCCTTGGCCGAGGCCGAAATAGAGGAAGGTGGTCTGGAAGCCACTGTCCTTGATCATGGCCTGGATCGGCGCGACGGTCAGCGCGGAGCCTGCACCGAATCCCGCGGCCGTGATGCCCGCGGCAAGACCGCGCTTGTCCGGAAACCACTTCAGCGCGTTGCCGACGCAGGTGCCGTAGACGCCGCCGGCGCCGATACCCGCGATGATCATGCCGAGATAAAAGCCGTTGAGCGTGGTGGCCTGCGCGTTGATCGCCCAGCCGATGGCGCAGAGCACGCCGCCGACCAGCACGACGATGCGCGGACCGTATTTGTCGACGAACCATCCTTCGATCGGCACCAGCCAGGTCTCGAACAGCACGAACAGCGTAAAGGCCCATTGGATCGACGCGCGATCCCAGCCGAATTTCTTCTGGATGTCGGGGACGAAGAATGTCCAGCCGTATTGATAGTTGGCGATCATCACCATCGCCGCTACACCGACCGCCAATTGCGTCCAGCGATAAGCATCGCTTACGCGCGCGACACTAGGGGCCGCTGCCGACTGCACCATGTCCGTCATTAAAAACCCTCCCGAACGCGCCGATCATTTTTATGCATGCGCTGGCGGGCATCCTGGTATGCATTATGCCAAGATTCAAGCGACGGACGGGGAGGTGCGGCGAAATAACGCGGGTCTGTTCACATGTGTCATGGCGGCGCGCTTGTAAAGCCCTATCGCTGCCAGGGTGTCGGTGGCAGCAGTCGTTATGGCCACTCAAGCCACTGATTTTATAGGTATTTTTCAGCATGACGCCAGGCCGTGAGCGCGCTGGGGAAAGCCGGTGCGCGCGGGGATTTTCTCCCTCATGCGCTGCTCGCGCACGCCGACAGGGGGCGTTCGACGAGCGCCCTCCCGCTGGAATTCTTTATTCCAGAAGTTCGACCTGCGACCGTTTGGCAGGGGTGGCGGCGCGAATCTGCCTCACGCCATCGACGTGCGGAGCCGGCTGTAGCCTTCCTGGATCGCGGACCAGAACAAGGCGACCAGGCCGAGCACCATGATCGTGCTGACGAGGCCGTTGGAGAAGAACACGTTGAGCGAGCCCTGCGATCCCAGCAGCGACTGGCGGAAGGCTTCCTCCGCCTTGTCGCCGAGCACGATGGCGAGCACCAGCGGCGCAAGCGGGTAGTTGCACTTCTTCAGGAGATAGCCGAGCACGCCGAACACCAGCATCAGCATCACGTCGAAGGTGCTGTTGTGCACCGAATAGGCGCCGATCGCGCAGAGCACCAGGATCAGCGGCGCGATGATGCCGAAGGGCACGCGCAGGATCGCGGCGAAGATCGGCACGCAGGTGAGCACGACGATGAGGCCGGCGAGATTGCCGAGATACATCGACGCGATCAGGCCCCAGACGAATTCCTTCTGCTCGACGAACAGCATGGGGCCGGGCTGCAGGCCCCAGATCAGCAAGCCGCCCAGCAGAACGGCGGCGGTCGGGGAGCCGGGCACGCCGAGTGACAGCATCGGCAGCAGCGCCGAGGTGCCCGCGGCATGTGCGGCCGTCTCGGGCGCGATCACGCCCTCGATCTCGCCCTTGCCGAAATTGTTGCCGCGTCGGGCCAGGCGCTTGGCGATGCCGTAGCTCATGAAGGATGCCGGCGTTGCGCCGGCGGGCGTGACGCCCATCCAGCACCCGATCAGGCAGGAGCGCAGCGAGGTCATCCAGTAGGTAGGAAGCTCTCGCCAGGTCTGGATGACCACACGAAGGTTGATGGTGGCGTTGCCGCCGCGGAACGCCAGCCCTTCCTCCATGGTCAGCAGGATCTCGCCGATGCCGAACAGGCCGATCACGGCGATCAGGAAGTCGAACCCGTTGAGCAGCTCCGTGACGCCGAAGGTCAGCCGCAATTGTCCCGTGATCGAATCGAGGCCGACCGCCGCGAGTGCAAAGCCCATCATCATCGCCGCGATGGTCTTGAACGGTGGCTCCTTGCTCAAGCCGACAAAGCTGCAGAAGGCGAGGAAGTAGACCGCGAACTTCTCCGCCGGACCAAATCGCAGCGCAAAGCCCGCGACGAGGGGGGCGACCAGCGTGATCATGATGACGGCAAACAGCGCGCCGACGAAGGAAGAGGTGAAGGCGGCGGTCAGGGCTTCGCCGGGTTTGCCTTGTTGCGCCATCGGATAGCCGTCGAAGGTGGTCGCCACGGACCAGGGCTCGCCGGGTATGTTGAACAGGATCGAGGTGATGGCGCCGCCGAACAACGCGCCCCAATAGATGCAGGACAGCATGATGATCGCCGATGTCGGCGGCATGCTGAAGGTCAGAGGCAGGAGGATGGCGACGCCGTTGGCGCCCCCGAGCCCCGGCAGCACGCCGATGATGACGCCGAGCGTGATGCCGATGATCATCAGCATGATGTTGTAGGGCTGCAGGGCGACCGCGAAGCCGTGAAACAGATTGGCCAACTCTTCCATGTCGATACGTCCTGCAGCAATAACGGGGATGACGGCGCAGCTCTTACAGACCGAGCCATTCCTCGAGCGGCCCCTTGGGAAGCGGGACCAGGAACCAGCGCTCGAAAACGAGATAGGTCACGACCGGCATGCCGATCGCGACCGCGGCGACGGTCAGCCAGCGATAGCCGCCGAGCCAGCGCATGAACCAGGCGATGAAGACCATGGAGGCGACGTAGAGGCCGATGAACGGCATCGAGCCGACATAGATCGCAGTGGGCACGACGACGCTCATGACCTGGCGAAGCTGGCCCCATTCTGCGAACAGCCGGCCGTCATTGTCGCGTTGCGCGCTCCAGAGGTTGATGGCGCTTGCGACGACGATGGTGGCGCCGACATAGAAGGGGAAAAAGCCGGCGCGGGGGCCCTCCGCGCCCCAGTTGATGCCGGCCTTCAGGCTGCCGAAGATCACGACCAGGCCGAAGGCGCCGATCAGCAGCGCCATGCCGATTTCCAGCGTCTTGTGTGCCGGGCCAGATGCGGATCCGGATCGTTCAGTCATGGGACCTCCAGCGGCATTGCAATCCTTCGCGGTCGCGGCAGACGGGAGGACGGCCAGCGTCCTCAGCCGTCGTCGATATCCCCGGGTCAATTTGCCGATGCGAGGAAACCGGCGTCCTTCATCAAGCCCTCGTGGCGCTTCTCCTCCGCCTCGATCCACTTGGCGTAGTCGGCTCCAGTCAGGAAGGTCGTGTTGAAGGCGCCGCTCTTCATGAAATCCTGCCATTCCGGCGTGGCGCGGACCTTCTTGAACAGCTCGACAAAATATTCGATCTGATCCTTGGTGGCCTTGGGTGACATGAAGATGCCGCGCAGCATGAGATATTCCATTGCGAGGCCCTGCGACTTGCAGGTCGGAATATCCTTCCAGGCCTTGCCCTCGGCGATCGGCTCGTCATAGGCCATTGGCTGGGCGTCGAAGACGCAGAGCGGACGGAGCTTGCCGCCGCGCCATTGCGCGACCGCCTCGATCGGATTGTTGACGGTCGAATCGACGTGATTGCCGACGAGCTGAACGGCGACTTCGCCGCCGCCCTTGTAGGGAATGTAGGTGAACTTCGCCTCGATTGCCTTCTCGATGCCGACCGTGATGATCTGGTCTTCCTGCTTGGAGCCGGTGCCGCCCATCTTGAATGAGCCGCTCGGTGCCTTCTTCGCCGCGTCGACGTAGTCCTTGACGGTGGCGTACGGCTTCTCGGCATTCACCCAGAGCACGAATTCGTCGAGCGCCAGCATCGCCACCGGCGTCAAATCCTTCCAATTGAACGGAATCCCCGTCGCCAGCGGCGTCGTGAACAGGTTCGACAGGGTGATGATGATCTTGTGAGGATTGCCCGACGACGTCTTCACATCGAGGAAGCCTTCGCCGCCCGCGCCGCCCGCCTTGTTGATGACGACCAACGGCTGCTTCATCAGATTGTGCTTGGTGACGATGCCCTGGATGGTGCGTGCCATCTGATCGGCACCGCCGCCGGTGCCCGCGGGCACGATGAACTCGACCGGACGGACCGGCTCCCAGCCAGCACGGCTTGCGGTGCTGCTGGCGCACGACATCGCGATTGCCGCCAGAGCGACATTCAGAACGAATGGCTTCATTGTTTCTCTCCCTGTCGAACCTCGAACGCAGCCGCTCTTTGGCGGCTTGCGTCAGCCCATCTCAATTCACGTGCCTGGGGTCACCCTTGCGGCGGATCTCCCATGCCAGTTCCGATAGAAACTCTATGAGCAGGGACAAGGCGCGGCATCCGCTCCTTTCGGCTAAGGCTCCGCCAAGGTTCGCGGCAGATGTGCCCCTCGGCCGGTTCCCGTCCTGCGCTATTTTTCCCCGCATTACACCTTTGGTTGTGCAATCCATTCTTTGTTGTCGAATGGTATGCGAGATGCCAGCGTACAAACAATCGGATCGGCTGGGTACCCGGCGGACCAATCGTCGCAGTTGGGCGTCGTGGAGCCAGGCAAGCACGCAAAAGCAAATGGCCCCGATTTGGGGCCATTTGCTCGAACGTAGTGTGTGCGGGATCTGCCGGCCCGCCGCTCGGCGGGGAGGGCAAGGCCTTCTTACAGGCCGAAACGCGGCAGGTCGCCGTTGTGGTTGGAAATCTCGGCGCTCGCCATCAGAAAGCTGTCGATCGCGGCCATCAGGCGGGCGAACAGCGAGGAGGAGGGGGCGAGAGCGACGGAAGCGGTCTTGGACATCGGAAATCCCTTTCTTGAGACAGTCAGTCTTGCTGTCTCATTTCGAAGGGCAACCTATGTATACCAGATGCCACTGTCCACTTTCTTGTTTGCATAGCAGCATGTGATATCTCGCATTGCAGCATAACGTTGGGTTAACGAGGCCGCTTTCGGACATAAAGTTACCGGCGCCTGCGGATTGCGGGGTCGGTCGATCGCCGCAAGGCGCCAAAGGCAGGCTTTATTATCCGGTCCGAAGCGGGATCCCGCAGGCGATAGACCCAAGTTCCGGCCGCACTGCAACGAGCGGGCCTTGGCACGCACATGCAAAGCGGCTAGTGGTCCGCCCCCTTATCCAATCAACCGTCAGAGTGGTTCATGTCGAGCGCCTCGCCCGCCGTCTCGATCGGCATCGATTTTGGGACCAGCAATACGGTCGTAGCCATCGCGGCCGACGACCGCCGGGTCGAGGCCATCCGCTTCGACCATGGCGGACAGCGCCACAGCGTCTACGTCTCGGCGCTGTGCTTCTGGGAGGATCGGCCCGGCGCCGGCGCCCAGGCCGAGGGCGGCCCGTGGGCGATCGAGCAGTTCCTCGAAGGCCGCCACGTCTACCGCTTCCTCCAGTCGTTCAAGACGTTCGCGGCGAGCAGCAGCTTCAACACCACGCAAGTTTTCCGCCAGCGCTTCAAGTTCGAGGACATCCTGGCGGCGTTCCTGCGGACATTGGCGCGCCATGGCGGCGACAAATTCGGCTTCGAGACGTCGACCATCACGGTCGGCCGCCCCGTGCGCTTTGCCGGCGGCAATCCCGACGAGACGCTGGCGATGCAGCGCTACCGCGCCGCATTCGAGCGCCTTGGCGCCGGCCACGCCCGCTATGTCTACGAACCCGTGGGCGCGGCGTTCTCCTTTGCCCGTAGGCTGGAGCGCGATGCCACCGTGCTGGTCGCGGATTTCGGCGGCGGCACCAGCGATTTCTCCGTGATGCGCTTCTCGCGCGCGGGAGGTCACCTGCGCGCCGAACCGCTCGGCCATGCCGGCATCGGCATTGCCGGCGACACGTTCGACTACCGCATCGTCGACCACGTCGTCTCGCCGCGCTTGGGCAAAGGCTCGAGCTTCCGCTCCTTCGACAAGGTGCTTCCAGTCCCCAGCGGCCATTACACCAACCTCGCGCGCTGGCATCAGCTGGCGATGATGAAGAGCAACGGCGATCTGCGCGAGTTGCGGGAGCTTGCGCGCACCGCGCTGAAGCCGGAACTGCTCGAGGATTTCATCACCATCGTCGATCTCGACCTCGGCTTTTCGCTGTACCGTGCAGTGTCCAATGCCAAGGTGGCGCTGTCGGCGCAGGACGAGGTCGACTTCCGCTTCAAGGGCGGCGGCGTCGACATCGGCGCGGCCATCACACGGAAGAATTTCGAATCCTGGATCGCCGACGACATCGCCCGATTGGGAGCCACCGTCGACAAGGTGCTTGGCGAGGCCGGCATCACCGCGCGCGAGGTGGAGAAGGTGTTCTTGACCGGCGGCACTTCTTTTGTGCCCGCCGTCCGAAAATTGTTCGCCGAACGGTTCGGCAACGAACGGCTGATGTCGGGCGACCAGTTCGAGTCGATCGCCTATGGCTTGGCGCTGATCGGACACAGTCCTGATCCGGATCGATGGACCGCAGGCGGCGGGATCACGGCGAAGGCGGGCGGGTAGCGAACGACGACGGAGCGCGCTCTTACCGGCGCCGTAGGGTGGGCAAAGCGAAGCGTGCCCACGTCCTGTACGCGACTAGAGACGAATGGTGGGCACGGCGCAAGTGCGCCTTTGCCCACCCTACGAGACTGATGCCTTCGCTACTGATTGATCTCGGGCTCGACGAGCTTCGCCAGATTGCGCAGCGATTCCTGCCAGCCGAGATAACAGGCCTCCGGCGGGATGACGTCGGGGATGCCGGCCTGCGTGATGTCGATCTCGGTGCCGACCGAGACCTTCTTCAGGATCACGGTGACCTGGATCTCGCCCGGCAGATTGGGATCGTCGAACTTGTCGGTGTAGCGGAGACGTTCGCCCGGTACGAGCTCGAGATACTCGCCGCCGAACGAATGGCTGTTGCCCGTCGTGAAATTCCGGAACGACATCTTGAACGTGCCCCCGACCCTGGGCTCGAAATGGTGCACGGTGCAGGTGAAGCCGTTCGGCGGAAGCCATTTCGCCATCGCATCCGCTTCCAGGAAGGCGCGATAGACCTTCTCCGGGCTGGTGGTCAGGACGCGATGCAGGCGGACAGTGCTGGGCATGGTTGTTATCCTCAGTGTTTGATGAGCCCGAGATTGGCGTCTATGGCCCATTCATGTCACGAGGACGACCGGGGTGGCGCCGATCCGACAGGCATGTGGGGATTTTTTTGGGGGCTGGCCGACGGCCTGCAATGCACGTCTGGCGCGCCAAAGCCACAATTCCGCTGTCGTTCATCGTTCAACTCCTGCGCGAAATCAGGGGGACCTTCGTTGCGCAGCACGCTTTGGGCTTTCGCCGTCGCGCTTCTTTTTCTTGGCTCACCCGCCAAGGCCGCGGGCATTCAGCTTCTCCAATCCGATCCGGCGCTGTCGGGCGCGATCTGGTATCCGTGCGCGGCCGAGCCGACGCACGTGGCTCTCGGCAGTCTTTCGGTCGGCGCCGATTTCGGCTTGAAGGGCGCGAAGGATTGTCCCGTCGCAGGCGCAAAGCTGCCGCTGGTGATCTTCTCGCATGGCAGGGGCGGGTGGTTCGGCCAACACCATGACACAGTGGAGACACTCGCCGATGCCGGCTTCGTCGTCGCTGCGATCAATCATCCAGGCGATACCACCCACGACTCCTCGCGGCGCGATACGCTGTCGCTGTGGGGATCGCGTCCGGCGGACATGGTGCGCCTACTCGATTTCGTACTGAAGGACTGGAAAGACAAAGCGGTGATCGATGCGAACAAGGTCGGCTTCTTCGGCTTCTCGCTGGGCGGTGCGACCGGCTTCGTGCTGATGGGCACCAGGCCGGATTTCGCGAGGGTGGCCAGCTTCTGCAAGGAGACGACCGGCGCTTGCGCCCAGCTTCACAATGGCGAGACGCCGCCTGACCCGATACAGGATGCGCGTATCCGTACCGCCGTGATCGTCGACCCTGCGCCGGGCGTCCTAACGCGGGAGAACCTCGCCGTGGTCAAGGTGCCGTTCCAGTTTTGGCGCTCGCAGTTCGGCGGGCCCGGTGTCGGCGACGGTTCGGGTACCGAGCGCGTCGCGGAGGGCTTGCCGGGCAAGCCCGAGATTCATGTCGTGCCGGCCGGCCACTTTGCTTTCCTCGCACCTTGCTCGCCGGAGCTTGCGGCAGCCGTGCCGCGCATTTGCACCGACACGCCGGAAGGATTCGACAGGGTGGCCTTTCACCGCGAGTTCAACGCGGCGGTGGTGAAGTACTTTCGCGAGCAGCTTGCTGGCGGTGCTCGCTGAGTGTTTCGCCGGAGGTGACTTCGCGCAGTAGATGTCGCTTCAGACCTGGAAATGTTCCGCTGAGATCGCAGGCGCAATTAACTCTGGCCGAGCCTTGCATGTGAGGATGGTGAGGTGTACCTTAAAGTCGTTCGTTCAGCCGCTGTGCCTTGTTGAATGCGCCCGCGGGCTCCTTTTCCTGAGACATCGACGATTGAATTTTTTCTGCGTGACGATCACGCGGAACGTGCGCGCATGCGCTTTGGAGAAGACTATGACGACAGGTACTGTGAAGTGGTTCAACGGCCAAAAAGGCTTTGGATTCATTCAACCCGACGACGGCGGCAGCGATGTGTTCGTTCACATCAGCGCGGTCGAACGGGCTGGTCTTGCGGGTCTCGCGGAAGGCCAGAAGGTCAACTTCGAGGCCAAGACCGACAAGATGCGGGGCAAGGTCAGCGCCGAGAATCTCTCGCTGGCTTGAGCTCTTTAGCGCCGTTTCACGGATGTACTGAAACGGCCACGCTACCCGCTCGATCGTAAGGATTGAGCGGGTACGGCCTTGTCGTTCTCTCGATGCTCTAGGGCGAGGTCAGGCGTCGATTTCGGCGGCCTTCGTCGGTGCTGGGTGTCAGATCGTAACCAGCGACAGGACGTTTCCTATTCCGGCAGGTCTTTTCCGGGCAGCTTGTCCGACTTTGCCTCGCGGGCCAATCGCTCCGCCTTGAGTCGCTCGCGATTCTCATTGAAGGAGTGCTGGTCCTTCGCATAGTCATTCATCGGCTTCTGCGCTTTAACAGGCTTGAACGCCTTGTTGGCTTCGCGCTTGGCCCGATCAGAGGATTGATCTCTCAACATTTCAGCCTCACTTCGATCAATGGGCGCGGCCCGCGAGCGCCGGACGAGGCGCCTCCCGCCGGCAAGCCGAGATGGATTGCTTAGTCGCCCTCTGCGGGGAGGGTGGCTGCTTCTTCAGTGTTGGGCGGGTCTTTTGGCGCGACGCTTGGTCGGTCGCCGTGGAGACGGTACGCTCGCGTTTCCGAGAGCACACGGGTCGAAAGGATAACGGCGGGTTCTTGCGTCGGTTCCCCTGACTCGGTCTTTAATTTAGCGTGGGCCGGTTCGGCACAGGAAACGTGCCGACCGCGCGACGCCGTCCTTTCGATGCGCACGAAAAAGGCCGCCGAAACCGGCGGCCTTTCGTTGTCTTGATGCAACGCCTTACTCGGCGGCCTGTTTCTGCGGCGGGTCGAGGGCGCCGGACTTGTGGATCTCGGCGACCTGATGGTCGCTGAAGCCGAGCACCGAGCGCAGGATCTCGTCGGTGTGCTCGCCGAGCAGCGGGGAGCGCTCGACGTCGCTCGGGCTGTCCGACAGCTTGATCGGGTTGCCGACCGAGATGTACTTGCCGCGGGTGGGGTGGTCGACCTCGACCACGGTGCCGGTCGCGCGCAGCGACTGGTCCTCGGCGATCTCCTTCATCGACAGGATCGGGCCGCAGGGGATGTCGTCCTTGTTGAGGATTTCCATCGCCTCGAACTTGGTCTTGGTCATCGTCCACTGCTCGATGCGGGCGAAGATCTCGTTCAGGCGCGGCAGGCGGACGGCCGGCTTGGAATAGTTCGGATCGGTCTTCCAGGTGGGCTCGCCGATCACGTCGCAGATCTTCTCCCAGACCGGAGCCTGGGTGATGAAGTAGATGTAGGCGTTGGGATCGGTCTCCCAGCCCTTGCACTTCAGGATGCGGCCGGGCTGGCCGCCGCCGGAGTCGTTGCCGGCGCGCGGCACGGCGTCGCCGAACGGAATGCCTTCGCCGAACTGGCTGTATTCCTTCAGCGGGCCGTGGGCGAGACGCTGCTGGTCGCGCAGCTTGACGCGGGCGAGGTTGAGCACGCCGTCCTGCATCGCGGCGGTGACCTTCTGGCCCTTGCCCGAATGCGTACGCTGATAGAGCGCGGTGACGATGCCGAGCGCCAGGTGCAGGCCGGTGCCGCTGTCGCCGATCTGCGCGCCGGTGACGAGCGGCAGGCCATCGCGGAAGCCGGTGGTGGAGGCGGCGCCGCCGGTGCACTGCGCGACGTTCTCATAGACCTTGCAGTCTTCGTACGGTCCGGGACCGAAGCCCTTGATCGAGGCAACGATCATCTTCGGGTTGATCGCCTGGATCTTCTCCCAGGGAAAGCCCATGCGGTCGAGCACGCCGGGGCCGAAATTCTCGACCAGCACGTCGCACTTCTTGATGAGCTCGGTGAGGACTTCCTTGCCCTTGGGGTTCTTTGTGTCGAGCGTGATCGAGCGCTTGTTGTGGTTGAGCATGGTGAAATACAGGCTGTCCACGTTCGGGATGTCCTGCAACTGGCCGCGGGTGATGTCGCCCACGCCCGGACGTTCCACCTTGATCACGTCGGCACCGAACCAGGCCAGCAGCTGCGTGCAGGTGGGTCCTGATTGCACGTGGGTGAAGTCGAGAATGCGAACGCCCTCAAGCGCTTTGGTCATCATGTTGCTCCGTACTCTGTCTGCCCCGCCAACCGCAGGGATTAAGGGTTGAAGGGTGGACTTACTTCTTCTTCTGCAGGACGCTCTGCGGATTGAGGTTGCCGATACGGCCGCTCTCGGAACCTGCGGCCGGATCGATCACCGCGTTGATGAGCGTCGGCTTGCCCGAGGCCATCGCCTCGTTGACGGCGCGCTTGAGCTCGTCGGGCGAGGTGGCATTCACGCCGACGCCGCCGAAGGCTTCCATCATCTTGTCGTAGCGCGCGCCCTTGACGAACACCGTCGTCGCCGGATCGGCGTTGGCGCCGTTGACGTCGGTGCCGCGATAGATGCCGTCATTGTTGAAGATGACGACGCAGATCGGAAGATTGTAGCGGCAGATGGTCTCGACCTCCATGCCGGAGAAGCCGAACGCCGAGTCGCCTTCCACTGCGAGCACGGGGTGACCGGTCTCGAGTGCGGCGGCAATCGCCTGGCCCATGCCGATGCCCATCACGCCCCAGGTGCCGACGTCGAGACGCTTGCGCGGCTTGTACATGTCGATGACGCCGCGGGCGAGGTCGAGCGTGTTGGCGCCTTCGTTGACGAGGATCGCCTCGGGGTGCTCCTTGATGACATTCTTCAGCACGCCGAGTGCGCCGTGATAATCCATCGGCGACTTGTTGTTCATGAGCTTCGGCGCCATCTTGGCGACGTTCTCTTCGCGCTTGGACGAGATCGCCTTGGTCCATTCGGCGGGCGGAGTGGTCCAGCCCGTTGCCATCGCCTGGTTGAAGGCGGAGACGACCGAGCCGATGTCGCCGACGACGGGCGCGACGATCTCGACGTTGGAGTCCATCTCGCGCGGCTCGATGTCGACCTGGATGAACTTCTTGGGCGCTTCGCCCCAGCTCTTGCCCTTGCCGTGCGATAGCAGCCAATTCAGCCGGGCGCCGATCAACATGACGACGTCGGACTCTTTCAGCACCGTCGAGCGGGCAGCACCCGCGCATTGCGGATGCGTATCGGAGAGGAGGCCCTTGGCCATGCTCATCGGCAAGAAGGGGATGCCGCTCTTCTCGACGAAGCTCTTGATCTCCTCGTCGGCCTGCGCGTAGGCCGCGCCCTTGCCGAGGATGATCAGCGGACGCTTTGCGGCCTTGAGCACATCAAGCGCGCGCTTGACCGAAGCGGGCGAGGGGATCTGCGCGGGCGCCGCATCGATCACCTTGACCAGTGATTTCTGGCCGGCATCGGCGCTCATCACCTGGCCGAACAGCTTTGCCGGCAGATCGAGATAGACGCCGCCGGGACGACCCGAGACCGCGGCGCGGATCGCGCGGGCGAAACCGATGCCGATGTCCTGGGCGTGGAGCACGCGGAAGGCCGCCTTGCACAGCGGTTTGGCGATCGCGAGCTGATCCATCTCCTCATAGTCGCCCTGCTGCAGGTCGACGATCTCGCGCTCGGAGGAGCCCGAGACCAGGATCATCGGGTAGCAGTTGGTGGTGGCGTGGGCCAGCGCGGTGAGGCCGTTGAGGAAGCCGGGCGCCGACACCGTGAGGCAGACGCCGGGTTTCTTGGTGAGATAGCCGGCAATGCCGGCGGCGTAGCCGGCGTTCTGCTCGTGACGGAAGGAGATCACGCGAATACCGGCGGCCTGCGCCATGCGGCCCAAATCCGTGATCGGGATGCCCGGCACATTATAGATGGTGTTGATGCCGTTCAGCTTGAGCGCGTCGATGACGAGATGGAAGCCATCCGTCAGTTCCTGCTCGGTGCCCGGTGCCTCGGACTTGGTCGCGGTATTCAGCATGGGCCTTGTCTCCCTGGTCTCAAGTAGTGGGGCGAGTTTTTCGCCCTTCTGGTGAACGTTGCTAAGTGAAGAGTTCCTGACCATGCGCTTCGACGTAAGCGGCAAGGCCGAGGGTGTGGTCGCGGGCGCGCTTCTCGGCGAGCTCGGTGTCGCGCGCCTCCAGTGCTTCGATCATGCCGAGATGCTCGGGCAGCGAGGTCGCGGTGCGGTCCTTCCGTCCGATGGTCAGCTGGCGATAGCCGCGCACGTGCAGCAGGAGGTCGTTGGTGAGATCGACCAGCACCGGCGATTCCGACAGCGAGATCAGCGCCTGGTGGAAGGCGATGTTGGCCCGCGAATATTCCTCGACGTGATCTTCAGGCAGCCGGTCCTTGCTGAAGTCCTTGAAGTAGTCGCGCAGCGCCGTGATGTCTTTCTTGCGCGCGGTGGTGGTGATGAGGCGGGCGGCCATGCTCTCCAGTGCCGCCCAGGCGCGGATCATGTCGACGATCTCGCTCTTGGTCCTTCGCACCACCATGATGCCGCGGCGTGGCACGGTCTTCACGAAACCGTCCTGCTCGAGCATCGCGATGGCTTCGCGGATCGGGGTGCGGCTGACACCCAGGCGCTCGGACAGCGCGCGCTCGTCGAGCATCACCGGCTCGGGCGTCGAATAGATGTCCATCTTGAGGATGGCTTCTTTCAAGGCGTCATACGCCTTGTTCTTGAAGCTGCTCTCCGGGGCAATACGAACGATTGCGATATCTGCCTCGGCCATGTTCGGCAACGCCTTGGTTGGTTTCCGCAGTGACACGACGAATCTCCTCCAGTGGGAGTCGTCTTTTACAGGATTATTAACGGGAAAGTTTTTGGCATACCACATGCCAGAATGTCAAGCCGGCTATTTTTTGCGGCGTTCTAAGGTGTGCTCTGGCTTGACAAGTTGGCTTCTGGCATACCAAATGCCATCGCCAGCCATTTTTGATCCAAGTCGGCGGAGTAAACTCAGGCTTTAGGCCGCTTCGCTCCGCGAAATGGAACATAGCGCGGCGAATGGCAAGCATCACGGGCAGCCGCTAATCACGCGCGCGCTTTGAAAAGAACGAACTGAGGTCAAGGGAGAAGCCACATGTCCAATTCCAAAGATGCCGTCCGCAAGGTGCTTGACCAGGTCAAGGCGGACAACCGCACCAGCCTGACGGCGCCGGAAGGCAAGCTGGTCTGCGACGCCTACGGCATTCCGGTGCCGAAGGAGGGCGTGGCGAAGTCGGCCGGCGAGGCCGGCAAGATGGCCTCGTCGATGGGCTTCCCCGTCGTGATGAAGATCGTCTCGCCTGACATTCTCCACAAGACCGAAGCCGGCGGCGTCATCGTCGGCCTCAAGACGGTCGAGGATGCCGAGAAGGCCTACGAGACCATTCTCGGCAACGCCAAGAAGTACAAGGCCGACGCCAAGATCGAGGGCGTCCAGGTGCAGCAGATGCTGGCCGGCGGCACCGAAGTGATCGTCGGCTCGATCACCGACGGCTCGTTCGGCAAGCTGGTCGCCTTCGGCCTTGGCGGCGTGCTGGTCGAAGTCCTCAAGGACATCACTTTCCGCCTCGCGCCCGCGACCAAGGAAGACGCGCTCTCGATGCTCGACGGCATCCAGGCGCACGAGATCCTGAAGGGCGTGCGCGGCGGCGAGCCGGTGAACCGCAACGCCCTCGCCGAAATCATCGTCAAAGTCTCGCAGCTCGTCACCGATTTCCCTGAAATCGTCGAGCTCGACCTCAACCCGGTGTTCGCGACGGCGAAGGGCGCGACCGCCGCTGACGTGCGCATCGTCGTCGACTTCGCCTATGTGCCGAAGCCGAAGCCGCGCCCGACCGAAGAGATCGTCGCGGCGATGAACCGCATCATGCAGCCGAAGGCGGTCGCCGTGGTCGGCGCCTCCGCCGAGGACGGCAAGATCGGCAATTCCGTGATGAAGAACCTCATCAACGGCGGCTACAAGGGCGACATCTATCCGATCCATCCCAAGGCCGCCGAGATCCTCGGCTACAAGGCCTACAAAAGCGTCAAGGACGTGCCGGGCGTGATCGACACCGCGGTGTTCGCAATTCCCGCGAAGTTCGTGGCCGCAGCGCTCACCGAATGCGGCGAGAAGAAAATCCCGGGCGCGGTGCTGATCCCGTCGGGCTTCGCGGAAGCCGGCGCGCCGGAGCTGCAGGCGGAGATCGTCGAGGTCGGCAAGAAGTACGACATCCGCCTGATGGGGCCGAACATCTACGGCTTCTACTATACGCCCGCCAATCTCTGCGCGACCTTCTGCACGGCTTACGACGTCAAGGGCTCGGCCGCGCTATCGTCGCAGTCGGGCGGCATCGGCATGGCGATCATCGGATTCTCACGCTCGGCAAAGATGGGCGTCTCGGCGATCGTCGGCCTCGGCAACAAGTCCGATATCGACGAGGACGATCTGCTCGCATTCTTCGAGCAGGACCCGAACACCTCGATCATTGCCCAGCATTGCGAAGACCTCAAGGACGGCCGCGCTTTTGCGGAAGCCGCAAAACGCGTCTCCAAGAAGAAACCGGTCGTCGTGCTCAAGGCCGGCCGCACCTCGGCCGGCGCCAAGGCGGCGTCCTCGCATACCGGTGCGCTCGCCGGTAACGACAAGATCTACGAGGACGTTCTGGCGCAGTCCGGCGTGATCCGGGCCCGCAGCTTGCGGCAACTGCTCGAATTCGCCCGCGGCGTGCCGGTGCTGCCGACGCCGAAGGGCGAGAACGTGCTGATCATCACCGGTGCCGGCGGCTCCGGCGTGCTGCTGTCGGACTCCTGCGTCGACAACGGCCTGTCGCTGATGTCGATGCCGCCGGATCTCGACGCGGCGTTCCGCAAGTTCATCCCGCCGTTTGGAGCGGCCGGAAATCCTGTGGATATCACCGGCGGCGAGCCGCCGATCACCTACGTCAACACGGTGAAGCTCGGCCTCTCCGACGAGCGCATCCATTCGCTGATCCTCGGCTACTGGCACACCATCGTCACGCCGCCGATGGTGTTCGCTCGCAACATGGTCGAGGTGAAGAAGGAGATGGAGGCGAAGGGTTTTGTGAAGCCGATCGTCGCTTCGCTCGCCGGCGACGTCGAAGTCGAGGAGGCCGCTGAATATCTCTACCAGAACGGCATTCCGGCCTATGCCTATTCGACCGAGCTGCCGGTCGAGGTGCTTGGTGCCAAGTACAAATGGGCGCGCGGGGCAGGGCTGCTCTGAGCGCTGTCTCTCCTGTCATCCCGGAGCGTCGAACCCGGGATCTCGAGATTCCGGGTTCGCGCTTCGGCGCGCCCCGGAATGACGTTAGCCAAGGTCGCGATGAGCAAGAACGTGATCCGGCGCAAATCGCTTGAGCCCCGATCTCCATCGGAGGCCGAGCACGAGGCGCGTGACGGCGGCGTGCAGTCCGTCGACCGCGCGCTGTCGATTCTCGAAACGCTGGCCGAGGACGACGAGGGCTATCGCCTCAGCGATCTCGCCGTGCGCACCGGCCTGTCGGCCTCGACCGTGCACCGCCTGCTGGCGACGCTCGAAAGCCGACGCTTCGTGCAGTTCGACCGCGCCGAATCCAAATGGCATGTCGGCGTGCGCAGCTTTACGGTCGGCGCGAGCTTTGCGCGGCGGCGCAATTTTTCCGCGCAGGCGATTCCGTACCTGCGCAAGCTGCGCGATCTCACCCGCGAGACCGCCAACCTCGCCGTCGTCGACGACGAGTTCATCATCGTGCTGACCCGCATGGAGAGCCGCGAAATCATGCGCTCGCTGACCCAGGTCGGTGGCCGCGTCGCCATGGTGACATCAGGCGTCGGCAAGGCGGTGCTCGCGACCTATTCCGACGAGGACGTCGGCGCCGTCATCCGTCATCACGGCATGCCCCGCCTGACCGAGAAATCGATCGTGCGTCCGAGTGACCTGTTCAAGGAACTCGAAAAGATCCGCAAGCAGGGGTTTGCGGTCGACGATGAGGAGGCGCAGATTGGGCTGCGCTGCGTCGCTGCCGTGGTATACAATGCTCTGGCCGAACCGCTTGCCGCAATCTCCGTATCCGGCATGACCAGCCGCGTGACCGACGAACGATTACCTGAGATCGGGCAAATCGTGCGGGATGTCGCCGCCGGGCTGACGGCTGCGCTTGGCGGGGTGATCCCGCCGCCCCGCTAACCACGGGCGCCCGAGGGATGTCTCTGGACAGCATCGGCCGTTTTGGCTGATATGCGACCAAACGACACAATGCGGCAAACGTCCGCATGAGCCTGGAGATGCCCCCATGTTTCGATTTTCCGCGCGCCTTGCCGGCGCGGCCGTCGCGCTGACCCTTGCGGCAGCGACGCCTTCCCTTGCCCAGCAGTTCGAGCTCAAGCTGATGGCGCCGGCCGCGCCCGGCGGCGGCTGGGACCAGACCGCGCGCTCGATGCAGCAGGCGCTGGTGGCTTCGGGCGTCGCGCGCAGCGTGCAGGTCACCAACGTTCCCGGCGCCGGCGGCAGCGTCGGCATCGCGCAGTTCGTCAACGGCGCCAAGGGTGACGGCAACCAGATGATGGTCAACGGCTTCGTCATGGTGGGCGCGCTCGCCATGAACAAGTCGCCGGTAACGTTGGAGCAGGTCACGCCGATCGCGCGGCTGACCGAGGAAATCCAGGTGATCGTGGTGCCCGCGAATTCGCCGATCAAGAATGCGCAGGATCTGGCCGCTGCAGTGAAGGCCGATATCGCCAAGGTCACCTTTGCCGGCGGCTCGGCCGGCGGCGTCGATCATGTGATGGCGGCGTTGTTCGCCGGCGCGGTCGGTGCCGACGCCAAGAAGATCAACTACATCCCGTTCTCAGGCGGCGGCGAGTCGCTCGCCGCGATCCTCGGCGGCAAGGTCACCGCGGGCATTTCGGGCCTGAGCGAATATGAAGGGCAGATCAAATCCGGGAAGCTGCGCGCGATCGGCGTGACCTCGGAGAAGCGCATCCCGGGCAACGACATCCCGACCTTCAAGGAGCAAGGCATCGACCTCGTGATCGCCAATTGGCGCTCGGTGGTCGCGCCTCCCGGCATCACGCCGGAGCAGCGAAAGACCTTGAGCGATGCGGTCGAGAAGATGGTGAAGTCGGACGCCTGGAAGGAAATCCTCAAGCAGAAGGGCTGGGAGGACGCCTATCTCGGCGGCGACGCCTTCGCCGACTTCCTGAAGAAGGAAACCGTGCGCGTTACCGACGTGCTGAAATCGGTCGGCCTGGTCAAATCATGACCTCAGGCGATCCGGCCCAGCCGCCGCGGCGCGTCGATCGTGCCGGCATCGTCATCGCCGCCTTGCTCGCGGCGCTCGCCGCGGTGCTGGTCTTCGACGCGCGCGGCCTGCAATCCACCGCGATGTACGGCATGGGACCGGAGGCGATGCCGGTCGTGATCGCCATCGGCCTTGCGCTCCTCGCGATCGGCAATTTCGTCGACGCGCTACGCGGCAATCTGCCGGCGCGTGAGAGCGCCGATCCCGTGCCGGTGATCTTGATCCTCATCGGCCTTGCGCTGCTGATCGCCATCATCGGTTTCGGCGGCGGCTTCATCCTGGCGACGTCGGCGCTGTTCGTGACGACGTCGGCGGCGTTCGGGCGCCGCGCCGTTCTCGCCGATTCCGTCATCGCGCTCGTGATGTCGACCCTCATCTATCTCTCGTTCGACCGCCTGTTGACGCTGAGCCTTCCGGCCGGCCCCCTGGAGCGACTGCTGTGATGGACACTTTTGCGGCGCTGGCCCACGGCATGGCGGTCGCCGTTCAGCCCATGAACCTGCTTTACGCGTTGATCGGCGTGTTCCTCGGCACCGCCGTGGGCGTGCTGCCCGGCATCGGTCCGGCGCTGACGGTCGCGCTGCTGTTGCCGGTGACGTACAAGCTCGATCCCGGCGGCTCGCTGATCATGTTCGCCGGCATCTATTACGGCGGCATGTACGGCGGATCGACTACCGCGATCCTGATCAATACGCCCGGCGAGAGCGCCTCGATGGCGACCGCGCTCGAAGGCAACAAGATGGCCAAGGCCGGCCGCGGCGGGCCGGCGCTTGCGACCTCCGCGATCGGCTCCTTCGTCGCCGGCACCATCGCCACCATCGGTCTCGCCTTCCTCGCACCCTGGCTGGTCGATTTCGCCGTGCGCTTTGGCCCCGAGGATTATTTTGCACTGATGTGCGTTGCCTTCGTCACGGTTTCGGCGACCTTCGGCGATTCCCCGATCCGCGGCCTGACCAGCCTATTCATCGGTCTGACGCTCGGCCTCGTCGGCATCGACAAGCTGACCGGCCAGGCGCGGCTTGCGTTCGGCGTGCCCGAGCTGCTTGACGGTGTCGAGGTGACGACGCTTGCGGTCGGGCTGTTCGCGGTCGGCGAGGCGCTCTATGTCGCATCGCGCCGCCACCACAGCGAGGAGAAGCTCGAGCCGGTGCGCGGCTCGCTGTGGATGACAAAAGAGGATTGGAAGCGCTCGTGGAAGCCGTGGCTGCGCGGCACGATGTTCGGCTTCCCCATCGGTGCGCTGCCTGCAGGCGGCGCGGAGATCCCGACCTTCCTGTCCTATTCGACCGAGAAGCGTCTCACAAAACATCCCGAAGAATTCGGCAAGGGTGCCATCGAGGGCGTGGCCGGGCCGGAAGCGGCCAACAACGCCTCCGCCGCCGGCACGCTGGTGCCGCTGCTGACGCTGGGGCTGCCGACCTCGGCGACGGCCGCGATGATGCTGGCGGGTTTTCAGCAATACGGCCTCAACCCGGGACCGCTGCTGTTCGCCGAACGGCCTGACCTCGTGTGGGGACTGATCGCCAGCCTGTTCATCGCCAATTGCATGCTGCTGGTGCTCAATTTGCCGCTGGTCGGCCTGTGGGTGCGGCTGCTCGCGATCCCGCAGCCGTGGCTCTATGCCGGCATCCTCGTGTTCGCGACCATGGGCACCATCGCGGCGAAGCCGTCGGTGGTCGAATTGTCGATGCTGGCCGGTTTCGGCGTGCTCGGCTTTCTGATGCGCCGGTTCGATTTTCCGATCGCGCCCGTCGTCGTTGGCCTGATCCTGGGCCCGATCGCCGAGAGCCAGTTGCGCAGAGCGCTGGCGATCAGCCTCGGCGACCCCATGACGCTGGTGCAGAGCCCGATCTCGGCGATGCTGCTCGGCATCGCGCTGGTTGCGCTGTTGGCCCCCTTTGTGCTGAAGGGGATGGGACGGTTCAAGGCGAACGAGGACTAACCGTCCCGACGCACTTGTCTTCTCGTGTCGCGTCCATTCGTGGGGAACTGTCATGCCTTCTGAGCTCCGTTCGCCCCGTCTCGCGGTTCTGATCGACGCCGACAATGCCTCCGCGAAGATCGCGGACGGACTGTTCGAGGAGATTGCCAAGATCGGCGAGGCCAGCGTCCGCCGCATCTATGGCGACTTCTCCAACGCACGATCCAGGGGCTGGGCCGACATCCTGTCGAAGCATGCCATCATTCCGCAGCAGCAGTTTGCCTACACGACGGGAAAAAATGCCTCCGACATCACGCTGGTCATCGACGCGATGGACCTGCTTCACAGCGGCCGGTTCGACGGTTTCTGCCTGGTCTCTTCCGACAGCGACTTTACCCGCCTTGCTGCCCGCATCCGGGAGCAGGGCATCGACGTCTTCGGGTTCGGCGAGCAGAAGACGCCGGAAAGCTTCCGCCAAGCCTGCCGCAGGTTCGTCTACACGGAGAACCTGCTTGCCGTTCCGGCCAACACCCAGGACGCAAGTTCGAGGTCGACGCCGCTCCAGCCGCCCGATGCGGCTACGCCCATCATCAAGAAGGTCATCACCCAGATGGAGAGCGAGGACGGCTGGGTTGCCCTAGGTGAAGTCGGCCGGCAGCTTGCCAATCTCGCGTCCGATTTCGATCCGAGGACGTTCGGCTTTCGAAAGCTGAGCGATCTCGTGCGGAAGACCAATTCCTTCGAAATTGATGAGCAAAAAGGGCGGTCGATGCGGATTCGGGTCAAGCCCGCTGCCGCACCGACTTCGAGACCGCGGAACCCGCGCCGAAGGGCAGCAACGGCAGGCGGTTCGGCGCCTAAAGCGTAAGCAGGGCGTGCCGTTATATTTGAGCTTGCCCGGTCTGGCGCACGGCGTAACCATCGCTGGGCCGTAACGCGACGCGAGGGTCCCGATGCCCAAACTTACCCGCTTTGCCGTCGAACCGCTGCATGCGATGACCCGGCGCCTGGCCGATGTGGCCTCCGCGCGTCTCGCGCCCGATCTCGTCGTCACGGGCGCGCGGGTGCTCTCGACCTATTCGGAGCGCATCCATCCCGGTCGGGAGATATGGATCACCGGCGGCCGCATCGCCGCGGTGAAGCCGGCCGGCGCGGCGAAAAAGGCCTGGAGCGATGTCGCGACTTACGACGCGGCCGGCGGCATCATCGCGCCCGGCCTCGTCGATCCGCACATCCACATCGAATCCTCGATGGTGACGGCCTGCGCCTACGCCGAGGCCGCGCTGCTGAATGGCACCACCACGATCTTCTGCGACAGCCACGAGATCGGCAACGTCATGGATGTCGCCGGCGTCGAGGCGATGTTGGAGGACGCGCGGCAAGCGCCGCTCTCGATCTTCCTGACGGTGCCGAGCACGGTGCCGGCGACCTCGGCGGAACTGGAGACGGCTGGCGGCGACCTCACGCCGGACAAGATCGCCGGCCTGTTCGATCGCTGGCCAGAGGCTGTCGCGCTTGGCGAGAAGATGGACTTTGTGCCCGTCACGATGGGCGACGAGCGTAGTCACGCGATCCTTGCTGCCGCGTTGAAACGTGGCCGTCCCGTCTCTGGCCACGTCTACGGCCGCGAATTTGTTGCGGCCTATGCGGCATCCGGCGTGACCGATACGCATGAAGCGATCGACCGCGACATCGCCGACGACCTGCTCGATGCCGGCGTCTGGGTGTTCCTGCGCGGCGGCCCACCGACGACGCCCTGGCACTCGCTGCCGCAGGCGATCCGCACGGTCACCGAGTTAGGGGCCTCGCACAAGCGCACGGCCGTTTGCACCGACGACCGCGATGCCGACGATCTCCTGCTGTTCGGTCTCGACTGGGTGGTGCGGGAAGCCGTGAAGGCCGGCATGTCGCCGGAGCAGGCCTGGTCGATGGGCTCGCTGCACGGCGCAACCCGCTTCGGCATGGATAGCGATATCGGCGGGCTAGGCGGCGGCCGCCGCGCCGATCTCGTGCTGATGGACGATCAGCTCAAGCCGCAATGCACCTGGTATGGCGGCGAGCTGGTGGTCGAGGACGGCAAGATCACGCCGCTTCTCGATCAGGCGCTGTCGCAGCGCTATCAATATCCGAAGGCGGCTTACGCCACTGTCAAACTGCCGGAGACGATGAAGCTGACGCCGGAGCTGCCGGCGAAGGCCTGCACCGTCAACGCGATCAAGACGGCACTGCCGGGCATCACGCTGATCCACGAGAAGGTCGCGATCGAGCCGGCAAAGGACTGGCCGTCGCTGTTCGCGCGGTACGGCCTGTGCTTCGTCACGGTGGTCGAGCGTCACGGCAAATCGGCCGGCAACGTTGCCCATGGCCTGCTGAAGGGTTTTGGCCTCAAGCGCGGTGCAGTCGCCTCCAGCGTCGGGCACGACAGTCACAACATCATCGTCGCTGGAACCAACGAGGGCGACATGAAGGTGGCAATATCAGCCATCAAGGCGCAACAAGGTGGGGTCTGCGTGGTCGCCGACGGCCAGGTGAGGGCGCTGGTCCCGCTGCCGATCGCGGGCCTTCTCTCCGACAAGCGCGTCACGGAGGTCGCCGAAGAGGTCAAGGCGCTGAAGAAGGAATGGGCCGAGGCCGGCTGCACGATCCCCTACATGGGTTTCAATTTGATTCCGCTATCGGTCATTCCGGAAATTCGTATCACGGACAAAGGCCTCGTGCTGGTGCCGCAGATGGAGCTGGCGCCGCTGTTCGAGTGATCTGCTTTCACGTGCATCTCGATCTAACCGATTGAGACCGCCGCGTTTTTCTTGCGGCTGCCGCATCGTGGAAAATAAAATCGATCTCGTTGAGATCATATCTTCCACGCCCGATGATCTCGCTCGCTGACGCAACTTGAGCGAGGTCCGATATGGCGAAGATGCGAGCTATCGATGCTGCCGTCCGAATTCTGGAGAAAGAGGGTATCTCGACCGCCTTCGGGGTTCCCGGGGCCGCGATCAATCCGCTTTACTCGGCGCTGAAGAAGCGCGGCTCGATCCGCCACATCCTGGCGCGCCATGTCGAGGGCGCCTCGCACATGGCCGAGGGCTACACCCGCGCCAAGGCCGGCAATATCGGGGTCTGCATTGGAACCTCCGGGCCGGCCGGCACCGACATGATCACCGGGCTTTATTCGGCGATTGCCGATTCCATTCCGATCCTCTGCATCACCGGGCAGGCGCCGCGCGCGCGGCTCTACAAGGAGGATTTCCAGGCCGTCGACATCGAGTCGATCGCAAAGCCCGTGACCAAATGGGCGGTGACGGTCCGCGAGCCGGCGCTGGTGCCGCGCGTGTTCAGCCAGGCCTTTCATGTCATGCGCTCAGGCCGGCCGGGGCCGGTGCTGATCGACATGCCGCTCGATGTGCAGCTCGCCGAGATCGAGTTCGACGACGAGACCTATGAGCCGCTGCCGGTCTACAAGCCGAGCGCGACCCGCAAACAGGTCGAGAAGGCGCTGGAGATGCTCAACGCTGCCGAGCGTCCGCTGATCGTCGCGGGTGGCGGTATCATCAACGCTGACGCTTCCGATTTGCTGGTCGAGTTCGCCGAGATCGCCAATATACCCGTCGTGCCGACCCTGATGGGGTGGGGCGCGATCCCCGACGATCACGTGCTGATGGCCGGCATGGTCGGCCTTCAGACCAGCCACCGTTATGGCAATGCAACCATGCTCGAATCCGACTTCGTGCTCGGCATCGGCAACCGCTGGGCCAACCGCCACACCGGCTCGGTCGAGACTTACACCAAGGGCCGCACCTTCGTGCATGTCGACATCGAGCCGACCCAGATCGGGCGCGTGTTCAATCCCGATCTCGGCATCGTCTCGGACGCGAAAGCCGCGCTCGAGCTGTTCGTCACCGTCGCCAGGGAGTGGCGGCGGTCAGGCAAGCTCCGCGAGCGCCAGGCGTGGCCCGCGTCTTGCCGCGACCGCAAGAAGACGATGCTGCGCAAGAGCCATTTCGACAACGTCCCGATCAAGCCGCAGCGCGTCTATGAGGAAATGAACAAGGCGTTCGGCCGCGACACCACCTATGTCACCGTGATCGGCCTGTCGCAGATCGCCGGCGCGCAGTTCCTCGGCGTCTACAAGCCGCGCAACTGGATCAATGCCGGGCAGGCGGGGCCGCTCGGCTGGACATTGCCCGCCGCGCTTGGCGTGCGTGCCGCGTGTCCGGATCGCGAGATCGTGGCGCTCTCTGGCGATTACGACTTCCAGTTCCTGATCGAGGAGCTCGCGGTCGGGGCACAGTTCAATCTGCCCTACATCCACGTCGTCGTGAACAATTCCTATCTCGGCCTGATCCGCCAGGCCCAGCGTGGCTTCGACATGGACTATCACGTCCAGCTCTCGTTCGAGAACGTCAATGCGCCGGAGCTCAATGGATACGGCGTCGACCACGTCGCAGTCGCCGAAGGCCTCGGCTGCAAGGCGATCCGCGTCACCGATCCCAAGGACACGCAGGCGGCGTTCGCCACCGCACGCGAATTGATGGCCAAGCACCGCGTGCCCGTGGTGGTGGAGTTCATCCTCGAACGCGTCACCAACATCGCGATGGGCACGGAGATCGACAACATCGTCGAGTTCGAGGAGGTGCTGGACCTTCCGCTTGACGAGGTCGCAACCACACGCGTGTTGCAGCCGGCGGAATAGGGGAACAGAATAATGCCGAAGTTTGCCGCCAACCTCACCATGCTGTTCAACGAGATGCCGTTCCTCGACCGCTTCGCGGCGGCGAAGGCAGCGGGCTTTTCCGGGGTCGAATATCTCTTTCCCTATGATTTCGACAAGGCGCAGCTGCGCGAGCAGCTCGAGGCCCACGGGCTGACGCAGGTGCTGCACAATTTGCCGGCGGGCAATTGGGGGACGGGCGAGCGTGGCATCGCGATCCTGCCCGGTCGCACCGCCGAATTCCGCGACGGCGTATTCCGCGCGATCGACTACGCCAAGGCGCTGGATTGCGAACAGCTCAACTGTCTCGTCGGTATCGCGCCTGCCGATGCCGATCCGCGCGAGCTTCAGGAGACGCTGGTTGGAAATCTGCGCTTTGCAGCTTCGACGCTGGCGCGGGAGAACATCAAGCTGCTGGTCGAGCCGATTAACACGCTCGACATTCCCGGCTTCTTCCTCAACGGCACCGAGCAGGCGGTGCAGCTGATCTCGGACGTGCGGTCGAATAACCTCTTCATCCAATACGACATCTACCACATGCAGATCATGGAGGGCGATCTCGCCCGCACCATGCAGGAATATCTACCGCAGATCGCCCACATCCAGCTCGCCGACAATCCCGGCCGCCACGAGCCGGGCACCGGCGAGATCAACTATCCCTTCCTGTTCCGCCATCTCGACGCGATCGGCTATCGCGGCTGGATCGGCTGCGAATACAAGCCGCGCACCACGACGCTGGAAGGCCTGTCGTGGCACGCCGCGCAGACGTTCGAGACGTAAGGATATCGAAGTCACGATCGCGGTGCGCTCCCTCTCCCGCTTGCGGGAGAGGGTTGGGGAGAGGGTATCTCCACGATGGGAATCTCTGAGGCGCCTCGAGAAAGTCCCCAAGAGGAGAAAGCCCTCACTCGGCGCGCGGGACGATGCTTCGCATCGCCCGGACACGCCGACCTCTCCCGCAGGCGGGAAAGGTGCACCTAGCGCGCGGATGAATTTTGCCTATTCAACTGAGAGAAACCAGACATGATCGACATCGGCTTCATCGGACTTGGCACCATGGGACGGCCGATGGCCGGTCATCTCCTGGCCGCGGGCCATCGTGTTCTCCTGCACGACGTCGCGCCTGTTGCGCCGGAGCTGATCGCGGCCGGCGGCATTGCCTGCAAATCCAGCAAAGAGGTCGCGGAAGAAGCGGACGCGGTCATCATCATGGTGCCTGATACCCCGCATGTGGAGGCCGTGCTGTTCGGCAAGGACGGGGTCGCGAGCGGCATTTCCAAAGGCAAGATCGTCGTCGACATGAGCTCGATCTCGCCGCTGGCGACCAAGGAGTTCGCGAAGAAGATTGAGGCGCTGGGTGCTGACTATCTCGACGCGCCGGTGTCGGGCGGAGAGGTCGGCGCCAAGGCCGCGAGCCTCACCATCATGGTCGGCGGGCCGGAGCGGGCCTACAACACCATGAAGCAGGTGTTCGACAAGATGGGCAAGAACGTCACCCGAGTCGGCGCCAATGGCGACGGGCAGACGACGAAGGTCGCCAACCAGATCATCGTCGCGCTGACGATCGAGGCGGTGAGCGAGGCGCTGTTGTTTGCATCGAAGGCCGGAGCCGATCCGGCGCTGGTGCGGCAGGCGCTGATGGGCGGATTCGCCTCCTCGCGCATCCTCGAGGTCCATGGCGAGCGCATGGTGAAGCGCAATTTCGATCCCGGCTTCCGCATCGAGCTGCACCAGAAGGATCTCAACCTCGCGCTCGAAGGTGCGCGTGCGCTCGGCCTCTCGCTGCCGAGCACGGCGGTGGCGCAGCAATTGTTCTCGTCCTGCACCGCGCATGGCGGCAAGGGGTGGGATCATTCGGCGATGGTGCGGGCGCTGGAACTGATGGCGGGGCACGAGATCGCCGCAGCCTCAACTGTTACGCGGTAACAGTCTCCAGATCTGGTGTGTCTTTCGCCATGGGGAACCGGAACAATGGTCCGGCCCCGCGGTTGAAGGCGCATATCAATTACTGGAGGCATAAGTCATGAAAACCCGTCTTGCGATTACGTTGGCTGCCGCGTCGCTGCTGGCGTCGAGCGCAGCCTTTGCTCAGTCGACGACCGAACAGGGCGCCAGGGATGGCGCGCGCGCGGGCGGCGATATCGGTGGCCCGGTCGGCGCCATGGTCGGCGGCACCGTTGGTGCGGCCGTCGGCGCGGGTCTCGAAATTCCGAATGCGATTCTCGGCGGAATCCCGCGCAGTGACTCGGTTGTCGTGGAGGAGCGTGTCGTGGTCGGCGAGCCGCTGCCTCCGACCGTCGTGCTGCGCCCGGTGCCGAACTACACCGAGTATCGCTACGCGGTCGTGAATGATCGTCGCGTGATCGTCGAGCCGCGCACCCGCCGCGTCGTCAAGATCATCGACTGATCGGCGGCTAATCTTAAGCGTTGAGAATATGGGCCCTGCGGAGTGTCACTCCGCGGGGCCTTCGCTTGCCACGGCGGAGCTTGTGCGAAAGCGCGTGAGCAGCCAATCGGCCGCGGCCGCGAGCGCAAAGCCGATGCAAGCGGTGAGCGCGTCGACCAGAAAATCCTCCAGCCGGGCGTGGCGTCCGGGTGCCCAAAACTGCATCAGCTCGAGCACGCCGATCAGGGCGACCGCGGCCGCTACACTCAGCAGGCGCCGGCGCGGATAGGCGAAGCCGAAGGCCAGTCCCACCAGGATGAATGCAAGCGCATGTTCGCCGTCCTGGCCCAGGTCGGAATGGGGGCGCAGGCCGGGGGGACCGAGGGTGGCGAAAGTAACGGCGGCCGCGAGCAGCCAGGCAATGGAACGAACCAAAATGGACATCCGGCTCGCTTAGCACAGATTTGCAATGGGCCGTACAGTCCCCCCATCAGATCGACGTGTAGTTAATGACAAAATGTTAAAGTGGCTCGCGCACGCCGAGCCCGTGCATGAAGCGCTCCCGGATCTGCACGGGATCACGCCTGGTGGTGCCGACACCGGGCTTGTCGTCGATGCGGACCGCGATCAGGCTCGGTTCGGTGGCGGACATCGCCGCTTCGACCAGGCGTTCGAAATCCTCCTCGTCCGCAGCCCAGGCGCTGTTGGAAAGGCCGGAGCCGACGGCAATGGCAACGATGTCGGCGACGCTTGCCGCAGGTGTCGGCTGTGCGCCGGTAATCTGGTAGATGCCATTGTCCATCACGACCATGATGAGATTCTTCGGCTTCAGGCTTGCAATCGTCGAGAGCGCGCCGAGCTGCATCAACAGCGAGCCATCGCCTTCGAGTGCGAAGACGCGGCGGTCGGGCTGCGCCAGCGCGACGCCGAGCGCGATCGGGAAGGCGAGCCCCATGCTGCCCAGCATGTAGAAATTCTGCGGGCGGTGGCCGGCGGCCCAGAGGTCGAAATTGGTGTTGCCGATGCCGCCGATCACGGCTTCCTCGTGCTTGAGCCTGGCGATCAGGCGCGAGGTGATATCGAAGCGGTTCATCACCTTGGTGTTGCGCGTATTCATTTGGCCGACCTCACTTGTCGAAGGTCTTGCCGCCCGTGAGCAGCGGGTTGAGGATCAGCGCCACGGGCGCCTGTGTCGTGACGGCCTGCTTGATCGAGCGGTCGGCGATGAATTCGAGTTCGTCGAGCCGGGTGATGGTGTGGTGCTCGAGCGCCAGCGAGTCCAGCACCGGGCGCATGGTGCGGCAGACCAGCGATTGCCCGTAGTTGTACTCGCCGAGCGTGCCGCGCTCGGAGACGAACATGATCAGCGGGATCTGATAGGGCACCGCCAGCGAGGCAAGGACGTTGGCGAGCGTCGCAAAGCCGGAGGTCTGCATCAGCACCGCGCCGCGCCGACCGCCCATCCAGGCGCCCGAAACGATGCCGACCGCCTCCTCTTCGCGGGCGGTGGCGAAGGTGGTGAAGAAGGGGTCGGCGTGCAGGTTCTTGATCAGCGGGGTCAGCACGCGATCGGGCACGTAGGGGATGAGGCTGATCTCGTTCCGTTTCAGGGTCTGCAGGACGATGCCGTGCCAGCTGATTTCGCCGGCCCCCTGCGTCGCCTGGGGCGAAGTCTGCTGTCCCGCAATGGCCATTGCGTTCTCCCTCGCGCCGCGCATGCTTCTTGATCTTGACCGTTGCGGCAATCGGCCGAACTTGACGCAGCGGGCGGGATTGTCAACATGTCGCGGTCGGCACCGTGATCTGCGCCAGAAGACCTGCCGTGGCCGGCACCGCCGTGTCATATGTGTGCGACGAAAAAATGGGAGGACGCACGGAGGGGGGCGCGCGCCGCGCTGGCCTTGCTGATCCCTGGAAAGCCGGAAGGGTCCTGATGTCGGTCAACAGCAAGCGTGTCGTCTACTCCAATTATTTGGCCAATCCGATCTATATCGACATCCTCAAGGCGCGGCCCGACGTCCAGCTCGATCGCATCGAGAACGGGAGCCCCGAAGATTTCTATGCGCCGCTCCTCGGCGCTGCCCATGTCTACCAGGTCGGCGCCGCCCGGGACGAGCTCGCCTCGCATTTCCATGTCGATGCCGCCTTCCTGAAGCGTGCACCGAACCTGCTGCTCGTCTCCAGCAACGGCGCCGGCTTCGACCCGGTCGACGTCGAGGCCTGCACGGCAGCTGGCGTCGTGGTCGTCAACCAGTCCGGCGGCAACGCCCATTCGGTTGCCGAGCACGCGCTGGCGATGATGCTGACGCTGTCCAAGCGCATCATTCAGTCGGATCGCCGCCTGCGCCGCGACCGCGACGTCAACCGCAACGATCTCGTCGGCAACGAGGTCGAGCACAAGACCGTCGGCATCATCGGCCTCGGCAATGTCGGCCGCCGCATCGCCGCGCTGTGCATGGGTCTTCTTGGCATGAAGGTGCTGGCTTATGACCCGTATCTCACCGCCGAGGTGATGGCCGAGCGGGGCGGGGAGAAGGTGGAGCTGGACGAGCTGTTGCGCCGCGCCGATTTCGTCTCGATCTCCTGTCCGCTCAACAGGGGCAGCCGCAACATGATCAGCACGCGCGAGTTCGCCCTGATGCAGCCGCATGCGTACTTCATCACCACGGCGCGCGGCTTCATCCACGACGAGGACGCGCTGCTCCAGGCCTTGCGCGACAAGCGCATCGCCGGTGCCGGCCTCGACGTCTGGTCTAAGGAGCCCCCGCCACCGGAGCATCCGCTGCTCCAGCTCGACAACGTGCTGGCGAGCCCGCACACCGCAGGGGTCACCATCGAAGCGCGCCAGAACATGGGGCGGATTGCGGCCGAGCAGGTGCTGGACACGCTCGACGGCAAGCGCCCGCCGCGTATCATTAATCCCGAGGTCTGGCCGGTTTATGCGGAGCGTTTCAAGCAGGCGTTCGGGGTGATTCCAGGGTAGGAGCTCTCTCCTGGCGGAGCGACGGAAATCGTCAAGACTTTGATCCGCGTCAAAATCCCCCTCCCGCATCCGGCCTAAATGGGATTAGAGTGCCGCCGGGGCAGGCAGGAGGTCCCATGTCAACTTTTGTCGTCAGGTTCATGAAGGACGTGCTCGGCCAGTACGGCCGGCAGATCGAAGTGTGCCAGGGCACGCTCGAGATCGACGCCTGCGATGAGGACGAAGCCACAGAGCGGGCCAAGGCGAAGTTTTGCAAGGATCAAGCCTTGCATCATTGGTCGCTGCATGCCGACCGTATCCAGGTCAGACCGGCTGACTTTCCGTCCTGAGTTCTAGCGGCCGGGTGCCGCGACGGGCGGAGGCGCCGTCGTCCCGGCGCCGAGCGATCGCTGCACCATGACGGTGTCGGACCAGCGGCCGTGGCGATAGGCGACGCCGCAGAGCAGGCCGGCGCGCGCGAAGCCGAACTTTTCGTGCAGCGCGAGCGAGGGCGCATTGTCGGCGTCGATATAGCCGATCATCTGGCGGAAGCCGGCCGCCGCACAAGCATCGATCAATTCCTGCAGCAGCAGCCGTCCGACCCCGCGGCCGAGTTGCTCGTGGTGAACGTAGATCGAATGCTTGGCGGTGTAGCGATAGGCCGGCCTCTTGCGGAACTGCACGGCGTAGGCATAGCCAACCACCTCGCCGCGAAAGGTCGCGACCAGATGCGGCAGGCGGGTCTGCTTCAGGTTCTTGCGGCGGTCGCGCAAATCGTCCGGTTCGGGTGCGCCGGTTCCCTCGACATCGCGCGGCACGCCATTGCGGACGTGATGGCGGTAGATCGCCAGCATCGCCTCGACGTCGCTCTCACGTGAGGTGCGGACCAGGACCGGCTCGTCGTCTGGACGCGCAATTGCCGTTTCGTTCATTCGCGCCTACTCGGCAACGACGTAAGTGTAGAGCCCGATCCTTCCCTGAGCATCGACCTCCTTGTAGACGCCCTGGATCTCGACGTCGAAGCCCGGAAATGTGTTGAAGCAGGTTTCGAACATCTTGAGATAATCCACCATGGGCTTGGCCCGTTCGCTCAACCGCTCGCCGGGCACGATGGTGGCGATGCCGGGCGGATAGACCACGAAGGGCGTGGTGGCAATGCGGCCCGCGATCGCCTCGATCGGCAGATAGTCGACATCGTTCTTGAACAGGTAGCGCGCAGCGTCGCGGGGCGACATCGCGATCTCAGGCATGTGCTCGGGCATGAACTGCCGCGCCTGGAGCGCGCTGACGTCGGCGGCACGGAAGAAGCGGTGCATCTCGCCGCAGAGGTCGCGCAGGCGCACGCCGGCATAGCGCGCCTGCCGCCGCTGGTAGAATTCCGGAATGACGTCGGCCAGCAGCGCATTGTCATCGTGCAGTCTCTTGAATGCGACGAGACCGGAGATCAGCGTGCCGGCCTTGCTCGCCTCGACGCCGGGGGTGAGCAGGAAGAGCAGGGAGTTGAGGTCGTTCTTCTCGGGGACGATGCGGTTTTCGCGTAGGTACTGCGCGACGACCGGCGCGGGGATGCCGTGCTCGACATAGGCCCCCGTGGTGCGGTCGAAGCCGGGGGTCAGCAGCGTCAGCTTGTTCGGGTCGGTCATGGCAAAGCCCTCGGTGAGGCCGGGGAAGCCATGCCAGTTGCTGTCCGGGGAGAGCTGCCACAGCGTGGGATTGGTGGCGAGCTCGTCGGTGGAGAGCGTTTCCCAGGCGACGTTGTGTACGCCGCCGGGGCGGCTGACGTCGGGAATGGCGACCCGGTCGGGAACGAAGGGTTCGAAGAACCAGCGTCGATCGGAGGTCTGCTCCTTCTCCTCGAACTCCCGGCGCATCGCACGGATCTTCTTGCGCAGCTCGATGCCGAGGCGGATCGTGTCGTCCCACAGTACCTCGCCGGAGCGGCCCTTCATCATCTGCGCGCCGACGTCGAGGGAAGCGAACAGGGGATAGAACGGCGAGGTGGAAGCGTGCTGCATGAAGCTCTCGTTGAAGCGGCGATGCTCGACGCGCCGCTTCTGGCCCCGGATGTGGCGGTCCTTGATGTGAATCTGCGAGGCCTGCGAGAAGCTGGCGAGCTGCTTGTGGGTCGACTGCGTCGCGATGATGCCGGGCGCCTCGGGGGGAAGGTTGGACAGGCCCATGGCAAAGCGGCCAGCATAGAGCGGGTGGAACTTCATGAAGCCGGCCCAGGCCTCGTCGAACAGGATATATTCGCAGAGATGGCCGATACGCTTCAAAATCATCTCGGCGCTGTGGATCGTGCCGTCATAGGTACATTGCTCGACGACGGCTACGCGGAACGGCCGCTCCTTGCGCCAGGCGTCGCGATCCCCAACCAGCGGATGGTTACGGATCGCCTCGCGCAAGGCCTTCTCGTAGAGCATATCCCAGCGCATCGGGCCGATCAGGCCCCAGGCGTTGCGGATGGTCGGGACGTAGACCGGGACGCCGCCATTGATCATCAGCGCGCCGTGATGGGCGGCCTTGTGGTTGTTGCGGTCGAACAGCACGAGATCGCCGTCGGTGACGAGCGCGCCGAGCGCGACCTTGTTCGAGGTGGAGGTGCCGTTCAGCACGAAATAGGTCTTTTCCGCGCCGAAGATCTGCGCAGCCTCCTTCTGCGCCCTCAACGCCGGGCCTTCATGGGTGAGGAGGTCGCCGAGATCGAGCACGGAATTGTCGAGGTCGTCGCGGAACACGGATTCGCCGAGATGCTCGACGAAGACCCGGCCAATCGGGCTGCGGTTGTAGAACACGCCGCCATTGTGACCGGGGCAGGTCCAGAGCTGGTTGCCTTCCTCGGCATAGTCGACCAGCGCGCCGAAGAACGGCGTCTTCAGCGTCTCGGCATATTGCTTGAGCCTGCTGATCAGGTTCTTGGCGATGAAGGTCGGGGTCTCCTCGGACAGGAAGACATAGCCGTCGATGAAGTCGAGCACCTCGACCGGCAGGTCCTCGAAGCGCTTGCGCCGGATCAGCAGGATGATCGGAAAGTCGAGGCCGCGGCGCCGCATCAGGTTGATCAGCGCCGAGGTCTTGCCCTCCAGGCCCTTCTTGCCCCAGTCCACCACCATGCAGCCGATCGCGGCATCGGTCTGCACCGCCATCTCGGCGTCCTCGAGCTTGCGGGCCCGGACCACCTCGAAGCCGGAGCGCTGGATCTCCTCGATGATCTGGTTGAAGCGGACGCCCTCGAGGTCGTCGGCGTCGAACACAGGTGCGGCGAACAGGAAGTTGAAGCGCTTGAAATAGTCCATGTCGGGTCCCGAATGTGCGGAGAGACACAGCTCTCGGCACATTCGATGACAATTCGATGACAGCGGCCTGGGATGGGCTCGGTCGTGTTTGCGGAAGGGGAGAGCCGCTAGCGCTTCGCCTCGCCGAACACCACGGTCGGCACCGCGCGGTTGACGATTTCGCGCAGGGCGAAGCTCGATTGCACGCGCGCGACGCGTGGCAGTCGGGACAGCTCGGTGCGGTGGATACGCTCGAAATCCTGGATGTCGCGGGCAAGCACGATGAGGATGTAGTCGTCTGTCCCCGACATCAGGAAGCAACGCACGACGGAAGGGCATTTCACGACCTCCGCCTCGAACGCCTTCAGCGCTTCGTCGCTCTGGCTCTCCAGTGCGATGCGCACCAGCACGGTGGTGGTGAGGCCGAACTGGGCGAGGTCGAGCGCGGCGCGGTAGGCCTGGATGTAGCCCTCGTCCTCGAGCGCCTTCTGCCGCCGTGCCAGCGCAGTACTCGACAGGCCGACCTTGTTGGCAAGCTCGGCGTGGCTGGCACGCGCATTGGTCGTGAGTTCCGCGAGGATCGCGATGTCTTTCCGGTCGAGGGCCAAGGTTTCGTTTCCAGCGTGAAGGGGCGCTTCAGCGCCGGAAACCGGCGCGGGCCGACCGAAACTAGCGGATATTTGCACGAAACCAAACCGCCCCCGTCGTTACGATAAGGAGCAGAATCAAGGCGTCGGCAAAGGAGCCCGGAAGATGCGCATCGGCGTGCCCAAGGAGATCAAGGTGCAGGAATATCGCGTCGGGCTCACCCCGGGCGCCGTCCGTGAATATGTTGCAGTCGGGCACCAGGTGATGGTCGAGACCGGCGCCGGCGGCGGCATCGGCGCGTCCGATGAGGTGTATCGGCGGGCAGGGGCCGCCATTGCCGAGAGCGCCCGCGACATCTTTGCCAAGTCCGACATGATCGTGAAGGTGAAGGAGCCGCAGAAGAGCGAATGGGCCCAGCTCCGAGAAGGCCAGATTCTATTTACCTATCTTCATCTTGCGCCGGATCCGGAGCAGGCCAAGGGCCTGCTTGCCTCCGGCTGCACCGCGATCGCCTATGAAACCGTCACGGACGCGAACGGTCACCTCCCGCTGCTCGCGCCGATGAGCGAAGTCGCCGGGCGCCTCGCCATCGAGGCCGCCGGCGCCGCGCTCAGGCGGTCGGCCGGCGGCCGCGGCCTGCTGCTCGGCGGGGTGCCGGGCGTGCAGCCGGCGCGGGTCGTCGTGCTCGGCGGCGGCGTGGTGGGCACGCAGGCGGCACGCATGGCCGCAGGGCTCGGCGCGGAAGTGACGGTGATCGATCGCTCGATTCCTCGTCTGCGCCAGCTCGACGATCTCTTTGTCGGACGCGTGCGCACCCGCTTTTCGACGATCGAGGCGGTCGAGGAGGAGGTGTTCGCCGCCGACGTCGTGATCGGCGCGGTGCTGGTGCCGGGCGCAAGCGCGCCGAAGCTGGTCACGCGCGCGATGCTGAAATCGATGCGGCCCGGCGCCGTGCTGGTGGACGTCGCGATCGACCAGGGCGGCTGCTTCGAGACCTCGCATCCGACCACGCATACCGATCCGACCTATGAGGTGGATGGCGTCGTGCATTATTGCGTCGCCAATATGCCGGGCGCGGTGCCGGTGACGTCCAGCCAGGCGCTGAACAACGCGACTCTGCCGTTCGGTCTGATGCTGGCGAACAAAGGCTTTGCCGCGGTGCTGGAGAACCCGCATCTGCGCAACGGGCTGAACGTGCACCGCGGCCGGATTACCAACAAGGCGGTGGCGGATAGTCTGGGATTGGAGTTCGCTCCTGTCGGAAGTGGGCTTGCAGCGTAGTTTTCTTCCCTTCTCCCCTTGTGGGAGAAGGTGGCGCGAAGCGCCGGATGAGGGGTTCTGTCCGCTCGCAACACTCATTCGCGGGGATAGAACCCCTCACCCGGCTTCGCTTTGCGAAGCCACCCTCTCCCACAAGGGGAGAGGGTGCACTACCGCTGCGGCACGAGCAATTCCTACGCCTTCGTCAGCCTGTACTGCCCCAGATCGGGATCGTGAGTCATCCGCCAGTAGTCGACGAAGCGCCAGGGCATCGCCGAGAACACGCGGCCGCTTGAGTTGCGGTAGTAGGTGCTCATGCCTGGATGGGTCCAGATCATCGCCTCGTGCTCGGCATCGACCTTGCGGACGTAGTCGTCGAGCACATCCTGGCGGACGTCGATGGCGGCGACGTCGTGCTCGATCATGTCGGCAAGGCACGCTGAGATGTAGCGGCTCTGGCATTCCGACTGGAAGATGACGCTGCCGCCATGGGCCGGGCCGGAGTTCGGGCCGAGCATGCAGAAGAAGTTCGGAAAGCCCGGCACGGTGAGACCAAGATGCGCGGTCGGATTGTCGTTGCTCCAAGCCTCGCGCAAGTCCTTGCCGTCGCGGCCGCTGATGTTCAGCCGGGCCGCCATTTCCGTCACCTTGAAGCCGGTCGCGACCACGATGATATCGGCGGTACGGTGCTTGCCGTCGGCGGTAACGATGCCATCCTGATCGAAATGATCGATCGTCTCGGTGACGAGCTCGACATTGTCCCGCCTCAAGGTCTTGAACCAGTTGTTGTCGAGCAGGATGCGCTTGCCGTAGGGCGGATAGGTCGGCACGCATTTTTCGATCAGGTCGGGCCGGTCCTTCAACTCGGACAGGATGAAATCGGTCAGTTCCTGGCGATGCCGGTCATTGCCCTTGTTGACGGCGCGCTCCGGATGCGGCCACGTCGGGTCCTTGCGCAGGAAGGGCAAGAGACCATCGCCGTAGCGCCAGAACATGTTGAAGCGATACCACTGGACGTAGAACGGCAGATGGGCGAGCAGCCAGCGCGCGCCGTCACTGATCGGATCGGCATAACCCTTCACCGGCCGCGCCCATTGCGCGCTGCGTTGATAGACCGTGACCGAGGCAACGCGGCCGGCGATCGACGGCACCAACTGCATCGAGGTCGCCCCGGTGCCGATCACCGCGACTTGCTTGCCGTCGAGCTTGATGTCGTCGGACCACAGCGCCGAATGCAGGATCGTTCCCTTGAAGTCCTCCTCGCCTTTGAAGCGGGCGCGGGAGGGATCGTTGAGCTGGCCGATGGCCGAGACCAGCGCGGTGGATTCGAAGGTCTCCTCGCCGCTCTCGGTCTTGAGCGTGGAGATCCAGCGTCGCTTGCCTTCGTCCCAGCGCGACGAGGTCAGTTCGGTGTTAACGCGAAGATGCTTGCGAATGCCTTGCTCGTCGGCGACCTTCTGGAGATAGCCGAGCAGCTCCTCGCGCTGGCAGAAATAGCGGGTCCATGCGTTACCTGAGCCGAACGAATAGGAATAGGAATGGTTCGGCGTGTCGACGCCGCAGCCGGGATAGCGGTTGATCCACCAGGTCCCGCCCAGCTCGGCGTTCTTCTCGACGATGGTGTAGGGGATGCCGAGATGGCCGAGCGCGACGCCGAGCGCGATGGCGCAGACGCCGGCGCCGACGATCAGCACATGCTGGTCGGCGAGCTTTTCGTCGGAAGGACGCTTGGTCCAGCGCGCCTGGCGCGGCACAAAACCCATCTCCTCGCGCATCAGCGGGGCATATTCCGGCGCGACATTCTCGCCGAGGCAGGCGCGCATCATCTTCAGCAGCAGCTCTTCGCCGGGGTCGGCAATGATAGGCTTCGGTGTACCATTGGCGAAGAGCTTGACCACCGCGGCGCGGATCTCATCCTGGATGTCCCGGGGCACACCGGCCTCGGGATCGGGGATGAGGCGGATATCGCGCTTGGGCAGATACGGTGGCGCGAGCCATTTCTCGTCGCCGGTCATGTGCACCAGCACCATCAGGAGACAGCGGATGTCGCCTTCTGCGATGGTCGAGGCAAGGTCGAGCGGTCTGTGCGGAGATTCGATGTTCATGGCGTGTCCTGGTCTCCGGACGAATTGAAGAGGCCGCGCGTCATCAGCTTGCGATAGGCGGAGATGACGTGCTTGGGCACGGCGGTGACGCCGCCGGCTGAGTACGAGTAGCGACGGCTGAGATAGCCGCGCGCGCCCATCAGCATGTGGACAATGGCTTCGAATTCCTCGTCGCTGTAATCCTCGATGGCACCGGCAAGGCGCGCACGGCGGAGAATGCGGACATAGGCGAACGAGATGTTGTCGAGATGCTTCTGATAGCCGATGGGTGCGAAGAACTCAGCTTCGTTGAGGATACGCAAAAATTCCGGCACCTCGCGGATGAAGTCGAAGAAAGCGGCGAAGCGCTCGATCTCCTGCCGCGCCGCCTGCGCGGTGCCGGTGCGGGCGCGGATGAACTCGACCATGTCGAGGCCGATCTTCGGCAGCAGCTGGTCGAGCAGCTCCTGGCGGTTCTCGAAATGATTGTAGAAGGTGCCTTGCGCCACGCCGGCCTGTTCCGTGATGCGGGCGACGGAGGCCTCCGCATAGCCATGCTTGCCGACGACCTTGGTGGCGGCCTCGAAGATCTTCTGCTTGGTCCAGGCGTTGCGCTCGACGCGGTTGAGCTTTGTGACCTTCGCGGCGGCTGGGCCTTGATTCATGCCACGGTCTCCAGTTCGGCGCGCAGCACGCGCTTGAGAATTTTTCCGGATGGGTTACGCGGGAGGCTGTCGCGGAGGATCAGCTCTTTCGGCACCTTGAAGCTTGCGAGGCGCGTCCGGCAGTGCTCGGTGAGAGCAGGGAGCTCCAGCGCGGCGCCTTCCGCCAAGACGACGATGGCGACCGGCCGTTCGCCCCAGCGTGCGTCGCGCAGGCCAATTACTGCGACTTCGCGCACCTCGGGCAATTCATAAATGACGCGCTCGACCTCGGAGGAAGCGATGTTCTCGCCGCCGGAGATGATCATGTCCTTCTTGCGGTCGGTCAGGTACAGAAAGCCATCCTCGTCGAGATAGCCGACGTCGCCGCTGCGGAACCAGTCGCCGAAGAAGGCCGATGCCGTCTTCTGCGGGTCGTTCCAGTAGCCGCGCGTGATCTTCGGTCCGCGCAGGCAGATCTCGCCGTTGACGTTGGGCGGCAACGGCTTGCCGTCCTCGTCGCGGATCTCGATCTCGACATGGGCGATGGCGCGCCCGGTCGAGCCGATCTTCTCGATCTCGCGGCCGGCCTCCATGAAGGTGTCGCCGCCGACGGTTTCGGTGAGGCCATAGGCATCGATATAGCGCGCGTTTCGGAAAAATTCGGAGAAGGCGCGGATGCGCATCTCCGGCGTCTTCTCGCCGCCGCCGATCGCCCATCGCAGGCTGGAGACGTCGTAACGGTCGCGCGTCGGGCAGGTCAGCATCGCGGTGGTCATCACAGGCGCGAACCATGCCGCGTTGAGCTTGTCTTCTGCGATGGCGCTGAGCGCCGTCTCCGGCTCGAAATTGCGCTCGATGCGGATGAAGCCGCCATGCCAGAGCACGGCGATGCCGGGCAGGTCGAGCGCGCCGACGTGATAGAGCGGACCGACCACGAGCAGCCGCGTGTCGGCACTGATGCCGAGCGCGATCGTTTGATCCGCGGACTTCCAATAGAAATTATCGTAAGTGAGCATCACGCCCTTGGGGCGATCCGTCGTGCCCGAGGTGTACATCAGCCGCATCAGGTCGGATGGCGCGCGGACATGCATCGGCGCGGGCGGCGTGTCGCCCGCGAGATGCGTGACGCTCTGCTGCGCAGTCTCATCGAGCACGACAATGCTTGCGCCCGCTGCGTTCGCGGCCAATTCGTCATCGACGATCAGAAGCCGCGCGCCGGCATTGCCGGCGATGTAGCCGACTTCGTCGCGGGAGAGGCGGAAGTTGATCGGCAGGAACACCGCGCCGAGATGGCTGGCCGCGAAGACGAGCTCCAGGAACGCCGTGCTGTTCTTCATCAGCACCGCGACGACGTCGCCGGCGCCGATGCCTTGCGCGGCGAGCCAGCCTGCCGCGGTTCGGACCCGCGCATCGAACGCCGCGTAGGAAATCTCCTCGCCGCGATATTTCAGCGCGGGCCGGTCCGGCGTGCGGCGGGCATGAAAGGCGATGAAGCTCGAAAGATTGATCATTTTGCGTGTTTTGGGCCGTTTGTCGGCCTCACTTCCTCCCTGGGATGAATTCTGACTCGTAATTCATCTTCAGCTTGACGTCACCCCCCACCCTCTGAAATCCTTGGAAACACGGAGACGAGACGATCTCCGGCAGGGATCAGGAAACGCCGACCCGAAAGAGGGAGGGAAAAATGACGAGAACCCGCACGCCGGGCATCAGCCGCCGTTCAACATTGGCGCTGATGGGCGCCGGTGCGATGACGTTCGCCGCGCCGTGGGTGGCGCGTGCGCAAGCCAAGACCATCAAGATCGGCATGCCGACAATTCTGTCGGGCCGCGTCGCGCAGCTCGGTACGTCCTCGCGCAATGCGGTGATGCTCGAAGTCGAGAAGGTCAACGCCGCCGGCGGTCTCGCCGGCCGGCAGATCGAGATGGTGATCCGCGACTCCAAGGGTCAGCCGCAGGAAGCCGCCCGCGTCGCGCGCGAGCTCGTCAACACCGACGGCTGCGAGCTGATGATCGACGCCGAAGCCTCCTCCGGCGCCTTCGCGGTGCACGAGGTCGCGCGCGATCTCGGCGTGTTCTGCATCCACACCAATTCGGAGACCTCGGCGTTGACCGCGGATCCCAAGCAGCGCATCCCCAACGCGTTCCGTACCGCGCGGCAGGGCGTGCACGATTCCATCGTCGGCGGCAGCTATGCCGCCGCGATCGCCAAGGCGAAGGGCTTGAAGAAATGGGCGACCTGCTCGCCCGACTATGCCTATGGCCGCGACACCACTGGCGAGTTCACGCTGTACCTGAAGCGGTTTGCGCCCGACGTCGAAATCATCAGCGAGTCCTGGCCAAAGCTGTTCCAGCCCGACTACACCGAAGTGGTCACCAAAATCTTGCAGGCCAAACCGCAGGCACTGTATTCCTGCCTGTGGGGCGGCGATCTCACCTCCTACATCGACCAGGCCAACATCTACGCGATGTTCGGCCAGATGGAGGTGTTCGCGGTCAACATGGCCGACTACACCGCTCTCACCGTGGTGAAGAACCTGCCCAAGGGGATCCACTCCGGCAACCGCTACATCAAGTCCTTCCCGGCGACGCCGGAGAATGCCGCCTGGGGCGATGCCTACAAGGCGAAGTACAATGAATATCCGACCAACTGGTCGTGGGAGAACGCCACCGCAATCATGCTGATGGCGGAAGCCGCCAAGAAGGCAAACTCGGCCGACGGCAAGAAGATCGCGGAGGTGCTGAAGGGCCTCACCATCAAGTGTCCGTTCGGCGCCGACGGCACTGTAACCATGCGCGGCGACGACCACACGCTGGTCGGCTACGCCATCGGATGGGGCACCACGATCCCGCAGGAGCCCTATGTTCCCGAGATCAAGGCCGGCGACTGGAAGACCATCTTCGAGCTCGAGGCCGAGTGGAAGAAGAGCAAGGGCTATACCTGATCGCGCGCATGGCGGAGGCGGGCGACCGTCTCCGCCGGCTTCGTCTGGCTTCTCGCGCCGTGTCGGGCGCGCTGCAATGAAAGTGCTCCCGTGGATCTCGACGCGCTTGCCGGCTGCCTCTCCAGCTCCGCCTGTCTGGTGACGCAGACCACCAGCGGCCTCATCATCGGCATGCTTCTGTTCCTGGTTGCGGTTGGGCTAACGCTGATTTTTGGTGTGCTCAAGGTGGTCAATTTCAGCCACGGCGCCTTCTACATGTTCGGCGCCTATTTCGCGATGACGGCCTATCAGCTCACGGGAAGTTTCGCGCTCGCGATGCTGGCGGGCGCGGCCGGCACCGCCATTCTCGGCCTGATCTTCGAGCGCGTCTTCATGAGCCGCGTCTATGGCGCGGACGTGCTGATGCAGCTGCTCGTCTGCTACGCCTTCGTGCTGATCTTCGACGACGTCGTGCGCATCATTTGGGGGCCCGAATTCAGGTCGATGGGCATGCCGGCGGCGTTCCAGGTGATGCCGCTGTTCATCGCCGGCGGCGTGGTGCCGCCTTATTATCTGCTGCTGATCGGCGTCGCGCTGATCGCGGCGATCGTGCTCGGCATCGGATTGACGCGCAGCCGCATCGGCAAAGTGATCCGCGCCGCCGCACACAATCCCGGCATGGTCTCCGCGCTCGGCATCAACACCGGCCTGATCTATGGCGGCGTGTTCGCGCTCGGCGGCATGCTGGCGGGCCTCGCCGGCGCGCTCGCGGCACCCGTGCGCTCGCTGACGCCCGGCATGGGATTCTCGGTGCTGATCGAGTCCTTCATCGTCACCGTGATCGGCGGCATGGGCTCGATCCTGGGCGCGCTGATCGGCGCGCTGCTGCTCGGTCTCATCAGATCGTTCGGCTCGCTCGGCTTTCCCCTGTTCACGGAAGGCCTGATGTACCTCTTCATGGTGATCGTGCTGGTCTCAAAACCCACCGGCTTGTTCGGCAAGGAGGCGGCATGACCGAGCTGGAGGCCGGGCGCGCCGAGCGGTTGGCGCCGGTGCGCAATGGTATGGCGCTGCAACGCTATCGCGACGTCTTGATCGCGCTGATCGCCTTCGCGGTGCTGGCGAGCCTGCCCCTGTTCACGGGCAGCAAGGCGCTGCTCGATTTCGTCATCCGCTGCTCGGCTTACGGCCTGTTCGCGACCTCACTCAACCTGCTGGTCGGCTACACCGGCCTGACCTCGTTTGGGCACGGCATGTTCTTCGGCCTTGGCGCCTACAGCTTCGGCCTGATCATGCAGAAGCTCGGCGTGCCCATTCCGGTCGCCTTCGTCGCGACGCTGGCGATCACGGCGCTCATCGCGGCCGTCATCGGTGCGATCTGCGTGCGGCTGAAGGAGATCTATTTCGCCTTCGTCACGCTCGCCTTCCAGATGCTGATCCACTCGACGATCCTCTCCTGGGCCTCTTTCACCGGCGGCGACCAGGGCCTGCGTGGCGGCATTCCGCGGCCCGCGTTCTTCGGCATCGATCTCTCTAACCACGTCCATCTCTATGTCACGAGCTGCGCGCTTCTGATCCTCGGCCTGCTCGCGATGCGGCAGATCGCGCAATCGCCGTTCGGCTTTACCTTGCGCATGATCCGCGACAATGCGGCGCGCGCGAGCTTCCTCGGCATCGATGTCTGGCGCGCCAAGCTCACCGTGTTCGTTTTGGCGGCGCTGTTCGCGTCGATCGGCGGCATGGTGATGGCACTGTTCGTATCGGGCGCTTATCCGGAGTTCGCCTATTGGACGATCTCGGGCGAGGGCATTTTCATCAACATGCTCGGCGGCGTCTCGACCTTCCTCGGCCCGATGGTCGGCACCGTGCTGCTGCTCTTGCTCAACGACACCGTGACGCGGTTCACCGAGTATCACGGCATCGTACTCGGCGTGGTCATCCTGTTCTTCGCGCTGGGTCTGCGCAAAGGCCTGCTCGATTTCGTCGCCGAATGGTTTTCGCGCCGTCGCGATGCAGGCGAGGGACGCTAGCGATGCTGGAGATCCGCAACCTCGCAAAGTCCTTTGGCGGCGTGAAGGCGACCAACGACGTCTCGCTCGATTTCCCCGACGGCTCGCTGACCGCGGTGATCGGCCCGAACGGCGCGGGCAAGAGCACCTTCTTCAACCTGATCACCGGCGCCTTGAGGCCTGATTCCGGAGAGGTGCTGCTCGACGGCGTCGATCTCGCCGGCCGCTCGCCACCGGAAATCGTCCGCCACGGCATCGGCCGCGCCTTCCAGGTCGCCAGCATCTTCAAGTCGCTGACGGTGCAAGAAACCATGTTGGCCGCCGTCAGCGCGGATCAGCGCACGTCCGCGGTACTGCACAAGCGCTTTCCGTTGCCGGAGACGCGGGACCGCGCCGAGCACGTGATGGAGCTGCTGGGCCTCGCCGGCAAACGCCATCGTACCGCCGCGACGCTGTCGCACGGTGATCAGAAGCTGCTCGACATCGCACTGGCATTGGTGCTCGAACCGAAGGTGCTGCTGCTGGACGAACCTACCGCCGGCATGGGGCCGGAGGAGCGCTGGCGCATGATCGACAAGGTGCGCGAGCTCTGGGAGACTCAGAAGATCACCGTCGTCTTCATCGAGCACGACATGGACATCGTGTTCAAGATCGCGCCTAAGATTATCGTGCTTTGCTATGGCCGCATCCTGGCGACGGGCACGCCCGACGAGATCCGCAACAACAGTGCCGTGATCGAGGCTTATCTTGGCACCGAACATGCGGGAGCGGCGGCATGAGCGCTCCCGTCATCGACGTCGCGGATCTCGATGTCTACTACGGCACCAGCCAGATCCTGTTCGGCGTCGGCCTCTCGGTGCGTCAAGGCGAGACCATGGCGCTGCTTGGCCGCAATGGAGCCGGCAAATCCACGACCATGAAGGCGATCATGGGCCTGGCGCCGCCGCGGCGGGGCAGGGTGAGCCTGCGCGGGGCGGTGATCTCCGGCCTGAAGCCGCATACCATTGCCCGCGCCGGTCTCGGTTTCGTCCCGGAGGATCGCCAGATCTTCCCGGAGCATACGGTCGAGGACAATCTCGTCATCGGGAAGAAGAAGGGACCGGAAGGCCAGGACGAATGGCCGATCAAGCGCATCTATGATGTCTTCCCGCTTCTCGAGCCGCTGCGCCACCGTATCGCCGGGCGCCTCTCTGGCGGCGAGCAGCAGATGCTGGCGATCGCACGCACGCTGATGGGCAATCCCGCGCTGTTGCTGCTGGACGAGCCGAGCGAAGGACTCGCCCCAATCATCGTGCAGCGGATCGGCGAGCTGTTGCGGCAGCTCCGCCAACTCGGATCGACCGTGCTGATCGCCGAGCAGAACATGCATTTCTGCCTGGGCCTTGCGAGCCATGCCACGGTCATCGACAAGGGCCAGATCGTCTATGCCGCCGGTATAGACGAGCTGAAGGCCAACGAGGCGATCCGCCGGCGTTATCTGGCCCTGTAGCCCGGCGCCGGTGTCCGAATAGGCCGGAAGAAGAAAACCATTGTCCCGGGAGTATCCGCCGGAAGGACCTTCCCCTCCGGAGGACAAAAACGCCAATCGCTTCCATTGCCGTTTGGGCCCGAAACGACGACATTCCCATCAGAATTTGATGGATTGGCTAAGGTCATGGAACGCACTGGATTTGAGCCCTTCGGCGAGCAGCTGGTGTCCGCAACGGAGGTCCAGCCGAAATCGCGCGCGTCGAAGCTCCTGCTGCGGGCCGGCACCACGCTGTTCTGGTCGCTGGTCGCGGGCATCGTGCTCGCCCGTGCGGCCTTCTTCGAGCCGGGCATCTATGACGGCTTCAGCCGGATGGCGTCGCTCGCCAAGAACCTGATCTTCTAAGGCTTGCCTGAGCGGTTTATTCCGGCCTGAGGAGAGAACTTCCCTCGGCCCTGATATGCCGAAAACTTATTCCCCAATCGGACGCCGCTGCGTATAAATCCTTCTCCTCTGGGAGAGATTTGTGTCGCAGAATCAAGCATCCAGCCCGGCCGATTCCAAGCCGACTGCCATTAGCCGCGTCGTCGCGCTGATTCCCGGAATTCTCCTTTGTGTCGCCGTCGCCGGTGTCTCGGCCCTGCTGGAGCGGGCCGAATTGGGCGTTTTCGAGCATCCCTATGTCGAGGCGCTGGTGATGGCGATTCTGCTCGGCATGGTGCTCCGCAGTTTCTGGAAACCGGCGCCACGCTGGCAGGCCGGGATCGCCTTCAGCGCCAAGCAGCTCCTCGAAGTCGCCGTCATGCTGCTGGGAGCCTCGATCAGCTTCGCCGCCATCGCAGCCTCGGGGATCGCGCTGCTGGCATCGATCGCCGCCGTTGTCGTGATCGCGCTCTGCGTCTCCTTCGGCCTCAGCCGCATGCTGGGCCTGTCGACGCGGCTGTCGATCCTGATCGCCTGCGGCAACTCGATCTGCGGCAATTCCGCAATCGCTGCTGTGGCCCCGATCATCGGCGCCAACAACGACGAGATCGCATCCTCGATCTCCTTCACCGCGATCCTCGGCGTGATGATGGTGCTCGGCCTGCCGCTCTTGATCCCGCTGCTGCAATTGTCCGCCACGCAATACGGCATCCTTGCAGGCCTCACCGTCTATGCGGTGCCGCAGGTGCTGGCTGCGACGGTCCCGGCGGGTCTCGTCTCGACGCAGATCGGCACGCTCGTGAAATTGATGCGCGTCTTGATGCTCGGGCCGGTCGTCGTCGGCCTGTCGCTCGCCGCCTCGCGCTGGCAGAGTGACGCCAAGAAGACCAATGTCGGCTTCTTCCGCCTGGTGCCGTGGTTCATCCTCGGCTTCCTCGCGCTCGCGACCCTGCGGTCCCTGGAGATCGTGCCGGCCACGGTGGTGGGCCCGGTGACGAAGATCACCGGCTTTCTCACGGTGGTGTCGATGGCCGCGCTCGGCCTCGGCGTCGACGTGCGTGTGCTCGCCAATGTCGGAGGCCGGGTGACGGCCGCGGTCACGCTGTCACTGATGCTACTGCTCGGCATCAGCATCGCGCTGGTGCACTGGTTTAAGTGAGGGGCGGGGCTCTCGGCCCTGCTCTGGACTTCCCCTCCCAGACGTTTATTGGTCTTCGCCAATGCGATCGGCCGTTGCGAGAGCGGCCGATCCGAAAAGAACGAGGACGCCAGCCATGACCACATTGACGGTGAAGGACCTTCTCCCCGAGGACGGAACGCGGGGAACGCTGGCCGGCCGCGTCTGGCTGCCGCAGGTGAATGGTCCCGCCGTGGTCGCCGTGCGGGGCGACGGCGTGTTCGACGTCACCGCAAAATTTCCGACCATCAGCGCACTCTGCGAAGAGGACAATCCGGCCAAGGCACTTGCCGCGACCAAGGGCGAGCGCATCGGCGATCTCGAGGCGATCGTCGCCAACACGGTACCCGATGGGCGCGACCCGAAAAAGCCATGGCTGCTCGCGCCCGTCGATCTCCAGACGCTGAAGGCTGCCGGCGTCACCTTTGCCATCTCCATGCTGGAGCGCGTGATCGAGGAACGGGCCAAGGGCAATCCGGCCTCAGCCGAGGCGATCCGCAAAGAAGTGACGCGGCTGATCGGCGACGATCTCTCGAAGCTCAAGCCCGGCTCGGACCAGGCGATGCATCTGAAGCAGGTGCTGATCGACCAGAACGCCTGGAGCCAGTATCTCGAGGTCGGCATCGGTCCGGATGCCGAGGTCTTCACCAAGGCGCCGACCTTGTCTTCGGTCGGCACCGGCATGGATGCCGGGCTGCATCCGAAATCGACCTGGAACAATCCCGAGCCCGAACTGGTGCTGTTCGTCTCCAGCCGCGGCAAGATCGTTGGTGGCGCGCTCGGCAATGACGTGAATTTGCGCGACTTCGAAGGACGTTCGGCACTCCTGCTGTCGAAGGCGAAGGACAACAACGCCTCGTGTGCGATCGGCCCGCTGCTGCGCCTGTTCGACGACAGCTTTACGCTCGACGATGCGCGCAAGCTGGACATCAGCTTGAACGTGAAGGGCACGGACGGTTTCGTTCTCGACGGGCATTCCTCGATCAGCAAGATCAGCCGCGATCCGACCGATCTCGTTGCGCAGACCATCGGCAAGATCCATCAATATCCTGACGGCTTCGTGCTGTTCCTCGGCACCATGTTCGCGCCGGTCAAGGATCGCGACGCGCCCGGGCAGGGTTTTACGCACAAGCGCGACGACATCGTCACGATCGCAGCGCCGGAGCTCGGCAAGCTCGTCAACCGCATGCGCACCAGCGACGAGTGCGAGCCCTGGACCTTCGGCATCGGCGCGCTCATGAAGAACCTGGCGCAGCGCAAGGTGATTTAGTTCGCTCCAGCTCGCCAATCGAAGTTGCGGAAGGTCGTCATGCCCGGGCTTGTCCCGGGCATCCACTTTCTCCGTGCCGTGCGACAAGGCGTGGATGGCCGGGACAAGCCCGGCCATGACGGATGTGGTCCCACCCAGCCGCACAAATTTCTTTCATCTCCGCGTTGCATCGGCGGAACAAAATCGCGCTGAGCGTGTCTTAAAACCGCCCGCCGCCGCCTGCGTGCGTTTTCATCCAATAGTCAAATAATATGACTAGTCGGAACCTATCTTCCGTGAAATAGTGGCTCCTGCCGCCTCAAAGGGTCGGCCTGCGGGTGCCATGCTACCGATCGGCGCCCGAGATAACACAAGATGATTTCTTGGGAGACACGCCTGATGACCCTCAAAGCCCTCTTTGCGGCCAGTGCCACGGCCGCGTTGCTGCTCGCGCTGCCCGCCAATGCCGGCCAGCTCACCATCGGCTTTTCGCAGATCGGATCGGAATCCGGCTGGCGCGCGGCCGAGACCTCGGTCTCCAAGCAGGAAGCTGCCAAGCGAAAGGTCAATCTCAAGATTGCCGACGCGCAGCAGAAGCAGGAGAACCAGATCAAGGCGATCCGTTCCTTCATCGCCCAGAACGTCGATGCGATCTTCCTCGCGCCCGTCGTCTCGACTGGCTGGGACTCGGTGCTGAAGGAGGCCAAGGAGGCCAAGATCCCGGTCGTGCTGCTCGACCGTGACATCGATCCCTCCGGCAAGGAGCTCTATCTCACCGCCGTCACCTCCGACAGCGTGCATGAAGGCGAGGTCGCCGGCGACTGGCTCGCCAAGACCGTCGGAGCGAAAGCCTGCAACATCGTCGAGCTGCAAGGCACGGTCGGCGCCAGCGTCGCCACCAACCGCAAGAAGGGGTTTGACACCGCGATTGCCAAGCATGCGAACCTGAAGGTGGTGCGCAGCCAGACCGGCGACTTCACCCGCGCCAAGGGCAAGGAAGTGATGGAAAGCTTCATCAAGGCCGAAGGCGGCGGCAAGTCGATCTGCGCGGTCTACGCGCATAACGACGACATGATGGTCGGCGCGATCCAGGCGATGAAGGAGGCCGGTCTCAAGCCCGGCAAGGACGTGCTCACCGTCTCGATCGACGCGGTTCCTGATATCTTCAAGGCGATGGTCGCCGGCGAAGCCAATGCGACGGTCGAGCTGACGCCGAATATGGCAGGCCCCGCGCTCGATGTCGTCGCGGCCTTCAAGGACAAGGGCACGGTTCCGCCGAAGTGGATCCAGACCGAGTCCAAGCTCTATACCGCCGCCGACGATCCGCAGAAGATCTACGACAGCAAGAAGGGCCTCGGTTACTGAGGCGGGCTTCGCCGGACCGCGCTTTGCGGTCCGGCACCCTCTTCGAAGCCGCTGCGCGAAGGAATAGGCTGGGTGTCCGCAATGTCGGCGGGTGCCGGCGGGAGTGACGTCGCCATGGAGAACAGCCCCGATCCTGCTCCGCCTCTGCTGGAGGTGCGCGGCATCAGCAAAAGCTTCGGCGCTGTGCGCGCGTTGCAGGAGGTCGACTTCACGCTGCGCGCCGGCGAGATCCATGCGTTGCTCGGCGAGAACGGTGCCGGCAAGTCCACGCTGATCAAGGTGATCACGGGCGTGTTTCCGCGCGATGCCGGCATCGTCAGGCTCGGTGGCGACGATATCGCGCCGCGCTCGGCCAAGGCGGCGGTGGCAGCGGGCATCGCCACCGTCTACCAGGAGGTCAACCTCCTGCCGAATCTTTCGGTGGCGCAAAACCTGTTCCTCGACCGCCAGCCGATGCGCTTCGGCATCGTGCGCGAAGGTGAAATGCGCCGCCGCGCCAAAGCGCTGCTGGCGGATTTCGGCCTGAATATCGACGTCGCCGCACCGCTCGGGAGCTATTCCGTCGCCATCCAGCACGTCACCGCGATCGCCCGGGCGGTCGATCTTTCCGCCCGCGTGCTGATCCTGGACGAGCCGACCGCGAGCCTCGACCGCCACGAGGTCGAGATCCTGTTCGGCATCATGCGCCAGCTCGCAACGCGCGGTATCGGCATCGTCTTCGTCAGCCACTTCCTCGATCAGGTCTACGAGATCTCCGACCGCATCACGGTGCTGCGCAACGGCCGCCTGGTCGGCGAGCGCGAGACCGCCTCGCTGCCGCGGCTCGAGCTGATCCGGATGATGCTCGGCCGGGAGTTGGCAGAGACCACCAGTACACGAGCCTCGACAGGCGAGCACCGGGCACGCGAGGTCTGCGCCAGCTTCGAGAATTACGGCAAGGCCGGCTATGTCACGCCGTTCAATCTGGAGCTGCGTCATGGCGAGGTCGTCGGTCTCGCCGGCCTGCTCGGCTCGGGCCGCACCGAGACGGCGCGGCTGGTGTTTGGCGCAGAGCGAGCCGATGGCGGGCAGGCGAGAGTGGAGGGCGCGCCCGTGCGGCTGCAGTCGCCCCGCGACGGCGTGCGCCACGGCTTTGGCTATTGCCCGGAGGAGCGCAAGACCGACGGCATCGTCGCCGAGCTCACCGTGCGTGAGAACATCGTGCTCGCGCTCCAGGCCAAGCGCGGCCTGCATCGCCCGCTGTCGCGCCGCGAGCAGGACGAGATCGCGCGCCGCTACGTCAAGATGCTCGACATTCGTCCTGCCGATCCGGAACGCCCCGTCGGCCTGTTGTCCGGCGGCAATCAGCAGAAAGTGCTGCTGGCGCGCTGGCTCGCGACCTCGCCGCGGCTCCTCGTGCTGGACGAGCCGACCCGCGGCATCGACGTCGGCGCGCATGCCGAGATCATCCGCCTGATCCGCGAGCTCTGCGACGACGGGCTGGCGCTGCTCGTGATCTCCTCCGAGCTCGACGAGATCGTGACCTATTCGGACCGCGTGGTGGTGCTGCGTGACCGCGCCCATGTCGAGGACCTCGCGGGCGAGGCGATCGACGTCGGCAACATTCTCGCAGCCATTGCCGCCGATGCCGCCACCGTCGCGCTTGAGGCCCACACATGACAGCGCTGCTGCCGCGCCGCGGCCTTGCCCAGATCCTGGCGTTGATCGTCATCCTGGCGGTCGACCGTGTGGTGTCGCCGCAATTTTTCGATTTGCGGCTTCAGGACGGCCGGCTGTTCGGCAGCGTGATCGACGTGCTCAATCGCGGCACGCCGGTGGCGCTGCTCTCGCTTGGCATGGTGCTGGTGATCGCAACGCGCGGCATCGATCTGTCGGTTGGCGCGGTCATGGCCATTGCGGGCGCGATCGCGGCGAGCCTTGCCGACAGTCACGGCCTGCCCGTGGTGCTCGCGGCCGCGCTCGGTGCCGGGCTTGTCTGCGGATTGTGGAACGGATTTCTCGTTGCGGTGCTCGGGATGCAGCCGATCGTGGCGACGCTGATCCTCATGGTGGCAGGGCGCGGCATCGCCCAGCTCATCACCGAAGGGCGCATCGTCACCTTCTCGTCGCCGGATCTGGTTTGGCTCGGAAATGGCGCGGTGCTTGGCCTTCCGGTGCCGGTCGCGATTGCCCTTTGCATGCTGATCCTGACCGGCGTCGTGGTCCGCGGTTCCGCGCTCGGGCTGCTGATCGAGGCGACCGGCGGCAATGCGCGGGCGAGCGAGCTTGCCGGCGTCGGCACGCGCGCGATGATCCTGGCGGTCTATGTCTGGTGCGGCGTCTGCGCCGCGCTCGCCGGCGTGATCGCGGCGGCCGACATCATGGGGGCGGATGCCAACAATGCCGGCCTCTGGCTCGAGCTCGATGCGATCCTGGCCGTGGTGATCGGCGGCACCTCGCTGTTTGGCGGCCGCTTCAGCCTCGTGCTCGCCGTGCTCGGCGCACTGATCATCCAGACCATGAACACCGGAATTTTGCTGTCCGGCTATCCTCCGGAATTCAACTTGCTGGTCAAGGCAGTAGTGGTGCTCGCGGTGCTGCTGTTGCAGTCGCCGAAGCTGACCGGTTTTGCTGGCATCGTCGCGCGGCTGCGGAGGACCAAAGCATGAAAGGCCTGCCGCCCGTCCTGATCACGGCCATCGTGCTCGTCGCAGGCTTTGCGCTCTGCGCGGTGCAATTCCCCAACATCGCCTCGACCCGCGTGGTCGGCAATCTCCTCACCGACAACGCCTTCCTCGGCATCGTCGCGACCGGCATGACCTTCGTCATCATCTCCGGCGGCATCGATCTCTCGGTCGGCTCGGTGATCGGATTCACCACCGTCTTCGTCGCGCTCGCGATCGAGCGCTGGGGTATGCCGCCGCTGGTCGCTTTCGTTGCCATCCTCGCGCTCTCGGCGGCCTTCGGCGCGGCGATGGGCGCGGTGATCCATGTCTTCGACCTACCACCGTTCATCGTGACGCTCGCCGGCATGTTCCTTGCGCGCGGCGCGAGCTTCCTGCTGTCCACGGAATCGGTGCCGATCACGGCACCCGTCTATGCGACGGTCTCTGACTTCGCGCTGCGGATGCCCGGCGGCGGGCGATTGACCGCGATAGCGATCATCATGCTCGTGATCGTCATCGGCGGAGCCTTGTTGCTGCAGCTCACCCGGTTCGGCGCCAATGTCTATGCGCTCGGCGGCAGCCGGGCCGCCGCGAGCCTGATGGGCGTTGCTGTCGGCAAGATGACGATAAAGATCTACATGCTGTCGAGCCTGCTCGCAGGCATCGCCGGCATCGTGTTCTCCTTCTACACCAGCGCCGGTTACTCGCTCTCCGCCGTCGGCGTCGAGCTCGACAGCATCGCGGCCGTCGTGATCGGCGGCACGCTGCTCACGGGCGGGCAGGGCTCGGTGATCGGCACCTTCCTCGGCGTGCTGATCCAGGGGCTGATCCAGACCTACATCAATTTCGATGGTACGCTGTCGAGCTGGTGGACCAAGATCGCGACCGGAATCTTGCTGTTTGCCTTCATCGCCCTGCAGCAGGGGTTGGTCGCACTCGCGCGCCGGCCGGTGACGAAGAGCTTGGGAGCTGCGACATGACCTCGCGTATCGTCGTCATCCCGACGCGGCGGGCCCACTCCAACCATGCGGAGGTCGCCCGATCGATCGGCATCGACATCATCGCCGGCCGCTACGCGGAGGGGACGCGGTTGCCGGGCGACGCCGAGATGATCGCAATGTTCGGCGTATCGCGGCCGGTGCTGCGGGAGAGCGTGAAGACCCTGGTCGCCAAAGGTCTGCTCACCACCAAGGCGCGCGTCGGCACCGTCGTGCGCGAACGCGCGGCCTGGAACATGTTCGACGCCGACGTGCTGGCCTGGCACCTGGATGCCGGCATCGACAAGCGTTTCCTCAACGACCTCGCCGAGATTCGCCTCGCGGTCGAGCCGCGCGCGGCGATGCTGGCGGCCGCGCAGCGATCGGAGGAGGACCTCGTCGAGCTTCGCCGCTGTATGGACCGTATGCGTCTTGAAGCCTCCGATTCCGTCGGTTTCGCCGATGCCGATCTCGCGCTTCACGTCGCCGTGGCGCACGCCTCCGGCAATCTGTTCATGCGCTCGATCGGCCACGTCATCGAGGCGGCATTACGCGCCTCGTTCCTGCTCAGCGCACCGGTCGAGCTGGAGGACCGCGACACCGTGCTGCTCTGGCACCAGAAGATCGTCGATGCGATCGCAGGGGGTGATGCCGAGGCCGCTTCGGAGGCGATGGTCTTCGTCATTCACAACGGCATGCATCGCCACGAGGGCGCCGTGATCGAGACCACACCGGCCGAGGCGTTGCCATCGGTGGAATCTGGAGAGAGATCGTGACGCAACTTCGCATCGCCATCGTCGGCTTCGGCAAGATCGCGCGCGACCAGCATGTCGGCGCGATCGCCGCGGTGCCGGGCGCGACGCTGACCGCGGTTGCCAGCCGCAACGCCTCGCTGCCGGGACTGCCGCACTTCGCCACCATCGAGGAGTTGCTGGAGAGGGGGCCGGACGTCGATGCGATCTCGCTCTGCACGCCGCCGCAAGTGAGGCGCGCGCAGGCCGCCGCGGCGCTCAAAGCCGGCAAGCATGTCATGCTGGAGAAGCCGCCGGGCATCGGCGTTGCCGAGCTCGATCCGCTGATCGCGATGGCGGCGGAGGCAAAGCGAACGCTGTTTGCGACCTGGCATTCGCGACATGCGCCGGCGGTCGAACCCGCGCGACAATGGCTCACTGGGCGACGTATCACGTCGGTGCATATCGACTGGAAGGAAGACGTTCGCGTCTGGCATCCAGGGCAGGGATGGATCTGGGAGCCGGGCGGCCTCGGCGTGTTCGATCCCGGCATCAACGCGCTGTCGATCCTGACCAAAATCCTGCGCAAGCCGGTATTCGTCACCGCGGCCGAACTGGCCTTTCCCGCCAATTGCCAGGCGCCGATCGCTGCCAACCTGACACTGACCGATATCGACGGCCTGCCTGTGACCGCCGAGTTCGACTTTCGCCAGACCGGGCCGCAGAGCTGGGATATCCTCGTCGAAACCGATCAGGGCCGAATGACCTTGTCCCGTGGTGGTGCGCGAATGGCGGTCGACGGCAAGGTGCTTGCCGAGGCGCCCGATGAGGAATATCGCGGACTCTACCGGCGCTTCGTCGAGCTCGCGGCGACCGGCGCAAGCGACGTCGATCTGACGCCGCTTCGCCTCGTCGCCGACGCCTTCCTGCTCGGCCGGCGCACCGTCGTCGAACCGTTTGTGGATTAGACATGGCTGGCTCAAAAATCGAAAAAGATGTCTTCGGAACGCTGCCGGACGGCCGCAACGTCGAGCGCATCGTGCTGCGCGGTGAGGGCGGGTTCGAGGCGCGCGTCATCGCCCATGGTGCGGTGCTGCAAGCGCTGATCGCGCCGGACGCCAAGGGCGGATATGACGACGTCGTGCTCGGCCATGACGCCTTCGCCGGCTACCTCGCCGAGCGCAAGTTCCTGGGCGCCACCGTCGGCCGCTACGCCAACCGCATCGCCAAGGGACAGTTTTCGCTCGATGGTGAGACGGTGCAGCTTGCCGTCAACAACGGGCCGAATGCGCTGCATGGTGGCCTCGATGGGTTTGATCGCAAGCTGTGGGACATTGCGGAGATCGACGATGGTGCTGCACCCGCAGTGACGCTCACTTACAGGAGCCCGCATGGAGAAGAGAATTATCCCGGCCGGCTAGATGTCCGCCTGACCTATCGCATTACCGGGCCGACCGAGCTGTCGCTGAGCATGGAGGCGCGGACCGACCGGCCGACCATCGTCAACCTGACCAACCACAGCTTCTTCAATCTCGAGGGCGCGACGTCAGGCACGTCCATTCTCGACCACAAGCTGATTGTCGCCGCCGAGCATTTCCTCGCCATCGATCCCACCGCCATTCCGTTGCCGGAACCGCCGCGCAGCGTTGCCGGCACGCCGTTCGACTTCCGCGACGCCCAGGCTGTCGGCGCGCGTATCCGCGAGAGCCACGAGCAATTGCAGAACGGCAGGGGCTACGACCACACCTATTGCCTCGCCCGTGACGGCAAGCTGGCGTTCGCCGCGCGGCTGGAGGCACCGCGCTCGGGCCGGGTCATGGAGCTGTTCACCGACCAGCCCGGCCTTCAGGTCTATTCCGGCAACTATCTCGACGGCACGATTTCGGGGAAGGGCGGCAAGCTCATCCGTCAGTCGGACGCCATGTGCCTGGAGCCGCACATCTGGCCCGATGCGCCGAACCGGCCGGATTTTCCGAGCCCGCGCCTTGAGCCGGGCGAAGTCTACCGCCATCACACGGTCTATCGCTTCGGAGCGAGGATGCCATGATGGAACAGGTGCCGACCTCGGTTCTCTCTAGCGATCCCTGCCATCTCGGCGAGGGCCCGACCTATGACGCGACCACCGATACCGCGTGGTGGTTCGACATCCGCGAGGGACGGCTGTTCGAGGCGCAACTCGGTAGTGGCAGCATCCGCGTCCATGCGCTCGGGCGGATGGCGAGCGCGCTCGGGCGCATCGATGCCGAACGGCAGTTGATCGTTGCCGAGGACGGGCTTTACGTCCGCAAGCTTGCCGACGGCGCGATGACGCTGTTGCTTCCGCTCGAAGCCGACAATCCAGCCACGCGCTCCAATGATTGCCGCGTGCACCGGTCCGGCACGTTCTGGATCGGGACCATGGGCAAGAACGCCGAGCCGAAGGCCGGGGCGATCTACGCGCTCCATCGCGGCAAGATCTCGACGCTGTTTCCCGGCATCAGTATCCCCAATTCGATCTGCTTCTCGCCTGATGGCGCCACCGGCTATTTCACCGACACGCCGCATGCCGTGCTCTACGCCGTGCCGCTCAATCCCGCGACCGGCCTGCCGCGCGGCGAGCCGGAGGTGCTATTGCGCCACACCGGCATCGGCGGCCTCGACGGCTCGGTGTGCGATGCCGACGGGCAGATCTGGAACGCTTGCTGGGGCGCGAGCCGTATCGATGTCTATTCTCCGCATGGCGAGCGTCTGCGCTCACTGAGCGTGCCGGCAAAACAGGCGAGCTGCCCCGCTTTCGTCGGCCCCGATCTGTCGCGCCTCCTCGTCACGTCAGCCTGGCAGGATATGGACGCGGCCGCACGCGCCGCCGATCCGCAAGCCGGCTGCACTTTTTTACTGGAGGCATCCGCGCGCGGTCGCGCGGAGCCCGACGTCAAGCTCGCATAGGAGACCCGAAAGCAGCCCACGACGACGTTCTCGATGAAACAAAGAAAACAGTCTGACACCCAAGGGAGTAAAACATGCTGAAACTGAAGACGACATTCCTCGCGCTGGCGCTGGCCGGCGCGGCGTCCATGGCCATAGGCGTCACCGCGTCCGCCCAGGACAAGGCGACCGTCGGCATCGCGATGCCGACCAAATCGTCGGCGCGCTGGATCGACGACGGCAACAACATGGTCAAGGTGCTGAAGGAGCGCGGCTACAACACCGACCTGCAATATGCCGAAGACGATATCCCGAACCAGCTCTCGCAGGTCGAGAACATGGTGACCAAGGGCGCAAAAGCCCTGGTGATCGCCGCGATCGACGGCACCACGCTGTCCGACGTGCTCAAGCAGGCCAAGGCCAAAGGTATCACCGTGATCGCCTACGACCGCCTGATCCGCGGCACGCCGAACGTCGACTATTACGCGACCTTCGACAATTTCCAGGTCGGCGTGCTCCAGGCCGAGTCGATCGTACAGGGCCTCGGTCTCAAGGACGGCAAGGGCCCGTTCAACATCGAGCTGTTCGGCGGCTCGCCGGACGACAACAACGCCTACTTCTTCTACAACGGTGCGATGAGCGTGCTGAAGCCCTACATCGACAGCGGCAAGCTCGTCGTCGCCTCGGGCCAGATGGGCATGGACAAGGTCGCTACGCTGCGCTGGGATGGTGCCACCGCCCAGGCCCGCATGGACAATTTGCTCAGCGCCTATTACGGCAACAAGAAGCTCAATGCCGTGCTGTCGCCCTATGATGGCATCTCGATCGGCATCATTTCCTCGCTGAAGGGCGTCGGCTATGGCAGCGCCGATCAGCCGATGCCGATCATTTCGGGTCAGGATGCCGAGGTGCCCTCGATCAAGGCGATGCTGCGCGGCGATCAATATTCGACCATCTTCAAGGACACCCGCGACCTCGCCAAGGTGACCGCCGACATGGTCGACGCCGCGCTCGCCGGCAAGCAGGTCACGGTCAACGACACCAAGACCTATGAGAACGGCGTCAAGACCGTGCCGTCCTACCTGCTCAAGCCCGTCGTGGTCTACAAGGACAATTGGGAGAAGGTTCTGGTCGACAGCGGCTACTACAAGAAGGCGCAGTTCCAGTAGGCTCTTTCTTTCCCTCATCCCCTCCTGGGGAGAGGGAACTCTCCATGGGACGAAACGCATGTCCACATACTCGTCATGCCCGGGCTTGTCCCGGGCATCCACGTCCTTCCTTGCAGGCAGCGGCACGTGGATGGCCGGGACAAGCCCGGCCATGACGACGTCGATGAGTCTTGGAGTATGACACGATGACCGCCATGCTGGAGATGCGCAACGTCAGCAAGAGCTTTGCCGGTGTGCAGGCGCTGCGCGACGTCAATTTCTCGGTTCACGCCGGCCAGATCCACGCGCTCGTCGGCGAGAACGGCGCGGGCAAGTCGACCCTGATGAAGGTGCTGAGCGGGGTCTACCCGCATGGAAGCTACGAGGGCACCATTGTCTTCGACGGCGAGGAGCGGCGCTTTCGCGACATCAACGATTCCGAGGCACTCGGCATCATCATCATCCACCAGGAGCTGGCGCTGATCCCGCTGATGTCGATCGCGGAAAACATCTTCCTGTCGCATCCGCCGTCGAAGCTCGGCGTCATCGACCGCGACGAGGTGTACCGACGCACGCGTGAGCTGCTGGCGCAGGTGGGCCTGAAGGAATCTCCGGATACGCTGATCACCGATCTCGGCGTCGGCAAGCAGCAGCTGGTCGAGATCGCCAAGGCGCTGTCCAAGCGGGTGCGGATGCTGATCCTGGACGAGCCGACCGCCAGCCTCAACGAGGCCGACAGCGCCGCGCTGCTCGAACGCCTGATGGCGTTCCGCGAGCAGGGCATCGGTTCGATCCTGATCTCGCACAAGCTCAACGAGGTCGCCAAGGTCGCCGACCACATCACCGTGCTGCGCGACGGCCGCACCGTCGACAGCATCGACTGCCGCAGCGAGCCGATCCAGGAAGACCGCATCATCCGCAGCATGGTCAACCGCGATATGGCTCACCGCTTCCCGGAGCGCAACGCGACGATCGGTGACCCCGTGCTCACTGTCGAGAACTGGTCGGTGTACCATCCGATCCATCCCGAGCGGCAAGTGATCAAGAATGTCGATTTCAGCGTCAGGCGTGGCGAGGTCGTCGGTATTGCCGGCCTGATGGGCGCCGGCCGCACCGAGTTCGCCATGAGCCTGTTCGGCCGCTCCTGGGGCACCACGATTAGCGGCTCTCTCCGGCTCGAAGGCAGGGAGATGGTGCTGCCGAGTGTCGCTGCCGCGATCGACGCCGGCCTTGCCTATGTCACCGAAGATCGCAAGCAGCTCGGCCTGATCCTGGCCGACGACGTCCGCAAGAACATCACGCTCGCCAGCCTCGACCAGGTCGCCCCAGGCCGGGTGATCGACGACATCGCCGAGCTGAAGATCGCCAGCGATTATCGCACCCGCATGCGCATCCGCTGCTCCGACGTTTACCAGGAGACCGGCCAGCTCTCCGGCGGCAACCAGCAGAAGGTGGTGCTGTCGAAATGGCTGATGACCGACCCCAAGGTCTTGATCCTGGACGAACCGACGCGGGGCATCGACGTCGGCGCCAAGTACGAGATTTACTGTATCATCAACGAGCTGGCGGAAGCCGGCCGCGGCGTCGTGGTGATCTCCTCGGAGATGCCCGAGCTGCTCGGCATTTGCGACCGCATCTGTGTCATGAACGAGGGCGCCTTCGTCGGCGAGTTCAAGGGTCCTGACGCGACGCAGGAGAAGATTATGCGCGCCATCATGCGCAACGAACGAAACATTGGGAACGCCGCGCCAGCGGCCGCGGAGATGGGAGGATCGCAGCTATGACCGACAAGACGGTATCGCTGCCCGAGGAGCGCCGGCACGGCAGCTTCATCAAGAACAATTTGCGCAACTACGGCATGCTGATGTCGTTGATCGCGATCATGCTGTTCTTCCAGGTCATGACCGGCGGCACGCTGCTGCAGCCGCTCAATTTGACAAACCTGGTGCTGCAGAACAGCTACATCGTCATCATGGCGCTCGGCATGCTGCTGGTGATCGTCACCGGCCATATCGACCTGTCGGTCGGCTCGGTCGCCGGCTTCGTCGGCGCGGTGGCCGCCGTGCTGATGGTGACCTACAAGATCGACTACACGCTCGCTTTCATCGCCTGCCTGTTGCTGGGCGCGGCGATCGGCGCGGCGCAGGGCTATTGGGTGGCCTATTTCGGCATTCCGTCCTTTATCGTGACGCTGGCGGGCATGCTGGTGTTCAAGGGGCTCGCGCTTGCGGTGCTGCAGGGGCAGTCACTCGGCCCGTTCCCCGCGACGTTCCAGAAGCTGTCCTCCGGCTTCATTCCAGAACTGCTGCCCGAAGCCGGCACGCTGCATCCGACCTCCATGCTGATCGGTGCCGTGCTCGCGCTCGGCCTCGTCTATGCCAGCGCCAAGGGCCGGTCACGTGAGCAATCGCATGGCATCGAGGTCGAGCCTTATGCGTTCTTCCTGGGAAAGAGCGTTCTGCTCGCCTGTGCGGTGCTCTATTTCACCTATCTGATCGCCTCGCATCGCGGCTTGCCGAACGTGCTGGTCATCATGACGGCCCTGATCGCCCTGTACGGCTTCGTCACCCGGCGCACCGTGATTGGCCGGCAGGTCTATGCGGTGGGCGGCAATGCGAAAGCGGCAAAACTGTCGGGCATCAAGACGGAGCGGCTGACCTTCCTCACCTTCGTCAACATGGGCGTGCTCGCCGCGCTCGCCGGCCTCGTCTTCGCTGCGCGCCTCAACACCGCGACCCCGAAGGCCGGGCTCGGCTTCGAGCTCGACGTCATCGCCGCCTGCTTCATCGGCGGCGCTTCGGCCTATGGCGGTGTGGGCCGGGTCGGGGGGGCCGTGGTCGGCGCCATGATCATGGGCGTGATGAACAACGGCATGTCCATCCTCGGCATCGGCATCGACTATCAGCAGGTCATCAAGGGTCTGGTGCTGCTGGGGGCGGTCTGTATCGACGTGTACAATCAGCGGCGGTAGCTCGACGAGAACGTGGGGTGGGCAAAGGGCGCTAGAGCGCCCATGCCCACTAGCTCTCGCGGTCGCTTAGGACTGTAGCACCGGTACCAATCCGTAGCGCAGCATCGTCTCCTTCATCTTTGCCGGATCGGGCGTACCGGCGGCTAGTAGGACCGCCATTTCCTTGAAATATTGCGGACCAAGCGCGCCGGGGGTGAGTATGCACAGGCAGGTCGCCGGCCGGGGCGAACGATTTGTGAAGCCGTGCACCACGCCGCGTTTGATGAACGCGGTTTCGCCCGGCGCCACGTCGACGTCCGTTCCGTCGATCCGCCAGGTCGAGATGCCGCTTAGCCCATAGATCGCTTCGTCCCAGCGATCGTGATAGTGAGGGATCGGCATGCGCGCGTTCGGCTGGAGTGTCATCTCGAACAGATCGAGACTGCCGGCGGTGTCGTCCTTGCTCCGCAGAAAGGTCAGCTGCAGCGCACCAAGATTGATGATCTCTGGCATGGCGAACTCATTGGGTCGTGTGCGGTAGCGAACTTTACCGCGTTACGGCAATGGGCCAAAGCGTTCTGTTGTCGGAATGGGCTGCGACGCTTTCGCACCCGACAATTATTGCGTCGTAAAGAGCACCACGGCGATGGCAACCGAGAGGCTCGCCGCGGAGACCGTCGCCACGGTCGACAGCACCCCCATTCGACGGAGCGCGATGGCGAATGCGATGATGATGGGGGTCGCGGTCATCAGCCCGATTTGTGCATCGCTCATCGCATCGCTCGCCGTTTTGCGGAACCGCCGGATACATTCAACTTATGACGGCGGGACGGGCGGAACGTTGCGATAGCGCAAACGCCTCTCCGGCCGGTTGCACTATTTGTGCGGCGACAAAGTCGGAATCGCGCCGGTAGGATATCTGTTCGGCGTCTTGATACGGAAGTCAGATGTCGGCGACGGAATGCGAGCAACAGGGAACCGGCTGGGGAATTCTGGAAGATCTTCCCGGCGATCCCATGATCTGGGTGCTGATCTTCAGCGAGCTTGCCGCCTTCGGGCTGTTCCTCGGCGCTTTCGTCATCGCTCGCGCGCTTCACCCGGCGGTCTTCGCGGCCGGTCAAGCCACTCTTGATGCGCATTTGGCCGGGATCAACACCATCGTGCTCGTGACCAGTGGCTGGACCGCCGCGCGCGGGGCGGCTGCCGCAAGGGCGGGCGAGAGCCGGCGTGCGCGCGGTTGGCTCTTCGGCGCCATGGCTCTTGGCGCTCTCTTCATCGCGATCAAGCTGTTCGAATATGCCGGCGAGATCGCGTTGGGAAACGGCCTGGAGACCAGCCCGTTCTTCACGCTGTACTTCCTCCTGACCGGCTTCCATCTCCTGCACGTCGGCCTCGGTATCGTGATCCTGGCCGTAGTTTCCCGGGCTGCCGGGGCGGCGGGCGTCGAGACCGGGACCGCTTTCTGGCACATGGTCGATCTGCTCTGGATCGTCATGTTCCCCATCATCTATCTGGTGCACCCGTGATTCCGGATCGTCTCGACATCGCCTGGATCACGTTGATCGGGCTTGCGCTCGCGACCATTCTGATTCCGCCGCTGGTGTCGCGCCCCTTGTTCGCCAATGCGTTGCTGCTCACGTTTGCCGCGCTGAAGGGCCGCCGCATCGTGCTCGATTTCCTCGAACTTCGCTCTGCGCCGGCGCTCTGGCGGGGCCTTGTGAGCGCATGGGTCCTCGTCGTCGTGCTGTTTGCCTGGCTTGCTTCGGCCATCGTCGCGCTGATCTGACGCGCTCCTTGCGCTTCGTCAAAGAGCGATCCTCGGATCGGCAATAAATAGCATCACCGATTTTCTCTCTACGACTCAAACCGGAAAAGGATTGGCAATGGCTGAACGCCTGACCAAGTCGGCCGCTCGAAATGTCTTCTACGGCGGTTCGGCCTTCTTCTTCGCCATTTTCATAGGGCTGACGGCGCACAGCCATTACTACATGGCCACTACCTCCACCGACGCGTCGACGCTGACTTCGTCGGTCGCGCGCGGCAAGCATGTCTGGGAGAAGAATTCCTGCATCAACTGCCACACCCTGCTGGGCGAGGGCGCCTATTTCGCGCCCGAGGTCGGCAACGTCTGGGACCGCTGGGGCGGCAACGAGGATCCGGCCGCGGCGCGCGAGACGCTGAAGGCCTGGATGCAGTCGCAGCCCTCGGGCGCAGAGGGCCGGCGGCAGATGCCGCAGTTCAACCTGACCGACCAGGAGCTCAACGACCTCGCTGACTTCCTGCAATGGACCAGCACGATCAAGCGTCAGAGCTGGCCGCCGAACAAGGCCGGCTGAGAACGCTGCTTTCTTCTCAAGACAGAAAGAACCCGAGATGAAATATCAAACCCAGAAAGTCGCGATGCTGTATTTCTACGGCGCGCTGACCCTGTTCCTGGCCCAGGTCGTGTTCGGCCTTCTCGCCGGAACGATCTACGTCCTGCCGAACACGCTCTCGACCCTCCTGCCGTTCAACATCGTCCGGATGATCCACACCAACGCGCTGATCGTATGGTCGCTGATCGGCTTCATGGGCGCGACCTACTTCCTCCTCCCGGAAGAGACCGAAACCGAGCTCTATAGCCCGCTGCTGGCGAAGATCCAGTTCTGGATGTTCTTCGGCGCGGCCGGCATTGCCGTCGTCGGCTATCTCTTCCACTACCACGAGGGCCGCGAGTTCCTCGAACAGCCCTTCATCATCAAGGTCGGCATCGTCGTCGTCTGCCTGATGTTCTTGTTCAACGTCACGATGACGGCGCTGAAGGGCCGCAAGACCACGGTCACCAACATCCTGTTGTTCGGCCTGTGGGGCGTTGCGATCTTCTTCCTGTTCGCCTTCTACAACCCGGCGAACCTTGCCGTCGACAAGATGTACTGGTGGTACGTCGTCCATCTCTGGGTCGAAGGCGTCTGGGAGCTGATCATGGCCTCCATCCTCGCCTATCTCATGATCAAGCTCAACGGCATCGACCGCGAGGTCGTGGAGAAGTGGCTCTACGTCATCATCGGCCTTGCCCTGTTCTCGGGCATCCTCGGCACCGGCCACCATTTCTACTGGATCGGCGCGCCCGGCTACTGGCAGTGGATCGGCTCGCTGTTCTCCACGCTCGAGGTGGCGCCGTTCTTCACCATGGTGATCTTCACGGTGCAGATGACCTGGAAGGCCGGCCGCAAGCATCCGAACCGCGCCGCTCTGCTGTGGTCGGTCGGCTGCTCCGTGATGGCGTTCCTCGGCGCCGGCGTCTGGGGCTTCCTGCACACGCTGTCCTCGGTGAACTACTACACCCACGGCACCCAGGTCACCGCCGCGCACGGGCATCTCGCCTTCTTCGGCGCCTATGTGATGCTGAATTTGTCGGTGATGGCCTATGCAATCCCGCAGATCAAGGGACGTGCGCCCTACAATCAGTGGCTCTCCATGACGAGCTTCTGGATCATGTGCACGGCGATGATGACCATGACCTTCGCGCTGACCTTCGCCGGCGTGGTCCAGGTTCACCTGCAGCGCGTGCTCGGCCAGGGCTACATGGACGTGCAGGATCAGCTCGCGATGTTCTACTGGGTCCGGCTCGGCTCCGGTGTGTTCGTGGCGATCTCCGCGCTGATGTTCGTCTGGGCCGTGCTGGTGCCGGGCCGCGAGAAGCAGGCGACCATTCCCGCCGCGCTGCAGCCGGCCGAGTAAACGCAAATGGCGGCCGCGATTTGCCGCGGCCGCCCGCTTCCTGGAAAGTCCGGAGAGACATCATGAAAGCTGCCCTTCACACGGTGACCTCGGCGCCCGAGCTGCCGGCCTATGTTCCATCCGGAAACGAATGCGAGCTTTTCGAGCATGCCTGGCGACGTCGTCTGCCGGTTCTGCTCAAGGGGCCGACCGGCTGCGGCAAGACGCGCTTCGTCGCGCATATGGCGGCGCGGCTGGGACTGCCGCTTCACACCGTCGCCTGTCATGACGATCTGACCGCCGCCGATCTCACCGGCCGCTATCTGCTGAGGGGCGGCGACACCGTGTGGACCGACGGACCGCTGACGCGCGCCGTGCGCGAGGGCGGCATCTGCTATCTCGACGAGGTCGTGGAGGCCCGCAAGGACGTCACCGTCGTGCTGCATCCTCTGACCGACGATCGCCGCATCCTGCCGCTGGAACGCACCGGCGAGGAGCTGGTGGCGCCGAGTAGCTTCATGCTCGTCGTCTCTTACAATCCCGGCTACCAGACGCTGCTGAAGGCGCTGAAGCCCTCGACGCGGCAGCGCTTCGTCGCCATCGAATTCGATTTCCTGCCGCCAGAGCAGGAGATTGGCGTCGTGTCCGCCGAAAGCGGGCTGTCGCCGGAGCGCGTGCGGCCGCTGGTCGGGCTGGCTGGCCGGCTGCGCGCGCTTAGGGGACACGATTTGGAGGAGGGCGTTTCGACCCGCCTCGTGGTCTATTGCGCCACCCTGATTGCCGCGGGCACGCCGACCGCCGATGCCGTGCTGGCCGGCATGATCGAACCGCTCACCGACGATTCGGACGTGAAGGCGGCGCTGCTGGACGTCGCGCGCGCCGTCATCGGGTGAGGCCGCGCCCATGCTCGACTTCCTCGAACTGGAGGAGACCGTCGGCCGCGCCTGGCACCGGATGGTCGGGGGCACCGCGAGCTATCCGGTTCACGGCGATCAGGCCGTCGCACTTGCCGAGATGAGGGGCCGGCTCGCGGTGACGTTCCGCGCGCTCGGCGGCGAGACCGGGGTGCAGATCGCAAGCGCAGGTGCCCGGAAATCGGGGCACCGTCTCGGCTGGCGCCAGCGCATCGGCCTTGGAGACGAGCGAATAGAGCAGCCGGGCCGCGACGCGGCGACCATCTTCCTCCCCGATCGCATCTCGATCTTTCCCGACCGTGCCTTGAACGCGGCGCTCTATCGCTGGCTTGCGGCGTGGTTCGCAGCCGCGCCGATCGAGACCATCGCGGAAGCCGATCCGCTGCGGCGGGATCTTCTGGTGTTGCGCCGGGCGAGCGAGACGGCGGTCTGGGTGCTCACGCAATTTCCCGGGTTTGTCGCTGATTACGCGAAGCTCGCCGCAGCAACTGCCGAGGCCCGGCCTCGTCGCCCCTTGCCGCGCATCGAGCAGGAGGTCGAGCAGATCGTGCTGGCCTTGCTGGGAGCCGGCAAAGCGCCTGCGGGCAGACTGTGGCCGGCGATGATGGGAACGGGCCCGCTGCCGGACAAGGCGCCGCCGGGCTATCATTCGATCCTGCCGTGCCCGCTCTGGGGGGATTGCTGGACGCGCGAGCTCTCGCCCGCACATGCCGGCGAGGACGAGTGCGCACCGGGCGCGGAAGCCGCGACTGAGGACGATCGCAAGCGCTTTGCCGTCCGCGAGCGCGAGGACAATGCCAACCGCCGCGATCGTTTCGTGCTCAACCGCTTCGAGAAGATCCTCGCGATGGCCGAGATGGTCAATGTCGACCGTCCGGCCGACGACAGCGAGGACGAGGATGCGCAGAAAGCGGCCGACGATCTCGAGGAGATCACGCTCAGCCGCCGTAGCGGCAAGCCGGCGAGCCGGTTCAAGTTCGATCTCGACCTGCCGCCGGAAGCCCTCGATGCGTCGCGGCTGAACGCGGATCTCACCTATCCCGAATGGGACTATCGCAGCGGCTCCTATCTGCCGGATCATTGCCGCGTGCTCGCGGGTGCGGCCTCCGAGCAAGGTGAGGGTTGGACGCCCGACGATGCGATGCGCCGGCACATCCGCCAGGTGCGCCGCCGCTTCGAGGTGTTGCGGCCGCGCCACGAACTGATGCGCGCCCAGGCCGACGGACACGACCTCGATCTCGACGCGCTCGTGCGCGCGCGGTGCGACTTGCGCGCCGGCAGCGGCGGCAGCGGTCTCGATCGCATCCATGTCGCCATGCGCCCGCAAGGACACGATCTCGCCGTCACGTTGCTCGTCGACGTCTCGCTGTCCACAGACGCTTGGGTCGATGGCTACCGCGTGCTCGACGTCGAGAAGGAGGCGCTGCTGGTGCTCGCCCACGGGCTTTCGGCCTGCGGCGATCACCACAGCATCCTGGCCTTCACCTCGCGCCGGCGCTCCTGGGTGCGGCTCGAAACGGTCAAGGCCTTCGGCGAGCCGATGAGCGGGACGGTCGAGCGCCGCATCGGCGCGCTGAAGCCCGGTTATTACACGCGGATCGGCACGGCGGTGCGCCATGCCGCCGCCGAGCTTGCCCGCCAGCCGCAGCGTAAGAAACTGCTGATCGTCCTCACCGACGGCAAGCCGAACGACGTCGATCATTACGAGGGTCGCTTCGCGGTCGAGGACACCCGCAAGTCGGTCCAGGAGGCGCGCCGGCTCGGCATCGCCGCCTTCGGCGTCACGGTTGACGCAACTGCGCAATCCTATTTCCCGACCCTGTTCGGCCGCGGCGGCTATGCCATCGTCGGCAACATCAAGCGGCTGCCCGCGGCACTGCCGGCGATCTACCGGCAGGTCGCGCATTGATGTCGGAAGATCCCGAGGGTGACGGCGTTGAGTGAGCTATTGCTCATCAATTGGGTATATGATCGAATGGCTGGATGGACCACGGCCGGTCAAGACCCGATCTGATCATCTTCGATTGCGACGGCGTGCTCGTCGACAGCGAACTCTTGAGCTGCCGGTGCCTATCCGAAGTTCTCTCCGAGTTCGGCATCGTGCTCAGCCAGCAGCAGGCGCTGGAGCTCTTCCTGGGGCGCAGCACCAAGGCGGTCGAGCAGCATTATCGTGATCTCGGGCAGGTCGTGCCGGACGGCTTTCTGCCGCGCTTGAAATCGCAAGTGCTGACGACCTTCGCAGCTTCGCTTCAGCCGATCCCCGGCATTGCGGGCGTGATGTCCGACTTGTCCGTACCGTTTTGCGTGGCTTCATCCAGCGACATCGACCGCGTCGCGCTCTCGCTTGACGTCACCGGCCTGCGGGCGCATTTCGGCGACCGGATCTACTCCGCGCAAATGGTCAGGCACGGCAAGCCGGCGCCCGATCTCTTTCTCCTCGCGGCGGAGAAGATGGGGGTGCAACCTGCGCGCACGCTGGTGATCGAGGATAGCGTCAGCGGCGTGCAGGCGGGCAAGGCGGCTGGCATGACCGTCTGGGGATTTGTCGGCGGCAGCCATTATCGCGGACGCGAAGGCCGCGCTATATTGTCCGGCGCGGGGGCCGACCGGGTCTTCTCGCGCATGATCGACTTCTGGGAGGCGTGAGGCCCGCATGGCCGCCGAGAACGACAGATCGCGACTCGACGATGCCGCGCGCGCCGGCTGGCTTTATTTCATCGCCGGTCACACCCAGGACGAGATCGCAAAGATGCTTCAGGTCTCGCGCGCCTCGGCGCAGCGGCTGGTCTCGTTGTGCCTCGCGGAGCGCCTCATCACCTTCCGGCTCGAGCATCCCATTGCCGCCTGCATGGAGCTTGCGGCACGCCTGAAGGAACGCTTCGATCTCGTTCATTGCGAGGTGGTGCCAGCCGATCCAGCGGCGCCGCAAGCCACCGCAGGTATCGCCGAGCGCTGCGCCAATTTGCTCGACGCGACTCTGCGTTCGGAGACGCCGGTCATCGTCGCGCTCGGCACCGGCCGGGCGGTGCGCGCCGCGGTCGAGCGCGTCACGCCGATCGACCGGCCCAATCATCAGATCGTCTCGCTGGTCGGCAACATCTCCGCCGACGGTTCGGCGAGCTTTTACGACACCGTCGGCCGGCTCGCTGACCGCACCGGTGCGCGGCACTATCCGATGCCGCTGCCGTTCCTGATGTCGTCCGAGGACGAGCGCAACAAGATGGTCCGCATCGAGCCGATCGCCAAGGTGAAGGCGGTTGCCGCCAAGGCGGATTTGCGCCTCGTCGGTATCGGCCAGATGGACCAGAAGGCGCAGGTCCATGTCGACGGCTTCGTTACCCGCGACGAATTGTTCGAGATGATGCGGCTGGGTGCCATCGGCGAGATCACCGGCTGGGCCTATGATTCCAAGGGACGCCTGCTCAAGTCCGGCACCAACAAGCGGCTGACCAGCATCCCGCCGGAAGTGCCGGCGAAGAGCACGACGATCGCCGCGGCGATCGGCGCAGCCAAGGTGGCGGCGATCGCGGCGGCGCTGAGCGGGGGCCTGATCAACGGGTTGATCACCGACGAGACGACCGCAAAGGCGATCCTGGAGCGGTAGGTCGCCAGCTCCGCGGCCGCGGGACTCGGCTCCCTCTCCCGCTTGCGGGAGAGGGGTGGGGAGAGGGTCTCTCCCGCTGGCAAGACTTCTTCAAGAGGAGAAAGCCCTCACTCATATCGCATCTTCGATGCGATATGACCTCTCCCGCAAGCGGGAGAGGTGGAGCAAGCCGCCATGGCTGTGCGAGACATTTCAAACTTCCCGCACCGCAGCACTCATAAGTTGCGGGAACGCCTCTTCACCTGCTTGACAACCACCCTTGCTTGCGTTGAACATACGCCCAACGCGTGAGCATATGCTCAAAACGCGAGTTCGAGGGAGGTCACCGTGAAACATGTCTTGGGCGCCGTCGGCGGCGCGTCTGCACTTTTGCTGGCCGTCCCCGCGGTGGCCGAAACGACCCTGACGATCGCCACGGTCAACAATGGCGACATGATCCGCATGCAGGGGCTGACGGCCGAATTCACCAAGAAGAACCCCGACATTTCAGTGAAATGGGTGACGTTGGAGGAGAACGTGCTGCGCCAGCGCGTCACCACCGACATCGCCACCAAGGGCGGCCAGTTCGACGTGCTCACCATCGGCACCTATGAGGTGCCGATCTGGGCCAAGAAGGGCTGGCTGGTCCCGCTCGCCAATCTCGGCGGCGACTACGACATCGCCGACCTTCTGCCCAAGATCAAGGATGCGGTCTCTGTCGACGGCAAGCTCTATGCCGCGCCGTTCTATGGCGAGAGTTCGATGGTGATGTATCGCACCGATTTGTTCGAGAAGGCCGGCCTGAAGATGCCGGAGAAGCCGACCTGGGATTTCGTGATCGATGCGGCCAAGAAGCTGACCGACAAGAGCGCCGGCACCTACGGCATTTGCCTGCGCGGCAAGGCCGGCTGGGGCGAGAACATGGCGTTCCTCTCGGCCATGGCCAATTCCTACGGTGCACGCTGGTTCGACGAGAAGTGGCAGCCGCAATTCAACACGCCGGAATGGAAGTCGACGCTGACGACTTACGTCAATCTGATGAAGGAAGCGGGGCCTCCCGGCGCGAGCTCCAACGGGTTCAACGAGAATCTGGCGCTGTTCAATGCCGGCAAGTGCGCCATGTGGATCGACGCCACGGTCGCGGCGTCCTTCGTCACCAACCCGAAGGACTCCAAGGTCGCCGACAAGGTGGGCTTCGCGCTCGCGCCCAACACCGGGCTCGGCAAGAACGCCAACTGGCTGTGGGCCTGGAACCTTGCGATCCCCGCCGGCTCCAAGAAGACGGAAGCTGCCGAGAAGTTCATCGCCTGGGCGACGAGCAAGGACTACACCAAGCTCGTCGCGTCGAAAGAGGGCTGGGCCAACGTGCCGCCGGGCACGCGCACATCGCTCTACCAGAACCCCGACTATCTGAAGGTCGCCCCGTTCGCGAAGCTGACGCTGGCCTCGATCGACGCGGCCGATCCGAACAAGCCGACGGTGAAGCCGGTGCCTTATGTCGGCGTGCAATACGCCGCGATCCCCGAATTCCAGGGCATCGGCACCCAGGTCGGCCAGCAATTCTCGGCCGCGCTGGCGGGATCAATGACGGTCGATGCCGCGCTTACCGGGGCGCAATCGGCGACCGAGCGCGAGATGAAGCGCGCCGGCTACATCAAGTGAACCCGAGCTCTTCCTCCTGAGCTCAGACTTGCGGCCATCCAGCGTCATGGATGGCCGCCTTCTTCCCGAGGTTTCATTTTGACGCGTTTTCTTCCCGCGAACCGGGCTCCACTTCGCTCGAAAACGCTCTGAAGGAGAAGCCAACGATGGCAACCCGGCAGACGCAGTTCCTTGCGCGCTCGCTCCTGACGCCTGCGGTCGGGCTACTGTTCATCTGGATGATTGTCCCGCTCGCGCTGACGCTCTATTTCTCGACGCTGCATTACAGCCTGCTCGATCCCGGCTCCGAGTCGTTTGTCGGGCTGGAGAACTTCCGCTACTTCCTCACCGATCCCGCCTTCCTGGCCTCGCTTCAGAACACGCTGGTACTGGTCGGCTCGGTGCTGGCGCTGACGATCCTGCTCGGCATTCCGCTGGCGCTGTTGATGGATCAGCCGGTGATCGGACGCAATTTCGTGCGGCTGATGGTGATCGCGCCGTTTTTCGTGATGCCGACGGTCAGCGCGCTGGTCTGGAAGAATCTGTTGATGCACCCGGTCTCCGGCCTGTTCGCCTGGCTGGCCTCTCTGTTCGGCCTGACCCCGATCGACTGGTTCAACGACGTGCCGCTGTTTGCGGTGATTCTGATCGTGACGTGGCAATGGCTTCCGTTCGCGACGCTGATCCTGCTCACCGCACTGCAATCACTCGACGAGGAGCAGAAGGAGGCCGCCGAGATGGACGGCGCCAGCGCCGTCTCGACCTTCATCTACATCACGCTACCGCATCTGGCGCGCCCCATCACGGTGGTGATCCTGATCGAGACCATCTTCCTGCTCACAGTGTTTGCAGAGATCTACGTCACCACGGGCGGCGGCCCCGGACTGTCGACCACCAACATCGCTTTCCTGATCTATTCGCAGGCTTTGATTCAGTACGACGTCGGCACGGCCTCGGCGGGCGGCCTGGTTGCGGTCGTGATCGCGAACATCGTTGCCTTCTTCCTGGTCCGCATCGTCGGCCGTAACCTGGAGGCGTGAGACCATGGCACGGATGGCGACGAGGCAGCGGCTGGTGGTCTCGACGATCGGGGCTTGGTTTTTCGGCTTCCTGATCTTCTTCCCGATCCTCTGGATGGTGCTGGCTAGCTTCAAGACCGAGCTCGAGGCGTTCGCCGTGCCGCCATCCTTCCTGTTCTTTCACTGGACCACCGAGAATTACGCGACGGTGCAGGAGCGCAGCGACTATCTCCACCACGCGATGAACTCGATCATCATCGCCGGCGGCTCGACGCTCATCGCTCTCTTGATAGCCATCCCCGCGGCCTGGTCGATGGCGTTCTCGCCGACCAAGCGCACCAAGGACATCCTGCTCTGGATGCTCTCGACCAAGATGATGCCGCCGGTTGGCGTGCTGGTGCCGATCTACCTGATCTACAAGAGCTTCGGCCTGCTCGATTCCCGCATCGGTCTCGTCTTCATCCTGTGCCTCGGTAATCTGCCGATCGTGATCTGGATGCTCTTCACCTACTTCAAGGAGATCCCGCGCGACATCCTTGAAGCTGCGCGCATGGACGGCGCCACCATCGGCCGCGAGCTGGTCTACGTCTTGACGCCGATGGCGATCCCGGGGCTGGCCTCGACGATGCTGCTCAATTTGATCCTCGCCTGGAACGAGGCATTCTGGACGCTCAACCTGTCGACCTCGAACGCTGCGCCGCTCACCACGTTCATCGCGTCCTATTCCAGCCCGGAAGGGCTGTTTTGGGCAAAATTGTCGGCAGCCTCGACGCTGGCGATCGCGCCCATTCTCGTCCTCGGTTGGTTCAGCCAGAAGCAGCTCGTGCGCGGGCTCACCTTCGGCGCGGTGAAGTAAAGGGGCTGCCGGATCATGGGTCAGATCACACTACAGGACGTACAGAAGTCCTTCGGCCCCGTGCACATCATCAAAGGCGCCGATCTCGACATTGCCGACGGCTCCTTTGTGGTGTTCGTCGGTCCCTCCGGCTGCGGCAAGACCACGCTGCTGCGGCTGATCGCGGGGCTCGAAGATGTCTCTGGTGGCAAGATTCTGATCGACGGCAAGAACGTCGTCGACACGCCGCCCGCCAAGCGCGGTCTGTCGATGGTGTTCCAGTCCTACGCGCTCTATCCGCATATGAGCGTGCGCGGCAATATCGGCTTCGGCCTGAAGATGGCGGGCCTTGCCAAGGACGAGATCAACCGCAAGGTCGAGGCCGCGGCCGCGACGCTGAACCTCACGCCCTATCTCGATCGCAAGCCGCGCGAGCTTTCCGGCGGCCAGCGCCAGCGCGTCGCGATCGGCCGCGCGATCGTGCGCGAGCCCAAGGCGTTCCTGTTCGATGAGCCGCTGTCCAACCTCGATGCGGCGCTGCGCGTGCAGATGCGCATCGAGGTGACGCGGCTCCAGAAGCAGCTCGGCACCACCGCGATCTATGTCACCCACGACCAGGTCGAGGCCATGACCATGGCCGACAAGATCGTCGTACTCAATGGCGGCAAGATCGAGCAATATGGTTCGCCCCTGGAGCTCTATGAGCGGCCCGCCAATCTCTTCGTCGCCGGCTTCATCGGCTCGCCCAAGATGAATTTCGTCACCGGAGAGCTCGCCTTGCAACGTGGCGCCGCCACCATCGGCGTGCGGCCGGAGCATCTCAAGATCGAGCGCGAGGGCGACGGCGGCTGGCTGGGAACCATCGCCGTCGCCGAGCATCTCGGCAGTGACACCTTTCTTTACGTCGATGCCGGTCAGCTCGGCATGCTGACGGCGCGCTACATCGGCGAGTTGAGTTTGCACGCCGGCGATCGTGTGTCGCTGGCGCCGGACCCCGCGCGCATCCATCGCTTCGACGCGGGCGGCAACGCGCTTCGAGGCTGACAAGAGACGGCAAGAAAACGGCAAGAAACGGAAAGACCACCATGTACCTGGAAAAATTCAAGCTGAACGGCAAAACCGCGTTCATCACCGGCGGCGGGCAGGGCATTGGCCTTGGCTGCGCGGAAGCGCTGGCTGAGGCCGGCGCCAGGGTCATCGTCGGCGACCGCGACAGCAAGGTCGCCGACAGCGCGAAAGCCAGCCTGAAGGCGAAGGGCTTTGACATCGAGACCGCGATCATGGACGTGACCGACACCAAGCGCGTGGCGGAGGTCGCGAACGACCTCGTCGCCCGCCATGGCAAGGTCGACATTCTCGTCAACAATGCCGGCATCGCCCGCAGTGAGACGCCGGCGGAGACCGTCACCGACGAGCACTGGCTCAACGTCATCGACGTCAATCTCAACGGCACCTTCTGGTGCTGCCGCGAATTCGGCAAGCACATGCTCAAAGCCAAGAGCGGCGCCATCGTCAATGTCGGCTCGATGTCCGGCTTCATCGTCAACAAACCGCAGGAGCAGTGCTTCTACAACGCCTCCAAGGCGGGGGTGCATCATTTGACCAAATCACTGGCCGCCGAATGGGGCGCGCGCGGCATCCGCGTCAATGCGGTGGCGCCGACCTATATCGAGACGCCGCTCAATGCTTTCGTGAAGAGCAACGCCAAAATGTACGACGCCTGGATCGGTGGAACTCCGATGGCGCGGATGGGGCAGGTCGAAGAGATCGCCTCGGTCGTGCTGTTCCTGAGCTCGGAGGCCGCGAGCCTGATGACCGGCAGCATCGTGCTGGTGGATGGCGGCTACACTTGCTGGTAGGCTTGCGTCAAAACTGACGAAGCTGGAGCGACAATGCCGCGAGCGTATATCGGCGTCGACGTGGGGACCACGAGCACGCGGGCAGGGGTGTTTGACGAGGCCGGCACTCTGCTTGCGACCGCGCGGCACCCGATCAGGATCTGGCACGAGGCTGGCGACATCGTCGAGCAATCATCCCAGGATATCTGGGACGCCTGCACGACATCGGTGCGGGCGGCGATGGCGGAAGCGGCCATCGCGCCCGACAGCGTCGGCGGCATCGGCTTTGACGCCACCTGTTCGCTGGTTGTCCTCGATAAGCAGGGCGAGCCGCTCACCGTCAGCGCATCCGGCGACAGGCAACGCAATGTCATTGTCTGGATGGATCATCGTGCCATCGCCGAGGCGCGGTTGATCAACGAGACCGAGGATGCCGTGTTGCGCTATGTCGGCGGCTCGATCTCGCCCGAGATGGAGATGCCGAAGCTGCTGTGGCTGAAGCGGCACCTTCGTGGGAGCTTTGACGCCGCTGGCCACTTCTTCGATCTGGCGGATTATTTGACCTGGCGCGCGACTGACTCGCTGCAGCGCTCGACCTGCACTGTCACGTGCAAATGGAACTATCTCGCCCACGAGGGCGGCGGCTGGAGCGCGCAATTCTTCAAGCGCATCGGACTGTCGGACTTCGTCAACGAGAAATACGCCCGCATCGGCACCGAGATCGTTGCCCCCGGCACGCGGCTCGGCACCGGTCTCACCCACGCGGCTGCGGCAGAGCTTGGCCTGTCGCCGGGCATACCGGTTGGTGCCTCGCTGATCGACGCCCATGCCGGCGGCATCGGCGCGATCGGCGGACGCGACGGCTCGGGCGGGGCGAGCGATGTTTGCGACCGGCTCGCCTACATCATGGGAACGTCGGCCTGCATCATGGCGACGACCCGCGAGCCGGGCTTCGTACCCGGCGTGTGGGGGCCTTATTACTCCGGCATGGTCCCGGATTTCTGGCTCAACGAGGGCGGCCAATCGGCGGCAGGTGCGGCGATCGACCATCTCCTCAAGTCGCATCCGGGCCATGCCGAGGCGAGCGCGGCGGCGCGCAGCGAGGGCCTCGACCTCATCGACTTCCTCGAGCGCCGCATCATCGCGCGCGCGGGCAGCGTCAGCCGCGCCGCGCTGCTCGCTCGCGACCTTCATGTGCTTCCTGAGTTCATCGGCAACCGCTCGCCCCACGCCGACCCTGATACGCGCGCGGTGATCACGGGGCTCGATCTTGACACCGACATCGCCTCGATGGAGCGGCTGTTCGTCGCCGGCCTGTGCGGGCTCGCCTATGGGCTCGCCGAGGTGATCGAGGCCTTTGCCGCGCATGGCGTGCGCTCCAGCATCATGATCATGGGGGGCGGCGCCAGTCGAAGCCCGCTGGTGCGGCAGATCATGGCGGATACGACGGGGCTAACGGTCGCACTGCCGCAGACCAGGGAGCCGGTGCTACTGGGCGCGGCGATGCTGGGCGCGGTGGCCGGCGGCGCTTATGCTTCGATCGGCGAGACCATGGCCAAGATGTCGGCGCTGGGACAGAAGAGCGAGCCGACCGCGCCTGACATGGCCGCGTTTCACACGCGCAAGCGCGAGGTCTACAAGTTGCTGCGCGAAGTGGATCGCGGCAGCCGCGCGGCGATGAGCGACATCGCGAGAGGTTGAAAGACATGCTGATTGCGAGCGGCGATGCGCTGATCGATTTCGTGCCGACGCGAAACGCCGACGGGCGCGAGGCGGTGATGCCTGCGGTCGGCGGCTCGTGCCTTAACGTCGCGATCGGCATGGCGCGGCTCGGCGCGCCGACCGGGTTTGTCGGCGGCATCGCGACCGACCTGTTCGGGCGCATGATCGCGGATCACGCGGCCGCCTCGCATGTCGACCTCAGCCTCGCCACCCGCAGCGACCTTCAGACCACGCTCGCCTTTGTCCGCATCGTCGCGGGCGAGTCGCACTATGCCTTCTATGATGCCGAGACCGCGACGCGAAACTGGGCCTACCGGCGCGGGTCCATTCCCTTCGATACGGTTGAGGCCGTCCATGTCGGCTCGACCACGCTCGTCAACGACCAGGGAGCCGCCGAGACCAAAGCGCTGATCGTGGATGCGCAATCCTCTTCGACGATCTCCTTCGATCCGAACTGCCGGCCCAATCTGGTCAAGGACAAGCCGGCCTACCTGGCGCGCATGGCCGAGTTCGCCGGCGGCGCCGATCTCATCAAGATGTCGGACGTGGACTTCGCTTATCTCTTCGGCGACGAGCGTTACGAGCAGAGAGCGCGCGCGCTGCTGGGGCAGGGCGCGAGCCTCGTCGTCATCACCCGCGGCAACAACGGCGCGATCGCGTGGCACGCGGGGGCAGGAGCGATCGAGGTCACCGCGCCGAAGGTCGAGGTCGCCGACACCATCGGCGCCGGAGACAGCTTTCAGGCGGCGCTGCTGTTCGCGCTGCACAAGCAGGGGCGCCTTGCCCGGCCGCGATTGAAGGACATCGGAGCGGACGAGCTCCGCCGCGCGCTGTCCTTTGCTGCCAATTGCGCCGGCCTGACCTGCACCCGCCCGGGCGCCGACCCGCCCTGGAGCCGTGAGATCACCTGGCCCTTGTAGCCCGTCACAGCGGCGCGACGACTTTCTCGGCGCATTTGAGGAAGGTTCGGATCAGGGGGCTCTGAGAATCCCGCCGCCAGCAGACTGCGATATCGATGGAGTCGGTGGCGTCGCGCAGCGGCCTGAACACGATGCCGCGTGGCGCGCCGAGCTGCGCGCAAGCTGGCAGGATGGCGAGGCCTTCACCGGCCAGGACCAGGCTCATCGCCGAATGCACCGTCTCCACCCGGCTCGCAATCGGCATCACGATTTGATGCCGCCGGAGCAAGGCCGCGACCGCGGAGGAGGCGGGGTCGTGGTCCGGCCACGGCAGCGCGATCAGCGGGCGGCCCTGCAATTTCGCCATCGGCACTGCGCCAAGGCGGGCGAGCGGTGAGCGGATCGGCATCGCCAACATGAACGCTTGCGCGCCGACCCGCGCCACCTGGATTTCAGGGTGATGGATCGCCGGCATGCATAGCGCGACCGTGACGCTGCGGTCGAGCAGCCGCCCCTCGCGCGTCGAGGCGCTGAGCTCGGCGAAGTCGAGGTCGACGCCGGGAATCGAGCGGCGCAGCTCGGGGATCAGGCGCGGCAGCACCGCGTTGGCCAGCACGAACATGTAGCCAACCGACAGCCGGCCGCGTCGCCCGGATGCAACCGCACGCGCAGCTTCGGCGCCGTCGGCCGCAAGCGCCAGCGCCTCGCTGGCGCGCGCCAGCAGGGCCTGGCCCGCCTCGGTCAGGTCCATGCCGCGCGTGCCGCGGCGGAACAGCGGCGCGCCGATTTCGCCTTCCAGCTTGCGGATCTGGACGGAGAGCGGCGGCTGCGCCATCCGCAGCCGCTCGGCGGCCTTGCCGACGCTGCGCGCCTCGGCGACGGCGACGAAATAGCGGAGCCTGCGAAGATCCATTGGCATACCGAAAACATATGGGTTGACGACCAAAATGGTATTGGACGGCGAGTTAACAAAACTGTCATTCTGGCTGTCAATGGTCGGGCCAACGGAGGCCCGCTTCGGAGCGTGATGTGACGATGAACGGCGATCCCTGCCTCCTGTCGGCAACCGAACTGCGGGGACTCATCGCCGAAAAGCGGATTTCGCCCGTCGAGATCACCCGGGCCGTGCTCGCCCGCGCCGAGGCGCTGCAGCCGGAGCTGAACTGCTTCATCACGCTCTGTGGCGAGCAGGCGATGGCTGAGGCGCGCGCGGCGGAGCGCAAGGTGATGGCGGGCGAGCCGCTCGGCCTGCTCCATGGCATCCCCGCCACCGTCAAGGACATCGTCAACACCAAGGGCGTCAAGACCACCTTCGGCGCCGTTCCCTACAAGGACAATGTGCCGAATGAGGATGCCGTTGCGGTGGCGCGGCTGCGCAGCGAAGGCGCGATCCTGATCGGCAAGACCACGACGCCGGAATTCGGCAGCAAATGCCTGACGGACTCGCCCTTGTTCGGCCGCACCCGCAATGCGTGGAGCGCGGAGCGCTCCTCCGGCGGCTCCAGCGGCGGCGCGGCTGTTGCGGTTGCCAGTGGCATCGCTCCGCTCGCGATCGCCACCGACGGCGGCGGCTCGACGCGGATTCCCGCCGCCTGCAACGGCGTGGTGGGCCTAAAGCAGAGCAACGGTGTGATCCCGCACAGCCAGGCGCTGGACGTGTTCGGCAACCAGACCTATGTCACGCCGACCACCCGCACCGTCGCCGACACCGCGCTGATGATGCAGGCGATATCAGGCGAGGATCCCAGCGATCCGTGGTCGATCGGCGTTCCCGTGCCTGATTTCGTCGGCACGGCTGCCGCCCGCGGCGATCTGCACGGACAGCGGATACTGTATTGCCTGACGCCGCCGGGCCGTCCGGTGTCCGCCGACGTCGCCGCCAGCTTCAAGGCGAGCCTCGACCGGCTGGCGGGGCTCGGCGCCGAGCTCGAGGAATTCTCCGGCGAAGGTTTCGATATCGAGCCGATCTGGCGCGCCATCAACCACACCGTCTGGCGTACGCGCTTCGCAAAGCTCGCGGCCGAGCACAAGGACGAGCTGAGCGAGGCTTTCCTCAAGCAGCTCGCGCTCGCCACCGAGGTCAGCGGCGTCGACTACCAGGAGGCGATGTTCGCGCGCACCGCGCTGTTCCGCCGCGTGCAATCGCTGCTTGCGCGAGGGCACTTCCTGGCGATGCCGACCCTCACGCGCACCGCGTTGCCGATCAGCCAAGAGTTGTTCGGCAGCATCGAGATCGATGGTCGGCATTTCGACAGCGTTCGGCCGAACTGGTTCCCCTGGACTATGCCGTTCAATATGACCGGCCATCCCGCCGTCAGCCTGCCCTCGGGTTTCGGCCACGACGGCCTGCCGATCGGGCTCCAGCTCGTCGGCCGTTTCCGCGCCGACGCCGAATTGCTGCGCGTCAGCGCCCTGTTCGAAGCTTCGACCGACCTTCTGTCCCGCTGGCCGGCTTGAGGAGATGGGCATGCAGCAAAGAGCTTGCCTCGGGCGTCCGGACATGTTGATCGTGCTGCGGTTAAGCCCCGAAGCCGAGCGCGCATGAGCGTCTTTGTCCTCCGACGTGTCCTGACCTTGCTGGCGACGCTGGTCGGCGCCTCGCTGATCATCTTCCTGGTGCTCGATGCTCTTCCCGGCAACGCCGCGCAGATGCTGATGGGCGCCGACGCCTCGCCGGACGCGGTCCGCGCGCTCACCGTCAAGCTCGGGCTCGACCAGCCGCTGGCGGTTCGTTACTTGCACTGGATCAGGGGACTTCTCTCCGGCGATCTCGGCAATTCCTATGTCTACGGCACGCCAGTCGCCAGCCTGATCGCGGAGCGGCTCGTCCTGACGTTTCCGCTCGCCATCATGGCCATGACAATCACGGTGACGCTGGCGCTCTCGGCCGGCATCTACACCGCCGCCAACCACAACAAGCTTGGCGACGTCGGTGTGATGTCGCTGACGCAGGTCGGCATCGCGTTGCCGAATTTCTGGTTTGCGATCCTGCTGGTCCTGTTGTTCTCGGTGCGGCTGCAATGGCTCTCGGCGGGCGGCTTTGCGGGCTGGGAGGACGGCATCTGGTCCGGCGTGAAGTCGCTGCTGCTGCCGGCAATCTCGCTCGCGGTGGTGCAGGCCGCGATCCTGGCGCGCGTCACCCGTTCGGCCGTGCTGGAAGTGCTGCGTGAGGATTTCGTCCGCACCGCGCGTGCGAAGGGGCTCGGCAAGCGCGAAGTGCTGTGGGGCCACGTGCTGCGCAATGCGATGATTCCGGTGATGACCGTGATGGGGTTGCAATTCGCCAACCTGCTTGCCGGCACCATCGTGATCGAGAACGTGTTCTATCTGCCGGGCCTCGGCCGCCTGATCTTCCAGTCGATCGCCAACCGCGACCTCATCGTGGTGCGCAATTGCGTGATGCTGCTCGCGACCATGGTCGTCATCGTCAATTTCGTGGTCGACGTGCTCTATGCCTTCATCGATCCCCGCATCAAGGTCCACGACCTGTGAGCGAGCCCCTGACCATTGACCTGCCGCTCGCAACGCGCCCGCTGCCGGCCCGGACATTCTGGCGCCGCGCGCTGCGCCACCGCAGCTTCGTGATCGGCGGTGCGCTGAGCTTGCTGGTGCTCGCCTCCGCGCTGCTCTCGCTGCTGTGGACGCCGTGGTCGCCCTACGAGATCGACATCGCTTCAAAGCTCCGGCCGCCCTCGGCAGCGCACTGGCTCGGCACCGATTCCTTCGGCCGGGATATCGTCTCGCTGCTGCTCGCCGGCGCCCGCTCCACCATCATGGTTGGTATCATCGCCGTCAGCATCGGTCTCACCTTTGGCGTCACGCTCGGCTTGATCGCGTCGGCCCGGCGCGGCTGGACCGAAGAGATCATCATGCGCTTCTCAGACTTCACCTTCGCCTTTCCGGCCGTGCTGTCCGCGATCATGCTCGCCGCGGTCGCGGGACCGGGCATGGTGACCTCGATCGTCGCGATCGGCATCTTCCAGATTCCGACGCTGACCCGGCTGACGCGCGGCTCGGCCAACGCGATCTGGGCGCGCGAATTCGTGCTGGCCGCGCGTGCCGCGGGCAAGGGACGCTTCCGCATCACCATCGAGCACGTCCTGCCCAACATCCTGTCGATCCTGATCGTGCAGGTCACCATCCAGTTCGCGCTTGCCATCCTTGCCGAGGCGGCCTTGTCCTATCTCGGCCTTGGCACGCAGCCGCCGCAGCCGTCCTGGGGGCGGATGCTGAACGATGCGCAGACGCTGCTGTTCCAGTCGCCGATGCTCGCAGTCTATCCGGGCGCTGCGATTGCCATCGCGGTGCTCGGTCTCAATCTTCTCGGCGACGGATTGCGCGACCTGCTCGATCCCAGACTGGCACGGGAGCGATGATGATGGGTGATCGCTCCAACATGTCGCTGATCGAGGTTGCCAATCTCGGCGTGCGGCTCAATACCAGCCGCGGGCCGGCACAAGCCGTGCGCGGCGTCAGCTTCTCCCTGAAGCGCGGTGAGACGCTGGGGCTGGTTGGTGAGTCCGGCTGCGGCAAGTCGGTCACCGCGATGTCGCTGATGGGGCTGCTGCCTGACAGCGCCGTGGTCTCGGGCAGCATCAAGCTTGACGGCAACGAGATCGCGCGATTACCGGACGCGGATTATTGCCGCCTGCGCGGCAACCGCATCAGCATGATCTTCCAGGAGCCGATGAGCGCGCTCAATCCGATGCACACGATCGGGCATCAGGTTGCCGAGCCGCTGCGGCGTCACAAGAGGCATTCGGCGGCGCAGGCGCGCAAGGAAGCGATCGCCTTGCTCGATCGCGTCGGGCTGCCCGACCCGGCCCGGCGCATCGATGCCTATCCGCACCAATTTTCCGGCGGCCAGCGCCAGCGTATCACCATCGCCATGGCGCTCGCCTGCGAGCCGGACCTCCTGATTGCGGACGAGCCGACCACCGCGCTCGACGTCACCATCCAGGGCCAGATCCTCGACCTCATCGCCGATCTCGTCGAGGAGCGCGGCATGTCGATGATCCTGATCTCGCATGATCTCGGCGTCATCGCCGAAAACGTGCAGCGCATGATGGTGATGTATGGCGGCACCGTCGTCGAGAGCGGTCCGACCGACGAGGTATTCCGCCGCATGGGCCATCCCTATACGCAGGGCCTGTTTCGCGCCCGGCCGAAGCTCGGCGCGCGCAAGGGGACGCGGTTGAAGACGATCTCGGGCACCGTGCCGGAGCTTGCCGATCTGCCTTCCGGCTGCACCTTCTCCGACCGATGTCCGCTCGTGATCGGTCAGTGCCGCGCCGCGCTTCCACCGATGGTCGACGTCGGACCTGGGCACTTCGTGCGTTGCATCAGGACTGATGTCGCGATGGCAGAACGCGTCGGAGCGCTGATCGCATGAGCACCGCGCCGCTTCTCGACGTGAAGGATCTCGAACAGCGCTACGCCCTGCCGCGGGAAAGCCTGTTTCGCCCGCCGGGGCAGGTGCGCGCGCTCAATGGCGTGAGTGTGCAGGTTGCCGCCGGCAAGAGCCTCGGCGTCGTCGGCGAATCCGGTTCGGGCAAGTCGACATTCGCGCGGCTGGTGATGGCGCTGGAGCGGCCGACATCGGGGCAGGTCGCGCTGCTCGGCCGCGATCTCAATCGCATCTCCGCCGACGAGCTGCGTCGTGCCCGCCGCGATTTCCAGATGGTGTTCCAGGACCCTTACGGCTCGCTCGATCCGCGTCAGACCATCGCCCGCATCGTCGCCGAGCCGCTGACGGTGCTGGAGGGGGTCGATCGGGCCACGTTCGGCGAACGTGTCGCCGACGCGCTGCGCCAGGTCGGCTTGCGCGACGCGGACATGGACAAATATCCGCACGAATTCTCAGGCGGTCAGCGTCAGCGCATCGCCATTGCGCGCGCGCTGATCACCCAGCCCAAGCTGATCGTCGCCGACGAGCCGGTCTCCGCGCTCGACGTCTCCGTGCAGGCGCAGGTGCTGAACCTGATGCAGGACCTCCAGGAGCAGTTCGGCCTGAGCTTTATCCTGATCAGCCATGACCTCGCCGTCGTCGACTATCTCTGCGACGAGGTCGCGGTGATGTATCTCGGCCGCATCGTCGAGCAGGGCCGGCCCGAAGATCTGTTCGAGCATTGCGCCCATCCCTACACGCGGGCGCTGCTGGACGCGGTGCCGCGGGCGCGCGCCGGCGGTGGTCGGCGGCGACGCGGGGGCCAGGCGATCGCCTCGCAATCGGCGGCCACGACCGGATGCCCCTATGTCGCGCGCTGTCCGCTCGCCGACCAGCATTGCCGCGAGGTTCCGCCTGAGTTACGCAAGATGGGCGAGGGACACCTTGCCGCCTGCCACAGGGCGGAGGCCGTGATGGCGTTGCCGCAGGCGGCCATGGAAGGTTAGTGTCCGGCGCGGGATTGGCGTAGGCTTGGAACGGAACAGGGCCGGGGAGTTACGAGATGTTCAGGAAACTATCGATCGTCGCCTTTGCCGCCGCGCTCATCGCGGCGCCTTTGCCCGTGCTGGCGCAGAGCAAGAAGGACAGCGTCGTCATGGCGATGGCGCTGGAGCCCCCGGGGCTCGATCCGACCAATGCCGCCGCTGCCGCGATCGCCGAGGTCACGCTCTACAACATCTACGAGACCCTGACCAAGATCAACGAGGATGGCTCCGTCTCGCCGCTGCTGGCCGAGAGCTGGACCGCATCGCCCGACCTGAAGACCTATACGTTCAAGCTGCGCAAGGGCGTCAAATTCCACAATGGCGAGCCGTTCGATTCCGCCGCGGTGAAGTTCTCGTTCGAGCGCAACGCCGCGCCGACCAGCACCAACAAGGACAAGAGCCTGTACCAGGCTTTCGAGAAGGTCGAGGCGCCGGATGCCGATACGGTCGTGATCACCCTGAAATATGGCGAGCCGAACCTGCCGTTCCTGCTGGGGCAGGCGGGCGGCTCGATCGTCGAGCCGAAGAGCGCTGCCACCAACATCACGCAGCCGGTCGGCACCGGGCCCTATCAGCTCGGGGCCTGGGCCAAGGGCTCCTCCATCACGCTGACCAAATGGGCCGACTACCGGAACGCCGCCGCGGTCAAGCTGTCCAAGGTGACGATCCGCTTCATCTCGGAGCCGGCGGCGCAGACCGCCGCGCTGCTCTCGGGCGACGTCGACGCCTTTCCGCGGGTCGCCGCACAGCGCGCCATGGCGCAGTTCAAGGCCGATCCGCGCTTCACGGTGCTGGTCGGGGGCTCCAGGGCCAAGACCATCGTCGCGATCAACCACCGCAAGAAGCCGCTCGACGACGTCCGCGTCCGCCGCGCCATCCTCGCCGCGATCGACCGCAAGGCGATGATCGACGGCGCCGTCGACGGTTTCGGCACGCCGATTGGCAGCTTCTACGTGCCGGGCGCGCTCGGCTATGTCGACACCACCGGCATCAACCCCTACGACCCCGAGAAGGCCAAGAAGCTGCTCGCAGAGGCCGGCGTCACCACGCCGCTCGAATTGTCGCTGAAGCTGCCGCCTCCGTCCTATGCGCGGCAGGGCGGCGAGATCGCCGCGGCCCAGCTCGCCAAGGTCGGCATCATCGCCAAGATCGAGAACGTCGAATGGGCGCAATGGCTGTCGCAGGTGTTCGCCGGCAATGGTCCGCACAATTTCGATCTGACCATCGTCAGCCATGTCGAGCCGTTCGATCTCGTCAAGATCACCGAGGCGGACTATTATCTCGGCTACAACAACGAGGCGTTCAACGCGCTCTACAAGAAGATCGTGTCGACGCCGGATGAGGCCGCCCGCGCAAAGCTGCTGGGCGACGCCCAGCGTATGCTCGCGACCGACGCCGTCTCCGCCTACCTGTACCAGCCGCAGCTGATCACCATCACCAACAAGAAGCTGAAGGGCGTCTGGAAGGACGTGCCGCAATACGAGAACGATTTCTCGACGTGGTATTGGGAGTAGGGCGGGGTCAGCACGTGCCCTAAAACAAAACCTGAAAAACAACCCCATGCACAGTAGCCGGGTGTAGTCATTTCAATGGCTTGCGCGTTGCATGCTGCCATGGCTGGCGCGATGCGCTCCGACGTTGACCCGTCGGGCAACACGCTGGCATGATGCCATCATCGCGGTCTCATGGTGAGGGACGCGTCGTCAGGTGAGGCAGCCGTGAACAAGCCACCGCGCCGCGATGCCGGCATCGTCGCAGCGGCCGTTAGCGCCGAGCCGCCGGTCACCCTGAAACTCGACAATGCATCGATGAGCGATATCGCTCAGGCCCTGGCCAGTGGGCAGATCGATGCGACGGCGCTGACCAAGACCTACCTTGCGCGCATCGAGGCCTATGATCGCGGCGGGCCTGCGCTCAACGCCGTGCGCGTGCTCAATCCCGACGCGCTTGGGATCGCGGGCAAGCTCGACGGCACAAAACTATCGGCCAAGCAGCCGCTGGCCGGAATCCCGGTCCTGGTGAAGGACAACATCGCCACCGGCGACAAGCAGCCGACGACCGCGGGCTCGCTGGCGCTGGAAGGCGCGCATGCAAGGGACGACGCCACAATCGTCAAGCTGCTGCGCGATGCCGGCGCGGTGATCCTGGGCAAGGCGAACCTGACCGAGTTTTCCAACATGCTCGCGGTCGACATGCCCGCGGGCTACTCCTCGCTCGGCGGCCAGGTGAAGAACCCCTATGCGCCGACGCTGATGGACGATCGCGGCATCCCGGTCGTGCCGCCGGGCGGATCGAGCGCGGGTTCGGCGGTCGCCGTGGCGGCCGGCCTGTGCGCGGCCTCTGTTGGCACCGAGACCTCGGGCTCGCTGCTGTACCCCGCCAGCCAGAATGGCCTCGTTACCGTCAAGCCGACGGTCGGACTCGTCAGCCGCGCCGGCATCGTGCCGATCGCGCACAGCCAGGACACGGCAGGGCCGATGACGCGTACCGTGCGCGATGCGGCCATACTGCTGAACGTGCTGGCCGCCAGGGATCCGCTCGACCCCGTGACGGAGCGGCAAAGGCGGCCGGCCGATTACACGGCCGGCCTCACGCGCGATGCGAAGAAGGGTGCGCGCATCGGCGTGCCGAGCGACCCGGCCGACCCGCTGAACGATCCCTACTACGGCAAGCTGCCGCCGAGGTCGGCCAAGGTGCTCGCTGACGCGATTACGGTGCTGGAAGATCTCGGCGCCGTCATCGTGCGCGCCAATATGCCGACGCCCGGCTGGATCGGCGGGCCGGGTACGACGATGGCCGTGCTGAACCGCAATCCGCTGAGTCGCCACAAGGGCACTGTCGCGAGGCCGCCGGTGGTCTTCCTTTACGAGCTGAAACGCGATCTCGACCTCTACCTCAGGGATTGGGCGACCAACACCGAGATCAGAAGCATTGCCGATATCGTGACCTTCAACGTCGCGCATGCGGAGAAGGCGCTGCGCTTTGGCCAGGACCACTTCCTCGCCGCCAACATGACCAGAGGCGATTTGAGCGAGCGCGAATACAAGTCGGCACGCGCCATGGATTTGCTTTCCGCCAGGACGCGCGGCATGGACGCCTACATGAACCAGCACAAGCTCGACGCGGTGCTATTCCCCGGAAGTGAGGGCTGCGGGATCGCCGCCAAGGCGGGCTATCCCAGCGTCATGGTGCCGGCCGGCTTCATCTCGGGAGCAGACGGCAAGGACACGCCCGACTACCCTCTCGGCATCACCTTCGCAGGCCGGGCCTGGAGCGAGCACAAGCTGCTGCGTCTGGCCTACGCGTATGAGCAGGCCTCCAACATGCGCAAACCGCCGCCGGGTCTGCCGGGCGTTTAGATCGAACCCCTCGAGGTGAGCCATAGGACCTGCACGACCAAATCCGGATGTCTGTTCTGGATGGTAAAGCGGACCTGCGCGCAAGCTTCTACTTCGGGCTTTTTCGAAAGACGTAGCTGTGTCCTTCCACCATCATCATGATGAGGTTTGTAGTCGCGACCGTGCTTCGGCAAGGTGATCCCGACCTTGCAAGCCGATGGCCATGAAGTGATCGCCGTTCAATACGGACTCAACAGCTACGCGGACGACGTCGAGACCGTGAAGCGCACGTTGGGTCGGCGGTCGGGTGTTGCCCAGGCAATGGCTCTCCGGGGCCGCAATTCTAAAACTCTGCCCGCGAAATTGAGTAACGCGTGGCTCAATGGATCAATTAGTCGCTGTCCTTTCAATAAAACGTCTGACAGCGCAGATGGAGCGACTCGATGTCCACGATCACTACTAACGACGGTGTAAACATCTTCTACAAGGATTGGGGATCAGGGCAGCCGATCGTCTTCAGCCACGGTTGGCCGCTGACAGCGGACGACTGGGATGCCCAGATGACGTTCTTCCTTCATCACGGGTATCGGGTGATCGCCCACGACCGGCGCGGCCACGGCCGGTCCGACCAGCCCAGCACCGGCAACGACATGGACCATTGGGTTGACGACCTCGCGGCCCTGACTGAACACCTCAACCTGCGCGACGCGATCCACATCGGGCACTCGACAGGTGGCGGTGAGGTGGCTCGCTATGTCGCTCGCCACCAGGAGCGCGTCGCGAAGGCGGTTCTGGTCGCTTCACTGACGCCGAACATGTACCGGAGCGAGAACAACGCTTCCGGTCAACCGCCGGAGTGGTTCGAAGCGATCCGGGCAGGCGTGCTGGGCAACCGGTCGGAATTTTACCGTTTCGTCCCTGAGAATCCGTTCTACGGGTACAACCTCGATGGGGCCAAGCCTTCGGAGGCAATCATTGCGAACTGGTGGCGCCAAGGCATGGCCGGCGGTGCTCTCGCTCACTACGCGACTGTCGACTCTTGGCTCGAAGATTATACTGAAGACCTCAAGAAGATCACCGTGCCGGTGCTGGTGATGCATGGCGAGGCTGATCAAGTCGTCCCGTTCGCAAGTTCCGTGCCGCGTGCAGTTGACTTGCTCAGGAACGGGTCGCTGAAGACCTATCCCGGCTACCCCCATGGCATGCTAACCACGCATGCGGATGTCCTCAACCCCGACCTGCTCTCGTTCATCAGATCTTGACGACATCTCTCATCCATCATCGCCTTCCCGCACGAAGGAGATGCCGTTTGCAAGGCGGCCTCTCCTTCCAGTTCAAGTGACGGTATGCGACAGCCGCTTTTGGGCCCTTAGCTGAATAAGGCTGAGCCGATTTGGGTGTCTGCTGTTGGAAGGAGACCGGACGCGCAGCCTCACTTGCCCCGACCGCCGATTTTGACCCAAAGCCGTCCTTCGCCACGCCCTTGAAAGGAGCTTGGAAGTATCTAGATGACATCCATACACCATCCAGGAGGATGGTAAGAATGGATGTTATCTATGGCCGATAATGTGCGCGAGCTGCGACCCAAGGTCCCCGACACCGAGAAGATCACGATCAACCTTGGCTATGTCGACCTCGGTCATGTCGATCTCATGGTGCAGGAAGGGTTCTATTCGAACCGGACCGATTTCATCCGGACAGCAATCCGGAACCAGCTCGAGCGCCACGTAGAGGTCGTCAGACAATCCACGGCCCGGAAGAACCTGGACCTCGGGCTGCGCAACTACACTCGCGAGGATCTCGAAGCGGTGCGGCGCGCCGGCGAAATGCTGCAGATCAATGTTTTGGGCTTAGCCACCATCGCCCAGGACGTCACTCCCGAGTTGGCTCGCGCCACAATCGCGTCGGTCTCGGTGCTGGGGGCCCTTCACGCCACTCCCGCGGTCAAGGCCGCTCTCGCCGACAGAATGAGGTGAACGATGCTGAATCAAGACATAGTCCGCGAAGCAACCCGCCTCACGCGTGCCGGCCAACTGGTCGAGGCCACCGCGCTCCTGCAGCGCATGCTCCACGGCGGTAGCGCTCCAAAACCAGAGCATCGCAACGCCGCTCAGGCTCGCTTCCCGCGGCTCGATCCGCTTACCATCGACGCCACGGCCGACGTCGTCGAGGAGCGGGAAGCTCCGCAGATCTCGCCGGCCCGCTCTGCTCAGGGACGCAGACGCTCCTTACCGCTCGACGGCATGGGGGATTTTTCCGGGCTCGGCCTGCGAAGTCCGATCACGCGCGCTCCTCTGTCCCCATCGGACATCATGCCCGAGGGCACACGGTTTATTGCCGGTACTTTCAGTAACGCCGCGGGAAGCCGGACCTACAAGCTGTTCATCCCAAGCCGCTGTGAGGGACGACGGCTTCCGCTGATCGTGATGCTTCATGGCTGCACCCAGTCGCCGGACGATTTCGCGGCCGGCACCCGGATGAACTTCTTGGCGGAAGAGCAGAATTGCTTCGTGGTCTATCCTGAGCAGCCGAGCGGAGCCAACCAGTCGAAGTGCTGGAACTGGTTTCGCACCGGTGACCAGCGCCGCGGCGGGGGCGAGCCCTCGATAATCGCCGGCATTACCCGCCAGATCATGCGCGACCATGCGATCGATCCGAAGCGCGTATACGTCGCGGGTCTGTCGGCCGGCGGGGCCGCCGCCGCCATCATGGGCGCAACGTATGGCGACCTGTATGCGGCGGTCGGCATTCATTCAGGCCTCGCGTGCGGAGCCGCGAGCGATCTTCCCTCCGCGTTCGTCGCCATGCGGCAGGGAGGCGGCTCCAAGGCAATTGCGGATGGCAAAACTTCTGTGCCGACCATCGTTTTCCATGGAAATCGCGACACGACGGTGCATCCCAAGAATGGCGACCAGATTATCGAGCAGTCCGCCGGAGCAATGAGACCGACGACGAAGGTACTTCGCGGACGCGTACCCCACGGCCATGCCTATACTCGCACGGTCCTAACCGACGGGGCCGGTCGGGCGATCTCCGAACACTGGAACATCGATGGCGCCGGACACGCGTGGTCAGGCGGCAGTCCCGCCGGGTCCTACACTGATCCGCAGGGCCCGGATGCGACGAGGGAAATGCTGCGCTTCTTCCTCGAGCATTCGCTCGCGATCAAGGCATGAATGCTTGCGGAGTCGCCGCAAAGCACAACGCGCGGAGAGCTAATTGTTCTCAGGCCGACGTCCGTTGAGCACAGGTCTGGAAGATCGCCAGCTAGACGTTTGTTGGTTGGAGTTGCTACCTGAAATCATCGTCCACATCGCAGAACGTGCGATTGATCTCAGTTCATGCGGGACTCCAACAATGCGCGGGTTTGGAACGCCACATCGCAAAGCCTGTTGTCCGTTCAGAAATGACCGTGTGGTCGCACCCCCATATTCTTGGAGCGTCAGATGAGCAAACGCAAACCGGCACCAGCGTCAAAGCGCGCTCGCAATCCGAAAATTGCCGCGCGGGCCCAACGGAACAAGCAGGCCATTGTTAAAAGCTCGACAGAGAATCTACTTCGCTCTGTTGCGGCAGCCTCAATTGAACCACCTCTTAAGTTTCAGGATGATCCTAAACACGAGGTTCCTATCATTGAGCCTCGGGTGGATGCCTTGCCAGGTGACCTCAGAATGATTGTTAGCGATCCAATGAAGGGCTTTGCTTTAGCCACGGCAAACACGCAGGCGTACCAAGCAAAGCTTCTTGAGATGGCCCAGGCCAACGTGCAATTTGCCTTTGATTTCGGCCTGAGACTCGCGACGATCAGGTCACCAACTGAATTTTTCGCCGTCATTACCGAGTTTACAAGCAGACGGGTCGATATGTTCGGGCAGCATTCGAAAGAATTGGCGGCATATCCGTTCTGGCGCATCGAGCCGCCCCGAGAGCTCACGGCTCTGCCGGGACGATAACTGCAAGCCGTACCCGCTGCGGCAAAGGATGGACGCAAACGCGGATCACGTACGCGCCGATCACGGTTCTTTCGGCTGGGAGAGCGGCTCACAACGAGGGAGCGAAATCAGCAGCCCTTAGCGGGCTAGATGCCACCAATCCGAGGGACCCGCGATCAGGAATGGAGGTTGACACCATGTCCATAACTGAAGCCGTTATGCTGATCGTTTTGGCGGGACTTGTCGTTCTGATCCTAGGCAACATCGCGTTTCAGGTGGCAGCGGAGCGAAAGAATCCGCCGATCGGCGTCTTTACCGAGTGCGACGGAGTGCGCCTTCACTATATCGAACGGGGCGATGCCGCCGCGCCTTGCGTGGTCCTGTTTCACGGGAACGGCACCATGATTCAGGATCTCGTCCTAAGCGGTTTGGTCGACCACCTGGCCCACAACTATCGCGTCGTTTGCTTCGACCGGCCAGGGTTTGGCTACAGCGACCGTCCGCGCACGCGCATCTGGACGCCCACAACGCAAGCTTCCTTGTTCGCGAAGGCTCTTGATCAGCTTGGAGTGCGCAATCCCGTGGTGGTCGGCCACTCCTGGGGAACGCTGGTGGCAATCGCGCTGGCGCTGAGAAGCGGTTATGCCGTGAGTGGGCTCGTGCTTGTGTCCGGCTACTATTTTCCAACCTCTCGGATGGACTTTTGGCTCATGTCAGGTCCGGCACTGCCGCTGCTCGGGGATCTGATGCGCTACACTATCTCGCCGATCATATCGTGGGCTATTGCGCCGAAGCTGATGCGCACGCTGTTCGCGCCGCGTGCCATTCCGCCGAAATTCAAGAATGAATTTCCGATCTCGTTGGCTCTCCGGCCCAAGCAGTTGAGGGCGGCCGCCGAGGAGAGCGCGTTCCTTATTCCAGCTGCCGCGCAATTGCAGCTTCAGTATCAGGGTATCCGGTGCCCCGTTAGGATCCTTCATGGGAAGGGTGACCGGCTCATCGAGCCCGACCAGTCGCGCCGCATGCATGAGGCGGTGCCCCGCTCCTTGCTACATCTGGTCGAGGATGCCGGTCACATGGTCACCTATGCAGATTCGCCGGGAATAGCGGATGCCGTCGCGGCGCTGGCGCACACCGCACCGCCGAGGACCGCATAGGGTTTCCTGTTGCAATGCGGGCGTCCGGAAGTGGCCCTTAGCTGAATAAGGCTGAGCCGATGTGGGTGTTCTGCTGTTGGTAGTAGACCGGACGCGCAGCCTCACTTGCCCCGACCGCCGCTTTTGGACCCATAACCGACCTGCGCCACGCGCATTTGCGACGCAGCACTTGCACCCGCAATGAGTGCGACGACCATCAAGGCGTGATACTCTCGCGACCGTCGTCCTCAAGCTGCGATGAGGATCGAATGAAGCGGCGGGAGTTCATAGCGGGCACTGCGGCGCTGCTCGCTTCGCCAAGGCGTTTGCGGGCGCAAGGGCCGCCTCGGCGAATCGGTTTGTTCGGTTTCTTGGATCCGATAGCTCGCGAAGCGTGGCGCACCGGCTTGCGCGAAAGGGGTTGGATTGAGGGCAAGAACCTGCTCATCGAATATCGTCCTTATGCCGAAACCCCGGATCGCACGCCAGCTTTAGCTGCGGAATTGGTGGCGCTAACTCCCGATCTGATAGTCGCCGCCGCGCCGCAAGGAGCCGTAGCCATGAAATCGGCAACCACTACCATTCCGATCGTGTTCGTGGCTGTGGCCGATCCTGTGGGGCTTGGCCTCGTGCAAAGCCTGTCGCGGCCGGGCGGCAACATGACCGGTTTTACGACGTGGGTGCCGGGAGATTTCATCGGAAAACAAATCGAAATCCTCCGGGAACTCGTACCGGGTGCTACGAAAATTGCGCTCTTAGTCAATCGGGACAACCAAATGCACAGGCTGCTGTTAGCCGAGGAGGTACCCCGGAAGCGCACCGTGGCCCTGCCTATAGTCGAGGCGACCAAGGCCGAGGAACTCGACACCGCCTTTGCTTCGGCAGCCGCCCAGCGCGCCGACGCAATGATTGTTTTTGGCGACTATCTGACCATTCGCCAAGCCCCGCGAGTTGTCGCGCTCGCGGCGGAGTATCATTTGCCCGCGATTTATTTCTTCCGACAATTCGCCAATGGCGGATTGGTCGTCTACGGCCCCGATATAGCCGATCTGTTCCGCCGTGCAGGCGGCTACGTCGACAAGATCCTCAAGGGCACCAAGCCCTCCGATCTGCCAGTAGAGCAACCGACCAAGTTCGAGCTTGTGATCAACATGAAGACTGCCAAAGCTCTCGGCCTCACCGTGCCGCCCTCGTTACTCGTCCGTGCCGACGAGGTGATCGAATAGGGACTAGTTGCTGTACTGCATGAGTCCGGTTGTGGCCCCGCCCTGACCTTAGCTCTGAGTGCAGCGAGGTCTGCTTCCTGAAGGTAACCCGAACAGGGCGATGCGAGCGGACCAAGGCAACCTTTGACCCGAAGCGGACATTAGGTGGGGAGGTCCTGGTCAGGGCATTGGGCCGCGGCCTGATACCTGGCGAAGGGGCGACGATTTCAGGTTCGGTCTTCGCCAGCTTCACTGGGCCACGCCGAAGTGGGTCGCATCGCCCGTTTCATTTAACGCGTCGGCAGAACCAAACGCGAGTTCAGGCTGGATCGATAGAAAAGATATCGTCGACTTCGAGGCGCATGGTGTCGCGGCATTCGCACGCCACCGCTGCGAGCCGCGATGGGTCGATCTCGATTTCCCCTCGCCGTTCAGATCTGATCGCTCCGGAAGCGCGCAGATTGCGCATCAGGAGCGTCACCGTCGTCCGTCGCACACCCAGTATTTGCGAAAGCGTCTCCTGGGTGAGCGGGAGGACGTCGTGGTCGACGCGGTCGCGAAGCTGGAGCAGCCAGCGTGCCATGCGGGCTTGGACCGGATGCAGCGCATTGCAGGCTCCGCCGATTTGTAGCTGTATCAGCATCGCCTTGAAGTGAAGCTGGACAGCGTGGCGGATCGCGGGGCTCCGGCTAAAAGCCGCGTGGAATCGCGATGCGGGGATCCGCGAGGCGGTGCCGGCGGCACGAACGATGGCGGTAACGGCCGCAGGGGACGGCCCCAGCACGGAAAGAGTGCCGACTGCTCCCTCGCGCCCTATCGCAGCGCTGGCGACCGTCTGCCCGTTCGCCATGTCGATCATCACCGAAATGGCGCCACTATGAGGGAAGAGGACGTGCTCGGTCTGGTCACCCGCCCGCGAGATGACCGCGTCCCGATCGAGCGCGACCATCTCCAGCTCGGATACTAGCAGACCGAGATCTGCCACCGGTAGTGCTGCGAGAAGTCGGTTCCCAATTCCGCTGTGATGCGTCACCCTAGCCTACCGCGAACCGCATTTCGAGCGGCATAGGACGAACTCGAACTTTGTTTGAAACCGCGTACGCTTCGCGCTGCGAAATCCAATTCGGCTGCGGAAGCTCTCAATCTCAAAAATAAAACTCCAAACACACGCGACCGTAAGGCGACGTTTTGTCTTGCGCCATCATTGAGGACTTAGATTCAAGCGCTACGCGACACAATTGCAAAATGCGTATGGGTAACACCATAGGGGGTTCCAATTTCCGGAGCGCGGCAAACGCGGTGGTGAGAGAGTTGCCCTCCTCAAAATTGAAGTATGCTTTTGAGCAAAGCGCCGCGGTTAAACACGTCCTGCGACTTCACCTCGGCACAGAGCTCTTGCAGCTCCAGAACGTGGCGGCCTGCAACGCAGTGCATCCGGTCGAATGCCCGGATGGCTCGGTGGTTGCTCGAACTGCACGATCGGGTTGCAGGCGACGTAACTCAGCTGACGCAGGAGACGCTTGCACAGCTGTTGGGGTGCGACGAACCACGGTGACACTAACAATGACCAAGCTTCGCTTAGCTGGCTGCATCAAACCCGATCGTCGCGGCCTGCTGAACATCGAGCGAACTCAACCGGAGGATATTGCCTGCGAGTGCTATGGTGTCATGCGAGGCCGAATTGATCGCAGAGCTATCATGCGAAGCGGGTGGAAAACGGGAAAGTTTCAATTAGGCAGAGTGAAGGGCAGGCGGCTTGAGGCATGCAAGCTAGCGTTGCCGGCACGTCGCGTGATGTCCGTTCCTGTGCAAACGTAGCGCATCCCAACGCAGCTAGCGCCGGGCTCCTTTGCAATGCTTACGCTAAGGAAGGAACTTCCCACCCCTTGCGATATCCCTGTTATTCACCGTCACTCCCCGACATACCTTCGTCTGTGTTGACAATCTCAAAAAAAATTTGAGCGAGAGTCACAAACCGAACCGACATTCCGGCTTCTCGCAGCACAAAGTCGTATGGGGTCGGGGCTAGATCAAGGCTCATCCAAAATCTGATCGAACACAGAGCGTGAGCTCTCGTGACGCAAGCGAGCGTTGCGAGGAATGCTTTCGCTTGAGAAAGGATATGTTGCGTGACTGAAAGCCAAATGAAATTGCCGCCGAATGGAACGAACGTTTTCGCGATGCCATGGTTGGATTTCTCGAAGGTCATGTTTCCTGGCGTGGGGCGCGAGCTTGCCGAGCAAGGCCTCGCCCGCGCACGGGAAGGCTGCGAGAAGATCAAGGCCGCATCGGAAGAGATGACGCAGGCGCTGCGTGAGACCTATTCGAGCAATGCGAGATGCACGACCGACTATGGGCTCAAGGTGTTCGAAATCTCAAACGCCAATGCCGCTTCTGCGCTCGATTTCTTCGTCCATCTGTTCGGCAGCAAGTCCGCGACCGACGCCTATACATTGTCGGCGGCGCAAGCGCGCAAGGCGTTCGACACCGCCTCTGACCAGAACAGGGAATTGTGGGCGCTTGCCCAGAAGCTCGCGACGGAAACGGGTGAGCCGATCAGGAAGCACTTCACCAGGGTCCTCCACCCAGGTGGCTAAAAGAGCGTTCAATCTCACATTCGGATTCGTTTGAAGAGGACATCCGGCCGGTTGGAACACGCCCAACTGAGCGAGCACGCCCCATTGCCCATGCTCGACCAACAAGGTGCGCGATGCCTCTCAGGCCTCGCACCGACGAGAGGCGCATTCCAACCGGCCGGTGCTTTTCTGCAAACTACAACAAAGACAAATCGCAAGGGAGGGCAATATGGGAATGGTCATGGTCAAATGTCCACAAACCGGACACGCGATTCCCACCGGCATCAAGACTGATAGCGAGAGCTTTGGACGCCGCGCGGTGTTTTTCTCGCGCACCCGTTGTCCGATCTGCCGCACCGATCACGCATGGTTCGCGCGGGAAGCCTGGGTCGACGAGCCGGGCATCCGCGCCGCGAGCTGGCGTGTGGCACCGGATATGGATGCAATGGCGGCCGGTCATGACGCGGCGGTACAGATAATCGACACCTGCGCGCAACCTGATCGAACGGTTCTTCAACAAGATCACGCAATGTCGTCGTGTCGCGACCCGATATGACAAGCTTGCAGCCAACTATGTGGGCGTTCGTCAAACTTGCATCAATGCGAATTTGGCTGCGGCAGTCGGCCCAACGTTCCAACGCGAACGGTCCCGGGCATCCCCGGGGCTGGACCGAGACGCACCGAGACCGCCCGACGCGCCGACTCAACGCCGGACGCCAGTCGATATCGTGGGCCCGGGATTCAAGCGCGGGATCTCAAATGATACAGTGTCTTGGATTGTAGTTCGCAGGCGACCTTCATGAAAGGCACCGCGTCAAAGACGACATGACGCATGAGTTGGTGCTGGCGGACCACAGCTCAGGGTCTTGATCTTTCCAGCAGCGTTAAAAGCCAAGACCGCGTTCACTACATTTTGCCCGCTGATGTACGAGATCACTGTCCCACCGTGCGAAGGCTGAAGATCGTCCAACTCGGCAGCGGGGTGTTTCCGCATACGAGCAGCCCAGTATGCTCGGAGGCCTTCTCTGCCGGTGATAGTCAGTTCGTCACAACCGCAGTAGACCACCGCATCTTCGGCGTACATTTCGAGTATCGCTTCGATATCGCCGGCACGGTAGGCATCGAGCCAGTCGACGGCAGTGGCCATCGGGTCAAAGGACATACAAGCACCTCCCACCGCCCAAGAATCCGAGATTGGCCGGGGTAACCAGCTAAGTCTCTTCCAATCGATTCTTGAATTTTGATGCTCTCGCTCGGCTAGGGCTATATGCCGAAGGTCATAAGGCGGTTACTTGCCCGCCTGCCGCTGATGCCAGCATGTGCCGGCCTCATTTCAGCTCGTGGCCAGCGGGAGGTGAGCCGAGCAGGCCATCTAGCGCGCGCGGGCTTGTTCTCTTTCTTGTATTGTAGGTTGGCGATCTCGAATGCAGAGTTTGCCGCCGCCGTGCATGCCCCTAAGGGCGGACACATGCCAGCCGGGCCTCGTGTAGTGTCGTTGTGCCATCGGATCGGAAAATATGACCCACGGTACACGGGGGTTGCCGCCAACAAAGCCTGTCAGGCCTAGGTAGGGCGCTGATCAACTACGCCTTCGGTCGGCTGTTGGAGTTGCGCAAGGCGCTTTTCGAGCTCTGCCTTTTTAGCGACTATTCTTGCGGCGAGGATCTCATCGACGTCTGTGTGGAGGGCCCACAATTCATCGATGGACATGCTGGTGAGCTGCTCTTTGTCCATGATCGCACCCGAACCAGCGCCCCGTTGGTCCGTTGACGCGAGGTCGGCAAGCAATTGCCGGTCCTCAAATACCCCCTATGCCTGTTTTCGTGCCGCCAGATTCAGCCGATCTCTCGTCAAGCTGGCTCCCTGCTTCGTGCGAGCCTCATCTTCGGCTTGGGCTACTTTCTGTCGAATCTCTTCCAATTCGGAGAGCTTGGAAGCAAGCGCTTCGAGACGTTGGCGCAAGTCAGCAACGCGACTATACATCCGGCCTCCCGGCAGTACGGTATAATTGTGAACACTACGACGGCCTCGGCATCTGGAGGTTCTGGGTCGATGCCGAGGCCGCTTTTCCGCACCGGATCGAAACCAGAGCGGCCGATCAGAATTACGTTCATCTTCAGTTCCCGCGATTGCAAATGTGAATCGCGGAAACGGCGATCAATCTTTTAGCCGATGCGTTACCGCATGAATCGCGGCTCGGCGACACGGCAAGCAGGTCGCCGGAGCGCCCTCGCGAGCCTTCGCAGTAGCTTGGGCTTTCTTGACCGGTCAGCACCAGGAGGGATTGTTCCCCGTTCCACTTTCCAATGGCCGGCCGGCGAGATTACTGGCTACAGGGAATCGAGGTATTTGCGGCATCTCAAGGTGTTTTCATCGCGCCGACCGCCAGCGGTTTATCGGGAAAGTCGCTCGGGCGGACCAGCTAACCAAATCGATCTTGATCACTGCGGCGTGGAAGGTGGGGGGCTGCGTAGCTGTGCCGCATAAGTCATGTTGACGCGCGGTGAAAACGCGCGCGGCGATGGGTAGCATTGTTTTTCTAACTGAAAGGGTTTCGACGTTTTGAGTGTCGATCATGGGTGCGCTCTCGAGGAGATCAGCACATGATTGAGCTTTGGAATAGTTGGTGCGAGAGCTTGGCCTCGGTCGAGGCGCTCGCAGCCGTCGTCGTTGTTGCCGTGGTGTCGTCCGGCGTTATTACGCTAATTGAGAGTCGACGGCACAGGTGATTAGGCAGACATCAGAAGGCGGCAGGCGGACTAGCGCTAGTTCAGCAAGTGAGGGGGCGCTTGAATGCTCCTATGAAGGAGGATCAGATGATCACTTCTCATGCAAGTTGGACAAAATGGAATGCTTATTGGCGGGACACGTTCTGCATATTCGCTCTCTTGAGCATCTTGGTCGCAGCGCCCGCCCTCTTGATGATGCTCCTGCTGGATTCCGCACTCGTCTTACCAGCGCTCAGTATTCTGTTTTTCTCAGACGCGATGATCACCGCGTTCCTGGCCTGGGCAAAATCAGGAAACGCAACTTGGGAAAATGTTACGCTGTGGGATATTGCAGGTGCCTTGACAATGATGGGTTGCGCCGCAGCGATTTTTGGTGAACCAGATCAAGTCGCACTGCTCCTCGGGCAGCCGGTCGGACAGCATTCGGACGCAGCTTTAGGAGATAGTCACCCAGCGCCCTGACAGCCGGCGACTTCGGACTAGAGTTGAATTGGCGGCTCTGTTTGGATGCGGCGCGTTTCGGTCAACCCATCAGACGTAAACGACCATCGCTCGGACTTGCCGTTTCCCTGGCATTGGGGACCACGATCCGTGTTAGATTTTTTCAATACGGATGTTCTTGGCGTACTCTTGCAGGTCGTTCTAATCGACCTTGTGCTCGCGGGCGATAATGCCATCGTCATCGGTCTTGCCGCAGCGGGACTTCCTCAGGCCCAACGAAGCAAGGCGATTTTGATCGGCATCTTCGCCGCGACGATACTGCGCCTTCTGTTGGCCGCGCTGGCAACGCAAATCCTGCAGATCGTCGGCCTCCTGCTTGCTGGCGGTATCCTGTTGTTGTGGGTATGCTGGAAAATGTGGCGAGAGCTGCGCGCGTCCTCCACGGACCCAAACGTCAGGAACGGGGCCATTGGACAAATCGCAGAACGCAAATCTCGCAAAACACTCATGCAAGCGAGTTGTCAGATTATCGTGGCCGACGCTTCCATGTCTCTCGATAATGTCCTGGCCGTCGCAGGGGCGGCGCGCGAGCACCCAATGGTCTTGATTTTCGGCTTGGGGCTTTCCATCGCGATGATGGGCATGGCCGCTTCTTTCATTGCCGGCCTTCTGCAAACGCATCGATGGATCGCTTATGTCGGCTTGGCCGTCATTTTCTATGTGGCAGCTGAGATGATCTTTCGCGGAACGTTTGATATCATGAAGGTCGCATCGATATGACGGCCCTGCCGGTAGCAACGGCACGGCAAGGCCTATAATTTTCCGGTGTCCGACGAGACACTGACGGCGTTACTCCGAAGAAGGCGGCGCCGCTTTGCCCTATGACCATCCCCTGTCAAATTCTGAGGGTCAGGTGCCCACTTTCTCGAATTTACTCATCTTGCATAAACTGACGGCCGCGTTTGCAGCCGTGATAGCAGTCATATTCGTGAGCGGCGCAATCGTATACGACAGACTTGGCGTGATCGAAGAGGCCAAAAACTGGCGGGTCCATACCACGGACGTGTTGGACACCCTAGAGATGGCTGTGGCCGCAGCCCTTGATCAAGAAACGAGTCTGCGCGGCTATTTGATCAGCGGCGACGAGAAATTCTTGGACCCATACCGCAGGGGCGGTGACAACTTCATCGTGGCGATCCGGAAACTTAGAGCACAGACTTCGGACAACCAAGACCAGCAAAACCGGCTCGATGAATTGAACAAGCTGGCGACCACTTGGCGCATCGAGACCGCCGAGCGCGAGATCGCGCTGATGACGAACCCCGCGACTCGCGAGGAGGCTCGCACGTTGGAGGGGTCGAGCGGCAAAGCTGCCATGGACGCAATCCGCGCCAAGGCGAGCGAAATCGAGAAGGTTGAGCGCGATCTATTGGCAAGGCGCGACGCCGTGCAGAAGCAGGCGTACGCCACTGCATACACGGCGACCGCGCTGGGCGCTGCAGTCTCGCTCATGATCGCGATGCTGATGGGCATTCTACTCACGAGGGCTATCGCTACGCCGATCACCCGAATGACCGGCGCCATGACCGCACTCGCCAAGGGCGACACTAGCATCGACGTGCCCGGGATTGATCGGCATGACGAAATCGGCGCGATGGCGGGTGCAGTCGAAATCTTCAAGAAGGCTGTCATTGAACGCCAAAAGACCCAGGTCGAACTCGCTCATGTCAGTCGTGTCGCGACCATGGGGCAGCTGACGGCCTCGATCGCCCATGAAGTCAATCAGCCGATCTCGGCCGTGCTCACCAATGCGGACGCCGCCTTGAACTGGCTGGGCGCCAACCCGCCTAATCTAAATAGGGCCCGCGAGTCCCTCGAGCACATTGTCACAGATAGCCAACGAGCTGGCGAGATCGTCCACCGGATCCGCGCTATGGTCAGGAAAGCGCCGGTACCCAGAAGCCGGCTTGACCTCAACGAAGCCGTCCTGGACGTCGTCGCCATGGTCCGAAGCGAGGCGGTGAGGCATAAAATTTCGCTACAGACGCATCTGGCGGAGGACCTGCCGCAGATCGAAGGTGAGCGCATTCAGCTGCAGCAGGTGCTCCTGAATCTGATCCTCAATGCCATCGACGCCGTGAGCAGCGTTCCGGAGGGCACGCGGGAGCTGCAGATCAGTACCGAAAGGGACGTTGCGGGCGATGTACGTGTCGCGGTGCGAGACTCGGGGCCGGGGCTCGACCCGACGATTGAGGAACGCGTTTTCGATGCGTTCTACACGACCAAGTCGCACGGCTTAGGTATGGGCCTGGCCATCTGTCGGTCAATCATCGCAGCTCATGGCGGACGGTTGTGGGTCACGAGGAACAAGCCTCGGGGCGCTGTCTTCCAATTCACCCTCGTTCCCCACCAGGACCAGATGGCTCCACTTGGCCAAAAGCCGGTGGGGTGAACTTGCCGGGCGCGGAACGTGCTAGGGCCCGGGCGAACTTGGGTTTGGCTCAGGTATGGTCAGCAGCTCGGGGCAAACCGGAAGCGATACGGCTCCAGTCAAACCGGCGCTGTTGACCCAAGGCGGACCATGGCCCCGCGCGTCGGTGTCAGTGGCGCCTGGTGGAGACGGCGCATACACCCGCCTCAGGAGAGGTCACCGAGTCGAATAAGCGCGCACTACGCCGACGAGAACATCATAATTCCTGCGCGCTTTTGGTAGCGGCGCGGACGAGTGAAGATCGTTCAGATCGTTCCAACAAAGGCCCAGCCAGGCAAACCGAAAGGATGGTGTTGTGGGTCAAAAGAAAGAGGATGAGAAACAAGAATGTCGAGGCTAAGTCGAGAAGCAGCAATTTGGCTGCTGTAAGAAAGTCTTTCATTGAAACCTCAGCTTGCCGCTATGCGGTTTCATTGACTATCAAAGGTAGTCTTATATCAAGGAACTCGCCTCAAAGCTTCCGGTTCAAACCGTCAGCTGTTGGGCCCTTAGCCGACCTCGCAAGTATTGCCCGTTGAGGACTGCTTGTGACCCGATGCAGACGAACTTGGGAAGGGGGCACGACAATCGACCCCCATCGAGCCGAGCCAGGCACTGCGCGGAAGCGCAACGACGTTCGCGGTGATTCCTAGCCAGTATTTTTGACCGCATCAGCCAGCATGTCGTAAAGCTGCTGCCTGCTGAACTCCTTGGGCTGCTGCCTCTCCGCTTTGTTTCGCGACACCTTCTTTGCCACTGGAAGGGCGCAAGCTGCCGACGACGCCGGCCTCAGCTTCGGGGGCGGCCGTATCTTGGGCCTTGCCGTAGGCGGCTTGTGGCCGCGCTTCAGGCCCTGACGGGTTAGCATGCCGCAGACCGCGTTACGACTGCATCCGAGACGACGCGCTATCTGCGCCGCGCTCTGTCCTGCGGACCAGAGCCTAGTGAGGAGCTCTACGTCTTTCGCATCCCAGCCCATGGGAGATACTATAGCGCCGACTGCCGACCACGCACTAGCCTAATCTTCGTCCGGCTCGCGCACGACCGCCGGTTTCGTCAGCGTCATCTTCCCCTTCATCATCTTCATCTTCGTCCTCCTCATCTTCTTCCTCGTCCTCTTCATCAGGATCTCTTGGCGGCATCGCAGTGCCCATAAGCATGAGCGCTGTCCAGCAGATCGCTGTGATGGAAAATCTTTCGAAGGTGTGTTGCTTCATGGCGTTGCTGCTCCTCGAAAAGCACCCGCGATCTAATTCCTGATCGGAGGCACGCGTAGATCCAGGGCGCGATCGTCGCAAATGCGGGGTGACATCAGGTCGATGACACGAGCAAGGGCAGCACCCGCCGCGCAACTGGCGACGCTACTTTATGCCCGTAGACCCATTCGACTCTATGTCCACCGAAACCTCACCGCTGGTGGCTTCGGCAGCCCCAAGGTCGAGGTCATGTAGGCTCGCCTGAACAAACGCCATTATCTTGGCGTTCTCTGCGTTGGCGCTTTCGCGGTCATCAAATATCATGACGGCGATGCCGACACCGTCGCCCGCATCCAGCACATGGCAAGATCTAAATCCCTGCGATTGCCTTAAGATCTCACGACGCCGCTCTTGGCGCGACGAGCGGGGTCGCTACCGAACGAACCTTCGTGTACTTGCGAATGACCATGTACATGGGGCCACCACGCGCCATACGCTACCTCGCATCAGATCATATCGTCCCAGCCGGACTAGTGCCGACTTCCGGGATGTGGCAGCAGCCTTTGGTTGGCGGGCTGCGCAACGCGCTTTTTCAATGAGCCATCCTCGCCCGCAGAGGGGCGAGGTGCTGAGGCTCAGGAGCCCTCGAACTTGAACGATACGTTGAGCTTGGCGCGATAGACCTCGACTTTTCCCTTGTCATCCAGTTGAATATCGAGCTTGACGACCTCTGCGATGCGAAGATCTCGGAGAGATTTGGCGGCTTGCTCGACCGCATTGGCGGCGGCCTTCTCCCAGGAATCTTTGCTGGTGCCGATCAGTTCAATGACCTTGTAGACGCTCTCGGGCATGTCGTCCTCCTATTCGGTAGGGGCCTGAAATCTAGCATCTGAATTTCGATGCTGATACGTGTCCGGGAGATGTCGCGGAAAAGGGTCCGATTGGCTGTCACTTTTCCTGTTCGAGCCAAAGAAGAGCTCGGGGAAGCGATGGCACCGCGTAAGAATCAGCAGCATGGTTATCGCCGCGAGTCTGGTGTGTGCCCTGTGTATCGCCTAATTGGCCCTTAGCCGAACAAGGCGGAGGCCATTGCGACGTCAGCTATCGCGGGGCCGTGCTGACTTCGACCGCCGTTCGTTTCCCGAATGGGACATCAGGGCGCAGGGAATTACCCTCAGCGAGGGCTTACTTCACTTCCAAAGCCTTCCCAAGGTGTTACATTAAATTGCTGTCGGCGAACCATGTTTAGTGCAGATTTGATCGACACCGGCAGAAGAAGCGTTGGAGAAACGCCAGTGCCAATTTTCCTCGACCGACACGATCTCTCGGGCCTGACAGCTTCCGATATCGCGGAGGCGCATCGAAAAGACCTGGAAGTGCAAGATCAGTACGGAGTTCGTTTCTTGACGTATTGGTTTGATGAATCGCGCGGCACGGGCTTCTGTCTCATTGACGCACCGGATATCGAAACGGCGATGCGGGTTCATGACGAAGCTCACGGCGCGGTAGCGAAAGATGTGATCGAAGTCGACCTCTCAGCCGTCCAGGCATTTCTGGGGAGAGTGTCTGATCCGGAACCGTGCGGCGAGGCAAACAACGTCAGAATTGATTCTGCCTTGCGGGCGATATTGTTCACCGACATCGTTGGCTCTACCAGCATGACAGAGCGTCTTGGCGACGCTCGATCTGTCGAGATGGTTCGGGCACATGACGCGCTGGTTCGTCGCGCATTGAAGGACAAGGGTGGGCATGTAGTGAAGCACACTGGAGACGGCATCATGGCATCCTTCGCCGACGCCGCCGCCTCCGTGCAATGCGCCCGCTCTATCCAGCAAGCGTTTGAAGCCTTCAATCTGGCCAGCAAGGAGAAGCTTCAGGTGCGAATTGGTATTGACGTCGGAGAGCCGATTGCCGACAGCAATGACCTTTTTGGTGCGACCGTTCAACTCGCTGCTCGATTGTGTCAGTTGGCCGAGCCGGATGCCATTCTTGTGTCAAGTGCCGTTCAGGATCGCATCCGGGATCGTTTCCAAGGGACAAACATCGGTCCCTGCCATCTCAAAGGCTTCCTGCAGCCTGTCGACGTATACGGGATCGAATGGCGCTAGCTGTCGCGACTGCCGAGGATATCGATTGAGGCGACGATGGTCTGCCGTTGGCCGATTTCGTTGAAAAAGGCGGCGGTTGCGACTCAGAGGTAGCAGTGATTCAGTCTGTTTAGTTGGCAGGACTGATGATCATGATGGGGCATCGGCAAGTCGAACAGGCTGCGTTATTCTATGAGTTCTCGCTCGAAAGGCATATCCCCGCAGACCACTTGCTCCGGTCGATCGACAGATTTGTCG
>NZ_JADPKR010000086.1 GCF_023074055.1 Bradyrhizobium sp. 141
GGATCGTCAACGGTCACCCAAACAGCGAAATCGATCAGCTGCTTCCCTGGGCCTATCGCGCGCAATCCCTCAAAGCCGTGGCCTGAGAACGACGCTTACCATCGATCGACATCATGTCGAGGTGTTCTCGATCCATGTCAGCCAGCTCCAAGCGGATAGAACGAGCTTGGGCATCCTAGGGGGCAGTGCATGGGTGCGGTGCCCCGGACTAAAAGTTCGCTCAGGCAGCGCTGGTATTTTATACCGCTTAATTGATCTATTATTAAACTACGTCAAAATCCAAAAAAGATAGTTAATTCTTTCCCGTCATGTGCTGGTGCTACAATTAATTGATTGGGCCGTGCCGACCGCGACCGACATCGCCTTTGCCGTCGGAGTCCTCGCCCTGCTCGGACGAAAAATCCCGGTCGTCAACCGGTTGGTGATGGCTCATGGGCGCGCACGGTCCGCGTGGCGGCCCGACCATCGCTTATCCTGTCGCTGCTCAATGCAGCGAGCACCCGGAGGTCGTTATATAACGCAATGTCGAGAATTCAACCTCGTTCTGCGGGCAATCCAGGAAGGTAGACGCACCCCGCTCCGTCCGCATAATGACTCTATTTGGTTAGTTCTGAAATGACAGCCGCGGCGCCGAACACCGCAAGTGTTAGAATAACGGGCGGATAAAGAACAACCGCGGCTTCAAAGCGCAGTAACTTGGGGTGTATGCCCTCCCTATTTGGACGACCTATTAGGATCAGGGTCACTGCGGCCGCAAGCATAGTAAGGCCGGTCCACATATTCATTTTGGCTTCCTCCGTCTGCGGGAAGCAAACGGCCCCGGTTGAGAAAGTGCAAGAGAGCAGTTCGTCGTACCAGGTCCTTCCGTGTCTCTGGAGCAAAAGATTGCGGCTCGCTTCCATCTGCTCGTTTGATGAAGGCGAGAGCGGCTCGCCTAGAGTCGTGCAAGTCGGCTAGGGGTCATTCGCGTCGATGCAGACTTCTACCTGTCACTTCCGGTCCACCCCGAGCAGCGGACATAACGAACCGGCCCAGTTTGTCCGACACGGGCCGATTTCGTTGAAAAAGGCGGCGGTTGCGACTCAGAGGTAGCAGTGATTCAGTCTGTTTAGTTGGCAGGACTGATGATCATGATGGGGCATCGGCA
>NZ_JADPKR010000124.1 GCF_023074055.1 Bradyrhizobium sp. 141
CAGTTGCTTGGCTGTCTTGAGGTTGAGGGACAACTCGAATTTGGTTACTTGGTAAATCGGGATGTCGCCGGGCTTTGCTCCTCGGAGAATCGCGTCGATATTGTGGGCGGCGCGCTTATGCACTTCGATCAGATCGAAGGAATAGGCCATTAGGCCCCCGGCCTCGACGGATTCGGTAAATGTGAAAATCGCCGGAAGTTTCGCGTCGCCGAGCAGCTTGGCGATCAAAGTGCTGTTTTGAAGGACCTGAGGCGAATCGAGGACCATGACCGCATTTGCACCGTCGCGGGAGATGCTCTCGACCGCCGCCCGAACGTCTGCTTCGCTGGTAGAAAATTCCAGTAAAGACACCGCGAGAGGGAGGCCTGCTATTTCGGCAGCTGCGCGGAAAGCGTCTGCGCTCGACCCATTCCATTGGAAACGAAGAGCGAGACAGCCAAGTTTCGACATCGTCGGAACCATCTCGCGCAACAGTGCAATCCGCTTCCCATGAATGGACAGACCGGCATCGATGCTAGCTCCGGTGAAATTGCCGCCCGGGTGAGCCAGACTTTCGGCGATCCCTTGCTTAACGGGGTCGGTCGTTATCACTACGATTGGAATACGCGATGTTAGCTTCTTGAAGATGACTGCGCCCGGGCCAACGACGTGGATGACATCCGGGCTGCTCCGAACGATTTCCGCCGCCAGGGCTTCGGGGCCGGACGCATTTTGCTCTCGGCCGTAACTTTCGACCTTGAGGTTTTGCCCCTCGACCCACCCCAACCGCCGAAGCTCTGCGAAAAAGGCTCGGGACTTTTTGCTTTCGCTATGCTCATGCAAGTCCGCGCTTGGCTCTGCTGGGCTGAAGATAGCAAGACGCTTGCTATTGGTGCTCTGCTGCGCCGCCACAGCGAGCGGCCATGCCACCGCCGCACCGCCAAGAAGATTGATGAAATCGCGCCGTCTCATGCAGCCCTCCAAGGAGCTCAGGACCACGCTAAATTCAGGTTGGAGCATACCACATCGCGGCATGGGAGTCCGGGGCGTTGGAGGCGCAAGATGTCAGCGCGGCGATCCGCTATCTGCATTGCCACCATGACCGCTAAGGGTCACGAGCGGTCCTCAGCGGGTCGAGACCGAATGTCTGCAACGGGCC
>NZ_JADPKR010000006.1 GCF_023074055.1 Bradyrhizobium sp. 141
TGAAGTGGACCCCGGAAATAGGACCAAACGTTAAGGTGTGAAGCGTCCTGCTCTGTTTGAACCGACGGAGCACGGATATGACGAAATCACGCAAGAAGTTCGATGCCGCATTCAAGGCCAAGATAGCCCTGGAGGCCCTGCGCGAGGTCGCGACGGTGCCTGAACTGGCGAAGCGGCACGGCGTTCACCCGAACCAGATCTACGGCTGGAAGAAGCAAGTCCTCGACAATTTGGCGAGCCTGTTCGTGCGTGGCGCGACGGCTTTGGGAGATGGCGAGGAGGAGCATGAGCGTGAGATGGCGAAGCTATATACCAAGATTGGCCAGTTGACGGTTGAAAGGGATTTCTTGGCCAAGAGGCCCGGGCGATGACTGTCCCCGAGCGCAGGGCGATGGTCGAGCGCCCTGGCGAGAATTTGTCGGTTCGGCGGCAATGTGAGCTGCTGAATCTGGCGCGTTCGGGCGTCTATCGCTCCGAGCCGGTGACCAGCTCCGACGATCTGGCCATGATGCGACGGATCGACGAATTGCATCTGAAGTGGCCGTTCTACGGCTCGCGACGAATGGTGTTCGAACTCAACCAGGCAGGCTACGGCATCAACCGCAAGCGCATGCAAAGGCTGATGCGCGTGATGGGAATCGAGGCGCTGGTCCCGCGTCCCGGCACCAGCAAGGCAGCGCCCGGCCACAAGATCTATCCATATCTTTTGCGCGGCGTCAGCATCACCGAGCCCAATCACGTCTGGGCCAGCGACATCACCTACATTCCGATGGCGCAGGGATTCCTGTATCTGGTGGCGATCATCGGCTACCCGGGCGGTACTGGCGTGGCGTCTGTCGAACACGATGGATACGGGCTTTTGCATCGCCGCGCTCGACGAAGCGCTGGCGCGGCACGGCCGGCCTAAAATATTCAACACGGATCAGGGCGCGCAGTTCACCAGCTCGGCCTTCACCGGCAGGCTTGAGGCTGTAGGCATTGCGATTTCGATGGACGGACGCGGTCGTTTCATGGACAATATTTTCATCGAACGGCTGTGGCGCTCGATCAAGTACGAGGAAGTGCATCTGAAAGCCTATGCCGACGGACGCGAAGCGCGAGATGGCATCGGATCATGGATGAGCTTTTACAA
>NZ_JADPKR010000113.1 GCF_023074055.1 Bradyrhizobium sp. 141
ACATCCCTGCCTCCATCGACCTTTGAAAGCAGAGAATCATTCGGCTCACCGTTCGGCAAACGGAAACGCGCCAAATCACATAGATTCACAGCCTCTGAGAGTGACAAGGTTGGCACTGTGAAGATGACAAGTTTGGACGCTCAAAGCGAGCAGCCCACTCTTTCCGTCGGAGCTTGTACCGGTGTTCGAAGTCACGGAAGGCTTCCCAGTTCGGCTCGTAGCTGTTGCAGTGCCGGTTGCCTGCGTGCTTGCGCTTACGGAATAACTTGGCTTCAACGAGGCGATTGCCAGCCCTGATGATCGTCCGCGTGCTGCATTTTAGGATGTGAGCGGCCGTTTCTTCTGAGGGGTCACACCGGCCGGTCTTCCGATTGAAACTATCGATCAGAAAAACCGCGAACTGCTTCTCGGTACCATTGAGCCGTTCCGACATCGCAATGTGCTTGAAGGCAAGCAAGATATCGTTGGGTTGAAAAGGCATCGGCCAGCACTGTTCGGCGCCGGCTTACAGGCGGACGATCCGCGATCCAGCGCGTCGACAGCTAGCCAAGACACCACCGCCGAGTCTTGGAAGTTAAATGGAGGAGAAAAGCAGATAAATGGGGTCAGGCGGGATAACGCTCGGAATATCTCGTCGTAAGACGCTTTTCCTTAGAGGCCTCGCTGCCAAACCCGGCCGCTCGCGATACTCGAGCCCGCGCCGCGGCTGCGATCGATGTATGTTTACCTGCAAGGATATCTGCCCGCATCTCCTCGACCAGCTCTAGATCTCCTGCTTGATAGGAGCCGGAACCGGGAGGACGGCCAGCGCTCCGCTTGCTCTGAGGATCAAGCACTTGAGCTTTCTCAGCAATTACCTCACGCTCATGCTGGGCCGTGGTGGCAAGGTTCTTCCATTCGCTATCAAGCTCGGCAAGCTCTGCTGGTAGCTCTGGAGCATCACTTGCCCGGGCATCGTCGTAGTGACCAGTCCAAGGATCGACTTCGCTTTCGTGCGCCCCTTGGGTGGAGTGCTGTTTATCTAAAATGGGGTCTTCCAAATCGCCAAAGCCCCCCGTAGCCCAGTGGATGGCTTCTCGACGGACCGCAGCGGCAGTCCCACCGGGACAATCGGGGGGACCGAGGTGTCGCGCCTTTCTCACCAGACGACGTAGACTCGAGGCTAATGACCCGACGCCCGGAGGTAGCTCTACCTCATGGTGCTCACAAAACTTGCGTATCCCAGACTTGCTGACGATGATCCGATTGAGGAGCTTAGCTGCGTAGTCCCGATCAATCGGGGCGTGCACTCCGATATCTCTTTTCATCGCCCAATACATCTCGAGAACGTCGATCGGTTCGCCGCTCGGGAGCAGAAATGTTCCTTCTGGAAAATGGCCGGAGATCGCCCAGTCGCAGATTCGGCGCAGGGTGAGCAAAGGTAGCTCACCGCTTTGCTCCGACCACACATTCACCAGGTCCACGAAGGCTATATATTTTGAGGCGGCCATAACTCGGGAGAGAATCTTCAAATTGTCAGGCGGGGATTCTTCTTCCTTTCACTGCCATTTTTCAACCGAGACGCCCTAAAAAGCTGTCGAGTACACGGTCTGAGCCACTTGGGACTCAGTCCATGACCGATTCGGACAGCGACCTCCTCGAAATTGCAGCCATTCTTGCGGTCGCCCACCAGCGTCTTTCGGAGCGAAAGTCCAGTCAAAAAACCCGCTGTGGGACAGAAACTCTGCTCGACTGTGGCGAACGGTCTGAGGGTGATGTGGCCCGAAAAGCCCAGGAAGTTACCCCGTGAAAGAGTCCATTTTGTCGCAGTTGGCGGCCCTAAAGGGCGCCTCCGCCCCCGTTCTAAAGGCCCGCTGGCGCGAGCTTTTCGATACGGAGCCCCCTGCCTATAACCGCCGTTTCCTGGAGAGACGACTGGCCTACCGCATTCAGGAATTGGCCTATGGCGGCCTGAGCCGGGAAACCACCGAGCGGCTTAAGGCCATGGCCAAGCAATATGCCGACCAGAAGCCGGCAGACCGCAAAGCCCGGCCGGCTCTGCGCCCCGTTTCAGGGACCAAGCTGATTCGCGAATGGGAGGGCGTGGAGCACTGCGTCTCTGTTCGTCACGACGACTTCGAATATCTCGGCCGACCCTACAAGTCCCTGTCCTCGGTTGCTCGTCAGATCACCGGCACAAACTGGAATGGCTGGGTCTTCTTCGGCTTGAAAAAGTCGACGGGCAAATGAACTCCCGCAAGCGGCAAAAGGGCCGAGCCTCCTTATTCGCCAACTCCTTCGAGAGTGCAGCCACAGGCCGGCCAGGTGTCCGAAAGATCCGCTGCGCGGTCTACACCCGCAAGTCGAGCGAAGAAGGCCTCGACATGGACTTTAATTCGCTCGACGCCCAGAGAGAGTCATGTGAGGCTTACATCGTCAGCCAGCGGGCCGAGGGGTGGACCGCAGTTTCCGACCGTTACGATGATGGCGGCTTCTCGGGTGGCACCCTCGAACGGCCTGCTCTGAAGCGGATCATTGCTGCTGTCCAGGCCGGCAAAATTGATGTCATCGTCGTCTACAAAATTGACCGACTTTCGCGGTCGATGCTCGACTTCCTCAACCTTGTGGAGCTCTTTGAACGCCATGGGGTGACGTTTGTCTCGGTCACCCAATCGTTCAACACCAAGGATGCCATGGGCCGCATGGCGCTGAACATCCTCGTGACCTTTGCCCAGTTCGAGCGCGAGTTGATCGGGGAACGCATTCGCGACAAGGTTGCGGCCTCTCGCAAGCGCGGCAAATGGATGGGCGGCTGGACGCCGCTCGGCTACGAAGTCCGCGACCGCAAATTGCTCATTCATGAGCTCGATGCCGAGCGGGTTAGGGCCATTTTTCGGCGCTTCGTACAGCTCAAGTCCGCGACCCTGCTGGCTCGCGAGCTCGTCGCGGCCAACGAACGAACGCGATACGGACAACTCCTAGACAAGGGGGTGCTGTACAAGATCCTTCACAACCGGGTCTATCTTGGCGAGGCCGTTCACAAGGGCACCTCATATCCAGGCGAGCACCAAGCAATCATCGATCAGAAGCTCTGGGATCAGGTCCACGCCATTCTCAAGGAGAGCCCGCGCAAGCGCGCCAACAACAGCCGGGCACAAACCCCTGCCCTGCTAAAGGGTCTGTTGTTCGGGCCCGATGGCGCGGCGATGTCGCCAACCCACACCCGGAAATCCGGCCGGCTCTATCGCTACTACATCAGCCAGACTGCGATGAAGCAGGGTAGATCAGAATGTCCCGTCAAATTGGTGCCCGCAGCCGAGTTAGAGCGAATCATCATCGATCAAGTTCGGCGGTTGCTGCAAACACCCGAAGTGATCGTTCAGACCTGGCGTGCTCTCCGCAAGCAACCCGCTGATGTTAGCGAGGCGGAGGTGCGAAGCGCCCTGCTCGGCTTTGACGAACTCTGGGACGAGCTTTTTCCGGCAGAACAGGCACGGATCGTTGCGCTGCTCGTCGAGCGCATCGACATGCATGCCGAGCGCATGGACATCACATTGAAGGTCCAAGGCCTGACCTCGCTCTCCTCGGAATTGCAACTCCAGCCCTTCCAGCAGGCCGCCGAATGAACCGACCGACCACCCTCACCCTCGGTCCCATCGGTCGACCGAAGCTCAGCCGCGATGGCCGGACAATGGTTGTGAGCATCCCGATTTCATTGCGACGATCGGGTGGGCGCAAGCGCGTGGTTACTCCGGCAAGTGCGGAAGTCTGGTCGCCCCCGAAGCCTCAGGTCGACAACACATTAGTCAAGGCAATGGTGCGGGCGCATCGCTGGCGCAACATGCTCGAATCCAACCTGTTTAGCTCAGTGCGAGACCTCGCTAGGGCCGAGAAGATCAACGAGTCCTATCTCTGCCGGGTGCTTCGGCTGACCCTGCTCTCGCCGGCCATCACCGAAGCCATCCTGAATGGGCTGCAGCCGGAGGGGCTGGAGCTAGCACAGTTGTTGAAATCCATCCCTGCCGAGTGGGACGAGCAGCAGGCGGTGTTCAGCTCATCTGCCAAGAAGGCTGAAGCGCGTTAAAACCCCTTACAAGATGGAAGTGGTTTCAGCCGGCGCGGGTTCGCCCATCGAATGTTATGGAATTTTGCCGACTGATAAGCTTTGCGAGCAAGCCTTATCAGTGATGAATCGGCTCGAAAGTAAATAAGTCGATGCACTCAAGGGGGACGCCTGTCATTCGCGACGCTGGTGCGGATAAAGAGCTTCCCGCTGCGAAACGATCCTTGAAAACTCTAGCAAATTCAACAGAACATTCTACGACCACCGAGACAGTTGGACGAAATGGTGGACGTTTTCTAACGTTCCCCGGCCATCTCGGATCCACTTCGACTTCGCGCAAGGCGACGCGTTCACCAGAGAGCGCGAACGGCCACGGTTTTCAGTGCCTCAATAACACTCCGAAGCTCGCGGGCACTCTCTCCATGCACAATCACACCGCATTCAAGTGAGCGGTCCAGTGCGGAAGCCATGAAGTTACTAGATCCCACATAGTAGGCCGCTTGGTCTACCAAGACGACCTTGGCATGGAAAGTCTCCCGTCCTGAGGGTAGCGCCGACGGCAATGCATATTCATAGACCGCTACAGCAAGGCGCTTGAACTCTTTCTCGCGTCTGCGGAAGGCGTCGCCACAATGGGGTTCATTCAAGGGACGGCAGATGAGTTCTTTGGCGGCGCCCGGTCGGCAGGCCGAATATAGGTCGATGAGAAATTCGCAGCCGGCATCATCGAGGAACGGCGCCAACACGGTCAGCACGCGCTCTGTACCGTGCGCCAGATTCAGAAACGCGTCACGCGTTTGAAATAGGCGTGGCGGCAAGCCTCTGCGATTGATTTCTCGTCGCAAAGCACTGTTATTGCCCGGTTCAGTTATGACAACCCGCACGGCATCCGCGTCTTTGTGGCTCCGGAGATAAATCGAAACGCCGTCCAAGTTTGCCGCAAAGCGCGCCAACTGACCTGGATGCGCAACGATTCGCAAAGCGAATCCGTTTTCTACAGCAACACCCGTTCGCAGAAGCGACCGCTTCACGAGAGCTACTTGTTGCGCCGATACGCCTCCGACGCGCCCGGCGAGCTCTGCGTCCGAGCCGGAAATAGAAGTCGGCGTCTGGCTTAAATACTGCAGAATACGGGCCGCTTGGCCTGCAAGAGAATGCAGGTCCACCAGCAGTTCAGAGGCTATTTGATCATTTCGCAGCACGGGCATTTTCGAGCGCGAATTGCAAATAGCCTTTGATCCGCTCCTCACCTGAGAGAAAATCAGGCCGCCCCCGTCCGATCAGTGTTGACCGGCTGAGGTATTTGTTCGCCGTCAGGCAGATGACTTCCGGAATCATAATACAATCTGGACAGGCACCTCCTTTAGTCATGCAAAGATTTCCCAGATTACAGCCGAGAGACGTCGGAAAGTTTCGTAGGTAAGACAAGAACGCTTGATAATGATTTCGCCAGAGCGCGGAGAGATCGCCGAGATCGAGCGTCATTCCATTGCGATAGACGACAAACGCCAGATCGCACGGAAAAATGTACTCGCCCATCGAGCCAAGATCGAGACCGGAAAACTGTTGGATGCCCTGCATGACATAGTGGGAGTAAGAGTGCAGCAGTGCGTAGGTCATCGAGTATATGGTCGGACCGGATTTCCGTTCATGCTCCTCGAGATAGCCGCTCATTACCTTAGCGGAACCAAGCATGGCCGCGGCAAAGTTGCCGCTGAAATCGTCGAGCAGCGCCGCATCCGCGCAGCCCAACTCGGATTGGCGGAGCCATGCCCGGACGAGCTCCTCGTCGAGCTTGAAATAGTAGGCTTCGTTGGACTGCTCGAGCACATAGACCGGATGCAACGGTTCGTGGCCTGCGCGCACCTTGGGAAACAGATTCAGGCGCACGGGCATCATACGGTCGTGCTTCAAGACCTTGGGGCCGTTCTCGACGCGCGAATAGCCATAGCTGAACTTGCACAGATCGAACTTCGTAATGAGGCCGGCGCGTGTCAGCCCGAGCTGGCGCTGCGCCTCGTGTGCCGAAGTCACCATAATCTCTTTTTCGTTGGATGACGGCGGAACAAGCCATTCATCCGGATTGTCAAAATCGACGTAGCTGGCGCGGCCGGAAACAATATCTCCCTTGAGCTTGGTGTTCGAAAGAGCGGCGTGTTCAACGATTAGACGGAACGGATCGTATTTGCCGGACCATTCGTGCCGGTGATGTAGCTTATCGAGAATGTAGCTCGGTAACGCGCCCTTGCGGTTGAGCCAGCCCGATTTCGTCCAGCCCGACAACCGTTCGGCCTTAATGCCGGTGATGAACGTAAGGGCTTGCTCGTTCGTGCTGTCAGCGGCCAGCCGAAGGATGCTGTCGAATTCCGTTACTTCGGCATGCCGGCCTTTTTCCAAAAGCTGCGTCCTGATCTCATCATCGCTGAGAGCCGCACCTTCGAGCCCAATCATTCGCTCGATTGCCTGCGGGAGCAGGTGGGTCTGTCCGGGCTCCAACGCCTCAATGCCGGAACCTTCCGGGAAAGTGATGAACGTATCCGATTTGACAAAGTAAGCGGCCGACGCCGCGTAATTGATCTTCTCCATGGAGGCTTCGCCGGCGATGTTGCCGCCGGGAACGATATTTGCAGCGATCCGGCCGAGAGTCTCGTCGCACTTGTCGATCCAGGGATCCGGATGGCGCGTGCCACAAGCCGCGCAGGAGAACGACCAATTCGACAGAGCAACCTGGTCTTTGTTGAGTACGAACTGCCGGCTGCCACACTTTCCGCACATCGCGTAACGCTTAATGGGCCGCCGGGATGCCTGATCGTATACTGTCATATTTGGGCTCGCGGATTTCCACGAACCGGACCAGTGCGCAAAAATCACGTCGAGCTGTCCCCAGGAGCAATCTTTGGGATCGTCCGGGCGCTTCGGATGAGGGCACTTTTCAGCGAGTTCACTGAGCCGCTGACCCATCCGGCGTGGCGTTTCGGTCGCTTCGATCAGACCACACTCGCTGCAAATGAGTGTGGTCGGGTAAGGTAAGTAGCCCATCCGGTCAGGGCGCAGATAAACCAAGGCTTGTGGCCGGAACGTGTATTGCTGGCGTGTTGCATCCAGAAGGGAGACGTCCACGCAGAATTCCGGGAGCGGCCTCGGAGCTGGTGGAGTACTGTTCTCACGGCAACTTATCGCCTTATCGAACCACGCACGAGCTGCTTCGTTTATGCGCATTTCGATTTGAACGCGCGTGGTGGCGCTCGGCTTTGCGGGGGTGGCGTCGGGTGATGGTATAGCTTGGCAAGCGCCGGCTGCGCCCTCGAATGTAAAGTGTTGTCCCGGAGCATAGCTCATCGCGATCTGCGCCTGGGACCTTGTCATGGAAGGGCCGCGGGCGAATTCTTCCTCGCCATCCTCTTGCTTGGGTCGTCTTGCCATTCGCACTACTCCCCGGCTTCGCCTGCCGTCCACGCATTGTTTCCGCGCATCAAGGCCGACATGACCCGCCCAAGATCGCTCCGGTTGATGCGGTCCGAACCGCTGCCATAGCCGCCCTCGAGCATTCCAGCTTCGTTCACGTCGCGCAGACTCGTCATGGGCTTCGAAAGCGGACATGCCGGTTGGCGGAAGAATGTCTCTAACGTCTCGGTCCGCCAGTTCGACTGCTCCATAGCGGTGGTCGCGCTATCGAACAATTGCTCAATGCGGGCGACATAGAACGTCTTATTGATCGGCGACGTCGCGTGATAGAGGCCCACGCCGTCGACGACGAACTTGCGCAGGTCGTGAAGCAAGTTGATATGGTCGTTTCGCGAGCGGGTTCCGATTTCCCCGACATTATCGGGCTCCGCAAGCGCAGCCTTGTCGGCGGCACTCCTCGCGCCGTTCATGTTGGTGATGTAGTCGACCCCGCACAGTTTCAGCTGCAGAAACGACGCCAATGTGCGGTTGATGGCGTTCTCGGCCCACCGCTCTACCGGGGCAGCGTCAATCATACGCTCGAGGAAGCGGTGGAAGATGTCGTGGATTTCCACGACGTAGCGGTCGCGCCGCTGCTGCGGGGTTGGAATCAAAATGCTCGTGCCGACGTGGGTTCGTCCAACACGGGATGAGGCCTGAATATACTCCGCGATGTCCGCCGGCATTCCCGCAAAAAACATCATGTTGAACTCATCGACGTCGACGCCGTGCGAGATCGCGGACGTCGCGATCACGCCACGAAGAGAATCGCGCACGTTCTCGACTCGTAGAGGAGAGCCGACAGCAGGCTTGCTGGCGGCTTCATTGACGATGGCGCCAATGAGGCCCGCGTCAATGGCGCCCGTGATGAGTTGCGTCTTTACACCCGGAAACTCGCCAAGGCCGGCAAGGCGGTGATCGCGCCGAACGACATCTTGAAGCGCGGCTTTGACATTGTCGCCGCCCTTCTTGTTCGTCACATAAAGGAGTGCAATTCTGTTGAGATCGATGATAGCCGCGATCTCCGCATGCGTCGTGGATGGGTCAAGGATCGCGCCCCGGTGACTCGGTTGGAAGACGTCATCCGGCAGGACCTCGGCCATCGCATTACGGACTTGCCAGCGCGCGGCATCGTCGCCTTCGATCAGACGGGTAAGCAACTCCGAAATCGTCAGGTGAAATGCCGACAGGACGCCCACCGTCGCTGCGGTATGCGTCCGGCCATTGGTCATGAGCGACGCATACCGGCGCCGCGTGGGGCTCCGGTGTTCGGCATTCGGGCTGTTTTTGCGCGCGTTATCTCGCGCTTCGGGCCGGGCCAATCGGGAATAGAAGCTTTCGTAGAGATCGGGCCCCGACTGCGGGAATAACCGCACGCTTCGCTGATAGATCTGGTCGATTTGACGCTCGGGTTCCGTGACCGTGGCGGATGCCGCCACGATGCGCGGACCGCGATAAGGGGCAGACGCCGATGCGCCGGGGCGGTCCAAAAGCGGGGCGAGCGTGCGCAGCGCGTGATGGAAGGTGGTCTCAAACAGGCCGGAAAAGGTGCCGAGAGACTCATCGAGCAAATGCGCTTCGTCTTGAATCTCCAAGAGGGGATAAGGGTCAAGGAGCAGATGCTTTCCATCCCCGTAGAAGGGGAATACGGCTTCGCACCCGAACGCCTGCGGTCCCTTCCGGAATTGCTCTCGCGTGCTCGGCGAAATAAGCCGGCCTGTGTCGACGTGATGCCAAGCCGGAAAGCCGAACATGCCCATTACTCTGGCGATGGTCCGAGCACTTTGTCCGATGAGCGCAAGCTTATCCACGGTACCGAGAAGAACGCACGGCGTGTGGGCATAGATATCCGTATCCATAATGTGAATAGGCAGCGGCCAGGGCTGGTGCTTGGCTTGATGCTGCCGGTTCCATTCGCATTCCTTGTTGAAGCAGAAATGGGCCAGGCGCTCTTCGCTGCCTTCGTGAAACCGCCGAAGGCCAACGGTGGATTTGCGCTTGCCGTCGCTGCCAACGAACGAGCCGTTGCAAAATGGGCAAGCCGGGAGCCGCGACCATTTTTTGAGGTAGAGCGCATAGTCGCCCTTGCGGATATTTAGCTCATCCCAATCGTCGTCGAGCCGCGGTATCTCGCTCACACCGCGCGCGCTGGAGTTGTTCGGGGTGTTGTTTCCGCCAACCCAAAATCCGATGGCAAACTCATGTCCTTTGAGAGACTGCGATTGCTGGCTCCAGCTCCAGCGGACCCGCTGCGCGGCAGCCAAGACTTGCGAAAGGCGGAACGCCTGCTGGCTGGTTAAGAGGCGTAGCGGATAGCGCACCGCAGCAGTGATCCCGCGCAGTTTGCCGCGCAGCCGGTCAAACGCCAGCGAGAATACGAGAAGGCCGAAGAAGCTCTCCGATTTACCGCCGCCGGTAGAGAAGTAGAGCAAGGTAGCTTCGCGATCGTCGTTTGGCTCGTACGCGAATTCGTTGTTCTTCCAAGTGTCGAGCCGCGATACGACGGCAGGTAGTTGCGCCAAAACAAAAGCAATTTGAAACAAACGCCATTGGGCAACTTTTGAATTTTTCCGAGACCAAAATTCCTTGAACGTTTGGTTCATGAAACGCCATGCAGTTAACGGCAGGACTTCCTCGGAGTCGTAGGATTTTCCGCTCGCGGCCGATGCCGCTGCTAGTTCGAGGATGGCGACACCGCGGGCAATGGCGCGCCGCTCAGACTGCCAGGCGGGTAAATCGACCGTTTCAAACTGCTGCTTTTCACGTGCGAGATCAGCGGCATCGGTTTGAATATCGAGGCCCTGCTCATATGGCTTAGATACAGCGATATCGGAAAGCCAGCGGTCATACGCTTTAAGCAGCTCGCGCAAGAATGGCAGCCCGCCGTCCGGACCGCCCAAGGCGTCAAACACGGGCCCAGGCGAGGTCTCAAATTGTTCGGTCAGGGGTTGGAAGTAGATCGGAAGCGGTGTGGTCTCGAGGACGTGTGCGTCCGTGAACCGGCGGCGCCGGATGCCGCAATTGATGCCGAGGGCGTCGTGCGTGAGATAGCGGTTGTACCTATAGGAGGGCTCGATCCGCTCAAGGCGGATAGGTTTGTGAAGGTCGGGCGCGAACTCGACGGCGAGTTGAACCTGATAGAGCGTTGCGTCGGTCTCGCGTGCGGCCGCGTAATCGTTTTTAATGAGCTCGGATTCGTTGGCGAGGATGATTCGGATCGTGCGTTCTTGCGGATGCAACGGGTCGTCGAGATTCTCGTATTCTAGGACGGGTTCAATGTTAGGCCGCGCCAATCGTCGGTTCGTGCGCAGCCGCACGAGGGTATTAGGCCAAGCGACGACATCGGCGGGTGTTACCCGTTGGCTATGCGATCCGCGGCCACCAGGAAAACCCCACAGGAGGCCACCGGAAGCCGCGTCTGGATCAGCGGCCCACGCGTCGATGGCATCATCAATCGCCTTCTTCATCGAACCATTGAACGCAGTAATCGCTTGCTCGATGGCGGCATCGTCCCGCGAAAGATCGATGCGCAAGGTACCGAAGTTGACCGGCACGCGAATCCATTTTTGCGGAATTTGCTCGGGCTCCGTTAAAACGGCGGGTGGTGGGTGTGGTGCGCCCGGTCGAACCTCGAACTCAAAGATGCGCAGGGTATCGCTTTCGGCGCTTCCGGCATTGTTTCCGGATTTCTCAATGTCGGTGCCGTCACCGTCTGTTGTGGCGCTGTCGTCGGCGACGTCGTCCGATGCCGACTCATCGCTCACCGAGGGGTCATCGTGAGCGCCTCTTTCATCGGAATCGGGAAGCACGGAAACAAGTGCCTCCCGCTTCGGGACTTCGCGCAGAACGGCGGAGCCGATGCGGAGTTCGGCGAGCGCGGCTATCTGGGCTCTCTCCGTTGCCGCTTCTTTGATGGCTTGCCAGGCAGCGCTCTTCTTACCTTCAGCACCCAGTAATTCACGGTTCTCGATCTCTGCGTCCCGCAGCGCATCGCGCCGGTGCCGCATGATGACGGAGCGCGCATCCTTCGAAAGCCGGAATACTACGGAGCGGTGCTGGAGATCCTCAACGGACGGCAATATCCGGAGATAGATGCACGCCTTCGGAGACACCGCAATCGATCTGTCCCGGCGGTCGGCAATCTGAAACGTCATGCCAACGGTGCCGACATGTGAAGGCGACGTTACGTCTTCCTTGTCCATGTAGGTTGCCGCGCCGGGCGATGGTTTACGACGGGGCAATAAGGTCTGGGTGAGCAGTAACTTCGACGGCTTCTCGCGATAGACAATGCGCCCCGACTCGCCAGCGCCGCGGAGGCGATCAAACGTCTGATGCAGAATGGCCGACGCCACCGCCTCTTTTGACGTGTGGTTCAATTGCCCGGTGGCTGGATAGGTGAGATCGGTCATGACACTGCCGCCTGGACTGAGTTCGACGAGTGACGCGTGCTGCTCTCAAGGTGTTTCTCAAGTACGGGGTATACGTTCTCCAACGCTTCGCTGCGCAGACCCCGAAGCTTGTCGAAGGTGACCCGGTGCGTGTGCATCAGGCTGTCAGGATCGAGCAGAAGGCGATCGAAGAGCGCCCGGTTGGTGTGTCCGTCGCGCTGGAGCGCGGAGCGAACGATACGAATGGCACTTGAGAGGGGCCGGGCCATGAGGCCTGCGCCCATCAAATGCAGGAAGGCTTCAAAATGAGCTGGGTCGCTGGCGGCATAAGGCGTGTCGACGTCAAGGCGCTCGGCCGCTTGCAGCCAGTAATCGACGGCTTGCTTACCGATAGAGGGTAATGCGGGATTCGCTTCGAACAGCATCTCGTGGATGCGAGCCGCCGTAGGGCGTTTGCCCTCTTGGGTGCTCAATCGTTCGATGCCGGACTTCACGTAAGCCTTGTATTGATCGACCATCGCCTGTTCGAGCGTACGGCCGCGGTCGTCCTTCTCGCGCAGGATGGCTTCGATCTCTTCACGTATGGAGTCGGACATCACGAAGACTGCATCGCCAAGTTCTATAGACCGTGCTTCGTGCGGATGGAGTTCCTGGCTGACCGGATCGAGAACGTAAAACGTGGTGCCGGGTCCTGCGGCGACCCTGCCATAGCCATCCAGTAACATGTACCCCTGGCCAGTAAACGGCAAAGCAATCCTCGGTCGATCGGGATCGAGCTTCAGCGCAATGGAAATGTCGCCGACCTCCTTGGGTGCCCGTGGCAGGCCAGCGGAGAGACGCACAATGCGATCTTGGAAGGCGTGGTATTCGGGCATGCCATTGACCACTTTGAGGATCCGGCCGATGGTCACGACATCCTGCCCGGCGACCAGCAATCGAAACTGCTTGGAAGCGAGCGGGTCGCCAACGTAAGCACGCGTACCGGCGATGGGTGACGCCGCCCAAACCACACAGGTCGGATGCCTTGCCACCAACTCGCTTGCATACCGGCTGGATGTTGTCACACGCAGTTCCGGCACGCCTTGCGTAAAGCGGCCAGGTTCGGTCAAGTAATCCAGCAAGAGAATGTTGGCTTGCTGGGCATCTTCCGGATGGCGGAGAACCACGAGGATATCCTCGTTACGGCTCGATTCATCCAGCAAACGCTTTAGATAGCGGAGAAGCGGCGTTCCGGTTCGCAGCGCCGAAGCCAGAGAGAGGCCATCAGCCAGATCTCGCTCAATGTCGCCGCGTGCGTGTCCGCCGCGCCCTTCCGCGATCAGTCCCTGTGCCTTGTTAAAGTGTGGCTCGAACGAATGCCGTTCGCGTTTTATGCGATGATAGGCATCGTGTGTATCCGCATAAGGTGCGAGAAGCTCATCTGCGGTTGATGCTGTAAGCGCCATGCCCTTCAGCGCCACGGCGGCATCAATCAGTGTGGACCTTAGCGGATTGGCCGGTTCAAGTTCGTGCGAATGCCGCCATATCCTCGTCGCGACGACGCATTCTTGTGATGCGACCGTAACAACTTGGGGCGGCGGAGCCGGTTGAATGGGAGCTGGAACCTCCCAGCCTTTGCCGCGCGATGACCATGTGAGCCGATGAACCTGAACGCGCGTGCCGAGGGGACCCGCATCGCGTCGGTTTTCCGCGGCACTTCGAAGGAACGAATAGCGGAGCGGGCAATCGGTAACGATCAACGTGCGCCGGGGCGTGAGATTCCGCTGCAGCTCCAGCTCGTGAAGAAGGTCTCTCAAAAGATCGCTTGCATCCCGGCCACGAACGGCGTGGGTCGTCATGTCGATCACGACAAGATCGATATTTCCCGGTAAGCATCGTAGAGCTTTGCGGCGCGCAGCTTGGTCAAAATGCGACGGCATCAGGAACGCAAAGCCGGAGCTACGGTGGGCCGAGGTCAAAACGTCAAGGTGCGAGCGGATCGATTGCAGGCGGCTTAGATCGAAATACCGCTTAAATCCTTTGAGCGTCTTTTCGTCGAAATCTCGCCAGAATGTGTCATCGTTCAAGGCCACGGCATGAGGAACGATTGAAATCAAGGGCACGGCAGTAACGTTGGAATTGCGGGTATCGCCTAGGAACATCAGAAAGTGTGCATCTGGCCCAATGGGGTGCGCGGCACCATCGCCGCGCCCATCAATGCCGCTTCTGAAGACTCCGCGCGCTTGCAACCGGGATGTGCGAGCAACCACCCCCGAAAGTGTCTGGAGAGCCGGACGGCCCATGTTCATAAATAAGGTACGGGATGCTTGGCGCACGCGCCCGCGGCAGACTTCGCGAAGCATCCACGGCAAGATCATGCGGGGCGGAATATGCGGCCACGCAACGCTCAAATGGAGAGGACAATCATCCGCGGCGACCTTGTCGAACAGATCGACAAGTAGTTTGAGCTCGGCGTTCGGCTCTTGCTGAAGAACCGAATAATCAAGGTCATCGTGGGCAATGGCAGCGGACGCGGGAGCAGGCTCGGGAACGCGTTGTTCTTCTTTCTGTACCTGTACCGGCGCAGTCTCGGTCACTTTCCTCAAGCGGCTCAGAAGGGAACGCGCGCGTTCGGCGTTCGCCGCGGCAATCTCGGCATGGTTGGGTTGCTTTCTTTCCCATGGAGAACGCTTCACGATAGCCTCTGCGTCTCTGACCTTTCAAAGAGTGTTTTCCAATCGCGCGCGACGTATTTTTTCAGAGTACCGATGCGGCACCCGTACAGCACGGCGATCATATCGAGGATGGTGTCACGGTCGCCGCGCTTGCGCGCAGCCTTGAACTCGGTGCGCCAGCGCTTGTCGAGTTTGCGCCAGCGCGGCAGTGGGACCTTGGCAATGTGTTCTTTCTGGAATCGATGGAAGCTGTTTTCCGTACCCGAGGCCATCCCGGCCACAAACAGTCCCAGTACGCCCGCAGAGAGAAAGACCAGAAGGTCTTGGAGCGGCCATTCTTTGCTTCGGATCTGATAGACGCCACCGCCCGCGCAGCAGCCTTTCCGATCGATTCCGATGACCGGTACAGCCGAAATGTCGACGATCAGCAGCTTGCGAGCCTCATACCATTCCGGTTGAAGCGCATCGATCGATCGCCACCAAATCTTAGCATTCTTCGCTTTTGCGCGCGCCTTGAGCGCGTCCTTGTGGCGATACAAGTACCGGCGAAGACGTGGATATCGTGTCAGCGCCACGGGCTTGCCGGAGCGGTCAAAGACATTGACGATCTTGGTTCCTGACCACTGCACAACGCCATTCTTGATCGATCGGGCATTCACGAATGGTAGGAGACGGCTCTTCTCGACAATGTCGTTTGGGCCATCGACAAGGAAGGTCTCGTTTGAACCGGTCGCCGACCCCACGCGAACCAAACACCCGGCTTGTTCCAAGGTCGGAAACTTGTTGCGAGCCCGTCGTACAGTGGCTGCAACATCGCCGCCGACGTTGAGAATCAAGGGAGAGTTTGACGGAGCAAACTGACGGGTCGTGGACGCGGAAACACGGGCGCTTTTGCCCCTCGTATTCATGGAAGCGATGTAGGTTGCGCCCGAGCGGCCATTTTGAAACACGAAGAAGTGCGGGTAAGCGTCTGCCGGCGTTTCAAAGCTGTCGATGTTGCTGAAGTCGGAGATCGACTTGATGTGTCCGCGGGACGTGAGCGCCTCGCGAATACTTCCACCATAGACGTTGCGGGTCCACGTGCCCGGGCAGAGAAAGCCGAGTTGTCCTCGCGGCGCGAGCAGCTCGAGCGATTTTTCGATGAAGGGTATGTAAAGATCGGCTCGCTGCTTGAAGGAATCGAATCGCTTTCGATAGGCGTCCCGTAGGGACGACGGTACGGCGTCCCAGCGAATGTAGGGCGGATTTCCAACAACATGCGAGAACGCGCCCTTGAGATTTGCCTCGAGGAAATCTTCGTTCCTGACCCAGGCACGCACGATCTTGCGCGCGGAATCCTTATCGATACCGGCTTCATGCAACGCGCTCGCGCACCGCTGCCGCAAAGCCGCCGCGACGATGGGGTCGATTTCGAACGCCCGGATATTGTCGGCCAGCGCTTCAGCCGGCTGCCGGAGCTTGCGGTTGTGGCGAACTAACCGCGGGATAAGCGGTAGAATGAACGCCCCCTGCCCGGCTGCAGGTTCTAGCAGCCGAATGGACGATAGGTTCCGAGGCAGGTCGAGCCGTTGGAGGCACAGCCGGGCAATATCGGCACGCGTGAAGAACTGACACAGTTCTCCCTGCCAAGGCCGGTCTACCCCGGCGCTCTCCGCGACGTACCCCTCCATCCCCCGCCCCGAACAACTGGTTGAGTCTTCGGGAAGACTATACAGTTGATATATGTGCCGGCCACTAGATATTGTGCGGTGGATGATCAGACTTTCGGCCGAATGGCGCCAAGTTGGGCCGACCGGAATGATTCACGAACAATCCGCGCACTTCTAATCCGCTCCCTTCGGAGATGCCTAGAGCGGGTGAAGAGCAACGAACCCGGCCACACTCACTGACAAGCTTTTGTTAGAAACCTCAGTGCCTGAGCGCACCGCTGCCGTCGGAATGCATAGGCGATCGAATCCGCAAATTCCGAATCGATTGGCATAGAATCGGAGTCCTTCGTTCTCATCGGTTGAGCGAGAGAGATCCAAACCGCCGCGCAACGAAGCCGTTGTTTTTCCGAGAAATGCCGTACTAGACCAATTTTGCGGGTTCTAAGATTCGGAGAAAATTCGGTTCTCCGGCTTCATCGAGGCCCCTGCTGGATGAAGGATGGGAGTTCTCCGCCCGCAGAAAAGCAGGAAAACGGCCGAGTTTCTGGCCTGTCTCCAGCTCCAAGTACGAGACGATTTTGGTGGGGTGGCGGAGAGAGTGGGATTCGAACCCACGGTACGGTTTCCCGCACACACGCTTTCCAAGCGTGCGCCTTAAGCCACTCGGCCATCTCTCCGGAGCGCCCTCTCTTGAAGGGGCGCCGATGATTTTGCAAGGGATCGAAGGGGAATCGGGTGAATTTTCCGCAACCTGTTGTATTTACGCGATAATATCTGGCGTCGCACATGCCTTGAACCGTTTGGCGGCCGAACCCGTGGCGGGTCTGGCGCGACGATTCACGTGAGGACGCCAACCACGACCGGGGACGCCATGACCATCCGCAAGACCATCACTGCGCTGAGCCTGATATCGGCCCTTGTCCCCGTCTTCGCCGTGCCGGCCCTGGCCCAGGTCTGCACCCGGCAGGGCGTCGATGTGAGCTGCAACGACGGGCGGCGCGGGGTGCTGTCCGGCGATGCCATCATCTGGCCGGACGGCACGCGCTCCAGCGCGACGCCGCATCCAAGCGTGATCATCGGCAACAAGAGCTCGGTCCATGTCGGGCCTGGCGTGTTCGTCGGCCAGGGCAAGGGGATGGTGCCGATGGACGATCCCAATGCGCCGAACAAGCGGCAGTGTGCGATCCTGGATGGGGTGTCGTATTGTTATTGAATGTCGTTATTTGCGGCTAGCCGTCATGCCCGGGCTTGTCCCGCCTGCGCGGCCGAAGCCGCTTCGGCGCGGCGAAGCCCCGGGCATCCACGTTCTTAAGGACGAGGAGTGACGTGGATGGCCGGGACAAGCCCCGCCATGACGCAGGATCCTAAATCAACCGCACGCCTGATATCGCCGACCTCAGCCAGCGCAGTGCTTGCGGCGGCTGCGCTGCGAGCGGCGCCTCCGCGGCCTTCTCGGTCCGGCACTTCTCCAGTTCCGCGACGAAGTCGGCCGACCATTGCTGGATGGTGTGGCCGCGCAGCTTCTTCATCATCGCGTCCCAGCGCATCTTGCGCTCGGTGAGCGGCATTGCGGCCGCGACCGCGATCGCGCGCGCCATGCCGTCGATGTCGTGCGGATTGACCAGCAAGGCGGTCTCGAGCTCGTTGGCTGCGCCCGCGAACTTCGACAGCACCAGCACGCCGGGATCGGCCGGGTTTTGCGCGGCGACATATTCCTTGGCGACGAGGTTCATGCCGTCATGCAGCGGCGTCACCACGCCGACCTGCGCTGTGCGATAGAGACCAGCAAGCACGGCCTGGCTGAAACCTTTGTTCAAATAGCGGATCGGCGTCCAATCCACTTCGCCGTGGCGGCCATTAACGTCGGTGACGAGGCGCGCGACCTCGTTCTGGAGATTGCCATAGGCCTCGATCGCGCCGCGCGAGGGATTGGCGATCTGAAGCAGCGAGATGCTGCGCGCAAATTGCGGCTGATCCGTCCACAGCCGGTCGAATGCGCTGATGCGGTTGACGAGGCCTTTCGAATAGTCGAGGCGATCGACGCCGATCGCGAGCCGCTCGCCGTTGAGGCTGCGCCGCAGCCGCGACACATCGGGATGCGATGCCGATTTTGCGGCATAGGCCGCGAACTTCTCCGCATCGATCCCGATCGGAAATACCTCGCAGCGGGTGCGGCCATGCTGAGAGATCGCAACGCCGTCCTCGATGGTGAGGCCGAGCTCGCCGCCGACATAGCCGAGAAAGTTCTGGCAATCCTCATTGGTCTGGAAGCCGAGCAGATCGTAGGCCAGCATCGCCGTGATCAGCTCACGATGATTGGGCACGCCTTGCATCACCGCAGCGACGGGCCACGGCGTATGCAGAAAGAAGCCGATCGGATCGTCGACGCCGAGATTACGCAGTTCCGCACCGAGCGCGAGGAAGTGATAATCCTGCACCCAGAACGCGGTCTTGGTTTTTCGGAAGCGCATCAAGGCGCGCGCCATGAAGGCGTTGACCTCGCGATAGCTGACATAATCTTCGCGCGAGACGCGGATCAGATCGCTGCGCGAATGCAGCGCCGGCCACAGCGCCGAATTGGCAAAGCCCTCGTAATAGCCGCCGTAATGCGCTGCCGGCAGATCCAGCGTCGCAATCGCGCCCGTTCCCAGTGCTTCGATCTCGGCGAACGGTTCCTTCTGATGGCCGTCACGCACCCGGCCCGAAGATCCCACCCAGATCGCGCCCGAATGTTCCACCACCGGCAACAAGGCCGCCGCGAGGCCGCCCGTCATGGGCTCGTTAGGCTTGCCGCGCGCGACGCGATTCGAAACGACGACTAAGTTCACAGGTCGTCCCCTCCTGTTTCATTCCACCCCATTTAACTGCCGTTCATCAATATGGTTCCTGATCATCGTTTCAACCAATTGAAACCAAAATCGGGCGCGCGCGTTGGAACTGGTTTCGCTTGTGGGAACCGGGAATTTCACTGCAAAGACAGCTTTTGCGGCGATGTTGCGCGGCACGCGTTGCGGCGCGCGGCTGCGCCGTTTCCAAGAGCTTCATGTCGGCGGCGTGGCGCTGCCTTGGTTTCACCTTGGATCGAGCAGGCGGGCAAGGAACGCGCGTACGTCGTTCGGGGCGTCGAAATGGCCGTTCACGCCCATGGCACGGCGGCCGACCGAGAAGGCAAGCCCGTTCATGTCGGGCATGATCGCGAATACGGTTTCATCGGTGACGTCGTCGCCGATGAAGATCGGACGCCGTCCTTTGAAGGGCTCCCGCTTCATCAGTTCACGCACGCCGGTCGCCTTGGTGAATCCGGAATGCTTGATCTCGCAGACGAACTTGCCGGGCAGCACCTCGATCGGCGCATTGGGCAGGTCGGCGCGGATCACCGAGACGGATTCATAGATCGCTTTCTCCGCGTGCGGCGCGAGGCGGTAATGCAGAGCGAGCGAATAGCCCTTGTCCTCGAGCAGAATACCCGGGCTGAGCTTGGCGATGGCCGCCAGCCGCCGCTTCAGCTCCTTGTCCAGCGGCGGCGCGTGCACGGCATCGGCCTCATTGTCGACCGACAGTCGCATCTCGGCACCGTGGCCGGCGACGGCGCGAAACACGTCGGGCGCGAAGATCAGGTCGATGTCGTTGAGTGAGCGGCCGCTGACCAGCGCCAGCGCGCCGGAGGTGCGCTCGGTCAGATGCTTCAACGTTTCAGACAGTCCCGGCGGCACCCACACCTCACGCGGGGTCGGCATCAGGTCGAGCAGGGTGCCGTCGATGTCGAGCAGAATTGCGGTCTCACCGAGATGCGGCACGAGCGCATGCGGCACCGGCACCGTTTCGGGCGTGTCGTCGTCGAATATGGTGGGCTGCTGGTCCAACGCCATTTCTGCAAGTTCCGATTTCATCAGTCTACTCCATAAAGGCGAGCGGCCGTGCGATTTGTTCGAGCGATTTGCGCTCCGCCGAAACGGCATAGCGCCACGCCACGATCGCGGCCGCGATCATCAGGACTGCCCCCAGCAGATAGCCGGCGAACACGCTGGTGCGTGATCCCGTATCGATCAGCGCGCCGAACAGCGCCGGCCCGATCACGCCGCCGATACCGGTGCCGACGGCGTAGAACACCGCGATCGCCAGCGCACGAACTTCAAGCGGAAAGGTTTCGCTGACGGTGAGATAGGCCGCGCTCGCAGCCGGCGAGGCAAAGAAGAAGATCACCATCCAGGCGACGGTCTGCCCCTGCGCGGTGAGCACGCCGATGGAGAACAGATAGCCCGAGATCGCCAGCAGCAGGCCCGACATGCCATAGGTGAACATGATCATGGCGCGGCGGCCCAGCGTATCGAACAACCGGCCAAGCAGCAGCGGCCCGAGGAAATTGCCGGCAGCAAAGGGGAGCAGGTACCAGCCGACGTTTTCGGCACTGATGCCGTAGAAATCGGTCAGCACCAGCGCGAAGGTGAAGAAGATCGCGTTGTAGAAGAACGCCTGCGCGCTCATCAGAACGAGGCCGACCAGCGCGCGCTGCCGGTAAACCGAGAACAGCGTGTGGACGACCTCGCGGATCGGCGTGTGGTCGCGCATCCTCAGACGGATCTTCGTGAAGCGTCCGTCGCCCGCATCCTGGCCGTGTCCGACCACCGAGCGCTCGATCTCGTCGACGATGGCATGCGCTTGCTCGGGACGGCCGTGAATCATCAGCCAGCGCGGGCTTTCCGGAATCCACATCCGCATCAACAGCACGACGAGGCCGAGCGTCGCGCCGATCAGATAAGCGAGACGCCAGCCGAGATCGGGCGCGATCACAGCGGGATCGAGCAGCACGATGGCCGCGACCGCACCCATCGCGGCACCGATCCAGAAACTGCCGTTGATGACGAGATCGGTCCAGCCGCGATAGCGCGCCGGCACCAGCTCCTGGATGGTCGAGTTGATCGCGGTGTATTCGCCGCCGATGCCGGCACCGGTGAGAAAACGAAACAGCGCGTAGCTCGCCACATTCCATGACAGAGCAGTCGCCGCCGTCGCCGAGAGGTAGAGCGCCAGCGTGATGAAGAACAGCTTCTTGCGGCCGATGCGGTCGGTGAGCCAGCCGAAGCCGAGCGCGCCGAGCACGGCACCGGCGAGATAGGCGGAATTGGCGATGCCGAGATCGAGGTTGGAGAAATGCAGCGACGAACTCTGTTTCAGCGCGCCCGAGAGCGCACCGGCAAGCGTCACCTCAAGCCCGTCAAGGATCCAGGTGATGCCGAGCGCGAGCACGACGCGGGTGTGAAAGCCGCTCCAGGGCAGTGCGTCGAGGCGCGAGGGAATGCTGGTCTCGACGATGCGATCGGCGGCGGCCGCCGCGACTACAGGAGCATAGTTCGGCGCTGGGCTTTGCTGCAATGCCATCGGGTTGTTGTGTCTGATCAATGGAAGTGCCCCCGGCTCACGTGTTGTGGACGGGGTCGATCCGATCATCGGGGTGCGGCATTCCGCCTGCCACCAACGACAACGTCTGCGGCGAGGCCAGGTTCCCATGGGAACGGCCCTTCGTGCCGCTGGTTTCCGATGGGGCCGCAAGGAGTTGACGCATGGCTCATGTCAGAAAGACGACACAATCCCGCAAAACAGCCGCGCGCAGGAAGACGAGCGCAAAGCGCAGCACCGGGCGGAAGAGTTCGAAGCGTGCTGCGCCGAAGCGCTGGTCGCAGCACGTGACGAAGGAGAGCGACGCGCTCGACCTCAAGCGCGGTGTGTTCAAGCTGACCAGCGCGAAGCGTATCGCGACGTCGCTGAAACGATCGGCAGAGCACAGCTCACGCCGCAAGACTGGCGCCTATCGCTCGGCGCTGTCGATGCTGACCTTCTACATCAATCGCGCCGGCAAGACGCTGCCGCAAACCCAGCGCACCCGGCTCGAGCGCGCGAAGGTGGAGCTGAAGCGGGCGTTCGGGAAGGAGTGAGGGTGAGCGCAGCTGGCGTCCCTTGCTCCGCTGTCCTCCCGGACAAACGGAGCGCCGATCCGGGACGACAGTGGAGTATGACGCCGCAACGAGCCCTACGCCGCCCGGATATTCCCCATGAAGCGATCGAGCTCGGCGCGTAGGCGGGTGCTTTCGGATGACAGCGTCTTGGCCGAGTGCAGCACCTCCTCCGAGGCCGAGCCGGTCTCGGCGGCGCCGCGGTTGACCTCGCCGATATCGGTGGCCGCGGTCTGGGTGCCTTGCGCGACGGTCTGGACGCTGCGCGCGATCTCCTGGGTCGCCGCGCCCTGCTGCTCGACCGCGCTCGCGATCGAGGTCGAGATCGACGATATCTGGCCGATGGTCGCCCCGATCTCCTTGATCGCGGCTACCGATTCCGCCGTGGCGCCCTGCATGCCCGTGATGTGCGAGGAGATCTCGTCGGTGGCCTTCGCGGTCTGGCTCGCCAGCGACTTCACTTCGCTCGCAACCACCGCAAAGCCGCGGCCGGCTTCGCCGGCGCGCGCCGCCTCGATGGTGGCGTTGAGCGCCAGCAGATTGGTCTGCTCGGCAATCGCGGTGATCAGCTTGACCACTTCGCCGATCTGCTGGGCGGCATGCGAGAGCTTGCCGATGCGCCCGTCGGTCTCCCTGGCCTGAACCACGGCGGCCTCGGCGATGCGGCTGGAGTCCCGAACCTGGCGGCCGATCTCCTCGACCGAGGCGGAGAGCTCTTCTGTCGCGGTGGCGACCGACTGCATGTTGGAGGAGGCCTGCTCGGAGACGCCGGCGACCTGGCTCGACAGGCTCTGTGTGGTCTCGGCGGTGCGGGTCAGCGTGGAGGCCGCCGATTCCAGCTGCACGGCCGAGGCCGAGACGTTGGAGACGATGGCACCGACCGCGCTCTCGAAATCATCCGCAAAGCGGATCAGCTCGGCGCGCCGGCTTGCCGCCTGCTCCCGGTTCTGGACTTCGCTGGCGGCGGCATCGCGCTCGGCTTTTGCGACGGCCTGGACCTTGAACTCCTCGACCGCGCCGGCCATCTCGCCGATCTCGTCCTTGCGGCCAAGGCCCGGCAGCACCACGTCGAAATTACCCGAGGCCAGCTCGCGCATGGCCTTGCACATCGCGATCATCGGACGCGAGATGCCGTTGCCGAGCATCAGTGCGAGCACAGCGCCGATGGCGAGGCCGCCGAGCGCCAACATCACCATCAGCCGCTCGGTATCCACGATCGTCGCATTGGTGCTGGCTTCGATGCGCTGCTGATCGGCAGTCAGGTCCGACCGCAGCTCGCCCGAGAGCTTGAGGATGCCTGCCGCCGTCTTGGTCATATCGCCGTTCAGCTTGACGATGATCTTCACATTCTCCGACAGCTTGGTGAAGGAGGTGCGGTATTGCTTCAGGAGGTTGCCGATCTCGGTCACGCGGTCGGTGATCTTCTGGTCGTTCGCATAGATCGAGACCAGCAGGGTCTCCAGGAATTTGACCCGCGCGATCACGCCATCGGCGGTCTTCGGCTCCGGCTTGGCGACGAAGGCGCTGACCGAGGTGGAGACCGCCAGATATTGCGAGGTGATGTCCTTGGCCGTGGTCTGGACCGAGGCCAGCCCGGCCAGCGCGGCGGTATCCGCAAGGTCGTCGAACTTGAAGCGGATCTTGTTGCCGACGCTGTTGAGCTCATCGGCCGCGATCTTGTTGTTCTCGCGCGTCAGGGTGATGATTTCGCCGAACACCTTCGTAAAGAGCTGGAACTCGGCCTCGAGCTTGCCGACCTGCTCACGGCGGGCGGCACCGGTCGTGGCGGCCATCGACTTCGCGATCGCGCTCCTCAGATTCTCTTCAGCCGCCTTGGCCGCGGTCTCGTCATCGGCCGCGCCGGTCAGGGTATAGGCCCGCGCCAGCCCCTGATAGGCGATCAGCTCGCGATCGACCGTCCGGGCGAGGTCGGCTTCCGACACGCTGGTTCGGTAGGAGGCGACGGCGCCTTGGATCCGCTCGAAGCCGAAATAGGCGAAAGCCATACTGACGGCGAGGATGGCTAGCACTGCCACGAAGCCGAGGATGATTTTTGCACGAAAACGCAACGTTGGCAGCTTCGATTGGCGCGACTTCGACTTGACCGACATTCCCCCACCCCATTCCATTCGCGGAAAACCAGGCGCAGCCGGAAGCAGCCCGCTTCCAGACTCGCCGGCACGTTACGGGGCAAAGGATAAGCTGTGGTAAATTTGTGGCAGCGCAACTGACGGTTAGGTGACGCGGGGGATGTAGGAGGCGCTTTCCCGCGCCGTTACAAATCGGCCGCCACGCCAATCTGTCGTCTCGGATCGGCGCGCGCCCAAGGGCGCGCTAGTCCGGGACGACAGTGGAGTGTGACGCCGCAACAAGCCTTACGCCGCCCGGATATTCCCCATGAAGCGATCGAGCTCGGCGCGCAGGCGGGTGCTTTCGGATGACAGCGTCTTGGCCGAGTGCAGCACCTCCTCCGAGGCCGAACCGGTCTCGGCGGCGCCGCGGTTGACCTCGCCGATATCGGTGGCCGCGGTCTGGGTGCCTTGCGCGACGGTCTGGACGCTGCGCGCGATCTCCTGGGTCGCCGCGCCCTGCTGCTCGACCGCGCTCGCGATCGAGGTCGAGATCGACGATATCTGGCCGATGGTCGCCCCGATCTCCTTGATCGCGGCTACCGATTCCGCCGTGGCGCCCTGCATGCCCGTGATGTGCGAGGAGATCTCGTCGGTGGCCTTCGCGGTCTGGCTCGCCAGCGACTTCACTTCGCTCGCAACCACCGCAAAGCCGCGGCCGGCTTCGCCGGCGCGCGCCGCCTCGATGGTGGCGTTGAGCGCCAGCAGATTGGTCTGCTCGGCAATCGCGGTGATCAGCTTGACCACTTCGCCGATCTGCTGGGCGGCATGCGAGAGCTTGCCGATGCGCCCGTCGGTCTCCCTGGCCTGAACCACGGCGGCCTCGGCGATGCGGCTGGAGTCCCGAACCTGGCGGCCGATCTCCTCGACCGAGGCCGAGAGCTCTTCCGTCGCGGTCGCGACCGACTGCATGTTGGAGGAGGCCTGCTCGGAGACGCCGGCGACCTGGCTCGACAGGCTCTGCGTGGTCTCGGCGGTGCGGGTCAGCGTGGAGGCCGCCGATTCCAGCTGCACGGCGGAGGCCGAGACGTTGGAGACGATGGCGCCGACCGCGCTCTCGAAATCGTCGGCAAAGCGGATCAGCTCGGCGCGCCGGCTTGCGGCCTGCTCCCGGTTCTGGACTTCGCTGGCGGCGGCATCGCGTTCGGCCTTTGCAACGGCTTGAACCTTGAACTCCTCGACCGCACCGGCCATCTCGCCGATCTCGTCCTTGCGGCCAAGGCCCGGCAGCACGACGTCGAAATTGCCCGAGGCCAGCTCGCGCATCGCCTTGCACATCGCGATCATCGGACGCGAGATGCCGGTGCCGAGCAGGAAGGCGAGGACCGCACCAAGCAGCGTACCGCCAATGGCGAGGATCAGAACCAGGTGCTCGGTCTGCCCGATGGTCGCTTCCGACTCCGATTCCAGCCGTTGCTGTTCGGCGACAAGGTCCGCCTTCATGGCGGTGGCGCCCTGAAAGATCGCGCCGGCCGAGCCGCTCATCTCGGTGACGAGGTCGTCGACCAGCTTGGCTTGCGCAATCAGTTTCTCCAGCGCTTCGCGATAGGCGGTAAGAAACGCTTTGGCCTCCTTCAGGCCGGCGACGATCTTGTCGTCCATGGAATAAATCGCGCCGAGCGAGTTCTCGACGAACTTCAGTCGCGCCATCGCACTTGCTCCAACGGCTTGGTCGGAGTTGAGGATGAAATTGCTCGCGGCCGCACTGGCGGTCTGGAATTGGGCGTTGACCTGCTTGGTGCCGAATTCGATCGCCTGCGCCTCGGAGTCGGAGGCGTTATTCCCGACGTCGTCCAGCTTGTATTTCAGGAGGTTGGCGTTGCGCTGAAGCTGATTCTGGACCAGAAGCGTGCTGTCGCGCTTGGCCTGCAGAATCTTGGCGAAGGTCGCCGAGAAGTTGGAAAATTCCTTGGCGAGCTTGTTGAGGCTCTCCAGCCGCGCCGGCTGCTTGGCATTCTTGATCGCCTGATCGATGGCATTCTTCAGGCTGGCCTCGGCGTCCAGCGCCGCCTTGGCGTCGTCGTCCTTCCCGGTCACCACGAAGTAACGGGCAGCCGAGCGATAGCCGAGCAGTTCGCGATCGATATTGCGGGCAAGATCAGCCTCCGAGACGCTGCTCCGGTAGGATCCGACGCCTTCCGAAACGCGCTCGAAGCCGAAATAGGAGAAGGCCATGCTGCCGGCGGAGATCGCCAGCACGACGGCAAAGCCGAGGATGATCTTGGCGCGGAACTTGAGAGTGGGAAATATTGTGCGCTTTGACGGCGACGCGATACGCCCTGACATTCCCACCCCCATCATTTATTCCAAACAGCCGCGATCCGAAGGCGCCCGCCTCCCCGACCGGATGCGTAAAACTAAGGCAGAAACGTCAAGGGGCGGTAAATTCGTCCTATCTACGCGCGCTCCGGCTTCCTCGGCTAAGGCCTACCGAATGGGGGCGCCGGCTGGCATCCCACGCAACCTGTGCACCTTAATAATGAGAATATGCTGGGGATCGCCCTCGCCCCCGCCTCAGCCGCCGGGCCGCGGACGCCGACTCGCGGTCGCAAAGCCATTGTGTCCCCGGCAGGATCAATGACTTTTCCATGACGCGGGCGACCAAAATCCTAGTTGCAAAGTTCCGGGTCGCTGTCTCTAATTAGAAGCAATCAAAATCAATCCCGGGAGGACTACACCGTGTCTACAGTCAAACTGACAGTGAACGGCAAGGCCGTTGCTGTCGACGTCGAGGACCGCACGCTGCTGGTCCAGCTCCTGCGCGATCACCTCAATCTCACGGGAACCCATGTCGGCTGCGACACCAGCCAGTGCGGTGCCTGTGTCGTGCACATGGACGGCAGGGCGGTGAAATCCTGCACCATGCTGGCGGGCCAGGCCGACGGCGCCAGCATCACCACCATCGAGGGCATCGCCAAGGGCGACGAGCTGCACCCGATGCAGGCCGCTTTCCGCGACAATCATGGCCTTCAATGCGGCTATTGCACGCCGGGCATGATCATGTCGGCGATCGACATCGTGCAGCGCCATGGCGGCCAGCTCGACGAGGCCACCGTCCGCAGCGAGCTGGAAGGCAATATCTGCCGCTGCACCGGCTACCATAACATCGTCAAAGCCGTGCTGGACGCAGCCGGACGCATGAAGGTCTCGCAGGCGGCCGAGTAAAGCGGCGCGCCTCGATAGAACAAATCACCGCTGCCGCTCTCGAAGGAAGGCGCAGCCATAGAATTTCCGGTCGGGAGGACCAGTCATGGGTGTTGAAGGCATCGGCGCGCGGGTCGTGCGCAAGGAAGACAAGCGTTTCATTACCGGCAAGGGCCGCTACGTCGACGACATCAAATTGCTGGGCATGACCCATGCCCATTTCGTCCGCAGCCCGCACGCCCACGCCAAGGTGAAGGGGATCGATTCCTCTGCCGCGCTGAAGATGCCGGGCGTGGTCGCTGTGCTCACGGGCCAACAGATCGTCGACGACAAGGTCGGCAACCTCATTTGCGGCTGGGCCATCACGTCCAAGGACGGCAGCCCGATGAAGATGGGCGCATGGCCGGCAATGGCGCCGGAGACGGTGCGCTTCGTCGGTCAGGCCGTCGCGGTCGTGATCGCCGACAGCAAGAATCTGGCGCGCGATGCGGCGGAAGCGGTCGTTGTCGATTACGAAGAACTTCCGGCGGTCGCCGACATGCAGGCCGCGATCAAATCAGGCGCGCCGCAGCTTCATCCCGAGGCCTCCGGCAACCAGGTTTATGACTGGGTGATCGGCGACGAGGGCGCCACCGATGCCGCCTTCGCCAAGGCCGCCAACGTCGTCAAGCTCGACGTCACCAACAACCGCCTCGCCCCCAACGCGATGGAGCCGCGTGCGGCGATCGCCGATTACGACGCGGCGGAAGAGCATTTCACGCTCTATACGACCTCGCAGAACCCGCACGTCGCCCGCCTCGTGCTGTCGGCGTTCTACAACATCGCGCCCGAGCACAAGCTGCGGGTGATCGCGCCCGACGTCGGTGGCGGCTTCGGCTCCAAGATCTTCATCTATCCCGAAGAGATGGTGGCGCTGTGGGCCTCCAAGAAGATCGGCCGTCCCGTGAAATGGACTGGCGACCGCACCGAGGCCTTCCTCACCGACGCGCATGGCCGCGACCATGTGACCCATGCCGAATTGGCATTTGACGCCAACAACAAGATCACCGGCCTCAAGGTAAAGACCTACGCCAATTTTGGCGCCTACATGTCGCTGTTCTCGTCCTCGGTGCCGACCTATCTCTATGCGACGCTGCTGTCGGGCCAGTACAACATCCCGGCGATCCATGCCGAGGTGATCGGGGTCTACACCAACACCACGCCGGTCGACGCCTATCGCGGCGCGGGCCGCCCCGAGGCGAGCTATCTGATCGAACGGTTGATGGAAACAGCGGCGCGGCAGCTCAAGGTCGATCCGGCCCAGCTGCGCCGGACCAACTTCATCACCCAGTTCCCGCACCAAACGCCCGTCATCATGGCTTACGACACCGGCGACTTCAACGCCTCGCTCGATGCCGCAATGAAGGCGATCGACTATGCCGGCTTCCCCGCCCGCAAGGCCAAGGCGAAATCCGACGGCAAGCTGCGCGGCATCGGCGTGTCCTGCTACATCGAGGCCTGCGGCATCGCGCCGTCGAAGGCGGTCGGCAGCCTGGGCGCCGGCGTCGGCTTATGGGAATCGGCCGAGGTGCGCGTCAATCCGGTCGGCACCATCGAGATCCTCACGGGGTCGCACAGCCACGGCCAGGGTCATGAGACCACGTTCTGCCAGCTCGTCGCGGAGCGCCTCGGCGTTCCCATCAGCCAGGTTTCGATCGTCCATGGCGACACCGACAAGGTGCAGTTCGGCATGGGCACTTACGGCTCGCGCTCGGCGGCCGTCGGCCTCACCGCGATCCTGAAGGCGATGGAGAAGATGGAGTCCAAGGCCAAGAAGATTGCGGCGCATGCGCTGGAAGCTTCCGAGGCCGACATCGTCATCGAGAACGGCGAGTTCAAGGTCACCGGCACCGACAAGGCGATTGCCCTGCCGATGGTCGCGCTCGCGGCCTATACCGCGCACAATCTGCCTGACGGGATGGAGCCGGGTCTGAAGGAAAGCGCCTTCTACGATCCGACCAACTTCACCTTCCCGGCCGGCACCTATATCTGCGAGCTCGAGGTCGATCCCGGCACCGGCAAGACCTCCTTCGTCAACTTCGTCGCGGCCGACGATTTCGGCCGGCTGATCAACCCGATGATCGTCGAGGGCCAGGTCCATGGCGGCCTTGTTCAAGGCATCGGGCAGGCGCTGCTCGAGCATGCGATCTACGATGCCAGCGGCCAGCCGGTCACGGCCTCGTTCATGGACTACGCCATGCCGCGCGCCGACGATGTGCCCTCCTTCAACCTCTCCCACACCACGACGCTGTGCCCGGGCAATCCGCTCGGCATCAAGGGCTGCGGTGAGGCCGGCGCGATCGGCGCCTCTGCCGCCGTGATCAACGCGATCACGGATGCGATCGGCAAGAACAATCTGGAAATGCCCGCAACCCCTGACCGGGTGTGGCGCACGATCCATGCGGCCTAAGAGGGAGCAACGAAGATGTACCAGACCAAATATCATCGCGCTTCCTCGGTCGACGAGGCCGTCAGCCTGTTCGCCAAGGGCAGCGAGGCGAAGTTTCTGGCCGGCGGCCAGACGCTGCTGCCAGTCATGAAGCAGCGCCTCGCCAGCCCGTCGGATGTCATCGACCTCGGCAAGATCAAGGAGCTGCAGGGCGTCGAATTGTCGGGCGATACGCTGACCATCAAGGCAGCCACGACCTATTACGACATCATGACGAATGCCGATGTGAAGAAGGCGATTCCCGCAATCGCCCATCTCACCTCGGTGCTAGGCGACCCTGCCGTGCGCTATCGTGGCACGATCGGCGGCTCGATTGCCAACAACGATCCCGCGGCGGACTTCCCCGCCGCGCTGCTCGCGCTCGGCGCAACCGTCAAAACCAACAAGCGGTCGATTGCGGCGCAGGACTTCTTCCAGGGCCTGTTCTCGACGGCGCTCGAAGACGGCGAGATCATCACCGCCGTATCATTCCCGGTGCCGGCGAAGGCAGGCTATGAGAAGATGCGGCACCCGGCCTCACGTTTCGCCCTGACCGGCGTGTTCGTGGCGCAGACCAAATCGGGTGAGGTTCGGGTGGCCGCGACCGGTGCCTCGCAGAGCGGCGTGATGCGGGTGCCCGCGATCGAAGCCGCGTTGAAGGCGAACTGGTCGCCATCGGCGATCGACAGCGTCAGCATTTCGGCGAACGGATTGCTGGCCGACATCCATGGCACGGCGGAATACCGCGCCAACCTCGTCAAGGTGATGGCACAACGCGCGGTCGCTGCCGCGAGCTGAGCATGATCCGGAAAAGTGTGAAGCGGTTTTCCGACCAGACCATGCTCAAAATGAATAAAGACGCGACTTAGCGTCTCGACACAAATTTTCCGCGGCGCGCACTTCGGTGCGCGCCGTTTTATTTTGGCCATGCGGCATGAAAACCGCTTGCCTCGCTGGCGCGAAGGCGAGAAAAGTTAATCAGCCAATTAACTCGCCCCAAAGAGCAATGTCAGAGGTGATTGCCGCGCCACCGGCATCCGCCCGCGACCCGAGGAAACAACAACCGTGCTCGACAAACCAGCCCAAGAAAAATCAGACGGCTCCTCCGTCCGCACCTCCGGCCCGCTGTCGGGCTTCCGCATCGTCGAATTCGCCGGCATCGGCCCCGGCCCGTTCGCCTGCATGATGCTGGCCGACATGGGCGCCGATGTCGTCACGCTCGACCGTATCGGCGCGAAGAAGAGCATGAAGTCGGTCGCAGGGCGCGGCCGCAAGGTGATCGAGCTCGATCTCAAGGACAAGGCCGCGATTGCGCAAGTGCTCGACCTGCTCGCCAGCGCCGATGCGCTGGTCGAGGGTTTTCGTCCCGGCGTGATGGAGCGGCTCGGCCTCGGGCCTGACGTTGTGCTCGCGCGCAACCCCAGGCTGGTCTACGGTCGCATGACCGGTTGGGGCCAGGAAGGCCCGCTGGCGAACGCCGCAGGTCACGACATCAATTACATCTCCATCACCGGCGCGCTTGCCGCCATCGGGACGAAGGACGCACCGGTGCCGCCGCTCAATCTCGTTGGTGATTTCGGCGGCGGCGCGCTCTATCTCGTCGTCGGCGTGCTCGCCGCGCTGCTGGAAGCTTCAAAGTCCGGCAAGGGCCAGGTCGTCGACGCCGCGATGTGCGACGGCGCGGCATCGCTGATGTCGTTCTTCTTCGACATGACCACGATGGGACGCTGGACCGAGGGGCGCAACCAGAACTTCCTCGACGGCGGCGCGCATTTCTACGGCGTCTATGAATGTGCCTGCGGACACTTCGTCTCGATCGGCTCGATCGAGCCGCAGTTCTACGCGCTGCTCCGCGAGCATGCGGGCCTGACCGACACCGATTTCGACGCGCAGATGAACCCCAAGGCCTGGCCGGCGCTGAAAGAGAAGCTGAAGGCCGTATTCAAGAGCAAGACGCGCGAGGACTGGTGCAAGATCATGGAAGGCACCGACATCTGCTTCGCGCCGGTGCTGACCATGTCGGAGGCCACGCAGCATCCGCACATGGTCGCCCGCAACGTGTTCGTCGAACGCCACGGCGTGAAACAGCCCGCCCCCGCGCCGCGCTTCTCGCGCACGCCGTCAGCGGTGCGCGAGCCGGAAGGTGCGGAGATCGGGGCGGTGATGGCCGCTTGGAAGGCAGGGAAGTAATCCCACGCGCTAATCCGTAGGGTGGGCAAAGGCGCTCTTGCGCCGTGCCCACGTTCTCCCCGCAATTTGATAAAGGTGGTGGGCACGCTGACGCTTTGCCCACCCTACGGCAGCGTGCGTGAAGGCTGCGCCTTACGCCGCATCCACCTTCAACACCCCGCGGCGGATCTGATCTTCCTCGATCGACTCGAACAGGGCCTTGAAATTGCCCTCGCCGAACCCGTCGTCGCCCTTGCGCTCGATGAACTCGAAGAAGATCGGACCGATGGCGTTGGCCGAGAAGATCTGGAGCAGCACCTTGGTCTGGCCGCCCTCGACCACGCCTTCGCCGTCGATCAGGATGCCGTTCTTCCGGAGGCGCGCGAGATCCTCGCCGTGCTCAGGCAGCCGGGTATCGACCTTCTCGAAATAGGTGTCGGGCGGTGGCGGCATGAACGGCAGGCCGGCGTCACGCAGGTCTTCGATGGTGCGGTAGATGTCGCGGCAGCCGCAGGCGATGTGCTGGATACCCTCGCCGCGATAGGTCTTCAGATATTCCTCGATCTGGCCGGAATCGCCGGCGTCCTCGTTGATGGGAATCCGGATCTTGCCGTCGGGGCTCGTCAGCGCGCGCGAGAACAGGCCGGAGGCGCGGCCCTCGATGTCGAAGAAGCGGATCTGGCGGAAGTTGAACAGCTTCTCGTAGAAGCCGGCCCAGACATCCATGCGGCCGCGGTGGACGTTGTGGGTGAGATGGTCAAGATAGAACAGGCCGGCGCCGACCGGCCGCGGATCGCGCGCACCGAGCCATTCGAACTCTGCGTCATAGGCCGAACCCTTGGCGCCGTAGCGATCGACCAGATAGAGCAGGCTGCCGCCGATGCCCTTGATCGCGGGCACGTCGAGCGTCTTCTGTGCAGAGGATACGTCCGCAGGCTCCGCACCGAGCGAGATCGCCCGGTCATAGGCCGCCTTCGCATCGACGACGCGGAACGCCATCGAGGGGGCGCAGGGTCCATGCGCGGCGACGAACTCATAACCGTGGGTGCCGGGCTCCTCGTTGACGAGATAGTTGATGTCGCCCTGGCGATAGACCGTGATCTTCCTGGTCTTGTGGCGCGCGACAGGCGCATAGCCCATCAGCTTGAACAGCGCATGCAGCTCTTCCGGATTGGGATGCGCATATTCGACGAACTCGAACCCGTCGGTGCCCATCGGATTGTCGGCGCTAATAATGGCCGGCGGTGCATCGTGCGGAAACGGTCCCATGGTGTTCTCCCGAATGATTGCTGGGAGGAATTATCCTTCATGCGGCCCGCAAAGTGCGTGCAAATGGGGTACGATTTCGGCATAATGTGCACGATCCGTGCATGAAATGGACAAAACGCGCATGATTTCGGTTGACACCTTCGACCTCAAGATCCTCAGCGCGCTCCAGGACGATGGCCGCCTCACCAACCAGGAGCTCGCCGATCTTGCGGGACTTTCCGCCTCGCAATGCTCGCGCCGGCGCATGCGGCTGGAGGAGGAGAAGGTGATCGCGGGCTATCACGCCGATCTCTCCAGCGAGGCACTCGGCTTCGGCGTGATCGCCTTCATCCAGGTCGGACTTGCGACTCACTCGCCCGATAATTCGAAGCGGTTTCGCGCGCTGGTGAACCGTATCGACGAAATCCAGGAAGCCTATTCGCTCACTGGCGACGCCGACTACGTGCTGAAGGCGGTGCTGCGCGATCTCAAGGGTCTCTCCAACCTCGTCAACGACGTGCTGATGCCGCACCAGAGCGTCGCGCATGTGCGCTCCTCGATCGTGCTGGATAGGCTGAAAGAGAGTTCGCGGCTGCCGCTCAAGGAGATCAAGGCCGGCTGAAATCGAGGGAAATGCGGCATTCGCGCGGCCCATGCGATCTGCGATGATCAGAACCAATCCGGAGATTCTGCCATGGCCCTCCAGCTTCGACCGAACTGCGAATATTGCGACTGCGACCTGCCGCCTGATGCAACGGATGCACGGATCTGTTCGTATGAATGCACGTTCTGTGCAGACTGCGTCGATACGAAGCTGTTCAACGTCTGCCCGAACTGCGGCGGCGGGTTTGCGCCGCGCCCGATCAGGCCAACGCAGGAATGGCGGCCGGGCGTCTGCACGACCAAGCAGGTGCCCTCGGACAAGCGGGTGCATTTGAAGTACAGCGTGGAAGACGTCGCGGCGCATTGCGCGCGGATCAAGGATGTGCCGCCAGACAAACGATAGGTCGCGTAGGGTGGGCAAAGCGAAGCGTGCCCACCATGTCCATAGCGTGGGCACGGCGCTACGCGCGCCTTTGCCCACCCTACGAGACCGAGTGAATGGCTCACTCCGTCGCCAGAATCGTTCCCTCGACCTCACCAAACCCAACGCGGTAGCCGTTGCCCTGGCACCAGCCGCGCATGACGAGGCTGTCACCGTCCTCCAGGAACGACCGTTTCGCCCCGCCGGGGAGTTCGACCGGCTCGGTGCCGTTCCAGCTGATCTCCAGCAAGCTTCCGCGCTGGTTCTTCTCCGGGCCGGAGATGGTGCCGCTGCCTAGGAGATCGCCGACATTCATGGCGCAGCCGCTGGAGGCGTGGTGCATCAGCTGCTGCACCGAGGACCAGTACATGTACTTGAAATTGGTGCGGCTGATACTGGCGGGCGCATTGGCGCCGGCGGCGCGCAGGGAGACGTCGAGCGCGATATCGTAGTTCTGCGGCTGCGCCTGCTTGAGATAGTCGAGTGGCACCGGCTGCTGCTCCGGCCCCTTCAGGCGGAACGGCTCCAGCGCCTCGCGCGTCACCACCCACGGGCTGATCGATGTCGCGAAGGCTTTTGCGAGGAACGGGCCTAGCGGCACATATTCCCATTGCTGGATGTCGCGCGCGCTCCAGTCGTTGAGCAGCACGAAGCCGAAGATCATCTCCTCGGCTTGTTGCTCCCCAAGCATACCGCCCATGGCTGAGGGCTGGCCAATCACCACGCCCATCTCCAGCTCGAAATCGAGCCGCTTGCAGGGCCCGAAGCTCGGCAGCTCGACATTCGGCGGCTTCAATTGTCCCCGCGGGCGCTTCACCTGGGTGCCGGAGACCACAACCGTGGAGGCGCGTCCGTTATAGGCGATCGGCATATGCAGCCAGTTCGGCTGCAGCGCGTTGTCTTTGCCCCGGAACATCACGCCGACATTGGTGGCGTGTTCTTTCGACGAATAGAAGTCGGTGTAGCCGGAGACCGCGAACGGCAGATGCAGCTTCGCATCGCGCATCGGTACGAGAGCCTGTTTGCGCAGCTCCTCGTTGTCGCGCAGCTCCGGATGATCGTGGCGCAGAAGCTCGCTGATCCGCGCCCGCGTCTTTGCCCAGACCTTTGACCCCAGCGCCATGAAGGGATTGAGCGAGGGTCCGGAGAACACACCGAGCGGGCCGACATCGAGCCGGGAATCCTGCTCGAGCTCCCAGAGATCGAGCACGTAGTTGCCGATCGCCACGCCGACTCGCGGCGTCGGATTGGCCGCGGTCGAGAACACGCCGTAAGGCAAATTCTGGATCGGGAAGTCGGAAGAAGGATCGACATCGATGAAGGAACGGAGGCTGGGGTCGTTGGGGTGGGCTGTCACGTTCGGCTCGATTCTTTCTTCCTTCTCCCCTTGTGGGAGAAGGTGGCGCGAAGCGCCGGATGAGGGGTTCTATCCGCGTGTCCGAAAGTGAGAGGTTTACTCGTGGAGACAGACCCCCCACTCGTCTCGCCGCTTCGCGGCGAGCCACCCTCTCCCACAAGGGGAGAGGGGAAGAAAGCTACGGCTTGTTCGGATCGAACCGCTTTTCCAGGCCCTTCCAGCAGTCCGCGTAATCGTCCTGCAACGTGGGGGCGTTCGCCGCGTGCGCTGTCACACGTTGCGGATAGCGGGTCTCGAACATGAAGGCCATCGTACCCGTCAGCTTCACCGGCTTCAATTCGCCATTGCTGGCGTGCTCGAAGGCGTCGCGGTCCGGGCCGTGCGGCAGCATGCAATTGTGCAAGCTCATGCCGCCGGGGACGAAGCCTTGCGGCTTGGCGTCGTAGACGCCGTAGATGAGGCCCATGAACTCGCTCATGATGTTCATGTGATACCAGGGCGGACGGAAGGTGTTGTCGGCCACCATCCAGCGCTCGGGGAAGATCACGAAGTCGATATTCGCGGTGCCCGCCGTCTCCGACGGTGAGGTCAGCACCGTGAAGATCGAGGGATCGGGATGGTCGAAGCCGATCGCACCGACGGGCGAGAAGGTACGCAGATCGTATTTGTAGGGCGCGTAATTGCCGTGCCAGGCGACGACGTCGATCGGCGAATGCGGCAATTTGGTCTTGAACAGCGAGCCGCCCCATTTCACGAACAGCTCGGTCGGCGTGTCCTTGTCCTCGTAATGGGCAACCGGCGTGAGGAAGTCGCGCGCATTGGCGAGGCAATTGGCGCCGATCGGCCCGCGCTCCGGCAACGTGAACGCGCCGCCGTAGTTCTCGCAGAGATAGCCGCGTGCCGGCCCGTTCGGGATCTCGACGCGGAACTTGACGCCGCGCGGGATCACCACGATCTCGCCCGGCTCCGCGTCGATGCGGCCGAACTCGGTGACGAGGCGAAGATTGCCCTGCTGCAGCACGAACATCAACTCGCCATCGGCATTGTAGAAATGCTGGTCCACCATCGACTTGGTGATGAGATAGACGTGCGCGGCCATGCCGGCCTGCGTATTCACATCCCCCGCCGTCGTCATGGTCTGCACGCCCTGAACGAAGGTCACCTCCTCCTTCGGAACCGGCGTCGGGTCCCAGCGCATCTGCGCGATCGGCAAATCGTATTCGTGGCACGGCGCCGAACGCCACAGGCCGGCATCGACCTTCTCGAAACGCCCGGAGTGCTTCACCGAGGGCCGGATACGATAGAGCCAGGAGCGTTCATTGGTGCCGCGGGGCGCGGTGAAGGGCGAGCCGGACAGTTGCTCGGCGTAGAGTCCATAGGCGCAGCGCTGCGGCGAGTTGCGCCCGATCGGCAACGCGCCCGGCAGCGCCTCGGTCTCAAAGCTGTTGCCGAAGCCGGACATATAGCCCGGCGTCACCTGAGCCGAGCTTCGGATGATCTGATCAGGCGAGGTGTTGATGTTCATGACTATCCTCCTCCTTGCAGCGCTGCCCACATTTCCTGGTCGCGCTTGTCGGTCCAGATCACGGGGTCGTCGATCCCCGACGCTTCGTCGAAGGCGCGCGACACGTTGAACGGCAGGCAGTGTTCATAGATGGCGAAGCTGTGGAATTTCGGATCCATCACCTCGCGCGTTGCCGCCATCGATTCCTTCAGCGTACGCCCCTTCGCGATCGAGATCTCGGCTGCGCCATAGAGCGAGGTGACGAAGTCGCGCGTCATCGCGATGGCTTCGCGCACCGTCGCTGTGCCCTTCAGCGCATCGCCGCGGCCCGGCGCGATCGCCTTGGGATTGAAGTTGCGGATCTCGTTCAGCGTCAGCGGCCATTCGCGCAAATGCGCATCGCCGCAATAGCAGGCCGAGTGATATTCGATGAGGTCGCCGGAGAACATCACCTCGGCATCGGGCACCCAGGCGACGATGTCGCCGGAGGTGTGGCCGGCCCCGAGCTGCATCAGTCGCACCTCGCGCTTGCCAAGGTAGATCGACATCTCACCTTCGAAGGTCAGCGTCGGCCAAGTCAGGCCGGGGATGCTTTGCGCATCCTGGAACAGCCGCGGGAAGCGGCCATATTCGGAATCCCAATCCTGCTTGCCGCGCTCCTCGATCAGCCGATACGTCTCCTGCGAGGCGACGATGCCTTGCGCGTTGTAGGCGGAGGCGCCGAGCACACGCACCGCATGATAGTGCGATAGCACGACATATTTGATCGGCTTGTCGGTGACCGCGCGCACGCGCTCGATCACCTTGTTCGCCATCGCGGGTGTTGCCTGCGCGTCGAACACCAGGCAGCCGTCGTCGCCGACGATCACGGCGGTGTTCGGATCGCCCTCGGCGGTGAAGGCGTAGAGATCAGTGCCGATCTCGGAGAAGGTGATTGTCTTCTCGGAGAGGTCGCCGGTGGATGCGAAGTTCTTCGCCATCAATTCGTCCTTCAGGTCATAGGGTCATTGTTGTTGCTGTTGCTGCTGGCCGTCGATCATGCGGCGCTTGGCGAGCGTGATCGCCTCGCGCAGCACATCGATGTCGCCGATATGGTTGGCGAGGATCAGCACCAGCGCCGCGTCTAAATCGGCGCTCTGCTCCTCCGTGAGACCACGATGCGCCTCGGCGATGGCACGGAAGGCATCGTCGGGTCGCGCGAAGTTGGAGCTGGTGGACAGTGGCATGAAAAACCTCAATTCAGGCCTTGTGTCAGGCCTTGCGCCCGCGACAGGGCCGCCGCGATCGCCGCCCGTGTCGGATGGCGGAAGCGCGCCGCGACATAGCCGTCGGGCCGAAGCAGATAGGCGGCGCCCGGCTCGGCGTCATAGCGCTTTGCAACGAGGCCCGCGGGATCGGCAAGTCCGCCCGCGCCGCCGATGCGGATGTCCTTCACCCCATCGGGCGCAGCGATCGCCGCGCCATTGCTGAACGACAGCAGCGTAAAGTCTGTTCCACCCGTCCGGACTGCATCGGTCAAATAACCCTGCTCGCCCGCACGCATCGCAACGGGGGCATCGAGCATCGAGCAGCCGGGAGCCGGTCCGGCGCGCCAGGCATCTGCATCCGGCGACGACAACGGCGAATTGTAACTGCACGGCACCGACAACCGTCCGCCATTGACCATGCGCTTGCCGAACTCGGTCTCCTTGGCGAGCGACAGCACCGCCTTGCGCAGCCGCGCTTCCTGATGCGAGTTCGGTGCCATGAAATCGGTCGAGCGGGTGGATTCGCGGATATTCTCGTCGGCCGCCAGGCTGCGCTCGAGATGATAGCTCTCGAGCAGGCTTGCGGGCGAAGCGCCCCGCAGCACGCGGTCGAGCTTCCAGGAGAGATTTTCGGCGTCCTCGAGACCCGAGTTGGCGCCTCGCGCGCCGAACGGCGAGACCTGATGCGCGGAATCGCCCGCGAAAATCACACGGCCATGGATGAAGCGGTCCATCCGCCGGCATTGGAATTTGTACAGCGAGATCCACTCGAACTCGAACTTGTCGTGACCGAGCATGCGCGCGATCCGCGGCCGCACGTTCTCCGGCTTCTTCTCGACGACGGGGTCGGCGTAACGATTAAGCTGGAGATCGATGCGCCAGACGTCGTCGGGCTGCCGATGCAGCAGCGCTGAACGTCCCGCATGGAACGGCGGATCGAACCAGAACCAGCGCTCGGTCGGGAATTCTGAGGTCATCTTGACGTCGGCGATCAGGAACTGGTCCTCGAACACCTGTCCCGCGAACTCGGCGCCGACCATCTGCCGCAGCGAAGACCGCGCGCCGTCGCAGGCGATCACATATTGCGCGTGCAGGCGGTAAGCGCCCTCGGGCGTTTCGATCGTCAACAGGGCGGAATCGTTGCGCTGCTCCAGCGCCGTCACCTTGTTGCGCCAGCGCAGGTCGATCTCGGGCAGATCCTGGATCCGATCGACCAGATAGGCCTCGGCGTAGTATTGCTGGAGGTTGATGAAGGCCGGCCGCTTATGGCCGTCTTCAGGCAGGAGGTTGAACTGGTAGAGCTGGGAGTCGCCGTGGAAGATCCGGCCAACGCTCCACACCACGCCCTTGGCGACCATGCGGTCGCCAACGCCGAGCCGGTCCCAATATTCCAGCGACCTCTTCGAGAAGCAGATCGCGCGGGAGCCCTCGCCGATACGGTCGGCGTCATCCAGAAGGACGACGCGCTGGCCGCGCTGGGCGAGATCGATCGCGAGCGACAGCCCGACCGGGCCGGCGCCGACGACCACGACCGGATGCTCGGCCGGGCTTTGAGCGGCGCGGTCCTGATCGGGATGGCGGCGATAACCGAACTGGGCTTTGGCCTGATGCGACTTGGCCTGCGCCATACACTAACCTCGGCTCTGGTCAGGAGAGGACTGATCTGCTAGATAGTCTCACGTGCAACTATTTTGGACCGGAGCCGGCCGGCCGTCAACTGGAATTCGGAGCGCTCTCCTTGGCGAGGACATCTGGCGATATCGCACTGAAGGCGCGCGAAGCCGATGAGGCTTCAGCGCGGCCAAAGGCACGGCTCGACCTGTTCAAGTTCGTCCCGTTCCGCCTCAACCGGCTCGCAGCGGAAGTCAGTTCCGCGCTCTCGGTCGAATATCAGGAACGGCATGGTCTCGACATTCCAGCCTGGCGCGTGATCGCCACGCTCGGGTTCCGCAACGATGCCTGTAGCGCGCAATTCATCTCGCAATGCACCCGCACGCACAAATCGACCATCAGCCGGGCGGTCACGACGCTGTTGCATCAAGAGTTGATCGAGCGGGTCGAAAACGAAGCCGACCGCCGCGAATTCCGCCTGCAACTGACGAAGAAGGGCCGCGCACTCTACGAAGAGCTGTTCCCGCAATTGCTGCGGCGGGAAGACGAGATCCTCGCCTGCCTTTCTGCGCAGGAGCGCAAGCAGCTCTCAGTGCTGCTCGGCAAGATTGAGCAGAGCCTCGATTTGATCCAGACCAGCGAAGAGGCCGACGCCAAGCAGGCGTATTGATTGAGTCGCCCGCGGGTAGCGCCAGCCCCGTCATCCCCGCGCAACCGCGAAGCGGTTGTCGCTGGAGGTGCGAGGCGCGCGATGCGAAGCATCGCGGGAGGAGCCTCGAAGGATGAACGGCCGAGATGCAACCGCGCGGATCGAGCCGGGCCGTCGCCCTTCGAGGGCCGCTGAAGAAGCGGCCACCTCAGGGTGACGGCGATGGGGTCGCGCTCGCTTTACGCCGTCACTTCGCAAACGACCGCGACGGCGGCAGGTGCAGCGCCCAGGCCTCGACCTTGTCGCTGGCGCGCGGATAGATCTCCGTCACGATCGGATCGTGGCCGGGGATGAATCGATCGGCATGGCCGGCGAGACGCTCGATCGTCTCCCAGCCCTGCGCCATGTCGCCGACATTGTAGACGATCGGGAACGGGCTGCGCCGCTGCAGATTGGCGTAGTAATGCGCGGCATCGGATGCCAGCACCACCGGCCCGCGCGCGGTTTCGACCTTGACCACCTGCAAGCCGTCGGAATGGCCGCCGACACGATGCACGGTGACGCCGGGCGCGACTTCGCCGTCGCCGGAATAGAAATTGACGCGCTCGCCATAGACGTGACGCACCATCTGCGTGACGTGCTCGACCGAGAATGGATGACGCAGCAGGCCGTTGCACATGCAGCGGCCGGTCGCGTAAGCCATCTCGCGCTCCTGCAGATGGAAGCGCGCATTCGGGAAGCGATCGAGATTGCCGGCGTGGTCGTAATGCAGATGCGTCACGATGACGTCGCGAATGTTTGACGCCGCAACGCCAAAGCGCTCCAGTGCATCGACCGGATTGAGCGTCAGCTTGCGCGCCCGCGCGCTCGCCTCCTCGGCATTGAAGCCGGTGTCGACCAGAATGTCGCGGCCGCCGCCGCGGATCAGCCAGACGAAATAGTCGAGGTCCTGCGCCGCGCTGTCATGCGGATCGGGCGCCAGAAAGTTCATGCTGGGGGTGCGCGGCGACATCGTCGCATAGCGCAGGGCGTAGATCTCGTAGGCGTTTCCCATGGTTCTTGCTTGCTTTTCTGAGTGGGGCTTCCGGGACGATCCTGCGCAGCAAGCCATTGTCCGCTGCAAAGGTCAAACGCCTCGCGGCGCGACGGGGCAGGCCTTTCAATGTGAGACCAATCACATTTTCGTCGCGATGGAGGTCCTAACGTGCCGCCGGCAAGATCGAGCCGGATCACGTCGAGCACAGACATGACAGACTGTTTAATTCCCCTTGCGGCGCGCCCGGACGTTGCGGTCAATCGTCGCGATAACGCCGAATCTCCAAGTAGTTGACGCCCCCCGTCCCCGGTTTGATAATGCAGGAAGCGTAAGTTAAGGTCGCCGCGGCGCAAAGCTGGGAACGGCGCCTTTTTGGCTGGACCGCGCTGATTATGAAAATTCGCTTCTTTTTTCTTCTGCCCCTGCTCATCTCACTCGTCCCGACCGCCCCATCGCTTGCGGCCGGGGACCGTTTTGCGCTGGTCATTGGCAACGCCAAATATCCGGATGCGGACGCCCCGCTGAAGGAACCGATCAACGATGCGCGCGACGTCGCCGACGAGCTCAAGCGCGACGGCTTTGCGGTCGAGATCGGCGAGAATCTGACCGGCGACGGCATGCGCCGCGCCTTCGACAAGCTCTACGGCAAGATCAAGCCGGGATCGGTGGCGCTGGTATTCTTCAGCGGCTTCGGCATCCAATCGGCGCGCCAGAGCTACATGCTGCCGATCGATGCGCAGATCTGGACGGAATCCGACGTGCGCCGCGACGGTTTCAGCCTTGAGACCGTCCTCGGCGAGCTCAACACCCGCGGCGCCGGCGTGAAGATCGCGCTGGTTGACGCCTCCAGGCGGAACCCGTTCGAGCGCCGGTTCCGCAGCTTCTCGGCCGGCCTGACCCCGGTCATCGCGCCGAACGGCACGCTGGTGATGTATTCGGCGGCGCTGGCCTCGGTGGTCTCGGACGCCGGCGGCGATCACAGCCTGTTCGTCCAGGAGCTCCTCAAGGAAATCCGCGTCCCCGACCTGATGGCCGAGGAGACGCTGAACCGGACCAAGATGGGCGTCACCCGCGCTTCCCGCGGCGAGCAGGTGCCGTGGATATCCTCTTCATTGGCCGAAGATTTCTCGTTCAGCCCGGGAGCCGGCGGATCGCGTCCGGCACCGGCGACGCCGCCTGCGCCTCCCGCGCCGCCGCCGGTCGCCGCCAACAACCCGCCGCCGCCCGCGCCGCCGCCTCCGCCGCCGAAGCCGGCCGACACTGCCGCGGCCCCCGCGCCTGCTCCGCCACCTGCGCCTGTTCCCGCGCCGGCCCCGAAGCCGCAAGTCGAGGCCGCTCTGCCCCCGCCGCCACCGCCGGTGAAACCAAATGATGCCGCTCCGGCGCCGAGCACGGACAGCGGGCCGAGTGCCGCCGCCCTGGCCGACGATCCCACGATCAAGGGCCTGACGTCCAAGATCGCCGCCAATCCGGACGACGTGAACGCGCTGTATCGGCGCGGCCAGGTCTATGCCAGCAAGGGCGCCTACAACCTCGCCATCAAGGATTTCGACGACACGCTTCGGATCAACTCGAAGGACGTCGAGGCGCTGAACAACCGGTGCTGGACCCGCACCGTGGTCGGCGACCTCCAGGGCGCGCTGAAGGATTGCAACGAGGCGCTGCGGCTGCGGCCGAACTTCGTCGATGCGCTGGATAGCCGGGGGCTCGTCAATCTCAAGTCGGGCGCGGTTAAGAATGCCATCGCCGATTTCGATGCGGCCCTGAAGATCAACCCGCGCCTGACCTCCTCGCTCTATGGCCGCGGCCTCGCCAAGCAGCGCAACGGCTCCGCCCAGGAAGGCGCGCTCGATATCGCCAACGCCAAGGCGATGGATCCGAACATCGTTCAGGAGTTCGCAAGCTACGGAGTGCGTTGATATTTTTTTGGGTTGAGGCGGTCGAAGCCTCGAACCTTGAACAGCCCAAGGAAGACTAATGGGCGGATGTCGCAACAGGTCTTTTCCGAGGCCCATTGCTGGAAATTGGAAGCACGCAAGCTGGCTGCGCAGGAGGGACTGGCTATGAGATTGGCTGCAAAGGGACTGACCGCGATCCTGTCCATTATCACCATCGGCGCCGCTCTGTCGCTGCCGACCTCGTTCGCCTTCGCCGGCGAAGAAAGCAACAGCAAGAACGTCACCGAGGACGAGATCGTCCGCGCACTGGCGCCGGCGCCGAAGAAGCCCCTGACCCGCGGCCTCTCGATCGCCCCGCAGGCCGATCCCGCGCCGAATGCGGCGGAAACCAAGCTGATCCAGTCCGTTCGCGGCCGCTCGACGCGCTCGCTGTCGTCGACCGAGCGCGAGGAAATCGCCTCAGTCGCCAAGGACAAGCCGAATATCGATCTCGAAATCACCTTCGACTACAACTCGGCCAATATCAGTGCCAAATCGATGGCCTCCGTGCAGGCGCTGGGCCGTGCGCTCACCAGCCCCGACCTCAAGGGCTCGACCTTCGTGGTCGCCGGCCATACCGACGCCGCCGGCGGCGAGGCCTACAACCAGGACCTGTCGGAGCGCCGCGCGGATTCGATCAAGCGCTACCTCGTCGACAAGTACAGCATCTCCGCAACCGACCTGGTCACCGTCGGCTACGGCAAGAGCAAGCTGAAGGACCCGAGCCAACCGATGGCGGAGGCCAACCGCCGCGTGCAGGTCGTCAACATGGAAAACAAGACCACCGCATCGAAGTGAGCACGACGTAATCCTTTGCAGTGACAAGTCGTGATGTGGTGTAAAGTCTCGCTTCCAAAGCGCGTCCCGCAGCCTTGCGGGACGCCGCTTTGTTTCAGGGAAACGCTCTCGATGGGCCTCGCGCGGACGGCCGTGAGCCAGGCCAGGATGATCCGGCGATGAACCTCTCCGAATATCTCAAGCCTGCCGGCACCGTGCTGTTCGTCGTCGCGCTCGGCGTCGGCTATTATCTGTTCGAGCATCGCAAGCGCCCCGAGCCGAAGGAGACGCAGAGCGAGGCGCTCGTCATCGTGACGAAGTCGACCAATGCCTGCTTCTCCGACCTCGTGCGGGTGACCGGCTTCTTCGTGCCGCGCCGCGAGGCCGTGGTCATCGCCGACCAGGAGGGCTCCAGGGTCACCGACCTCCTGGTCACCGAAGGCACCGTCGTCGCCGACAACCAGGAGCTGGCGCGCCTGACCGCGCCGCCGCAGATCCCGGGCCAGCCGCAGCGACCTGGCCCGCAAGGCCCGGTCTCGCTGAAGGCGCCTGCGCCGGGGCTCGTCACCGAAGTCCGCACCATCGTCGGCGCGCCCGCATCCCCGCAGGCCGGCCCGATGTTCCGCATCGCCGTCAACAACGAGATCGAGCTCGACGCTCAGGTCCCGGCGGTGCACATGCCCAAGCTCAGTTCCGGCGCTACCGTGCGCATCAGCCGCGACGACGCGCCCGATTTGATCGGCCGGGTTCGGCTGGTTGCGCCCGAGATCGACCGCGCCACGCAGCTCGGCCGCGTCCGCATCAGCGTCACCAACAATCCCTCGCTGAAGGTCGGCGTGTTCGCCCGCGCCTCGATCGACGCCAAGCGAAGCTGCGGCGTCTCGATCCCCAAGACCGCGATCGACCATCTCACCATTCAGGTCGTCAAGGGCAACACGATCGAGACGCGCAAGGTACGGGTCGGACTGTCGTCCGACAGCGCAACGGAAATCCTGGAAGGCCTCGACGTCGGCGAAATCGTCGTGGCCGACGCCGGCTCTTCGCTCCATGACGGCGACCAGATCAAGACCATGTTCGCCGATGAACTCGATCGCACGCGGGTACGCTGATGGCTCTCAATATCTCGGCATGGTCGATCCGTAATCCGCTGCCGTCGGTCGTCTTCTCGATCATCCTCCTGATTCTCGGCTGGGTGTCCTTCACCAAGCTCGCGGTGACGCGGCTGCCTTCGGCCGACATTCCCGTGATCTCGGTCGTGGTCTCGCAGTTCGGCGCGGCGCCCGCCGAGCTCGAATCGCAGGTGACCAAGACGGTCGAAGACGCGGTCTCCGGCGTCGAAGGCGTGCGGCACATCACCTCACAGATCACCGACGGTGTGTCGGTCACCACCATCCAGTTTGCGCTGGAGACCAACACCGACCGCGCGCTCAACGACGTCAAGGACGCGGTGACGCGCGTGCGCTCGAACCTGCCACAGAACGTCACCGAGCCGCTGATCCAGCGCGTCGACGTGATCGGCCTGCCGATCGTCACCTATGCCGCGATCTCGCCCGGCAAGACGCCGGAGCAGCTCTCCTATTTCGTCGACGACGTGGTCAAGCGCGCGCTGCAAGGTGTCCGCGGCGTCGCCCAGGTCGAGCGCATCGGCGGTGTCGAGCGCGAGATCCTGGTCTCGCTCGACCCGGACCGCCTGCAGGCAATGGGCCTGACCGCCGTCAATGTCAGCCAGAGCCTGCGTGGCACCAATGTCGACGTCGCCGGCGGCCGCGCCGAGATCGGCAAGAACGACCAGGCGATCCGCACGCTCGCCGGCGCCAAGACGCTGAGCGATCTCGCCGGCACCATGATCCCGCTGTTCGGCGGCGGCGAGGTCCGGCTCGACGATCTCGGCACCGTCACCGACACCATCGCGGACCGCCGCACCTTCGCCCGTTTTAACGGCGAGCCGATCGTCGCGCTCGGCATCAAGCGTTCCAAGGGCGCCAGCGACGTGAAGGTGGCAGAGGCCGTGCAGAAGCGCGTCGACGCGCTCAAGGCCTCCTATCCCGACGTCGACCTGAAGGTGATTGACACCTCGGTCGAATACACCAACGGCAACTACCACGCGGCGATCTCCACCCTGTTCGAAGGCGCCATCCTCGCCGTCATCATCGTGCTGCTGTTCCTGCGGGACCTGCGCGCCACCATCATTGCCGCAATCTCGCTGCCGCTGTCGATCTTCCCGGCGTTCTGGGCGATGGACCTCCTCGGCTTCTCGCTGAACCTCGTCAGCTTCCTCGCCATCACGCTGTCGACAGGTATTCTCGTCGACGACGCCATCGTCGAGATCGAGAACATCGTCCGGCACATGAACATGGGCAAATCGCCCTATCGTGCCGCCCTCGAAGCCGCCGACGAGATCGGCCTCGCGGTGATCGCGATCTCCCTGACCATCATCGCGATCTTCGCGCCCGCAAGCTTCATGTCGGGCATCGCCGGACAGTTCTTCAAGCAGTTCGGCATCACCGTCTCGGTGCAGGTATTCTTCTCGCTGCTCGCGGCGCGCTTCGTCACGCCGGTGCTCGCCGCCTATTTCCTCAAGCATGGCCATCACGAAGAGCCGCCGCCCGGCCGCGTGCTGCGGTCCTATCATCGGATCGTGGCCTGGTCGGTGAAGCACTATTTCATCACGGTGCTGGTTGGCTTCGGCGTCTTCGCCGCCTCGATTTGGAGCATCACGCTGCTGCCGCAGGGATTCCTGCCGGCGCAGGACAGCGCGCGCTCGCTGCTCGCCCTCGAGCTGCCGCCGGGCACCCAGCTCGCCTATACCGAAAAGGTCACCGAGGACATCGTCGCGCGCCTGCGCAAACGGCCGGAGGTGAAGAGCATCTTCGTCGACGGCGGGCGCGTTCCGCCGGGCACCCAGGAAGTCCGGCGCGCCGCCTTGATCATCAACTACACGCCCAAGGACAGCCGCGACATCACCCAGCGCGAGCTCGAGTTCTCGATCAGCCAGGAGCTGGAGAACATTCCGGACATCCGCTTCTGGTTCCTCGACGAGAACGGCCTGCGCGCGATCTCGCTGGTCGTGACCGGCGTCGACGCCAACATCGTCAACAATTTCGCGAGTGAGCTCGCGACACAGATGAAACGGATTTCGACCATCTCCAACGTGATCTCGGAAACCACGCTGGAGCGGCCCGAGTTGCGCGTCGAACCGCGCGCGGATCTCGCCGCACGGCTTGGCGTTTCGACCGAAAGCCTGTCGCAGACCATCCGCGTCGCCACCATCGGCGATGTCGGACCCGCGCTCGCCAAATTCGACGTCGGCGACCGGCTGGTGCCGATCCGCGTGCAGCTCGAGGATGCCGCCCGCGGCAATCTGAAGACGCTGGAACAGTTGCGCGTCCCGCTCGGCGAGCACGGCGAAAAGGGCGGCGTGCCCCTCTCGGTCATCGCCGACGTCAAGCTCGACCAGGGTCCGACCAGCATCAACCGCTATGATCGTGAGCGGCAGGCGACCGTCGCCGCCGACCTCGTCGGTTCCGCCGCGCTCGGCGACGCCACCAAGAAGATCTACGACCTGCCGGTGATGAAGAGCCGGCCGAAGGGCGTGAAGGTCTCCCCCTCCGGCGATGCCGAGAGCCTGAACGAACTGTCCGACGGCTTTGCCACCGCGATCACGGCGGGCCTGATGATGGTCTACGCGGTGCTGGTGCTGCTGTTCGGCACCTTCCTGCAGCCGATCACGATTCTGTTCTCGCTGCCGCTCTCGATCGGCGGCGCGATCGCGGCCCTGCTCCTTACCGGCAAGCAGCTCACCACGCCGGTGTGGATCGGCATCTTGATGCTGATGGGCATCGTCACCAAGAACGCGATCATGCTGGTGGAATTCGCCATCGAAGCCATTCACGCCGGCAAGCCGCGCGACGAGGCGATGATCGACGCCGGCATGAAGCGCGCCCGCCCGATCGTGATGACCACGATCGCGATGGCCGCGGGCATGATGCCGAGTGCGCTCGCGGTCGGCGCCGGCGGCGAATTCCGCTCGCCGATGGCACTCGCGGTGATCGGCGGCCTGATCTTCTCGACCATCCTGTCGCTGGTGTTCGTGCCCGCGATGTTCATGGTGATGGACGATTTCGGCGCCCTGATCTGGCGCTTCGCCAAGCGGCTGATCGTGCACAGCGAGGATGCCGGGATGGACGGTCATCACGCAGCTGCGCCGGCGGAAGCGGGGCCAGCGCCGAAGAACATCGTGCACCCCGCGGCGGAGTAGAGTTCGAGCGCAGGTGCCAACCGGCTTACATGACGATGCTTTTACCTAATGGCACCAATGCGATCGTCGATATTCGGAAGATCGAAGATTATTGCCTCAATCCCTCGCACCCACGCGGCAGGCATAAGGCAAGAGTGTTCCGTGACGCGCTAGACCTTCAGCGTGGAGATGCCATGTGGCTTCGCGACGCACTGATGGAAGCCGTAATTTCCGGCGATGCGTCCGAAGTTGCGACGGACCACTGGGGCGCCCACTGGCGGATGGATATCCTGCTCAGGCGACATCGGAAGCAAGCTGTGGTAAGAACTGCATGGATCATACGAGCCGAAGACGACCGGCCGACATTCGTCACCTGTTGGGTGCTATGATGAGTGCAGTGAACAACAAGCAAGATCGGACGCCGCGCGCCCTGGACGTCGTTGCATTGCTCGCAAACCTTCCCGACCACCGGTTAGCGCGAGGAAACGTCGGCACGATTGTCGAAGAACTCGACGACAAGACGGTGCTTGTCGAATTCAGCGACGATGATGGCCGACCGTATGCCGTCGCCCCGTGCCTACGATCCGAGTTGCTGACACTGCACTACGTGCCGGAAGCAGCTTAGCTGTCCCTACTCGTTCCGCGCGATTGCCGTCAGCTTGGTCATGTTCCGCAGCAGGATGCGGCCGCGCTGCAGATCCAGGATCGCTTCCTTGCGCCAGGCCTGCAGCTGGCGGTTGACGCTCTCGCGGGCGGCGCCGACAAAGACGCCGAGCTGCTCCTGCGAGATGTGCACCTCGGAGCCGAAATCGGCGGCGAGCGCGCAGAGCCGCCGCGCCAGGCGCACCGGCAGCGGCTGCAGCATGGATTCCTCCATGCGCTCGCTCTGCCAGCGGATGCGCTGGCACAGCAGTGCGATGATCTTGATCGCGACCTTCGGCTCGCGTTCGAGGAAGCTGAGAAAATCTTCGCGCCGCAGCACGAACAATTCGCTGGCCTCGCCCGCGGTCGCATCCGCGGTGCGGTTCTGGCCATCCAGCACCGCGACTTCGCCGAACAGGTCGCCCGGCCCCATGAAATTCAACGTCAGCCGGCTGCCGTCGGAGGCGCCGGTTTCGATGCGGACCTGGCCGCGGCGCACGCCGAACAGCGCATCCCCGGGATCGCCCTTCTGGAACAGCACCTCGCCGTTCCCCAGATGCTGGGTGTGACAGAGGTTGGACAGCCGCTGAAGCTCGTCTGTACCGAGATCCGCGAACATCGCGTTCATCTTCAGGATGACCGCAAATTCGGCCTGCTTGCTCATTTCAATGTCCTTGTGAACGTCCTGGTCAGCTTTCTTGGCAAATCGCTGGAAACCCTCAACATCAGGATCGCGTAAAACCGCGCCGGGGAAGTGTGTCATAAGTCACATAATTTTGCAGCCCCCCTGACTATTTTTACGCGCTTGGAGCCGCTTCCCGTCCGGGGCTAAACTCCGGCGCAAAGCAAAGGATGGGTGCAAAGAACGGACATCTGCGGGATTCGACGCTGATTGTCTGTCGCTGGAAAGTCGAGATGAGAGCAGTAAAATTCGCCGGCGTGGCTTTGGCCGCCGTCATCATCGTGATCGCACTCCTGCTGGTGGTCGGGATCCCCTCGGGCTTCCTGACCGCGACGATCGCCTCGCGCGTCGAGAGCGCCACCGGCTATCGTCTGTCGATCGACGGCACCACCAAGATCAGCCTGTGGCCGACGCTGAACGTCACCCTGAACGACCTCACGCTTGCCGACCCCCGGGATCGTAGCGGCATCACGCGCCTGACGGTCGACAGCGTGCAGGCCGACATGTCGCTCTCCAGCGTGTGGTCGGGCCGCCCTGAGATCAGTGAGCTCGTCGTCACCCATCCCGTGCTCTACCAGCCGCTGCTGCGTGAGCGCCTGCCGAATGCGGGCATCTCGTCGAAGCCGGTCGCGCTCGACGTCGACGGCGCGTCCATCGACCGCGTCAAGGTCACCGACGGCGAAGTCGCATTCTCGCGCGTGCGCGATCGTGTCGAGGGCCGCATCAGCGCCATCAACGCCGACGCGACCGTCGGCCGCGACCGCAAGGTCAACATCACCGGCACCGCGCGCGTCGGCGATCACCCGACCAAGTTCGACATCAAGGCGACCACGCCGGCGCCGCCGGCCGACCGGCCAACGATCCCGGTGGATTTCGCCATCGACATGCCCGATGTGCTGAAGTCTCAACTCACAGGTCATGCCGAGATGCGGCTGAGCGGCGATGTCGTGATGATCAACGGTGTGAATGGCAGGCTCGGCGACGGCACATTCAACGGTTGGGCTTCGGTCGACATTGCGAGCAAGCCCCTGGTCAAGGTCGATCTCGACTTCCAGCGGCTGGCGATTCCGCTGGCAAAATCGCCGGATGGCGCGGCCGGGCAACCCTGGAGCAATGCGCCGATCGACGTGTCCGGACTCAACTATATCGATGCGCAGGTGAGGATTTCCGCGAACGAGGCCGTGATCGGCGATGCGCACATCGCGCCGCTGGCGCTCGATGGCAAGCTCGCCGGCGGCGTGCTGAAGGCCGGCACCGCCAATCTCGGCGCCTATGGCGGCCAGGTCTCGGGCGAGGTGATCCTGGATGCGACCACCGGCGCGCCGAGCTTTGCCATGCATTCCGACCTCGTCGGCGTGCGCGCGCTGCCGCTGCTTCAGGGCCTTGCCGAATTCGACCGCATCGACGGCAAGCTGCAGGCCAAGCTCGCCTTGCGCAGCGCGGGCACCAGCCAGCGCGCGCTGATGGCGAACATGCAGGGCACCGCCTTCGTCAATTTCCAGGACGGCGCCATCCGCGGCATCAACGTCGCGCAGATGATCCGCTCGCTGACATCGGGCACGCTGTCCGGCTGGCAAGGAAACCAGGACCAAGGCCAGGAGCAGAGCACGGACCTGTCGCAGCTCTCGGCCTCCTTCCGCATCGACAAGGGTCAGGCGGTGACGACCGATCTCAATCTGATCGGGCCGCTGGTCCGCGTCACCGGCGCCGGCACCATCGCGCTCGACACCAAGATGATGGGGTTTCGCGTCGAGCCGAAGCTGGTGATGACGACTGAAGGTCAGGGCCGCGCCAACGAGCCGGTCGGCTTCGGCATTCCCGTGATGATCCAGGGCAGCTGGTCGCAGCCGCGGATCTATCCTGATATGGCCGGCATGCTGGACAATCCGGATGCCGCCTATGCCAAGCTGCGCGAGATGGGCAAGGGCCTGTTCGGCCCTGACGGCGCCGGGCTCGGCAACATTCTGGGCAGCCTTGGCCTCGGTGGCACCACCGCGCCGGGCGGCGGCAATGCGGCCGGCAACGCCAATCCGCAAACCCAGCAGCCGGGCCAGAACAATCTGCTCGGCGGCCCGCTGGGGGAGGCGATCGGCAATTTGATTCAGCAGGGGCTTTCCAATGGCGCGGGAAGCAGCACTGGCACTGCACCGGGCACCGGCCGCAGCCGCAGCCTGCCGGCAACACCCTCCCCACCGTCCCCGCAGGCCTCGCCCGCCGCCCCGGCCCTCGAGGACCCGCCGGTCGCGCAGCAGGACAGTCAGCCAATGAACGACGTGCTGCGGCAACTCTTTAACCGGTGATGGGTGGACGGGCGGGCTGAACTCCACGGCAATCCCCTTACATCAGCCGCCCCGCCCCCGGCTTCCTCCGAACGGATGAGGCCGCGGCAATCAGTCCCCCCTCCACCCACCCCGACGTCCACAGGGAGTAACCACGCCGGCCGGTCCCCCGCCGCGCGGCGGTCTTTTGGCCCAAATTGTGATAGAACGGCCCCGAAGGGCCTACGGCCCGCAGCGCCGGCGTCGATGGCGGCGCGAGAGGATCGGGATGGCAGGAGCGAACGACAAGAGACGGTTTCTGCGCGAGGGCCTGTTCGCCAAATACGTCGTCTCCCTCGTCGGCCTTGTCGTGTTCGTCCTCGCCGTCAACGGCGCGATGGAGACCTGGATCTCCTACCGCGCCACCCGGACGCAGCTGACCGACGGCCTGGAGGACAAGGCGCAAGCGGCAGCCCGGCGGATCGAGCAGTCGATCTCGGAGCTCGATCGCCAGATCAGCTGGGTGACGCGGGCGAGCCAGGACACCCTCGAGAAGCGCCGCGCCGACTACGCATCGCTGCTGCACCAGGTCTCCGTCGTCAACCAGCTGTTCCAGCTCAATGGCGACGGCCGCGAGGTGCTGCGCGTCTCGCGCCAGTCGACCACGACCGGCAGCAACGCCGACCTCTCCCGCGACATGCGCTTCACCGACACCGTCGCCCGCGGCGTCAGCTATGCGCCGGCCTGGTTCGCCGACCGGACGCCGTTGATGTCGATCTCGGTGGCGCATTCCGGCTTCAATGCCGGCGTCACCGTGGCGGAGATCGATCTCAGCTTCCTCTCCGACTTCCTGTCGGACGCGCAAGTCGGCAAGGCCGCCTTTGCCTATGTGGTCGATCCGCGCGGCCGCGTGCTGGCGACGTCGTCGAAAGGGCCCGATGTCGGCAAGGACCTGTCGAAGCTGCCGCAGGTTGCGGCCGCGATCGCGCCCGGCCACGAGCCCGACACCTCCGGCACCGACTTCAACGGCCATGCGGTGATGAGCGCCGCGAGCACCGTGCCGAAGCTCGGCTGGAGCGTGCTGTTCGAGCAGCCGACCACGCAGGCCCTGATGCCGATCCGCGACCAGCTGGTGCGCATCGCGCTTCTGATCGGGATGGGCCTGATGGTCGCGATCCTCGCCGGCACGCTGCTCGCGCGCCGCATGATCATCCCGATCACGGCGCTGCGCGACGGCGCACACAAGCTCGGCGAGGGCGATTTCAGCCACCGCATCGAAGTGCGCACCTCCGACGAGCTGGAAGATCTCGCCGGTCAGTTCAACCGCATGGCCGGGCAGATCCAGGAGACCTATTCGAACCTGGAGACCAAGGTCGATGAGCGCACGCGCGATCTCGCGCAGTCGATCAACGAGCTGAAGGTGCTGGAAGAGGTCGGCCGCGCCGTCGCCTCCTCGCTCGATCTCAACGCCGTGCTGCCGACGATCGCCGCGCGCGCGATCGAGATCACCCATGCCGATGCGGTGCTGATCTACGGCTTCGATGCCGAGAGGCGCCACTTCAACCTGGTCGAGGCTGAAGGCATCGACAAATCCGCCGACGGCGCCCATGTCACCATCGACGAAGGCGAGAACATCCTGAGCGATGCCGCCGCCAGCGGCGAGCCGATCGCACTTCCCGATCTCGATCATGCCGCCGAGCAGCCGCTGCGCGAGGTCGCGATCGCGGCCGGCTTCCATTCGGTGCTGGTGGTGCCGCTGGTCGACCAGCAGGGCACGCTCGGCTCGCTGGTGGTGCTGCGCCGCGCCGGCGGCGAGTTCGCTCCCAGCATCATCGGCCTGATGCGCACCTTCGCCAACCAGGCCGTGCTGGCGATGCGCAATGCGCGCCTGTTCACCGAGGTCGATCACAAGGGCCGCGAGCTGGAGGCGGCGAACGAAACCGTGCGCGACCAGGCCGACAAGCTCAAGCAGCAGACCGAGCAGCTCAAGGACTGGAACAAGTCGCTGGAGGAACGCGTCAAGACCCAGCTCGGCGAGATCGAGCGCATCCGCAAGCTCGAGCGCTTCCTGGCGCCGCAGGTGGCGCAGCTGATCGCCTCCTCCGACAGCCCCGAAGGGCTGCTCACCAGCCAGCGCCGCGAAGTGACCGTGGTGTTCTGCGACCTGCGCGGCTTCACCGCGTTCACGGAAGCAACCGAGCCGGAAGAGGCGATGAACGTGCTGCGCGAATATCACGCCGCGCTCGGCAAGCTGATCTTCAAATACGAGGGCACGCTCGACAAATATGCCGGCGACGGCGTGATGATCCTGTTCAACGCGCCGATCCAGTTCGAGGACCACACCAAGCGCGCCGTGAAGATGGCGTTGGAAATGCGCGACACCATCGGCCCGCTGACCGAGCGCTGGCGCAACCGCGGGCACAGCCTCGGCTTCGGCATCGGCATTGCGGTCGGCTATGCCACGCTCGGCCAGGTCGGCTTCGAGCAGCGGCTGGAGTATGCCGCGATCGGCAGCGTCACCAACCTCGCCTCGCGCCTCTGCGGCGAGGCCAAGCCCAACCAGATCGTGGTCAGCCGCCGCGTCTACGGCATCGTCGAGCCCTGGGCCGAGGCCCGCGCCCTCGACGATCTCCAGCTCAAGGGCTTCAATCATCCCGTGCTCGCCATGGAGATCCTGAGCTGGCGCGAGGAGGTGGAGAACGTGGTGGATGCCACGGCGGTGCGGATGCGGGGATAAGCGAGCCAAACAAAAACTGAAAAACAACCCCATGCACAGTAGGCGGGGGCTTTGAGATCAATGAGTTACGAGGGGTGACCAGACGCAGGGTTGCAAGGCCCTTTGACACGTCGGGCAAAACACCAGCAGAATAGCACCACCCCGCCTCCCCCCGAACCACATCCCACCTCCCCGCGACTAACCCTCGCCTCAACGGCGAGGCGACTCTGATCGGAGACGACCCGTGGCGTTTGCCTTGCCTTCGCGTGCTTATGATTTGCAGATGCTGGATCGGCCCGCCGACCGGGCGCGCGATCACGGCTGGGTCTACGGGCTGCCGCCGGGTATCACGTCCGAGCAATGGCCGCTCGATCCGGTCACAGGCTATCCGCTGATGCACGGTTTTACGCTGCTGCTGCCGGAAGACTATCGCGTACATGGCGAGGACATCGTCGCGGTGTCGTTCTTCGCCACCCCGGCTGATCACACTGACGGCGGCGCGACCGACACCCCCGAGATCCGCGAGGCGGTGCTGGCGCGGCCATCGCATCCACGTCTGTCGCGCATGACGGACATCCTCGACTACGAATATGCTGCGCTGTTGCTGACTAGGAGCGAGTACGAAGGCGCGTTCGCGACGCCGCCGGCACCGCTTGCGCTTGCGACGGCGGAGCGGCCGCGCTGGCTCGATGTCGGCGGCGCCAGCGCTTTCTACGGGGCTGCCCCGCCCTTCGCGCAGAAGATGTTCGCGGGCCCTCCGCGCGCCGATCTGACAGCGAACCTCGGAATCGCCTTGATGCCGCGCGCGAGCGATCCCAACGCCGGAAAGCCCCCGCAGGACCCGCACTTCCCGCGCAACCCGCCGAGCGACTATCAGTCCTACTACTATTTTGACGGCGTCCCGAGCCCCGAGAATTACCGCCTGCACGACTGGGGCAAGGACCACGCCCACAACCATCTCGGCGGCACCATGCGGCCCTGCCAGGCGGTGCCGGAGATGAGCCCGTTCTACATCGAGTTCGAGGAATATTTCGGCGGCTATAATTTCGGCACCGGCAACGCGCAGCTCGACTTCAGGGACATGAAGTTCGACTGGGCGTGCGGATAGCCTAAAGCGCGATGCGATTAGGATGAATCGCCATCGCGCTTTGGGTTGTTGTTTAAGCATGATCTTTTCGGAAAACCGCTGCGCACTTTTCCGGATCATGCTTTAGGGATCAATGGGCGCGCTCCACAGCGCGTCATCCCATCGTCATCTCCTCCCGATACCGCTCTCGTCCCACACGCATTTCGGGACGCCGGCCGGCGTCGCATTTCCAGGGCACGTCAGGGAGGGATCATGGCTTCGTTCACCGTGGCAAGCGGCTCCATCGTCACGTCCGCAAAGACCGTCGGCAACACAGATACCGGCCTCATCGAGGCGGGCGGCACCCTGTCTGGCGCCACCGACATCACCTGGACCGGCGCCGCGGCCGGGCAGACCGTGGTGATCGACAATGCCGGAACCATCACCGCGACCAAGCGCGGCATCGATACCAGCGGCTCGTTCACATCAGGCAGTCTCGCCTTCACCAACGAGGCCGGCGCAAAGCTCCTCGCAGGCGATGACGCATTCCGCATCAACACCGCGCTTTCGGGCGGCACGATTACAGTCGACAATTCCGGCACCGTCGTATCAGGCACGGTGGACGCGAACGGCAACATTGTCGCGGGCTCCAGCGGGCAGGCCCTCGACTTCGCCGCGATCGTCTCGGCAAGCCAGACGGTCAACATCACCAATCACACCGGCGCGCTGATCGGCGCCTCCGGCAATGATGCGATCCGCCCCGGCGCCGGCATCATCACCATCAGCAATGACGGGCTGATCGACGCGACCGCCTCGGCGAGCCGTGCGATCAACCTCAACGCCGCCAATCTCACCAACATCACTTCGTTCACGCTGAACAATGGGCAGGACGGCGTGATCCAGTCGCAGGGCGATGCAGTGCGCATCACCGCGGCGACGCTGACCACGACGGCGACCTATTCGGTCACCGTCGACAATGCCGGCACCATCCAGTCGACGGGGTCGGGATCCAGCAATGGGCAGGCGATCGACTTCACCGACCTGGCTTCGACCAGCGGCACCATCCACCTCACGAACCAGGCCACCGGCGTGATCAAGGCCGCGGACGCGGACGCGATCCGCGGCGGCGTCGACATGGTGATCGACAATTACGGCAAGGTCTTCGGCGGCAATGCCAGCGGCGACACCAATGACGGCATCGACTTCCAGGGCAATGCCGGTGGCGTCGTCCACAACCATGCCGGCGCCACCATCGAGGGCACGCGTCATGGCATCACCGGCGATGCGCCGATCGCGATCAGCAACGATGCCGGCGGCAGCATCATCGGCGATGCCGGCTCCGGCATCAACATGGACACCGCGAGCACGACCACCACGACGATCCTCAATGCCGGCCTCATCACCGGACATGCGGACGGCACCAGCGACGGCGACGGCATCGACGTCGACGGCCTGATCGCGCTGACCAATTCCGGTGCGATCACCACGACGGGCCACAGCGACGGCATCCTCGCCGAGGCGATCACGATCGGCGGTGGCAGCATCACGAATTACGGCACGATCGACAGCGTCGAGCGAGCCGTCACGGTCGACGATTCCAATCTCGGCAACGCCTTTGCGCCGACGACAATCTATAACGAAGGCACGATCCGCGGCGGCAACGGGGAGGCGATCTCAATCACCGACACCTATGCCGACATTCTCACCAACAAGGGCCTGATCGACGGCAGCGTCGCGCTCGGCGGCGGCGGCGACATCGTGAACGTCTACACCGGCGCGCTCTTCACCGCGGCGATCGACGGCGGCGACGGCACCGATACGTTCAACCTCGCCGGCACCGGCTCCGGCACGCTGGCGCATGCGGTGAATTTCGAGCTGCTCGGCGTGCAGGGCGGCAATTGGAGCGTCACCGATGCCGCGACCTTCGTCTCCGGCATCACGATCGATGCGGGCGCCAGGCTTGCGATCGCCGACGGCGGCTCGCTCGCGGGCAACGTCACCGACAACGGCGTCTTCGCGTCCACTCATTCCGACGTCTTCGTGTTCAACGCCACGATCTCCGGCAGCGGCGCCTTCGACCAGGCCGGCACCGGCACCACGGTGCTGAGCCAGAGCAACAGCTATACCGGCGGCACCACGCTGCATGCCGGTACGCTGGAGCTGGCGGCGCGCGATGCCGCCGGTACCGGCGCCATCACCTTCGAGAACGGCGCGCAGACGCTGAAGATCGACAAGGCGGCGCTCGACCACGGCCATCTCGACAACACCATCGAAGGCTTTGGCGTTGGCGACACCATCGATCTCGCCGGCATCGGCAAGGCCACGCAGGCGACGCTGTCGGCCGACAACGTCCTCACCATCACCGGCGGCAAGGCCGGCGCCGTCACGCTGCAGCTCGACTCGCACGCCTATGCCTCGGGGCTGAACTTCCAGCTGTCTTCCGACGGCAATGGCGGCACCAAGATCACTGCCGTCGCCGACAATCTGGTCGAGGGCAATGACGGCAACAATCTGCTGATCGCAAAGCTGTTCAGCCCGGTCGGCAGCTTCCTCGACGGCAAGGGCGGCAACGACATCCTGATCGGCGGCCTGCATTCCGACGTACTCAACGGCGGCGCCGGCAACGACCTGCTCTACGCCGGCGCCGGTGCGGATCAGTTCCGCTTCAACGGCACCGACCAGGCAGCCGGGCTGCGCGCCACCGACACGGTGTTCGACCTCAACTTTGGCAAGGGCGATGCGCTGGTGTTCTACGACTACGAGGCCGGCACCTTTGCCTCATCCGGCGCGCATCCCGCGACCGTGCTCGACACCGGCGAGGGTTTTGGCTCCGGCACGGTGGTGAAGTCGATGGCCGCGCTGGTCGATCTCGTCAAGGATTCGGCCGACGTCACCGCCCACCGCGGCGGCGCCAACGACCTCGTGATCGACATCAGCCAGAGCAACGGCAGCCACGAGACGGTCGTGCTCGATCATCAATGGCAGGCCTATTCGCTGGCATCTAGCGGGCATTTCTTCAGCTGAGATCCGACCCGACCGGCGCGCGTGCAAGCGCGCTCCGGTCACCTCATTTCGAGCAGTTGCTCACGCCCCGCGCTTTGGCCCGATCGCCTCGAACCCCGCCTTCTGCTCATCGCTCAAGTCAGCCTCGAAATCATCGAGCGCGTCAGCAACGCCGTTCACGGCCTGCAGCATCGTCTCCAGCCGCGCCTTGGCGGCGGTGAGGCGGGCCTGGGGCGTCGCGGCGGGCTGTGACGGGCAGGCGCTGAGCGTTTCCATGGTGCGCAGGGTGGTGTCCTGCAGCACCTCGAAGCGGGCGCGCGCGGTCTCGTCGAGACGGAGCGTCGAGGCGATGTCGCCCGCAGGCCATTGCTGCTGCACGAGCTGCTCGTACTGACGCTGCAGCTTTTCGTCATAGCGGGGATCGCTGTCGGCGTCGCACGCGTTCGAAGCCTGCGCATCCTTGTTCGTATCCTTGTTCGTTTCCTTGCGCTGCATCGAGGCAAGCGCGGCGCGACGCTCGTTGGCGAGAGCATTGAGCCGGGCCTTCTGATCGTCATCGAGCAGACCCGTGAACTTCGAAAGCGGCGGCGCGACGGCGTCGGTGGCCTTGATCATCGCCTCGATCCGCTCGCGCATCAGGCCGAGGCGCTCGGTGGCCGTGGCAGGCGCCTGCGCCGGGCAGGCGGCGCGAATGGTGTCGCGCGCGGCATTCCAGGCGGATGCGAGCTCGTCGAGCGCGGTGCGCTGCAATTCGTTCGGCTGCACGGCGGCAGCGATGCGTTCGACGGGCAGGCCGCCGGTGTCACTGGCCTCGCAAAGCGTCTCTGCAGACGGGATTCTCCGCGCGCGCCGGCCTTGCGGCCCGGCATAGGCCGCGAGCTCGGTCGCCGCGTAGGGAGCGAAGATCGCGGCATAGATGTCGCCATAGCCATAGAGCGAGAGGCTGGTCGCATCGCCGAGCACGACGGCATTGGTGAGGTCGTCATGCGCGAACGGCCAGAACACCGGGCCGACCCAGCCATAGCTGCCATCGGGATGGCGCCACCAGCCTTGCGGGCGGCGGCCGCCGTGCCAGCCCGCCAGCGCGGCTTGCGCCGTGAGCGCCGCGCGGATGATGTAGGGGTTGGAAGGCTGCCCGCGCTCGGCGCCGCGCGGATCTTGCGACCTCAGCGCAGCCGAGCGGTATCGACTACCCCGCACCGCCATGCGGGAATGGCGCAGTCGCGACATGCCGATCACGTGGCCGACGGCGAAACGCGCAACGCCGAGCGGACCGCCGCGCAATCCGAACTGCGCCTCGGCTCTAGCAGGCAGCAGCACGGCCGCAATCAGGAGGGTCGCGCCGGCCAGCGCCAGTCCCATGCGTCCCGACATGACCGCTGACCTGACCAATTCGGCCTCCTCCCAGCGCCAAGCGCGCACTGCGCCGCATCGAGATGACGCGCGAGGGAACCGATTGTTCCTAAGGGACACAAGGCAAAGCGTCGCGGGCGGCCCCTGACCTCTCCCCGTAACAAACGGGGAGGAAAGACCGCGCCGCTCACTCCGCCTTCTGCGGCATCACAAATGTCTGGCCGGGATAGATCAAATTGGGGTTGTGGATCTTGTCGCGGTTGGCCTTGAAGATCACGGCGTAGCGGGCGCCGTCACCGTAGGCGAGCCGGCTGAGCGCCCACAGGCTATCGCCGCGGGAGATCACGCGGTTGCCGCCTGCCTCCGCCGGTGCGGTCTGGAGCGCGTCCGCCGGCGAGGCCGATGCCACCGTCGTCGCCGCGGGTGCCCGCGCCATGACCTTGGGTTTCGGCGCGCCGGTCAATTTCGCCCGGGCGGCGGACCTGTCGGGAGTCGCGGCGAGATGCGGCGCGCCCGACGGCAGCGACGCCACGACATCCGATTTATCCTCTGCCTTCTCGGCCTGCTTCGACTCTTGCTTCGACTCTTGCCTCGCGACCGGCACCGGGCGCGCGGGTGGCGGCGCCGCCTCGGCGATGGTCACCGGCATGGTCCGGCTGGACTGCGTGACCGTGCCATCCGGCGCCCTCGCCCGGAGCGTCAATTCATAGGAACCGGAGGGAAGCTGCGCCGGGGTCATCACGAACTGGCCGGAGGCATCGGCAACCACCGTATCGAGCGCCTTGCCATCGCGCAGCAGCTCGACCTTTGCACCCGGCGCGGCCCGGCCGGCAATCACCGCCGCCTCGCCGTGATCGTCGACCCGGGCGACGTCGAAACGGGGGCCGGTGTCGGCGACCGCCGGCGGCGGCTTGACGGGCGCGAGATCGGGCAGCGCCGTGACCTGCTTCTGGATCTCGGCCAGCGCGCCGGCCTTCGGCTCGGGCGCCGGGACCGCCGCTGGTGCGGGCGCCGGCGGCGTAGCGGCGGCAAGCTTCGGCTGTTCCGGTTTGGGCGCTTCCGGTCTCGGCTCGGGCTTGAGGTCGACCTTGGCCTCGACCTTGGCCTCCGGCTTGGCGGCGACGGCAGTCTTGGTCCCGTCCGGCAGCAGACGGCGCAGCTCGGTCGGACCGATCACCAGCACCGTGCCGACCAGCGCGAGCAGGCAGAAAGCAATGAAGGCCTTGGATGCGGTCATCATCGGAAACGAACCTTGGGTGGCAAATCAGCCGAGGGCGGCAAGGTGCGCCGATTTGGCTGCGGCAGCAAGACGGTCGATGGGATGAGACCGCCATCCCGCCGAGCCCGGGATGAACCGGCGCTACGCCGCCGGCGTCAAATCACCGAGGCCGCATCGCCGCAATTTTCGAGGAATTTTTCCCGTGTCCGCATTTCGCCGTCTTGCCCAATGGCTGGCGCTCGTCCTGACGCTCGCCGCCTCTCCCGCGCTGGCGGCCTCAGGCCCGCCGCCGGGCTTCGTCCTCTCCGACGATGCCGAGCTCGCCTTCACCTCGCCCGACGGCGCCATCAGGCTCGAGCAGTACATGAGGGACGGTGGCGCCTGGGACGTCAAATGGCAGGTCTGGGCGCGACGCGGCGGGCAGATGACGGAGCTGAAGCCGGAGCAGGGCTACGGCGCGGGCTTCCGCTTCACCAGCGACTCGCAATGGCTGGTGCGGATGCAGAAGACCGGCTCCGGCGCGCAGGACCTTTTTCTCTACCATGTCGAGAACGGCGCCTTCGTCAGCGCGGCGAAGCAATCACTCAGCGACCTCGCCTGGGCCTATTTCCACAGCCGTCCCGACACCAACAACATGAAGCTCGACTACCACATCTCGGCCAATCTCGTAAAAGGCACGGAAGAAGCCTATCGCTGGCTCGGGGTGCACTGGCCCGACAACCGTTATCTCGTGATCTCGCTGTCGGGCGAAATGGACAAGCATCCGAAGAACGTCGCCGTGAAGGGATTGGCGGATTGGAAATGCCGTTATGACCTCACGACCGGCAAGTTCGACGTGCCCAAGATGTTCGCGAAGGGCAATGCGGAAGCGCTGAGATGGGAGATCAAGCGGTGAGGACGGCTTCGTAGCTTCGTAGGGTGGGCAAAGCGGAAGCGTGCCCACCACCTCCATCCATCATGGACAGATCGTGGGCACGGCGCTGCCGCGCCTTTGCCCACCCTACAAGACCTGAGCTGGGGAATCCGGCGGTGAGCGCGTCGGCCTTCGAGTCCAGGGAACCAACCCACTGATTTTCCTCCGATTCATAGTTCCCTAACCCTCGATGGTAACGGGGTCTTTTCGGTTTAGCTGCATCTTGCATCCCACGGGAGGGCTGCATGGGCACATCGATCCGATGGACCGCGCGCTTGCGCGCGCTGCTCCGTCGCTGGCGGGGAGCGCCATTGACGTGGCTGATCGTCGGCGGCTTCGTGCTGATGGCCGCGATGGCCGTCGGCACCGCGCTCACCGTCGACCGCTTCCGGCAGAACGCGATCGAGAGCGGCCGCGACAGCCTTGAAAACTCCGTGCGCCTGCTGGCCCGGCATTTCGACCGCGAGTTCGAGGATTTCGCGGTGCTCCAGAAGAGCATCATCGCCGAGCTCGAGAGCCGCGGCATCGAATCCGCCGACATTTTCCGCAGCGAGATGGGCACGCTGGCCGTGCACGAGGTGCTGCGTGCAAAAGCCAGCGGCTGGTCCGACGTTGCCGGCGCCAATCTGTTCGATTCCAGGGGCATGTTGATCAACTCGTCGCGGCGCTGGCCGGTCGCCGACGTCTCGGTCGCCGACCGCGGCTATTTCAACCGCCTCAAGAACGATCCGGCCGCGCAGGAAGAGATCGAGGTCGTGCAGGGCCGGATCGGCAACGGACCGGCGATCGTGTTCGCACGGCGCGTGTCCGGCCCGCACGGCGAATTCCTCGGGCTGGTCTCGCGCGCGATCGCGCCCGAGCAGCTCGAATCGTTCTTCGCCTCGACCGGGCTCGGCGAGGACTCCTCGATCGCGATGCACCACCAGAACGGCCAATTGCTGGCCCGCGTTCCGCGTGTCGATGCGATGATCGGGCAGAACTTTCGCAACGGCAAGCCGGAGCAGATGGCGGTGTTCGAGCGCACCTTCGTCTCCATGCAGATCGCAAGCCCGATCGACGGCAAGGACCGCATCGTCGCCTCGCGCCTCCTCGCCGGCGAGCCGCTGGTCGTGATCGCGACCAAGTCGCTGGACGCGACGCTCGCGACCTGGCGCACGCAAACGAAATTCTTCGTCACCGTCGCCGTGCTGTCGATCGGCCTGCTGGTGCTCACGCTGTTCCTGATCTTCCGCCAGGTCACGCACCGGCTCTCGCTCGAGAAGCAGCGGCTCGACACCGCGATGAACACGATGACGCAAGGTCTCCTGATGTTCGATCAGGACGAGCGGCTGATCGTCTGCAACCGGCGCTACATCGAGATGTACGGCTTGTCCTCCGATGTGGTGAAGCCCGGCGCCACTTTCCGCGACGTGATCCAGCATCGCCATGACGCCGGCTCGTTCCACGGCGACGTCTCGTCCTATTGCGACGACATCCTGAGCAGTGTCGGTTGCACCCAAAACACTGTCGTCGAGACCGCCGACGGTCGCCTGATCGAGATCAAGAACCAGCCCGGCGCGGCCGGCGGCTGGCTCGCCACCCATGAGGACGTCACCGCCCGCATCCGCGCCGACGAGCGCATCGCGCATATGGCGCATTACGACGCGCTGACCGACCTGCCCAACCGCGTCTTGATGCGCGGGCATCTGGAGCGGCGCGTTGCCGAGCTCCGCGAGGGCAAACCGTTCGCCATTCTCTATATCGACGTCGACGAGTTCAAGGGCGTCAACGATTCACTGGGACATGAAGTCGGCGACGAGCTGCTGCGCCAGGTGGCGATGCGCCTGCGCGCCTGCGTCAGCGGCAACGATCTCGTCGCCCGGTTAGGGGGCGACGAATTCGCCATCGTCAAGGCCGGCACCAACGATCCCGCCGAGCTGACGGCGCTGGCGGAAACCATCCTCACGGCGTTGCGCGCGCCGGTGGATTGCAAGGGTCAGGTCATCCCGACCGATGCCAGCATCGGCATCGCGATCGCGCCCGACCATGGCGACAATCTCGACGATCTGCTCAAGCGTGCCGATCTTGCAATGTACGCTGCGAAGTCGGAAGGGCGCCGCACCTACCGCGTCTTCGCACCCGAATACGACGCCAAGGCGAGGCTCCGCCGTCAGCTCGAGCTCGATCTGCGTCAGGCGCTCGTTCGCGGCGAGTTCGAGGTGCACTACCAGCCGCTGGTCGATCTCGCGGCCAATGTCGTGACCGGCTGCGAGGCGCTGCTGCGCTGGCGCCATCCGGAGCGCGGCATGATCTCGCCGGCGGACTTCATTCCCGTGGCGGAAGATACCGGGCTGATCGGCGAGATCGGCGAATGGGTCTTGAGGCAGGCCTGCCTCGAGGCCGCCTCCTGGCCCGGCCAGATTCACATCGCAGTCAACGTCTCGCCGGTGCAATTCCGGTCGCGGACGCTGGCGCTCAAGGTCGCCGCGGCGCTCGCGGAGTCAGGTCTGGCGCCCGGACGGCTCGAGCTCGAGATCACCGAGACCGTGCTGATCCGCGACGACGAGGAGGCGCTGACGATCCTGCAGCAGCTGCGCGAGCTCGGCGTGCGCATCGCGCTCGACGATTTCGGCACCGGCTATTCGTCGCTGAGCTATCTGCACCGCTTCCCGTTCGACAAGATCAAGATCGACCGCAGCTTCATCAGCGACATCGGCGAACCCGAGGATTCCTCGCCGATCGTGCAGGCCGTGGTGCACATGGCTGCCGCCCGCCACATGGCGACGACCGCCGAAGGCGTCGAGACCGAAGCCCAGCGCGAGGTGCTGCGCCAGCTCGGATGCAGCCAGATGCAGGGCTGGCTGTTCAGCCCAGCCGTGCCCGCAGCGAAATTGAAGCAGCTCTTGTCGGCGCACGCCGCGGCGGCTTAGCGGAGCGCATTGCTGCCGCTCCATCTCGACCTCGTCACGAAGCGTCCTTCCTCTCTCCCGCCGTCGTGCATTTGCGAAAGCGCGCGCCGGCTTGGAGCAGGATCAGGCAAAGCATGGTCGCTTCAGGCAATACGACCTCCCTCGCAGCGCATAGAACGCGCGCCGGTCCGTACAAATACGGGCGACTGATCGGAATCCTGACGCGATCCGAAGGAGCCACGCGATGACCGGAAACACTGCTCCCATGCGCGATGTCTCGCAGCAGAGCGTACCCCCTGCACCTGGCGCGCAGCCGGACGACAGCTCGCATTCCGAACGGCGCGCCGCCGGTGCGGAGATGGCGCGCGTGCTCAGAACCGAGCCATTTCGCATGGCGCTGGACGCCTCCGGTGCCGGCCTGGCGCACTGGCGACATGATCCGCTGCACGACGTCGTCGAGCCCATGAGTCACCACGTGATCATGGCGTATAACGGCGTGATGCAGCGTATGGAGCGGCGGTCGGGGCGATCGGTCGCGATCGGCACGTTTCGTCCCGGGGTCCTGATCATCATCCCGGAAGGATCGAGCTCCAGGTGGGATATTCCCAAGCCTGTCGATGTGGTTCAGCTCTATCTTCCCGACGCAATCCTGAAGCGTATTGCCGACGAAGCCCAGGTCGGACCGGCCGACCTGCTGGAGCGAACCGCACATCCCGACCCCATTACCTCCCGACTGATCCTGAGCGCGGCGGACACGTTGCAAGGCAATGGAGCCCTCGACGCGCTGTTTCGGCATCAGTTGACGGATCTTCTGGCCACGCGCCTTCTGGCTGCGCATACGGGCTCGCCAACCACGTTCGAGCCGACCATGGGCGGGCTGTCGCCGAAGATCCTGCTTCGTGCGATCGAGCGGTTGCGCTCGGACAGCGATGCGGACGTCTCGCTCGATGCGCTGGCATCCGATGCGGGTCTGTCGCGCTTTCACTTCTGCCGTGCGTTCAAGGAAAGCACCGGCCTGTCCCCGCACGCCTGGCTGCGCCAGCACCGGCTCGAGCAGGCCATGAAGATGCTGCGCGACGGCGATGACCCGGTCGTCTCGATCGCAGCCGCGCTCGGCTATGCCTCGCAGACGGCGTTCGCGGCGGCGTTCCGCAAGCTGACTGGCGAGACGCCAAGCGACTGGCGCAGGCGCCACACGCGCTGACGACAATCGCTCCAGGTTCAACGAGCTCATTCTCGATCACCGGGCCATTCGCTGCGCTGGCGTCCGGTGTCGCGCCTGTCGCGCTTTCATCTTTGCCGTGCGTTCAAGGAAAGCACCGGGCGTTCGCAAAGCCTTCCGGAAGCTGACCCGCGAGAACCCGAGCGACTGGCGCAGGCGCAAGCGTTAGCAGCAATCGCGCTGCAATCACGGCAATCGCTCTGGCGCAGCGGCAGGTCCGACCAGCTAGACCATCATCATGCCCAGACCAATCGACGGAGACCGAAGATGACCTGGAAAAACTTCATCAGCCGGCGGGTGATCGCCTCGCGCCGCCGAGGCCTTGCCACCGCAACCTTGTACGGACTCTCGCTGGCCGTTCGCTTCACGTCGGCGACGGGCGAGGAGGTGGAGCTTCCGGCGCACTATGTGCACCCGATGCATCCGCTGGTGTCCATCATGACCCGGGATGGCTCCGGCCTTCCCTATCAGGACTGGGGCCCGAGGCCGGTCGTGTTTCGCCAAGGCTGGTCGCCGAGTTCACCGCTGCAACGCTGCATGGCGCCTTAGACGCAGCGGTCCACTTCATCTCTTTACATCTCTCCGTGCCGTCACCGGACGCTGCCCTTGACGGAGCAGCGGCGGTCGCGCGCGGACTTTCGAACCACGCAAACCAAGGAGCAAACCCATGCGACTAGTGATCATCGGCGCCGGCTTCGCCGGCATGTACGCCGCCCTTTCCGCAGCCCGCCTGCGCGAAATCCAGGGCGTTACGCCAGACCAGCTGGAGATCGCGCTGGTTGCGCCCGAGCCTACGCTCGTGGTTCGCCCGCGGCTCTATGAACCGAAGCCCGAAACCCTGACGGCGCCCCTGCTCGACGTGCTCGAGGCCATCGACGTCACCTATGTGCAAGGCATCGCCGAGACCGTCGACACCAAATCTTGCATGGTAAAGGTCGCGACGGCAAAGGGCACGAAGAAGACGCTGTCCTACGACCGCCTCGTCGTGACCACCGGCAGCCGGCTGTTCCGTCCGAACATTCCGGGTCTTGCCGAGCATGGCTTCAGCGTTGATTCATTCGACGACGCCATCGCGCTCGACAAGCACCTGCATGGGCTCGCCAAGCGTCCGGCCAGCAACGGGCGCGACACGGTCGTCGTCGCCGGCGGCGGCTTCACCGGCATCGAGGCGGCCACCGAAATGCCGGCGCGGCTTCGCGACGTCCTCGGCACGAACGCGAAGACTCGCGTCATCATCGTCGAGCGCAACAATGCGATCGCGCCCGACATGGGCGCAGGTCCCCGCCCCGCCATCGAGGACGCCCTTCACAGGCTCGGTGTGGAAACCCGCATCGGTGCCGGCGTCGCATCGCTCGACCAATCCGGCGTCACGCTGTCGAGCGGCGAGCACATCGAGACCGAGACCGTGATCTGGGCGGCCGGCATTCGTGCGGCGCCTTTGACCGCGCAGATTCCCGCCGAGCGCGACAGTTTCGGCCGCTTGCTTGTCGATCGCTGCTTGCAGGTGACAGGCGTTCAGGGCGTCTTCGCGGCCGGCGATGCGGCACGCGCGGCCTGCGACGATGAGGGCAATTACGCGCTGATGTCGTGCCAGCACGCCACACGGATGGGCGCCTTCGCCGGCAACAATGCCGCGGCCGAGTTGCTCGGCCTTGCGACCCGGCCCTACCACCAGAAGGCCTACGTCACCTGTCTCGACCTTGGCGGAGCCGGCGCGCTGTTCACGCGCGGCTGGGAGCGCGAGGTCACGATGGTCGGCGACGTCGCCAAGAAGACCAAGCAGGAGATCAACACCGTCTGGATCTATCCGCCGAAAGCCGAGCGCGCCGCCGCACTCGCCTCGGCCGACCCGGAGCGTGTGACCGACGTGAGCGGCTTCTTCTAGGGCTCTTACGCGAAAGGGCTGCGCCCCCCCCGCAAGGCGCGGCCCGCTCACCCCAATTCACCTTGGAGTTCGACCCCGATGAAACACGAGACCGTGCGCACCAGCGCATTCGCGATGCCGCTGACCAACCCGGCCTTTCCGCCCGGCCCCTACCGCTTCGTCAACCGCGAATATTTCATCATCCAGTACCGGACCGATCCCGAAGCGCTGCGCCGAATCGTGCCCGAGCCGCTCGTGCTCACCGAGCCGGTCGTGAACTACGAGTTCATTCGCATGCCCGACTCGACCGGCTTCGGCGACTACACCGAAAGCGGCCAGGTCATCCCGGTGAGTTACCAGGGTCAGGCCGGCAGCTTCGTCCATCAAATGTTCCTGAACGATCATCCGCCGATTGCCGGCGGACGCGAGCTGTGGGGCTTCCCCAAGAAGCTGGCGCAGCCGAAGCTCGCGGTCGAGATCGACACGCTCGTCGGGACGCTGAACTACGGCTCCGTTCGCATCGCGACCGGCACGATGGGCTACAAGCATCGCGCTCTCGATGCCGCAGCCGAAGCGAAGAAACTCGCCGCGCCGAATTTCCTGCTCAAGATCATTCCGCACGTCGACGGCACGGCGCGCATCTGCGAGCTGGTGCGCTTCCATTGCGAGGACATCACCGTGAAGGGCGCCTGGACCGGGCCGGCCGCGCTCGACCTCTGCTCGCATGCGCTTGCACCCGTCGCCGAGCTGCCGGTGCTGCAGGTGTTGTCGGCCAAGCATGTCGTCGCCGACCTCACCCTCGGGCTCGGCAGCGTCGTGCACGACTATCTGTCGCCGGGCGCGTCCGAACGACGGCGCGCGCCCGTTTCCGAAATCTCGATCGCCGGCTGACCGGATCAGCCGCAATGCAGGGAGTACTGGCAATGTTGAACGTGACGCGGGAGTCCTTCGGTTCGGCGCAGCAGATCAAGCCGCTGCCATACGATGTCGTTGCGCTGGTCCTTCAGGGCGGCGGCGCGCTCGGGGCCTACCAGGCCGGTGTCTATGAAGGCCTGCACGAGGCCGGGATCCGGCCGAACTGGCTCGCCGGCATTTCGATCGGCGCGCTCAATGCGGCGATCATCGCGGGCTCGCCCGAGGACAAGCGCGTCGAGCGGCTGCGCGAGTTCTGGGAAACCATTTGCGCCTTCTCGATCGAGTGGCCGGCCGGCGAGGGGCTGGCCAATGCCCTGCCCTTCGCGTTCGACGTCAGCTCGGTGCGGAACGCACTGGCGGCGATGCGGGCGCTGGTCCAGGGCCAGCCCGGCTTTTTCAAGCCGCGCTTCCCGTCGCCGCTTTGGTCTCCGTTCTCGGGCGATGCGGCGACCAGCTTCTACGACACTGCACCGCTGCACCAGACTTTGGAGCGGCTGGTCGACTTCGACCGGCTGAACTCGGGCGAGGTGCGCGTCAGCGTCGGCGCAGTCAACGTGCGCACCGGCAATTTGACCTATTTCGACACCGCCGAACGCCGGCTTGGACCGAAGCATTTCGTGGCATCCGGCGCCCTGCCGCCGGGATTCCCCGCCGTCGAGATCGACGGCGAGCACTATTGGGATGGCGGCGTCGTCTCCAACACGCCGCTGTCCCGCGTGCTCTCCGGCGACGCGCGCGACGCGCTGACGTTCCAGGTCGACCTCTGGTCGGCCAAGGGCCGCGTTCCCTACGACATGATGGAAGTGTCGAGCCGGCAGAAAGACATTCAGTATTCGAGCCGCACGCGCGCCGTGACCGACCAGGTGCTGCAAATGCAGAAGATGCGTCGGGCGCTGCAGGAGACGATCGACAGATTGCCGGAGGCGGCGAAGCAGGATCCGGACGTCCGCACCATCGCGGATATGGCCCGCCACCGCTCCTACAACATCGTTCACCTGATCTATCAGACCAAGCTCAACGAGGGCCATTCGAGGGATTACGAGTTCGGGCTGAGCGCGATGCGCAGGCATTGGCAGAGCGGGCTGGAGGATATCCGCCGCACGCTTTCCAACCCTCGCCGTCTCGACCCGCCGCCGCCCGAGCTCGGCATCGTAACCCACGACATCCATCGCCGCGACTGAGCGGGCGGCAACGCGCAACTGAACGACTGCAGAAAGGAAATCCCATGTTGAATGATAAGGTCGCCATCGTCACCGGGTCGACCAGCGGCATTGGGCTTGGAATTGCGAAAGAGCTCGCAAGTCTCGGCGCCGACATCGTGTTGAACGGCTTTGGCGATGCGGGCGAGATCGAGAAGATCCGCAGCGGCGTCGCGCGCGAGCATGGCGTGCGCGTGGTCTATGATGGCGCCGACATGTCGAAAGGCGAGGCCGTGCGCGGCTTGATCGCGGCAACCGTCAAGTCGTTCGGGCGCCTCGACATCCTCGTCAACAATGCCGGCATCCAGTTCACCGCGCCGGTGGAGGAATTCCCGCCCGCCAAGTGGCAGGCCATCATCGACATCAACCTGTCGGCGGCATTCCACGGCATCGCGGCCGCAGTGCCGCAGATGAAGCGGCAGCGCTGGGGACGGATCGTCAACATTGCCTCTGCGCATGGCCTCGTCGCCTCGACGCACAAGGCCGCTTATGTCGCGGCCAAGCACGGGCTCGTCGGCCTCACCAAGGTGGTTGGCCTCGAGACCGCCGGCAGCGGCGTCACCTGCAACGCAGTCTGTCCCGGCTGGGTGCGCACGCCCCTGGTCGAGAAGCAGATCAGTGACATCGCTGCCGACAAGCACATCAGCCAGAAACAGGCGACGCACGAGCTCCTGGCGGAAAAGCAGCCCTCGCTCGACTTCGTCTCTCCCGCGCAACTCGGCGGCACGGTCGCCTTCCTGTGCTCGGCCGCGGCGGACCAGATCACCGGGACGGCGATCTCGATCGATGGCGGGTGGACGGCACAGTAACCGGGAGCACGAACATGGACATCAGTGATCATAGCCGTTGCAGGAGGGTGTCGTGGCGCATTTGAACAAGAGAGCCATCGGCTTGTCGCTGTGCCTCGCCTCGGTCGCGGTCGTGGCCGCGGGATTTACCTATGCTCAATCCGGCGAGACGTCGACCGACAACGCCTATATTCGCGGCGACGTGACCTCGCTCGCGCCAAAGGTTGCGGGTTACGTCACCGCGGTGGAGATTCAGGACAACCAGACCGTCCGGGCGGGTGACGTGCTGTTCCGAATCGACGATCGGGACCACCGCGCGCGGCTCGCCCAGGCGGTCGCCAATGTCGAAGCGGCGCGGGCCCGCCTGACCAATGTCGATGCGGAGATCCAGCTTCAGCATGCCCTGATCCGGCAGGCCGAAGCTCAAGGGCTTGCGAGCGTGGCCGAGAAGAATCTGGCCCGCAAGGCGTCCGACCGTCGCCGCGAACTCATTCGCACCAATGCCGTCAGCCAGGCCCAGGTCGATGAAAGCGACGCGGCGCTGTCGAAAGCCGAAGCGGCGGTCTCCGCGGCGGAGGCAACGATCGAGGCCCAGAGACAGCGCATCGCCGTCCTCGCCAGCCAGCGCGAGGCTGCCCTCGCTGCGGTGGCACAGGCGCAGGCCGCACGCGAGCTCGCGCAAATCGATCTCGACAACACCATCGTTCATGCGCCGGTCGACGGGATCATCGGCAACCGCCAGGTCCGCATCGGCCGCCTGGTCGCGCCGGGCACCTCGCTGCTCGACATCGTTCCGGTCAGGGACGTCTGGGTCGTGGCGAATTTCAAGGAGACCCAGGTCGAGCATATCCGGCCGGGCCAGCGCGTGCGCATCGTCGTCGACGGCTACAGGCACACGACGCTTGAGGGCGTGGTGGACAGCTTTGCGCCGGGCAGCGGATCCGCCTTCAGCATGCTCCCCTCCGACAACGCGACAGGCAATTTCGTTCGGGTCGTTCAACGCGTCCCGGTGAAGATCCGCTTCACCAGCAACCAGCTGCCGGGCCGGCTGGTGCCGGGCCTGTCGGCGCGTGTCGACGTCGATCGAGGAAGCGGCTCGTGACGGCGCTCATCGCCGCCGCGCCGCGCCGCGCGCAATCTGCGGCGGGAGCCCTGTTCGTCGCGGGCATCGTGCTGGCTACGCTGACGGAGGCGATCGCAGGCACGGTGCTGTCGCTCGGGCGCGGCTATGTCATCGGCGACGTCCATGTCACGCCCGACGAGTTCGCCTGGCTCGACGTCGGATACACCGCTTCGAAGCTGATCGGGTTCATGGCCGCGCCCCTGCTGGTGCACCGTGTCGATTTTCGCCGCCTGATCATCGGCTCGACGCTGGCGATGGGCACCGCATGCGGCTTGACGGTCGTCACGACGCAGCTGGATCTGCTGATCGTGCTCCGCATCATGCAGGGCCTGTCCGGCGGCATCCTGCTTGTCGCGGGCCAGGCGGCGATCTTTCACGCCTATCCACGATCCCAGCAACCGACGCTTCAGGCCTTGTTTGCGATCGGATCGGTCGTCGCTCCCGCGACGATCGCCCCGGCCCTGCAGGGCTGGCTGATCGACAGCCGGTCCTGGACGTGGATCTTCTTCAGCGTCGTTCCGCTGGCACTGGCGGCCGCAGGCCTGCTGTTGATCGCCGCCGGTCCGAAGCCTGTCGTGCAACTGCGCCGCCCGCCCGACTGGATCGGCCTGGGGCTGATCTCGATCGCGCTGTTCTGCTTCACCTACGTCCTCAACCAGGGCAGCCGATGGGCCTGGTTCGAGGAGCCCGGCATCCTCTCGCTCACGGCGATCGGAGCTGCCGCATTGCTGGCATTTCTCGGCCGGCAAGTGCTGGCCCGGGGCCGGGGCCTGCTCGACTTCACCTTGTTCGAGTGCGAGGATTTTTGCTTCGCCTTCATCGTCAGCTTTGTCGCGGGCGCCGCATTGTTCGGCAGCGCGTTCCTGATCCCGGCCTTTGCAATGTCGGTTCTGGCGTTCAGGCCGACCGACGCCGGCCTGCTGTTGCTGCCGAGCGGTGCGTTCTTCGTCGCCACGTTGCTGGTGGCCGCCTTCCTCATGCAGGTCCGCCGCGTCCCTCCCGTCGCCACGGTGCCCTTTGGCATCCTGATGATCACGGTTGCGATGTGGATGTTGTCCGGCTCAACCAACGAAAGCGGCGCGCACGACATGATGGTCGCCATCCTGTTGCGCGGCCTTGGTCTCGGGTTCCTGTTCCTGTCGATTACACTGATCGCCTTCGGCGACCTCAACGAACGCAACCGCGCCTTCGGCATCGGTCTCTTCAATACCAGCCGGCAGCTGGGCGGCCTAATCGGCGTTGCCGGCCTCGAGACTCTGATCGAGCATCACACCGTGGGCAATGTGACGGTGCTCGGCGCCAACCTTACGGCCGGCGCTTCCGCAGTCAGTGAGCGGCTGACCACGACGGCCGCGATGCTCACCGCGAGAGGAATGGACGCGCTGGCCGGCCGCGCCGCGACCAGCCTGCTGGACCGCGTTCTCATCGGCCAGTCCACCGTGATTGCCTTCGACACCGCGTTCAATGCCGTCGCCCTGCTGTTTGTATTCGCCGCGCCGGTGCTGGTCGCCATCAAGATCGGGCTGCACCGATACGCCCAAAGGCGCACTGCGCAACTGCCAGGGACCACGGAGCCTGGGATCGCCGGCATCGCGATCTCCGTCGACAGTGGCCGGGCCGCACGGAGACCCGGTCTCAATCAACCATCCTTCACCAGAACGGAGAGCGACCATGAACGCGCATTTGCACTGGACGTTCGCAGCAATTGCTCGACAGCGACGGCAATCGCTCTGGGGCAGCCGCAGCGCTGATCCGTTAGACCATCACCACAGCCAAACGCTGGGTCTTTTGCAGAACTGAACACCAAGACAGAGCGCAGGAGCTTTCAGATGAACCAGACGATCCGCAACACTCAGGAGACGAACATGAACATGCACAACAGCGCAGATACCGGCAAACCGGTGGGAGACGAGCTGGTCCCGTCGCGCTACGCGCTGAAGATCGGCGAGATCGACGTGATGGTGATCAGCGATGGCGTGCTGACACTGCCGGGCGCGATGCTGGCCCACAATGCCGACCCGGCCGTCCGCGCGGCCTGGTTGAAGGACATGTTCCTTCCCCCGGATGCGTTCGACTGGGCGCTGAACGTGGTCGTGGTACGTAGCGGCGGCCAAACCATTCTCGTCGACGCCGGGCTGGGGTCCGACCCGAATCTGCACCTGCCGCGGGCCGGGCAATTGAGCAAGCGACTGGAAGCGGCCGGCATCGATCTCGGATCCGTGACTGACGTGGTGCTGACCCACATGCACATGGACCACATCGGCGGGCTGCTCGCCGACGAGGTGAGGGATCAGCTGCGTCCGGACCTGCGGATCCACGTCGCCGCCGCCGAGGTCAAGTTCTGGGAGGCGCCCGATTTCTCCCAGGTCTCCATGCCGCCGGGTTTCCCGGACGCGTTGCGGGCCACCGCCAAGCGGTTCGCGAAGGAGTACCACAACCAGCTGCGCACCTTCGAGGACGAGCACGAGGTCGCGCCGGGCGTGGTGGTCACGCGCACGGGCGGCCACACCCCCGGGCATAGCGTGGTCCGGCTGGCATCGGGCGGCGATCGGCTGACATTCGCCGGTGATGCCGTGTTCACTGTCGGATTCGACCACCCCGACTGGCACAACGGCTTCGAGCATGATCCCGATGAGGCCGCGCGCGTTCGGGTGCGTCTGTTGCGGGAGCTGGCAGCGAACGAAGAGCTCCTCGTCGCCACGCACATGCCGTTCCCCTCGGTCGGCCGGGTTGCGGTCGACGGCGACCACTTTCGCTGGGTGCCGGCCTTCTGGGACTACTGACCGCGCGTCAGGTCGGAAGCGCGATGACGATCGTCATCGCGCTTCCGCGCAATATGACATGACGCAGGAGCGAAGTGCTCACATCAAACGTTTTGCGGCACGCACTTCGGCGATCTCGGAGTCGGGGTGGCTGACGATGGTGGCGAACATGATGCCGCTGATGATGAGCGACCAGGCGGTGTTCCAATAGATCCAAAACACGTGCCAGCCTCCGTTCGATTCGTCCGCCTGCGGGATCAGGGTAACGGCAAGGCGAGGCCGCCGTTCCCGGTGCGAATACAGCGCTACTTTTGTTTGGTCGGCGGCGACGCGGGATCGGTTTGACCGGTGTGGCGCTTTGCCACGACGTCCTCATCGCGCTCGCCTTCCTGCGGGCGCGGCGGCGGCTTGGGCTGGCCTTTTTGGCCGCCATGCTTGCCGCCCATGTCGGGCTTACCTTCGAGATCGTTTTCGCGGGGCATGCCGGTTCAATGCGCCGGCGCGGCATTGGTTCGCATTGCGCCGGCGGTTTTCGCCTGTGAACGAGTTCATAGGATTGCCGCGGTTTGCAGCGCAGGATCCTGGATGCCCTGGACATTCATGACACCGACGGATTCGGCCTGATGCGGAAGCGGCTCATCGCCTGGACCATCCTGACGTCCGCCCTGGTTGCGGTGACCGTCTGGACCGTGCTCGGACCGCCCGCTCCTCCGTCCAGCCCGCATCTGCCCTCCCGGACCGCTTCCGTGCGGTAGCCCTCCCGCGCGACCGATACAATTTCGGCATCGATCGATCCCAATTGGAATTTGGTGCGGTGGCGCGCCGCCCGCTATCCTCGCCGGCAAAACGACGATGCCGCGACCCGGCCTTCAGGAGGAGCCCATGTTGAGACCGACCCGACGCATCGCATCCAAAGCGCCACGCGCTGCGATGGCCACCACCCTGTTCGCAGCCCTCACTCTCATTTCTGGAGTCCACGCCGGCATGGCCGAGACCTTCGCCTATGTCGGCAACGCCGACAGCAACGACATCAGCGTGTTCAAGATGACCGCCAGCGGCGAGATGACGCCCGTGCAGACGGCCGCCTTCAAGGGCGTCGACAAGCCCGGCTCCTCGACGCCGCTCGCGATCACGCCCGACCACCGCGTGCTGATTGCCGGAATCCGCTCGCAGCCGTACCTCGCCGTGAGTTTTGCGATCGATCCCAAGACGGGCCAGCTCAGCCATATCGGCAACGGACCGCTCGCCGACAGCATGGCCAATATCGCCGTCGACCACAGCGGCAAGTTCCTGTTCAGCGCCTCCTATGGCGGCAACAAGGTTGCGCTGAATCCGCTGCTTGCGAACGGCGTCGCCGGCGAGCCGAAGCAGGTGATCCCGACCGGGCTGAATGCCCATGCCTTCCTGCCCTCGCCCGACAACCGCTTCGCGTTCGCGACCAATCTCGGCTCCGACCAGGTGCTGAGCTTCGCGTTCGATGCCACGGCCGGCACGCTGACGCCGAGCGATCCGCCGGCGCACAAGGTGCCGGAAAAATCGGGGCCCCGGCACTTCGTATTCCACCCCAATGGCAAGTTCGTCTATCTCCTCCACGAGCTGAACGGCGACCTGGCGGCGTTCACCTATGAGGCCAAGGGCGGCGCCTGGGACGAGATCCAGCGCACCACCGCGTTGCCTGAAGGGTTTTCCGGCAAACCTTGGGGCGCCGACATCCACATCACCCCGGACGGCCGCTACCTCTATGCCTCCGAGCGCACTACCAACACGCTCACCGCCTACAAGGTGGACGCGACCAGCGGCAAGCTGACCACGATCGGCAGCGTGCCGACCGAGAAGCAGCCGCGCGGCTTCAACGTCGATCCCTCCGGCCGCTACCTCGCCGCGGTCGGCGAGCTCTCCGACAGCATGACGGTCTATGCGATCGACCAGAGCAGCGGCGCGCTGGCCAAGCTGAAATCCTACCCCACCGGCAAGAAGCCGAATTGGGTGGAGTTTTTGAACCTGCCGTGAGGCAGGCCATCGCTTCGAGTCCTGCACTTTTGGGCACTATAGTTTCCACATCGTCATGGCCGGGCTTGTCCCGGCCATCCACGTCTTGCCCACGGCACGAAGAACGTGGATGCCCGGGACAAGCCCGGGCATGACGACTTCTTGTGCAGGTGCACATGTGATCACCCTGCTGCCGTGAGGCGCGCGCGGCGGAGCTACGTAATCATCCGTAATTTCGCGAGGCCCGGCTTGGAGTCATATCACCGGGCATGGACCGTCAGATCGTTTTCAGGTGCCCCCGAACCGGCATGAATGTGCAGCATCGGCTTGACGACGAGCCAGGCGGTCGCACGCATGTTTCCGTGCCGTGTCAGGCCTGCACGCGCCTGCACCTGATCGATCGTTCCACCGGCAAGCTGCTGGGCGAGCGCCCGAGCTGAGGCCAGCCATTGCCCGGCCTCCGGCGTGACGTTCTTGACGTGATCCACACCCCATGGACGGCCGCAATCACGCCGCCCCGCGCCGGGGGCGGCGAACCTGATCTCCAATCCCGCGACTAATCAATGACTTGCCGTGGCGGCGCGCGCCGGCGTGGCATCCTGACATGGGGCGACGCGGCCGTAGTCCGGCCCGTTGCCATCTGCTATCGATCGAAGGGCTTGAACCCCGTGGAATTTCTGATGCGTCATTTGCCCCGTGCCGTTGTTCGAAGCCTGTGTCCCGCGGCCGTCGCGGGCGTGCTCGTGCTCGGTCAATATCCGGCCAGAGCTGCCGATGACGACGCGCCCAAGGGGCCGGCCGTCACGGTGCTGAAAGTCGCAAAATCCTGCTTCTCCGACATCGTCGAGGCCACCGGCACGATCATCGCGCGGGAGGAAACGTCGGTGCGGCCCGAGCGCCCGGGCCTGAAGGTTACGGACGTGCTGGCGGAAGCCGGCGACACCACCACCGCCGGCCAGGTGCTGGCGCGGCTGGCGCTCCCCGAGGGCGGCACGCTGCAAGTCACCGCACCCGTGGCGGGCGTGATCGCGACGTCGACGGCCCAGATCGGCAATCTCGCCTCGGCCAAGGGCGAGGCGCTGTTCACGATCGTGGCGCGCAGCGAATACGATCTCGTCGGCCTGGTGGCGACCACCGATATGCGCAAGCTCGCCGTCAATCAGCCGGCGACGGTGCGGATCGCCGGCGCCGGCGACATCGACGGCAAGGTGCGCCGCATCGGCCCGACCGTCGAGCCGAACATCCAGCAGGGCATGGTCTATATCGGCATCTCCTCGCAGAAGCGGCTGTTGCTGAAGGCGAGTGGACGTGCGCTGATCAAGACCGGGCAGAGCTGCAACGTCGCGGTGCCGCTCACGGCCGTGCAATATTCCTCCGCCGGCACCGTGGTGCAGGTGATCCGCCGCAACCGCGTCGAGACCAAGCGCGTCGAGGTCGGATTGATGTCGGGCGGCAATATCGAGGTCCGCGACGGCCTCAACGAGGGCGATGTCGTCGTCGCCCGCGCCGGCGCTCTCTTGCGTGAAGGCGATCCGGTGCGCCCGGTGATGGCTGCGGAAGCGGCGAAGTAGCAGCCTCGATCGTCATTGCGAGCGTAGCGACGCAATGACGATGGAGAAGCAGACGGACACCACGCACGTATGCCGTAGGGTGGGCAAAGCGACTTGTCCGCCGTAGCTCGAAGAGCGAAGGCGGAAGCGTGCCCACGTCTTTCCATCGAAATCTTGGAAAATGGTGGGCACGGCGCGTTGCGCCCTTGCCCACCCTACGAGAGCTCGCGAGCCGCAAGACGACGGTCAAAGAAATGCGCCCCGGCTCAGCGTCGCATCATTGCATGATGCGCCGCGTCCGGGGCACGAGAACGTCCACAGGCTCAAGCGGATCGTCGAACGCGCGACGGAGACTACGCCGTAGCGCTACCCCCTGACGCCGACGGCGGACTGCTTCCGCACCGGACAGTCCGGATCGTCCCTCATCTTCGGCTTGCAGTCGGGGCCTATCACCTTGTCCTTGACGAGCTTGCGGATCGTGCCGCCCACCCGGTTCACGAAATCGGGCTCCGCGGGCCTCGTGCTCACCTTGGCGCCGGTCGCCGGATAGACGGTCCGGGCCACCGCGGGCACCGGACCGATGCGGGTTGCGGTGGCGGTGCCCGTCGATATCGTCCTGCCGTCGGGAGCCAAGGTGTAGTTCCAGCTGCCGAGGCTGTTGGTGTAGGTGAAGGTGTCGCCCGAGCAGGTCCAGGTGCCCTGCACGCAGGCGGGATGCTCGCTGCACAGCGCCCGGCCATCGCGCAGCACCGAGCCGCGGTTGCCGCTGCCGGAATGGCGCCAGTCACCGACGAACTTGGCCGCGCAGCTCGCGGGCGGCGCCGCCAGCGCCGGTGCCGCGGACGCGAGCAGGAACAGGGAGATGACGGGCGAAATTCGGATCATGAACGCTCCTCTCCAAAACGTCGATCCTAGCATCCGCCCCCGCCCCGCCAATCCCACCGTTGGGAAAGGGGTTAATCGACGTCGCGATGGACGCGGTACGAAGGCCACCTCGCCCGAGGTCAATGCGTCAGGCACACATGCCGCAGGGTAGAAATGAAGCTGGAGGCGCAGACGTGCCCAAGCACGCTTCTATCGAAATCTTGGAAAAATGGTGGGCACGGCGCGTTGCGCCTTTGCCCACCCTACGAGAGCTCGCGAGCCCTCAGAAAAAACTAGCCGCCGGCTTCGCCGAAATGGACGTCTTCGAGCAGCGAGGAGGAGACCGTCGGGACCTGGTCGCCTTCGCTGGCGCGGGAGATGGCGAGACGGGTCTTGTTGAAGACGCTTTCGGCGCTGCCGCGTGCGTTGAGGTTGTTGAGGAACTCGCTGACCAGCACGCTGTGCTCGCCCTTGCCGTCGTCGACGACCTTGCCGGGCGAGGCCGAGGTGAGGATCAGGGCATTGTCGGACGCGCTGATCGGCGCGAGGCCGTGGCTGTAGGAGCGGAAGCGGCGCTCATAGGGATTGCGGCGGGAGGCGTCGACCACGACGAGCTTGGCCTTGGCGCCCTGCTCCTTCATCATGTCGAGCACGCCGTCGATCGAGACACCTTGGCGGCGGACGTCGCTTTCCTTCCAGATCACGGCATCGACCGGCAGCATGTAGCTCTGGCGGCCGGCCTGCACGCCGTAGCCGCCGAAGAACAGCATGACGACGGTGTCGCGCTTGATCCGGGACTTCAGGCGGTTGACGGCGCGGACCATGTCGTCCCTGGTCGCGTCTTCGACCATGTCGACGTCAAAGCCGTCCTTGCGCAGGGACGAGGACAGCGCGCGGGCGTCGTTGATCGACTGCGTCAGCGGCGCGCTGGCGTCGGGATAATGTCCATTGCCGATGACGAGCGCGAGGCGGGAGGTCTGGGCGATCGAACCGGTGACCTGATCGGTCGAGACGGCCTTGGCAGCATCGATCGCACGCATGTTGAGAGCAGCATGGGCGCCGATCACCAGCGAGACCGTGCCGACGAGGGCCGCGGCCAGCGCGATCGTGCGCCTGGAAAGGTCGAGCCGCTTTACATTCATCTCGGTTCGTTTCCTGTGCCAAAGACCAGCCAAGCGCGCGCACACTGTTTGAGTAGCGCGATAGCGTCTTTAGGTTTGAGGGATTGGCCGGGGATGTGCCCCCGAATTGCGCGCAATTTGCGGCGCCGCACCAAACAAACCCTTAACCGGATATCACCTCCCCGGCAATAGATTGCCCAAAAATTGAGCTAAGTGACTGAAGTTATTCGCTAATTTTTCAGGCCGGATTTGCGCGTTTTCCCCCTCCCCGGTCGCTTTCCGAGCCCCAATCATGCAGCCTTCGTGCCGGCTTTTTCCGTGACTTTCATCACATTTGTTTTTCCTGCGAATCCGGGTAGCCTTTTCAACGACTTGCAGGGGGTGGCGCGTCGTTGGGAGCGCGCGGGCCGGCCCCCGGCCAAAACCCCGCCAAAGTCCCCGCGACCAGGTATTTCATGAGCTTTCATTATTTTGCCCACGCCGCCTGCCGGGCGCTGCTGGCGTCGAAGGACGGCCCCTCGCTTTACGACGTCTGCGATCCCGTATTATCGGGCCCAACCAGCGGCGATCCGCATCTGGCCAAATTCTACAAGACCGTGCTCGGCAATCCGGCGCTGCGGGTGCTGCTGCGGCGAGCCGGGCTGCCTGAGCTGCGAGACCAGGCCAGGCTTACGGCGCTGCGCGAGGCGCTGGTTCGCGCCCGCGACGAGGCCGAGCCGGACTGGACGGCGGTCGGCCAGCCGGTCGCCGATCTCGTCGACAGCATCGCTACCGACCATCCCAAGCCTCCGCCGGCGATATTCACCGGCTCCGCGCCGCCGCAGGCGCAGATCGACGGCGTGATCCGCGATTGCGCGCAGCATCTGCTCGGCTCGTACCGCAAAAACGGCTTTCTGCCGACCTATGCCGCCTTCAACCTGATCGGCGATCCTGATTTCCGCGGCCGCGAGCTGATCATGGCGCTCACGGGCCTCAACGCCCGCGGCTACAAGAATTCCTCGCTGCTGTTCAACCTCGCCCGCGTCTTCATCGCGCGCTCGCCGGCACGGGCCGTCGTCAATCCGCCCTGGCGAGGGGTCGCCGAGCCGATGTGGGAACCGGTGCAGATCCGGCACCGCTCGGCCTATTACGACGCGTTCTTCATCGAGGCGCTGCTGAGCTATGGCGAGACCGGGCTCGCCTCATCGACCGACAAGATCGCGGCCCAGCGCGCCATCGCCGACATGGTGGATTTCTGCGTCAATATCAGCCGCGAGGAGGTCGAGGGCATCGACGGCGCGCGCTTTGACGTCATCACCGCGCTGGCGCCGGCGCCGCATCCGCGCTTCTCGCGCTACTTCGCGCAGATCAAGCAGGACCTCGGCTTCGGCATTTACGTGCCGGACTGTGACACCACGGCGTGCTCGATCTCGGCGGCGACGCAGGCCGGCTGCCTTGATGCGATCATCGACCAGCCGCTGCTCGACTTCTATTCCGGCTACCAGGTGCGCGCCGGCATCAACGCGCCGCGCGTGACCGTGCCGCTCAACGACAATATCGACTATGAGGGCGGGGTCGCGACCTGGATCGACAATCTCGCGGGCGAGCGTCCCTACGGCAACGACCTCGATCCGACGCTCAATCTCGACATTCTCGAGGTCAGCTTTCGCAACCTCGCACGCTGGAAAGTGCTGGAGACGCCGTCGCGGCTGGCCACGGTGCATCGCATCATCGGCTTCCAGAAGCGGCTGGCCGCGAGCGGCGCCTTCGCCAATCCGCGCTCGCACATCTATTACCTTCCGGAGCTCTACAGCGCCTATTTCGGCCGCTGCTATGCGGCGTTCCTGGCGCTGCCGCTGGCGGCGCAGGCCGCGATCGATCCGGGCGGCGATTTCGACTTCATCCGCCATCGCGTGCTGTCCTACGTCAAGGGCGAGCTGATGGCCGCGGAGATGAACGTGTTCGACGCGGCGCTGGCGCTGATCGCGCTCGGTCACCTCGGCGCCGACCCGCGCGCCTTTGCGCCGGCGCTGAACGTGATCGTCGCAAACCTCGGCGAAGGTGGCCGCCGCGGCCCGTTCCGCGCCTATGAGTGGAACAAGATGAAGACGCCGACGCGGATCCTGGTCGGCGGGCCGGAGGTGACGTCGGCGTTCGTGCTGATGGGGCTGGCGGTGGCGAAGCGGGCGATGGCGCGGGGGTAGATGAGTCTCGTGCCCCGGACGCAGCGCAGCGCTTCTTCAGCGGTGCGCTGCAGAGCCGGGGCCCATGCCAAGACCGGCGCTCGTAACTTCTGGGTCCCGGCTCTGCGGAGCGGCGTTGCACGCCGCACCGCGTCCGGGACACGAGCGTCGTGAAGTCAACTAAGATGACGGGAAGTTGAAAGCCCATTTGTTGAGCACGCGCTGGCCGGGCGGCCAAAAGCCGACCACAATTGCGCGGTCTATCGAGATTTTCATCACACGCGGACCGGCATGTTGCGAAAATTCCTGATTGCGCTGTCTCTCCTTGCCCTGCCGTCGCTGGCCGAGGCCGCCGATATCACCGGCACGGCAAAAGTCCGCGCCGGCGATGCCGTCGTGATCGGCAACACGCGCATCCGGCTCGGCGGCATCGACGCGCCCGCAGTCGACCAGCTCTGCCTCAACACCAAGACCGAGCGCTGGACCTGCGGCCTTGCGGCGCGCGACGAACTCGCCAAATACGCCGACGGCAAGAGCTGGGTCTGCCACACGAGGTCGATCGACCGGCGCGGCCGCACCGTGGCGCGCTGCGAGGTCGGCGGCGAGGACATCCAGAAATGGCTGGTGCGCAGCGGCTGGGCGCTGGCCTACACCCGCATCTCCAAAGACTACGAGCCCGACGAGGCCGCCGCGCGTGAGGCAAAAGCCGGGATGTGGCAGGGCGCCTTCATCGCGCCCTGGGACTGGCGCGTCCGCAACAAGAAGACCGTCATCCTGGGCGCGACCAAGCCGCCCGACGGGGCGCATGCGGTGCTGCTCGCCTCGGCCTCGGGACCGGTCGCGCCCTCCCCGGATTGCACCATCAAGGGCAACGTCAACAGCGCCGGCGAGTGCATCTTTCACCAGCCGACCAGCCGCTGGTACACCCAGATCAAGATGAAGATCAGCAAGGGCACCCGCTGGTTCTGCTCGGTCGAGGATGCGGAAGCCGCCGGCTGCCGCGAGACCAAACGATAACCCAGACCTGCGTTTTGGGCGCTTTTCCAAGGCGTCAGCGCCACGTAAAAGTATGAATCAGCGATCCACCATCCTGTTCTCAAGCAACAAGGACTGACAGCAATGACCGTTCGCGCGGGCCGGGAGTTTCTGGCCATCCCCGGGCCCACCAACATGCCCGACGAGGTGCTGCGGGCGATGCACCGTCCGGCGATCGATATCTATTCCAAGCAGATGCTCGATCTGACCGAGAGCCTGCTCGCGGATATTTCGAAGCTGTTTGCGACCAAAGGCAAATCCTACATCTACATCGCCAACGGTCACGGCGCCTGGGAAGCGGCGCTCAGCAACGTGCTGTCGCGCGGCGACAAGGTGCTGGTGCTGGAGAGCGGCCGCTTCGCGATCGGCTGGGGCAATGCGGCAGCCCTCATGGGCGCCGAGGTCGAGGTGCTCAAGGGCGACTGGCGCCGTGCCGTGCGGCCGCACGAGGTCGAGGAGCGCCTGCGCCGCGACAAGGAGCACACCATCAAGGCCGTCGTCGTCGTCCAGGTCGACACCGCCTCAGGCGTGCAGAACGACGTCGAGGCGATCGGCAAGGCGATCAAGGCGGCCGGTCATCCCGCGCTGTACATGGTCGACACCGTGGCCTCGCTCGGCTGCATGCCGTTCGAGATGGACAAATGGGGCATCGACGTCGCGATGTCCGGCTCGCAGAAGGGCCTGATGACGCCGCCCGGCCTCGGTTTCGTCGCCGCCAATGCGCGTGCGCTCGAGGTGCACAAGAAGGCGAACATGTCGACGCCCTATTGGAGCTGGAGCGAACGCGAGGGCACCGAGAATTATCGCAAATATGCCGGCACCGCGCCGGTGCATCTGTTGTTCGCGCTGCGCCAGGCAATCGACCTCTTGCACGAGGAAGGCCTGGAGAACGCCTTCCGCCGCCACAGCCTGCTCGGCGAAGCCGCGCGCCGCGCCGTTGCCGCATGGTCCGAAGGCCAGGTGCTCGGCTTCAACGTCGCGGAAGCCAGCGAGCGCTCCAACACCGTGACCACGGTGACCATGAGCAACGGCCATGACCCCGCGGTGCTGCAACGCTATTGCAAGGACAAGTGCGGCGTCGTGCTCGGCACCGGCATCGGCGACCTCTCGGGACAAGCCTTCCGCATCGCCCATATGGGCCACGTCAATGCGCCAATGCTGCTCGGCACGCTCGGGGTGATCGAGGTGGGCCTGAACGCGCTGAAGATCCCGCACGGCAAGGGCGGACTGGAAGCGGCGGTGGCGTATCTCGGGGAAGAGGTGGCGGTGTAGGGCGCAAGCCACAAGCGCGCTGTCAAACGAACTCGCGGAGAAATACCCCTCACCCATCTCGCCGCTCCGCGGCGAGCCACCCTCTCCCACAAGGGGAGAGGGTGAGATCAGCGCTCGACGCGATACGCCTCGACCTGGGCCTTCAACTCATCCAGTGATGTCGTCGGCTTGCTGCGATCAACCCGATACTCCCCGTTCGCCAACCATCTCAGCACCATCGCGTCGATCACCGGCGAGTGGTGGATGACATCACCGTAATTATTGAGATCGTGCGTCACCGTCTTGATCGCGCGGAAATCGTACAGACGCACGTTGGGAAGCTGCGTCAGGCGCCTGGCGATGTGCGCCGTGAGACCGGTGACGATCTTCAGCGTCGCAGGCGATGCATCGCGCATCGCGACGAATTGCAGGATCGAATAGGGCGGGAAGTAGATGTCGAAGGTCACGTCGGGATGGCGCGTGATCAGGCCGACGGCATCGCGCTCGAAATGACTGACCATGGCGTCGTAGCCGTAGCCTTCACCGAGAAAGCTGCTGCGCGTGGGAGCGGTGATGTAGGTAAAGGCCGCGAGCGTCCGCTTGGCGTTGTAGCCGCTCGCGACGTCGAAATCCCTGGCCAACGCATAGATGTCGTCGACATCGGAAAGCGCAAACTTGATGGGGAGGTAAGGCGCCGCCCGCGTCAGCGGCGCTCGCAGCGGCGGAACCGAGCGCAGCAATGCGAACAGGGATTCCTTCGCCATCGCGGCGCTGAACAGATAGGACGCGAACCCCTTGGCTGTCCCCCGATAGAGATCGACGGACAGATAGGGATCCGTCTCGATGTCGGCCGCATCGACGAAGATGAAATCGTCCATCGCCCAGATCACCCGTTTTGCGCCGCCGTCGATGGCCTGCTCCAGCACAAAGCTATGCTGGCGCGAGTTGGAGCCGGTCATGGCCAACTTCAGGGAGCGGACACCGAGCGCGCGATCGATGTCGCTCTGGCGGAAATGGATCGCGAGCGAGGTGCCCATGAAAGCGGTGTCGAACGACTGGCTGCGGATCAGCCCGGCATTCTGCACGCGGGTGTCATCGGAATAGAAGGCCGCGAGACGCGAGGGGCGGAACAGTTGCAAGGGATCGACGACGTAGGTGAGCGAGGCCGCGCCCAGCACGCCCGCGATGCTGGCCAGCAGAAGAAGTCTCAGCTGTGTGAACGTGCCCTGCATCAGAAGCGGAAGTAGATGAATTCGCTGTGGCTCTGGATGCCGAGGAGCCCGAATGCGAGTACCAGCGACGCCGCATAGAGGACCAGCGGCCGCATGCGCCCTGCCCGCAAGGCCTCGCCGACCCTGCGGTTGCCGTGATCATATCCCATGAGCGCTTGCGTGTTTGGCGCCAGCCACACCAGCGCAGCGTAGATGGAGACCAGCACCAGCGCCGCGATCTCCTCGCGGCCGAACACGATATTCGAGGGATCAGCCATGGAGTGGAGGACGCGGAGCGCCCAGGCGACGCTCTCGGCGCGGAAGAACACCCAGGCAACGACGACGGCCAGGAAAGTCAGCGCTGCTCCGGCGACGCGGGCCGGGCGCGCGAGAACAGATGGAATGGTCGGCACCAGCGCATTGAAGGCGTGATTGAGACAGAGATAGGCGCCGTGCAGCGCGCCCCAAATGACAAAAGTCCAGGCCGCGCCATGCCAGAGGCCGCCGAGCAGCATTGTAATCATCAAATTGGCATAGCGCAGCACGCGGCCGCGCCTGTTACCCCCGAGCGGAATGTAGAGATAATCGCGCAGGAACTGCGACAGCGTCATGTGCCAGCGGCGCCAGAACTCGACGATGTTCGTCGCCTTGTAAGGCGAGTTGAAGTTCACGGGCAGGAAGATTCCGAACATCAGCGATATCCCGATCGCCATGTCGGAATAGCCGGAAAAATCGAAATAGAGCTGGAACGTATAGGCGAGCACACCACACCAGGCCTGATCGAAGCTCGGCGAGCGCGCCTCGAAGGCGAGCGCGACCAGCGGCTGGATGCCGTCGGCAAGGCAGGTCTTCTTGAACAGGCCGATGGCGAAGATGATGACGCCGCATAAAATGAGATGCGCGTCCGGGCGCTTCGTTTCCTCTCGCTCGAATTGCGGGATCATGTCCTTGTGGTGGAGGATCGGTCCGGCGATCAGATGCGGGAAATAGGTCACGAACAGCGCGTAGTGCGGCAGCGCGTAAGCCGCGACCTGGCCGCGATACGCATCCACCAGAAATGCGATCTGGGTGAACGTGTAGAAGGAGATGCCGACCGGCAGCAGGATGTGAACGGCGAAATGGGTGCCGGCGAGCGCATTGATGTTCTCGGTGACGAAGCCGGCATATTTGAAGATGCCGAGCACGAGGAGATCGCCGATGACGCCACAAGCGAGCGCTATCTTTCGTTGCGACGGGACGAGCTCCGCCACGATGAGGAGATGGCCGACGCCATAATTGAACGCGATCGACAGCAGCAGCAGGGCCACGAACTGCCAGCTGCCGATCGCATAGAAGGCGAGCGAGGCCAGCGCCAGCCAGATCACCGGGGTCAGATTGCTGCGCCGCCCGAGCCAGAAAAAGCCGGCCAGCACGACCGGCAGGAACAGCAGAATGAAAGGATAGGAATTGAACAGCATCAGGCTGCAACCGGCGGCGGGGATATGGTTCCTAAAGCATACATGCGGTCCAGCAACAACCCGGCGACATGGCGCAGTCCTTGGCGCAGTTGCGCTGGCAATTCGCGGAATCGGGACGATATAAGACGGTGCCTCCTCTCCCTCTCCCCGTTCTTACGGGGAGAGGGCTGGGGTGAGGGGCCTCTCTCCGCGGACAAGACCTGTCGAGGGACCTGTACCCCCTCACCCGGATCGCAAGAGCGATCCGACCTCTCCCCGCAGGCGGGGAGAGGTAAGAAAGGAGCGCCGCCCGAACGAGACATGATGAGGATCGAGTGACCCAGGCCAAAACACCTTCCCAGCCCCCCGTCGCCCCGCGCCGGCCGCATTCCTTCACGCGGCACGGGATCAATGTGACCGACGACTATGCCTGGCTGAAGGACGCGAAATGGCAGGAGGTGCTTCGCGATCCCAAGGTGCTCGATCCCGACATCCGCAAATATCTCGACGAGGAGAACGTCTATACCGAGAGCCTGCTCGGCCATACCGCCAGCCTGCAGAAGACGCTGGTGCGGGAGATGCGCGGGCGCATCAAGGAGGACGATTCCAGCGTGCCCTCGCCGGATGGGCCGTTCGCCTATTTCCGCAGGTTTCGCGAGGGCGGACAGCACGAGCTGTTCGGTCGCATGCCGCGCGAGGGCGGCGACGGCGATATCGTGCTCGACGGCGACGCGCTCGCCAAGGACCACAAATATTTCAAGTTCGGCGGCAGCCGGCATTCGCACGATCACAAGCTCCAGGCCTGGAGCGCGGACACCAAGGGGTCCGAATATTTTTCGATCCGCGTCCGCGACTGGGCGAGCGGCAAGGATTTCGACGACGTCGTCGAGGAGACCGACGGCGGCATGGTGTGGTCCGCGGATTGCAAGAGCTTCTTCTATGTGAAGCTGGACGACAACCACCGGCCGATGCAGGTGTGGCGGCACAGGCTCGGCACCAGGCAGGCCGACGACACGCTCGTCTATGAAGAGCAGGATGCCGGCTGGTTCACCCATCTGCACGAGAGCACCAGCGGCCGCTTCTGCGTAATCGCGGGCGGCGACCACGAGACTTCCGAGCAGCGGCTGATCGATCTCGCCCATCCCGAGGCGCCGCCGCGGCTGGTCGCGGCGCGCGAGGAAGGCGTGCAATATTCGCTGGCCGATCGCGGCGATCAGCTCTTCATCCTCACCAATGCCGACGACGCCATCGACTTCAAGATCGTCACCGCGCCGCTTGTCTCGCCCGAGCGCAAGAACTGGCGCGATCTGATCCCGTATCGTCCCGGCATCTACATCATCGACCTCGACCTCTATGCCGGCCATCTGGTGCGGCTGGAGCGCGCCAATGCGCTGCCGTCGATCGTGATCCGCGATCTCGCCTCGAACGAGGAGCATGCCATCGCCTTCGACGAAGCCGCCTATTCGCTGGATACGATGGGCTCCTACGAATTCGAGACGACGAATTTGCGTTTTTCCTATTCGTCGATGACGACGCCGTCGGAGGTCTACGACTATGACATGGTCAAGCGCACGCGCACCTTGCGCAAGCGCCAGGAAATCCCGTCCGGCCACGACGCCGCCGACTACGTCACCACGCGCATCATGGCGAAGGCGCATGACGGCGCCGAGGTGCCGGTGTCGATCCTCCATCGCCGCGGGCTCCAGCTCGACGGCTCGGCGCCGCTGCTGCTCTACGGCTACGGCTCCTACGGCATGGCGATGCCGGCCTCGTTCAGCGCCAACCGCCTGTCGCTGGTCGATCGCGGCTTCGTCTACGCCATCGCTCATATTCGCGGCGGCGCCGACAAGGGCTGGGGCTGGTATCTCGACGGCAAGCGCGAGAAGAAGACCAATTCGTTCGACGATTTCTCAGCCAGCGCGCAGGCGTTGATCGCTGCAAAATACACCAGCGCCAAGCGCATCGTCGGCCATGGCGGCTCGGCCGGCGGCATGCTGATGGGCGCGGTCGCCAACCGCGCCGGCGAGCTGTTCGCCGGCATCGTCGCCGAGGTGCCGTTCGTGGACGTGCTCAACACCATGCTCGACGACACGCTGCCGCTGACGCCGCCGGAATGGCCGGAATGGGGCAACCCGATCGAGAGCGAAAAGGATTTTCGCACCATACTATCGTACTCGCCGTACGACAATGTAGCCGCGAAGGAGTATCCGGCGATCCTCGCGATGGGCGGCTTGACCGATCCGCGCGTCACCTATTGGGAGCCGGCAAAATGGATCGCGCGCCTGCGCGCGACCATGAGCGGCGGCGGTCCGGTCCTGCTCCGCACCAACATGGGCGCCGGCCATGGCGGCGCCTCGGGGCGGTTCGATCGGCTCGATGAAGTCGCGATCGTGTACGCATTTGCGCTGTGGGCGGCGGGAATGGCGAAGGCCGGAGTGTAAGCGAACCCCGCAGCCTTGTAGGGTGGGCAAAGCGAAGCGTGCCCACGATCTTGTGCCGTTTCGAACAGAAGGTGGGCACGGCGCAAATGCGCCTTTGCCCACCCTACGGCAGCCTGACTCGTGGCGACTACTTCACACCGCCCCGTGCGCTTCCACATACAGCGCGTAAATCGAATGGCTGCTGGCCATGTAGAGACGGTTGTTCTTGGGGCCGCCGAAGCAGAGATTGGCGCAGCGCTCGGGCAGCTTGATGAAGGCGAGCGGCTTGCCTTCCGCGTTGAACACCATCACGCCGTCGAGATCCTCCGGCCTGGCCTTGAGCTGGAACACCTTGCGGCCGCCGACGTCGCTCGGCTCGGATTGCAGCGCGCCGTTGGAGCCCCAGCCGCACCAGAGATTGCCGTCGCGGTCGACGCGGAAACCATCGAGCGAGCCCTGGTCGGCGGCGTCGATCAGCTTGGTCTTGCCGCTGAGGGCGCCATCGTCGCCGACGTTGTAGCTCCAGATGCTGCGGTTGGGCGTGCCCTTCCACTCGACGACGTAGAGCTTCTTCTCGTCCGGCGAGAAGGCGATGCCATTGGGATTGACGAGATCGGTGAGGACGGCGGTGATCTTGCCGTCCTTGGCGATGCGATAGACGTTGGTGGTGGCCTGCTCGGCCTTCTCCTTCTTGCCTTCCCATTCGCCATTGATGCCGAACAGCGGATCGGTGAACCAGATGCTGTCGTCGGACTTCACCACGATGTCGTTCGGCGCGTTCAGCCGCTTGCCCTCGAACTTGTCGGCAAGCACGGTGATCTTGCCGTCCTTCTCGGTGCGGGTGATGCGGCGGGTGACGGAATGCTCGCAGGTGACGAGACGGCCCTGGCGATCCCTGGCGTTGCCGTTGGCGTAATTGGCATTGGCGCGGAACACGCTGGTCTGCCCGGTCTTCTCGTCGAACTTCATGATCCGGTTGTTGGGAATGTCGGAGAACAGCAGATAGCCGCCTTCGGGGAAATAAGCGGGACCTTCGGCCCAGCGCATGCCTGAAGCGACCTGCTCGACCGTCGAGGAATAGAGCCGGTATTTTGTGAAGCTCGGATCGAGAACCTGGACGGCGGGATCGGGATAGCGCTGGTTCGGCGTGAACGGGAACGATTGCGCGCCGGCAGCACGGGCGAGAAGCGTGGTCGCCATCGCTGCGCCGGCGCCGGCCACGAGGTTACGTCGCGTGAAATTCATGGAAGTCCTCCCTGCTTGATAAAAGGCCGGCGCTTGATGCGGCCGGCCTGTTTCTTGACGTGATCTGCTCTCGGCCTTAGCGGCCGTTCTTCTTTCGCCATTCCGCAAAGTCGGTCAGCGTCTGCGGATCGGTGGCGGGATAGAGACCGAAGATGCCCCGACCCTTGCCGACTTCCTCGGTGACAAAGTCCTCGAACGCGGTCATCTCGAAGGTCTCGTTGGCAATCTCGTCCGCGAGATGCGCGGGGATCACGATGACGCCGTCGGCATCACCGAGGATGACGTCGCCGGGAAACACCGGTGCGTCACCGCAACCGATCGGGACGTTGATCTCGATCGCCTGATGCAGCGTGAGATTGGTCGGCGCCGAGGGACGGTGATGGTAGGCAGGAATGCCGAGCTTGGCGATCTCGGCGGAATCGCGAAAGCCGCCGTCGGTGACGACGCCGGCGACGCCGCGCTTCATCAACCGCGTCACCAGGATCGCACCGGCCGAGGCCGCGCGCGCGTCCTTGCGGCTGTCCATCACCAGCACGCTGCCTGCCGGACAATCCTCGACTGCCTTGCGCTGCGGGTGCGAGCGATCCTTGAAGACCTCTATCGTGTTGAGATCCTCGCGCGCCGGCATGTAGCGCAGCGTGAAGGCTTCACCGACCATGGTCGGCTGGTCCGCGCCGAGGGGGTGCACGTCCTGGATCATCTGGACGCGCAGGCCGCGCTTGAACAGCGCGGTGGCGACCGTGGCGGTGGAGACGGATTTGAGCTTGGTGCGGGTCGCTTCGCTGAGTTTTGTCATTCGTGGGCTCTCTCTGTCGTCATTCCGGGGCGCGCGTAGCGCGAACCCGGAATCCATCAGGCCGCACGTTCTGCTGCACGATGGATTCCGGGCTCATCGCTTCGCGATGCCCCGGAATGACGGGGACATTAATAAATCGACGGCTCGCCGATCGGCGCACCGAAATCGGTCTCGAGGAAGTCGAAGTCGCAGCCGTCATTGGCCTGCTTGATGTGTTTGGTGAACATCCAGCCATAGCCGCGCTCGAAGCGGCGCTCGGGCTGCTTCCAGGCGGCGCGGCGCTTGTCGAGCTCGGCTTCGCTCACATCCAGATTGATGGTGCGGGCGGCGACGTCGAGCGTGATGCGGTCGCCATTCTGCACCAAGGCCAATGGACCGCCGATGTAGGACTCGGGCGAAACGTGCAGGATGCAGGCGCCATAGCTGGTGCCGCTCATGCGCGCGTCCGAGAGGCGCACCATGTCGCGCACGCCCTGCTTCACGAGCTTGGTCGGGATCGGCAGCATGCCCCATTCCGGCATGCCCGGCCCGCCCTGCGGCCCCGCATTGCGCAGGATCAGGATATGGTCCTCGGTGACGTCGAGGTTGGGATCGTCGACCGCCTTCTTCATCGAGGGATAGTCATCGAACACCAGCGCTGGTCCCGTGTGCTTGAGGAAACGCGGCGCGCAGGCGCTCGGCTTGATGACGCAGCCATCGGGCGCGAGATTGCCCTTGAGCACGGCCAGCGCGCCTTCCTTGTAGATGGGATTGTCGACCGAGCGGATCACGTCGGCATTGTGCACCTCGGCGCCCTCGATGTTCTCACGAAGCGTCTTGCCGGTGACTGTGATGCAATCGAGATGCAGATGCGGCTTGATCTGGCCCATCAGCGCCGGCAGACCGCCGGCGTAGAAGAAATCCTCCATCAGATAGGCATCGCCGCTGGGACGGACGTTGGCGATCACGGGCACCTTGCGGCTCGCGATCTCGAAATCGTCGAGCCCGATATCCTGGCCGGCGCGGCGGGCCTGCGCGATCAGATGGATGATCGCGTTGGTCGAGCAGCCCATCGCCATCGCCACTGCAATGGCGTTCTCGAAGGCCTTGCGAGTCTGGATCGTCTTCGGCGTCAGATCCTCCCACACCATCTCGACGATGCGGCGGCCGCATTCGGAGGCCATGCGAATGTGGTTGGCGTCGGCGGCGGGAATTGAGGAGGCGCCCGGCAGCGTCATGCCGATCGCTTCCGCAATCGCGGTCATGGTCGAGGCGGTGCCCATGGTCATGCAGGTGCCGTAGCTACGGGCGATGCCGGCTTCGATATCGAGCCAGTCCTTGTCGGATATCTTTCCGGCGCGGCGTTCGTCCCAGTATTTCCAGCCGTCCGAGCCGGAGCCGAGCGTCTTGCCCTTCCAATTGCCGCGCAGCATCGGGCCTGCCGGCAGATAGATCGCCGGAATGTTCATCGAGGTCGCGCCCAAGAGCAGCGCCGGCGTGGTCTTGTCGCAGCCGCCCATCAGCACCACGCCGTCGACGGGATGGCTGCGCAGCAATTCCTCGGCGTCCATCGCCAGCAGATTGCGATAGAGCATGGTGGTGGGCTTGAGCAGCGATTCCGACAGCGACAACGCCGGCAGTTCGATCGGAAAGCCGCCGGCCATCAGGATGCCACGCTTGACGTCGTCGACGCGCGACTTGAAGTGCATGTGGCAGGGCTGCGCGTCCGACCAGGTGTTGAGGATCGCGATGATCGGGCGGTCCTTCCACTCCTCCGGAGCATAGCCCATCTGCATCGTACGGGAGCGGTGGCCGAACGAGCGGAGATCGTCAGGCGCGAACCAGCGCGCGCTGCGGAGCTGGTCGGGCGTGATTTTCTTCTTGGTCATGATTGGGTGCCCCATTTCTGCACGGTGTTCCGCTCGATGGCGCGGAAGATCAGGTTCTCGACAAAGAGGCCGATGATGATCACCGTCAAGAGGCCTGCGAAGACCGCAGGTATGTCGAGCAGATTGCGGTTCTCGAAGATGAACCAGCCGAGTCCCCCTTGACCCGAGGACACGCCGAACACCAGCTCGGCCGCGATCAGCGTACGCCAGGCAAAAGCCCAGCCGATTTTCAGCCCCGTCAGGATCGAACCAAAAGCCGCAGGGATGAGGATTTTCGCGACGTAAGGCAGCCCGCGCAGGCCGTAATTGCGGCCGACCATGCGCAGCGTGTTGGACACGCTCTTGAAGCCGGAATGGGTGTTGAGCGCGACCGGCCACAGCACCGAATGGATCAGCACGAAGACGAGACTGCCATTGCCGAGCCCGAACCAGATCAGCGCGAGCGGCAACAGCGCGATCGCCGGCAACGGGTTGAACATCGCCGTCACGGTCTCGAGAAAATCGGTGCCGATGCGGGTCGAGATGGCGAGAATGGTGAAGATCGCGGCCAGCGTGATGCCGGCCGAATAGCCCATGAACAGCACTTTCAGCGACGTCCACGCGCGCATCGGAATGGTGCCGTCCTTGACGCGATCGAACAGCGTGACGGCTGTATCGTGTAGCGTCGGGAACAGCAGCGGATTGTCGAGGGCGACGCCGTACGCTTCCCAGATCGCCGCCAGGAACAGAATGATGACGGACTTGCGGACGAAGCCGTCGTTCCACAACAATTCAGGCACGCTCAGCTTGCGCTCGACCTCGCCAGCACCTGAAACGGCGGCCGGCTCGGCCCGCAGCAATATCTTGGCTTCGCCCATCAGAGGCTCCTCAATGCGCGGTCGCTTCTTGCGCGAACAGGAGATCGTGGATCTCCTTCTCGAGCCGGCCGGCGCTACCGTCTTCGTTTGAGACCTTGTCGACGTCGACCACCTCGGCCTTGACGCGGCCGGGATGCGGCGACAGCAGCAGGATGCGGTTGCCGATGCGGATCGCTTCCGCGATCGAATGGGTCACGAACAACACCGTGAATTTGGTCTCGCTCCAGAGCTGGAGCAGCTCGTCCTGGCAGGTCCGGCGCGTCAGCGCATCGAGCGCGGCGAACGGCTCGTCCATCAGCAGGATATCAGGCTCCATCGCCATCCCGCGCGCGATCGCGACGCGCTGCTTCATGCCGCCCGACAGCGTATGCGGATAGGCGTCGACGACGCGGGTCAGGCCGACCTTCTCGATATAGGCCCGCGCCTTCGCTTCCGCGTCCTTGCGCGACAGCTTTCGCGCGGTCAGCAGCGGAAACATCACATTGGCGAGCACACTCTTCCAGGGCAGCAGCTGGTCGAACTCCTGGAAGATCATCATGCGATCGGCGCCGGGACCGTGGATCTCGCGATCGCCGATCGTCATGCGGCCTTCGCTCGGGCTCATGTAGCCGCCGACGGCTTTGAGCAGGGTCGACTTGCCGCAGCCGGAGGGACCGAGCAGCACGAAGCGGTCGGACTTGTCGACCGTAAAGCTCACCCTCTCCGTGGCGGTGACGACGGCGCTGGAGGTCTTGTAGCGCAGCGTCACGCCACTGACGTCGAGCAGCGCCATCAGTTGCCCTTCAGATCGTGGGCGATGGGCAGATAATAATCGGTCCACGCCTTGGGCTGGTTCTTCAGCGTGCCGGTCTTGAACAGATGGGCGGCGAACTTCATCGTGCCCTGCGGCTCGAGATTCCACTCCATCATGCCGGGCTCCTTGAGGAGATCGAGCAGCTCTTCGACCGAAGTCTTGTCGCCGGTGACCTCCTTGTAGATCTCGACCGCCTGCTTGGTGTCGCTGCGGATCAGATTCTGCGCTTCCTTGGTCGCGTCGCGCACGGCCTGGATGATCTTTGGATTGGCTTCGGCAAACTTCGTCGTGGTGAAGAACTGGGCCTGGCTGAGCGGTCCGCCCATCACGTCCGGCGATGACAGCACGATATGCGCGCCCGGTACGTTCTTCAGCTCCAGGAAGGTAAAGGGCGGGATCGAGAAGTGGTTGTGCACCTCGTGCTTGGGGTTGGACAGCGCCGCATAGGCGTCGGGATGGCCGAGCTGCACGGTGTTGGCGTCGAGCTTCGACCATTGGTCGGCACCAAAGGCCTCGGCGGCTGCGATCTGAAGCACGATCGCCTGGGTCGAGACCTTGACGGTCGGCACCGCGATCTTGTCGGAGGGGCCGAAGTCCTTGATCGACTTGATGTTGGCGTCGCGGCTGATCAGCGTCATCGGCTGCGCCGAGGTCGCGACGATGCCCTTCACGCCGCCGCGGGTGCGATCCCACAGCAGCAGGAGGTTGCCGGTGCCGGTGTTGAGGATGTCGACGCCGCCGGCGAGCAGCGCGTCGGTCTGCGCCCCGCCGCCGGAGAAGGTGATCCATTTGGTGGTGACGCCGGAGACGCCGAGGGATGCTGCGTGCTTCTCGATCAGCTTCAGCTTCTCCATGATATGGCTCGGCATGTAGAAAATGCCGGGCTGGCGCGACAGCGCGATCTCGGATTTCTGCTGGGCGTGCGCGGCATTTGCCGCCAGGACGGCTGCGGCGATCAGGACGGCAGCCGCAAGCTTGCTTCGAAGATGCGTGATCATTGTTGTGTGTTTCCTCCGGTCATCGTCGAGCTGCGTTGACGCTACTGATGCACTAATATATTAGTGCATCAAAGGCAAGCCCGCAGGACCCGCGATGGAATCACCCCACCCCGCGCCGCGCGCGGCACCACGACCGGCCGCCCGGCTCGACCGCGGCCGCCAAGCCGCACCGCAGGTGTTCGAGCGGTTGCGCAACGCAATCATCGCCCTCGAACTGCCGCCCGGCGCCCCGCTGTCGCGCGCCGAGCTTGCCAGCCAGTTCGGCGTCAGCTCGACCCCGGTGCGCGATGCGCTGATGCGGCTCGAGGAGGAAGGCCTGGTCGACGTGTTTCCGCAACATGCGACCGTGGTCAGCCGGATCGACGTCGATCGCGCGCAACAGGCGCATTTCCTGCGCCAGGCACTGGAGATGGAGATCGTCCGCCTGCTCGCAACCGGTCCCGAGGCGTCCCTGATCGTGCGTCTGGATCACACCATTGCATTGCAACAGCAATTCGCCAGGGCTGGCGACTTCGAGGCCTTCATGGCCGCCGACAACGATTTTCACGCCCGGCTCTACATAGCTGCGGGCAAGCAGGATCTGTGGGCGCTGGTGCGCAGCCGCAGCGGACACAGCGACCGGCTGCGCCGGCTGCACCTGCCCTCACCCGGCAAGGCCCAGAACATCGTGCGCCACCACAAGCTGATCACGCGCGCGATCGAGGCCGCAGACGCCGACGCTGCGCAACAGCACCTGCGCCAGCATCTGTCAGGCACGTTGAGCGAGCTCGACAGGATCCGGAGCAACTATCCGGAATATCTGACGGATTAGGCGGCCGGCCGGCGTGATGAACCCTTATGCACGCAACTGTGCATAAGTATGGCTCCGGATTTCGGCTTAGGCGAGCATTCGCCGGACATTCGCGAAGTGCTTGCAGGCTGGACGGAATCCGCGCAACAATTTCATCTTTGATGGTTTGATTTGCGGCCGGCGGGGATCTCCCATCCGGCCCGGAGGAATTCAGACGTGGCCAACATCCTGATCGTGGATGACGACCCGGCCGTTCAAATCACGATCCGGCTGCTCCTGGAGAGGGCCGGTCATCACGTCACCGTCGCCGGCGATGGCCGCAAGGGACTTGCGCTGTTCGAGGCGGGCCGGTTTGATCTGCTGTTTCTCGACATCTTCATGCCTGGCATGGACGGGCTGGAGACGATGCGTCACATCCGGGTGCTAGTCCCGGCCATTCCGATCATCGTCATTTCCGGCCGCTCGATCACGCCGGACGCCTATGCAGAGCCGGACTTCCTGAAGATGGCGACCAAGCTCGGCGCTGTGGCAAGCCTGCAAAAGCCATTCAGACCCGGGGCGCTGCTCGCCGCGGTCGACGGCTGCCTGAAGGCGGGCGAGCCGGAGGGGTCCGATGTCAGCTCCGGTCACCGATAACGAGGACTCCTCTGCTTCAGGCCAGATCGGCCGCGATCGTCCGGGAAGCCCTGCGAGCACCCCCCTGACGCTCGCCACGCGGCTGGCCATCGCAATGATCTTGCTAGTGGCGGTCACCGTGGCCGCGGTCGGTTGGCTGGGCTTTCGCAACACCACGCAAGCGGTCATTCCGCGCGTGCTGGAGCGGGTCGAGGCCCAGTCACGCCTGCTGGCAACCAACCTCGAAACCTACGTCGCCGGCGTGCGCGGCGATCTGATCGGCTATCGCGCCGCCGCGGCCATCAACGGCCTGATCCGCGCTCACGTCGGGGGCGGGATCGACCCTTCTGACGGTGTCTCGGAGCAAACCTGGCGCGAGCGTATCGCCACGCGGCTCGCGGCCGAGATCGAGGCCAAGCCAATCTACGCGCAATTCCGGATCATCGGCCTCGACGACGACCAACGCGAACTGGTGCGCGTCGACCGTTCCGGCCCGAATGGCGCGGCACGGATCGTCCCCGGCAACGAATTGGAACGCAAGGGCGAACGAACCTACTTTCAGGACACGATACGGCTGGCGCCGGGCGAGATTTACGTTTCGCCCATCGATCTCGCGACCCGCAAGGGCGGCACCACGGACTCGCACGTTCCGACGCTGCGGGTCGCCACGCCACTGTTCACGCCGGATGGCAAGCCGTTCGGTATCATCATCGCCAATATCGACATGCGTCCGGCCCTCGACCACGTCCGCGCGACGTCGAATTCGGGTGGAGAGATTTACGTCGTGAATTCGCGCGGCGACTATCTCGTTCATCCCGATCGCGCGCGCGAATTCGGTTCATTGCGGGGCCACCCCACCAACTGGCGCGATGATTTTCCATTCTTCTCAGCCTTGGCCGGCACCTCGGACGTATCCACGCGGCTCATGACCGACGGGTCGGGCCGGCCGAGCGGCGCGGCGATCGCGCCGGCCCTGCTGGCAGGAAAGGAATGGACCGCGATCATCGTGACCATTCCCCCGTCCGTCTTCGGCCGGGTGCCGGCCGCCATTCAAAAGACGTCCTTGCTGGTTGGCGCGCTTGCCGTCCTCGCCGCGGCTTCACTCGCGGTGCTGCTTGCGCGCTCATTGACTCGCCCGATCGGCCGCCTCACCGCGGCCGTGGAGGCAATCGGCCGCGGAAAGCCGGCGGACATCCCCGTCGATGCCAGCGGCGAGACCGGCGTGCTGGCGCGTGCTTTCGCCCGGATGGTCGAAGAGACCCGGGCGAAAACGGCCGCACTCGAGCGCGAGGTCCGGGAGCATCGCCGCACCGAGGCCGCGCGAAGCCATCATGCGGCGCGCGAGCAATTGTTCAGCGCCGCCGTCGAATCATCCGACGACGCGATCGTGATGCAATCGCTCGACGCCATCATCACGGGCTGGAATCCGGCGGCCGAACGCCTCTACGGCTATTCGGCGAATGAAGCGATCGGGAAATCCACCTCGATTATTGTCCCGCCCGACCGCCGTGCCCATGGCAAGGACTATTTGGCGCGGATCGCGCGGGGTGAGCCGATCGAGCGGTTCGAAACGGTGCGCCTGCGCAAGAACGGCACGCCGGTCGAGATTTCGCTCAGCCTGTCGCCGATCAGGGGGCCTTCGGGCGAGGTCGTCGGCGTCTCCGGGACCGCGCACAGCCTTACCGAGGCGCGGCGGGCCGAGCGGCAGCTCCAGCAGCAGATCGAGGAGCGCCGGCAGATCTTCGACACCTCGCAGGATCTCATCATGATCATGGATGCGCGGGGCCATGTCGCGCAGATCAGTCCGAGCAGCGAGACCATTCTCGGCTACCGGCCGGACGAGATGATCGGCCGCAGCGGCGCCGACTTCGTTCATCCTGACCATCTGGCGCAATCGCGCGAGGACATGCGCGCGCTACGGCGCGGCGAACGCCCCAAGCTCGGCGACACCCGCTGCTTCCACAAGAACGGACACGAGGTCTGGCTGTCCTGGCTCGGCAGCTGGTCCGAAAAGGCGCATCGCTTCTACTTTGCCGGGCGCGACATGACGGAAGCGCGGCTCGCGCAGGAATCGCTGCGCGAGAGCGAGCGGCTCGCCCGCAACATCGTCGAGACCTCGCTCGACGCCTTCATCCAGACCGACGAAACCGGCAGCATCCTGAACTGGAACTCGCAGGCCGAACAGCTCTTCGGCTGGCGCCGCGACGAGGTGCTCGGCCAGAGCACGATCGACCTCATCGTCGCCGCGAGCGAACGCGAAAGGGTCAGGGCGGGCCTGAAGCAGTTCCTGGAGAGCGAGGACGGCAGATCACTGAATCGCCGCCGCGAGCTCGTGTGCCGCCGCCGCGACGGCAAGGAATTCAAGGCTGAGCTGAGCGTCACCGCGCTGAAGCGCCGCGAAGGCCTGCTGTTCAACGTCTTCTACCGCGACCTCACCGACAAGATCGCCGCGGACGAGCGCATCCGCCATGCCGAGAAGATGGAGGCGGTCGGCCAGCTCACCGGCGGCGTGGCGCACGATTTCAACAATATCCTCACCGTCATCACCGGGACGATCGAGATCCTCGCGGAGGCCGTCGAGAAGGAGCCGCAGCTTGCGGCCATCACCAAGATGATCGACGAGGCCGCCGCGCGCGGCGCCGACCTGACCCAGCACCTGCTCGCTTTCGCGCGCAAGCAGCCGCTCCAGCCGCGCGAGATCGACATCAACTCGCTGGTCGTCGACACCGCGAAACTGCTGCGGCCGACACTGGGCGAGCAGATCCTGATCGAATCCGTGTTCGAGGACGAGATTTGCGTTGCGATCGTCGATCCCAACCAGCTCACCACCGCGATCCTCAACCTCGCGCTCAACGCCCGCGACGCCATGCCCGGTGGCGGCAAGCTCATCGTGGAAACCGGCGCCGCCTATCTCGACGAGGTCTATGCCAGCGTCAACGATGTCCGCCCCGGCCATTACGTGCTGATTGCCGTGAGCGACACCGGCACCGGAATTCCCGCGAGCATGCTGCCCAGGGTGTTCGACCCCTTCTTCACCTCGAAGGGACCGGGCAAAGGCACCGGACTCGGGCTCTCGATGGTCTACGGCTTCATCAAGCAGTCCGCCGGCCACATCAAGATCTACAGCGAGGAAGGCCACGGCACCACGATCAAGATGTACCTGCCGCCCGGCAAGACGCCGACAGCGCCCGGTGAAGGCGTGACGCCGGCGACGATCGAGGGCGGACACGAGACGATCCTGGTGGTCGAGGACGACAGGCTGGTGCGCGACTATGTGCTGGCGCAGCTGCATTCGCTGGGTTACGTCACCTTGCAGGCCGCAAACGCCGCGGAGGCGCTCGCGATCGTCGCCGCCGGAAAGCCGTTCGACCTTCTGTTTACCGACGTCATCATGCCCGGCAAGATGAACGGACGGCAGCTCGCCGACGAGCTCCAGAAGACGCGCCCCGATCTCAGGGTGGTCTACACATCGGGCTATACCGAGAATGCGATCATCCATCACGGCCGGCTGGATTCCGGCGTTCTGCTGCTGGCGAAGCCCTATCGCAAATCGGATCTGGCGCGGATCATCCGCAAGGCGCTGCACGAGCAACGCGCGGTCCGTAGCCCGGATGAAGCGTAGCGCAATCCGGGAGCAGTCTCGCCGCACGCAGGAACCCGAATTACGCTTCGCTCCATCCGGGCTACGAAACGTAACCGCGTCTTACGACGCGCGCTGGGCCGCGGTCATCACGATGCGGATCAGATCGGCGGCGTTGCGCGCGCCGAGCTTCTTCATGATGTTGGCGCGGTGGTCCTCGATGGTGCGCGGGCTGATGCCGAGCGTGCGGCCGGCTTCCTTGTTCGACGCGCCTGCCGCGAACTGCTCGAGCACCTCGCGCTCCCTGCGCGTCAGCGGCTCGCGTCCGGGGAAATGCAGCGAGCCGAATTTCGGCGAGGCGTTCTCCGCCTGCCTGCGCGCATAGGCGCCGATCGCCTCGTCGAGCCGGCCGACGATCTCGCTGCCCCGGAACGGCTTCTCGATGAAGTCGAGCGCGCCGCTCTTGATCGCGCCCACCGCCATCGCGATGTCGCCCTGTCCGGAGATCATGAAGATCGGCGCCGGATAGTCCTCGCCGTGCAGCTCCTTCAGAATGTCGAGGCCCGACTTTCCGGGGATGTTCACGTCCAGCAGGATCGCAGCCGGTGTACGGTTTCGCGCGATGGAGAGCAGCGCTGCGCCGTCCGCAAAACAGATCACCTCATAGCCCGCCGCCTTCAACACCATCGAAAGAGTGTCGCGAACGGCAGGGTCGTCGTCGACCACGAAGATTTCACCGCGAGAGCTTTGTTCGGCCATGTGCCACATCCGGTTGGCATGAAGGACTCGCGTGCGCGCCAACCGTTTATGGCGTTCGGCGCGGATTCGGCCCACCCGTATTTGTACGGGACAAGGACTTAACGCACAAGTAGCGGCAAGGTGCCTTATTGCGGGGTACGGAGAATATCCATGCTAAATTTCGCTGGCACACCCCCGCTCGTCGCGATGCCCGAAACTGACAGCCGTCAGTTGATCGCTGCCGATCTTCGCGCTCTGATCACACGGATCGAGAGCAGCATGCGCCTGATCGACGCAGCCATGATGGAAACCAGCATGTTGGAAACAGGCTTGCTGGATACGGGCTTGCTGGATACGGGCTTGGCGCAGGGCGATCCGGCGGGTTCCGCCGACATTTTCGTGCTCGACGACGTCACGCCGCGCTATGCGACGGCGAGCGCCGCCCTCAATGCCTGTCGGGCGGGCCTCGGCCACGCCCTGCAATGTCTGTCGGAATCCGGCACCCCGGCATAGAGCGCGATCGGCGCGGCCCAGCAGCCGCATCCCATCGCATGGCAGCTCCGCAGCTTAGGCGCGGTGCCGTTCCACGATCGCGTCGGTGGCGACGCCGCCCCAGGTATGCATCGCCGGAAGTCCCATCGCGGTCTTGCCGAGATTGGCGAGGCTGATGCGCAAGGCCGCGAGGTCGAGCGGCTTCGGCAGGCTCTGGAGCTCGATCCCGACGGACCGGGCGAAGCTGCGGGCGGCGCTGCGGCGCTTGCCGTCCATGCCGCTGATGACAATCACGGCGCCGCCGAATTTCGCGGCCGCCATCTCGCGCAGCACGTCGATGCCGTCGCCATCCTCCAGCACGAGATCGAGCGTCACGCAATCGAAGCGGGCGGCACGAAGCTTCTCGATCGCGTCCGCTACCGACGGCGCCACGGTGACTTCGTGGCCGGCCTGCTTGGCGGCGACCGTGATCAGGCTGCGCTGCGTGGCGTCGTCATCGACCACCAGGAGCTGAAGCGCACGCCGTTCGGCGCCATCGGGCAGGTTTGACGGGATGGGGGAAAGAGAACTTCTGGGCATTGCCGTATCCTGAGATTGAGACCGCCAACGGATACACGGTTCGCGCTTAAGCGACGTAAAGCGGCCAAGGCAAATTCGCTCGGATGTTTCAGCAAATGTAAAGCAACCTGGCGGACAGCGCGGCGGCTGCCACGCCGATCAGGCCGCTTCGTCACGGCCGCCGGCCGCGCCGCGCTTCTTCCTGTTCTTGCCGCGCAGGAACTGGATGTCCATTTCGGCGCCGTTGACGCGGACGAGCTCACAGCGGCGGTAGGCGAGGCCCGTGGACGACAGCAGCAGGAAGAACTCTTTCAGGTTCAAGCCTTGGATCGAGCCTTCCACCGTCAGGATGGCGTCGGTGTCGGAGATCGCGTTGAGCTTGCAGTCGCGGCGCCAGGTGCCGTCGATGGCCATGATGCAGACGTCATAGCCGCGACTGAACGTCACGCGTTCCGTGCCCTTGCCATCCTCGGCCATGTCTAGCGTCCTGCCATCACCGCCATGCGCGGTGCTGCGCCGGCGAGAGCCGGCTTGGCGGCCGCGGCACGCGGATCGTTCGGCTTGTAGAGGCCGCGCCGCTCCGGAATCGGGCGGAACGTATCGGTCAGACCGACCACGGTTTCGGCCGCGCCCAGCACCAGGAAGCCGTCGGGCTCGATCTGGCGCGCCAGACGGTTGAAGATGCTGATCTTGGTATCCTGGTCGAAATAGATCAGCACGTTGCGGCAGAAGATGACGTCGAAGGTGCCGAGCTGGGAAAAATCGTGCAGCAGGTTGAGCTGGCGATGCTGGATCATCGCCCGCAGCTCGGGATTGATCTGCCAGGTCTCGCCGGTCTGCTTGAAATATTTCATCAGCATCTGGATCGGCAGGCCGCGCTGCACCTCGAACTGGCTGTAGATGCCGGCCTTGGCCTTCTCCAGCACCTCCTGCGACAAATCGGTCGCGATGATTTCGACGCGCCATCCGGTCAGGGCCGGGCCCATCTCCTTCAGGCTCATCGCCAGCGAATAGGGCTCCTGCCCGGTCGATCCGGCGGCGCACCAGATGCGCACGCTCCGACGCGCCGCGCGCGCCTTGATGACCTCGGGCATGATGGTGTCGCGGAAATGATCGAACGGGACCTTGTCGCGGAAGAAGAACGTCTCGTTGGTGGTCATGGCTTCGACCACGTCGGTGATCAGCGTACGCGAGCCGCCTTGCAGCTTCTGCACGAGCTCGGCGATACCAGAGAGCCCGGCCTTGCGGGCGAGCGGCAGCAGGCGGCTTTCGATCAGATATTGCTTGTCTGCGGACAGGTCGAGCCCGGAATTGTCCTTCAGGAACTTACGCAGATACTCATACTCGGTCGGGGTCACGGATGGCCTCTTCGAAGCTGTACTGGAACACTCTGGCCAAAGCACTTCGGCCAGACACACTCAGACCATGGCTTGTCCGACCGGGATCAAACCAACCTCTGCGAATTTGTCGGCGATGATGTCCTTGTCGAAGGGCTTCATGATGTACTCGTTGGCGCCGCCGCTGAGCGCCTGGGCGATATGAGCCACGTTGTTCTCGGTGGTGCAGAACACGACCTTGGGCTGGTCGCCGCCGGGCAGGCGGCGCATGTGGCCCATGAATTCGAAGCCGTCCATCACGGGCATGTTCCAGTCGAGCAGCACCGCATCGGGCAACTGCCGCTGACAGATCTCGAGCGCCTTCGAGCCGTCCTCGGCCTCGGTGACTTGGAATTCCAGGCCTTCCAGGATCCGGCGCGCGATCTTGCGCACGACGCTGGAATCATCGACCACCAAACATGTCTTCATTTCTGTTCTCCGGATTCGATGTTTCGTTTGGCTCACGCAGCCATCTGCACTTCGGTCTTCAGCTCGAGGACGCGATCGACGTCGAGGACGACCATGAGCTGTCCGTCGAGGCGGTGGACGCCGCCGGCGAGCTTGGCCATGCGGGGGTCGAGGTTGACG
>NZ_JADPKR010000014.1 GCF_023074055.1 Bradyrhizobium sp. 141
ATATGTTGCGCCGAAAGTTATGTTGCGCATCTGCGCTTGGGTGCTGTCCCGCGGACGATTGACAGCTTCTACGCAACATAATGCCAGCGCGCTGCGGGAGGTCGCGTGATGCCCCGCGACGCTTCCGAACTGGCGCGCCGCCTCGCCCGTGATGCCGAGGCGGTATGCCGCCATTACCTGTCCAACGGGCGGCGCCAGGGCCGCTATTGGACGGTGGGCGACGTTCGCAATACGCCCGGCCGGTCGATGTTCGTCCGGCTCAGCGGACCGGAATCCGGTCCCGGCGCTGCCGGGCATTGGACCGATGCCGCCTCGACCGAACATGGCGATCTCCTCGACGTGATCCGCGAGAGCTGCGGGCTTGTCGATTTCGCCGATGTCGCCGAGGAGGCACGACGCTTTCTGAGTCTGCCGCGCGCCGAACCGCGCCGCGGCCCAAAGCCCGTCCCCGCCGGATCGCCGGAAGCGGCGCAGCGGCTCTTCGCCATGTCGCAGCCGATCCGCCGGACGCTTGTCGAGACCTACCTGTGCAATCGCGGCATCAAGACTGTCCACGATGCGGGTGCGCTGCGGTTTCATCCGCGCTGCTATTATCGTCCGAACGACAGGTCGCCGATTGAGACCTGGCCGGCGATGATCGCCGCCGTCACCGATCTTGCCGATCGCATCACCGGCGCGCATCGCACCTGGCTTGCGCCGGACGGCTTCGGCAAGGCGCCGGTCGACACGCCGCGACGGGCCATGGGCGGTCTGCTCGGCCATGCCGTCCGCTTTGGTGCGGCCGACGACGTCATCGCTGTTGGCGAAGGCATTGAGACGATGCTGTCGCTGCGCTGTGCGCTGCCTGCCATGCCGATGGCTGCCGCGCTCTCGGCCAACCACCTTGCCGCCCTTCTGCTCCCGCCGACGCTGCGTCGTCTCTACATCGCCCGCGACACCGATGCCGCGGGTGACGCGGCGCTGGCGGCATTGACCGAACGCGCCGAAGCAGCGGGCATTGAGGCGCTTGCCCTGTCTCCGCGGATGAGCGACTTCAACGAGGACCTGCATGCATTCGGCCTCGGCGCGCTGCGGGCGACATTGCGCATCCAACTCGCGCCACAGGATGGCGTTCGGTTCAT
>NZ_JADPKR010000111.1 GCF_023074055.1 Bradyrhizobium sp. 141
GCTCCGACGAGACGAGCGCTACCAGCAAAGCCCGCCGTGCTAAGGGGTCAAAATTGGACGCCGATGAGGGGTCAAATTTGCAAGCCGATTGACAGCTGTGCTGTGGTCGCTGCAGAACAACCGCCCTCGAAGTCAGCCGGCTGCTGAGCTCTACAGCACTGACCACCACAATATCGCCGATGGCGTTACGACGCTGCCGAAGGACTACGCTGGCGTTCCACGTCAGCTGATCCCGCAGCTTGGTCCGCCGCTTCCCGGGGACCTCGGCCGACCGATCCTTGCCGCTCAGGGGCAGTCGCCGACGAGCCTCGCGGATCCGGACCAGCAGCGCCGGGATCAAGAAACCGAAGCAGCCCGCATCAGTCATCTGTTCGCCTCGACCAATGGACGAGAAGTGCGTCCGTCCGCCGCTGCGGCTGTTGGCAGCGAGCGCGTCGTGTCGCCGAGCGCAACGAGCACTAGCGACGATGGATCTGCGCAAAGCGGTCAGGACCACAAGCTTGCCTTCGTAAACGCCTCTGTGGACCGTCGCACGGTAAGCCCTGACCGCGTCACCAAGCCCGCTTCACCCTACATCGTGCAGGCTGGAACGGTCATTCCAGGGGCGCTGATCACTGGGATCCGATCGGACCTGCCAGGCCAAATTACCGCGCAAGTTACCGAGAATGTTTTCGATACGCCGACCGGCCGCTTCCTGCTTGTGCCTCAAGGAGCGCGTCTGGTTGGCATCTACGACAGCCAGGTCGCTTTCGGCCAGTCCCGAGTCCTGCTCGTCTGGACCCGGGTGATCATGCCGAACGGACGTTCAATCGTTCTCGAGCGGCAGCCTGGCGCCGACACTGCCGGGTATGCCGGACTTGAGGACCAGGTCGATAATCACTGGGGTGAGCTATTCAAGGCCGCTGCGTTGTCGACGTTTCTGGCGGTCGGGACTGAACTAGGTGCCGGCTCGGACACCAATAGCAACGATAGCGCGATCATTCAGGCATTGCGGCACGGCGCCCCAGACTCACTGAACCAAACCGGACAGCAGGTGGTTCGGCGCAGTCTCAATGTTCAGCCTACTTTGACCGTACGACCCGGCTTTCCGGTTCGCGTTCTCGTCAATCGTGATCTCATCCTAGCGCCATACGGAGGGTAACGCGTGCATAAGCTTAGAATAGGAGCACTACCCGACGACAAGCCAGTGAAAGTTGCGACTGAACTTCCAGCATCGGTGCATCGGGATCTCGTTGCCTATGCAGAGGCCTTGGCACGCGAAAATGGCCAGCGCATCGATCCGTTGAAACTGATCGCGCCCATGTTGGCGCGCTTCATGGCAGCGGACCGCGGATTTGCAAAGGCGAGACGAACCAATCAGTCCGCGAGGACCGAAGGGGGTGACGGATAGCGCTCTGCCAAGAGATCGATGAATCGCTTCAGAGGCGGATTTTCGTTATCATCGCGCCAATGCGCATAGAAGCCTATCCGGCTCGCCCCTGCTCCGTCTTGCAATTCGCGGTAAACCAAGCCGGCGAAACTCGCTCCAATATCCGACTCCATCACGAGGCTGAGCCCCATGCCCATACTTATTAGGCTATTGATGATGCCTCGGCTAACGTCATGGCGCGCGATTTTGGGTCGGTCCTCAGGTAGTACGAGCTTCGAGATCAAGAGATCCTCAAGCTCGCGTCCAGGATCATACCGACTTAGGAGGATTGTTTCGTTACGCAGATCGGTCCAGTAGATGATCTCGCGTGCAACCAAGCCATGATCCTGAGGCAGCGAGATCAAAATGCGTTCGCTCCAGAGCGGTAGTGCCTTGGTTTCCCTTGAGGGCAGACGTCCGGGGCTAACGACCAGATCGACGGTCCCGCTACGAAGGGCCGTCATTAAGCGAAGGCGAGAGCGTTCCACGGTTGCCAACTCGATCTGCGGGAATCGCTTCTTGAACTCTCCTAAAGTTGCTCGTAAGTTGCCAGTGGAAATGGATGTGCAGAAGCCCATCGTAAGGTGACCAGATTCGCCGCGACCATTTGATATTCCCGTGTCGACGAGCGTGTCCACCTGCTCCAATATCAACCTTGCAATCCGCAGAACCGCTCGGCCAGCGAGAGTAGGCTTGGTCCCCCCGCTAGAGCGCTCGAACAGCCTGGTTCCAATCAGGTACTCCAACTGACCGATGGAACGGCTCAGGACGGTATGCTTGATTGATAGCACCTCTGCGGCTCGTCGAAAACTGCCGCAGTCGCAAGCGACAACGGCCAATCGAAGATGGTGCAGGTGAATAGCTTTTGCTGCGTTCCGGCCGTCGTTCCTAGTCTCAATTTCCGTCATGTTCATAGCTCGGTAGGAAAACTGCAAGGCACGGCGCCCCCGCTCCCGGCGGGGACGTGCATATCGTTTGTTGGCATGGATCGTTCTAGGCGGCCGCGAAGATTACCGGCGTCCAAAGGGCCGGTGCCGAGAGACCGCCGGCTTTACGAAGGCTGGCTAAAGTATCGGGCGAAATCTCAAGGTAACCCGCGACGGCTAAAGTGTTGCCAATTGTGGAAGGATTGCCAATACGTCGCAGGGGCCAGCCAACTCGTCGAAGAATTCTCTCCATTCGGACATCTGTGACGGTAACGATATCTGTGAGCTGCCGTGAAAGCCCGAACTCAACCATTCCCGCAAATAGCTCGTAAGCGGCGCGAGTGATACCGTGGTCTCCTTTCGGGGCATCGGCAGCAACATCGATTGCGAATCTACTACTTTCCCAAACGAGAGGAGTTGACGGCGCGGGTTGGCCTTCAAGAAGCGCAGGGAAGGTGTCGCAAAGCATGGTCGGGCCAAGTGTGGGGAGGAGGCGTACGCAACCTTGGACCTGGCCGTTGTCACATAGCTGGGTTAGGTAAGCGGGATGCAGTGCATCGAAATCGTCGATCTCCATGTCGCTGCTGGTTTGAACGTCCCATGCCATGCGAAGTTTGAAAACGCGATACCGCAACCGATGCATTTCGGCAAGTGTCTCGGCGAACTGTCCATATAAGGACGGTGTGATTAGCTGAATCATAGTCCCTCCAACGGTGTACATCGTCACCTTTGGAGCGGATCACGCGTCTTAAGTCAGTACCTGTAGTTGTAGGGGGCTGCGTCCCTAATTTTGCTGTTTTCTTTTCACAGCGGCTAAGCGGGCTACCGCTTGCACAATCGTCCGAACACCAAGCTTTTTCTTCGCGCCTTCTAGGTAGAAGGCAACTGTGTTGCGCGAGATGCCGAGAATGCAACCAATCTCCCAAGCGCTCTTGCCCCGAGCTGCCCACTCCAAGCATTCGAACTCGCGCGGTGATAGGCGTGCCCCCTCTATATCGTGTACGTTCCCTAGCTTTCGGCGGGTATGAGCATGGAAATACATCGCCATAAGCTGAAGAACGCGTTCATGCGATTCAATGAACCGTTCGAATTGCGGGCGGTTCTGGTCCACGGCAAAGGTCAATGCAGCGATGGGGCCGTGGCCATCGTGAATGGGCACCGTAAAGCCAAACCGGATTCCGAACTCCGCGGCCTCTTCGAAAAGACGATGCTGTGCTTTCGATGTGAACTCCGAGTTGAAATTCTTCCCCCATCGAAAGGGCTCGGGCCTTCGAAGGGCTTCTTGGATAACGGGATCAAGCATTTGATAATTGTTTCGTAGATAGTGTGCTACCCACCGCGATGGATATGTAGAGATTAGGCGCGGTTTACCTCTGTTGGTGTGCTGGAGAGCTAGGTAAGCAAAACACGATAAGTCCAAAGCGGCCGCTGTGTCTCCCATGGCTTTGGAGAAGTCTTGGAGATCTTCTGCGGTCGCTAGGAGATCGATGAAATTTTGAAAGATGCGATGCATCGCTGCCAAGCAAACCGTGCATGGTGCGAAAGCAAAGATCTCGCCTAGTTCCTCGATTGTGCCCACAATGAAGGACCAAAGAGCAGCGCTTCGCAGCCGGTGAAGTCAAGGCAATCCCTCTGGTACCCAACCAGAAAGTTGTGCCTCGCACATTTTGTTGTCTTTGCCTATTATCATAATACGCCCGGCATTTTATGCCGAAATTGCAGCCGCCTCCCCCAAAGTGCCGAATGGGATGCGGCTATGCAACTGGCTAGGGGCCTGCATGTGCCGGGACACTGCGCTGACCGGCCAGGAAGGCCAGTTTGCCGACCAAGCTGATCATCGACCAAGAGACTCACCGGATCATCGGCGGTGTGATCGTTGGCCCGCAGGCTGGCGACATGATCGGAGAACCTGTCCGGCGATCGAGATGGGCGCCGATGCAATTGATATCAGCAAAACCATTCATCCGCATCCGACATTCGGAGAAACAATAGGCCTGGCTGCCGAAGTACGAAGGTGTTTGCACGGATGTGTTGCCGGGTGCGAAGAGGTCGATCAAGCGCGCGAGCCACTAGAAATTCAAAGCCTGAGCCGGCATCAGGTGTCTCGCTGCCGATCGTTCATATGGGACCATGGCGGGAACTTCTCGGAGGGAGGTCAAGGTACCTTTGAGCGTTCAGGAGGAGGAATTTGCCGCGGCATGTCGATACGTCGTTCTGGAGAGAAGACCTGATCTAGCAGCATCCATCGTCATTGTAGACAGCCAGCTCAGGATTGGGAATGATCCGCATGTTCGGTCGCATTTGTAGAACTCGGTCTTTGCCAGATTGGTGCGAGTTCTACATCTCGCAATCGAAGGCAAGGCGATGGCGCTGGAAAAAGTGCCTAGGCTCCTGTTCGACCTGTCGAGCTTCAGAAGAAAGACGCTCCGCGCGCTAGGTAGAGACGATCGAGGACAGCACCTCGGAAAATAGGCGCGATTTCGTCAGCGCGCGATTTAAAGGAATGGACACTCATCATCGCAACGCGAACCCAGGCAGTCATCCTCGGCAGAACCCTCGGCGATTGGGAGCTCTGAATTGCAAAAGCAGGTATGGCGGCGCGGGCATTGCGAGATCTGAGCCGGGCGATGAAATGAGCTGTTCTGGACGTGCGGAGCCTGGTGATCGGTACCCTTCAAGTTTCGCGCGCGCGCTTTTTGGTGCAGTCGAAATCGTACCTCGCGTCAAATGCCGAAAATGGCGCTGAGAGCTGCGGACTTCAGCACAAAATGCGGTCTGATGTGCACGACAGTATTGCTGCTGGATGTCGTTCGTTAGATTTCCGCGATCGAATTCCGCATTCGGCGTTTGCGAAAGATATCCGATCTTTCGTTTCCTCCCTCTACTTGGCCCGGCGCGATCGGCGGGCCCTTTCTCAAGGTCTGGCTACATCTGGTGACGCGGCGAAACGGCGCTATTTCGCGATTCTTGCTTGCGCTTACGGTAACAAACGCTAGTTGTTTCAGTGCTCCGGACCAGACTACGAATCTGAGGGTCGGACGTTCGAATCGTTCCGGGCGCGCCATTCGGCTTTGTTTTCATTAGATTTTCTTGGCGCCGGCTGAGCGCGTTACCGAGCGTTACCGTAAAACGCCCATGGTGTTTGGCGGTGCGTTGCGGTTTCCAACATTGACTTGCACCGTCGCAGTCGTTCCGACGATCAGGCGATCGACATCTTTGCGCGGGATGCGGACCCGAACCGGAATGCGCTGGGCGAGCCTGACCCAGGAGAACGATGGATTGACGCTGGCGAGCAGGCTGGACCCCAAACTTCGATCGCGGTCCTCGATTCCGCCAGCGATACTCTCGACCCGACCGCTCAGCGTCGCTCCGCTCATCAGCTTCACGTCAACGGCGTCACCGAGGTGGATCCGCGGGATCTTGGTCTCCTCGAAATAGCCTTCGACACGCACGGTGTCGATGTCGATCAGCGCCATGATGCCGCGCCCCGCGGCGAGATAGGTGCCGGGCCGTAAATCAAAATTGGTCACGCGGCCGTTCGCGGGTGCCCGGATTTCGGATCGATCGAGATCGAGCCGCGCGATCTGAAGGTCGGCCACGGCCTGACCATAAAGCGCCTTGGCTTGCAAATCCGTAGCACGGATCGTCTCGCGCTGTTGCTGCGACACGACACCTTCGCTCAGCTTCTCGTATCGTGCGCGGTCGCTCGCTGCCTTCTCCGCGGCGGCTTCGCGGTTGGCCAGAGACGCCTCTGCTTGTTGGACGGCGAGGCGGAAACGGTCGGGATTCAGCCGCAGCAAAATATCGCCCTTGCGGACGACCTGATTGTCCCGGACCAGCACCTCGTCGACCAGCCCGGAGACATCGGCGGCAACGGCGATGATGTCGGCGCGGACGCGGCCGTCCCGTGTCCATGGCGCCGCCTCATAATGCTCCCACATGCCGATGCCGACCGGTGCCGCGACGCTCACCATCAGGACAGTGAGCATCATGCGGGGAAACATCGAACTCATCGTTGTCATAGCGGCAGCTTTCCCAGAACAGCGTAGAAGATCTTGGTCAGAATGACGAAGACGGCGAAGTCGAACAGCGCGGGGTGCCACGCATACCTTCGAATATCGACGCCGATGAATTTGCGGTTGGCCGCGGAGGCGATAAAGCAGGCCGCGAGCGCACAAGCACAGGCCAGCGCAAACGTCGGAACGTAGACGCCGGCAATGGCGATTTCCTCGTTCATGGCATGGCCTTGCTGGACAAAGCATGAGCATCCGGAAACATCGTCCGACGCAGGCCGATCAGCGCGAGCGTTCGCTGCTGGCAGGCGGTCGTGTCTTTGCGCGTGTCGCACAGCGCGTTGTCGATCGCGGCCAGAAGGGCGCGCGCAACGTCAGGCTTCAGTTTCGCGTTGCCGCGGGCCAGCCAGCGGAATGCCTGCGACAGCATCGGCAGAAGCTGCTGGAGGCCAGGGTCGCTGCGCGCGTCCTCGTGCACTACGGCTTGCCTGAGCGCGAGCAGATCGAGGCCGATTTGCAGCGCGGCCAAAGGACGGGCTTCCACCGCGATGTCCGTCGTCGCGCCAGCCAGCCGAGGGATCACCAGGCCGAATCGATCAAGCATGATGCTGGTCCATCTGGCGCGGCTCATCGGCCGCCGTGCAGCAGCCAGCCTCGCCAGATCGGACCAGCCGTGGCGCAGCAGACGCTGCGCCGCTCCCGATGCTGACAGTGAACGCAGCAATCGAATTGCGATGAACGCTGTGAGAAGTCCGATCATCGCAGCCGCATTGCTATTGATGAATAGAGCGAAGTCGGCGCTGAATTTGTTCTGGAGGTCGAGCGCGCCGATCAGTCCGAGACCGAGCGCCAGCGCCTTGATGAAATGCCGGGGATTGGCCTGCAGATAGCCGATCACCAGAAAGGTCGGCGCCAGCGAGAACACCAGCATCGGAAAGCCGGTGATGGCCGGGAAGATCACGAACAGGTAGATCGCGGCGATCGGCAGGCAGGCCAGCGTCCAGAGCGCGTAGGAAATCAACGTTGGCGCGGGATCGTCGAGGCTGCTGTAGAGCGCCGCGGCGATGGCGGCGATTTGCGTGGCGACGCCGCCTTCCGGCCAGGCCGTCGTGATCCAGACCGTGCAGCAGCCGAGCACGGCGACGCCAAGAGCCACGACCGACAGAACGGCAAGGCCGGGATCGCTGTGCAGGCGTCGCCTCACGTGTCTATCCCGCAGGCCAGCTTGGCTCCAAATGGCAGGGTGAGCACCGCTGTGCAATGCGCGCGACAGGTTTCGCGCGGCAGCCAGCGCTTCGATCAGCGTGGCCAATCTGGCCGCGGTTCCGGCCTCGATCAGCCGATCCCATTCGCTGCGATCGTCGCAACAGGTCGCTTCGAACGATGTGCACTTTCTGATCAGTTCGTCGGAAGTGGCCGGTGATCGCTCCGGCGCACGTGTCCAGTCGGCGAGTTCAGACAGCAGGTGGTTCAACTCGGCCGAGCGCCGCTCTCCCAAGGCGGCGAGTCCGTCCTCCACCGACAGCAGCATCGGCAAGACCAATGCGAGCTGGTCCTGCACGGCACCGATAGCGCGCATGTCCGGCTTGCTCGCGGCGGTGTCGTAGCGCAGGTGCGTCGACAGGATCTCGATTTGCGTGATGTCCGCAGCGAGCTTCCAGCGCCCCGTATTCGGTGCCTTGTCGACGCGCGCGCAGAGCACATCGGTGGTCCGGGCGAAGGCGTCCGACAATGCGGCGCAGAGGGATTCCAGCACAGGAGTAGTGACGTCGCGCGGGAACAGCAGGGTGTGCACCAGGGTCGCACAGCCGATGCCGAGCAGGATCTCCTCGACACGCGACAGCGCGGTCACAAATACCATCGCCGGAACGTTGACGCTCGAGAACGCGATTGTCGTCGCGGTGTAGCCTGCCAGCAGGAAAGCATAGCTGCGCGGCGTGCGGTCCTGCAAGGAGATATAGAGGCAGAGTCCGGCCCATGCGGTAACGGCAACCGACAATAGCGCGGGTTGATCGACCAGGATCGGGACCAGCGCCAGCGCCGCGCAGGCGCCCAGCAATGTCCCGACAAAGCGGTAGACGGCGCGTGACCGAACCGCGCCGGCGAACGGCTGTGCGGTCAGATAGACCGTGAGCATCGCCCAATACGGCCGCTCCAATCCGAGCCGGAAGGCAAAATAGATCGCGAGCATTGCCGCGATGAAGGAGTTCGCCGAGAACAGCGCCCATTTCGGATCGAGCCGGCCGGGCGCTGCTGCTGCGAGAAGCCGAGACAGAAATGGTGAAGGCATGATGTGATCGTCCGTGAAGCACGGAGACCATAGGCGTTGCTGCGTCGAGAGAATTTCGTTATTCTGCCAATTAATTGCTAAAGGATGACAATGCGCGGCACGCTCTATCAGCACTATCGGCGGTTCGATCCTGACATTTTGGACCGTCCGATCGTGGCCGGCATGGTGGATACCCGGGAGCAGGAGGACGAACTGCCGGTTCATATCCATCGCAAGGGACAGCTCGTCCTCGCCCAGCGCGGCGGTGTGACGTGCGAAGTGCCGAGCGGCCTGTGGATGGTCCCGCCGCGCTGCGGCGTCTGGATTCCCGGCGGTATGCCCCACAGCAATCGCGTCAGCGGCAACGCCAGCCTGCTGTTTCTCTATGTGGACATGGATGCGGCGAGCGTGCCGCAGGAATGCTGCACGCTGTCGATCTCACCGCTGTTGCACGAGCTGATCCATCGGATGGCGACGCTGCCCCCGCTCTACGATCCCGACGGCCCGCCCGCGCAGATCGCCGCGGTGCTCCTCAACGAGTTGATCGCCATGCCGACCGAACGGCTGCATCTTCCGATCACGCGGAGTTCGAAACTGCGTATGATCGCCGATGCCTTGATGGACAATCCGGCCGACCGTAGGACCGTGGCGGAGTGGGCGCAAGCCGTCGCGCTCGGCGAGCGGACGCTGATGCGCATTGTGCTCGCCGAGACCGGCATGACCTTCAGTCGCTGGCGTCAGCAGCTTCAGATCATCGTCGCCATCCAGAAATTGTCTGCTGGCAACACGGTTCAATCCGTGTCCGAGGCGCTCGGCTACGAGTCGGTGAGTGCGTTCATCACCATGTTCAAGAAGGCGCTTGGCAAATCGCCGGCGCGCTACTTCTCCGAGCGCGAGGCCGGCCAGGCTGGCCCGGGGGAGACCTGCCGCGAGACGAACTGCAAGCTTCGTCGGATGCCTGAGGTGCGGGACGCGCTCAATGGATTTTCGCAACGCGGATGGCTGGAGTTAGAGCGCTTCGTTTCGGACGATCTCGATGCCGAAGCCTGACAGGCCCTTGAAGTGATGCGTCGACGACGTGAGGTGACGGATGGAGCTGATCTTGAGATCCCGCAGGATCTGGGCGCCGACGCCGATCTCGCGCCATTGCCGATTACGGTCGTCTTCGCGCGAACTGATCGGGCCTAGCGGCGCAGGCGGAACGCCCGCCGCGCCGTCGCGCAGATAGACGAGCACGCCGCTGCCATTATCCTTGAAGCGTTGCAGAATGACGTTCATCTTGGCCTGTTCCTGACCCGAGAACAAATCGCGCAGGATGTTGGGTTTGTAGAAGCGCGTAAGGACGTCGGTGCCGTCGCCCAGTTCTCCGTAGATATAGGCGACGTGATGAATGGGGTCGAACGGCGAGCGATACGAATAGCCCTGGAGCGGGCCGATCGGGCTCTCCGCCGTGACGCTCGAGACGCGCTCGATCAGCGTCTCGCGGGCCTGCCGGAAGCTGATGAGGTCTGCGATGGTGACCTGTTTCAGCTTGTGCTTGTCGGCGAACGCCGCGACTTGCGGACCCTTCATCACCGAGCCATCGTCGTTCATCAGTTCGCTGATGACGCCGACCGGCTCGAGACCTGCCAGTCTGCACAGGTCGACGGCGGCCTCGGTGTGACCCGAGCGCATGAGTACGCCCCCTTCTTTTGCGATCAGCGGGAAGACGTGTCCCGGCCGGCAAAAATCGCCGGCGCCAGCGTTGGGGTTGGCGAGTGCACGGCAGCACGAGGCCCGCTCTTCGGCCGAGATGCCCGTCCCGCTATCCGGCCGGTAGTCCACTGACACGGTGAACGCCGTGGTGTGAGCCGAGTCGTTGTTGACAACCATCGGGTCAAGCCGCAGGCGTCTCGCGTCTTCGAGGGTAATCGGAGCGCAGACGATTCCCGATGTATGGCGAATGATGAAGGCCATCTTCTCAGCGGTACACCGCGAGGCGGCAACGACGAGGTCCCCTTCGCCCTCGCGATCGTCGTCGTCGGTGACCACGACGATTTCGCCGTTGGCGAGCGCCTGCAGGGCCGCTTCGATCAATCCCGTCATCTCGGTCGCTCTGCTCGCTAGAACCGACGGGTGCTCGCGTTGGGTCTTGTGCGGATTGTCAGGCTCGCAGCGCCGCTCGAGCACTCTGCCGATCTTAACTTCACCATTATTGTCAACTGGCCGGAGCCCATGGCGGGGCGCCTCATAGTCTTTCCACGCTGTAGCTGGGACGATTGGTGTCGAGCCCGATCGGCGCATCGGACAGCAAAGGACCAGTTGGGTCGTATCGGGGTCTTGGTGAGCGCTCCAGAGGGCGCGAGGGGTTGGCGCAAGCCCTGACGGTGACCGGCCGATTGGCGTCGATCGGCAGCACGGTCTTGTACGAAATGCGCTTGAGGGCCAGATTTGATCGAATGCTGCTGACGCCGGGGATGCGGGATAGTTTGTTGACAATCAGGTCTTCGAGATCTTCGATGTCGGCCGCCATGACGCGGAGCAGGTAGTCGCTCTCACCGGTCATGAGATAGCATTCCATTACCTGGGCCAGCCGGTCGATGGATCGGGTGAAATTCTCGAGGGACGTCTGGACCTGCTTTTCCAGCTTGATCTGGATGAAAGCCGTTACACCAATGCCGAGCACGGCGGGATCGAGAAGGGCGATCCGTCGATCGATCACGCCGAGTTTTTCGAGTGTTCTGACGCGTGCCAGACACGGCGACGGCGAGAGATTGACGCGTGATGCGAGCTCGACATTGGTCAAGCTCGCATTCTGCTGGAGCTCGTTGAGGATCTTGATATCTATTCTGTCGAGAGAGGTCGTTGACATCGCGTATCTCCCAAGTATGGCAGTCTTCTGCGGCGCGTATCACCCTCGTTTGCGGGGTGATGACAATCGCGTGGTAAAAGCTAACCGCAATTGCGCTTGTGGGATTTCGACAAATCATCGACTTGTATCGAAAAACCGTCAACCTTCACATTGTGCATTGCGATCAGGAGGTTAGTTGCCTACTTCCGATACATTTTTTGCCTATGCGATATGCAGGCCGACGTTGATCCACGGATTCGGTCAAGATGTAATGCCCGCCGCTCCATCGATTTGGCTCCCCATGTCACTTGACGGGATGTGCAGCAGAGCTCGATGTCGAGAGCTGCCCTGTTTCGTACAACCGCCTGTCGTCGCGTGTGGCCCTGGTCCCACGTCGCTGACCACGCCGCGGGCGTTGCGCGAGACAGAAGGTTCGGCAGCAACGACGCCCACCCTCGTCAACCAGAAAATGGCAAAGATCGGCCGGATGCAGAGTTGGATCTAGCGACTCGACAAGTCGTTACAGCATAAAATGCTGATGAAGCTTCTGTGACAGGCGTTGTTCAAGCAGTAATGCTGAGAGGCTCGGGCGACTATCCACCCACGATCGCACTTGGGTAGCGACGGTTTGGATGTCGAGCGTGAAACTGAAGCAAGTCTATTTGACGGCGAACGATCCTGGACGCCTGGCCGAGTTCTACGAAGGCCTGGGTCTGAAGGTGCGCTTCGCTGATCCCGGCAAGTGGATCCAGTTCGTGAGCGATGCGGCTGCGTTCTGCGTCGCCGGACCGACGGAGTCGGTCTCGGACCAGCTGCAAGATGCTGTTCTTGTCTTCGATGTCGATGACCTCGAGGCCGCCATGGAGCGTGCCGCAGCCATGGGGGCGCAGGTCGGCGCGGTCCAGGACATGGCCAGTCACGGCCGTGCGGTGAAGGTGCGGGATCCGGGCGGCAACGTCATCCAGTTCTATCAAGCAGCCGGATAGCTCAGACGTTCACCGGGGCAGCGCTGCATGCCCGGAATCACAACCAGACAAAGAGGGCGCATCCATCCCATGAATCCAAGGGTCGTAGCCATGCCGTACGCAACACCGCCGCTGTCCGAAACGAGCCCACTCGATGCCGCAGCATTCCGCGCTGCAATGCGCAGCGTGCCGGGCACCGTGTCGATCGTCACGACAGGCCGGGCGCCGAACCGCCATGGTCTGACACTGACGGCGGGCTGCTCACTGTCGGCGGCTCCGCCCAGCGTGCTGGTTTGCGTCAATCGATCTGCCGGTGCGCACGACACTATTCTCAGCAGTCGGTCGTTCTGCTGGAATATCCTGGGGGTCGAGCATCGCGATCTGGCGCTCAAGTTTTCCGGGCAGGACGGCAGCAAGGGCGATATCCGCTTCGGCGACGGTTTGTGGTGCGATCTCAAAACCGGAGCACCAAGTCTGGTCGGCGCGGTCTGCAGCTTCGATTGCCGCGTGGTGAATGCTTACAGCGACAGTAGTCACACCATTTTCACCGGAGAGGTGGTGGCTCAGACCACGAGAGCCGGATGTGAGTCGCTCGTCTACATCGACGGATGTTTCGCCGCGCCAAAGGCGGTCTGAAACACAGGACGAAGTCAGGCGCCGCTACGTTTCCGCTACAGCCAAGATGGAACCGATCAGCATGCAAGGAAGACGAAGACTTTCCATCGCGCATCCATCAGCGGTCGGTCGCTGATGCTGTCGCTCTGGCTCAATGTCATCGCCAGCGGGGTGCTCATCGGACTGGTTTACGGGCTCGTCGCGCTCGGTCTCACGATCATCTTCGGCGTCATGCGCGTGGTCAATTTCGCTCATGGCGAGATGGTCGTGTTCGGGATCTACATCGGATACTGGACCGTTCGAATCTGGGACGTCCCGATCTTTCTAGCCGCTGCGATCGCCGCGGTCGTCATGTTCGTGTTCGGCTATCTTCTGGAGACGCTCGTCGTGAAGCGGTTCGTCAATCGCCCGCATCACTATCAGTTCATCGTCTTCATCGGCCTCTCACTGCTTTTCAGCGGCGTATTGCTGATGTCGTTCGGTCCGGATCCGCGGCCGACGGCGTCTCAGCTGTCCTTCCAGACCGTGAGCGTGGGCCCGCTCACCTTGGATTGGGCCCGCATCCAGGCGGCCGCTACGGCCGGACTGCTGATCGCCGCACTGGGAGCCTATTTGAAGTACTCCGCATTCGGCCGATCGCTGCGGGGCGCCGCCAACAATCGACTGGGCGGACTGGTGGTCGGGCTGAACATCCCTCGGGTCTATGCGGTGACCTTCGGCATCGGAACCGCCTGCGCTGGCGTCGCCGGCGCATTGATCTCGCCGTTGTTCGATGCGCAGCCCTATCTCGCCGTCGACTTCACGCTGCTGGCCTTCGTGACGGTGATCGTCGGCGGTCTCGGCAGCTTCGGCGGCGCTCTTTTGGGCGGCCTGACGATCGGGGTCGCCGAAGCGATCGCGGCCTTGATGTTCACGCCGTCGATGAAAACAGCACTCCCTTACGCGCTCCTTATCATCATCCTGATTTTCCGTCCGAGGGGGTTTTTCGGTGCAAAGGACATCTGATCAAGTCAGCGACGCCAAGCGTTGGGGCGCCGGCGCTCTGGTCTTCGCCGCCCTGGCCGTGGTGGGTGGCATGTCCAACGCCTACGTCATCTCGCTTCTGACGATCGTCCTGTTATTCACCTTCATGGGACAATCGTGGAACCTGATGCTCGGGATCGGCGGGCAGCTATCCATCGGTCACGCGCTGTTCATTGGAATCGGTGCGTATGCGGTGGCGATCCTGAACATCAAATACGGCGTCACCCCGTGGATCGGTCTGCTGCTGGGCGCGGTGATTGCGGGCTTCGTCGGCGCGGTGCTGGCGTGGCTGAGCTTCCGCTTCGAGGTCCGTGGCATCTATTTCGCGCTGCTCACGATCGCAGCTGCCGAATTCGCCCGGATCATGTTCGGCGGGTGGGACTATGTCGGCGGCATGCAGGGCCTGTTCTATCAGGCGCCGGGCGGCACGATGGACCTCGGGATGCTGCGCGGTGACGCGCGGTTTTACTACTTCGTCGCGCTCGCGCTTGCGGCCATCGGCATCGCGGGAACGGAGCTGATCTCTCGGTCCTATTGGGGCTATGTCTGGCGGGCGATGCGGGACGACGACGAGGCCGCCCGCGCGCTGGGGGTGCGGACGTTTCGCCACAAGGTGCTGGTGGTCTCGATATCGGCCGCGACGGCCGCGATCGGCGGCGGCGTCCTGGGCCTGGTGCAGGGCGCGATCTTTCCGGATTCGATCATGGGCATGGCGATCTCGGTCGATGTCCTGATCGGGCCCGTGGTTGGCGGATTGGGCACTGCATTCGGCCCGCTGGTCGGCTCGATGGCCGCGATCCCGCTGCATCACGCCATGGGGGCGCTCGGCGACAGCTTGGGGCTCCCCGGACTGAACAGCGTCGCCTACGGGGCGGTGCTGATCCTGGTCGTGTGGTTTCTGCCCGACGGCATCTGGCCGGCGATCGTCCGGCTCTACGGGGCGATCCAGCTGCCGGCGCGCGGCCGGATCTCACAACTGCGGAAGGTCGAGGAATGACCGCGCTGCTCGAAGTGAAGAACTTGACCAAAGCGTTCGTTGGATTGGTCGCGGTCAATGACGTCAGCTTCTCACTGCAGGCAGGCCGCATCACCGCTCTGATCGGGCCGAACGGCGCCGGCAAGACCACCTGCTTCAATCTTGTCGCCGGGGCGCTGAGACCGACCGCCGGGCAGGTGCTGTTCGAGGGGTGTTCGCTCGAGCGCGAGCCGCCCGAAGCGGTGTGCCGCATGGGCATTGCGCGCACCTTCCAGATCGTCCGGCCGATGAAAGATATGTCGGTGCTCGAGAATGCCATGGTGGGCGCCTTCAGCTGGTCGACGAACGTCAAGGAGGCGCGGGACAAGGCGTATGAGTCGCTCGAAACTGTCGGGCTCGCCGGCAAGGCGAATGCCCGGACGGATCAGTTGACGTTGCCCGATCGCAAGATGCTGGAGATGGCGAAGGCGCTTTCGACACGCCCCAAGCTGCTGCTGCTCGACGAAGTGATGGCGGGGCTGCGTCCGACCGAATCGGCCGGCGTCGTTGGCGTACTGCACAGGCTCGCCGAGGACGGACTGACGATCCTGCTGGTCGAGCACGTGATGCGGATCGTGATGGAGGTGGCGTCGACCGTGGTGGTGCTTCACCACGGCGCCAAGATCGCCGAGGGCAAGCCGTCAGAGGTGGTGACGGATCCTGCGGTGCTGGAAAGTTATTTGGGAGCCGGCTTCCATGCCTGACGACGCGCTTCTCGCAATCGACGACCTGTGCGTAGCCTATGACGGCTCCAATGCGCTGAACGGCGTGTCGCTCCGCATCGGCAAGGGTGAATTGATCTGCGTGGTCGGCGCCAACGGCGCCGGCAAGACCTCTCTGATCCGATCAATCGCGGGGATCGTGCCGTCGTCGCGCGGTTCCGTCAGGATCAACGGAGTCGAGATCTCGCGGCGACCGCCGTGGGACATCTGCGAAATGGGCATCGCTCAGGTCGCCGAGGGCCGTCAAATCTTCGGTGCGCTCTCTGTCAAGGACAATCTGCTGATCGGAGGCTCGCTGAAGCGGGCCAGGAACGACCGGGCAAACACGCTTGATTCCGTCTATCAGCTGTTTGGGCGGCTTCGCGAGCGCCGCGACCAGCTCGCCGGCACGCTGTCCGGCGGCGAGCAACAGATGCTGGCGATCGGTCGGGCGATCATGTCGAAGCCAGAAATCGTGATGTTCGACGAGCCATCGATCGGGCTGTCGCCGGCGCTGACCGACGTGATGTTCGGCGTCGTCAAATCCCTCAACGAGCAGGGCATCACGGTCCTTCTCGTCGAGCAGAATGTCGCCAAGTCGCTCGCGCTGAGCAGCCGCGGCTATGTGCTCGAGAACGGCTCCGTGGTTTTGCACGGATCGAGCCGCGATCTGCTTGAGAACCCCGATGTCCAGCGCGCCTATCTGGGATTGTGAGGCGCGCCGTCTCGGCGAGGCGTCGGGCAGTGCCGCTCTCGTCGCGCCGCCGTTTGGTCCACCGCTCCCCGGCTGTTGCAGCCGCTCTCGCTTGGGTCTCACTTATGAACACTGCCACTTCTCTCCTGATCGAGCGTGATCAAGACCTGGTCACGATCACGATGAACCGGCCGCCGGCCAATGCGCTGAATGCGCAACTTATCGTCGAGTTGCTGGAGGGGATCCGGCACTTTGCCGACGACGAGAATCCGCCCGGCATCGTGCTCACCGGAGGCGGCGACCGCTTCTTCAGCGCAGGCGGCGACATCAAGGAAGTCGTCGGGATCGATGTCGCGAGGCCGCGCATCCGGTTCTTCCACGAACTCCTCGTGGCGATGGAGAACTATCCGGGCCCGATCGTCTGCGCCGTCCGCGGCTATGCGGTCGGAGGCGCCCTAGAGTTTCTGCTGCATGCGGACTACGTCGTGGCCGATGCAGCGTGCAAGATCGGGTTCCCGGAAATCAACCACGGCCTGCTGCCGGTGACCAAAGGCATGCGCCGGGCCGTCGAGAAGCTCGGCGTGCGCGCGGCGCAAGAGCTGCTGTATTGGGGCCAGCTCGTCGGCGCCGAGCGCGCTGTGGCTATTGGCGCAGCGAACGAGATCGTCGCGACCGAGGAGGTCGCATCTCGTGCGCGAGAGGTATGCGGTGCGTTGCGGCAGAAAGACCGCAAGCTGTTCCATGCCATCAAAAGATCGCTCAACCTCACCGCGCGAATGAGCGATCAGGCGCTCGAAGAAATGACCGTGGCCGACCTCGACGCCTATGTCACAGACGAGAACTCAATTAATGTGCGTGCGAGGTTTTTGTCAAAGAACAGTAAGGGCTGAATGATGGCACGCGGATATCCCGATCAGATCTATCTGGAGCAGATGAGCCACGAGGAAGTCGCCGCGGCGCTGGCCGATGGGTGCACGACGGTGGTGATCCCGCTGGGGGCCGTCGAGCAGCATGGACCGCATTTGTCTTTGGGCATGGATGCGGATCATGCCGATGCTCTGGCCGAGCGGATTGCGCGCAGCCGCGGCAACACGCTGGTGGCGCCGACCATCAGGGCCGGCTGCTCGTCTCACCATCTGCCATTCGCGGGTACAATCTCGTTACGGCCGGAGACCCTGGAAGCGATTTGTGTCGATTATTGCACAAGCCTGGCGCGGCACGGCTTCAAGCGCATCCTGATTCACTCCGGCCACATCGGCAATTTTCCGGTCCTGAAGGACATGCTCGATCGACTGCGTGGGGCCGTCCCCCCGGATGTTGCGATCCAGGCGTTCGTCGACTCGACGAAATGGATCGATACGTGGCGGGATGCGGTGCGCGAAGCTGGAGGAGACGTGTCGGCCGTCGGCGGCCACGCCGATATCGCCGAAACGTCGCTGATGATGGTCATTCGGCCCGACAGCGTAAGACCGGACCGCTTCGAGGTGGGCCATCTTGGCGGCTTGTCGGAGGCTGATCTCGAGCTGATGTGGAAGAACGGCATCCGATCGGTTTCGCATAACGGCGTGATCGGAAGTCCGTTCGGCTCGAGCCACAACATCGGCGAAGCGTGCCTCGCGGCGGTCGCCGAGTTGCTGATCAAGACCTTCGATGGCGAGGCCGGAGTCGCCGGCGCCCGCCGTTGACGGTCGGCCCGTCCGCTGCGCGGCGAAGCTGCCCGCGGCGTCTGCCATGTTGCGAATACTGACAGCATAAAATTCGGAAAGCTTTACTCCGCGACGCGGCTTTCGGGCGAAAATATCGCCCCGCCTATGAAACCCTGTGCCATCTCGAAATCTAAAAGGATTGAGACATGGCACTTACGTTTGGGTTCTGGTCCGAACAGGAAACCCAGGTCGGCCACAGTTACTCGCGAAGGCTTCACGAACTGGTCGACGAAGTCCGTTTGGCCGAGAAGGTCGGCTTCGACTGCGTCGCGCTCTCCGAGCAGCACGTGGCACTGGGCGGGATCTCGAGCTCGGCGCCCGAAGTGGTGTTCGGCTATCTGGCTGCGGTGACGTCGCGCGTCAAGCTGCGCGCGGCGGTGACGCTGATGCCGCAGCGCATCAACCACGCCTTGCGTTCGGCCGAGCGGCTTGCGGTGACCGACATCCTGTCCAACGGCCGCATGGAATTTTACGGCGGCCGCGCCAACACCACCATCGCGATGCGGGCGTTCAACGTCGATCCGAACGAAACGCTGGCGCAGATGGAAGAAGGACTGGCGCTGCTGAAAACGGCGATGCGCCAGGACATTTTCACGTTCGACGGCAAGTACTACCAGATCCCTCCGCGCCAGCTGGTTCCGAAGCCGCTGCAGAAGCCGCATCCGGTGATCGGGATCGCGGCGACCAGCGAGCGCAGTCACGTCTGGGCCGCCTCGCAGGGCTTCGCCGTGATGAGCAGCAACATCTATCAGGGCTGGGAAGCGCAGCAGAAGCTGATCGGCGCCTATCAAAAAAACTGGAAGCGCGACGAGGGGGGGCCGCTGCAGCGTCCGCGTATCGGCATTCCGCTGTTCATCGGCATCGGGAAAACGGACGAGCAGGCCAAGGCGGATTATGCCGGCCCGCTGATGCACTATGCCAAGATCTCGACCGATGCCTATCCGCGTCTCGCGGCGATTGCCGACGACTACAAGTACATGGGAGAGAGCGTGCCGTCGATGGAACGTGCCGCCAACGACTGGGACTATCTGGTCAACGAGTCGGCCACGACGGTGTGCGGCAGCCCCGATACGGTCATTCGTCAGATCGAGAAGTTCGAGGCCATGGGAATCGACGAGGTGCTGCTGCACATGGACTCCGTCCCGCACGAAAAGATCATGGAGGCGATCGACATGGTCGGTCGCTACGTCATCCCGCATTTCAACGACAGAAACAACGTCGTGCGGCCGACCGAGGAGATCCTCGGGCAGATCCGGCAGATGCGGACCCAGAAGCAGTAATCCAACGGTGAAATCAATGTCGCAATACGACTACAAGTACCTGATCGTCGAACAGCGCGCCACCGGCGTCGCGATCGTCACGATGAACCGCCCGGAGATCCTCAACGCGATCAACTGGGAGATGCACGAGGAGCTCGAAGACGTCTTCGTCAAGCTGGATCACGACAGTTCTGTCAACGCGATCGTTCTCACCGGTGCGGGCCGCGGATTTTGCTCCGGTGGCGATCAGAAGTCGCTGGATAAGGGAGCGCTGCCGTCCCCGACGCGCAGCGGTCGCCACCTCATCCGCAACATGCTGGAAGTCGAAGTGCCGATCGTCGCGGCCGTCAACGGTGTCGCGGTCGGCCTCGGTGCCACGCTCGCGCTCTTCTGCGACGTGATCTATGCGAGCTCGACAGCTCGTTTCGCCGACACGCACGTCAATGCCGGCGTCGTCGCGGGCGATGGCGGCGCGGTGATCTGGCCGCTGCTGATGGGGCCGGTGCGCGCGAAGCACTATCTAATGACCGGCGAATTCATCTCCGCCGAGAAAGCGGCTGCTATCGGCATGATCAACGAGGTGGTCGCGGACGGCAACGTTCTCGATGCCGCGATCGAATACGCCGAACTGCTGGCAAGCGGGCCGAAGGAATCGATCGTGTGGACAAAGTACAGTGTCAACAAGATCATCAAGCAGTACGCCCACCTGCTGCTCGACACCTCTGCGGCGCTGGAGATGTTGACGTTCAAGTCGCCCGAGCGGGCCGAGGCGGTTGCGGCATTCGCGGCCAAGCGCAAGCGTTTCGCGGAGCGCTGAGATGAACGTCGCTGCGATGACATCCGGCGCTCAGTTGGCCGATACGACCGTCGTGCAGCTTTTGGCTGCGCGACTCGCGGAGCGGCCCGACAAGATCGCCTTGCAACAAAAGCGTCACGGCGCCTGGACCGCCATGACGTGGGGCGCCTATGCGCAGCGTGTCGTGAACTTGGCCAGCGCGCTGCGGCGTGCTGGTCTCGAGCGCGGCGATCGGGTCGCGATCATGGGCGATTCGTCCGAGGAATGGCTGATCGCCGACATGGCCACGATGTGCGCCGGCGGCGTCATGGTGGGCGTGTACTTCACCTCGTCACCCGAAGAAGTGGCTTACTGCTTCACGGATTCAGGCGCGAAGTTCGCGTTCGTCGGCGGGGAGCAGCAGCTTCGCATCGTGCTCGCCTCCGGTCAGGCCGAGCAGCTCCGCGGCATCATCGTGCTCGACCCGGATTGGACCGGCGAGGCCACGGCGTCGATCAAGTCGCTGGCCGACTTTGTCGGAGCACACGATGTCGACGCGCATGATTATCTGCAGAAGGAAAGCGCGACAGCAAAGGCGTCCGATGTCGTCAGCATCGGCTATACGTCCGGGACGACCGGAAATCCCAAAGGCGCTATGCTGACGCACCTTTCCATTCTCGCCGGCGTTCATTGCATCACCCTGTTCGCCCCCAGCATGCGCGAAGAGGAACACCGGGTGGTCGTGCATTTGCCGATGTCGCACACCGTCGCGCGCGGGCAGGCGACGACGTTGCCGCTGATCGCCGACGCAGTTCCGTATTTCGGCGAGACGACCGCGGACTTCGCCCGGACGATCAAAGAAGTCAAGCCGACCTACTACATGGCGCCGCCACGTTTCTACCAGCGTTTTGCGACGCAACTTCTCAGCAAGGTACATCCCGCCGGCGGTGCGGGAGATCAGAACTACGCACTTGCCATGACGATCGCGCGCAGGGCGCTCGAAGACCGACAGCGCGGCCACGAAGATGCCTTCGTCTCGAACCTGTTCGCGGCCTGCCGCGAGCAAGTTTTCCTGCCGCTGCTCGCGGAGGTCGGTTTCGACGAGCTGAAGGTCGCGTTCACCTCATCGGCGGCGATGCCGTCCGAGCTGATGTCGCTGTGGCAGCTGTGGGGCTTGCAGCTCAAGGAGTGCTACGGCCAGACAGAACTGGTCGGTGCCAATCTGGTGCAGATGGCGGAGTGGCCGAAGGCCGGCAACGTCGGGGTCCCGCTGCCGGATCCGGCCTGGGAAACCGCCGTGCTCCAGGACGGCGAGATGATCGTCCGTGGACCGGGATTGTTCGCGGGCTATTGGAACAAGCCGGACGAGACGAAAGCGGCGCTTCGCGACGGCTGGCTCTACACCGGCGACATCGTCGAAGTGTCGCCGGAAGGAACCTTCAAGCTGGTCGACCGGAAGAAGGAGATCATCAACACGTCGAACGGCAAATCGATCAGCCCGACTCAGATCGAAAACGAGCTGAGGCACAGCCCGTTCATCTCCGAGGCGGCTGTGATCGGCGAGGGGCGAAAGTATCTCACCGTCCTGATCGAAGTGGATGCCACCGCCACAATGGACTGGGCGAAGTCGCGCGACGACAAGATCGCGAGTTACGCCGACCTGGCAGGCTCCGAGATCGTCAACCGGCTGATCGAGGCGGAGATCGGCAAGGCCAACGGAAGGCTGGCGCGAGCCGAGCAGATCAAGGCGTTCCGCATTCTGCCGGAGGAGCTGTCGCTCGAGAACGGCGTGATGACGCCGACGCGGAAGAAGCGTCGCAAGCAGATCAACGAGCGCTATCAGTCGCTGATCGCGTCGCTCTACGACGAAACCGAGGAAGAATTGATCAAGGCCGAGATGGGCCTTTGACGTCGGCGGTCGGTCCCAAAACGTACGAAGCTACCAGTCGAGATAAGATTTCACTCCTTCAGCAACAGGACATCGAGATGACCAAGCGAAGCGGAATCACGCGGCGGACGATTGTCGGAAGCGGATTGGGAATTGCGGCAGGCCTGGTATCAAGGCCATCGTTTGCGGCGAACACGAAAGTGAAAGTCGGAGCGATCATGCCCAGCAGCGGCGTGCTGGCGTTTCCCGGTCAGGCCTGCGTGCGCGGCATCGATCTCGGCGCCAAATTCGCGCGTGAGAAGTTCGGCCTCGACATCGAGATCGTTCACGCCGATACGCAAAGCCGTCCGGAAAACGGCCGGATTGCCGCCGAGAGCCTGATCCGGCAGGGCTGCACCGTGCTGATCGGCGCATGGGATTCCGGTGCCACCATTTCGGCGCTGCAGGCCTGCGAGGCCGCCAAGGTGCCGATGGTGGTCCACATCGCGAGCGCCACCCAGGTAACTTCACAGGGCTTCACCCAAGTGTTCCGCTATTACCCCACGTCGCTGACCATCGTGCGGCAATCGTTGACCGAGCTGAAGTCCGTGCTCGGCACGCTTAAGGATCCGCCGAGCAGCGCCGTCGTTCTCCATCTCAACAACACGATGGGGCAGTCGACGGCGGCCAGCATCGATCAGGCGTGGAAGGAAGTGGATGTTCCGCTCAAGATCGCGCAGTACGTTGCCTATGACGAGAAGGCCAAGGATCTGTCGGTGGAGGTTGCCAAGGCGAAAGCGTCGGGTGCCGATGCTTTGATCTCGGTCACGCGCGTCAACGACGCGATCATGATCGCGCGCGAATGCATCAAGCAGGGCTGGGACCCGAAGATGGTGTTTTCGCCCAACTCCAACGGCGTGTCGGACAAGGCGTATCACGACGCGCTCGGAAAGTATGGTGACGGTCCGGTTCTATCGGCGTTGTGGCTCAATCCCAAGGGCGCCGAGACCGACAAGATCATGAAGATGTTCGCGGCCGACTACCCGAACGACTGGTTCGATGCCAATGCGGGCTGCGCGTTCGAGGCGGTGCAGATCGTCGCAGACGCCATGACGCGGGCGGCTTCGCCGGAGTCAGCGGCGATTCACGGCGCGCTCAAGAAGACCGACATGAAGCCGATCCTGATGTACGGCGACAACACCAAGTTCGACGAGACCGGCCAGAACATCCACTGTTCGATGGTGATGCTGCAGGGTTTGAAAGGCAGGCCTCGGGTGGTGGCTCCAAAGGCCATTGCGGAAGCGTCGCTCGAGTATCCGCTTGCGCCTTACAGCAAACGCTGACGTCGTTACGGGCGGCCCAGCGAAAGCGTCGCGGGGTCGCGGTCGTCAAGTGCCCAGGCAGGGACGTGCGAGCTAGGGCAAACTGTCCGAATTGATCAGGCGCGACCGCTCGGCAAGGAAGCGGCGGGGGCTCTTTCCCATCGTCTTCTTGAACATCGTGATGAACGCGCTGGGGGTTTCGTAGCCCAGTTCCAGCGACACGGCCTGGACCGAAGTGCCCGCCGTGAGGCGTTGCATGGCGATCAGAATGTGGAGACGCTGGCGCCAGCGCCCGAAGGTCATCCCCGTTTCCTTGGCGATGAAGCGTGCGAAGGTACTCTCGCTCATCGCGTAGCGCGAGGCGACTTCGTCCATCGTGCTGCGGTCGCCCGGATTATTCAACATAGAGGTCGCGAGGTGTTGAAGACGGGCGTCGGGGGAGATCGGCAGATACATTTCATCCGTCGTCGGCATCTGCACGAGTTCGTCGAGCAAAACCCGGCCGAGACGGCTGGTCGGTCCTTCCAGCGGATAGAGCGGTGGGAACACCGAGAGGCGGTGGATCAATTCGCGCACCAGCGACGTGATCACCAGCGTGCAGCAGGTTCGCGGCAGCATGCTGACCTGCGGATCGATGAACACGGTGTAGAGTTTGCCGAAATCGGCCACGCAATTGCTGTGCTGCACGCCGGCCGGGATCCATACCGCGCCTTGCGGAGGCACGATCCACAAGCCGCCTGGCGCCCGACACATCACCGAGCCGTGAGATGCGACGACCAATTGGCCTTTGCGGTGTGAGTGCAGCGGCAGGTCGTCGTTGTCTTTGCTAGTTTCGAGACAGAATGAAGTGACGGGACGATCGAACTGATCCGGATCGACAGGATCATAGTTGATCCGAAGATCGGGCAGATCCATTCGCGCAAAATCGCGATCGAACTCGGTCTCGGGCGGCATTTCAATCCTGCCAATTCGTCAAGTCAGTCAAGCCTTGATGCAGATCCTGCTGCTAACCGAGGTTAGCTGTTTTGAAAGGTCAGGTCACTAGTCGCGGCGAGCCGTCGAGTTCGCTGATCTGCGACAAGATGCCCGCTACTGCGGCGTGAGCGCTGAGCGATGCGGCATGCTGCGCCGTGACCAAGAGGGAGCACCTGTCAGGCGGCCGACGGCTCGATCACTCGCCTGATTAAACCAACAGCAGAGAATGCTGCGATGCGAGCCTCGGCGTCCTGCCGGAGCCGGGCAATCTGTCGGAACGCGGCCGTATTCAGCAGCACGTGCCATAGCACCCGATGCTACCAAGTGCGGGCTTTCTCGGAGCCCGACGCATGACTGCACACATCGATCCGCCACGCAAGGCCGTCAACGCCGATCTGGATGCGGTCGAAACCGCCGATTGGCTCGCCTCGCTTGGATCGCTCCACCACAGCGCCGGTGCCGAGCGCGTGCGATACATCCTGGCTGCGCTCGATCGGCGCGCGAAGGAGCTCGGCGTTCTGCCGGACTCTCCGCCGTTTTCGCCCTATCGCAATTCTATTCCGCTCGAGCAGCAGAAGCCCTACCCCGGCGACGTCGCGATCGAGACCCGCCTGACAGCGATCATTCGCTGGAACGCGCTCGCGATGGTGGTCCGTGCCAACAAGGCCTATGGGGAACTCGGCGGGCACGTCGCCAGCTACACCTCGGCGGCAGAGATCTTCGAAGTCGGTTTCAATCATTTCTTTCGCGCGTCAAGCTCCGAGTCGGAGGGGGACTTGGTGTATTTCCAGCCGCATTCGTCTCCTGGAGTCTATGCACGAGCGTATCTCGAAGGCCGATTGTCGGACGAAAATTTGAAGCTGTATCGCCAGGAACTGAGTGGTCCCGGTCTGTCGTCCTATCCGCATCCCTGGCTGATGCCAGAGTTCTGGCAGGTGCCGTCGGCGTCGATGGGCCTCGGCCCGATCAGCGCGATCTACCAGGCGCGGTTCATGAAGTATCTGCAGCATCGCGGCCTGGTGCAGACGGCTGGTCGCCACGTCTGGGGTGTGTTCGGCGACGGCGAGATGGACGAGCCGGAATCGATCGCCGGGCTCGCCCTGGCGGCACGGGAAAATCTCGACAACCTCACCTTCGTCGTCAATTGCAACCTGCAGCGCCTGGATGGGCCGGTCCGCGGCAACGGGCAGGTGATTCAGGAACTCGAATCACTTTTCCAGGGCGCCGGCTGGAACGTCATCAAGGTGCTGTGGGGATCGGACTGGGACGATATCTTCGCGCGCGATAGCAAGCATGCGCTGCTGCGCAAATTCGCCGACACCGTCGATGGCAAATATCAGACGCTCGGCGCCAAGGATGGGGCCTACAACCTCGCCCACTTCTTCAGCGAGGATCCCGAGGTCCGGGCGCTAGTTGCGCACATGTCGGACGCGGATATCGACGGCCTGAAGCGCGGTGGCCACGATTTCAAGAAGCTGTTCGCGGCCTTTGCCGCCGCGAAGGACATTAAGGGTCGGCCGACCGTCATTCTGGCGAAGACCAAGAAGGGCTACGGCATGGGCGGCGCCGGCGAGTCGCGCATGACGTCGCACCAGGCCAAGAAGCTCGACGTCGACGCGCTGTATGCGTTCCGCGACCGGCTCGCCCTGCCGCTCAGCGACGAGCAAGTCGAGGATCTGGAATTCTTCAGGCCTGCGGAAGACAGCGCGGAAATTCAGTACCTGCGCGCCCGTCGCGCGGCACTCGGTGGCTACATGCCGGCGCGGCGACGCGCTTCGGCGGCGCTGCCGGTGCCGCCGCTGCAATCCTACGCGGAGTTCGCGCTGCGCGGCGACGGCAAGGAGACGTCGACCACGATGGCGATCGTGCGGCTGTTCACCAATTTGCTCAAGGACAAAACGCTCGGCCCGCGCATCGTTCCGATCGTCGCCGACGAAGCCCGCACCTTCGGAATGGCGAACCTGTTCAGACAGGTCGGCATCTACTCGCCGGCGGGACAGCTCTACGAGCCGGAAGATGCCGGTTCGATGCTGTACTACAAGGAAGCGATCGACGGTCAATTGCTGGAGGAGGGGATCACCGAGGCGGGGGCGATTTCGTCTTGGACCGCGGCGGCGACCTCCTATAGCATCCATAACTTCCCGTTGCTGCCGTTCTATATCTACTATTCGATGTTCGGCTTTCAGCGGGTCGGCGATCTGATCTGGGCGGCGGCGGACCAGCGCGCGCGTGGCTTTTTGATCGGGGCGACGGCCGGCCGGACGACGCTCGGCGGCGAAGGCTTGCAGCATCAGGACGGGTCCAGCCATCTGATGGCGGCGACCGTTCCGAACTGCCGGGCCTACGATCCGGCATTCTCCTACGAGGTGGCCGTCATCGTCGATCACGGCATGCGGTCGATGCTCGAGCAGGGCAACGACGAGTTCTATTACCTCACGGCGATGAACGAGAACTATGCGCAGCCCTCGATGCCCGACGATGCACGCGACGGCATCATCAAGGGTCTCTATCGAGTTCTGCCGAGCGCTGACGGGCCGGCGAAGATCAGGCTGGTCGGCTCGGGCGCCATTCTCCCGGAGGCGCTCGCCGCCGCAGCGATGCTGCAAAGCGAATGGAAAGTGGCCTGTGAAGTCTGGTCGGCAACGAGCTTTTCCGAGCTGGCGCGGGAGGCGCGCGAGGTGGAGCGAACTAATCGGCTCTCGCCGCTGTCGACCCCGGTCGAGAGCCACGTCGTACAATGCCTCGGCGGCAAGGTGCCGATCGTCGCGGCATCGGATTATGTCCGGGCGTATCCGCAACTGATCGGTTCTTACATCGAGGCGCCCTATACGGTGCTGGGCACCGACGGCTTCGGGCGCAGCGATACGCGCGCCGCGCTGAGATCGTTCTTCGAGGTCGATCGCAAGCAGATCGTCGTTGCGGCGCTGTCGGCGCTGGCAAAATTGGGTCAAGTGGCGCGTGAGCAGGTCGCCGAAGCCATCGCCAGTTACGAATTGCCGACCGGCGTTGCATCGCCTTGGTCGCGCTGAGAGAGGGCGGAGCGCGCATGTCTCGTTCAATTGAAGTCGTTCTGCCAGATATTGGGGACTACAAGGATGTTCCGGTAGTCGAAATCAATGTGTCGGTCGGCGACGAGGTCACGATCGACATGCCGTTGCTGTCGATCGAGTCCGACAAGGCGACGATGGAGGTGCCATCCCCGGCCGCAGGCACGGTGGCCAAACTGATGATCGACGTCGGGGCGCGGGTTTCTCAAGGTTCGGTTCTGATGATCCTCGAAGGTCGCGGCGAATCCACCGCGCCTCCGCCGGCGACTGCGTCGGCACCGCAGGTGGAGCAACGGATCTCGCAGCAGGAGGCGCTGTCACGGCCGGCGCCCGCGGCTCCAGTCGATGACTCGCGAGCACGTGCACAGCAGCCGCAGCCTAGCGGGGCGGCGCATGCATCGCCGTCGGTCCGCGCTTTGGCGCGTGAGCTCGGCGTGACGCTGGACTCGGTCGTGCCCACTGGCCTCAAGGGCCGGATTTTGCGCGAGGATGTGGCGGCCTTCGTCAACGGACTGGTGCGATCGGGACCGGCGATGGCGCCTGAGCCCGACGCCCCGGTCGATTGGCCCAAGGTGGATTTCGAGAGGTACGGCGCGGTCGAGCGCCTGCCGCTGACACGGATCCAGAAGCTGACCGGTACGAACCTCTCGCGCAACTGGAGCGTCATTCCCCATGTAACGAATTTCGACAGAGCGGATGTGACCGACGCCGAAGCCTTTCGTCAGCTCGCCAATGCCGAGGCCGCGAAGGACACGGCGAAGCTCACCATGGTGTCGCTGCTGATCAAGGCCGCGGCCTTGGCGCTGCAGAAATACCCGCGCTTCAATTCGTCGCTCGATGGCGATGAGTTGATCCTCAAGCACTACGTCCACATCGGCGTCGCTGTCGACACGCCGAGAGGTCTGGTCGTGCCGGTGATCCGGGACTGCGATAAGAAGGGCCTTCGGCAGATTGCCGCGGAGATGCGCTCGCTCGCCGACAAGGCGCACGCGGGGCAGCTCGCGTCGGGCGACATGCAGGGCGGCTGTTTCTCGGTGTCGTCTCTCGGCGGCATCGGCGGTCAGGGATTTACGCCCATCATCAACGCGCCCGAGGTGGCGATCCTCGGCGCCGGGCGGGCCGCCACCGAGGCGGTCTGGAACGGCCGCGAGTTTGAACCGCGCCTCATCCTTCCGATGAGTCTGTCGTGGGATCACCGGGTCGTCGACGGCGTGGCTGGGGCCCGGTTCCTGGGCTTCGTCGCGTCGGTGCTCTCCGATCTGCGGCGCTTCGCATTGTGAGGACGCAGATGCGGACAGAGGAAATCCGGGTCCCCGACATCAGGGATTTCCGAGACGTCGAAGTCGTTGAGGTCCACGTCAGGGCGGGCGACGTCGTCGTGCGAGAGCAGGCGTTGATCACAGTGGAATCCGACAATGCCACGCTGGAGATTCCGTCGCCGATCGCAGGGGTGATCACGAGCATGTCGCTGCGTGTTGGAGACAAGGTGTCTCAAGGCTCCATGATTGGCAAGGCGTCAGCGTCGGACGAAGCGGGCGCGCAGGGCGAGACGATCTCAGCGGATCAGGATGTTGGCCGGCGCGCAACAGATTATACGCGCTACGATCTTGTCGTGATTGGAGGCGGGCCGGGCGGCTATTCAGCAGCGTTTCGGGCCGCAGACCTTGGACTGAACACCGCGATCGTCGAGCGCTACGGCACCTTGGGCGGAGTTTGCCTGAACGTTGGATGTATCCCGTCGAAGGCGCTGCTTCATGTTGCGGCCGTCAAGGAGGAGGCCGAACGGATCGCGGACAAGGGCATTCGCTTCGCCGCGCCGCAGATCGATCTGCAGGAGCTGCGCGCCTTCAAGCACGGCACTGTCAAGAAGCTGACGGATGGGCTGAGCCAGATGGCGGCAGCGCGCCGCGTCACGGTGATCCGCGGCATCGCGAAATTCGCCTCCGCCACGCGGCTCGAGATTGTCGGTGAGGGGGCAGGCTCGCAGCAAATTGAATTTGGTCAATGCATCATCGCCACGGGCTCGCGCGCGGTGCAGCTGGCGGTGCTTCCCAAGGACGAGCGGGTCGTGACCTCGACCGGCGCGCTCGCGCTGCGAAGCACTCCGGGCCGCATGCTCGTAATCGGAGCGGGGATCATCGGGCTGGAGATGGCGACCGTCTACAGCTCGCTCGGCTCCAAGATCGATCTTGTCGAAAGGCTTCCCGATATCCTGGCGGGCGTGGATGCCGACGCGGTGAAGATCTGGCGTTCGCGCAACGCGCATCGCTTCGAGCATATCGACGTCGCAAGCAGCGTATCAACCGCCGAAATCACGCCGGACGGCGTGAGGGTCGGTACCACAGGCGCATCGGTACGGACACGATCGTACGATTTGGTGTTGCAATCGGCCGGCCGTGTTCCCAACAGTAGCGAGCTCGGCCTCGAACGGATCGACGTTGCCATCGATTCGAACGGCTTCATTCAGGTCGACGATCAGATGAGAACGACGGCGCGCAACGTCTTCGCCATCGGCGACGTCGTCGGCGGTTCGATGCTGGCGCACAAGGCCGCTCACGAGGGGCACGTCGCCGCGGAAGTAGCTGCCGGGAAGCCGGCGGCCTTTACCGCGAAGATCGTCCCCAATGTCGCCTACACCGATCCTGAGATCGCCTGGGTCGGCAAGTCCGAGCGTGATGTCGCCGAATCCGGACGGAATATCCGTTCGGCAAAATTCCCATGGGCCGCGTCCGGCCGGGCCATCGCGTCGGGCGCGTCCTATGGCATGACGAAGCTGCTGTTCGACGCCGAAACCGGTCGCATCGTCGGGGGGGTGATCGTCGGACCGCATGCCGGCGATATGATCGGGGAAATCTGTCTCGCTATCGAAATGGGGGCTGACGCGATCGATATCAGAAAGACCATTCACCCGCATCCGACCCTCGGCGAGACGATTGGCATGGCTGCCGAAGTCCATGAGGGCATTTGCACCGACCTGCCTCCAATCGCCAGAAAGCGGTAGATCAGTTGGCCCAATCGATGTCCGTTATCGAAGCCCTTGAACAACGTCGCGCCGGTGCCAAACTCGGCGGCGGCGAGAAGCGCATCGACGCGCAGCATGCGCGCGGCCGCCTCACCGCGCGGGAGCGGATCGACCTGCTGCTCGACAAGCATTCGTTCGAGGAGATGGACATGTTCGTCCAGCACCGCTCGACCGAATTCGGGATGGAGAAGACCAAGATTCCGGGAGACGGCGTGGTCACCGGCTGGGGTACCGTCAACGGCCGCAAAACGTTTGTCTTCGCCAAGGATTTTACGGTGTTCGGCGGCTCGCTGTCCGATACCCACGCGCTGAAGATCACAAAGCTCCAGGACATGGCGATGAAGGCGCGGGCGCCCATCATCGGCCTCTATGATGCCGGCGGAGCGCGCATCCAGGAGGGCGTTGCCGCGCTCGCCGGCTATTCCTACGTGTTCCGCCGCAACGTGCTGGCCTCGGGCGTGATCCCGCAGATCTCCGTGATCATGGGGCCCTGCGCCGGCGGCGACGTCTATTCGCCCGCGATGACCGACTTCATCTTCATGGTGAAGAACACCAGCTACATGTTCGTCACCGGCCCGGACGTGGTGAAGACCGTCACCAACGAGGTCGTCACCGCCGAGGAGCTCGGCGGCGCCAGCGTGCACGCCACGCGCTCCTCCATTGCCGACGGCGCGTTCGACAACGACGTCGAGACGCTGCTGCAGATGCGGCGCCTGATCGACTTCCTGCCGTCCAACAACAGCGACGGCGTGCCGGAATGGCCGAGCTTCGACGATATCGGCCGCGTCGACATGTCCCTGGACACGCTGATCCCCGACAATCCGAACAAGCCCTACGACATGAAGGAGCTGATCCTCAAAGTCGTGGACGAGGGCGATTTCTTCGAGATCGCCGAGAGCTTCGCCAAGAACATCGTCATCGGCTTCGGCCGCATCGCCGGCCGCACCGTGGGCTTCGTCGCCAACCAGCCGATGGTGCTGGCCGGCGTGCTCGACAGCGATGCCTCGCGCAAGGCGGCGCGTTTCGTGCGTTTCTGCGACGCCTTCAACATTCCGATCGTCACCTTTGTGGACGTTCCCGGCTTCCTGCCCGGCACCGCGCAGGAATATGGCGGCCTGATCAAGCACGGCGCGAAACTCCTGTTCGCGTACTCGCAGTGCACCGTGCCGCTGGTGACCATCATCACGCGAAAAGCTTATGGCGGCGCCTTCGACGTCATGGCGTCCAAGGAGATCGGCGCCGACATGAACTATGCGTGGCCGACCGCGCAGATCGCGGTCATGGGCGCTAAGGGGGCGGTCGAGATCATCTTCCGCAGCGACATCGGCGACCCCGACAAGATCGCGGCCCGCACCAAGGAATACGAAGACCGGTTCCTGTCGCCCTTCATCGCCGCCGAGCGCGGCTATATCGACGACGTCATCATGCCGCATGCAACGAGGCGCCGCATCGCACGGGCGCTGGCCATGCTGGGTGACAAGAAGATGGAAATTCCGGCCAAGAAGCACGACAACATTCCGTTGTAGGTAGAGCTGTGTTCAAGAAGATTCTGATCGCCAATCGCGGCGAAATCGCCTGCCGGGTCATCAAGACCGCCCGCAAGATGGGTACTCAGACGGTTGCCGTCTATTCCGAGGCCGACCGCGACGCGCTCCATGTCGAGATGGCCAACGAGGCCGTGCTGATCGGCCCGCCCGCCGCCGCCGAGAGCTATCTGGTGATCGAGAAGATCGTCGAGGCCTGCAAGAAGACCGGCGCACAGGCGGTGCATCCCGGCTACGGCTTCCTGTCCGAGCGCGAGGCGTTTCCGCGCGCCCTGGAAGCCGCCGGCATCGTCTTCATCGGCCCGAACCCCGGCGCCATCGCGGCGATGGGCGACAAGATCGAATCCAAGAAGGCCGCCGCCAAGGCCAAGGTCTCCACCGTGCCGGGCTATCTCGGCGTCATCGAGGACGACAAGCACGCGGTCAAGATCGCCGACGAGATCGGCTATCCCGTGATGATCAAGGCCTCCGCGGGCGGGGGCGGCAAGGGCATGCGCATCGCGCATTCGAAGTCGGAAGTGGCCGAAGGCTTCAACCTCGCCAAGGCGGAAGCAAAAGCCTCGTTCGGCGACGACCGCGTCTTCGTCGAGAAGTTCATCGTCGATCCCCGTCACATCGAGATCCAGGTGCTGGGCGACAAGCACGGCAACGTCGTCTATCTCGGCGAGCGCGAATGCTCGATCCAGCGCCGCAACCAGAAGGTCATCGAGGAGGCGCCGTCGCCGCTGCTCGACGAGGCCACCCGCCGCAAGATGGGCGAGCAGGCGGTCGCGCTGGCGAAAGCCGTGAACTACGATTCCGCCGGCACCGTCGAATTCGTCGCAGGGCAAGACAAGAGCTTCTACTTCCTGGAGATGAACACGCGCCTCCAGGTCGAGCATCCCGTCACCGAGCTCGTCACCGGCGTCGACCTCGTCGAGCAGATGATCCGCGTGGCCGCCGGCGAGAAGCTTGCGCTCGCGCAAAAGGACGTCACGCTGACCGGTTGGGCGGTGGAATCGCGCCTCTACGCTGAAGATCCGTTCCGCAACTTCCTGCCCTCGATCGGGCGGCTGGTGAAATACCGACCGCCGGCGGAAGTGAGCAAGGACGGCATCACCGTGCGCAACGACACCGGCGTGCAGGAGGGCGGCGAGATCTCGATCCATTACGATCCGATGATCGCAAAGCTCGTCACGCATGCGCCGTCGCGCGCGGCCGCGATCGAGGCGCAGGCGACCGCGCTGGACTCGTTCTACGTCGACGGCATCCGCCACAACATCCCGTTCCTGTCGGCACTGATGCATCATCCGCGCTGGCGCGAGGGGCGGCTGTCGACCGGCTTCATCGCCGAGGAATTCCCCAAGGGCTTTGCGGTGCGCGTACCCGAAGGCGAGGTCGCCCGGCGCATCGCCGCGCGGTCTGGCTCGACCGTCGGGAGATCCAGCTCGAAATCGCTCGCGAGGGCGACGCCATCGCAGTGCGCTTCGTCGATGCCGAGGGCAAGGCCGGCAATTCGCATCTGCTGGCCTCGCCGTGGAAGCCCGGCGATCCGGTCTGGCAGGGCACCATCGACGGTCACCTCGTTGCGGTGCAGGCCCGCCCGATCGCCAACGGCGTCCGCCTCGCGCATCAGGGCGTCGAAGTCCCGGTCTATGTCTGGACCGAAGCGGAAGCGACCTCGGCGCGGCTGATGCCGGTGACGACGGCCGCCGATACCGGCAAGAAGCTGCTGTGTCCGATGCCCGGGCTGATCGTCTCGATCGCGGTAACGGAGGGGCAGGAGGTCAAGGCCGGCGAGACGCTCGCGGTCGTCGAAGCCATGAAGATGCAGAACGTGCTGCGCGCCGAGCAAGACGGCGCCGTGAAGAAGATCCACGCCAGTGCCGGTGCGACGCTAGCGGTCGACGCGCTGATTTTGGAGTTTTCCTGAATACCGCAAGAGGCGACCTGAGATGGGCAGCCTGTCTGCGGGAATTTCGGAAACTTCCAGGCAGTAGTCATGCTGGGCAGCTCAGCGTCACTTGGGATTAGGTGGACTTGATGAAAACCGAACGGTTGGCATTGGCATCGGGCTTTGCGCCTGCTTCACGCCAGGACTGGCACAAGCTGGTTGATGGCGTGCTAAAGGGAGCGCCGTTCGAAAAGCTGATTGGTAGGACGTACGACGACTTGAGAATCGAGCCGATTTATCTCCGCGCGAAAGACATTGCACTAGTCGACGGGCGGGCACCCGCGGCGCCTTGGCAGATCATGAAGCGCATCGATCATCCAGACGCGGTGACGGCCAATAGGCAGGCCCTTCACGATCTGGAGAATGGGGCGACGGGCCTGACGCTCGTCTTTGCCGGCGCCAACTGCAGCCGCGGGTTCGGTCTCGATCAAACGGCAGGTGCCGTCGCCAAAGCTTTAAAGGACGTCCACCTTGATGCCGGCATTGGGATTGAACTTCAAATTGGTACAGACGGGCGTAAGACCGCGATCCATGTTGCGGAATATGTGAAGTCGGTCGGTTTCGATCCCGCCGTCTGCGACATTCGATTTGGGCTCGATCCGCTGGGCGCGTGCGCCCTAAGCGGACGCAGTCCATACACTTGGGAAGAAATCGCGCGGACCGTTGCCAGCACGATCAAAGGGCTTGTAACGCTGGGGTTCAAGGGGCCGTTTGCCGCGAGCGACGGGCGTATCGTTCATGACGCCGGCGGCTCAGAAGTGCAGGAGCTTGCCTTTGTGCTCGCCTGCGGCGTGGCATATCTGCACGCTATGGAGGCGGCGCGCATTCCGCTGGATCAAGCGCGAAGTATGATCTATGCGCGACTTACTGCTGACGCCGACCAGTTTTTGACTATGGCTAAATTCCGCGCGTTGCGACTCCTCTGGGCGCGCATCGAATCGGCGTGCGGTGTGGCGCCGAGGCCGCTGTTCATTGCGGCTGACACGTCCTGGCGCATGTTGACCCGGCGCGATCCCTACGTAAACATGTTGCGCGCTACCTTGGCGACATTCTCTGCGGGAATCGCCGGTGCCAATGCGATCACAGTCCTGCCGCACACGTTGGCGCTCGGCCTTCCAGACTCGTTTGCCCGGCGCGTGGCCCGCAACACGCAGCTTCTGCTGCTGGAGGAAAGCAATCTTGCCAAGGTTAGCGATCCTGCCGCAGGTGCTGGCGGCATTGAGGCGCTAACAACGGAGCTTTGCGACGCGGCCTGGAGGAGTTTCCAAGAGACCGAAAATGCGCGCGGCATTTTTGCCGCTCTACAGCAAGGAACGCTTCAGGCGAAGATCACAGCTACACGCACAGCGCGCGGTGCAAATCTCGCGAAGCGCAGCGACCCGCTGACCGGAGTGAGCGAGTTCGCAAACCTTGGCGAAGGCGCAGCGGCGGTACTAAACGTAAGACCGATGGCTCTTCCGCCTAGCTTTGATCAGAAATTCGTATTCGACCCACTGCCGCCGATCCGGCTTGCGGAACCGTTCGAATCGCTCCGCGATAAGTCCGATGCGATATTGAAGCTACTCGGCGCGCGGCCGCGAGTGTTTCTTGCTAATCTCGGCACACCGACCGACTTTACGGCCCGCGCGACATTCGCCAAGAGCTTCTTCGAAGCGGGAGGAATTGAGGCTATCGACGGCGCCGGCTTCGCCGACCCAGCCGAGCTTGCCCTCGCATTCACGGGCTCTGGTGCCGAACTTGCCTGCCTTTGCTCCAGCGATAAGATCTATGCGGAGCGCGCCGAAATCTCCGCCCACGCGCTTCAGCAAGTCGGAGCTAGGCACATCTATTTGGCGGGACTTCCCTCTCTATCCGAGGCCGCTTTTCGGCGGGCTGGCATCTGCAGCTTTATTCACGTCAGTTGCGACGCCTTGGCAACGCTAAATGCCGCTTACAACCGGATCCAAAACCCGAAGGTTTCCGGATAATCGACAATCGAACGCGAACACTCAGATGTCATCCATCAGCGTTATCCCGAATTTTGCAAGTATTGCTTTCGAAAGGTGCTCGGTCGCCGCCTCTTCTGTTTCCGTCGATCCGTGGGTGACTCCGGAGGGCATTCCGGTCAAGTCAGCATACGGAGAAGCAGATATCGCCGGGCTCGACTTCCTTGAGACCTGGCCAGGCATCGCGCCGTTCCTGCGCGGTCCCTACCCGACCATGTACGTGAACCAGCCATGGACGGTCCGGCAATATGCCGGCTTCTCCACGGCGGAGGATTCCAACGCGTTCTATCGCCGCAACCTGGCCGCCGGGCAAAAGGGCCTCTCGGTCGCCTTCGACCTCGCCACCCATCGCGGCTATGACTCCGATCATCCGCGCGTCGGCGGCGACGTCGGCATGGCCGGCGTGGCGATTGATTCCATCTACGACATGCGCACGCTGTTCGCAGGCATTCCGCTCGACCAGATGAGCGTATCCATGACCATGAACGGCGCGGTGCTGCCGATCCTCGCGCTCTACGTCGCCGCGGCCGGCGAACAGGGCGTACCGCCGGAAAAGCTGTCGGGCACCATTCAGAACGACATTCTGAAAGAGTTCATGGTGCGCGACACCTATATCTATCCGCCCGCGCCCTCGATGCGGATCATCTCGGACATCTTCGCCTACACCTCCACGAAGATGCCGAAATACAACTCCATTTCCATTTCCGGCTATCACATGCAGGAGGCCGGCGCGACGCAGGACCTCGAGCTTGCCTATACGCTCGCCGACGGCGTCGAATATCTGCGTGCCGGCCTTGCCGCCGGCCTCGACGTCGACCGCTTCGCGCCGCGGCTGTCGTTCTTCTGGGCGATCGGCATGAACTTCTTCATGGAAGTCGCCAAGCTGCGCGCGGCGCGCCTGCTCTGGGCGAAACTGCTCAAGCCGTTCAACCCGAAAGACCCGCGCTCGCTGTCGCTGCGCACGCATAGCCAGACCTCGGGCTGGTCGCTGACCGCGCAGGACGTGTTCTACAACGTGATGCGTACGACGGTGGAGGCGATGGCGGCCACGCAAGGCCACACCCAGTCGCTGCACACCAACGCGCTCGACGAAGCGCTGGCGCTGCCGACCGACTTTTCCGCGCGCATCGCCCGCAACACCCAGCTCTTCCTGCAGCAGGAGAGCGGCACCACCCGCATCATCGATCCCTGGGGCGGCTCCTATTATGTCGAGCGGCTCACGCGCGACCTGGCCGCGAAGGCGTGGGGCCACATCCAGGAGGTCGAGGAGCTCGGCGGCATGGCCAAGGCCATCGAAGCCGGCGTGCCCAAGCTGCGCATCGAGGAAGCCTCGGCCAAGACACAAGCCCGCATCGATGCCGGCAAGCAGGCCGTGATCGGCGTCAACAAGTACAAGCCGACGGGCGAGACGCCGATCGACATCCTCAAGGTCGACAACACCAATGTCCGGCGCCTGCAGATCGACAAGCTGACGCGACTGAAATCCGAGCGCAGCCAGAAGGACGTCGAAGCCGCGCTCGCCGCGATCACGCGTTCGGCCGGCGAAGGCAACGGCAATCTGCTCGCGCTGGCGATCGACGCGGCGCGTGCGAAGGCAACCGTCGGCGAAATTTCGGACGCGATGGAAAAGGTGTTCGGCCGCCACCGCGCCGAAATTAAGTCCATCATCGGCGTCTACAAGCGGGAGGCGGCCAGCATGGGCAACCAGGTCGAGAAAGTTCAGGCGCTGATCGACGCCTTCGAGGAGGCGGAAGGCCGTCGCCCGCGTATTCTCGTCGCCAAGATCGGCCAGGACGGCCACGACCGCGGCCAGAAGGTGATTGCGTCTGCCTTCGCCGATATCGGCTTCGATGTCGACATCGGACCGCTGTTCGCCACCGCCGACGAAGCGGCGCGGCAGGCCGTCGAGAACGACGTCCACATCCTCGGCGTCTCCTCGCTCGCGGCCGCGCACCTCACCGCGGTGCCGGAGCTGAAGGCCGCGCTGAAGAAGCAAGGCCGCGAGGACATCATGATCATCATCGGCGGCGTGGTGCCGCCGCAGGACTATGATGAGCTCTACGCCGCCGGTGCCGAAGCCATCTTCCCGCCCGGTACCGTGATCGCGGACGCCGCGGATCAGCTGATCCAGAAGCTCAATGCTCGGCTCGGGCACAGTGAGGCGGCATATAGTAAGCGCCACGGCAGATAGTAACGGCGTATCGGTCCAGATTGAAAGCTCAAAGCCGGGGCGTCGAACTTACGATTTGATCCTGCAGTCCGCAGGCAGAGTGCCTAACAGCGCAAATCTGGGCTTGGAGAAGATTGGTGTAAGATGCGACGCAAAGGTTTCGTTGCAGTCAATAGGCAAATGCGGACGAATTTGCCTCATATTTTCGCGATCGGCGATGTCGCGGGTAACCCGATGCTCGCCCATAAGGCGGTTCACGAGGGGCATGTCGCGGCAGAAGCGGCTGCCGTGCTCAAGAGCTTCTTTGACGCGAAGATCGTCCCGAACGTCGCCTACACTGATCCTGAGGTGGCCTGGGTTGGCATCATGGAACATGAAGCGGCCTCCTCAGGCAGGCACGTTAGATCCGCGAAGTTTCCGTGGGCTGCCTCGGGCAGAGCGATCGCCTCGGGCGCGTCTTATGGCATGACCAAGCTGATCATCGACCAAGAGACGCACCGCATCATCGGCGGTGTGAACGTTGGCCCGCACGCTGGCGACATGATTGGAGAAATCTGCCTGGCGATCGAGATGGGCGCCGATGCAATTGATCTCAGCAAGACCATCCATCCGCATCCGACGTTCAGAGAGACAATAGGCCTGGCTGGCGAAGTGTATGAAGGTGTTTGCACGGATGTGTTGCCGGGTCCGAAGAGATCGACCAAGCGCGCGAGCCACTAGAAATCCAAAAACCTGAGCCGGCATCAGGTGCCTCGCTGCCGATCGTTCATAGGGGACCCGAATATGGCGGGAAGTTCTCGCAGGGAAGTAAAGGTACCTTTGAGCGTTCAAGAGGAGGAATTTGCCGCGGCATGTCGAGACTTCGTTCTGGAGAGGAAACCTGATCTCGCGGCATCCATCGTCATTGTAGACAACCAGCTCAGGATTGTGAACGATCCGCATGTTCGGCTCGCGTTTGTAGAACTTGGTCTTGCCAGATTGGTACGAGTTCTACATCTCGCAATCGAGGGCAAGGCGATTGCGCTCAAAAGAGTGCCAAGACTCCTGTTCGACCTGGCGAGCTGTAGAAGGAAGATACTCCGCGCGCTAGGTAGGGACGATTGAGGACAGCCCCTCGGGTTACTAGCACGATTCATTCAGCGCGCAGATTCAAGGAATAGATACTCATCGACGCAACGGGGACCGGCAGTCATCCCTTGGCAGGAGATTCGGATCTCTGAATTGCAAAGGCGGGTACGGCGGACGCGGCATTGCGAGATCGGAGCCGGGCGATGAAATGAACTACCGGACGCGTGGAGCCTGGTGATCGGGACCTTCCAAGTCTCGCGCGCGCTCTTTGTCGTGCTGTCGAAATCGTACGACCCGTCAAATGCCGGAAACGGTGCGGAGAGGTGCCGACTTCAGCACAAAATGCGGTCTGACATGTACGATAGTATTGCTGCTGGAGGTCGTTCGTTGGGTTTCTACGATCGAATTCCGCATTCGGCGTCTGCGAAAGATTTGCGATCTTTCGTTTTCCTCCCTCTACTCGGCCCGGCGCGATCGCCGGGCCCGTTTTCTCGGCTGCTGACGATATCTAGTGCCGCTCGAAGCCGGTTGATCAGCGTCGTATGATCTTCTTCAAGATTTCGGTGAGCGCTCGAAATTCATCTTGGGTCAGCGGAGCGAATGTCTCGCCGGAAATCTCGCCAATAGTTTCAATCGCTGCGTCCGCTATCCGTCTTCCCTTCTCGGTCAAATCTATCTCGCGTCGCCGCGGATCCAGAGGGTCTTTGGAGCTCTTGATGAGGCCGCGAGATTTCAGGCGATTGATAACGCCGGTGATGGTCGCCGAATCATAATGAATTAGCCGTCCTAAGTGGTTTTGCGAGCAAGGACCTACCTCCTTCAATTTCGCTAGCGTCGAGAATTGGGGCCCCGTTAATTCTTCAATCATCTTAGCGGCAAAGATGGACGTGTGAGTACGGAGCGCGACTCGCAACAAAAAGCCCGGTGCGTCATCCAGCCGGTACGAATCTATAGCTTCTTTCACTTTCCCGGCCGCGCGCGGCTTTGTCTTGGGTTGCACCACTTTTTGCTTCCTTGCCGTAGGTTGCCTCAGTTCAAGAAATACAGGCTTCAAGCTCCGAAGGTCTTCGGTGCCGGCCGATTGTCTACATTTCCCGACCTAGGAAATCCATCTTTGTTCTACTTCATTCTGTTTAATGCGATTTGCTTCGTTGAGAGCCCCGGAAGTGGCTCGCTTCGATGCGTCCGTCGTTCGCATATCGAAATCCGCTCCGCCTAAGAGGCAAACCCATTCTCGCACGCGCTGGGCTAGACCGATTCGCTCCAGCTTGCCTCCGATCACGGGAAGAGAACATCTTATACTTGCAAGCGAGTGCAGCGCTTGCATACAAGTGATAAATGTTGTAGTGTCCTGAGATTGCTCCCCGGGCCTTGGCTTCACGCCTTACGGACCGGCGCACCAAAGTACCATCGGATTTGCGTATGTCGGCGATTGACAGCATGAGTTCCGTTCGGCCCGACCTGATCGAAAAGGTTACGGGCCGCGCCGAGTACGTTACCGACCTGACGGTTCCGGGAATGCTGCATGGGTTTGTGGTTCGCTCGCCAGCCATTCATGCCCGCATCGCTTCTATCGATTCGAGCGTTGCGCGGGCCATGGACGGCGTTGTGGACGTGCTGATCGGCGAAGACGTCGCCTCGTTCGGTAACTGGGGCGTTGTGCTTAAGGACCGGCCGATCATTGCGACCGACCGCGTGAGATATGTGGGCGAACCCGTCGCCGTGGTGATCGCGGAGACAATCGACATCGCAGAAAACGCTGCAGAACTAGTCGATGTGGGATACGACGACCTTCCGCGCGCAACGACCATCCAGGAAGCCCTGGCGGAAGAAGCGCCGCTCATCCACGAGCGCCATGAAAATCTGGAAGACTTTTATTTCAAGGGCGGCGCCCGGCCGACCCAGAACAGCAACATTTTCCACACTTACCGGAACAACGTCGGAGACGTTGACGCGGCGGAGGCGGCCGCAGCGTATATCCACGAAGATCGCTTCACCTTCCCGGCCATTTCTCACTTCGCAATGGAGCCGCATGCGGTCATTGCGGATTTCCAGCGGGACTCTCTGACGGTTTGGGCAGGTGCACAAACGCCGACCGCTGTTCAGAAAGTGCTATCGCGCCTCTTCGGGCTGCAACTGGCCAAGGTCCGGGTGATCGTTCCGTTTGTCGGCGGAGGGTTTGGCGGCAAGGCCTCGGTGAAGATTGAGCCTTTGGTCGCCGCTGCTTCGTGGAAGGTGCAACGCCCGGTCCGGATTGCCCAATCCATAGCTGAATCGATGCTCACGTGCAGAAGGTTGGGCGCCGACATCACGATTCGAACGGCTGTGGACGCCAACGGACGGATACTCGCCAAGAGCGCCAAACTGCTGCTCGATGGCGGGGCATATTCCGATACAGGCTCCGCCGTGGCCACTAAATCGGCAAATCGCGTCATCGGCCCCTACGCGGTACCCAATCTGCGCCTCGAGGCCAGCGCGGTCTACACGAACACCGTTCCAGGTGCGGCGTTCCGCTCGATCGGGGGGCCGCAAGCTGTTTGGGCCAAAGAATCGCACATGGATAATGTCGCGGCGGCAATCGGCATGGATCCGTCCGAGTTTCGGTTGCGGAATTTGGCGTCCCGCGGTGAGCGCATCCGCCCCGATTTGCGGGCGCTCGATATGGATATGAGCGAGCTGATGGGCCGAGTGACCCAGTCGTTCGCATCGGAGGTGAAGGCCTCCAACCGGCAGGCGCGCGGATTGGCAGTCGCCGCGACCGATCCGGCCAATACGCCGATTGGTAACGCGATCGTACGTCTCAAGATCGACGGGTCGATCCTCGTTTCAGTCTCCAGCATTGAAGTCGGCCAGGGCGCGCACGCGACCATGGCGCGCATCGCATCGCAGACCTTGAAGCAGCCAGCCTCCGCGGTAACCGTCTTGCGCACCGATACGGCCGTCGCCCCTTACGACTGGGGCACAGGCGCAAGCCGATCGACCGTGGTCGTCGGCCTTTCCGTCGAGAATGCCGCACTCGACGCAGCCGATCAGATACTCGAAATGGTTGCTGATGTTTGGGAGCTTCCCCGGGAGAACCTCTCGCTTGTTGAGGGCGGTGTCACGACCGGATCCGAGGTTCTCACTTTCCACCAGATTTTTCACCGCACGCTGGGTGTCGATTCGGGAGAGGTCATCGGCCGCGGCGCGATTACGCCACGCTCGAAGAAGGGCGCTCTGGCCGAGTCCCCTCTGTTCTGGGAGACTTCCGCGGGCCTCGCTGAAATCATTGTCGATGAAGACACCGGCGAGATCCATGTCACCCGATATGCCAGCGCCGCTGACGTCGGCCGCGTGATCAATCGCGTTGCGGCGGAAGGGCAGGACGAGGGGGCTGCAATCATGGGCCTCGGACACGCACTTTATGAAGTGCTGGAGTTCGAGGATGGCCAGCCGGTCAATGCGACGCCGATCGATTATTCGATACCGCGCATCTCCGACGTTCCCCCCGTGTTTGACACCATCCTTGTCGAAAACGGCGACGGTCCCGGTCCAGGCGGCGCCAAGGGAATGGGCGAGGGAGCGATCCTTCCGGTCGCGCCCGCGATCGCCAATGCGCTGTTCTCCGCCTACGGCATTCGGATCACCGAGCTGCCAATGACGCCCGAAAAGGTATGGCGCGCCCTGCAGAAGAGGAACTGAATTCATGGAATTCAATATGTCGATGGTGGTGCCCGCGACGCCGGCGGAGCTTTGGAGCACGCTGCTCGACGTCCCTCGCATATCGGGTTGCATCCCCGGCTGCGAAAACGTCGAGGAAATCGAGCGGCTTGCAACTTACAAAGCGACCGTCAAACAGAAGATCGGCCCGTTCAAGGTCGAGGTCCCGGCCGACATCATCGTTGAATCGATAACGGAGCCGTCTCACGTCCGCACGCGCGCCACGGGCCGCGACAAGATCACCGGGACGAGGCTGGCGGTTGTTCTCGACGTGACTGTGACGCCGGAAGGGGCGGGGTCCACATTCGCCGTGGACGCGAAGGTAGACGTGCAAGGTCGCCTCGCGACTATGGGGTTCGGCGTCATCAAGCGTCGCGTCGATCAGAACTTCGAGGAGTTCGAGAAGCGGCTCAAAGAAATGTTGGGCGCGACCTGATCATGCTGCCTTCACCCTTCGCATTCGAGAGGCCTTCGACGATCGCCGGCGCCGTACGTGCGGTCGGAAAGTCCGGTGACGGCATGTTCTACTCCGGCGGAACCGAATTGCTACTGGCGTTGAAGATGCGCGTCATCCATACGGACCGGCTCATCGACATTAAGGGAATCAAGGGACTTGACCGCATTGCTCTGAACGATGCGAATGACATCGAACTCGGTGCGCGCTGTACGCACAACAAGATCGCCAATGATCCTGCTATTCGCGCGCATGTGCCGGCGCTGTCCTCGCTCTGTGCCAACGTTGCGAACATCAGGGTCCGCAGCGTTGGAACGATCGGAGGCAATCTGTGCTTCGGAGAGCCCCACGCCGATCCGCTGACTATGCTCGCGGCCTTGGACGCACGGCTGGTGCTTATTGGCCCCAGCGGTACGCGTGTCGTTCACGCTGACGATTTCATCCGAAGTGAGCTGGAAACGGTGCGGGAGCCGGATGAGCTTCTGACAGTCATTGCGTTTTCGCGCCCTACCGGACCGGCGACCTATCGGCGGTTCAAGCATGGTGAGAGGCCCTCGGTGAATGTCGCGATGGCTTGGTCGCTGGGCGCCAGCGGAAGGACGATCAGAAGCGCCCGCGTGCGGGTCGGAGCGCTCGGTTCGCGACCTCAGCCTTTGAAGGCCATCGAAGATGTCCTCCAGGGCCTATCCGTCGCCGAAGTCCGCCCGGCGATCGAGGCGGTGCTCCCGACGGCGCTGGGCGAGTTGGAAGTCAACGAGGATCGGCATGGCGGCGCCGAATATAAGCGGCACCTTGCAGGTGTCTTGCTTCTGCGAAACGCGGACGAGGCGATCGCCGCAGCCGGGAGCGCGTGAAATGACACATGTGCTGCCCATTTCGTTCTCGCTGAACGGCCAGGCGATCGCGATCGACGTTCCTGCCCATACGCTATTGATCGACCTGATCCGGGATCGCCTTGGCCTGAAGGGGACGAAGCGCTCCTGTGACATGGAGGTGTGCGGCGCCTGCACCGTTCTGCTCGACGGTGAGCCGATATCAAGTTGCACCACGCTCGCCGTCGATGTCGATCAGCGGGAGGTCACGACGATCGAGGGCGTAACGCCGCCCGAGGGCCTATCGCGGATTCAGAAGGCGTTCGTGCTTCACGGCGGCCTTCAGTGCGGCTTCTGCACGCCGGGCTTCATTATGGCTGTCACAGCGTTGCTGAAGGCGACGCCGCACCCGACTGACGAAGAAATCCGTCACTACCTGCACGGCAACCTCTGCCGCTGCACCGGATACACCAAGATTTTCGAGGCCGTAAGGAGCCTTGCCGCCGAGCAAGTCTCCGAAGACGCCGCCTAGCCCGTCGCAAGATAGCGCAATGTCGTTTGGAGATATCATGAGTCTTGAACAGGTCAGTAAATCGAGTGTCCTCATTGCCGGCGCCGGCATCGGCGGCTTGGCGATGGCGCTTTCGCTGCTTCGTCGCGGCATCGATTGTGACGTATTTGAGCAAGCGTCCGAGTTGCGCGAGGTCGGAGCCGGCCTTTGGATCTCCATGAACGGCGTGCGCGTTCTTCGGGATCTCGGCCTCACCGAACAGGTCGAGCAGAACTGCATCGCGGCCGAGCGACGCTCGATCCGGCTCTGGAACACCGGTGATAGGTGGCCCCTCTACAACCGCAGCTCCGACGCGGCGCGCAATCAGCCCTATCTGCTGCTCCGTGCTCACCTGCTGAAGATTCTCGTCGACGGCGTGCGCGAGTTGAAGCCGGGCGCCATTCATCTGAGCGCCCACGTTGTCGGGTTCAGTCAAGACGACGAAGGGGTTCGGGCCAAGCTTGCTGATGGCTCCGAAGTCGAAGGGCGCGCGCTGATCGGCGCTGACGGTGCGCATTCGAAGGTCCGTCTTGGCCTCATCGGCAACATCGAGAGCGAGTACACGAAGGCCATCGCCTGGCGTGGTCTCGTGCCCGTCGACCGCCTTGCGCCGCATCAGCGCGAACCCGAGGTGGCAACCTGGATCGGACCCACCGCTCATGTCACTGCCTATCCGGTCCGTTGGCAGAACACCGTCATGATGACCTTTTCGGGCCAGGTCGACCATGACGACTGGCTCCTCGAATCCTGGTCGGAGAAGGGTTCTGTCGAGGAATGCCTGAAGGACTTCAAGGGCTGGCATCCGGACATCATCGAACTGGTCGGGAATGTGGATACCCTGAACAAGTGGGGACTGTTCGTGCGGCCGTCGCTGGGTACGTGGTCGAAGGGATGCGTCACCCTGCTCGGCGACGCCTGCCATTCGATGCTTCCGTACCTCGGGCAGGGCGTGAACATGGCCCTGGAGGATGCATCCGTCCTCGCCCGTTGCTTCGAGGAAATCCCGATGACATCGCGGCGGTATTCAAGACGTATCAGGGCCTGCGGCTCGATCGCACCACCAAGGTCGCAAAGTCGGCGGCCGGCATGCTGCCGATCTTTCATAACCAGGCGCTGTGCAAGCCGGAGACAGCGGGTGACTACATCAAGACCCAGTGGGCACCGGACGCGACGGCTGCGCGATACGATTGGATCTACCAGTACGACGCGGCCACCGCGCCGCTTCACTGACATGCTCACGATTGTGACCTCTGGAGCGCAACAGTGACTGGCACCAGGCACCCCTGGGACGACGCGATACCGCTGGACGAGCGCGAAACCTATGCCCTCGCAGGGCTGGGTGGTGCGGCGGGATTCGGCAGACGACCGGCGTTGCTGGTCATCGACGTGCAGTATCGTTCGGTCGGCGACCGGCCGATGCCGATCCGCGACGCGATCAAGCAATACCCCACCAGCTGCGGCGAGGCCGGTTGGCATGCGATCGCACACATCGCCGAATTGGTGCGGCTGTTTCGCGAGAAAGAACGGCCGGTGATTTTCCCGCATGTCGCGCGGAAGGTAGGCCAGGACCAGGGCGCGTTCTCCGCGAAGATCCCGGGTATCATGCGGATCCCGTCCGAGGGCTACGACTTCGTCCGAGAGGTGGCTCCGGAGCCCGGCGAGTTGCTGCTGCCGAAAACTCAGGCAAGCGCGTTCTTCGGCACTCCGCTTGCGACCTATCTGATCGGTGCCGGCGTCGACTCGCTGGTGGTGACCGGCTGCACGACCAGCGGCTGCGTGCGGGCTTCGGTTGTGGATGCGTGCGCGCTGAACTTCAAGTCAATTGTGCCGAGCGATGCGGTCTACGACCGCTCGCCCACGTCTCACGCCGTCAACCTGTTCGATATCGCCAGCAAATACGCGGATGTCATGCTGACGCAGGTCGCCATCGAGCGGCTTCGCGCGCTGTCGGATGACCACACAAAGGATCAGCAGACGTGAGCGGCGCCGCGGCATCCGGATTGCTTTACGGCGCCAATGTGCACGCCAACGGCATTCGGCAGCATTATTTGCGGTTCGGCGGGGCCGGGCCGGAGATCATCATTGTCCCTGGCATCTCGACGACTGCGGCGCAATGGGCCTTCATCGCAGAACGCCTGTGCTCCGGACACGACGTTTTCGTGCTCGATGTCCGCGGTCGCGGCCTTTCCGAAAGCGGCCCGCATCTCAATTATTCGCTCGACGCATGCGCATCCGACCTCATCGGGTTCGCTGAAGCGCTTGGAATGGGCCCTTATACGCTGCTGGGCCACTCGATGGGCGGCCGCATCGGAATCCGCGCCGCGCGTTGGCGGCCATCGTCCATGGACCAACTGATACTGGTCGATCCGCCGGTCTCCGGTCCCGGACGCCGCGCCTATCCGATTCCGGTCGAACCGCTTCTCAAATTGCTTCAAAGCGCGAAACGCGGAGAAGCCGACGCGGCGCTGCGAAGCCCCTCTGCTCCGCGGTGGCCCGAGCTGCACATCCGCACTCGGGCCGAGTGGATGCATACCTGCGACGAGCGTGCTCTCATCGAGAGCCATAACGGCTTTCATGACGATGATATCCACCGCGACCTCGCCCATCTCGGCGTTCCCACCGCATTGATCGTCGCCGGGCGGGGAGGGGTCATTCGACCCGAAGATGAAGCGGAAATTCGCGGATTGCTGCCGTCGATCGCGATCAGGACGCTGGAAAGCGCGGGTCACCAAATGCAGATCGACGATACCGAGGGCTTCCTTTCGAGCGTCGAAGAGCTTCTAGCGCGACCACGCGATCGGTTCGACGGCCGCGTGTCTACGTTCGGCAAACAGGAGATCAGTGAAGATGTCCCGACAAATTGTTGATGTTGAAATGCTCGAGCTCTTCAAGGCCGAGCTGACACTCTGCAAGGTGAAGAAGGGCGAAGTCGTTGCGGTCCTGAGCGGCGGCGAGGATCAGCAGGAATACGCCCAGGCCTTCATGCTGGCCGCGCAGAGCCTCGGCGCAACGACCTTTCATCTCAACGTGCCCAAATATGGCCAGGGCAAGGTCGCAGGCCTGCAGGGCCGGCATGCGCTCACGGGCAACCAGCCGGCGATCGATACGCTCAAGCGCGTGGACATGGTGATCGATCTCCTGGGGTTGCTGTTCTCTCGCGAGCAAGCCGAAATTCAGGAAGCGGGCACGCGCATCTTGCGCGTGATGGAGCCGTTCCACATCCTCAAGAAGATGTTCCCGACCGAAGATCTGCGCCGGCGAACGGAGCTTTCTCGAACCCTCCTCCAGTCGGCCAGCAAAATGCGGATCACGTCGCCCGGCGGAACGGACGTAACTTATGGCCTGAAGCAATACCCGGTCATTTCCGAATACGGATACACGGATGAGCCCGGGCGCTGGGATCATTTCCCGTCAGGCTTTGCCTTCACTCAGGCGACTGATGGCGAGGTCAACGGCACGGTCGTGCTGATGCCCGGTGACATCCTCTGCGCGTTCAAGCGTTACATCCAGTCGCCGGTCATGCTGACCGTGAAGGACGGTTATATCGTCGACCTCAAGGGCGAGGGCACCGACGCGCTCCTCATCAAAAACTATATCGACAGTTTCGGCGATCCGCGCGGCTGGGCGATCTCGCATATCGGCTGGGGATCGAACGAGCGTGCCACCTGGCACCACATCGCGGCCTCCCAGGAGCTCGCGTCGGAGCACATCATGAATGCGCTTTCCTTCTACGGGAACGTCCTGTTCTCGACGGGGCCGAACACGGAGCTCGGCGGTACGAATGACACGCCGTGTCATTTGGACATCCCGCTTCGCGGCTGCAGCCTATGGCTCGACGATATCCACATCCTCGACAAGGGCGACTTTGCTTATCCGAAATTGAGAGCGCCGGGCCGCTAGGCCCCCGCGCATCAAAATCGGTGCCCGGAGCCGCATTTGCGACTCCCAACGACGCGTAAAGCGTTTCGATAACGACCATCAATTGTCCAGTTCTCTCAACGGGAAGCGCACCACATGTCTACGGCGATCGGAACTTCGGAAGATTACACGGCGAGGCAACGGTATTCGATTATGATCTCGGCGATGCTGGGCTACGTTCTCGACTTCTACGACGTTCTGATCTTTCCGTTTCTTTTGCCCGCGATCCAACGGTCGATGTCGCTATCGTTGGCCGAGGTCGGTTCACTGCAGGCTCTGACATTGTTCGGATCGGCCATTGGCGGCGCGCTGTTTGGCATCGTTGGTGATCGACTTGGCCGAAAGACCTCGCTTCAACTCACAATCGCGCTGTTCTCGGTTGCCGCGATCATTTCGGCCTTCGCATGGAATTACTGGTCGCTTGCCGTGCTGCGGTTGATCACTGGCATCGGTCTTGGCGGCGAGTATGGCGTAGGCATGGTGCTCTTCAACGAGGCCTGGAAAAAGAGCAGCCGAGGTTTGGGCGCGGCCGCGCTCCGGCGCACGACCTGCCGACCTCAGCCATCATCTCGCCTGGAATTTGCTCAGTGCGGTCAGCGCCGTGCGGACAACCGGAAGCGTTTCCGCCGCCGCGGAATATCTGGAGAAATCCCAGCCGGACGTAAGCCGCGCGCTAGCCAAGATCGCCACGGCAATCGGCCGGCCGCCATGTAGAAGAACGGCGTGCCCCGCAGCGTCATCAACAGCATCGCGAGCACGCGCATCTGCGCCGCATCGATCTTGCTGGCGATCCGCTGCTTGTCATGTCCGCCGATCACCCACACCGGCCATGCGTCTTCGGGGATGGCGTTGAGATAGGCGTCGATGGCCGCCTGGAGCGACAGCTCGTCCCATTGCGAATCCAGGAGCGCGAAATTGAGCGGCAGATGCAGGCGCGGTCGTTCGCTGCCGTAGAAGTGTCCGATCCGGTCAGTCTTGCCCTGAACTTCGCCGCACAACAGCCGATCCGGATAGCCGTCGATCACCTCTCGGATGAATTCGATGCACTGCATGGTCTCCGGCCGATCATCGGTAAAGACCGGTGTGTGGCGTTGTGGTGGCGGCTTGTCCTTGGCTTGCGGGTTTGGAGGATTGTCGCGCAACAGATCGTCCTTGATCAGAACGGCGCTGGCATCGACGCGAAAGCCGTCGACGCCGCGGTCGAGCCAGAAGCGCATGACGTCCGCGATCGCTTCCCTGACCGCCGCATTGCGCCAGTTCAGGTCTGGCTGCTCGACCAGAAAGGAGTGGTAGTAATATTGCCGCCGCGCATTACACCATTCCCACGCGCTGCCGCCGAAGCGGCTCAGCCAGTTGTTCGGCGGTCCGCCGTTCTCGGCCGGATCGGCCCAGATGTACCACTCGGATTTCCCGCTATGGCGCGAGCCGCTGCTCTCAACGAACCAGGCGTGGTCGTCGGCGGTGTGATTGGGGGACGAGGTCGAGAATGAGCCGGATCCCTTTCTCGTGCACGACGTCGACCAGGCGATCGAAATCGTCGAGCGTGCCGAAGCCCGGATCGATCGAACAATAATCTGAGATATCATAGCCGAGATCGCGGAAGGCACTGCGGTAGATCGGCGTGAGCCACACCGCATCGACGCCGAGCCATTTCAGATAGTCTATGCGCGCCATCAGGCCGGCAAGATCACCCTTGCCGTCGCCCTTGGAATCCTGAAACGAGATCAGCGCCATTTCATAGATGACTGCGGATTGCCACCACGCACGCTCGTCACGGGATTCGGCGGTCATTGCCTCGTTTCACCTCCTCGCAGTTTTGTCGCTCGGACCGTCTCAGGATCGCTCCGCCGTGGCCTGCGCTGCGATCTGCTTCGCACCGCTCCTGGCGTTTGCCAGCCCCTTGGGGAAGCCGCTGCGGTTTGGATAAAGCTTGCGTCTTGCCTCGCGCGGCGGCCGCCGCGGTTTGGTATCCTGCGCGGCGCGATAGTCGAGCATGGCGATGCCTCCGACCATCAGGAGCGCCAGCGCGATATTGCCCTTCTTGGGATTGTCCGATGTCAGTCCGGAGAGCAGGGCGGCGGCATCAAGGCCGTCGCCGCCGACACGGGCCCAGAGGCCCGCATTCCTGTCGACGGAAAGCGACATGATCCCGGCAAGGATCTCCCGCACGCCGAATGCGCGGACTAGCGGCTCGTGGCCTTCCATGCCCAGCGTCGCGGTGAGGCGCCTTGGCGCGAACAGTTCGACCACGCCGAGACCGATGCTGAACCAGCCAAGCGCGCGAGCAAGTTGGTCTTCCGGCCGCTTCAGGCTCGGCCCGCCCTCGAGGATCTTTGGATCACCCTTGGTGCGCACGATGTTGGAGAAATGAAACATGTCAGACTCGATCCCTCAGGGCTTCAGAACGACCTTGACGCAGGAGTCCCGCTTGTCGCGAAACACCTGGTACATCTCGGGGCCTTGGCTGAGCGGCACGGTGTGGGTGATGACGAAGGATGGATCGATCTCGCCTTCTTCGATGCGGCGGAGCAGGTCGTCGGTCCAGCGGTTGACGTGAGTCTGACCTGTCCGCATCGTCAGCCCCTTGTTCATGAAGGCGCCCATCGGAAGCATGTCGGAGAAGCCGCTATAGACGCCGGGCACCGAGATGATGCCGCCGGGCCGGCAAACATAGATCATTTCGCGCAGCACATGCGGCCGATCGCTCTCCAGCATGACCATTTGCTTGGTGCGGTCGAGCAGGCTATCGGGCAGCGATGAAACCACGTGCGATTCCATGCCGACACAATCGATGCACTTCTCCGGCCCCTTGTCCTCGGTGAGCTCGTTCAGCCGCCCCACCACGCTCTCGGTCTCGAAGTTGATCGTGGTGGCGCCTCCGGCTTCCGCCATGCTGAGCCGCTCGGGCAGGCAGTCGATCGCAATCACCTGATTGGCGCCGAGCAGGATCGCGCTGCGGATCGCCATCTGCCCGACCGGGCCGCAGCCCCAGATCGCGACCGTGTCGGTCGGCTTGATATCGCACTGCACGGCGGCCTGCCAGCCGGTTGGAAAGATGTCGCTGAGAAACAAGAGCTGCTCGTCGGGAATGCCGGCGGGAACTTTGATGTGGGTGGCATCGGCATAAGGCACGCGCAGATACTCGGCCTGTCCGCCGGGATAGCCCCCGGTCAGGTGGGTGTAGCCGAACAGGCCGGCGGTGGTGTGCCCGAATACTTTGTCGGCGAGATGCCGCTTGCGGTTTGTCGTCTCGCAAACTGAGAAATTCCCGCGCTTGCACTGGTCGCATTCGCCGCAAATGATGGTGAACGGCACGACGATGCGCTCGCCTTTCTTCAGCTTGCCATCGACCCCGGAGCCGACCTCGACCACTTCGCCCATGGTCTCGTGCCCCATGATGTCACCCGGCAGCATGCCTGGAATGAAGTTGTGGAAGAGGTGCAGGTCGGATCCGCAGATGGCGCAGCTCGTGACCTTGATGATGGCATCGCGCGGGTCCTGAATCTCGGGATCAGTGACGGTGTCGCACCGGATGTCCTCCTTGCCATGCCAAACCAGCGCCTTCATCTCCGTCCTCCCGGTCAGCCACGTGGCATCTAAGTCCAGGAATGAACGATGGTTGCTATGCGAGCCGCAGATTCTTCGCACTGCACGGGCCCTGATGCGGAAATAGGAACGGCTGGCCGATGGGGCGATTGGCGTCATCATCCCAATCCGCAAGGATCTGTCCCATGCCCGCCAATCAGCTCGCCGTCGTCACCGGTGCCTCCACCGGCATCGGCCTGGAACTCGCCAGGTGCTGTGCGCAAGCCGGTTTCAATCTTGTCATCGCTGCGGATGAGCCCGCGATCGAGAGCGTAGCCGTCGAACTCCGCAGGCTCGGCGGCAGCGTGGAGCCGGTCCAGTCCGATCTCGCCACGACCGAGGGTGTGGATAGGCTCTGTGCTGCGGTCGGGGACCGGCCGATCGATGCGTTGCTCGCCAACGCAGGTGTCGGCCTCGGCAAGGCGTTTCTCGATCAGGACTTTGGCCGGATCAGGCACGTCGTCGACACCAACGTCACCGGCACGCTCTACCTGATTCATCGCGCCGGCAATGAGATGCTGCGACGCAACTCCGGGCGCATTCTGATCACCGGCTCGATCGCCGGGTTCACACCGGGCAGCTTCCAGGCCGTCTACAACGCCTCCAAGGCTTTTCTCGATTCATTCTCCTTCGCGTTGCGCGAAGAGCTGCGCGACAGCGGCGTCACCGTCACTTGCCTGATGCCCGGCGCCACCGACACGGAATTCTTCCGCCGCGCCGAGATGATGGACACCAAGGTCGGCACCGAGCCGAAGGATGGTGCCTACGAGGTCGCCAAGACCGGCTTCGATGCAATGCTGCGTGGAGAGGCCGACGTCGTTACCGGACTGAAGAACAAGATCCAGTCGATGGTCGCCAACATCACGCCGAACGAGATGCTGGCCAAGCAGCACCGCAAGATGGCCGAGCCTGGCACGGCAAAAACGTAACGCGGCGGTGCAGCAGCGGTGCGCCGCAGATAGCCATGGTTCCTCCCGCCGTGCAAACGGTAGCTGACCTTCTGCGCGCAGCGGGCTGCGAGCCCGCTGGTTGCAGAGGAGACTGGCCTTGGTGAACATGGCCGCCGCATCGTCGTCGAAGACCGCCGTCTATGCCGCGCTCGCAGGCAACGCACTCGTCGCGGTCACCAAGATCGGCGCCGCCATCTGGACAGGAAGCTCGGCGATGACGAGCGAGGCCGTGCACTCGGTCGTCGACACCTCCAACGAGATGCTGCTGCTCTACGGCTACCGTCGCGCCAGCCGCCCGGCGGACGAGTCGCATCCGCTCGGCTATGGGCGCGAATTGTATTTCTGGAGCTTCATCGTCGCGCTGCTGATCTTCGCGCTCGGCGCTGGCGTGTCGCTCTATCAGGGCGTTCTGCACGTGACCGCGCCCGCGCCGATTGAGGATCCCGTCGTCAGCTTCGTGGTGCTCGGCCTGTCGTTCCTGTTCGAGGGCGCCTCGTGGCTGGTCGCCCTGCGGCGGTTCCGCTCGGACGCGGCGCGGTTTGGTTACTATCAGGCGTTCGTCCGCAGCAAGGACCCGCCTGCATTCATGGTGCTGGTCGAGGACAGCGCGGCGTTGGTGGGCATCGTCATCGCGGCCGCCGCTACGGCGGCGGCGGTATCGCTGGCGCAACCGGTGTGGGATGGGGTCGGCTCGATCCTGATTGGGCTTCTCTTGGGAATTACATCCGTCGGGCTTGCCCGCGAAAGCAAGAGTCTGCTGATCGGCGAGCCGGCACACCCGGAGCTTGCGCGATCGATCCTCGAGATCGCCCGGCGCTCGCCGGGGGTTCTCGAGGCCAACGGCCTCCTGACCGTGCAACTATCCCCGGCCGAGGTTGTCGCCGCGCTCAGCGTCGAGTTTGCCGACGAGAAGCGCGCTGACGATATCGAGCAATGCGTGATCTCGCTCGAGGGTGAAATCCGCAAGCATCATCCGAGTGTCGCAGCCCTGTTCATCAAGCCGCAGACGAACGCGCGCTTTCACGCCGTTCGGACCAGACGCCGGGCAGGAAGGTCCTAGACGACGCTTGAGGAAATTCTCGCCGGGATGGCCGAAGATCTCGAGCCCCGCGCTGCAGGCGAGGCTGAGCAGGTCGTGCCGAGCGAGCAGAAATCGACAAGCGCGCTCATGCCAAGAAGGCGGGGCGACACCTGTGGTTTCCGTGTTCGGATACTCTCCATTCACGGCTAGTCAGCCTAATCCCAATATGGAACGGCGGGACGCGCGATCATCAGCCAGAAGATAATCAGTACCGCAGCGAACGCGGGAAAGCCGAAAGCAAACCACCAGCGGAATAGACTTGTATACTCGTCGGGCAAGGGTGCATTTGTTTTCACGGCGTGGACGGCAAGATCCCGCATGCGTATTTGCATCCAAACCACCGGCAACCAAAAAGCACCTGTGACGATATAGAGAGCAATGGAGGCCGAAATCCATCCTTCTGCGAGAGAATATCCGCTCGACCACGCGAGCCAAATCCCTGTAATCGGCTGAAGAGCAATGGCGGTTGCGGTAAAAAGGAAGTCGGCCAGTACGACAGTTCGCGCAACGCCGGCCAACTCCCTGGGCTCGCCGCGAACGTGCGCAACAAGCATGAAAAAAGCGATGCCGGCACCAGTACCGAGCAGAACGGATGCCCCGATGACGTGGACCGTCTTGAGCAGAAGGTAGAACATCAACAGTCCTCACGGATCGCCATCGCGACCAAATTTAGCATCAGGACCGGCCAGATCTTGAGCATGGGGCCGAGCGGGTCTCTCCACAGGGACGGCACCAGTGTTGTTCCTATTACGATGTAAACGAGAGAGATGATAAGTGCGGCCCACAAGCCATAGCGGCTAAATGGCCGAAACAGAATGGCGAGGCCGATCACGATGTCAGCAAGGGCTCCAGCGACAACGGTGAGCACCGCGATGTTTCCTTCCAGCCCGCCTTCTCGGAGCAAGGACATGCCAATCCCCCAGCCCGGACCGAGCGAAATGATACCAGTAACGATCCAGAATAGGCCAAAGATGCCAAATATAAGTGGTTTTAGCGCGTAGAGCCTCGCGAACCAGCGCTCCTGCACTGACGAGGGCTCGCTTGCGAACACGGCTTCGATGTCGCGCGGTCGGATTCCCGTCGTGCGATACCACGGGTCAGGGTCGCCAGTGGCCCCGCGACGCATCTCAGCTTGGGCTGTCGTGTTAATAGGAGTTCGCCAGCCTAGTAGTTGGACGACGTCGCCCATCTGGTAAAAGGTCGAAGCAGCCCACGAAGGCAAGTTCAAGCGGCGGACGGGTTGCCACCGCAGCCAGCGGCGCAAGAGTGCGACGGCATCACTGAAAATCATCTGCCGCGGCCCTGCCAAATCGAGTGCGATGCGGGAAGGCGCGCCGGGCCTCAAGAAAAAGACAACGGTTTCGACAACATCACCAATGTCCACCGGCTGGATGGGGGCGGTGTCAGGCATGACTGGCAAAACAGGCAATGACGCAAGGCCACGTAACAATGCGCTGCCGCCGTAGGCTGCCCTTCCCATCACCACCGATGGTCGAAGAATAACCCAGTCGAGATCGCATGAGGTGAGCGCGATTTCGCCGTCCCGCTTCGTGCGTGAAAAGACACTGACAGCATCCCGATTTGCGCCAATGGCGGAAAGAAGGATCACTCGACGAACACGTTCCGCTTCGCAAGCGGCGTACAGGGCGCCGCTGCCCGAGATATGAACCTCCTGCATCTCCCGCCCGTGCATGGCTCCTGCTGCATTGATAACGGCGTCTATGCCTTTGAGAATTGGTCTCCAGTCAGCTTGCGTCGTCTGCGCGAGGTCTAGGGGCGCGTGGTGGTCGCCCTTTAGCCCTGTGGAGGAGCGGGACACCGATACGCATTCATGCCCTTCCACAGTAAGCCTGGCGCTGATGGCAGACCCAATAAAACCCGTGCCCCCAACGATCAGGATCCGCATGGACTATTCCCGTGTCGGCCGGTCCGATGGTGCAGACCGCGGATCAGCTCCTCCATGTACGGCAAAACCTCGAGGAGTGCGGTCAGGACCAGCATGGTTACGATATAAGGAATGGGTAGTGGATGCTGCTTCAGCGTGAATGAAAACACCGGCATGCCAAAGCCGAACAATGCTGTGAAGGCCGACCAGTGAAGTGCAATGACCAGCAGCAATCCGGTCAGGGGGAGCATTTCGAGAACACTGTGGACGTGCTGTTCGGCCGGCAAGATCTCGCGCATAGCCGATGCGTAGCGGACGTCCCAAATCGCGGTCGCTTCATGAAGTATCAGAAAGGCGATCATAAGCAGAATCACACCGGACGTAATTTCGAAGAAGAGCGCAGCCAGCACCGGAACGGCCATTTCGGCAAACTGGAGAAGGTGCAGGATCGACTCCTTCCAGCCGCTCGTCTTTTCGATATGTGCGGCGCGATGGCAGAGATAATCGGCAAAGCCGGCTGCCAGCCAAAGCGGCAGCACGAAATACATCAACATTCCCCGCAGGACCTCGTCGGGCCCCATGTCAGGCTCCTTTTCACTCCTGGACGGATAAATCGGCGCACGCACGAACGTTCCTCATGTTGGAACTCGCGGGAAGCTCGCGGCCGGCGCGCGCTTAGTGGAGTTATCGTCGCGAGGCTGACGCTCTCCACTTTCATTTTCCGCGAGCGTTTCGCCCCAGCCTCGGCCTCATGCGGTCAAGGTTCCGTTTGGTGCTGGCGGTCAGGAACGTTCCTAACACCGTCTTGTTTTCTCACCAGACCGGAAAGTCGGATGAGCGCTTCATGCGCCTCGGTAGCACATGACGGACTTCAAGTTCGGGGTCCGAAAGTGCCGGTCAAAAAAACAGCAAGAAAACGGAGGAGGTGCAGATGAACGTGAGAAAGAGCAAGTGCCTGCTGTCCACAGCAGTGCTGCTCGCCAGCGTCAGCCTGGCGGCGGCGCAAGGCATGCGTGAAGGTAGCGGTCGCGGAATGGATGCCGGCACCGGCGCCGCGGAGCACGACAAGTCTGGAGACGGAATGTCGCAAGGCCAGGGCGCTGCATCCCGCGGTGAAGGCATGACGCAAGGCCGGGCCGCGGAGCAACGCGGAGGCGGCCGGGCGGAAAGTCCTGAGGCCGGTCGGTCACGCACTGATCGTAGCGAAGGTATGAAGGAGGGCGGCCGGGCTGCGGAGAGAGGCCAGATCGGTAAGGATCAGCAGGGTCAAAAGGACCAAACCGTTGGGCAGCGCCGTGGCGATCGAGACCAACCTCGTCAATCCGAGCAAAAGACGCAAGACAAGGATCAATCCTCTGGCAAGCAAAACAGTCAGACCGTCGGACAGGATCGTCGTGGCGAGCGCGATCAGACGCGACAGTCCGAGCAAAAGGCGCCGCAGGGCCAGAAGGAGCAGGGCCAGAACGACCAGAGCACGACAACCGGCGCCAACACCAGCCCGAGCAATGCTCCTGCTCCGAGTCAGTCCACGCAAGGTCAGACCACGCAGCAGAACCAGGGCGCCTCGACCGGCACCCAGGCGGCCGCTCCGGCGCAAAACCAGAGTACGACTAGCCAGAGCATGTCGGGCCGCGTATCGCTGAATGCGCAACAGCAGACAACGCTACAGCAGTCGGTGCTCAGCTCGCGCAACGTGGCGCGGGTTGACGCCAGCTCGATCAACTTCCAGATCAATACGGGCGTGGTGGTGCCGAGAAACATCAATGTGGTGTCCGTCTCGGCCTTCCCGGCGCTGATCGACGTTTTCCCGGACTTCCGCGACGACAGCTTCTTCGTCGTCGACGACGAGATCGTGGTCCTTGATCGCAGTCACCAGATTGTGGATGTCCTTCCGGCAGGGCCGCGGACGCGGTTCAGCCGCGCCGGCAGCATGGGCGGTGGCGGTGGCAGCGTCGCAGCGCTCAATCTGAGCCCCGACGAGATCCGCGTCGTGCAGCAGGTGCTGATCGAGCGCGGATTACTGACCGGTGGAGCGGACGGCGTGCTCGGCACGCGGACGCGCGAGGCGTTGATCACCTTCCAGCGGCAGCAAGGCATCCAGGCCAGCGGCTCGATCGATACCCGCACGGTCTCGGCGCTTGGCGTGTCCAACAAGATCAGTGCCATCCAGAGCCAGACCACTGGTCAAGGACAGGCGAACCAGCAGCAGCCGGCGCAACAGGGCACGACCGGACAGAATAGTGGTCAGGCCAACGCCCCGGCGCAGCAGAACCAGCCGACAACTGGCCAAGTGCAGCAGAACCAGCCCGCGACAATCGGCCAGGCTCAGCCGAACCAACCGGCAACGACTGGACAGGCCCAGCAGAACCAGCCGGCAACGACCGGACAGGGCGGAACGCAACAGCCTTCCGGTCAAACGACCGGACAATCGGCCCCTCCGGCCCAAGGCAACAATCCACCGGCCGCCAACCAGAATATGCCGTCCGGACAGCCCAACCAGAGCAATCCTGCGGCATCGAGCCAGCCGGCCGACAATCCTCAGGGCAAGAAGTACTGAGGACGTGATGCTGAGCCCCGCTTCGGCGGGGCTCATTTTGCGCCGCGGTACAGCGGAGCGTTGCAAATCCAGGCCGGTCAAATCGCATCAATACGATCGACCGCGGCCGCAGCCGAAGGTGTCCGTGGCGAGAGGCCATTCGAGCGACAGCTCGCGTTCGACTGCCGCGACTTCCTCAAATGCCAAGGCTGCACCACGATAGTCCATTCGGGCCTCGCCGGCACATGGGCTCGAACGCGGAGGCCTCTATTTAAAAGGAACGGTTGCGCTTTGCCCTTCGTTTGTACGCGAGAGGACAAATGCCATGAACGTGCTGGATGAGGACACCAAGTCGCTTTGGATGGAGACATTCATCCCGGCGGCTTCACGCTTTTCGGGTCAGGAACGTGCCGATGTCGGCGTGGTCGGGGCGGGCATCGCCGGTCTGTCGGTTGCTTACGAACTGGCCGCGCGCGGGCGCTCGGTCATCGTGCTCGATCGCGGCAGAATCGGAAGCGGAATGACGGCGCGCACCACCGCCCATTTGGCAACGGCTCTGGACGACGACTACAAGGAGTTGATCAGGATCCGCGGTGAGGACTGCGCCCGGCTGTACTACCAGAGCGTCGTCGCTGCGATCAACCGCGCGCAGGCGATCCAGTCCGCCGAGGGCATTGACTGCGATTTCCGCCGCGTCGATGGCTATTGGGTGTTGGTGCCGGAGACGCCGCAATCGCACCTTGACGAGGAATTCGAAAGCTGCAGGAGGCTGGGAATCCCCGTTGAGCTTTGCAGCGATCCGACTCCCATCCATCACGGCGGTGTTGCGCGCTCGCTTCGTTTCCCCCGGCAGGCCCGCTTTCATCCGACCAAATACCTTGCCGGACTGGCGAAAGCACTGCATCGGCGCGGCGCCAGGCTCTACGGTGACACCTGCGTCGAGACGATCGAGCACGGCCCCGGAGAAATCGTTCTAAAGACGTCAGGTGGTGAGGTGCGGGTCACGGACGTCGTCGTCGCGACGAACTCGCCTGTCAATCTGCAGGTCACGATCCATACCAAGCAGGCGCCCTATCGTACCTATGTGATTGCGGCCAACGTCCCGGCCGGCTCCGTGCCGGATGCGCTGTATTGGGACACGCTCGATCCCTATCACTATGTCCGCCTGCAACCGCATTCGGCGGACGAGGACATCGTGATCGTCGGTGGTGAGGATCACAAGTCCGGCGAGGCCGACGATGGTCAGGCACGCTTTGCTGCGCTCGAACGGTGGACGCGGGCGCGGTTGCCGATGATCGGCGAGACCACCCATCGCTGGTCCGGCCAAGTGCTCGAACCCATGGACTTCACTGGCATCGTCGGACGCAGCCCGGACGAAGATCATGTTTACCTCGTCAGCGGCGATTCCGGACAAGGCATGACCAATGGCCTGGTGGCGGGTCTCCTGATTGCGGATCTGATTACGATCGGCGGCAATAGCTGGGAGGCCGTCTATTTGCCCGAGCGCAAGATCTCCAAAAACATCACCACCTTCATCAGCGAGAACATCACTCCGCTGAAGAACTTTGCAGAATATCTCGGTGCCGATGCAGTTGCCTCGGTGGAGCGGCTTCGCATGGGCGAGGGCCGGCTCGTTCGCAGCGGATTGAAGAAGGTTGCCGCTTGCCGCGACCGTGATGGCGAATTGCATCTGTTGTCGGCAAGCTGCACCCATCTTGGTTGCGTCGTGCATTGGAACTCGCTGGAGCAGTGCTGGGATTGCCCATGCCACGGGTCTCAATTCGCGCCGGACGGCACTGCGCTCAATGGTCCCGCCGTATCTCCGCTCGCGCCGGTGGAATTTCCGCCGAACGTCCAGGCCGCGGAATAGCGACAGGTGACAGCCGCGGAGGAAGAGGCCTGCCACATCGTCTGCTTCGGCGGCTTCCCGTTCACGCGGCCTGACATCGGCTCGCGTCCGACGGATCCTCGACGGAGTTCGATGTGATCTACCCGCCAAGCATCGCTTACGTTGGCGAGGATCGTACAGCGGAAGAATGATTGACAAGCGGCGGAGCACGATCTGAGGTCTTTATGGTGCGATCGCTTGAGCCAAAAATTGCTAGAGTTTCAGCAAGTCGCCTTAGAGGGCCAAGCTTTCCGGTCACGGTCCGGCCGACCAGAGCGGATGTCGTGGCCGCACGCTTCATCGCCCGCAACACTGCGCCGGCTCCGGAGATGGTAGCCCGCGCCCTGACTTGGGGCGCCGACGAGAAGGTCCTTCTGGTCCTGGCGGCGGCTTGTTGGCTTGCGTCGCGCGGGCGGGGAAAGCCGCTGCGGCGCGCCGGCAACCATGCTCTGCTGGTCACGGTCGCGGCATCGCTGCTGCCCCATGGTTTGAAGCGTCTGTTCGACCAGACCCGTCCGGACCGCAGAACTGTGGTCGGGCACCTCCATGGCGTCCCATTTTCAGGCAAACGTGAAGATGCCTTTCCCTCCGGCCACGCACTGCACATGGGAGCCTTGGCATCGGCGGCCGGCGCGTTGCCAGCCGGCCCGCGCCGAGCGATCCGCGCGCTCGCGGTTGGGCTCTCGTTGACGCGCGTCGTTGTTCTGGCGCACTGGGCGAGCGATGTCGTCGCGGGTTTTGTCCTCGGGGCGGTTCTCGAACGGAGCCTCCGAGTTTGGACCGGCTATCCCGGCGATACTTCAATGGAGAACGATCATGCCAATACTTGAAGACCTGAAGGGATATGCGGAGCGTGCGACTGGACTGCGGCGCCCTGGCAGGCGCAAGGCCATGGACCTCGCGCAGGTGCGAAAGCCCCACACTGTCCGCTTCAAGGATGACGGTCTCGTTCCCAATCATCCGCGATGGCCGCTGGTCCTCTATCGCGGCGCAGTCAATCTCGATGAGCCACACGACGCGGCCGCAGTTATCGAGGACCTGTTTGAGGCAAACGGCTGGGGCGACACTTGGCGCGACAGCATCTACGACTACGTGCACTACCATTCCCGGATCCATGAGGTGCTCGGCATTGCACGCGGAAAGGGGCGCGTTCGGTTCGGTGGTAAGAAAGGCAGGATCTTCACCTTGAAGGCCGGTGATATCGCCGTTCTGCCGGCCGGTACGGGGCACCAGTGTCTGGGGGCAGACGATGACTTCCTCGTCGTCGGCGCCTATCCGCCGGCGGGCACCTACGACGAATGCACCACGGTGGAGGACCGCCCACGCGCCCTCAAGAGCATTCCGAAGGTGTCGCCGCCGCGCAACGATCCGGTCTACGGCGCCGGCGGGCCGCTCTTGAAACTCTGGAAGAGAGCGAAATGACCGAGTACGTCATCCGGTTCCTCGTCGGGGGCGCCGTGGTATCGGCCTTCGCGATGCTCGGAGACCTTCTGCGTCCCAAGAGCTTCGCCGGTCTTTTCGCAGCGGCACCCTCGGTCGCGCTCGCCACGCTCGGAATCGCGGTCTACCAGCACGGGGCCCACTATGCGACCCAGCAAACTCAGGCGATGATCGCAGGAGCGGTCGCGCTCGCCGCGTACAGCGTCGTCGTTTGTCAGATTCTCGCTCGCGCGCGGCTGCGAGCGATGCCCGCCACTTTGCTATCCCTCGTCGTCTGGCTGATCGTAGCGTTCGGCGTGCTGATCCTCGCCGGGGGGCAGACATGACGCCGGTCCGCTTTTCGCCGTCAGCTCTCAGGGAGGGCCGCTGGTACGAATACGTAATACGCTTTGCGCTCGGCGGCGCCGCGACCGTCTTCACCGGTCTCGTCAGCAGCGGCTATGGAGCCTTCATCGGCGGCCTTTTCCTTGCTCTTCCGGCGATCTTCTGCGCCAGCGCCACGTTGATCGAGAAGCACGAAATCCGCCGCAAGCGCGAGGCGGGCCTCGCCGGCGAGCGCCGGGGGCAAATGGCGGCCGCGGTCGACGCCGCCGGCGCCACACTCGGCGCGTGGTATGTTGGCCTTTGCGGTCGTCTTTTCGTTGATGGCGGACAGCAGCATCGCGGCCGCCTTCATGGGCGCGTCGCTCGCCTGGTTGATCATCTCCGTGGCGGCCTGGTACGTGCGCCGCAAGATGCGGCCTGTGCGGAGGGTGCGGACCGAACAAAAAGGCGGCGGTTCCGCGATTCCGCGAAGCCACTGAGGGTGGTCGTACGACGCGTATTAGGCTGCGGTCGAAGCCTTTGCATTGACACCCTTGCGCAGCGCCACCGTGTTGAGCTTGGTGTTGGCCGCCTTTTCCTCGTTCAAGTTGGTCGTGAGGAAGCGCACGATCTCGTCGTGGCCGAGCTGCTCGGCCCAGGCGATCAGTGTCCCATAGCGGCAGATCTCATAGTGCTCTACGGCCTGAGCGGCAGCGACGATGGCGGCATCGAGTACGGCCTTGTCCTCAACTTCGCTGGCGATCTCGTCGGCCTCCTTGATGATCCCGTCGATCGCCGGACACTGTGTCCCGCTGGGCTGCTTGTCGAGCTTCTCGAACACCTTCTGAAGGCGTTCGACCTGCTTGTTGGTTTCCTCTAGATGGTTCTTCAGCCCGGCGACGAGGTCGCGATTGGTCGATTTGTCGATCATCTTGGGCAGCGATTTGATAATCTGCTGCTCAGCGTAGTAGATGTCCTGCAGACCATGGATCAGCAGGTCTTCCATCGATTTTATGTCCTTGGTGAAGAGTCCCATTTCACGGCTCCTTTGGAATAATGGCAATGGAACGCCGCTGACCGGCTACCGTTCCTGTCCATAAGGAGGGCACTCGGAGGCTCGATATGAAACGCCTCGCGCCTCTCTGGGAGAGGGGCGATATGCCGCGCGACAGCCCGGAGGCAGCCGAAGGGGCGCGACTCCTGTTTCTCGCCCATGCCCCGAATCCTGCACCCGGCGAGACCGGTCTAGCCAGGCGAGGAACGGGTAACCTCAAGCATCGTTGACGCAAACCGCAGTTTATTGGCGGCTTGTCTAGGGCTCAAGATGGCTGACGAAACGACCACGACCACCGGCATCGCCGCTCACGGCGCCTCCCGCCTCCCGTCAGTGGAGGTCGACAGCTTCAACATTGAACTGAAGGATGAGGATGGATTTCTTGGGGATCGTGCCAGCAAGGGCGCATTTCGGGAAACTCTCGAAAAATGGCGGAAGCCGCTGCGCAAGTCCGGCGAAGACCCGTTCGGCAAGGAGCTTTCCGAAGATATCAGCAAGAAAGAACTCGACGCCATCCTGGCCGGCGACGATACAGACGCTTGGGCAGTCGTGCAGAGCGCGATCGAGGACTACGCACAGGAGCTCGCCCACGTTGCGCGACGCTTCCTCAAGACCAAGGCTTGGGACAAGACCGAGCGCATCGTCGTGGGCGGCGGCCTGAGCAATAGCCGGCTCGGCGAACTCGCCATCGCGCGCGCCGAAATCCTACTGAAGGCCGAGAACTTCAAGATCGAGATGCTACCGATCCATCGCCACCCGGACGACGCAGGTCTGATCGGCGCGCTCCATCTTGCTCCCTCCTGGATATTCGAAGCTCACGATTCCATCCTTGCCGTCGACATCGGAGGCTCGAACATCCGCTGTGGCGTCGTGGAAACGCGTCGGAAAAAGGCGCCGGACCTCAGCAAGGCGTGCGTGTGGAAGTCCGAACTATGGCGTCATGCCGACGACGAACCGAGCCGCGAGGAAGCAGTTAAGCGTCTCGTCAAAATGCTCAAGGACCTGATCACGAAAGCGGAGAACGAAGAATTCAAGCTCGCGCCGTTCATCGGCATCGCGTGTCCTGGCGTCATCGAGAGCGACGGCTCGATCGCCAAGGGCGCGCAGAACCTGCCCGGCAATTGGGAGAGCAGCAAGTTTAACCTGCCAGCGGCTCTGGTCGAAGCCATCCCTCACATCGGAGAACACGACACAGCGATCGTTATGCATAACGACGGCGTGGTGCAGGGCCTGTCAGAGGTGCCGTTCATGCAGGACGTGAAACGTTGGGGCGTGCTGACGATCGGCACGGGCCTCGGAAACGCCCGCTTCACCAACCGCAACGGCAAGGGCGAACGCTGAGCCTAACCCGGTTTTGCTGCAAGCGACACAGCAAGGATATCGGTGAGCGGAGGAACGTCGCGTCCCGCCAGTTGTTTGCTTAATTATCGCGGAGTGGGGACACCTTGTCGGTGTTTTGTTTGCCCGACGACGTGATGCTGGCGCAGAAGATTGCGCTCGAAACTAACGAGAACGCCGGCCCGTCGCGAACGGGTTTCCGCCACAGACGCCGTTTAATCGTTAGTCGTAGGGAGAATGCCATGCTCGATGATCCGCGCCCGCCTTATCCAAACCAACAGCAACCGATGCCCGGTTCGACGTCGGCGATGAAGCCACGTCCGGACCATGGCGAGGAAAGCTACAAGGGATCGGACCGTCTTGCAGGCAAGAAGGCCGTCATTACTGGAGGAGACAGCGGGATCGGGCGAGCGGTGGCAATCGCATATGCCCGCGAGGGAGCCGACGTGCTCATTTCTTATCTTGACGAACATCAAGATGCCGCGGAGGTGAAAGCTCTCGTCGAGAAGGAGGGCCGCAAAGCTGTCTTGTTTCCCGGAGACCTGCGAAAGCCAGATTACTGCCGCGCCGTCATTAAGCGAGCCGTCGATGAGCTAGGCGGGATCGATATCCTCGTCAACAATGCGGCCCATCAGGCCACGTTCAAGAATATCGCGGATATCAGCGATGACGAATGGCAGAGCACGTTCGAGGTCAACATCCATGCGATGTTCTATCTCTCCAAGGCGGCCGTTGTGCATATGAAGTCGGGGTCCGCCATCATTAACACCGCTTCCGTGAACGCGGACATGCCAAACCCCATCCTGCTGGCCTATGCGACCACCAAGGGTGCCATCCAGAACTTCACTGGCGGTCTTGCCCAGATGCTTGCCGAAAAGGGCATACGGGTTAACGCCGTCGCGCCGGGCCCGATCTGGACTCCGCTGATCCCGTCCACCATGCCGTCGGACACGGTCAAGAACTTCGGCAAGCAGGTGCCGATGAAACGAGCCGGGCAGCCGGCTGAGCTCGCAACCGCCTATGTCATGCTGGCCGATCCGCTCTCAAGCTATACGTCCGGTGCGACCCTCGCAGTAACGGGCGGGAAACCCTTCATCTGAGCGCGAGAGCGACGAGACTGAAGCAGTAGCGCCGAGCGCGCATGCCATTGCTATGGTTTGCGGTTGTCGTTCTGAGCCACTGAAATCGGCAATCCTTCCGGATTGGTTCTCTAGCGGCTCACGAGACCCTTTCGCGGCGGCTACCGGACACGAAGTTCTTTGCTCGCCAGAGCCGAAAGCTGCGCAGGCCATGGACACGCGCGGCCGTGATGCAAGGCTTTTCGGCATGAGTCCTCGGAGCTGGAGGTTGTTGGATCCAATGTCGGCGACGATAGATTGATGGTCGGCGCTGCGACATGTTCTCCGAAGTCAGGAACGTCCCGGTAGCGGCCGAGTTAAGCCGACAAAACCTACCTTTGAGGAGACGAAGCCATGGCCCGCGCAACAGCCCATCCGGATCATCAATGCATCTCGAGCGAAGACATTCAGGGAACCGAGGTTTATGGAGCAGATGGAAAGAATATTGGTGAGATTGATCACCTCATTATCGACAAGGCGTCAGGCCGCGTGGCCTATGCCGTGATGAGTTTTGGCGGCTTTGTTGGATTGGGTCACAGCCATTACCCCATTCCTTGGGGCGCTCTGACATATGACACCTCGCGTGGTGGTTTTCGAACCAATATCACCGAGCAACAACTGAGGGACGCGCCTGAGTTCAGCGATGACTCGTGGCAGGATCGAGCCTGGGAAACGCGAACGCACCAGTACTACGGGACGCCGACGTACTGGGAGGCGCGTCCAGGTGGACTGTAACCCTCGGCAGCGCACTTTGGAAACTCCTAATCGTGAGTGCCAGCATTGATCCCGCGTTGGTGTGCGGAGGCCAACGCTAGCCGCGCGGGACCCTGTCAGATGGGCCTTGTGACAAAGCACCGGGACTATGTCGCTGGGCGTTGCAAGCACTGGATCAAGATCAAGAACCGGACGCCATCCGGTAAGGCCATCCGGTAAGGCGAGCGCGAGCTACAGGGGAACATCAAATTCAACCGGCCACAAGCGAGAACATTCATGCAGCGAGAGCCGTGTTCGATCGCGTGTTGTTCGGATTACCGATTGGCTGCGGCCGACAGCTAGCCGTGCATTGCTCGTGATGCTTAGGAAGGGCCATTGCGAATCGAGTGCATCGCACAATGACCGTTTGAAAAAAAGCTCCCATTGTTGGGATAAACATCTTGCACTCGCGCGCCGGAATACGCACTAACTTGTGGTACATTGCATCGCAGTATTAGCGTTGCGCCGGGACGACCAAGTTGTCTGCAAGTGCTCCGCGGCTGATTGCTCAAGCGCTCTTCGAGCTGGCTCTTTCTCCATCCCACTGCGTGTCTAGGACCACTCCAGATTTCGATTGCCGGATCAGGTGTCGGCACGCACCTTCCGGAGCTCGTGCGCGCCTCAGCCAAGAAGCCGGTTTCGCCGGAACATGAAACCGGTCGGAGTGAACCTTCTGGCCACCTCGAGCGCGCGGCTCTCGCAGCTTTCCAGCGCAATCTTCTGGGAGAGCATGACGTCTCCGATCGGCAGCTCGCCCGTCGGCAGGAAACACAGCCCGATCGTCGGACGGTTCTTTTCGTCGATCTCGCAGACGTTCGTCATGGCGCCCGGGTAGATCCTGTATTGCTTGCCCGTGTCGCCGCCGACGACCTCGAAATAACCCTTTGCCGCGAACTGCGCCGACTGCACTGGCGATAGCCACTCTCGCAAGAGCCGCAGCGAACGGCCCTCCGGCGTTCTCTCGGCGCCGTGTCGTATGAGCAGAGCCCTGATGGCTCTCATGCGCGAGCGTTCACCATGGCGAGACGGCTTGAAGCCCAACATGGCACGGACCGATTATCCGCCGACCAGCCGGGGGAAGAACACGGTTTCCTCCGCGTTCGGGTCAAACGACCGGATCTGCGAGGCCTGACCTGGACCCGTTCGGACCGCCGCGGTGAAGCCGGCATTGGTGAGCTCGCAGAACCGCTGCTCCGCCTTCGCGAGCTCTCGTTTGTCGTCCGGGTTGAAAAGGTGACGGCTGTCGCCGGTACGGTCCATCACGATCTGGATTGCCATGATCGTTCTCCTTCGGAATGCTGATGGCCAAGGACCTGATCCAGTATCCGGCCGAAGTCGCGGAGTTTCAAGCGAAGAAGATGTCGTCGCGTTTCATCCGGAACCGAATTGTTCATTCCTTCGTTCAAGCATGGACTTACAGGAGGACCTTAATGGTACGAGCAGGATGGAAACGACCCGGCTCGCCGATCGGCAAGAAGAGCCCGCGCAAGGCAAATCCCTCATACAAGCGTCGTACGCGTGAACCGTGGTCGAGCGCGGATGTGAAAATGCTCAAACAGCTCGCGAAGGGCAACACGCCGACCGGGGTCATGACCGTCAAACTTCAACGTCCCGTGGCAGCTATCCGCAGCAAGGCGCACCGCGAAGGGATTTCGCTGAAGCCCGTGAATCAATCACCATATAAACGGCGCGCGACTAGGCGGCGCTAAGAAACCGACCCGGCGTCTCAATGGCCTCGCAGACGCCGGGCTCCTCATCCAGCCTCGCTTTTCGCCAACGCCGCTTTTCCACGCACCCCCGCGCTAACAGTTACTTGGCATCCGCGCCGGCCAATGCCGAACCAGATTGGTCAATGCCAGTTCACTACAGATTATCGGGCGTGCGCACAGGGGACGATTTGTCCTTATTCCGCAGTTCTTGTTCGGCTAGTTCCCAAAACTCCTTCTCGCGGCCTTCCGGCCGGCCAGCCTTTTCCCAGAGCTGATGGGCGCAGGTTCGAATCTCGTCCTCAGTCGGTTCAGCCATATGCTTTTGCCATTTCGGCCTCCCTGTTGATGCAGCCCAAATACCGGATGCACTTCATTTGTTCCGATGGCTGCGTTTTTGCGACCGACCGCAAGTCCCGGCAAGCCGCGCCCCAGTTCGATCACCGGGCCGGAGCGATTGCGAAAGATTGCTCGGAGTCGCAAGGAAGGCACGGATGAACTCAAAGACGTCCAGAACGACGGCGGTAGCCGCCCAGACAGTACCGAGGCTGGAACAGGAACAATTGGTAAATTCTATCGTTCCTTGCGCGAGGAGGCCCAAAAGGAAAGGAATTCGGAATGACCCGAAAATTGGATGTTGGCGAGACGAGCTAACGATCACGCCCAGGCGTCCTGCCTGTAACCCTGTCAGAACAACACACCAGCACTTCTTGCGCTGGAGGACGACCTTACCAAGGCAGAAGCATCCAAGTTCATTGACGGCCTGCGCAAGAGGGCGGCATCGAATAGGAGCAGGGGGACGCGATACTGTCAAAGGAGGTCGTCATGCCACGCGGAGACAAACGAAGCTACACCGACAAGCAGAAACGACAGGCCGAACACATTGAGGAAGGCTATGAAGCCCGCGGCGTTCCCGACAAGGAAGCTGAACGGCGAGCCTGGGCGACCGTGAACAAAGAGACCCATGGCGGCAAAAAGAGCGGATCCGGCAGAGGCACCGAAGAAGACCCTTCACCGTCGCGGAAGGGCGGCAAGCTTGGCGGAAAAGCGTCCGCGAGCCGACCGGCAGTTGAACGTTCCAAGTCAGCCAAGAAGGCTGCTCAAACTCGCAAACGCCGGGCGGCGTGAAGGAGGCACAATGTCGACATGCGAAACCTGCGGCAATGACTATGACAAGGCCTTTCAACTGGTGATGAACGGCCAGGCGCACACGTTCGACAGCTTTGAGTGCGCGATACATGCCTTGGCGCCAACGTGCAAGCATTGCGGAACGCGCATCGTGGGACACGGCCTGGAAAAGAGCGGCACCTTTTATTGTTGCGACCACTGCGCCCATAAGGAAGGTGTGACCGACCTCCGTGATCGCGTGTAGGAACTCCGCCGGGAGCGGACGCGCCACTCACGCGCGGACCCGTTCTCGCTCAACGCCCTCAGTTACTTCGCGAGCCATCGCAACCGCACCCGACATCTCACCTCGGCCGTTGACGTTCGGGAGAGGTGATCCAGTTGGTCAAGTGCGCGCCAGTCTCGGCTAGACGGGCCTTCCGAAGAAGGCTCTCGCGCTCCGTGCCAGCCGGGAGATGGGCAGCACGTTCTTTGAGTTTAGCGGCCTGTTCGGCCAATCGTTCTTCAAGGGAACGGGTTTGTTTAACTCTGCGGCGCCGCTCTCCCATGGCGTGCTCCTCGAGCTGCTAAAGATGACTCAAAACCGCCCCCCGCAGGCCCAAGGCCGCCGCAATCGCATGGGGAGGCCGCCGGGTCGCGGCGGTTCGTCGTCGCCATCCAGCCGCCGCAGTGCAGCCAGGATGTCGGCCAGCCGAATGGTATGGCCCATTCCGGGAATGTCCCGCAGGGCGGGACAGGATTCCACCGCAAACATGTCGGACGCCCAAGACGACAGGATGATCCGCTTTTCCGGTACGGAGAGCTCATTGTCGTTCAGGACGTCGTCCGGAGACGCATAGTGCGCGGCCGGATGGAAGAGGGGATCGAGATTGCCGGTGATTGTGTTGGCGTTGGTCATCGGTTGCCTCCCTTACGCTCCTTTCTTCGGGATGGGTTCGACTTGGTGCGGGACGGCGGTGTGGCCGCCGTCCGGATTGCTACTGCGTGTTGATCGCGACGCGCTTGACACCCGCACGCGGATTTTCCGACTTCGGCAGCGATACGGTCAGGACGCCGTCCTTGAACGACGCCTCGGCCTTGTCTTCGTCGACGTCCTCGAGCGGGATCCGCCGCTCAAAGGCGCCGTAGGCGCGCTCGGTGAAGTACCTGCCTTCGTCGCTGCGTTCGGCCTTCTTCTCGCCGCGGATCGTCAGGAAGCCACCGGCGATTTCGATCTGGACGTCTTTCTCCGTCATGCCGGGCAGTTCGGCCGAGATCGTCAGCGCCTTGTCGGTCTCGCTGGGCTCGATCTTGGGCCAGCCGAATTGCCCTTCCATCAGCGGCGCCAGGCCCATGCCGCCGAAGCCGCGAAAGACATCGTCGAAGAGGCGGTTCATCTCGCGATGAAGCGCCATGAAGGGGTCGTAGTTGCCGCGCGTCGGAGCAAGCTCCTGATTCCGCGACCGGGGAATGAGATCACGAATTGCCATGATGTTCTCCTTCGTTGCATGCGGCTGGGAGCGCGGCTGCGCTTACGCGCGCCGCGTTCCGCCATCGAATCTTGACTGGCGTCAGGCTGCCTTCCGCTCGATCTGCGACGGAGAAGCACTGCCTGCGATCTGGATCCGGCGGGGCTTCATCGCTTCGGGCACCTCGCGGACGAGGTCGATGATCAGCAATCCGTCGCGGAAAGCGGCCTCTCTCACCTGGACGTAGTCGGCCAAATTGAACACGCGCCTGAAGGGACGTGCGGCGATGCCCTGGTAGAGATACTCGCCGGGCGCCTTCTCAGGTTTCCTGCCTTCGATGGTGAGCGCATTCTGTTCGGCCGTCACGGTGATGTCGTCGGCTCCGAAGCCGGCGATGGCGAGCGAGATCCGGTAGTGGTCCTCGCCGGAGCGTTCGATGTTGTACGGCGGGTAGTGATCTTCGGTAGCCTGGCGCATCGTGCTGTCGACGAGGTCGGCCAGATGGTCGAAGCCGATGGTAGAGCGCCACAGGGGCGCGAAGTCGAAGGTCGTCCTCATAACCAAGTCCTCCATAGAGCAAGATGGGTACGAAGGAGCGCGGGACGGGGGTTCAGACGGGTCCGACGACACCGGCCCGGCGCCCCGCGCCGGACCCGTGAAGGCGCCCGGCACACCGCTCTCGCGGCGAAAAATGACCTAGAAGAACAACAAGCCGATTCAAGAGGGGAAACGAAAAAATTTTTCAACGCCCGGACCGCGCGACGCTGCTTGACGCGTTGCGGTACGAGGCTCCAAGGATTGGCCGGCATCCTCGTGAGGCGGTGCGCTTGACAGCAGGAGCGCTCCGAATAAATTTTCCCCACCGGTGAAACCGTTTCCCGTTTCTCGAAATCGAAAAGGACAAAGACGACCGTCTGAAGCAACGACGATGTTCGATGAAGATCTTGCCCGTATCCGCGCACACCGCAGCAACATCCACCGCTATCGACGCCTGCTGAAGACGAGGCTCTCGGACCTCGAGCCAGTTCATCGAACGGCGTCTCTGCCAGGGCCACAAGCGGCCGTGGCAGCGATGTTGCAGCGGAAGATCCGGCTGATCGACAGCCCATCCCAGAGGACGATGTACTCCTCCGGTGAGGTTTGCTCGCCGATGACGGTCCGGCGCATGGTGAGGTCGGGCGCATCAAGCGAGTAGCTTATCGAGCGTGATCGGGAAGCGGCGGATGCGCTTGCCGGTTGCGTGATAGACGGCGTTCGCGATCGCTGCAGGGACGCCAACGATGCCGATTTCGCCGAGGCCTTTGACGCCAAGCCGGTTGATATGATGGTCTCGCTCGTCGACGAAGATCACATCGATGTCGTGAATGTCGGCATTCGCGGGGATGTGGTACTCGGCGATATTGGCGTTCATGATCCGGCCGAAGCGGTGGTCCATCGCCGTTTCCTCGTGCAGCGCCATCCCGATCCCCCAGACTACGCCGCCCATGATCTGGCTGCGGCCGGTCTTGGTGTTCAGGATCCGTCCGGCGGCGACAGCGCTTACGATCCGCGTGACGCGGATAACGCCGAGTTGCTCGTCGACCCTCACCTCGGCAAACACGGCCGAATGGGTGTTGCGGGCGTGCGACTTGTCCTCCGCGAAGTGATTGAGCTTCTGCTTCTCCAGCCGCTCGAGCTTGCCGTGACGCATGGCATCGGTGATCGAAACCGCGCGGCTCTTCTCGCCATCTTTTGCGATCGTGCCGTCGACCAGGACGACATCGGCTGCATCGACGCCGGCGAGGGGCGAAGAGGGCATCGTACTGGCGAGAAGCGCGAGCTCCCGGCGAATGTCCTCGGCCGCTTCCAGCACCGCATGCGCGCTCGAAGCAGCCATCCAGGAGCCGCCTTCGACGGGAGCTTGCGGCAAGGTTGAGTCGGCAAGCCTCACGTCGATGTTCTCGATTGGTAGCCCAAGTGCATCGGCCGCCACCTGCGCGACGATGGTATAGGTGCCGGTACCGATGTCAGACGCCGCGCAGGATACCTCGGCATGACCATTGGCGGACAGCACGATGCGGACTGCGACCGGCATCTGCAACGCCTCCCAGACGCCTGTCGCCATGCTCCAACCGACCAGCTCCTTGCCATCACGCATCGCGCGTGGCGTGGGATTGCGTCTGTTCCAGCCGAAGGCTTCCGCGCCGCGAGCATAGCATGCGCGCAACTGCTTGCTGGTGTAGGGCAGGTCTTCGCTCTGGTCGCTATCCGAGTAGCACTTCAGGCGCAGTTCGATCGGGTCGAGCTTGAGCGCGACGGCCAGCTCGTCCATGGCGCATTCGAGCGCGCAGACGCCGGAAGCCGCGCCGGGCGCGCGCATGTCGGAGGGCGTTGAAACGTCGAGGCGGACGAGCTTATGGGAATAGCGGCTGTTTGGGCTCTTGTAGAGCTGTTCCGCCCAGCCGGTGTCGTTGCGCGCGAAATCCTCGTAGCACGAGGTGATAGCCGTAGCCTCGTGTGTGACCGCATCTAACGTGCCGTCAGGCTTCGCGCCGAGTCCGAGGTGTTCGATCGTCGCTGGCCGGTGACCGAGCCCGTACATCTGCTGTCGCGTCAGCACGACGCGAACGGACCGCTTCAGAGCCAGGGCGCCAAGCGTTGCCAGCACCACCTGGTATTGCGGCCGCAGGCCGGAGCCGAACGCACCGCCGACATAGGGCGAGAGCACGCGAATGTCATCAGGCTTCTTGCCGAACACGTTGCATAGATATCTGTGGACGTTCTGAACGCCTTGCGTCTTGTCGTAGACTGTGAGCCGGCCGTTGCCGTCCCAGACGACCGTGGTGGCATAGAGCTCCATCGGATTGTGATGCTCGGTCGGAATGAAGTAGTCTGCCTCGTGCCGCACGGCCGATGCTGCAAGCGCGCCTGCGGCGTCACCGCGCGGCTTGTGCGGCTGCTTCACCTCGGCGGCCTTCCCGCGCTCAGCTTCGAGGTCGGTCGCAAAGGCTTGCTCTTCCTGATATCCGACACGCACCAGCGTCGCGGCGAACTTTGCGGTTTCCCAATCCTCTGCCACGACCAGAGCGATCGGCTGGCCGTTGAACTTGACGCCGTCGTCGTAGAGCGGCCGGAATGGAGATCCCTCTTCCGGGGCCACTTCGTCCTTCCAGGCTTCGTCCTTGCCAGCGAGCGGCGGGCGATGCGCATGCGTGAGCACGTCGAGCACCCCCTTCACCTTGAGCGCCTGGCTGGTGTCGAGGCGAGCGATGCGCCCGCGCGGAATGGTAGCCTCAACGACGAAACCATGGAGGAGCCGGTCAGCCGCGAATTCGCCGGCGTATTTGGCAGCCCCGGTGACCTTGGCCCGGCCGTCGACCCGGGACGTTGATGTTCCGACATAGGCGTTCATCGGTCCCTCACGCGATCTTCTTGTGGGCCTGCGATTGCGGTGTGGCGCTTGCGGCCTGCGTCAACGTCCGGACGATGGCGCGGCGCGCGAGCTCGATTTTGAAGCCATTATGCGCATGGGCTCTTGCCCCCTGCAGCAGGAGGTCCGCAGCGCGAGAGAAATGTTCCAGCGTTGCCGCATGGCCGCGCAATGCCGTTTCGGCCTCAAGGCTGCGCCAGGGTTTGTGGGCCACGCCGCCGAGCGCGACACGCGCCTCTCTGATCGCGTTGCCGTCCAGTTCGAGCGCAGCCGCGACCGAGACCAGGGCGAAGGCATAGGACAGCCGGTCGCGGATCTTCAGGTAGCTGTAGTTGCGGCCAAAGCCGCGCGGCGGCAGTTCGATCGCCGTGATGATCTCGCCGACCTCGAGATTGGTATCGACATGCGGCGTGTCGCCAGGGAGCCGATGGAAATCGGTCAGCGCCATAGTGCGTTCGCCGGATGGACCTGCGATGTGCACGAGCGCGCCGAGCGCGGCCAACGCCACGCTCATGTCCGACGGATTGGTGGCGATGCAGGAGACGCTTGTGCCGAGGATCGCATGGTTGCGGTTTAGGCCGTCGATCGCCGAGCAGCCGCTGCCGGGAGCTCGCTTGTTGCAGGGCGTCGCCGTGTCATAGAAGTAGGCGCAACGCGTTCTCTGCATCAGATTGCCGCCGACGGAGGCCATGTTGCGCAGTTGTGCCGAGGCGCCGGCCAGGATGGCGCTGGCGAGCAACGGGTAGCGCTGCTCGATCAGCGGATGGTAGGCAAGGTCCGAGTTCGGCACCAAGGCGCCGATGCGCAGGCCACCGTCGGGTGTCTCCTCGATCTTGCGGAGCGGCAGGCGCGAAACGTCGATCAGCCGGGACGGCACTTCGACATTCTCCTTCATCAGGTCGATCAGGTTCGTGCCGCCGGCGATGAGCTTGGCGCCGGGATGGGCGGTGAGCAGGAGGATCGCATCGGCGACGTCGCTGGCGCGGGAATATTGGAAATTGATCATGGCCGCCCCATTGCCTGCTGGATGGCAGCGATGATGTTCGGATAGGCACCGCAGCGGCAGAGATTGCCGCTCATCAGCTCCCGGATCTCGTCAGAATCTTTGGCGCGGCCTTCGGCCAGGAGTCCGGTCGCGGAACAAATCTGTCCGGGCGTGCAATAGCCGCACTGGAAGGCGTCGTGATCGATGAAGGCCTGTTGCAGGGGATGCAGCGCGCCATCCCGGGCAAGTCCCTCGATTGTCGTGATCTCCGCGCCGTCCTTCATGACGGCGAGCGTCAGGCAGGAATTGACCCGTCGGCCGTCGACCAGAACGGTGCAGGCGCCGCATTGGCCGTGATCACAACCTTTCTTGGTCCCAGTCAGCGCGAGATGTTCGCGCAGAGCGTCGAGGAGTGTGGTCCAGGGCACGAGGTCAAGCGTGCGCCTGTTACCATTGACGATAAGGTTGATCGGAATGCGGTCGGGAATTTGATTTGCGGCATCGGCCATGTCTCTTCCCCTGAGATGGAGGCCCAGCCGAGTGGTTGCATATGCTGACGCGGGTGCGCGTCGTCTCCGCTGGCCAATAGCGCCCAACGGACGGCCAGCCGCTTGGTTCCATGCCGGGAATCCCTTCCAATGACGCCGCCAGCGCTTCGCCCCGCCGAAAACCCCGACGGCAAACGTGGGGTGGCTGCTTGGGCAACCATGATACCCGCAGGTCGAGCATCGAGCCGCCCGCAACCACCGAGGGCTTTGATAGCAACCAGCCGATGTGACTTCGGCAGGTGCATTGTCGGCAGCAACAGAAGCCCTTGCGAAGAGCGGGCGCGGATGTAAAATCTCGGCAGTTTCTTTGAATTGTTAGCATTCGTGAATTCGCGAGCGTTGGACGCTCTCTAAAACTTTAAGATTGTTCTTCGCTGGGGGTCTCTTATGTTCGACTCCGTTACCACCGCGCTTTTACGTGCGGTTCTTGATGAGGTCTGTGAAAGCGTTTCGCGAGACCAGACCGGCACCCGCACCCACGTGGCCTCAAAGATTTTGGAGGCTGCCACGAGAGGCGACACCTCACCGGATGACTTGAGGCAGGTTGGCCGCAAAGCCCTCTCCGAAGCGCCGACAATGTGGCGGTAGTCGTGGAGGGGTCGGGGTGAATCTCCAGGTCACTGTCCTGAAGATCCTAGTGAGCTATCCCGATGGCTTCGCTCTCATGGCGGAGCTCAAACGTGATATGGCGATATTGGCAACGAGCGGGCCGGAATGGACAGAGCGCACCAAACGGCTGGCATCGCGCATGCCTAACTTGGACATTTTTTCCCAAGGGCTCATTGAGCGAACAGGCGGTGGCTGGCGAATAACTGACAACGGACGCGCCGCGCTTGAACTCATGGAAGCGCGGCCGGCCGCTGCAGATCCGACGGTCGGAGAACGCTTGGTCGGCCGCTCCAAACCCGCAACGCCTTCGTTGTCGCTACCGCTTGAGAGGGGGCGGTGTCGGAGCGGACACCGTCAGCGTCGACGCGCCGCCGGGGAGGAGTACTGTCGAACGCTTCCTAAGGGAGGCGATGTCGAAGGTGCGATAGGTTCGTCTCGTCAGCGATGAAGAACAGCGTAAGCTGGCACGTCGCTCCGTCTGCTTTCTTCTGCCGGAGTTAAGCCGAGGGCGATCTTAGTCATGGCTCAGTTAAACAGATGTTCGTCGACGAAATGCGCGGCGCCTTCCTTTGGCTGCCCCCACGTTTGTGGCGACGAGCGACGAACTTGATGCTCATCCAGGATGTGACCCTGAGAACGCATATTTCGAAGTCTTCGTCCCAGCGCTGATGCGCTTAGTATTCGTCTCCTTGGTTGCAGTTAACTCAAATTGGTCCATGATGGATTGGATCGATCCATGAGCCTGCATAAAGGAGCGGAATTTTCCACGCCTCAGATCCTTGTTCAATTTGAGCAATCGGCCTGGGGTACATCTTGCTTTCGATCGGAAGCGATCCATTGAGTTGCTCGTCGGTTACCACCTCTTCCAAGCCAATCGTGAAGCGAAATCTCTTGGGTCATCGATGCTCCCAACGCAGCAAATACGGCGCTGCTGATTGCCTGCTGCTGGCTACGTAGGTGGTCTTCGAGAAGCTTGTGCCGCGTAATGTAGCCTCCGTTTACACCCGGAATGGCATGGTTCATCAAGAGCTTGGCGTCGATCTCCGAGACACCCGCTGCCGTTGCGATCGTACGGAAGGTTTGACGGAGGTCGTTTCCCCACTTCGATAGCATCTCACGGTCCTCTTTCGTTTCCGCCAAATGGCCTGACGTGCTATCGGCCGGAAAAACCCACTCTCGTGCTTGCACAGGGTACATCTGTCTACCGCACCGGATTGCGCGGATGAGGCAAAGGATCATCTGACGCGACAAGAGAATGTCGAAGGCTTTCTTCTTTCCGCCCTTTGGTTTGGGAATATGTAGCGCGCGTCGCCGAAAATCGATGTGTTCCGGCTTGGCTTCCTGGAGCGCGGTAGGCCGAGAACCGCAAAGGAGAGTGAAGAGGTGGAACTCTCTACGGACGGGGTTGTCGATGGCAGCGAGCTGCGCAAACCAACCTTTAAGATCGGCTGATCCCATCCCGGTGTTGCGGCGCTCCTCCACATTCCAGTCGACCGCATCGGCCGGATTATCTGACGGCAACGACCTGTTCGTCTTCCGAGCATGATTGTAGATGGCCCGCAGGGTGCGCATGCTGCCATTGGCCATGTACGGCCCATTCTCGTTTGTGACTTCATCGTGTTTCTTGGCCACACGAGCTGGATCGGTTGCGAGCTCATGGAGGGTGGTGTCGAGCCATTCTGCAAAGATTCGTTCGACGTGGTCGCGGTAGCCCTCGACGGTCTTTTCGCTGCGGTTCTTCCGGATTAGATGCGCCTCGAGGTACCGCTCCCAGGCCTGCCTGAGAGTGATGCTCGCGGTTGTGCCGCCACTTTCCATCGCCGGAGTCGGGCTCGTCTCTTCGGCTGGCTTGTTCTCCTTCGGATGCCGTCCCCGGCTGATCTGCGCCAAGTATTCCTTGGCAGTGGCGCGGGCGGCTCGGGTCGACATCTCACTAGCATCGCCAATGGAAACCCTAATGGATGAAGCCCGCTTGCCGCCCCGCCTGAGGTCACCTTGGACGGTAAACGTTCTTCGCCGCTTTCCAATGACCACGAAAAAGCCCTTCAATTCGGTATCACGCGCTAGGTACCAGCCTTCCTTCGGAGCGGGTAATTGAGCGATTGTCTTGTCGGTGAGAGAAATTCGAATATCGGTCATGACGAGAGTCCACGGCCGCCAAAACGGTTTTCAAACGGTGTTGGCGGATTGAGCAGTTGGAAGGTTTGGGTTCGACGGAGCGCGAAATTATGCGAGAAGAGCCTATAAACAAAGGGCTTCTGAATGCATGTCGTAGCGCGGCGTGTATTTGGAAACTGCAGAGAAGGGATGGTGTTGAACTCTTAATCAGCGGGTCCCAGGTTCGAGCCCTGGTGCGCCCACCAGATCAATGCCTTAGCGAGAAATACCGTTTGAGCAGCTGATTTTTCAAACGGTCTTCCCTATTTCCCTTGACGGCGCGAAGAGGCGTCCGACGGCGGATGCGCCGACATCAGACGTCGGAAACGGAGAACGTCATCGAGCAATCGAGGGATTCGCTGAAAACTATTGCGGCACTGAGTGCTGACTATTTTCTCGCCGATCAGGAAGTGCGATCCCGGAGCAAAATGCGACATCGCGGATGGCAAGCCTCGGCCAAAGCGGACTCGGCGAAATAATCGTTAGCTTCTTAGTGACGAAGTCAGCAGCGCCGCCGACACAAGCGAAACTGCGACGCCAATGACGCACGCGGTCCATCCAAAATGATCAAATAGCTGGCCAAGAACTTCAGTGCCGACAAGGCCGCCGAAAAAGTAGCATGCCAGATAGGTGCCGCTGGCAACGCCCCGGTTCTCCGTCGCGGCGTGCCCGACAAAGGTGGTTGCAGCGGCTTGCGCAAGAAAGGTGCCTACTCCGACGAGGACCATGCCTGTTAGCACCTCGGGCAGATGTGAGCTAAGCATCAGGGGAAGACCGAGCGCGGCAAAACCCAGCGCACTCCAGATCGTTGGCCGGGTACCGACGCGCGTTGCGACGGTACCGGCCAGCAAAGTCGTGACGATCGATGGCGCGAACACGAAGTAAACAAAGCCGATCTCCATCATGCCGAGCGACAGTGGCGGCCGCACCAGTACAAAGTTCACGAAAGTGAACGTGCCTATGAACGCAAACAGGATGCAGAAGCCGAGAGCATACGCCGCACGTAGCTGCGGATTCCGCCAATGCGCTATGATCGCGGTAAGCGGGGATTCCGTGATCATTGTTGCATGCATCGGCTGGACGCGCCTGATCGTGAAATAGACCAGGACCGCACCAGTCAGATTGAGTACGGCAAAGAAATAGAAGTTCCAGGACAGCCCGAGATTATCGGCAAGTGCCGCCGAAATCAGCCGGCCGACCAGATTGCTCGCGACATTGCCCGTGATGTAGGCGGCAAAAGCGCCGCCGGCGTCCATCGCGCTGCATTGCTCTCCGAGGTAGGCGAGCGTTAGCGCAAAGGCCGAGGCCATGCATAAGCCCTGAGCGACGCGCAGAACCGTGAAGACGGTAAGGTTGGGGGCGACCGCGAGCAGGCTTGTGGGGATCGCGAGCAAGGTGAGGCTGATCAGGATGCCCAACCGCCGGTCGATCCGTGGACTGAAAAAGCCGACGACGAGGCTCGCCGTCGCCATGCCGAAGGTGCTGGCATTCACGGCAAAGCCCATTGCCGCTGGGGTGACGCCGTAGTGGCGGGTCAGCGACGGCAGGATCGCTTGAGTGGCGAACAGGTCGACCACGGTCAGGAAGGCGGTCAAGCCGATGACGAATGAACGGAGCTGGACGCCTGGAGAATGTCCATGCATCTCCATTGCTGCCGGTCTTATATGTGTGGTCAGGTCGGTCATGACATGACGTCTCCTGCATAGAAGGGAGGATGTGACGCCCGGCGCGGGGCTGGCACGGGGATTCCGGGTCATCACATCCGGTAACGAGTGCGGCTGGGGGGCCGGAGGCGCTCGTTACATATTGTGGTCGTGCGGGTCCTTGCGGACGTCGCCGACATAGAGAATGACGGCCTCCTTGCCGAGGTTCTTCCACCAGTGCGAGGTGCCGAACACCTCGGGCCGGAGATCACCCGCCTTGTGCACGATCGGGTCGATGCAGTTGGAGGCATATTCGACGATCTCGCCCTGCTGCACGTAGATCAGCGCCGGGCGATCGTCATGGCTGTGCCAGGGCACGATGCCGCCGGGTTCGATGGTCAATTTGCGGAAGCGCAGCTCGCGGTCCTTGATATTGGCAGGCTGTTTCTCGAGGTTGATCGAGCCGAGCGTGACGTCGGTGACGCCGACCGGCTTATAGTCGACCATCTGCCGCGCATTCGGCTTCATCTTGTCGGCCGGGCATTCGCCGGCGGACGCGGGTTGCGCGATGAGAGTGACGGCGCCGGCCAGAGCGAGGGCAGGCCCGATCGCGCGCAAGAGTTTGGTGTTCGTGGTCATCTATGTGTCTCCTCTGTTGGCCGCGACCTCCGGTCACCGGCTATGGCCTCAGCATCGTCGAAATGGCGTGCGTGATGAAATGCCCTCTCGCTCTTGAGACGATAGCGTGTCGCTATGCGCGTCCGAGCATGTGCTTGATGTCGGCCGAAAACGTCGGATAGATGTAGACGTGGTCTCGGATCTCGCCGGCCGCAATTCCGAATTTGATTGCAAGCCCGAAGATGTTAATTAGCTCCTGGCCGCCGTGTCCGACGAAATGCGCACCGAGGATACAGTCCGAGACGCGGTCCACGATCACCTTCGACCAGGCCACGGTCTCGGCATAGGAGCGGGCTGAGAACCAGTCGCGCATGTCGTTGACATGAACGTCGATGGTGGCGCCGGTTCGCCGTGCCGCGATCTCAGTCAGGCCGACGGCGGCGAGCGCCGGTACGGTGTAGACCGGCGTCGCCATGCCCTCATAGTCGGGCATGTATTTCGCCCCGGCGACGATGTTGCGTCCGACGATGTCGCCTTCATAGGTCGCGATCGGCGACAGTTGCGGCGAGATCGGGACAGCGTCACCGCAGACATAAACCCGGGGGGTTGGATGTCGAGCGCAGGTACTGATCGACGCGACACGTCCATTGGCATGCGTGACGCGACCGGCGGCGAGATCGAGATTGTCAATATTCACCGTTGACGACACGATCGGCCATCGCGGCCTGTTCGACGCCGTCATGGGTGAAGATCACGCGAAACTGTTCGCCTGCGGGCTCGATGCGTCGGACGCTGACACCGGTACTGATCTTGATCCCTGCGCTCGCTCTCGGTCTGCAAGCGGGCGACCGCGTCGGTGTCCATGGCGGGCAGGAGTTGCGGAAGTACATCGAGAATGGTTACGTCCGCGCCGGCCCGCGCATAGACGTGGCTGAATTCCAACGAAATCACGCCACCGCCGACGAAAATGACGGAGGCAGGCAGATCAAGGTCGCGTAGCATATCGTCCGAGGTGATCAGGTGCTCGGCCCCGGGAATCGGCAACGGCCGCGGCTTTGATCCCGTTGCGATCACGATGTGACGGGCTTCCAGCAGACGGTCGCCGACGCGGATGGTATCGGGCGCGACGAAGGTGCCAAAACCTTGATCACCTCGACCTCACGGCGCGCCATGGCGCGGGCGAGATTGGCAGGAATGTCCTTGATCAGATCCTTCTCGCGGTCGATCAGGGCGGCCCAGTTGAGCCGGGGCTTGCCGACCGCGATGTGGTGGACCGCGGCGCGCTCGATGTCGTGCAGGGCCTGCCCTGCGGCGACCAGGACCTTTTTCGGCGTGCAACCCCGGTTGGGGCAGGTGCCGCCGAGATCGGACGCTTCGATCATCGCGACGGACTGACCGGCACGTCGGACCGCGCCGGTCACGCCGATGCCGGCGTTGCCGCCGCCCAGGATCACCACGTCGAATGTCTCGCGCGCCATCGGGGCAGCCGTTATTTGCTGGTGATGGTGGACGTGATCGATCTGACGACCGTCGTTGCCATCTTGAACTGCGCTTCACGGCTCGTGATGTTGTGGCGCTTTGCGATCCAGTCAAAATCGGTCCACACCGCCCAGATCTCGCCATGTCCTGCGTCAGCAGCAGGCGCACCGGCCAGTCGAGCCCGGCATTGGATTGGCGGTGATGAACGGCGTGCCCAGCGGCGGATTGCCGAAAATGAGGAGGGTCGAAGGCCGCAGCTTGATGCCGGCGTCCGCGGCAAGCTTTCACTGGTCGACCTCGATGAAGAATTTGATGCCCTTGGCGGCGATGGCGGCCTTGATGCGGCTGATCGCCTCCGGCATCGGGACGGCGCTTTTCACGCGAATGACGCCATCATCGCTGTCGGCGCGGGCCACCGTGGCGGCCGCCGGTAGCAGGAGGAACAGCAGCGCCAGCAAGGTGGCGAAATGGGAGAGACGCAAGGCGATTTGGCGGTTCATGACCAGCTCCTGTCGGTTGCAGCTTGAACTGTCTTCAGGATGGACGCCGCACCGAAAGAGGTGAAATGCGAACTGGCTCTCGACGCGATAGCCTCTTGCTATCGGGCGGCGATAGGCGACAGCTATCGAACCGATTGGGGATCGGCATTTCCGCTTCCGGGGGATCCGGCGTTCGATGGTAGGGCGCCCAACTGGCGGGCGTTCACGGTTGTCCTTGCAGGGTGGCCCGAACGCAAAATAATGTCCCTCTCATCATGGTGCCGGAGCGGAAGATGACGTTGTTGACCCCAGCCGATGCCGAACGGCTCAAATCAGCCTTTCAGCGCTGCCGCGACATGGAGGGCACGCTGAACGAGCAGCTCCGTGCCTATGCGGATGCCGGCCGCGAGATTTTTCCTGCCTATGGTGATGCGGTCGACCGCCTGGTGGAGCGGCTGAGCCAGAACGGTGGGGGCGAGAATGCGCCGCGTCCGGGCGAGGCGATGCCGCCCTTTGTGCTGCCCGACGATCGGGGACGGCTCGTTGCACTGCCGTCGCTGCTCGCGCGCGGCCCGGTCGCGGTGATGTTCTTTCGCGGGCACTGGTGTCCCTACTGCCGGTTGAACGTCCGTGCGGTGATCCAGGCGCAGGACCGGATCAATGCGATGGGCGCGCAGATCGTCGCGATCATGCCGGAGATGCAGGAATACACCGAGAGATTCAAGGCCGATTCCGGCGCGCCGTTCCCGGTGTTGACCGATCTCGACAACGGCTATGCGCTGTCTCTCAACCTGGCGATCTGGCTCGGCACCGAGATCCAGCGGCTGTTGTCCTACCAGGACATGGCAAAGTTCCACGGCAACGACGGCTGGATGCTGCCTATCCCCGCCGTATTCGTCATCGGCCGAGACGGTCTCGTCAAGGCCCGCTTCGTCGACCCTGATTTTCGCAAGCGCATGGAGATCGACGACCTCCTAGATGCGCTGGAACTAGCGACCAGGGAGCACTGACGTTCAGCCCCCGTGCCGATAAATCCGCGTGCTTGGGTCCGGCACGCCCGACGTCCGCTTCTACGCGTTGCGGCGCATTAGCAGATGCCCTCCCGGAAGGCACCATTGCCGACAAAACGACAGCGAGTAGACAGTCATATCTCCCCGCTTCGGGTCGAAACAAGCCGAATGGAGGCAGGGCCTTCCGTTGGTGCTAACATATTTTTGCGCGGCCGAAATGAGAGTTTCTACGGCGGTTTGATTGTATGAGGGATGCTTCGGATTCAGGTGTAAGCCAGTTTCGACGATCATCACCTGGGTAATCCCGGAGGGTAGAATCTCAACGGCGAACGACACGAAGGATACGTGCGGAGCTTTGAAAGGCATTTGAGCCGCTTTCACCGACGTCGAATGTAGACCGCGCCCCAGCCAAGGCCGAGTGTGGCGGCGACAAGCGAACCGAAGAGTACGCCCAGTTTCGCCGCCCTCAATAATCCCTGATCGGAGAAGGCGAGCATCGAGATGAAGATCGACATGGTAAAGCCGATCCCAGCCAGCAGGCCGACCAGACAGACGCCACCCCACGAAACGTCAGGAGCAAGGCGGCACCACCCCAATCGTACCGCGATCCAAGTCGCGCCGACGACGCCAAAGCGGTTTCCCAGCGACCAAGGCAAGCGCAGTGCCCATCATCACCAGATGGCCCCAGCGGAGAGATCAGCGCCCGTTAGGCTGACGCCGGCATTCGCCAGCGCGAAGATCGGCATGACGCCGTAAGCCACCCACGGATGCATTGCCATCTGCACCCGCGACACCGGCGGCAATATCTCGCGGTGAGCTACGCGAAGGTCTCGCAGCGGTTGCTCCAACAGGTGCGGATCCCTTGCGTTCACCGCATCGCTGCTTCGCAACTGCTTGAGCACTCGCGACACGACTTCCAGCGGCGCCTCCTGCATTGGCATGGCGCGTGCCGGAGTTATCAGCCCGAGCACCACACCTGCAAGGGTTGGATTGGATCCCGGCTATCATGAGCCCAATCCAAACCAAAGAACTGGGCAGCACGTAAAAGGGCGCAGAGCCGATCCCAATCCGCTGACATCCCAAAACCGCGAGAACGCCAATTGACGCGATGATGAAACCGCCAAGCTGAAGACTGGCAGTGTAGAAGAGGGCAATGATCACGACCGCAATGATGTCGTCAATGATCGCCAGAGCGAGCAGGAAGACCCGCACATTGACCGGGATCGTTCGTCCAAGCAGCGCGAGCACCCCAACGGCAAAGGCGATGTCTGTCGCGGTTGGCACGGCCCAGCCCTGCCCTCTACCCGGATCGCTGTTGAGGCTCAGATAGATGAGCGCCGGGACGAAGACGCCACCAGTCGCCGCGACCAGCGGCAAAATGGCTTGGTCGACTTTGCTCAGTGCGCCTTCATGAACCTCGCGCCGAATCTCCATGCCCACGACGAGGAAGAAGACTGTCATCAGCGCGTCGTTGACCCAGAAATGCAGCGACCGGGAAATGACGTGTTCCCCGACACCGATTGTGAGCGGAAGATTCCAAAAGGCGTGATAGCTGTCGGCGAACGGAGAATTGGCCCAGATCAATGCAGCGGCGGCGGCGACGACAAGCGCGGCGCCGCTGACGGCCTCGACATACAGGAACCGATGAAGTGTGCTGAGGGCCTGCTCGGCCAGCCGCTGGGCTCTCGGCAGATCGTTAAATGAAGGGCTGTCGTTCATGGGGCGCACGCTTTCCGCGTGGCGGCCCGACCAACGCTTGACCTGTCGCTACTCGAAGCAGCGAGCACCCGAGCGCCGCTATACTTCGCGATGGCGACAATTCAACCTTGAAATGGAGAGCCGTCGTCCGCGTCAGAAGGTGTGGGAACTAGCCCGCAATCTCCCGCCAATCGGCGCCACGCAGCATGCGCATCACGGCGTTGGCCACGGCGGTGCGCTGGCGGCCGGCGACGCCGTAGAGGTTGACGGTGCGGCGGGCGTCGAGGCCTGCGACGGCGGTGCGTTTAAGGCTCGCCGGCACGGGGGAGGTATGCGGCACCATGGCAACGCCAATATCGGCTTCAACTAGCTCGATCAGGTCGCGCTCACTCGAAATCTCGTGGCTGTGGCCAACGTCGATGCCGTGCTCCCGCAGGCTCGCCGAGATGCGCCTTGCATGCTCGCAATAATTTCGGCTCAGCAACTGCTCCGAACGAAGGTCGTCGAACTCGATGCTGCTGCGCTCGGCAAGCGGATGATCCTTGCTGACGACAAGGTCGAAGTCCTCGGTGAACAGCGGCCAGACGTCGAGCCGCTCCCAGGCTTCATCGATCTCGGCGGCGATCCCGAGCTCGGCCTCACCCTTCTTCAGGAATTCGCCGACCTCGCGGCTCGAGCCGCGCAGGAAGCGGAATTCGAGCCGGTTGAACTGTCGCCTGATCTGGTTGAGATGGGGAATGAGCAGGGCGAGATCGATCGAGTGCGTGAGCGCGACGCGCAGCGCGCCGATCTCGCCGCTTTTGAAGGACGAGGCGAGCGAGCGCGCGCCGGCCGCGGCCTCGTAACACTGCTTCAGGAGCGGATGCATGCGCTGCCCGAGCTCGGTGAGCTGCGCTGCCGGCCGCTCGCGCCGGAACAGATCGCCGCCGAGTTCGGCCTCGAGCTGCTTGATGGCGCGGGTCAGCGAGGGTTGCGTCACATTGCACTCATCGGCCGCGCGGGTGAAGTTCAACACCTGCGCCACAGCGAGGAAATAGCGGACCTGGTGCATCTCCATGGATCGGCTCCCAGCAAAATCGATCCGGAATCTACCCGATTGGGTCCGCGAATGACATCCCAACCGCTATAGCGCGGGCGTATGGTTTCGGAAGCCAACCGGCATTTCCGTCAGCCCAGGCCATCCCTCAGAGTTCGCGAAAGCCGCGGCTCGGTCACGAGGCCGACAATCGCCAACGGAGGGTCTGAGCCATGAATATTCCAGTCAAATCGCAGACAGCCGCGCCCGCACGGACGCTGGTCGGGAAGGTTGCGCTGATCACGGGCTCAACCAGCGGCATTGGGCTCGGGATCGCCCGGGCGCTCGCCGCAGCCGGTGCCGACATTGTGCTGAATGGACTTGGCGTCGCCGACGAGATTGGCAGGACGCGCGAGCAGATCGCCGCCGAGTTCGGTGTCAAGGCGAGCTTTTCGCCGGCCGATATGACCAGGCCGAAATCGATCGCGGAGATGATCGCGGCCACCGTCGCGCAATCCGGCCGCCTAGACATTCTCGTCAACAACGCCGGCATCCAGCATGTGGCGCCGCTCGAGCAGTTTCCGGTCGAGAAATGGGACCAGATCCTTGCGATCAACCTGTCGTCGGCCTTCCACACCACGCGGCTCGCGCTGCCTGCGATGCGCCAGAACGGGTTCGGCCGCATCATCAACGTTTCCTCGACGCATGGTCTCATCGCGTCTCCGTTCAAGGCGGCCTATGTGGCGGCCAAGCACGGCATTGTCGGCCTGACCAAGGTAACGGCGCTGGAGACTGCGGAAGCGGGCATCACCTGCAACGCGATCTGCCCCGGCTATGTCTACACGCCGCTGGTCGAGGCGCAGATCGACGGCCAGGCCAAGGCGCATGGCATTTCCCGCGACCAGGTGATCCGTGACGTGCTGCTGGCGCAGCAGCCCAACAAGCGCTTCACCACGGTGGAAGAACTCGGCGCGCTCACGGTGTTTCTGTCGACCGAGGCGGCGGGCTCGATCACCGGCATCGCGCTGCCGGTCGACGGTGGCTGGACCGCGCATTGACATGGGCCGGCGCAACAAATCGCGGCGAGTGACGAATATCCAACCAGTGCAAGCTCATCAGGAGCGAGACATGAACGGCATGCAGGGCAATACCCAGAGTATCAGGTCAGGAGACCTGCCGGGCCAGATCGTGCTGGTGCTCCAGGGCGGGGGCGCGCTGGGCTCGTACCAGGCCGGTGTCTACCAGGCGCTGCACGAGGCCGGCATCGAGCCGGACTGGATCATCGGTACCTCGATCGGCGCCATCAATGCCAGCCTGATCGCAGGCAATGAGCCGCAGCACCGGCTTGCTCACCTGAAGGAGTTTTGGAAGCGGATGGAGCAGAATCCGGTCTGGAGCTTCCGCACCGCATTCCCCGGCTTCAACGAAAAGCTCAGCTACTGGTCGACCGTCACCAACGGCATTCCCGGCTTCTTCCGGCCCAATCCCTTGGCGCATGCTGGTGATTCCTATCCGCTCGGCGCCGATCACGCGGGCTTCTATTCCACCGCGCCGCTGGAAAAGACGCTGAACGATCTCGTCGACTTCAGCCTGGTCAACCGCTGCAGCCCACGGCTCACGGTGGGCGCCGCCCATGTGCGTTCCAGCCAGATGCGCTATTTCGACAGCAGTGACGGCGAATTGACGGTGAAGCATGTGATGGCGTCAGGCGCGCTGCCGCCGGCGTTTCCGGCCGTGCGCATCGACGGCGAGCTTTATTGGGACGGGGGCATTCTCTCCAACACGCCGACAGAGGCTGTGTTCGACGACAATCCGCGCAAGAATTCGCTGATCTTCGCGGTGCATCTCTGGAATCCCTTAGGCGCCGAGCCGACCACGGTGGCGGAGGTGCTCAATCGTCACAAGGACGTGCAGTATTCTAGCCGCATCGCCAGCCAGATCGCGCGCCAGCAGCAGGCGCATCGCCTGCGTCACGTCATCAATCAGCTCGCCGCGCGCCTACCCGAGAGCGAGCGCCGCGATCCTGCGGTGCGCGAGTTGACAAGCTATGGCTGCCCGACGCGCATGCACGTGGTGCGGCTGCTCGCCCCGCAACTCGGCCACGAGACCCACACCAAGGACATCGACTTCAGCCCCTCCGGCATTATGCAGCGCTGGGACGCCGGCTACGCGCACACGCGGTCCGTGCTGGCGCGGAGGCCGTGGGAGGGCGAGTTCGATCCGCTCTCCGGCGTCATTTTGCACGAGCAGCAGGAGATGATGCCGATTGCGGCAGAGTGATCAGACTATGAGCACACTTCGTCATTCCCGCGCATTGAAATCGGAGTTCGCACCAGTAGTGTAGCTTCATCGAGATGGGTTGGTGCCAATGTTCGCAATCCCACGTCGCTACAGTCACTTTGTGTTTAGCGTCATCCAGTCGGGCCTGACGTCCTTTATCGCAGCGGGAATCGCGAGCTATTCTGCCGCCGTGCCGGGACATTTTCTTTGGAATTGGATGGTGTCCTGGCTGGTGTCGTGGGTTGCGATGGCGCCGGTAGTTCTATTGGCCGCGCCGGCCATCCGATCGCTGGCGCTTGCCCTCACGCGCGATGAAGCCGTGCTCTCAGGAGAGAGCAGCGGACGTCCGGGGATAATATACCCGGACGTCTGAAGCCACCTATGGACGCGCCTCCAGGATGAGGTTGAACGGTGTCTCCGCGGCACGGCGGAAGCGCGTGAAGCCGCCCTGGAGGGCGACCTCGCGCAATCTTGCTTCACCGGCCTGGGCACCCAGCGCCAATCCCACTTCCTGATCCAGCGACGCCGGCGTGCAGACCATCGTCGATGCGGCGTAGTAGACACGTCCGACCGGGTTCAAATTGTCCTCGAGACGGTCCTTCGCGAACGGTTCGATCAGAAGGCAGGTGCCGTCATCGGCCAGAGTCGAGCGGGTGTGATGAAGCGCGCCGATGGGATCGCCCATGTCATGGAGACAATCGAAGAAGCACACGAGGTCATAAGCATGCGCCGGGAAGGTCTTGGCGGAATGAACCTCGAATTGCAACCGGCCTGACAGGCCAGCCTCGCTTGCTGCCTTGCGGGCAGTTTCGATCGAGCCGTCGTGGTAGTCGAACCCGTAGAACGTCGAATTGGGGAACGCCTCGGCCATCAACCGCGTCGAGACGCCGTGTCCGCAGCCGACGTCGGCTACCTTGGCGCCACGCTTGAGCTTGTCGACGACGCCAGCGAGCGCCGGCAGCCAGTCCTGGACCAGATAGTGCTTGTAGCTGGTGCGGAAGAAGCGCGCTGTTCCGCAGAACAAGCACTCGCTGCGCTTGTTCCAGCCTACCCCCTTGCCGGTCTTGAAGGCATCCGAGATTTTGGGCTCGTCGAGGAATGTTGCCGAAACCAAGCTGCCGACGGCGCCGAGGAAAACCGGGCTGTCCTCGTCGGCCAGCGCCAAGATCTGCTCGGGCAGCATCGAGAACTTGCCGGACGTGCTGTCGTATTCGACATAGCCCGATGCGGCCTACGCCGACAGCCATTCACGAACGTACCGCTCGGCAGTGCCGGTCGCCTTGGCCAGGGCGGCCGAATCCATCGGGCCACCTTTAGCGAGCGCCTTGTAGAGGCCGAGTTTGTCGCCGAGCAGCATGAGCGACGCGCTCATGGCTGCACCCACGTCGCCGATCATCTTTCCCATGAACGAATTCAGGCGGTCTTCGTTGACTTCCATGACGTTCCTCCATTGCGTTCGGGTTGGGACTTGAGGGACTTCGCGCAGGGACGGCCGCAGCTAACCACGCGCTATCTGTCGGGATGCATCACAAACTTGCAAAGCAAATGATCGAGCGAGATGCGACCCGGCCCATAAGCCATGATGCCGAGCGCCATTGCGGCCCAGGTGATGTGGACCGGCCAGCCGTCGGGCACGGTGAGCTCGACGATGACGGTCATGACGAGAAGGCCGAGCGCGGCAAAGCGCGTGCCGAGGCCGAGCACCAGCAGAATAGGAAACATGATCTCGCCGCAGCCGGACAGGAAAGCCATCGCCGTCGGAATCGGGTAGTGATAGGGGCCGCCGGGCAGATGCAGCATGAACTCGTCGGTGAACAGCGTCACGGCCACGTCGCTCAGCTTGAGGAAGCCGCTCCATTTGAGGATGCCGGAACGCCAAAATGGGTCCGCCAATGCCAGGCGCAGCACAAGCTGCACCATGGACGGAGTTGCGATCGCCTGGACAAGACCATTGGCTTTGTCGACGAGCACGCCGAAAGAGGGCAGAGTAGTTGCGGGCACGATGCGTTGTTCCGAAATCATCTTGCGTCTCCAGACGTCAGCGAGGCGAAGGCGCCCGCCTCGAACAGGCCGGCGATGTTGGTGGCGAGATCGAAGTCGGGTGCGTCTTCCAGCGCCGCTGCGGTAGCCTCTGCCAGCATGCATCCTGACATCAGGCAGGTCAGGAAGACCGCGCCGCCCGGCGGTAACAGTTGCACTGCGACGTCGACGTCCGGCCGCGTTATCAGGGCATCTTCCGGTCCCGATGCGTCGATGGTGCCGGCAGAGTCTGCGCCCCGGTTGGCTGCAAAGATCGTCACCGCCGCGAAGGACGATCGCACCACGCGCGTCGCTGGATGCAACGTGAAGACGAGGCTGGCCAGACGATCCGGCGTTATCGTGGCAAGAGCGGACGGCAATAGAGGCGTGCTGTCGGCAGCGTGATAGGCGTCAAGCCACGCCCGCTCAATCCGTGCGACGTCGGCGAGCCAGGGCAGCGATTGAGCATGTTCATAGCCTTCAATGAAGGCCGGAAAATCGCGGCCGTAGTCGAACAGTAGCGGGGACGTCGGCGGAGTTTCGCGGACATGGAAACGCGCCACGGCTCGGAAAAAATCTGCCCCCGTCAGACGCCGCACTGCCGGGTAGATCGAAGCGAGCGCGTCGATCAGGCTCACCGTGACGTTGTTGCGATAGACGTTGTAGCACTTGACTGCCGATTTGCCGCACGGCCCGGTCACGATGCTGGGAACCTGGTCGACAGGATCGAGCAAGGCCGGAGCGAACGCTGCCGCGTAGGAGGTGTGCAGTTCAGGCTGCATGACGAATCCTCCCGACATGACGATCCAGGATCGCCTGTGCGGCGGCCGCCTCGGCCTTCAGGACCAGCCAATCCGGAATGTTGCTGTCCCATTCAATCAGCGTCGGAACGGGGCCACGGCGTGCGATCACGATCTCGAACAGCTTCCACACCGCGTCCGCGACCGGACCGTCATGGCTGTCGATCAGCAACCGCTCGCCTTCGTCGTCGCTCTGCGCGGTGTGGCCGGCGAGGTGAATTTCGCCGACGCGCGCCAAAGGGAAGTCGGCGAGATATTGTAACGCGGAGAAACAGTGGTTGGCCGCGGAGACGAAGACGTTGTTGACGTCGAGCAACAGGCCGCAGCCGGTACGCTCGGCGACGGTGCGGATGAAATCGGTTTCGCACATTGTCGAGTTGCGAAATGCCACATACGTCGAAGGGTTTTCCAGCATGATGGGCCGCCGGATCGCGTCCTGCACCTCGTCGATGTGGTCGCAGACGCGAGCGAGCGTCGCCTTGTTATAGGGCAACGGCAGGAGATCGTTGAAGAAGCTGGTCTCGTGTGTCGACCATGCCAGATGCTCGGACACCAGAGCCGGCTGGTAGCGCGCGACGAGGCCGCGGAAACGCGCCAGATGCGCGCGGTCGAGCGGGGCAGGTCCCCCGATCGACATTCAGACGCCGTGCAGCGAGAGCGGATGATCGCGGCGCAACCGTTCCAGCATCCGATGGGGCGGTCCGCCCGCGCCCATGTAGTTCTCGGCATGGACCTCAAAGAAACCACGCCGCGGACCTTCGTCAAGAATTGCGGTGAGGTGCTCGGGCTTGAAGCTGGTCCCGGCGATGCCGCCGACGGGAAGCGGAAAGCGGAGGGGAATGGCCGCAGACGTCCGGGGCCTGATCGTTGCGTCCATGTCGCTCCTCCGCGCTTGTTTGCCTTGATGCTGCGTTTGCCTCAAACCGGCTTGAGCGAGCCTTTCTTGCCACCGGGCAGCTCGATGCTGGCGCAAGTGCCACCCTGCACGAACTTCCATGCGTTACCCTGGAAATCGACGGTCGAAGTACCCTGGCAGGTCGTTCCTGGTCCGGCGGCGCAGTCATTCTGGCCCTTCAGCGCGACGCCGAAGCACTTTTCCTTCTTGGCCGCGATGGCGGCATCGGCCTCGGCCTTGGTCAGCGGAGCGGCGGTAGCGAGGGTCGCGAGCGCGGTTGAGATGGCGCCGGCGAGTACGAGCGAGCTGATGGTGGTCTTGGCAGACATGAGATCTCTCCTCTGGGGTGGGGCAAATGGGCCCATTGTCTCATTCGTCCTCGCCGCAGCCGCCGTTACCGGAAAAACCGCTCACGAGTTGGTGAGACCGCTGGGTGACGCGCACGACGTCGTGCGCTTGGCGGCGAATTAGGGGCGGGCGGGGGGATTACTCCAATGCCTACTCTCTATGGAGACGTTAGCCGGCGGGCATTGGCCGGGACTGCGGGCATTTGCGACATGTAACGAACGGCTGTGGGCCTGCGAAGAAGGTTACCAGTCGGCCTCACGAACCCGTCGGATCAAGCCATGAACGCCAGCCCCGGACGCGTGACATCAGGCCCGGCACCGCGGCGGCTGACGGTCAGCATCCGTCTCGCCGTATCGGCGCTGGTCCTGACTGCGATCCTTTTGACCGCGGCTTTGTCCAGCCTTCTGTGGTGGCGCACGGCAGAGGCAACCAGCCGGCAGCTCGCCTCGACCATCAATGAGCAGATCGTCGCCGCTGTCCGGAAGGAAGTCGGCGCGATCGTCGACGAAGCACGCGCAGCGCACACCGCGATCCGCACACTATTTCTGCAGAACGTGCTCGATACCCGCGAAGCCGACAAGCGCGAATTCGTATTCCTGTCGCAACTGCAATCGCAGGCGACGATTTCCTGGGTCGCGTTCGGATGGCCCGACGGCGCGTTCTTTGCGGCCCACAAGCTCGGCGACGGCCGCCTCGAGATGATGGAAATCTCGCTTACCGACCATGCCGGGCAGCGCCGGGTCGACGAGTATGATGTAGTGCCCGGCGACATCGAATTCGCTAACCGCCGTTTCGAGCCGACCGATTTCCGCGTTGCTGATCGCACCTGGTTCAAGACCGGCCTCAAAGCCGAAGAGCCCGAATGGTTCAAGGTCACGGATCATCCGACCGGGGAACGCCCGTCGATCGCCTTTGCGGGTCCGATCGACGTCTATCAGGAGCGCCAGGGGGTCCTGGCTATCATGATCGAATACACCCGTCTTGCACGCTTCCTTGCACAGCTCGAGGTCGGACGAACCGGAACTGCCTTCATCTTCGACGGAAGCGGGGAGCTCGTCGCCGCACCCGACAAGGAGGCCGATGAACTACATGCCGCGCGCGGCGAGCAGAAATTGTTGCCATTGGCGCAGACGGCGCTGGCCAAAGCCGGTGCCGACAAGGACGCTTGGCGCAGCCGGCTCACTTCCGGCGGCGAGGCCTATGAGGTTGCGCTCACGCCGCTGCCGTTTCCCGGCTGGCGGCTTGCAACCGTCATTCCCGAGGCTGAGTTTCTAGGCCCGGTCGAGACCACGCTGCGACGCCTGATCCTGGGCCTCGCCGTTGGTGCGGTGCTCGCGGCTTTGGCCTCGGCCTTGCTCGCGCGTACCGTGATCGCAGCACCGCTGTCCCGCGTCGTCGGCGAGATCCGTCATGTCGAAACTTTTGCGCTGGAGCTGGTGCGCCGCCATCCCTCGCGGCTTAAGGAGATCGCGAGCCTGTCGGGCGCGATCGCCGAGATGGCCGCCGGCCTTTCGGCCTTCCGAAAATTCATCCCGGCTGACCTCGTCCGCGCGCTTCTGCGTCAGGGCGTGGAGGCAAAACCCGGGGGAGCCGTTCAGGAGCTAAGCGTGATGTTCATCGACATCGCCGGCTTCACCGGTCTCTCCGAACGCATGGGTGATCGCGTCGTACCGCTCCTGTCGCGCTATCTGGACGTCGCTTCGGAAGTCATCGTCGCTAACGGCGGCACCATCGATAAGTTCATCGGCGATGCGGTCATGGCGTTTTGGGGAGCACCACAACCTCAAACGGATCATGCGCTGTTATGTTGCCGTGCGGCGCTCGCCTGCTGCAAGGCCATCGAGGAGTCCGGCCTCTCCGACGATCTCGGCCGCCCTCTCCATATCCGGATCGGCATCAATTCCGGCCAAATGCTGGTCGGCAATATCGGCTCGGAACTGCGCTTGAACTACACCGTAATCGGCGACGCCGTGAATGTCGCGAGCCGCCTTGAAAGCGCCAACAAGATCTATGGGACGCAGGTCCTTATCGGTGAAGAGACCTACCACTTGGCGCGGGGCACGATCATCACCCGTGAGGTTGACCGGATCGCAGTCTATGGACGGGAAGAGGGGCTTTCGACATACGAACTGATCGATCTTGCCGAGAAGCATGACGCAAGGCACTGCCCGTCTTGGGTAGTGCGCTATGAGCAAGGGCTTGCGAAATATCGAGATCGGGACCCGATCGGCGCCATAGTTGAGTTCGAGGCTGTGCTGCGAGAGCGGCCACAAGATCAGCCGGCCAACGTGCTACTAGAGCGCTGCCGGGAGTTGCAAGGTCAAACACCCAACGAGTGGCGCCCCGTTGCAGTCTTGAAGTCAAAATAGTGCTAACGGCGCTCTCGAGATGAAGTGTGCAAGTTGGGTTAGGAGCGCTAGGACTGGATCGATTCTTTGTCTCCGATTTGTTCAATGAGCCGAGCCTCAGATTGACCTTTACTCAATTTGCGCAACCGTTCGCCTCCCTGCTTGTCAGCGGAAGTGACGTTCTGGATCGCGCGCCGGTACGCGCCTCTCCCGAGCCAACCCTGCAGCGCATGATTTCGGGCGATGGATGTGCTCAACGCGGCAAATACCGCGCTGCTGATCGCCTGCTGCTGGCTGCGCAGATGATCTTCGAGAAGCTTGTGCCGCGTAATGTAGCCCGCGTTTACCCCGGGAATGGCGTGGTTCATCAAGAGCTTGGCGTCGACTTCGGATACGCCGGCTGCGGTTGCGAGCGTACGGAAGGTCTGACGGAGGTCGTTGCCCCACTTCGATAGCATTTCCCGGTCCTCTTTTGTTTCCGCCAAATGCCCCGACGCGCTGTCGGCAGGAAACACCCACTCTTGTGCTTGGAGGATACATGTGCCGACCAAATCGGATTGCGCGGACGAGGCAAAGGATCATCTGTCGCGACAACGGAATATCGAAGGCCTTCTTCTTGCCACCCTTCGGTTTCGCGATGTGCAGCGTGCGGCGCCGAAAGTCGATGTGTTCCGGCTTGGCCTCCTGGAGAGCAGTAGGCCTCGAACCGCATAGGAGAGTGAAGAGGTGGAACTCTCTGCGGATCGGATTGTCGAAAGCGGCGAGCTGCGCAAACCAGCCCTTCAAGTCAGCCGATCCCATGCCGGTATTGCGGCGCTCCTCGACATTCCAGTCGATCGCATCGGCTGGATTATCTGACGGCAGGGACCTATTCGTCTTCCGAGCATGATTGTAGATGGCCCGCAGGGTCCGCATGCTGCCATTGGCCATGTACGGACCGTTCTCCCTTGTGACTTCATCGTGCTTCTTGGCCACCCGAGCCGGGTCGGTTGCGAGCTCATCGAGGGTGGCGTCGAGCCATTCCGCAAAAATTCGTTCGATGTGATCACGATAGCCCTCGATGGTCGTTTCACTGCGGTTCTTCCGGATCAGATGCGCCTCGAGGTAACGTTCCCAGGCCTGCCTGAGAGTGATGCTCGCGACTGTTCCACCAGTTGTCATCGCCGGAACGGCATGCACTCTTTCGGCTTGTTTCTCGTCCTTCGGGTGCCGTCCCCGGCTGATCTGGGCCAAATACTCCTTGGCGGTGGCGCGCGCAGCTCGGGTCGACATCTCGCCGGCGTCGCCGATGGAAACCCTAATGGATGAAGCCCGCTTGCCGCCCCGCCTGAGGTCCCCTTGGACGGTAAAAGTCCTCCTTCGCTTTCCAATGACTACGAAAAAGCCCTTCAATTCTGTATCACGCGCTAGGTACCAGCCTTCCTTCGGAGCGGGCAGTTGAGCGATTACCTTGTCAGTGAGAGAAATTCGAATATCGGTCATGACGAGAGTCCACGGCCGCCAAAACGGTTTTCAAACGGTGTTGGCGGATTGAGCAGTTGGAAGGTTTGAGTTCGACGGAGCGCGAAACTATGCGAGGAAAACCCACAAACAAAGGGGCTTCCGAAGACTCGTCGTAGCGCGGCGTGCGTTTGGAAATTGCAGCGAAGGGATGATCTTGAACTCTTAATCAGCGGGTCCCAGGTTCGAGCCCTGGTGCGCCCACCAAATCAATGCCTTAGCCAGAGAAATCGTTTGAGCATCTGATTTTCAAGCGGTGATTTTGCTGTGGCGGAACCTCGCTGCAAAGTTGCTGTCAAGACGGCTCGCGGGTGCCGCAACCGGCGAATGCGATTTTCTCCAATGATGGATTGGAGCGAGAGTTCAAATTCTTCAATTGGATAGAAGGCGGCGTGTGCACAACGTGTGCATCGGGAGATCAAACGAAATCTCAGCACAGGTGACGTGAGCAGGCCCGTGGCGCATGGCACGATCTGAGTTTCGGAGGGCAGGAGGCGGGACAATGCTTGCGGGCGGTGGTCATCTGTTCGGCGCGGAATGATCAGTTATCGAGGATTTGACTCCCGCGATTGCGCAGTCGCCGCAAGTGGGGTAGCCGCGCGTCGGCCCTTAGTCGCGCCTGCGCGCGCGCAGTTTGCGGAAATGATCGCCGGCGTGATGGGAAGAGCGCGTCAACGGCGAGGCAGATACGAGCAAAAAGCCCTTGGCATAGGCGGTCTTCTCATAGGCATCGAATTCGTCGGGCGTCACAAAGCTGACCACGGGGTGATGCTTTCGCGTGGGTTGCAGATACTGGCCGATGGTCAGGAAGTCGACGTCTGCGGAGCGCAAATCGTCCATCAATTGCAGCACCTCGTTCCTGATCTCACCGAGGCCAACCATGATGCCGGACTTGGTGAAGATCTGCGGATCGAGCTCCTTCACGCGTTGCAGCAGTCGGACCGAGTGGAAGTAGCGCGCTCCAGGGCGCACCGCCAGATATCTTGACGGGACCGTTTCCAGATTGTGATTAAACACGTCCGGCTTCGCCGCCACGACCGTCTTGAGCGCGCCGTGCTTGCGCAGAAAATCCGGCGTCAGGATCTCGATCGACGTCGCCGGGCTCGCCGCGCGGATCGCGGCGATGGTCGCAGCGAAGTGTGCCGCCCCGCCATCGGCAAGATCGTCGCGATCGACCGACGTGACGACGACGTGCTCGAGCCCAAGCTTGGCAACGGCTTCGGCGACCTTGGCGGGTTCATCGGCCTCGAGCGGGCCGGGCAGGCCGGTGCGCACATTGCAGAACGCGCAGGCGCGCGTGCAAGTATCGCCCATGATCATGAAGGTCGCATGCTTCTTCGACCAGCACTCGCCGATATTGGGGCAGGACGCTTCCTCGCACACGGTGACGAGCTTGTTCTCGCGCACGATGCGTCTGGTCTCGGCCCAGGCGTCTGAACCCGGCGCCTTCACGCGGATCCACGCCGGCTTGCTCTGCAGGGGCGTCTCCGGGCGGTTCACCTTCTCGGGATGGCGTGGCGCGTCCGGTCGCAGCTTCGCGCGCGGGTCCTTGTTGAGGAGATCGAGTACGACGGTCATCTGGGCAACCTCGTGTTGCGCAAGAAGGCGCGGAGTATTCATCGCTGGCGAATTGACGTGCGCGAAAACGCAAAGACTGTCCGGCCGCAGACATTCTTTGTTCGTGCCGCGTTAGTCAAATCGTCATGCACCCACGCGCCGGCTGTTGTCCCGCCCCATGGCTCGCGTCCGCTCATACCGGCAACGCCCGCATTTGTTGGACGGCTCGACGGGTCCGATCTTTCGGGCGGAACCAGCAGCCCGTTTTCCGGAGCTTCAGACGAATGCCGGCCGATCATATCGGCGCGGTCGGGCGGCTGACCGACAATTCTGAGCAAAATGAAGGGCATGTGCGCGATCGCGAGGCCTCTTCGAGGTCTGGCACGAATGCTGCTTAGACGGCTGCAAAAGAATAAGCAGATCTGAAACAAGCACGGCGAGGGGAACGTTCAAATGCCAGCCAACACTCCATCTTTAACCTAGAGCGACGGGCATATCGCCTGCGTGGCATCGCGCGCCTCCACCCCGAGGCGGTGCAATGAACGATGACGCCTGACTTCTGCTTGGCATGCAAGGGAGAGAGTAATGACAGTCGCGGACGCGCACGATTTGGATCCGCAGGAGACCCGGGAGTGGCTCGATGCCCTGTTGGCGATCCGAGGTCACCGCGGCAGCGAGCGCGCCGAATTCGTCGTCAACGCCGTCATTGCCGCCGCGCGCGGTGGCGGCCTCGCTATTCAGCAGACGCTGACGACGCCCTATTGCAACACGATTCCGCTGGATCAGCAGCCGGCTCTGCCGGGCGATCGCGCCATCGAGCACAAGCTGCGGTCCATCATCCGGTGGAATGCTCTCGCCATCGTTCTGCGCGCCAACAAGGAAAGCTCGGAGCTCGGTGGACACATCGCGAGCTTCCAATCCGCCGCCACGCTCTATGACATCGGCTTCGGGCATTTCTGGCATGCGCCGACGGAAAAACACGGCGGCGATCTGATCTTCGTCCAGGGACACTGTTCGCCCGGCATCTATGCGCGCGCATTTCTCGAAGGGCGATTGAGCGAGGATCAGCTGCTCGGCTTCCGGCAGGAGACCGGTGGCAAGGGTCTGTCGAGCTATCCGCATCCCTGGCTGATGCCCGATTTCTGGCAGTTCCCGACGGTGTCGATGGGGCTGGGACCGCTGATGGCGATCTATCAGGCCCGGTTCCTGAAATATCTGGAGAACCACAAGCTGGCTGAGACCGCGAACCGCAAGGTCTGGGCCTTCATGGGTGACGGCGAAACCGACGAGCCGGAGTCGCTCGGCGCGATCTCGCTGGCCGGCCGCGAGAACCTCGACAATCTGATCTTCGTCATCAACTGCAACCTGCAGCGGCTCGACGGACCGGTGCGCGGCAACGGCAAGATCGTTCAGGAGCTCGAAAGCGTTTTCCGCGGCGCCGGCTGGAACGTCATCAAGGTGCTGTGGGGATCGGGCTGGGATCGGCTGTTGGCGAACGACAAGAGCGGGTTGCTGCTGAAGCGCATGGAGGAATGCGTCGACGGCGAGTACCAGGATTTCAAGAGCAAGAGCGGCGCTTATATCCGCGAGCATTTCTTCGGCAAGTACGACGAGCTGAAGCAACTCGTCGCCGACATGAGCGACGACGAGATCTGGAAACTTGCGCGGGGCGGTCACGATCCGGAGAAGGTGTTCGCGGCCTATACCGCGGCGGTGAACCACAAGGGACAGCCGACCGTCATTCTGCCCAAGACCGTCAAAGGCTACGGCATGGGCGAGTCCGGCGAAGGCCAGATGATCGCGCATCAGGCCAAGAAGATGACGCAGGACGCGCTGCGCGGATTCCGCGACCGCTTCCAGGTGCCGGTCAGCGACGATGAGCTGGCCAAGGTGCCCTTCATCCGTCCGGCGGAAGAGCAATCAGGAGTCTCAGCATGGCAACGCTAATCGTGATGGATCACAGCGGCGACAGCCGGCACTTCTTCGATAATTCTAGTGCAGACGCCTTGGCAGAAGCGGAGAGGCTGTTTTCGGAATTTACCGGCAAAGGATACACCGCAACGGTCCGGAAGGGGCCAGGTGAGGTAGTCAAGATCACCTCCTTCGATCCGGCCGCCGAAGAAACATTGTTCTTCCCGCGCCTTGTTGGCGGGTGATCATCAGGTGAAGAACAAATATGGTCCTCTCGGCCGCTGGAGCCTTCGAGGCCTGGCGGTTACCGAGCTGTACCAAGCAGCTAAGGACGAGAAAACCCTACATGCACGGTCAATGCGGCTTCTGCGGTATTGGCTTTCGCCTCAGCAAAGGGTCGAATTCGACACAAAGGGATACTTCGACGTCATAGGGTGCGATACCGGAACGCGCTACGCATTCGCCGAGGAACGTCTCAACGTCAACGAGATCGACGAACACGGGCGGCTAGGAACCGGGTGGTGTTTCGTCCCATTGGGTGGCTTGGCCCAGGGGGACGTCATGCTTTGCTCAAAAGTTAGCTCTTGAAAAGGACGAGAAGCGCGCCTTGAGCATCGCCAACAGTTTTCCGGGGCCGATCGGGTGGCGCCTACGCGGTAGTCGTCGCTCGGGAGAGAGAAGTTCCCGCGTGCGGCTTCGTCCGGGCTAGTGCGGTTGATCACCGCTTGCTCAAGATTCGATTAGCCATTTAAGGGATCGAGTGAGAACAAAGTCGTCACGACCAGCACGGTTCGGTTGCATTGCCAATCGGGTCCCAGCATTGGTTCAAAGAGTGCGCGAGGAGTGCCGAGTGCAATAGTGGTACCAGCTTCGAGCAGAAGAACGGCCGCCAGAACGAGCATTCGAGAGGTTGTCCAATTAACCTGCATGGCGCTTCCTCCAGTTGAAGCGCGCAGGCTATCCCTTTCGTTACCTACCGATTGAGAACTACTTCACTCGGGTCCCTGCATGCTCATCACACCCGCGTGCGGGAGGCCGCCGGTACGAACGGCGTGCCTCAAGGAATATAGTTGCGACGCGAGCCATAGGCCCCCGGTCGCGATGTGCCCCTTTCCGCCCATTGCATCCTCGATCATGGATGCCAGCGCACCTTTATCGCTCCGGTTGGGTGCTAGACACTGTCGGACCAATGGCACGCTCTACCTCTGTAGCCAACACGCTCAGATGATCGGCAAGCCTCGCGAACAACTCTCGTTTTCGCGGATCGGTGACTAGATCGCTGATCGATTTGCAATCGGCGGCATCGTTGCGGAGCTTCTCCAACTGCTCATGCATGTCTCTCATCTTAGATTGCCCCCGGCAGCATCCTCTATTCATTCAGTTGAATTGATGGAGGTATACTTGAGCGCCCGCCGATCCATTTCCGAACGGAGCAACTCAGCATAGTCACGAAAATTGTCACCAACAATGCGGGAGCGGCCGTCATTCGCGCGATCAGCCAACACTTGCCGCCGCACACTTTCCCAGAGAGACAATAAGGTCTGATCTTTCGAGCTTGAAAAGTTCATCCGCAGGCCCTCAGTATTTGGCCGCTCGGATCGTACCGCGTACCTCGTGAGCCCTGATTGTTCGGTGGCCGACATAGCCGTGGTGAAGCTAAACGCTCGTTGCACATTGGTCACACCGTCTGCAGGTTGCAGGTCAAACGGGAGATGACGCGGAAGATAACGATGATTCCGGTTTTAGCGCAGAAATCGAACACGGACGGTAAATTCACGCCGCGTCTGCCACTATACTGGGTACTGAAAGGAGGGCATCGACCCGCCAACAAGCTGCGGCTTACAGCATCGTCGTGGGTCACTCTGACAGCACGAGGAGAAGCTCGTCAAGGGTAGCTATGATCCGTTGTGTCTGGACGTTGCTCGCGTTCGCAGCAGCCGATACTAATTCGATTCACAGCACGTGTGATTACCTCCGCACTACAGGTCGCACCTGCTCTACTGGGACATGGTCGCCATTTTTACTGACGACCTTCAGAAACACTTCTTCCTTAGTCGCTTTGTCGATCATGCGGGAAGATCCCTTGCCGAGATGCTCATCTCCCCACTGGTTCAATGCCATCAGCACCGTGAACAATTTGATGCCGGCCTTAGTGGGCTCGTATTGGTATCGCTTTCGCGCGCCCGCCTCCTTGTAAGGTGTTTTTTCAAAGATGCCGTGCTCAACAAGCTTCTCTAGGCGATCGGACAGCACCGCCCTTGGCGCGCCCAGAAACTTATGAAAGTCCTGGAATCGGCGAACGCCCCATGAGGCCTCGCGCAAGATCAATAAGGTCCAGGTTTCACCAACAATGTCGAGCGTTCGCTTGATGGAGCAGTTGTTCTTTTGCTCGAAAATCCAGCGAAGATCCAGTTCGGGCGAATGCGCTTTTTCTGAGTTCATTGTTCATACACAGGTTGACGTTGATTAAAGTTCATTATACGAACTTAGCATGGTTTAGTGTCGAGCGGTCAGCGAACCGATAAGATTCTCGCGGAGGGACAATGAAGTTTTTGCAAATGACTAAGTTTGGCAATCCCACTGAGGTGGTTGAAGTTGTAGAAGGCGATCCACCCCCACCGCCGGCAGCAAATGAAGCCACGGTCGAAGTCGAATACTCACCGATCGGTCCCGCTGAACTTCTGATGATCCGTGGCATGTATGGGATCAGGCCACAGCCGCCGGCGCCGCTTGGGAACGAAGCTATTGGACGCGTTGTCGCCGTTGGAGCCTCGGTCAAAAGCGTAAAGACTGGCGATCGTGTCGCCATTCCGATCGGACTTCCCGTGTGGAGGCAGGCCATAACGGTCGCGGCCGCCGATCTCATCGTCTTGTCTGCGCAAGCCGATCCCCAACAGCTGTCAATGCTTCGGATCAATCCGCTGACAGCGGCATTGCTCTTAACCGAGTATGTCGAACTCGGCAAGGACGACTGGGTCATCCAGAACGCCGGCAATTCCGGTGTGGGACGCAGCGTCATTGCGTTTGCACGGGAGTTCGGACTGCGCTCGGTAAGCCTCGTGCGCAGACCCGAACTTGTGGATGAGCTGAAGTCAGCCGGAGCTGACGTCGTCCTTGTCGATGGACCCGACGTCGTGAAGCAAGTCGCAGCGGCTACCGGGAAGGCTAAAATCAAGCTGGGACTTGACGGCGTGGGTGGCGACTCCGCGCACTGGGTTGCGTCTTGCCTAACGTCGAACGCCAAGATGGTCGCCTATGGCGGCGTCAGCGGAAAGCCCGCGGCCGTGAGTCCCCTGAACATCATTTTCAAGCAGGTGACGCTGGAAGGGTTTTGGCTGTTCTATCCGCGCTTTCGAGATGCACACGAAAAGCTTGCGGCTCATACGCGGACAGCCGAGCGACTGATCACCGAAGGCAAACTGCACGTTCCGGTCGCCGGCGTTTATTCGCTCGAGCAGGCAACTCAGGCTATTGCGCATGTGCAAAAAGGCGGGAAAGTCCTTCTGAAACCCAACTAATGGATAATCAACGGTCAGGCGCCCTGAACTCTAGGGCCGCCTGAAACCGCAACCAGTCCGATATGGAAAGCCATAGGGCGAACCGGAGGAAGCATGACTGCACTTTTAGATCTGGTGCTCGAGTCTCACGGAACTCTTGAACGATGGCGAAAATTCATCGCGATCGATGTCAACCTTTCGATGCATGGTGAGCACTGGAAAAGAAAGGGATGGGACGGTGTCTTCAAAAATGTTCAATTGAAGGTGCAAACGAAAGAACAGCGAGCTTGCTATACGCATTTTACCGAAGAAGGCGTGCAAAGCATCTACGAGCCGGATCGTGTTCGGCTAGAGACAATCGACGGGAAGCTTATTGAGGAGCGTGTACATCCAAGAAAGGCGTTTGAAGGACACACCCTTCAAACTACGTGGGATAGGCTGCATCTGGCTTACTTTTCCGGGTATGCACTTTGGAATTATCTGAATACTCCATTTATGTTTGTCACTGAGAGTGCCAAAGCGGAGGAAATAGATCCTGTGTCCGATCAAGGCACGGTACGTCGGCGGCTGAAGATCACTTTTCCCGAAAAGGTTGGAACCCACTCTCCGGAACAGATATTCCACGTCGATGAAAACGGACTCATCGCTCGTTTGGATTATACCACGTTTGTGGCCGGTGGCGCTCCAGCCGCGCACTACATGTCCGAGTACAAGAACATTCAAGGGATAATGATGCCAACCAAACGGCGCGCGTTCAGGAGAAACCCGGACGGAACTTTAAATACTGAACCTGTCCTCGTCGGTATTGATATCTCTACAATTACTTTGACGTAAGAAAAAGCATTGAGACGACAGGAGCACGCAAGCAAAGGATATCGTCATTGTTAAGCAACAGCGGCCTGTCTTAGCTAGTCACGTGAATCTAAAGTTCGCCACATAAAGTCTGTTGAGCTTTGTGGCAGAAGCGTTTGACGGAAGCCAAAATCTGATCGGCTGACTTGGTCCAT
>NZ_JADPKR010000018.1 GCF_023074055.1 Bradyrhizobium sp. 141
GAGGGGGAGTTCAAGCGCGGGAGGGGGTGGCGCGCTTGGCCAATATGTTCGCAAGATGAGCGCTCTCGTGCCCCGGACGCAGCGCAGCGCTCCTTCAGCGGTGCGCTGCTGAGCCGGGGCCCATGTTGCCGAGAGGGGACTTTGCGCGATATGGGTCCCGGCTCTGCGCAGCAACGCTAAGGGCGTTGCAGCGCGTCCGGGACACGAGAGTGAGTGCACGCTCGCTGGACGTAAGGGGGCGGAAAAAACGCTAATACGTAATCTTCGGCTGCAGCTTCTTCGCCTTGGCGATGATGTCGCCGACCGACTTCTCGGAAGGCAGGATGCGGAGCAGCTTCTTCTTCTCGTTGGCGTCACGCATGCTCTGGGCGAGCCTTGCCGGATTCCGATAGGCGAGCTCACGCACGGTGGTGACGCCGGCGGCGCGGACCAGGCCGACCTTGGCGCGGCCCATGCCGGGGATACGCATGTAGTCGGAGACATTGGCCCATTCCAGCAGCAGCTGCTCGCTGATGCCGGTCTTGGCGGAAAGCGCCTTGCGGCCCTTCACCGTGCCGGCCGCCTCGAGCAGCGCATCGGTGGTGCGGATGCCCTGCGCCTTCAACTTGTTGGCGGCAAAGACCGACAGGCCCTCAATCTCGGAAATCGGATATGTCATGATACTCGATATGAAATGCCAAGGCTTCAGGCGAACTGGCTGAGGCCCGGTGTCCCCGCAACGATCTTGCCCATCTGATCCGCTCCGATTTTGTCTCGGCCGAAGCGGAAAAGTTCACGGGCGACGTTTTGAATCTCGGACATGCCAAGTCCCAGGCCCATCAGGCGCGTGCCGACCGCCATCAAGCCGCCGCCCATCAGCCGCGACAGTCCGCCGCCGCTCCTGGACGCCTCGATCGCGGCTTCCGCTCCGGGGATCTGATCGATCAGGGCCTGCACGCTGTCGGAAGGACCCTCACTGCGGAGGAAGCCCAGGATGATGCCGACGGTCTTTTCGGCGACAGCACCATCTATGCTGGCGTTTGTCGCCAGCCGCCCGATCAGCTCGTCCATTGGCCCGCCCCTCAGCCGGTTTGCTTGCCGGAATATTGCTTTCGAAAATGATCTTGAGCCGGTGTGATGTGAAATACAAGCGATGAACGCAGCCGTTGTCGCGATTCATCTTCGAACGCGTGAGAGGTGTTGCAGCGGTGCAAGAGCGGAGATGGAATCGGCGGAAAATTGCCGCGTTGCGAACGCCTCATTCCTACTTTCGGCTGATGTCGTCCACCTATCCAACAATGTCGCATGTCGGGCGCGTTGAACGGTTTCAATCGACGTGCGATTTGCGTTAAACTAAGGAACTGCCGCCTTTGAGTTTCAATACGCGAAACCCGGCAGAGAGATCAGAGAGAATAATGACCGCACAGGACAGCAAGCTCGGCGATACCGGCGACAAGATCTTCGTCGGCAAGGGAGACGAGCAGGCATGGCTGACGCTGGCGCTCGCCAATCGCCACGGCCTCGTCACCGGCGCAACCGGAACCGGCAAGACGGTGACGCTGCAGGTGATGGCGGAAGGATTTGCGCGTGCCGGCGTTCCGGTCTTCGCAGCCGACATCAAGGGCGACCTCTCCGGCATCTCCGAGATCGGCGAAGCCAAGGACTTCATCCTCAAACGCGCCTCCGAAATGGGGCTAACGTTCCAGCCCGACCAGTTCTCGACGGTGTTCTGGGATGTGTTCGGCGAGCAGGGCCATCCGGTGCGGGCGACCGTCACGGAAATGGGGCCGCTTCTGCTCGCGCGCATGCTCGACCTGAACGATGTGCAGGAAGGCGTGCTCAACGTCGCCTTCCGCGTCGCCGATGACGCCGGCCTCACCCTCATCGATATGAAGGATCTGCGCGCGCTGCTCGATGCCATCGTGCCGGATGCCGGCAAGAAGGGTGCGGATGGCGAAGAGAGCCCGCTGGCCGACGTCAAGAAGGCCGCGCAGGGGTTCGGCAACGTCACCAAGGCCACCGTCGGCACCATCCAGCGCCAGCTCCTGGTGTTGGAGAACCAGGGCGGCACCAAATTCTTCGGCGAGCCGGCGCTGACACTGAAAGACTTCATGAAGACCGACCGCGATGGCCGCGGCATGGTCAACGTCCTGGTCGCCGACAAGCTGCTCCAGAACCCCAGGCTTTACGCGACATTCCTGCTGTGGATGTTGTCGGAGCTGTTCGAGGAGCTGCCCGAGGCCGGCGATCTGCCGAAGCCAAAGCTCGTGTTCTTCTTCGACGAGGCGCATCTGTTGTTCAACGACGCGCCCAAGGCGTTGATGGACAAGATCGAGCAGGTGGTCCGCCTGATCCGCTCCAAGGGCGTCGGCGTCTACTTCGTGACTCAGAACCCGGTCGACGTGCCCGACCGCGTGCTCGGACAATTGGGCAACCGGGTGCAGCACGCGCTGCGCGCCTTCACCCCGCGCGACCAGAAGGCGGTCGCCGCTGCGGCCCAGACCTTCCGGCCCAACCCGAAGCTCGACACCGCCAAGGTGATCATGGAGCTCGGCAAGGGCGAGGCGCTGGTGTCCTTCCTCGAGGGTAACGGCACGCCCGCGATGGTGGAGCGGGTGATGATCCGACCGCCATCGGCCCGCATCGGATCGATCACGCCGGATGAGCGCAAGGCGATCATGGCTGCAAGCCCGGTGAAGGGCAAATACGACACCGCCGTCGATGCCGAGTCCGCCTATGAGATCCTTCAGAAGCGGATCGCCGGCACGGCGGTAACGGTGGACGGCCCGGCCGGCGCAAGCGGTGGCGGCATCCTCGGCCAGATCGGCTCGATCGTCGGCACTATCTTCGGCACCAACGTCAAACGGGGCCGCCTGTCGGCCGGCCAGGTCATTGCGCGGGACGTGACGCGATCGGTCACCAACCAGGTGATCGGCGGGATGGCCGCCAATATCGGCAAGTCGGTCGGAGGCCAGCTCGGCGGCTCGATCGGCCGTACACTGGTCCGCGGCGCGCTCGGCGGATTGCTGCGGCGCTAGGCAGCCGGTTTCGGGACATCGTTTGAGGCAATCCGCTTCCGGTCGGTGATCCGACTTCGCTCCGCCCGCAGGGAAGGTCGGGTTACCACCGCTACAATTTCAGGTGAGGGGCTCTCCAAGCCTGCGCCGGTCTGCTACGTCCTGTTCGCCGCCGCACAGGACCACCCCGTGACCTCGCCCGCCCCGTTAGCCAAGCCTGACGCGCCCAGACGCCTGTCGCTGCGCGCGCCGCTGGACCTGCTATTTCTGCTCTGCTGCGTCCTGCTGACCGCCGACGTGCTCGTCCCCGAGATCTTCGGCAACGGCAAAACCAAGGATTACCCGCTGTGGTACTGGGCCGGGCAGCAGGTCTTGCAGGGTGAGCCGCTCTATCCCGCCACGGCCATCGAGTATTTCGACTTCATCTATCCACCGCTCCCGGCGATCCTGCTGGCGATCCCGAGCTGGTTCGGCAAGATCCCGCTCTATCTCGTTCTGTCGATCCTGAATGCTGCGGCGTGGTGGTACACCGGAACGTTCTCCCACGTCATGGCCGGCTTGGACCGCAAGCCCAGTCCCTGGCTCGAAGCGCTGCCTGCTGTCGTCACCGTGCCCCTCGTGTTCGTCATGTTCGACCTCGGCCAGCCCAACCTCGTCCTGCTGGCGATGATGTTCTACGGTTTCTGGAGCTTGCGGCATCAGCGGTCGTGGCTCGCCGGCTTCATGTTCGCGCTCGCCGCCGCCATCAAGGTGTTTCCGATTGCGGTGCTGCCCTATCTGATCTGGCGGCGCAAATGGGAGGCCGTCGTCGCTACGGTCGCCTTCACAGCCATCCTTCTCTATGTCGTGCCGGCGCCGATCCGCGGCTTCGAGCGCAACGCGGCCGAGCTTGCGCTCTGGTATCAGGGCATGGTCGGAACGAGTTCGGATAAGGGCTTTGGCCAGCGTGACGAGCAGAACTGGTCGTGGGTCAACCAGTCGCTGATCGCAGTCACGCACCGCCTCGTCCGCCCGATCAACTACAATCAGGACAGTCCCAACAAGCCGGCACGCACGATGAATATCATCGACGTCGACTACAGGACGGCAAACTGGATCGTGCTGGCGTTGTCGGCATTGCTGGGGCTCGGCTTCGTCGCGATCATGCCGCGGCAAGCGCAGCGGACGGCGCGCTCGGATGCCGAGGAACTCGGCATCCTGTTCTGCCTGATCACGGCGGCCTCGCCCCTGGCGCGACAATACTACTTCATGTGGCTGTTCTTCCCGATGGCGGTGTTGATGCATCGCGCCGCCTTCGACGAGCGGGCGAAGGTGCGCCTCGGAACCTGGCTCGCCCTCGGCGCTGCCGGCATTCTCATGCTGCTGGCGCTGCCGTGGTTTCCAACTGTCTTCCAGGCCTGGGGCAACAACCTCGCTGCGACCGCCGTTCTTGCGGGTACGCTCGTATGGCACATCCGCCATCCGCCGGTTGCGGCTGGCTCCCAGCCTGCGACGGGGCTAAAACCCAAGCATCTCGAAATGTCGTCTTGAGACTCAAAAGTCAGGAATCCAACCATGGCCAATGCGCAGCTTCAATCCGTGCTCGACCACATCGACAGGGATTTCGACAACAGCCTGGAGCGCCTGTTCGCGCTGCTCCGGATCAAGTCGATCTCCGCGGATCCGGCCTTTGCCGGGGATTGCAAGGCGGCGGCGGAGCATCTTGCGAAGGACATCGCGAGCCTGGGTGTCGCCACCGAGGTGAGACCGACCGCCGGCCATCCCGCCATCGTCGGCAAGACCAGGGCCGGCGGACGGCCGCACGTGATCTTCTACGGCCACTACGATGTGCAGCCGGTCGATCCGCTCGATCTCTGGCACCGCCCGCCATTCGAGCCCGTCGTCACCGATCATGCCGACGGCCGCAAGATCATCGTCGCGCGCGGCGCCGAGGACGACAAGGGCCAGGTGATGACCTTCGTCGAAGCCTGCCGCGCCTGGAAGAAGGTGACGGGCTCGCTGCCGATCGATATCACCTTCCTGATCGAAGGCGAGGAGGAGGTCGGCTCGAAGAACTTCGTCCCCTTCATCGAGGCCAACAAGGACGAGTTCAAAGCCGATTACGTGCTGGTCTGCGACACCGGCATGTGGGATCGCAACACGCCGGCGATCACCACCTCGCTGCGGGGCCTGCTCTATGAAGAGCTGAAGATCACCGCCGCCAATCGCGACCTGCATTCCGGCGTGTTCGGGGGCAGCGCGATGAACCCGATCCGCCTGCTCACGAAAATTCTGGGCGGCCTGTTCGACGACGACAACCGCATCACCATTCCCGGCTTCTATGACGGCGTGAAAGACCTGCCGCCCGACATCCTCGAGCAATGGAAGAAGCTCAACCTGACGCCGGAGATGTTTTTGAAGCCGATCGGCCTGTCGATCCCCGCCGGCGAGAAGGGACGCCTCCTGATCGAGCAGGCCTCGTCGCGCCCGACCTGCGACGTCAACGGCATCTGGGGCGGCTATATCGGCGAGGGCTCCAAGACGGTGATCCCCTCGCATGCCTCGGCAAAGGTCTCGTTCCGCCTGGTCGAAGGGCAGGACCCGCAAAAGATCCGCAAAGCCTTTCGCGATTACGTCACGGCACGCATTCCCGGTGACTGCAAAGTTGAATTCGGCGACCATTCCGCCGCGCCAGCGGTCGCACTCGACTGGAACATGAAGCCACTCGCCGCCGCCAGCAAGGCGCTCACGGATGAATGGGGCAAGGAGACCGTGCTGATGGGCTCCGGCGCCTCGATCCCGATCGTCGCCGACTTCAAGCGTACGCTCGGCCTCGACTCGCTGCTGGTCGGCTTCGGCCTCGACGACGATAACATCCACTCGCCGAACGAGAAGTACGATTTGCGCAGCTTCCAGAAAGGCATCCGCTCTTGGGCCCGCATCCTCGCGGCGCTGGCGGAGGTGAAGTGACTTCGTAGGGTGGGCAAAGGCGCGCAGCGCCGTGCCCACCACCTCTCAATGATTGCGAAAGAACGTGGGCACGCTCCGCTTTGCCCACCCTACGAGACCTATCCCCGTCATTGCGAGCGAAGCAAACAAAAACGCCGCCCGGAATTGGGCGGCGTTTCATTCCAAATGGCGTAGAGGTTAGTTGGACACTACCCTACACCAAATCCAGAAAATCTCAGGTCCGGTAGCCGGGAAGCTCGCGGTCGAGCTTGCGCAGCAGCGGCGGCCACACGAGGTTGGTGGCGCGCAGCTCGGCGCGATCGCGGTTGGCGAGCAGCTCGGTGTTCTTCTCGATCGCAATCTCCTCGACCGGATAGACCGGCGTGCCGAGCGCGCGCGTGCGCACCTGCATCGAGCAGGCGCGCTCGAGGTGATACATGCGCTCGAAGGCGGAGGCGACCGAGCGGCCGACGGTCAGCGTGCCGTGGTTGCGCAAGAGCATGTGGTTGTGGTCACCGAGATCTTTCTGCAGCCGCGGCCGCTCGTCGTGGTCGAGCGCGATGCCTTCGTAGTCGTGATAGGCGAGGTCGTGGGTGACGAGCTGAGCGGTCTGGTTCAGCGGCAGCAGCCCTTCTGCGCTGCTCGACACCGCGGTGCCGTCGAGGGTGTGGAGATGCAGCACGCAGATCGCGTCCTCGCGCACCTCGTGGATTGCCGAATGGATGGTGAAGCCCGCCGGGTTGATGGTGTATTCGCTCTCGGTGAGCTGATTGCCGTGCAAATCGACCTTGACGAGGCTCGACGCGGTGATCTCGTCGAACATCAGCCCGTAGGGGTTGATGAGAAAGTGATGCTCGGGGCCCGGCACGCGCGCGGAGATGTGGGTGTCGACCAGATCGTCCCAGCCGTACAGCGCGACCAGGCGATAGCAGGCGGCGAGATTGACCCGTTGCTGCCACTCGGCCTCCGTCATGTTCGACGGCACTTCCTTCAGGCGGGCTTCCGCTGGCGACATGGCTGATCTCTCCGAACATCGTTGTTGCGGGGAGGGAGCGTAGACTTGGGGGAGGCTGGCGGCAAGGCGTGAGGAGCGTGGCAGTTCAGCGTAGCCCGCATGGAGCGCAGCGGAATGCGGGGCCGCTCTGAGAGGGGTCCCGGATTTCGCTGCGCTCCATCCGGGCTACGGGGTTACGATTCTGGAGAAAATTTCTATGGCGCCGGGATCGACAGCAGGCTGGAAATGCTGCGGCCGCGGATGTCGTAGACGCGGGCGAACACCACGTCGTCGCGCTTGATCTCGACCATCACGGGCGCGGTGAGGCCCTTGCAGTAGAACTCGCCGAGCGTCATCGCGAAATCGGCCGCGTTGGAATCCCAGCCGATGGTGAAGTCCGGGCCGAGCGCGACCTGGGCCGGGCGCTGCGGACCGCAGACCGCGACCTTCCATTTGCGATTGGTCGGCGGCACCTCCTGGCGCTCGACGATCTGCTCGCGCAATTCGTCCGAGGCCTGCTTCAGCGCGAGACCCCAATAGTCCAGCATGAAGCGGTCGTCGGCGCCGCGCACGGTGCCGGCGATGTGGTTGAAGTGGGTGTACTGATAGGGATGCAGCCGGATCATCTCGGCGAGCGACAGCGCGAGGCCGAAGCAGAAGGTGGCGAGCACGACCGGCTGCCAGGTGCGGTGATTGGCGCGCAGGCGCTCCATGGCCCAGCCGAAAGCGACGCCGCCGAGCACCGCCATCGGCGGAATCACGAACACGAAATGGCGGATGCCGTTGTACAGCGCCGGCCGCTTCACCATCGCGATCGCGAGCGGCAGGGTCGCAGCTAACGTCAGCATCAGCAGGATGGTCTTGCGCCGCGCCGGAACCTCGCGTCGCGGCAGCATGGCAAACGTGCTGACCACGGCGCCGGTCATCAGCACCAGCATCACCTCAGGCAGCTGCAGCGCGAACAGCGTCGGCAGATAGGACCAGGGCATGTCCGGCACCGATACGATCGCGCCGTCGAACATCTCCTTCCAGGGCTTCTCGAAGAAATGCGAGAAGTAGGTCAGCGCCTCGAAGGGATTGCCGGGTTCCATGATCGACCACGGCCAGATCAGGCCCATCACGAGGTAGCCGAACGCGAGGCCGGGCAGCAGCACATAGACGACATGGGCGAAGCGGCGGACCGATTCGCGCAGGCCCTCGCTGCGCAGTTCCTCCAGGAACAGCGGCATGAAGCCGACCACGGCGTAGACCAGCGCGAGCCCGCCGAGAACGCGGCAGCCGAGCGAGAGGCCCGCGCCGAGCCCGACGATCAGGATCGTGCGCGGCGACGGCTGCGGATATTCCTCGGCGAGCCGGACGAGGCCGAGCATCAGGATGATCATGGCCACCGCGAAGGGCGCGTCCTTCGGATTCATGAACATGTGGCCGTAGAAGATCGGGCACAGCGCGAGCAGCAGGAGTGAGGCAAGACCGGCAAGGGGGCCGCCGATGCGGCGGCCAAGCCGCCACGTCACCGCAAGTCCGATCACGCCGACGATGGCGCCGACCAGACGCCGCGTCTCGAATAATTCGAGCGGAATGATCTTGTGCAGGAGGGCCGCGACCATGTCGAAGCCGCCGCCATACATATAGAGATTGGCGAAGGAGAGCGCCGCGGTGTCCTTGAAGCCGGAACCGAACATGCGCAGCAACAGGTCGGCATATTCGGCGTGGGTATAATCGTCCCAACCGAGGCCGTAGTCGCGGAAGGTCAAGCCGGCAATGACGGCGACCGCAGCCAGCACCAGCATGGCCAGATCGTCGCAAGTCCGTTCGACCGAGCGCCGCTGAGGCGTGTCGATCGCCGAAGTCGTGATGGATGTCATGGCTATCGGTGCCCCGGAATCCCCTCTTGGCCCTGCTGGCGCGCGCGGGCCTCAACCCCGGACTCCCTATAGCGCAGTTCCATTAGCAAGTAATTGGGCATTATGGCTAAATTCCTGATGCGATGCAGCAATTCCGGATTATTGACAGCAGCCTAGCAGTAACGGGCCCTAGCTGAAGGGAATGTGAATAAGTCCCTGATTTCCTTCCCATTAGGAACGTGGCTTGCAATTCGCCGTTGGCGTGGAACATCGTATGACGGTATCGTGGCGTGACGGGTCGCGTGTGGATGCGCGGCCGGGGGTGAGTTCAATGACCTTGGCATTGTTGATCGCGGGGATTTTCGCCGTCGTGGCGGGCCTCCTTTCGATCCTGTTTGGCTTCTCCGTCAGGGAGTTCAGCCTCGGCAGCCCCCTCATAATCTCGGGCACGATCGCAGTCTGCTCCGGAATGTTACTGTCCGGCCTCTATGTCGTGGTCGCGGAACTGAAGGGCATCGCTCGCCGGCTGGCCGGTGCGGCCGCGTCGTCCGAGGTTCGGGTCAGGCCCGTGCTGCCGGGCCTCGCCGTATCAGGCGCTGCAGCGCCCGAGCCGATGCCCGCCTCGTCCGCAAGGACCGAGCCGCCACCGCCACCACCCGCCGCAGGCCCGCCGCCGTGGCAGAGCGAGGCTGCCGCGCGCGAGCGTCCGCGTGTCGAGGTGCCGCCGGAGCCGGAAGCTCCGACGCCGCCCGCAACTCCGGAAGGGCCGCGCCGGCGCAACCTGATGTTCGCCTCGACCTCGCGCAAGGAGCGCGAGCGCGCGGAGGCGAAAGCCACCGAAGGGGCGCCGCCGCAGCTTCCTCTGGAGCCCAGTGAGGCTCTGGACATTCCGCCCGCCAGTTTCGACGATGCCTGGCCGAAGCCGGAGCGTATGCGTCCGCCGGAGCCGCCGGCCGCCTTGCGTCGCCAGCCGCCGCGCTCGCCATCGACCTTTGCGGAGGCCGCACCGCCGCCTGCACCCGAGCCGACGCCGCCAGCTGTCGAGCAGCCGGCCGTAACCGTGCTCAAATCCGGAATCGTCGACGGCATGGCCTATTCGCTCTATTCCGACGGCTCGATCGAAGCGCAGATGCCGGAGGGCATGATGCGCTTTGCCTCGATCGACGAGCTGCGCGCCCATCTCGACCAGCGGGGCTGAGGCGGCTGCCCCAAGTAAAGCACCCCCTCACCAGTCATCAGCTCATCCACGTCAGTTGTCGTATTTCCGCCGAACGTATTGTTGACACGCAATAGTTCAGCGTCGTCTATCCCAAGAGGCGCAAGGTGGAGAGAGGGCGGGGCCCATGTCGGATGCCGGGGCTAAGAATTTCATCGAGCTGACGGCGAGCATCGTGTCGGCCTATCTCAGCAACAATCCGACGCCGGCTGCCGAGATTCCGAACCTGATCAGCCAAGTGCACGGCGCCCTGGTGCGGGTGTCGTCGGGCCGCACCGAGACCGCGCCGCTCGAGCCGGCCAAGCCGGCGGTCTCGCTGAAAAAGTCGATCGCGCCCGATTATCTGGTCTGTCTGGAAGACGGCAAGCGGTTCAAGTCGCTGAAGCGTCATCTGCGCACGCAGTACAGCATGACGCCGGAGCAATACCGCGAGAAATGGGGCCTGCCGGCCGACTATCCCATGGTCGCGCCGAACTACGCGGTGGCGCGCTCGCAACTGGCGAAGCAGATGGGCCTCGGACAGCAGCAGCGGAAGAAGGGGAAGTAGAGCGGGTGCGAAAGGCCGCCGCTTGGTAGGTCTCGTAGGGTGGGCAAAGGCGTGAAGCGCCGTGCCCACGAGTTTTCTCCGATCACACTCAGAAGGTGGGCACGCTTCGCTTTGCCCACCCTACGAGACTACGAAGATTTGTTACGACGCTTCCGCGAGCGCCTCTTTCGCGTCGGTCTTGATACGCTCGACCATCGAGCGCAGGCCGTTAGAGCGCTGCGGCGTCAGATGATCGCGAAACCCGAACTCGTTGAACACGGCGATCGCGTCAGTATCGAGGATCTCCCGCGGCGTGCGGCCTGAATAGAGCGACAGCACGATCGCGACCAGCCCGCGCACGATATGCGCGTCGCTGTCGCCGCGATATTTCAGGATCGGCGCGCCATTGCTGCGCTCGACCAGCTTCTGGAGCCAGACCTGGCTGACACAGCCATTCACCTTGTTGGCGGCGGAATGTTCCGCCTCCGGCATCGGTTCCAGGGTGCGGCCAAGCTCGATGACGTACCGGTAGCGGTCGTCCCACTCGTCCAGAAGCTCGAAATTGTCCCTGATTTCGTTGATCGTGGTCATGCTGGCCCGTGTTCCCGCTTCCCGCCAATATAGGGATGCGAGGAGCCGAAATCGATAGGGTTTGGGCGCTAATTCGCCGGCTGCGGGCCGCGCCATTCCAGTGCGAGGTCGTCCTGGCTCAGCGTGTCGTGCGGCGCTTCGCTCGAGACGGCATCGCCTTCGCCGGCCATCACGATCGATCCGGTATGGTCGGGCGCCTTCTTGTCGTTCTTGTCGCTCTTCTCGTTCTTGTCGTTCTTGTCGTTGGAGATCTGGTCTTTCTTGTCGTTGATGATCTGGTAGATCTTGCGCGCGCCGTCCTGGGCGCGCTGGCCGATGATGGTCGCGGCCTGTCCGCCGACCTCGCAGGCCGCCGGCTGGCGCTTGCAGAACTGGGTCATGTCGGAGACGGCCGCGGTCGCAGCCTGCACCGCGTCGGCGGCGCCGATCTGCGGCAGCTTCTCCGATTCGGGTGTCTTGTCCCTGGGCAGGAGCACCAGCACCAGCCCGAGCCAGAATGTGATGCGAAGCAGAAAGCGCATCTTGCGACCTGTACGTTCGATCCCGCCCGCGGCGATCTCCGCGGAAGTCGGACCTAGCAACTCTCGATAAATCGCAAGTGATTGCCTTGAGCTTAATTCGCGGAAAATTTACGCAAAATTCTTCGGGATCGAAGGTGTCGTAAATTTTCGATTGACGCCGGCGCCCGTGATTCTGCTGGCATGCGCATCCACCAATTCGAAACCATGAGCGGGAAGGTGAAACCCTGTGTTCACCATCCTCGCTGAAGACGTCGGCAAATCGTCTAAAAAGCCCCGCGATGTCCCGGCGTCCGGCCGCACGCCGCGTCGCCTTAGCACTCGTTTAAGGTCGCTCTGACACGGTGGCTCAACGACAAGGAGGCGTTCCGGCGCGTCTTCTAAGACGATTGAGCCGAAGCGCGAGACCCGTGACAGTTTTGAGTATCATCCGCGATTGTCTCGATGCGCTGCTGCATCCCTCCGCGCGTTACGATGCGCTGATGCGAGCGCACCATCGTGCCTTCATGGCGCCGCGGCTGCTCGGCAGCCTGGCGGCCTTTGCCGCATTCCCGGTCTATCTCGCCATGCGCGGCGCGCCGAGCGCGATCGAGGTCGCCGCTTTCGCATGGCTGATCGCGCCGATCCTGCTGTCCTGGTTCCTGTCGCGCACCGGCCGCTATGAAGGCGCGCATGTGCTGTCGTCGCTGGCGCTCGCCGGCCTGATCGTGGCGGTCGCAGGCACCACGGGCGGCATCGAATCGTTCGCCGCGGTCTGGCTGGTCGTGGTTCCCCTCGAAGCCGCGCTGTCGGCCTCGCGCCGCGTCACCGCTTTCGCCTCATTGCTCGCGCTGTCCTGTGCGGGAATCCTGATCCTCCTCAGCCAGCTCGGCTGGCTGCCGTCAGCAGACACCAGCGCCGCAGAACGCGGCGTGCTGATGGCGTTCGGCGTCGCCTCTGCGACGCTCTATGCCGCGGGCCTCGCCTTTGGCGCGGAGTCGCTCGCGCGCACCAGCGTTGCGCTGCTGTCGCGCGAGGAGGAGCGTTATCGCCTGCTCGCGCGCAACATGAGCGACGTCGTGTCGCGGCATCAGCGCAACGGCGCGGTGCAGTTCATCTCGCCGGCGGCGGAGGCCATGCTCGGCATATCAGTGGCGCGACTGCTCGGTCACGGCCTGTTCGACCGCGTCCATGTCGCCGATCGCCCGGCCTATCTCACCGCGCTGTCCGATGCTGCGCGCGGTGATGTGCGGAGCGTCGAGTTCCGGCTGCGGCGTGAGCCGGATGGTTCGGAGCGCGGTCAGATCGATTTTCTCTGGGTCGAGATGCGCTGCCGCCCCCTCGACCACGAGATCGGCCGTGACGTCACGCGCGTGGCCGAAGTCGTCGCCGTGCTGCGCGACGTCACCGGCCACAAGCTTTCCGAGCAGGCGCTGGATCAGGCGCGTAGCGCCGCTGAAGCGGCCGATGCCGCCAAGACGCGCTTCCTCGCCACCATGAGCCACGAGCTGCGGACGCCGCTCAACGCCATCATCGGCTTCTCCGAGATGATCGCGCAGGAGCAGACCTTGATGCTGGGTGCAGCCCAGCGCAAGGAATATGCCCAGCTCATCAACGATTCCGGCCAGCATCTGCTGTCGGTCGTCAACGGCATCCTGGACATGTCGAAGATGGAGTCGGGCAATTTCGAGATCGCGTCCGAGCCGTTCGCGCCGCGCGCCTCGCTCATGCATTGTTGCAATCTGCTGGCGCTGAAGGCGCGGGAGAACGGCATCGACCTCGTCACCGACGCGCCGCAGGACCTGCCCGTCATGACCGGCGATCCGCGCTCCTTCAAGCAGATCGTGCTCAATCTCGTCGCCAACGCCATCAAGTTCACCGAGCGCGGCGGCCAGGTTTCCGTTTCCGCTGCGGTGACCGGATCGCAGCTGACGCTGCGCGTCAGCGACACCGGCGTCGGCATCGCGCCGGACGATCTGAAGCGCATCGGCGCGCCGTTCTTCCAGGCGGGCAAGACCTATCAGCGCCGTCACGAAGGCACCGGTCTCGGACTTTCGATCGTGAAGAGTCTCGTGGCGTTGCATCTCGGCGAATTGACGGTACAAAGCAAGCTCGGGGAGGGCACCGCCGTCACCGTCAAGTTGCCGCTCGTCTACACGCCGCCGCAGGTCAAGCCGGCCGAGAGCAAGATCGCCACGCTGACGCCGGTGCTGCGCCAAGAATCTCATGACCAAATTCAGGACCAACCCGCTCTGGTGAAGAAAAGTGCCTAAGAAGTCTGCCAAGGACGAAGCCGCGCCCCGCCGCCGTGGCGCCAAAGCCGCGGTTGTCGATGTCGAGACCGAGCGCAATCTCGTCATGCGCGTGCTGCTGCACAGCCCCAAGGACACGCTGGCTGGCCTCGTCGCCGTCGCCGCGATCGGTGCGATCGTTGCCAATGCGCTGTTCCTCCAGACCGGCCGGCATCCCGCGCCGATGTTCGGCACAGTAATCAATCTTCCCGCGCCGTCCTCCGTGCCGCTGTCGAATCCCTTGCCGCGTCCGCGCCCCGTCGGCGCCGACACATCGCCGCTCGAGCCGCGCGCAACGGAGTTCCGCGCCGAGCCCAAACCCGCCGAGCGCGCCGCCGAGAAGGCGCCCGAAAAACCCGTCGAGGCGACCGCCTCGACGCGCTCGAACGATCCGATGACCAATCTGGTCAAGCAAACGACGTCGACGCCGCCGTCCGCTATGCGTCCGCCGGCCCCGATTCCCGTGCCGCAGAGCCCGGCCGCACGGCGTATCGCCGGCGTGCAGCGTGCGCTGTCCGAATTTGGCTACGGCAATTTGAAGATCACGGGCACGATGAGCGGCGAGACCCAGTCCGCGATCCAGAAGTTCGAGCGCGAGCACAAGATGCAGGTCACCGGCCAGCTGTCCGATCGGCTGCTGCGCGAGCTCGGGGCTGCGATCGGCCATCCCGTCGAATAATTTCCACGCGCGTGCGACGGCTGGCGCTGACTGCGCGGCTGGCCTATCGTTCGACTCATGCGTTTGAAATCCAACATATGGGTCGCAGCTTACCTGCGCCGGTGCCAGACCGAGGGCGTGTTCGGCGCGGTACGCCGTCGCGGTGCCGAGGAGGCGGGCGCGGTGTTCGTGAAGGTGTCGCTGCTCGACGGCCATGCGATGCTCTACGTGCCGGCGCCGCAGACCGTTTATGACGATGGCCGCCCCGTCGATCGCTTCTTCGTGCCGGTCGCGCCGCAGTCCTTGCCGGAGCATACCATCGAGGAACGGCTGACCAGGGAAATCCGCTTCGATCCGGACGCCTGGATCGTCGAGACGGAAGACCGCGCCGGGCGGCATTTTCTAGAACTGGCGAAGACCTGATTAGGCCCCGCTTTTACGTCGTCATGGCCGGGCCTGTCCCGGCCATCCACGTTCTTCCGCGCCGAAACAAAGACGTGGATGCCCGGGTCAAGCCCGGGCATGACGAGTTTGTGGCGGCGGTGTCGGTCGAATTGAGCGTTACCGATCCGACGACCCCTCGGTGCCGGTGCGGCGCGGCGGCATCGCACCGGGTTGCACGCCGGGCCGCGTCTGGTTTGCGCCCGCGCGGGCGCGCTGGCGTTCACCGTCGTGCAGCGACGACTGGTACTTTGCTCGGGTGACGGCGAGCGTCGAGCCGCGCCAGGCCGCCAGCATCACCAGCGCCGAGCGATCGCCGAGGCGGTCGTAAAGCCGCGACAGCCGGTACACCTCGTTCACGGAGGTGCCGATCTCCGGCTTGAAGAACAGCAAAATGCGCTGGAAGTTCGGGCTCGGCATGTCGAGCGCGCGCGCCGCGACCGCGAGCGCCTCGCCGCCGGCATCGTCGACGATCTCGGCTGCGACGCGCGAGGGCAGGATCAGGCTGTCGCCGAGCTCCAGGGTGAAGTTCTCGGTGTCGCCCGCGATGGCCGCCATCTCCAGGATCTGGATTGCGCGCTTGGCACGCACGGTCGGAATGCGGGGCGCGGCCTTCAGCGGGGTCTGCGCCAGATTGTGCAGGATCAGCGCGCGCTCGGATGCGCCGGCGCGGAAGAACATGTCGTGGATCTCGGCGGCGTCCTTCGGCTGCATCGCCATGTTCGAGGCCATGCGCAGCTCGGCGTCGGTCGGCGTGCGAACCGGCGCGGGGGTGGGTGCGGGAGCGGGGATCTCGCGGGCCAGCGGAACCCTGCGGCCTTCCTGCGCTGCGACCAGTCCGAGCTTCTGCAGCACCGGGACGGGCGTCTGCGGATAGATCGCGAGCTTGGCCTTGATGGCCGCGCGCGTCGCATCGTCGACCTGGTCGATCAGCCGTGTCGCAAGCTCGGTGAACTGACGCTGCTCGTCGTCGCTGTGGATGCGGGTCTGGACGTAAAGGTCGGTCAGCACGCGCAGCAGCGTCGGCCGAACATCGACGCCTTCACGACGGGAGAGGGACATCAGCCCGTCGAATCCGGGAAACAGCGACTTGGTCATGGAGGGATACGCGACCTGGGAAGGATACTCGCCGCCAGCCTATCGCAGGCTCCTTTAAAGGCTCGTTAAGGAAAACGAGGCGTGAAGCCGAACGCTCGACTTGTCGCGGTCTCGTGCCGCAATGGGACGTCGCGGCCGGCCCGTGCGGCTACGGTCCGAACGCCGCGTTTACACCCCGTTAACCATGAACTGATCTTAATGAATTGCATGTTGCAGGGGCGCTTCGGTCGCGCGGCAATTGAAGAGAGCTGACATGGGGACCATCATTGAATTTCCGGCCGGTCGCCGGGTGGGCTCGTCGGGGGATGTCGCTCCGCTCGCGGACATGGGAACGATCCTGATCCTCCCCGTCATCCGTATCGAGCGCGAGGCAGATGAAACCAGCGGCGATCGCGGGCCCGAGCAGGGCACAGCGCCGGGGCGCCGTCGTCGCCGTCGCTGACATCCGGCTTTGTGCAATGCCGGACACCATCCGCCAGATCCGGCCCGTCTTATCGGCCGTCCTGCTCGCGCTGCTCGCCGCCACGCTCGGTGCGTGCAGCGGCGGTGATTTCGGCCGCACCCGCGCCGACATGCGCAGTGACGACATGCATCGCTGGCTGGGCGCGGAGGTCACCTCCAGCGTCGGCCTGAAGCCTTCGCAATTCCAGCTCACCGACGAAGAGCGCCAGCTGCGCGACCTCGCCTATCCCATGATCGAGCCGCCGCTGTCGCGCCCCGCATGGAAGAGCGTGTTCGGCGACTACAAGCCGCTGCCATCGCCCTGGCGTCAGAAGATCGTGTTCGACCGCACCATGTACGGACGCACGCTGATCGACGAGCCGCACCGCTCGCATTCCTCGCGCTATGCGCAGCTGATCGAGGACGTTCGCAACGACATCACCCGTTTCGAGCCGTTCTTCGCCAGCGCGATCCGCGTCATCGATCTCGACAGGAAGCGCGATGCCAGCATGGCGCGCGTCTCCGCGCTCTCGCCGAGGGAGAAGGACGACGCGGTCGCGCGCATGCAGGAGAACTCGCTGATCGTGCAATGGGTGCAGCAGTGCCTGGAGCAGCGCGTCTCGTCCTACCGCTGGGCGCTGGAGCGCCTGGTGATCCAGGCCCCCGACGGCATGGCCGCCGATGCCGACCGCCTGATCGGCGAGCTCGCCGCCCAGACCGCCAACCCGCCGGTCCAGGGGCAACCGCCTTACGGCCGCGCGGTCGTCTCGAAGGGCTGAGCGCGCGCTCCCGCCACTCACCCGGCTGGGCATCCTAGCCCGCGGCCAATGCGCGCGACCCGGGCTCTTGCCGGCCGCAGCCGCCCCAACCCTGTTGAGGTCTTCCGGGAACCCGATTGAATGCCCTTGTCCTTCCGGGCCGGCGGGATAGGATTGTCTCGTTTCTTCAAAGTCATTTTACCCGAAGGTCCTTCGAGATGAGCTTAGACGCCACGCGTCCGTTCAAGAGCCGTCTGGACGTTTCCCTCCGCCACCTGCTGGCATGTGCCATTCTTCTCGGATCCACCGGCTCCGCAGCCGCGCTGACCAAGGAGGCGGCGATCGAGAATTGCCGGATGACCGTCGGCCGGCCGATCGTGCAGGCGTGCATGCAGGCCCAAGGGGGCCGCAAAGCCGGTGCCGATCTCGAGGGTTGCCGCGCCAAGGCAACGCCTCAGGTCAGGGCCTGTGTGATGGCGGCGCTGAATGCCGCCAATGGCCGCGCCAATGTCGCGGTCGAGCTTCCCAAGGAAACGGCACCCAAGCTCGAGGCAGGTGCGGCGCTCCCCAAGGACTTCGTCGCGCCGCCACGCAGCATCGCCGACATCACGGCGATCCTCGACGGCGACAAGCCCGACGAGAAGATGATCGCGGAATTGAAGTCGGACGCCGACGCAGTGCCGACCGGGAAGGAGTCCCGCCAGGATCTCGCACAGTTCTATTTCGATCGCGCCAATGCGCGCGCGCAACTCGGTCGGCTCGCCGAAGCGATGACTGACGCCGACAAGGCCGCGGAAGTCGGGCGCGGCGCCGTCGGTCCGAATATGCTGGGGCGGATACTGCAGCTTCAGTCCCTGCAACACGCTCTCGCGGGCGATCCGAAGCGCTCGCTCGAGATCATGCAAAGGCTCTTACGCGAATCGGCCAGCATGCCGGGCGCCAAGGGATTGCAGTTCAGTACGAACCGCGGGATCGCGTCCGCTCTGATCCAGATAGGCGACGTCGCACAGGCCGAAGCCTATCTCCGTCGCAGCCAGACCGCGATACAGGAGGCCCGCACCAGCGGCCATCCCAATTGGCGAGCGTCCTATGCGAGGTTCGGCCAGAGCTGGGAAGGCGAGCTGGAGCTCGCGCGCGCCCTGATCTTCGAGGCGCGCGGACAGTTCGCCGACGCCGAGGCCGCCTATCGCAACGCCGAGCTGCGCAAGCGGGCAAGCACGAAGGCCATCATGGCAGCGGACAATCCGCCGGCCGAGACCATTCTGCTGCAGGCGATCGACGGCGCCGTGTTGAACCAGGCACGCATGAAGGCGAAGCAGGGCAGGCTCGCCGAGGCCGAGATCGATGCGCGCCGCGCGCTGCTCTCGCGGCTGAAGGATACCGGCAAGTACAACTCCGTCACGCCGCGATTCGTGATGGGGCTGGCGGGCATTCTGGTCGACCAGGGCCGTTACGAAGAGGCCGAGAAGCTCGGCCGCGTCGCCCTCGAGATCAACAAGACCGTCGGCGTGCCGGAGGAGTCGCAAGCGACGGTGCAGCTGCTGTCGCAGCTCGCCGGCATCCTGACGCTGCGGCGTCAGAACGCCGAAGCGAGCGCGATGTTTGCGCGGATCGACAAGGCCGTTGCCGGTTGGGATTCGCAGCGTCGCCAGGTGTTCGAGCTCAATCCGTCCCGGATCCTGTCGCTCTATGGTTCCGGGCAGCTGGACGCAGGCATTGCCGCCGCCGAGCAGCTCGTGAAGAAGCAGATCGCCCGCGTCGGGGAAAATCATTTCGATGCCGCTTCGGCGCGCGGCACGCTGGCGGTCGGATTGATGCGCGCTCGGCGCGATGCCGATGCGATCAGGGAGTTCAAGGCCGCCATTCCGGTCATGATGGCGAGCGCCAACGAAAACGCCGATGACGAAAACACGACCGTGGTGGCCGCGCGCAGCCAGCGGCTGCAGACTATCGTCGAGAGCTATCTGCTGCTGCTCGGCAGGGCGGAAGGAGCCGGCAAGGACGTCGGCGAAGAGACGTTCAGCCTCGCCGATGCCGTCCGTGGCCGCTCGGTGCAGCAGGCGCTTGCGGCCTCGAGTGCGCGTGCGGCGGCAAAGGATCCTGCGCTCGCCGAGCTCGTGCGAAAGGAGCAGGACCTGACCAAGCAGGTCAACGCTCAGCTCGGCACCCTCAACAACGTGCTCGCGCTTCCCGCGGCGGAGCGCGACGAGAAGGGCGTTGCACAGATTCAGGCTTCGATCGCGGCCTTGCGCGGCCAGCGCGACAAGGCGCGTCAGGAGATCAAGCAGAAGTTTCCGATCTACGCCGATCTCGTCTCGCCCAAGCCGCCGAGCGTCGCCGAGATCCGCGCGACACTCGCCGACGACGAGGCCATGCTGTCATTCTATTTCGGCCAGAACGGCAGCTTCGTCTGGGCCGTGCCGAAGTCGGGGCCGGTGGCGTTCGCCGCCGTCCAGGCCAAGATCGGCGACATCGAGAGCAAGATCCGCAAGCTGCGCGAAGCGCTCGAGCCGCAGGCTGCGATGATCTCGGACATTCCGCCCTTCGACCTCAAGCTCGGCCATGAACTCTACGAGCTGCTGCTCAAGCCGGTCGAGAGCGGCTGGAAGCCGGCCAAGAAGCTGATCGTCGTGACCAACGGCGCGCTGGGACTGCTGCCGCTGTCCTTGTTGCCGACGGCACCAGCGGCGGTGGCCGCGGACGAGGATCCGCTCTTCATCGGTTATCGGAGCGTGCCGTGGCTGGCGCGAACCCATGCGGTGTCGACGGTGCCGTCGGCGGCGGCATTGCGGACATTGCGGCAATTGCCGGCCGGCAAGCCCGGCCGCGGTGAGCTCATCGCCTTCGGCGATCCCTATTTCAACAGCGATCAGCAGGCCGAGGCGGAAGGCGGCGGGCAGAAGATTCAGGTCGCCGACGCCAGCGGCAACATCACGCGCGGCGGGCCGCTGAAGCGGCGCAACAGTCCGAAGCTCGACGGTGTCGACAGCGCCGAGCTCGGTCTCTTGCCCCGGCTTCCCGACACGGCCGACGAGTTGAAATCGATCGCGCTGGCGTTGCAGGCGGACCCCGCGAAGGTGTTGTTCCTCGGCAAGAGCGCGACGGAGAGCGCGGTGAAGACCATGAACCTCTCCGGCTTCAAGATCCTCGCCTTTGCCACCCACGGTCTGGTCCCGGGCGAGCTAAACGGACTGACGCAGCCGGCGCTTGCTTTGTCGTCGCCGGTGGTGACGGGCGAGGGCGGCGACGGGCTTCTGACCATGGAGGAGATCCTCGGTCTCAAGCTGGACGCGGACTGGGTCGTCCTGTCGGCCTGTAACACCGGTGCCGGCGCAGGCGCAGGGGCCGAGGCGGCATCCGGGCTCGGCCGTGCGTTCTTCTACGCCGGCACGCGCGCCCTGCTGGTGACGAACTGGTCGGTGCATTCACAGTCGGCGCGGCAATTGGTGACAGACCTGTTCAAGCGGCAGGCCGACGATCCGAAGCTGTCGCGCAGCGAGGCGCTGCGCCAGGCGACGATGGCCCTCGTCGATGGTCCGGGCTATCTCAACAGCGAGGGCAAGACCGAGTTTGCCTATGCGCATCCGCTGTTCTGGGCGCCTTACACCATTATCGGCGATGGCGGCTTGCGTTGACGAACTGGGGAAGGGGTGCACGGAAAATGAAGCGGAATGTTTTGCTGGGCCTCGTGGCTGCAGGTTTGTTGTTCTCGGGATCATCGCGTGCCACGCCATTGATCACGGAGGAGGAAGCCAAGCTGCCGCCGCCGAAAGGCGCGGTTGCCGTCGATCAGCGCGGCATCATGCGCGGCCCCAAGGTCGAGTTCGTCTCACCGGGCGACACGGCGAGCTCACCTCTACCGCTGGTATTGAAATTCCAGTCCTATGGCGGGGCAAAGATCGATCCGGAGTCGGTCAAGATGATCTTCCTCCGGACCCCGAATGTCGACTTGACCTCACGCGTCAAGCCGTTCGTGAAGGCCGACGGCATCAACATGCAGGATGCGGAGCTGCCGCCCGGCGAATACACGGTGCGTGTCGATATCAGGGACAGTGACGGCCGTTCGGGCACGGCCATCTTCACGCTGAAGGTCGCACCCAAGTGACGTGTCCCTACTGCAAGGCAGGGACCGGGGAGGGAGCGTTTGTCTGCGCGTCCTGCGGGCGCGACATCGCCGCTCCCGCGACGCTGATTGCGGAGCGTGACGATCTCCTGCGCAAGCGCCAGGAGCTGCGCGACGAGCTGAAACGGGCCAGGGACGAGGCCGAGGCCTTCATGAGGCGGAGGCATTCGCGTTAGCGATGGAATGTCCGTTCTGCGCCGAGACGATCAAGGACGAAGCCATTGCGTGCAAGCACTGCTCGCGCGACCTGCGCGTGGTGCGGCCGACCTTGCTCGAGATCGAAGAGATCGTCGCCGATCTGGACAGGCTCAGGCGTGATCTCGACCGGGTCAATGTCCGGCTCGAACGGTACAAGAATCCGCTGCGCTATTTCACGACGCATGCGGTTCTCTACGTCGCGATACCGTCCCTTCTTCTGGTGATCGCGCACGTACTCGTGACCATCACTTTCAACGTCTCTCCGATCCCGCTTCGGATTGCGTCCATCGCCGTGCCGCTGCTGTTCGGATTCGTGGCCTACCCGCTGCACCGGGTTTCGGCCTTGGCGGCCTTCGTGCTGGCGTTCTTGGCGGCGGCCGTCAGCGTGCTGTCGATGCTGATGGTCACGGGGATTCACGATCATGTCCCGATCCTGCCGCAAGCCTGGATCGAATGGCGGGAAGTGTTCGAATACGGCGCCAGCATCCTGCTCGCCTTCGTCTCCGGAAACATCTTGAGCGTCGTGGTCTTCCAGGTGCTGCCACGCGTGCTGACACAGGGTGGCAAGCCGAATGCGTTCGCCTTCCGCGTGGCGCGCTTGCTGGGACAGCATGTCGGCGAGGAGCAGCTGCGCCGCCGCGCCCGGTTGATCCAGGACCTCATGCAGACCGTCGGGCCGCTGGCCGGCGTCGCCGCGACCGCGGTCGGCTCGATCTACGCGGGATTGAAGGGCTTGCTCGGATAGCCGGCCGGTGCAGCGGGCATCGACGGCGCGCGCGTCAGCGCTGGCCATCGTGCACGGAGATATCCGACGCAGCAAGACCGCCGATGCGCGCGTGGGGGCGGCCGCCGGTTGCCATCACGAGCCCGAGGGCGATCTCGTCACGCCTTGGCGCATCCCACAGCGTCATCTCCGCCGTGCCGAAATGGCTGCGGACATAGGCGGCGTGGATGTGGCCGAGCGGCACCATCAGGCGCGTGCCGGGACCGCCGATGGTCTTCGCGGCCGGGACGATCGCCTTTGGCTGCTGACCCTTGGGCTGGCCAAGCACCTCGCGCATGCCCTGGCCGCCGGCTTCGTGCCAGACGGCGCCATGCTCGAGCTCGCCGTCCTCGCCGACGATGATGCCCTTGCCATAGGCCTCGATGCGCGCTGGACCGCCGAGCTGTGCGATCAGCGCGCTCGCGAGTTCGCGTCCGAGCTCACGCAGGGACGCCTGGAACGGCATGAGGTCAGGCTCATAGCGGCCGGCGAAGGGATTGCGGATCACCGCGACGACCGTTCCGACCAGCAGCGGCTGCTCCAGCCGCGGGCCGCGCTCGTGCCAGACGGTTTCGACGCCGAGCGCGGTCTTGCGAATGTCATAGGACGACATGCGAAAGCTAGGCCTCGTCCACGACGGGATTGCTGAGCACGCCGATATTCTCGATCTCGACCTCGACCAGATCGCCGGGTTTGAGGAAGACTGGCGGCTTGCGGGTGAAGCCGACGCCGGCCGGCGTGCCGGTGGCGATGACGTCGCCGGGGACGAGGTCGAAAATGGTGGAGCAATATTCGATCAGCCGCGGGATCGAGAAGATCAGCATCGAGGTGTCGGACGACTGCACCACCGCGCCGTTGACGCGCGTCTCGAGCTTCAGCTTGGTGGGATCGCCGATCTCGTCCGGCGTGACCAGCCACGGACCGAACGGGCCGGTGCCGACGAAATTTTTGCCGGAGGCGATCTGCTGGGCGTGGCGCTGCCAGTCGCGCACGCTGACGTCGTTATAGATCGAGTAGCCCGCGACGTGGCTCCAGGCATTGGTCTCGCTGATGTGACGGCCGCCCTTGCCGATCACGACCGCGAGCTCGCCCTCCCAGTCGAAATTGTCGGAGACTTTTGGCCGGATCACCGGCGCGTTGTGCGCAACTTGGGAGCGCCAGACCCGCAGGAAGATCGGCGGAAACTCGGTGATCTCGCGCTTCATGCCGAACGCCACCGCCTCGTTGTGGTGGTCGAGATAATTGCGCACGGCGCAGACGATCTTCTCGGGGCGCGGGATCACCGGCAGATATTTGACGTCGCTCAGCGCTAGCGTGGGCTTGTGCCCGGCGACGATCGCGTCGCGCTTCGCGTAGTCATCACTGCCGAGAAAGTCGGCAAGCGTCGGGTATTGGGGCAGGGCGCGGCCCAGATCCACCACGCCGTTTTCGACAACGGCTCCCCAGCTTTCGCGATTCCCGTCCAAGAACGACAGCAGCTTCATGGTTTCGCCCCAAGGGTTCCCAATTTTCGATCTTCTGTATTATTTTCGAAAATGAGCCGCGGCGCAAGCCCACCCCGTGAAAATTGCCGGCGCCTATTCGGTGTCGAGCAGATGGGCGGCGTATGTCGCGACGTTGTCGGCGGTCGAGCGGATATGGGTCTCGATCAGTTGCACGGCGAGATCCGCATTGCGCGAGATGGCGGCCTGCATGATCGCCTGGTGCTCGCCGGCCTTGTCGCGCGGGCGCGGCCGGAAATTGGCCGACAGGTGCCGGTAGCGTTCGGCGCGATCGAACAACTCGGCGCGAATGGCGAGCAGCGTCGCCGAGCCGCAGGCCGAGACCAGTGCCTGGTGGAACTGGCGATGCGCGATCTTCCACTCGGGATCGCGCAAGGGGTGTTCGGGGTCGCGCTGCTCGATTCGCTTCAATCGGTGCAGTGTCGAGATCACGGCGATTTCCCAATCGTCGTCGCCGCGCTCGATCGAGCGGCGGATCAATTCCACCTCGATCAGCACCCGCGCGTCCGTGACCTCCATCAGATCCTGGCGGCTGACCGGCGCCACGCGAAATCCACGCTGCTCCTGCGCGTCGACCAGCCCCTCCGCGGCAAGCGCGGTCAGCGCCTCGCGCAGCGTCGTGAAGCTCGCGCCGAACCGCTCGCGCAACACGTCGAAGCGCAACGGCTCGCCGGGCGGAAGGCCGCAGGCGATGATCTCCTCGCGCAGCCGATGCGTGATGTCGGCGGCAATGGTCTTGCCGAATTCCTTGCGGGGGCGAATGGCGCTCTCGGACATGGGGTCTGTCGCTGAATCGATGCCTCAACATGCCGCGCCAACGACCATCTTGCAATAATTTTCGTAAACGGTATGATTTTCGAAAATATTGGTTTGGGAGGCCGAGAAGATCATGAGAGCGGTGCTGGTACGTCAGCCGGGTGGGCCGGATGCACTCGAATTGGTCGAGCTTCCGGTGCCCGTGCCCGGACCTGGCCAGGTGCAAATCCGTGCCGAGGCGTTCGGGGTCGGTCAGCCCGACGCGCTGATCCGGCGCGGTGTCTACAAATGGATGCCGCCGCTGCCGGCCAATCCCGGTAACGACGTCGCGGGGCGCATTTCTTCGCTCGGGCCGGGCGTCGAGGGCTTCGCCATCGGGCAGAAGGTGCTGCTCAGCGCCCGCGATCTGTCCCAGCGCGGCGGCTGCTATGCCGATTACGTGGTCGCGCCGGCGGACGCGGTTCACGCGCTGCCCGCCAATGTCGACCTGCAAGCCGCCGTGTGCCTGTCGAACTACCAGGTCGCTTACGCGCTGTTGCATGAGTGCGGCCATCCGCGCGCGCCCGCAAGCGTGCTGGTGATCGGCGCCGCCGGCGGCGTCGGCACCGCGCTGGTGCAACTGGCAAAACTCGCGCGGATGTCCGTCATCGGCACGGTCTCGACCGAGGAGAAGGCCGCGTTCGCGAAGGCGAACGGCGCCGATCATGTCATCTTCTACCGGAGCGAAGATGTGGTGGCACGGAGCCGGGAACTGACGAACGGCGAGGGCGTCGGCCTTGTGCTCGATCACGTCTGCGGGCCGGAGTTCACCTCCTATCTCGGCGCGCTCGGCAAATGGGGCACGCTGCTGTCCTACAACGCCTTCGCCGGATTGCCGGAAGAGAATTTGATGGCGGCGATGCGCAACCATCTCGACATCTGTCCGGCGATACGCTGCTTCTCCTTCCACATCTACGACCATGATCGCGACGGCCGCCGTGCCCTGATGCGCAGCGTGATCGAGGCGCTGAGCCGCAACGCGATCAAGCCGGCGATCTCGGCGGTCCTGAAGCTCGACGAGGTCAGGAAAGCGCATACGCTGCTGGAGCAGGGCTCCGCGCTCGGCAAGATCATCATGATTCCATGAGGGGATGGACCGCACGATGAGCACACAAGCACCCATTGCACGCTTCACCCGGCTGCGGCACGCGGCCTTCGCCTCGCCCGACCCGGAGCGGCTGCTCGACTATTATCGCGGCGTGATCGGTCTTGGCCTCGTCGGCCGCGATGGAAACCGCATCTTCCTCGCCAGCGATTCCGAGCAGCTCTCGCTCGTGATCGAGCCCGGCGACGCCGCGCTGAAGAGCATCGCCTTCGAGATATCGCCTGATGTTGAGATCGAAGCGCTGGGCGCCGCACTGAAGCAGGCCGATCTGCGGCCCGAGTTTCGGAGCGATTCCCTGCCTGGCGTCTCCAGGCTGCTGTCCTTTGTCGATCCTGAGGGGACACGCTTCGAGCTGATCCAGGGCTGGACGCCGACGCCCGCGCAGGAGCGGATCGACGGGCTCGCCGTCAGCAAGCTTGGCCATGTCGCCCTTCGCACGCCCGATCCACGCGCGACCGCGGAGTTTTATGCGAACGTCATGGGCCTGCGGGTCTCCGACTGGATCGAGGATCGCTTCGTCTTCATGCGCAGCGGCTTCGAACATCACACGCTGAACTTTGCGCAGGCGCCCGTCCGCAGCCTGCATCACTTTGCTTTCGAACTGCGCGGCCCCGACCACATGCATCGGGCCTGCGATCATCTCGCGCGGCACAAGCTCCCGGTGCTCTGGGGCCCGGTGCGTCACGGCCCCGGCCACAACACCGCGATCTATCACCGCAATCCCGATGGCCATCTGGTCGAGCTGTTTTGCGATCTCGACCGGATGGCGGACGAGGAGCTCGGCTATTTCGAGCCGCGTCCCTGGCATCGCGATCGTCCGCAACGACCGAAGGTCTGGGTCGGGCTGCCGCGCGACGTCTGGGGCATGGCACCATCGCCTGAATGCACGGAGTTTGCGCGGTAGCGGATTCAATTCGATCTGAATAACGCCGCGCGTTGCGGCCAACGACATAACAATCAAAGGGAGGATGCATCCATGCAATGGATGAGGCGGCTTGCTGCGGCAATTTTCCTGACTGGCGGTCTTCTCGCAACCGGGCCGGCGTCGGCGGACAATTATCCGTCGCGCCCGATCCGCCTGCTGCATGGCTTTGCCGCCGGCGGCGCGGCCGATGCGCTGTCGCGCATCATCGCCGACGGGCTGTCGAAGAAGCTCGGGCAGCCGGTCATCGTCGAGGCCAAGCCGGGCGCCGGCGGCAACATCGCCGCGGACGCGGTCGCCAAGGCGGCACCTGACGGTTATACGCTCGGTCTCGTCACCGGCGCGCATGCGATTTCCGCGGCGACCTACAAGAGCCTCGCTTACCAGCCCGCCGACAGCTTCGAGATGATCTCGACGTTGGTCTATTACGCGCTCGTCATTGCGGTGCGTAACGACTATCCGGCAAAATCACTGGGCGATCTCATCACGATCGCGAAGGCAAAGCCCGGCTCGCTCAGTTTCGGATCGGTTGGTTTCGGCAGCACCCATCACCTCGCGGGAGAATTGCTCAACGCAACCGCCGGCGTCGAGATCGTGCACGTGCCGTATCGCGGCGATTCGCAATCCATCACCGCGCTGCTCGGTGGAGAAATTCCTGTCATCGTCGGCACGCCCGTTTTGCTGGCCCCACAAATCCAGAGCGGCGCGATCCGTGGCTTGGCGGTAACTTCGCCGACGCGCACCGCGTTGCTTCCCGATGTCCCGACGGTTCAGGAAGCCGGCCTCAAGGGATACGACGTGCGCACCTGGGCAGGCCTGTTGGCCCCCAAGGGAACGCCGCCCGCCATCATCGCCGCGCTCAACGCAGCGACGCTGGACGCACTCGGAAACCCTGAAATCAAGCAGCGTCTGGAGACGGCCGTCGGCGGCGAGGTCCGCGGCAGCTCGCCGGAGGAGATGAAGAGGCTGATCGAGACGGAGATCGCCAAATGGACCGGCGTGGTCGAGCGGGCGAAGATTCCGAAGATCTGAGCCGGGCAGGCGGCGGTGCCGGCCAGCACCTCGGTCACGAATGCTTGATCCGGATCAACAAGCGTCGCTGGCACTTGTTACTAAGGACGCGCTCCCTCCGAAAGATAAGTCGATAGAGATGCGGTTCGCCCGTACCATCCTGGCATTCGCCATGTCGCTGGATGCTGCCCGTTGGTGCGTCCGCATCCAGCCTTGCAATGTCGTCGGATGACATGCAGGTGACCATGCAAATGGGCAGCGATGCCGAGATGGCGATGGACGATTGCTCCTCGACATGAAGGGGACGCCCTCCCAGACCGGCGGCTACAAATGCGGGATGGACTTCTGCTGCGTCGGCGGGACCATTGCGCTTGATGACATCTGGCCCGTCGCCTTCGGGCATTTCGCCGTAGCGGCGAGCAAGATCGCGATTCCTGAGGATCAGGTCGTGTCCTTCCGCGGCGGCAGTCCTCCCTTCCGACCTCCTCGAATCTGAATCTCGCTGAACCCTGAGATTGTGATCCCCGCGATCTTTGGCCTCGTGAAGGGGCGGGGACTGCCTGATGGCGAGCAACCGGCGCTCGCCGACGAAGCTGCCGTCGAAATGGTGAACGGAATGCACGCCCCGCAAACGGCCGAATAGGATCGGCGAGACGTCGTCCGGCTCCGCGAGCTTTATCTCAGCCGGACCGTGCCTCCTGCATCCGCAGCAGGCGCTGCTCGACCGTTCGCGCGATCGCTGCCGGCGCCTGCTCGGGGATGGCAAAGCAGGAGCTCGCGTTGATCTCGCACAGCACGTAGGTGTCGGCGCCGGCCGCGTTGCGCGGCCCGTAGAGGAAGTCCGCGTCCCAGATCACGGGGAGCGAGGCGGCGTCGATGCCGAGCGTCTCCATCATCTGCGGTGTCCATTCGTCCTCCATGGATCTTCGCAACGCCTGGAACGTCGGGGCATCGGGCCCGTGCATGATCCGCGGGCTCGGCTGCGCCTCGGGCGCATCAGGGCCTTCTGGTGGCGGTGGCACCAACGCCTTGATCAATTGGTGCCCGAAGCCCGCGACCTCAGAGCCGCTCATGTAGCAGCGGATCATTCCCTTGGGCAGGCGAGACTGAAACGCCTGGTCGACGATACAGCCGCCCCAGCCGAAATACGGCTCGCATCGAGAGATGAATGCATCGAGCGGCAGGTCCTCCGGTTGGCTGCCGCGTTGTGCATGGAGCACGCGAACCATGGCGTTCGTGTTGGGCAGATCCTCCACCTTCCAGACCCCTTGGCCGCCATTGCCGCGATTTTGCTTGAGCACGCGGGGGCCGCTGGCCCGAAGGCGTGAGGGAAACTCCGCGCGGAACGCCGTCGCCGTGTCATAGCGATGCGTGTCGGTGCCCCAGCCGAGATGACAGGTCCGGTAGAGCACCTCCTTGACGCCCATCTTCAGGATGACGTCTGGATGTGCACTGACCCATGGTCCTCGCGCCGCCACCTCGCGCAGCAGGGGATCGAGCTCGACACGCGTCTTGTCCTGGTGGATCGGATCGACCCAGACGAGCACGCAGTCGGCCGCGAGCAATTGGTCGCGGACCGCATCAGTGAAGCTCTCGTCGTAGATCACGGGATGCGCTTCGATGCCGACAGCGGCGAGTGCTTCGAAGACGCGGACGAAGCGGCTGTTTTGAGGCGTTGCGGCCGCGCGCGCGGCGGCATCTCCGCGCGAAAGGATGGCGACAATATTGCGGGAAGAGGAGTGGGTGTCCATGCGCAAGCTCCACGACTAGCGTGCTGCGCAGAGCTTGGACCTAGGTCTCACGGGGAGTCTGCTTCGTCCCCACGCAGACAATGTAGGTGAGATCGTCCGGTCGTTTCAAGGGGCGATTGGTTCCGTTCGACCAGTGAACTCTTCGTGACGCGCGCCGGCGATTTGAGGGTAACCGCGGATTGACAGCTCCGCCCTGGCGGTTTCTATTTGCGGTGACGGGGCGTGCGATCTCCCCGCGAGGCGACATGCCGAAGCATCGCGTCCTGACTTTCATCAAGGACGCCGTATGTCGTTTTCGGTCACCAAGCCATTCCACAAATCGTCTCAACTGACCAGAACGCGGCCGCGCCGACGCGGCATAGGCGTCCGCGGAGTGGCGGCACCTGGTCGCGCTTTGCCGGAGACGACGTCACAAAGCCGGCTTCACCTGGGGCAGGGATGACCACCAGGAGAACGATCATGCGGACACCAGCGATCTTTCACACGGCTCTGCTTCTGGCGATCGCTGCCGGGCTGTCGAGCGCACATGCTCTAACACAGGAGGAGTTCGTCGCCAGGCTGAAGGCCGCCGGCTATTCGCAGGTCAGTGACATCAAGTCGACCGCGGAGGGCACCACCGCAAAGGCCGTGAAGAACGGCAAAGAGGTGCGGCTTGTCATGGATAGTAGCGGCCAAATCAAAGAGCAGAAGTGAGCCGGGGGCGCGGAAACCTGAAATCCAAGCTCAAGGAGCAGATCAATGCGAAAGACAATCTCGGCGCTGATCGCCATCAGTACCTGCTTCATCGCGAGCGCTCATGCGCAGGAACTCAACTGGAAGAAAGTGGACGAGACGCTGGGCCGAAAGCCAGTTGTTGCGGATGACGTACACCGCTACGGCTTTCCCCGCACCGATCTCTCCGTGACGTTGGACGGGGTGACGATCAAGCCGTCGCTGGCGCTCGGCGGCTGGATCGCGTTCAAGCCTGCGCATGGCGGCGCCATGGTCATGGGAGATCTCGTGCTCCTCGATACTGAGATCAATCCCGTCATGGCCAAGATGATCGCGAGCGGTCTCGAGATCACCGCCGTGCACAATCATTTGCTACGTGCCAGTCCGGCCACGTTTTATATGCACGTCGCCGGACACGGCGACCCCGTCAAGCTGGCCTCGGCGATCCATGATGCGCTTACCGAAAGCAAAACCCCGCTGACGGTCGCAGCGCCAGCGAACCCCGCGCCCGCGATCGACCTCGATACGGCCAGGCTCGATCAGATCATCGGCGTCAAAGGACAGGCCAACGGCGGCGTCTACCAGTTCAATGTCAAGCGGTCGGATCCGATCATCGAAGACGGCATGCCGCTGACGCCGGTCGGCGCGATGGGCGTTGCGATCGCCATCAACTTCCAGCCGACTGGGGGAGGCGAGGCCGCCATCACGGGCGATTTCGTGCTGACCAGCAACGAGGTGAATCCGGTCATCGTGGCGCTGCGGACGCACGGCATCGAGGTCACGGCGCTGCACAGCCACATGCTGGACGAACAACCGCGGCTCTTCTTCATGCACTTCTGGGCCAATGAAGATGCGATCAAGCTCGCCAACGGCCTGCGTGCCGCGCTCGACAAGACAGCCAGCACGAAGAACTGAGCTGGCCGGACCTAGCCGCAAAATACCAGCCGAACTTCTCCTTGAAACGGTCCAAGAATGAAGCGTTCCTTTCGAAACGCCATCGCATGCACCCTCGTCACGGCCGCGTTGACGACACGCTGTGCATTTCCAAACCCGGGAAGTTCGATACTTGAATGTCGATGTTGGGACAGCCGATGACCTGCACCGCCGCAAGCCTTGCGTTCCGAACTTCTGCGGGACCGAGGCTTGCCTTGGCGTTCATGCTGGCTCTGTTGCTGGGAGGGAATGCCGTGGCTGAAACCCTGAATTTTGACAACGCGCCTGCCGGAATGCCGCCGGAAGGTTGGACTTTGACGAAGACCGGAAAGGGAGAGCCGAAATGGACCGTTGAGGCCGACGCCACGGCCCCAAGCAAGCCGAACGTTCTCAAGCAATCCGGACGGGCGACGTTTCCGGTGGCCCTCAAGAGCGGCACCGCCATCCGTGACGGCTTCGTGGAGGTCAAATTCAAGGCGATTACCGGCTCTGAGGATCGCGCCGCGGGAGTGATCTGGCGCGCGAGGGATGCCGACAATTATTACGTCGTGCGGGCCAACGCGCTGGAGGATAATGTCGTGCTCTACAAGATGGTGAGCGGCGTTCGAACCTCGCTGGAGATCGTCGGTCGCAAGGGCGGCTACGGTGTCGGCACGCCAGTGCCATCCGGGCAATGGCATGCCCTGCGCTGCGATTTCGCGGGACGTCGGTTCAAGGTGACCTATGACGGAAGGCCGTTATTCGAGGTGGAGGACGCGACCATGACGGACCCCGGCATGATTGGCCTGTGGACCAAGGCGGACAGCGTCACGTTGTTCGACGATCTGGCATATGGTGAGGTCAAATAGGCGTTTGCCCACCTTTGCCGGAGATTGTCATGAATGTTCGATGCTTGTCGGTCGCGACCGCCCTGCTGATCGCGTCCATCAGTCCAATGCGGGCGGAAGAAGCCATCGTCGCCTACAAATCACTTAGCCCGGAACTGGCGCTCGATCTTGCGCGCGCCGCGTTGGACAGCTGCCGTAGCCGTGGATATCAGGTCGCCGTCGCTGTCGTCGATCGCTTCGGCGTCACGCAAGTGATGTTGCGTGATCGCTTTGCAGGCCCCCACTCGCCATCGACGGCATCCGGCAAAGCGTGGACCGCCGTGTCGTTCAAAACCAGTACGACCGATCTGAATGCGATCAGCCAGCCCGGCATGATGCAGGCGGGCATTCGCAATCTTCCTGGAGCAGTCATCATCGGAGGAGGATTGATCGTCGAAACAGGCGGCTCTCTGGTCGGAGCGGTCGGGGTATCCGGCGCACCGGGCGGCGACGCGGACGAAGCGTGCGCGAAAGCCGGGATCGAGGCCGTACGCGACAAGCTGGACTTCTGAGAGCGAACGCCATCGCGGCTGGACTGCCTTTGAACGTTGGCGCGGGCCTTGGCAGGCCGCCCGACCCGCGGAGATGAGGAGACGTGCCGCCCTCGCTGGGCGAGGCGCGGCGCCTGCTCTACGGAAATGAACAATCAACCAGTGGTGCGCCAGTCGGCGAAGTGAGATTTTCGAACTTCCGCAACGATTGTTCTCGATAAACCAACGTCCGCGAGCAACCGGTCGTCCAATTCGAGAAGCTCGTTGTATTGGCGGCGTCGCGTTATTCCGTTCAAGAGAGCGAGCGGCAATCTCCAGAACCATCTGAGCGTGGGAGAAGGGGCGAAAGCTGCGCGGGATGTATCGGTTGAGGCAGTGGTGCTGTCGCAAGACATGTTTCACCTCCGAAATGGAGCGAAACAACGCTTGGCTCGAAAGCTAGTCGGGCGGTTGTATGTGGCCCGAAACCGACCGCTAACATGCTCCTCCTTGGCGCACAAGCGATCCCTGGCAGTGCGTGACTTGAGACCGGATCCGCTCTCCGTGTGATGCCCTGCGGCCCAAAACAAGATCAAGCCGCACGTTCGGTGAAGTCCTCCCCGCCATCGCTGCGCTGAAAATCGCACCGGCGTGTGAACCGGCTCATACAATCGACCACAGGCAGTTGCTTCCTACTGTCGCGTGACAGCTGCTGCGATCGGTCCCGCAGCCGAGTCTGACGCAGGCTACTCGATGACCTTGTCGGCCATGATCAAGACGTTTTCCGGAATTGAAAGGCCGAGCGCCTTTGCGGTTCGCAGATTGATCGTGAACACGAATTGGGTTGGCTGTTCGACAGGTATCTCGGCAGGATTTCCACCTTTCAATATGCGATCGACATAGTGCGCGGCCTTGACGAACAACGGCAGGATGTCAGGACCGTAACTCATGAGCCCGCCCAATTCGGTGTAGCTGTTAACCTGAAAAACTGAAGGCAGGTGGTGCTCCAGCGCGATGGAAGGAAGCGAAGGTCTGATCGGATCGGCAAGCACATACACCGCGTCGCAGCCGGCGGCTCTCATGTCCTGATAGGCCTTCTTCACGTCCTCCGGGTTCGGTGCGATATAGCGATCCGCCGAAATCCCGATCTTCGCCGCCGCGTCGCGGGCGACCTCGAACAGCGCGGCGTGTGTCGGGTTGTTGGACGTCAGCACTCCGAGTTTCCTGACGTTCGGGAAGACGAGCCGAACGATGTCGAGCGTCTTGGCGGTGAGGTCGCCGAACATGTTGGCGACACCCGTGATGTTGCCGCCGGGTTTGGCGAAACTCCTCACGAAGCCGGAGCCGATCGGATCGGTCGATGGCGACATGACGATCGGGATGGTCGATGTGGCCTTCTGGGCAACTGCGATCGCCGGAGTGGCCTCGGCGATGATGACGTCGGGCTTCAACTGGAGAAGCTGCTGCATCAATTCCGGCAGCTCCGAATAACGGCCATTCGCCTCGCGAACATCGAAAACGAGGTTCTTGCCTTCTTCGTAGCCGAGGGAGCGGAGTGTATCCCTTATGACGGGAGCCGTAACCGAGCCTCTTCCGGACGCCAGGTAGGCCACGCGCCAGATCCGGGATCGTTGCGCAACAGCCTTCTGCGTTGCCAAACCCAAGCAGCCGATAAGCACCACGCGACGAGAGATTGTGCGATGCATGACGTTTGCTCACGAACCTGCAAGAACGTGATGCTAACATGCCGCTGGAATCCCGCCAGCGGCTTTTAGAGCCTCAACGAAGTCCGCTTCCGGTTAAGCCAAGGGCCCGCAGCCGCCTTCCCGCCAGTCTATCGCGCTTCGACCACCTCGCCATCTTCCTTGACGAACCGGCCGACCGGATGATCCAGCAGGTCGATGACCGCTTCCGAGGGACGGCACAACCGCGTGCCCTTTGGCGTCACGACGATCGGACGGTTGATGAGGATGGGATGGGCGAGCATCTGATCGATCAGCTCGTCATCGGTCCATTTGGGATCGTCCAGGCCGAGCTCCTTATACGGTGTTCCCTTCTCACGCAGCAGCGCGCGGACCGGAATGCCCATTCTCGCGATCAGCTCCTTGACTTTCTCCCGGGACGGCGGCGTTTTCAGATATTCGATCACGACGGGTTCGACGCCGCTCTGCCGGATCATCGCGAGCGTGTTGCGCGAGGTGCCGCAGGCGGGGTTGTGATAGATGGTGACGCTCATCGAGGTGTCTCCGCAATTGGAACAGGGCCGCGTGCTTGCGAGGCGCCGAGCAGCCAGTTCATCAGCAGCATGCCGATGAACGCGCCGCAGAGCTCTGCAAGGATGAACCCGGGCAGGTCAACGGGGCGAATGCCGGCGAAGGTGTTGGTCAGCGACCTTGCGATCGCGACCGCCGGGTTGGCAAACGACGTGGAAGCCGTGAACCAATAGGCCGCCGTGATGTAAAGGCCGACCAGCCAGGGCACCGCCGTCCGTTGAAAGCGGATGCCGGCCAGGATCGTCGCGACCAATCCGAACGCAGCGACGGCTTCCGCGAACCATTGCGGCCCTCCGGTTCGGACCTTGGTCGAGAAGTCGAGCAGCGGCAGTCCGAACATCAGATGCGCCGCCAGTGTTCCGGCGATGCCGCCGGCGATCTGCGCGATCACGTAGAGCGCGGCCTCGTTCACCGGCAATTCGCGCTTGCCGGTGAAGACGAGGGTGACGGCCGGATTGAAGTGCGCGCCGGAGATCGGACCGAGCACCGTGATCAGGACAACCAGAATGGCGCCGGTCGGCAAGGTGTTGCAGAGCAGTGCAAGCGCCACATCCTTGGTCAGGGTTTCCGCCATGATGCCGGACCCGACCACGGTGGCAACCAGAATGCCCGTGCCGAGCGCTTCGGCGGCGAGGCGACGCGAGAGGTCGAACCTGTCCATCAGCCGGCCTTCGGCGTTGAATGTGTCGCGCCCTCAGCGCGGCCGATCTCACGCAGCCTGGTGCCGAGCGAGAGGCTGTCGATGCTTCGTAGCGGCAGGCTTACGAATGCATCGATCCGGTTCTTCAGATAGCGGAATGCGGTGATGAACGCGGCCTGCTTGTCGAGCTCCGTGCCTTCGGCGGCGGCAGGATCCCCGATGCCCCAGTGCGCCGTCATGGGCTGACCCGGCCAGATCGGGCACGCTTCACCCGCGGCGTTGTCGCAGACGGTGAAGACGAAATCCATCACCGGCGCATCGGGCGCGGCGAACTCCAGCCAGCTCTTCGAGCGCATTCCGTCGGTCGGGTACTCCATGGTCTGGAGCGTGCGCAGCGCCAGCGGATGCACTGCGCCTTTCGGCGTGCTGCCGGCGGAGAATGCCTGAAAGCGGCCGGCGCCGTCCTTGCGAAGAATCGACTCGGCCAGGATCGACCGGGCCGAATTGCCGGTACACAGGAACAGCACGTTGTAGATATGGTCAGCCACGGCTTCGCTCCTTTCGCTTCGGCGAGCAGCACGATTGCAGGGTTTGAACGACAGGCTCGCAAACTTCGGGGCGTCCGCCGCAGCAATCGCGCAGTAGGAAAACCGCGATGTCGCGAAATTCGGCGAGGTTGGCGCGGTAGATGATCGAGCGGCTGTGCCGCTCGGAGGACACGAGGCGCGCGCGGCTCAGGACCGCCAGGTGGGCCGAAAGCGTGTTCTGGGGGACTTCCAGCAGGCGGGCGAGATCGCCTGCCGCAAGGCCGTCGGGCTCGTGCCGGACCAGCGTCCGGAAGGCTTCCAGACGGGTCGATTGGGACAGCGCTGCGAGCGCCAGGACGGCTTCTTCGGTTTCCATATATCCAGACTTATGGAATTATTCACCTGGCGTCAATCCGAGATCCGTGATTTCTTATTTCGAATATTCTAGAAATATAGTTGACGGTGGGCACGATGTAGAGCATCGTCCCCACCATGAAGATCGATGACGCAGCAGCACGGCTGGAAGCCCTGGGTAACCGGACCCGGCTCCAGATCTATCGGGCCCTCGTCCGGGCCGGGCACGCAGGCATGCCCGTCGGCCGCTTGCAGGACAAACTGAAGATCCCGGCCTCGACGCTGTCCCACCACATCAAGAGCCTGGTGTCGGTCGGGCTCGTCAGTCAGGTGCGCGAGTCCACCAGCCTGGTCTGTCATGCGAACTATGACACGATGCGAGGCCTGCTCGATTTCATGGCGGCAGAGTGTTGTGCCGACGAGGCCGAATGCAAGGGCACGCAAACGGCGGCCTGATTTTTTTGTCGATTTATTCCATGATTCTAGAAAAATGGGAGAAGCCGAAATGAACGAGAAGACGGTTGCGATCATCGGGGCAGGGCCGGTCGGTCTCGCGGCGGCCGCGCACGTGCTCGAACGCGGCATGTCTCCCATCGTGCTCGAGGCCGGAGATGAGGCCGCTCACGCGGTCCGTCAGTGGCAGCACGTGCAGCTGTTCTCGCCGTGGGAATACAATGTCGACAAGGCGACGGCGCGCCTGCTCGCGCCGACGGGATGGAATTCGCCGGACCCGCAATCCTATCCGACCGGCGGCGAGCTGATCGAGCGCTACCTCGAGCCGCTCGCGACGCGAACGCCGCTGCGCGAGGCGATCCGGACCTCGAGCCGTGTTACGGCGATCAGCCGCGCCGGCTTCGACAAGGCGAAGACCAAGGGCAGGGAGCAGGCGCCGTTCGAGATCCGCTATCAGAACGGCAAAGGCCCCGAGGTACTGCGCGCCGATGCCGTCATCGACGTGTCAGGCACGTGGTTCTCGCCCAATCCTGCCGGCAGCAACGGTCTGCCCGCGATCGGCGAACGCGAGCGCGCGGACCGCATCGCCCATGGGATGCCGGACGTGCGGGGCGCAGGTCGCGCCAGACATGCCGGCAAGATCGTCGCCGTGCTCGGTGCCGGCCATTCCGCCGTGGGCACGCTGATCGATCTCGTGCAACTCGCTGAGGAGGCGCCCGGTACCAAGCCGGTCTGGCTTCTGCGCGGCACCGAACCCGCAAAGGCCTTTGGCGGCGGCAGCAACGACCAGCTTGCCGCACGCGGCGAGCTTGGCTCGACCTTCGCCGCGCTCGTCGCGGCCGGCAAGATCGGGGTCGAGACAGGTTTCGGCGTCACGCACGTGTCGGACTCCGAAGGTCGCCTCAGGATTTCGGCCGGCGCCTGCTGCGGCGCGCGTAGCGTGATTGCAGATGAGTTGATCGTCGCGACCGGTTTTCGTCCCGATCTGTCGTTCCTGTCCGAGCTGCGGCTTCGGCTCGACCCGGCCATCGAGGCGCCGGTCGCGCTGGCGCCGCTGATCGATCCCAACGAACATAGTTGCGGCACCGTTCGCCCCCACGGCGCGCGCGAGCTCGCGCATGACGAGCCGGGCTTCTACATCGCCGGCATGAAATCCTACGGCCGGGCGCCGACCTTCCTGATGGTGACCGGCTACGAGCAGGTCCGCTCGATCGCCGCCGACATTGCCGGCGACAAGGCGGCCGCGGCGCGGGTCGAGCTGGTGTTGCCGGAGACCGGCGTCTGCACGCGCGGTGGCGTGGAGAAAGGCGCCGCTTCCGGCTGTTGCGGCGGTCCGGCAAAGGAAGATGTCTCGGCGTGTTGCGCCGCCGACGAGACGGCGAAGAAGGCAGGCGCTTCCGGCTGCGGCTGCTCATGAGGCAAATTGTCGGCGGTCGGGCGACAGGTCCGCTTGGCCTGATCATCGCACTCGGCACCACCCAGACCATTGCGTGGGCATCGAGCTATTATCTTCCCGCCATCCTTGCTGCGCCGATCGCGCGAGACCTTGGACTCGCGCCGACTTACGTGTTCGGAGCGCTGTCGGGCGCGCTGGTCATCTCCGGCCTTCTCGGTCCCCGTGTCGGTCATGCCATCGATACGTTCGGCGGACGCGGTCTGCTTGCGATCTCGAACCTTGTCTTCGCAGCTGGCTTGCTTCTGCTGTCCTTTGCGCAGGGGGCGGCGGTGCTGATCGCCGCCTGGATGCTGCTCGGGATCGGCATGGGCATGGGCCTTTACGAAGCGGCCTTTGCGACACTCGCCCGCATCTATGGCACCGGCGCCCGAAAATCCATCACGGGCATCACCCTGATCGCCGGCTTCGCCAGCACGTTGGGTTGGCCGCTCACGACCTGGCTGGATTCCGTGTACGGTTGGCGCGTGGCCTGTCAGGTTTGGGCGCTGATACACATCCTCCTGGCGCTGCCGCTCAACCTCTTGCTGCCGCGCGCCGTGTCGCAGGATCAGGCGCCAGCGGGATCAGCGCCGGGGCATGGCTCCGGACGCCAGAGCGAGACGTTCGCGATGGTGCTGCTGGCCTACATGTTCGCAGCCGCAAGCTTCGTCAGCTCGGGCATCTCGGCAATCCTGCCGACCATGCTGGTCGCGTTCGGCGCGAGCCCGGGAGAGGCCTTGCTCGCGGGGGCGTTGGTCGGACCTGCCCAGGTCGGAGCCCGTCTCCTCGAAGCCGGATGGCTCGGCCGGTTTCATCCGCTGCTGTCGGCGAGGCTCGCCATGCTCATGAATCCGATCGGTGTCGTTGCGCTGGTCGCGGGGGGACCTTTCCTCGCGCCGGCCTTCACGGTGCTGTATGGCGCAGGTAACGGCATCATCACCATTGCCCGCGGCACGCTTCCATTGGCACTGTTCGGGCCAACAGGATTCGGCAGGCGTGTCGGCATGATCTCGCTTCCGTCCAGGATGACGGGTGCCCTCGCGCCGCTCGCACTCGGTCTGATGGTGGAGCAGATCGGCAGCAGCGCGCTATGGATCAGCGCGCTGGCCTCGATCTCCGCGTTTTTTGCGCTGCTGCTGTTGCGTGCGGATCGGACGACATCGGAGCCGCTCCCGAGTGGAGGCAATGCGTAAGCTGAGCGGACCTGGGCGGTGATCGTTCTGCCGACAGATATTGCCGCTACGGCTGCGGAGGAAAACGGTCGAACGTCGGCAGCTCGTGCGCACGCTCCATCCAGCGCAGGCGCTCGGCGACCTGGATGTGCATCGTCGCCGGGATCGCATCGGGATCGTCATTGGTGGCGCTCTGCACGTCGATGATCCCAGGCATGCTGGCGTTGGCGTAGAACAGGCCGGTTCCGCAGTCGCCGCAGAAGCGCCGCTGCACGTGTTCCGAAGACCGGTACACCTTGGGCTCGCCCTTGGTGACCTTGACGGCATCCTCCGCGTACATCGTCCAGCCGACGACCGGCGCGCCGGCGTGCAGCCGGCAATCCCTGCAGTGGCACAGCGCGTGCACGATCAGTTCGCCTTCGATCTGATAACGGATTGCGCCGCAATGACAGCCGCCGGTGATGGTGCTCATGCGTTCCTCCCGTTTGAGAGCAGGTTTTGCAGATCGATAGCTCCCGAGGCTTGCTGCATCAATGGCGCAATCGGTTTGCGATTGCGTCCTACTGTCGCCTGACAGCTGCTGCCATCGCGGGCGCGCCATGGCTCAGGCCGAGCAGCCGGCCGCAAGCTCGCGCGTGATCCACTCGGTAAAGGCGCGGATGGCCCGACGCTGCTGGCCGGCGCGGGGAAAGACCAGATGATGGCCGACATAGCGAATGTCGGTGGACCGTCCGGCCAGCGGCGCCACCAGCAGCTTGGTCGCGATCTCGCGTTCGGCGAGCCGCGTCGATTCCAGCGTCACGCCAAGTCCGCTCGAGGCCATCGCGATTGCCAGGAAGCTGCGATCAAAGCGCATGCCGTGGATGGCCGGCGCTTCGAGGCCGTTGGCCGTGAACCATTGATGCCACTGCACCTGCTTGACGTCCGAGCGGATCAACACCTGATCGAGCAGGTCTTTCGGCTTGCGAATTTTCTTCGCGAGCTCGGGCGTGCAGAGCGGCGTCACGGTTTCTTCGCCCAGCGAAATGATCTCGACCCCTTCGGCTCTCGGCTGACCGTAGACGATGTCGATGTCGAAATCGTCGTTGCTGAACCGGGCGTATTCGGTGTTGGCGGCGAGCCGGACCTCGAGCTTGGGCTCCGCGGCCATGAAGCGGGCGAGGCGCGGGGCGAGCCACTGCGCGGCGAAGCTTGGGGCGCAGTGCACGCGCAGCAATTGCGGGCCACGGCCGGCGACCTCCTCGATGCCGCGGCGCAGATTGTCGAACGCGGCGCCGGCATGACGCATCAGGTTCTCGCCCGCCGGCGTCAGCCGGACCGCCCGGGCGCTGCGCTCGAACAGGACGGTGCTCATCGCGCTTTCGAGCTTGCGAATGGCGTGGCTGACCGCGCTCGGCGTGAGATGAAGCTCGTTCGCCGCATCCCGGAACGAGCCGGTGCGTGCGGCCGCCTCGAAGGCGCGGATGGAGGATATCGGGATACTCGACAGCAGCATCCGACAAGTGAACCAAATTCACCCATGCAAGACAACAGTGCGTTTGTCCGGAGCAGCGCTGCGGCATAATCAAACGGGTCAAGAACGGCGGCACCGTCGGGTGCCCAGCAATGCCATTGAGGGAGGATCATCATGCTGCTGCGCGGCAAGACAGCTATCATCACCGGAGCTGCGTCTCCTCGCGGCATCGGCCTTGCCACCGCCCGCCGCTTTGCGGCCGAGGGAGCCCGCGTCGCTATTCTCGACATCGACGGCCCGGCGGCGGAAGCTGCCGCGCGCGGCCTCGAACCGGCCGTGGGCGAGCCGCATCTTGGCCTTGCCTGCAACGTCGCGAACAAGCAGGCCTGCATCAGCGCGGTCGACGCGGTCATCGCCAAATTCGGCCAGATCGACATCCTCATCAACAACGCCGGCGTGACCCAGCCCGTCAAGCTTCTCGACATCAAGCCGGAAGATTGGGACCGCATCCAGGACGTCAATCTCAAGGGCATCCTGTTCCTGTCGCAATCCGTGATCCCGCACATGCAGAAGCGCAGGAGCGGATCGATTGCGTGCATGTCCTCGGTCTCCGCCCAGCGCGGCGGCGGTATCTTCGGCGGACCGCATTATTCGGCGGCGAAAGCCGGCGTGCTCGGGCTTGCCAAGGCGATGGCGCGCGAGTTCGGGCCCGACGGCATCCGCGTCAACTGCGTGACGCCGGGCCTGATCGGCACCGACATTACCGCCGGCAAGCTGACCGACGAGATGCGGACAAAGATCCTCGAGGGCATTCCGCTTGGCCGGCTCGGCGAGGCCGCCGATGTCGCCGGCATCTACACCTTTCTCGCCTCCGACCTCTCGGCCTACGTCACCGGCGCCGTCATCGACGTCAACGGCGGCATGCTGATCCACTGAGCGGAGCAGGAGAGAGACGATGATGGCAACACCAACGCTCGCAAACGCGCCGACGCTCGCCCAGCGCGCCCGCAACATCCGCCGCAACGCGCTGCTGATGGGCGAGGTTCAGGGCCAGGGCTATATCGCCCAGGCGCTCGACATCGCCGACGTGCTGGCGGTGGCCTATTTTCACGCCATGCGGTTTCGCGCCGAAGATCCCGCCTGGGAAGGCCGCGACCGCTTCCTGCTGTCGAACGGACATTATGCGATCGCGCTCTATGCAGCCTTGATCGAGGCCGGGATCATTCCCGAGACGGAGCTGGAAAGCTACGGCTTCGACGACAGCCGCCTGCCGATGTCCGGCATGGCCTCCTATACGCCCGGCATGGAAATGTCCGGCGGCTCGCTCGGCCTTGGTCTCGCCATCGCCGTCGGCATGGCGCTCGGGCTGAAGCGCAAGCGGTCGGCCTCGCGCATCTTCACGCTGTTCTCCGACGGCGAGCTGGATGAGGGCTCCAAATGGGAGGCCATCATGTCGGCGGCCCACCACCAGCTCGACAATCTGATCGCGATCGTCGACGTCAACAATCAGCAGGCCGATGGTCCCTCCAAGCAGATGCTCGGCTTCGAGCCGCTGGTGGACAAGCTCGCGGCGTTCGGCTGGTTCGTGCAACGGGTCGACGGTAATGATCTCGGCGCGGTGGTCGGCGCCTTCGACGCCGCGATGGCGCATTCCGAGCCAAAGCCCCGCATGATCGTCGCTGATACGTTGATGGGCAAGGGCGTTCCGTTCCTGGAGCAACGCGAGAAGAACCATTTCATTCGCGTCGAGCCGCACGAATGGCAGCTGGCGCTGTCGGCACTGGACGCGGGAGAGCAGCCATGAAGTCCGCTGGACCAACTCCTTCGGCAAAGCCGCGGCCGACGACGTCGGCCATGATCGCCTCGATCGCGGCGGAAGGGCAGCGCACCAGGCCGGCGCCGTTCGGGAACGCGCTGGTCGAACTCGCCCGCAGCCGCGAAGACGTTCTGGGCATGACCGCCGATCTCGGCAAATACACCGATCTGCACATCTTCGCGCAGGCCTTTCCCGATCGCTACTATCAGATGGGCATGGCCGAGCAGCTTCTGTTCGGCGCCGCCTCGGGTCTCGCCGCCGAAGGTTTCATGCCGTTCGCGACGACCTATGCGGTGTTCGCCTCACGCCGCGCCTATGACTTCATCCATCAGACCATCGCGGAAGAAGACCGCAACGTGAAGATCGCCTGCGCGCTGCCGGGCCTCACCTCGGGCTATGGACCGAGCCATCAGGCCGCCGAAGACCTCGCGCTGTTCCGGGCGATGCCCAACATGACTGTGATCGATCCTTGCGACGCGCACGAGATGGAGCAGATCGTGCCTGCCATCGCCGCGCATCGCGGGCCTGTCTACATGCGCCTGTTGCGCGGCCAAGTGCCGCTGGTGCTCGACGAGTACAATTACCGTTTCGAGCTCGGCAAGGCCGCGCTGCTGCGCGATGGCGCCGACGTTCTGATCGTCTCCTCGGGCATCATGACCATGCGCGCGCTGGAGGCGGCCAAGGCGCTGTCGGACGATCGCGTCAATGCGGCCGTCCTGCATGTGCCCACGATCAAGCCGCTCGATGCCGAGGCGATCCTGCGCGAAGCCGGCAAGCCCGGCCGCCTCGTCGTCGTCGCCGAGAACCACACCGTGATCGGCGGCCTCGGCGAAGCCGTCGCCGCGCTGCTGATGCGCGCGGGCATCCATCCGGCATTCCGGCAGATCGGGCTTCCCGATGAATTCCTGGCCGCCGGCGCGCTGCCGACGTTGCACGACCGTTACGGCATCTCGACCGCGGAAGTGACGCGGCAGATCAAGGAGTGGCTGCGCTAGAGCCGTCGTCTTTCGTGGCTTGCGCGGCGTGTCGGAGGTTCCAAGCCCTCGATGCCGCCGCGTGGCCTGGAGTCTGCAACGTCAATTCTCCACACCCACGACACGCAGTATCGAACGGCACGTTCGACCTACTAGTTATCGATAATTTGCCGACGCTGTCGGCCTTCGCCTTGATGGCGGCATGGGCACCAAATCACGAGAGGTCATCTGGGGCGGCCGGATCATGGGCGCGGAGATTTCCGCCAGGCACGCCCGCGAAGAGGCCAGGTCTAACTCTGTGAGCCAACACTGGATGGCTCTGTACAGACTTCGTTTTGGACCAAATTCAGAAGTCTTCGTGTGCGAGTCCGGTGCTTGTTCTCGGAGGAACCACTGCGCAACGCTTTCGTTGTGCTGGTCTTCTGGACAGCAAAGGAACAGGAGCATGGACCGAGAACATGTGAAGGGCGCTGCCGACAAGGCAAAGGGCGCTATCAAAGAAGGTGCCGGCAAGCTCAGCGGCGACAAGGACATGGAAGCCGAAGGCAAGATCGATAAGGCCAAGGGATCCGCCCACAACGTCGCAGGAGATGTGAAGGACGCAGCGCGGGACGCCGCGGACGCCCTCAAGAAATAAGCAGAAGAGAGAAGACTAAGAATAGCCGCCTCCGGGCGGCCTTTTCTTACTGGAGAGTCCGGCTGAGTGGTCGATGCCGGCTCGGGGTTAAAAGCCGCGCGGATATGCGCGGGAACCGACGTCCAATCTGCTGCGCACAACCGAGCAAATCCGCCACTGCAACTAGCGGTCCAGAAACAGGCCGCGTTACCATTGCGGCGGCGAGGATCAGCCTATGACTCAGCTGATTTATCCAAGCCCCGATCAGTCCGCGGCTCTAACCCAAAAGGCGATTCCGCCGGAACATAAAACCAGTCGGAACGAACTTTCTGGAGACCTCAAGCGTGCGACTTTCGCAGCGTTCCAGCGCAATCTTCTGGGAGAGCATGACGTCTCCGATTGGCAGCTCGCCCTGCGGCAGGAAACACAGCCCGATCGTCGGAGCTCCTCTTTCGTCGACCTCGCAGACGTTCGACGCTGTGCCCGCGTAGATCCTGTACTGCTTGCCGGTGTCCCCGCCGATCACCTCGAAATAGCCTCTTGTCAAGAACTGCGCCGATTGCACCGGCGATAGCCACTCCCTCAAGAGCCGCAGCGAGCGACCCTCCGGCGTTCTCTCGGCGCCGAGCCGGATGAAGATAGCCCGGACGGCTCTCTTGCGCGAGCGTTCACCCCGGCGAGATGGGCTGAAGCACAACATGGCGCGGGCCGATCACCCGCCGACCAATCTTGGGAAGACGGTGGTTTCCTCAGCGGTCGGATCGAAACACTGGATCTGCGAGACCTGGCCTAGGCCCGTCCGGACTGCCGACGCAGAACCGCCATCGGTCAGCGCGTAGAACCGCCGCTCCGCTTTCGCCAGCTCTCGTGTTTCGTCAGGATTGAAAGGGTGACGGCTCTCGCCGGTACGGTCCATCACGATCTGGATTGCCATGATCTTCCTCCTAGGAATGCTGACGCCAGGGACCTGACTAAGTATCCGACTGATGCCGTAGTGGTTCAAGAGAAGAAGTTGCGGTCGCGAACCTCGGCCACCCATAAGGACCGGGCCGCCGAGCCGATCTTGGCCGAACGAGAAAGACGTAGAACCATTGCCGCGCGTTGCCGAGTCAGGCGAACCTCCCTGACCTGATAATAGGAAATGATCTTGGCGCCCCACCTGTTGGCCTTCGAGTAAACAGATGAACCATGCCGATTGCCTGCGGGACGTGGGTCACACCGCGCCGAGGCCCTCGGTGTGTCGGTGCGGCAAACCGCACCGACACGTCGCTGCACCTATCCGGAAGCCGTGCTCTCGCCTGTCGGTGCTCAGCGACCCGCCTCTTGTCGCCAGATGCGGTGCCTGCTCGGAGCGACCAGGGCTGAGTTGTTACACTCGATGTCCGCGACGGTGATGATCGAGCTGCGGCATGTTCTCCTGACGCAGGAACACGCTCGTAGCGGCCGAGTTAAGCCGACAAACCTACCTGTGAAGGAGACAAAGTCATGGCCCGCGCAACAGCCCATCCGGATCATCACTGCATCTCAAGCGAGGACATTCAGGGAACCGAAGTTTATGGAGCAGACGGAACAAATATCGGCGAGATTGATCACCTCATCGTCGACAAGGTGTCAGGCCGCGTGGCTTATGCGGTCATGAGCTTCGGTGGATTTGTTGGCTTGGGTCACAGCCACTACCCCATTCCCTGGAGCGCTCTGAAATATGATACGTCGCTTGACGGTTTTCGAACCAACATCACTGAGCAACAGCTGAGAGACGCGCCTGAGTTCAGCGATGACTCTTGGCAAGATCGAGACTGGGAAACGCAGACTCACCGGTATTATGGGACGCCCACCTATTGGGAAGGGCGAGGTGGCCTATAACGCCAGGCGGCGCACTAAAAACCTCCGTGATGAGTGCCAGCTGAACTGATCGGCCGGCCCCACTGGGTGCTGTCGGATCTGATCCTGCCGACTGACGCTAGTAATTCTTGCCGCAAAGTTTGGTGCTGATCTGCAAAGGGGGCCAATTGAGGCGGCCCACCTTGCGGCGGGGTCTCTCAATGAGAGTTAGCTGCCGAGATCGTCCAAGAAGTTCAGGCCGCTTGCTGGTGGACAGCCGCCTTCGGGCGGCCTTTTTCTATTGTTATCCGCACAAACGACCTCGGTTTGGGGTCCGAGGTCGCCAACCTTGGGGAAGGTTTGCTCCCGACGGGGGGCTTTTGACTTGGGGACGGTCGAGAGCTTGGATTCGACTCTGAATGGGGAAAGTCGTTCCGCTTGCCGACTAAATAAAACGGTCCCGGCGTTTGTTCGCCGGGGCCGCTGCATTTCTGGATGCCAGAGAGGTTGCAGCTCCTCGGGTCACTCCGAGGGGCGCGCTGGTTCGCGCTGGCGGCCCCGCTGTTATCCCTCGGAAGCGCTTGCGCAGGAACGTTTGGCCCGGCTCGGCGTCGAATGGCGATAAAACTCGCGGTTCGCACATGGACAGAGCGGTTGCTTATGCGATTTCGACGATCATCGTCCTCTTCGGCGTCTGGATCATTGCTGCCGGCCTAGCGTCCAGCTCACCTGTCTTATGGATCGTCGTTGGGCTCGTCCCCATAGTCATCGGGCTTTTAAGCGCTTTAGGTCCCACGTGATGGGGTTTGTCCCCCTTACTAAAGCGGAACGGCACTAATGCCCGTCGTGTCGGAGAGGCAGCCGTGGACCTGACCGAAATCGAACGCGCGTATCTGCAGCAGTTAATTTCCGAACCGTGGATCAGCACCCGGCTGTTCGATCAGGAGCTCGTCGCACACCAATAATGGTGCCACTCACGAACCACCTGCGCTCCTTCCTCGAAAGACGTAGGGACGACTCGTCCGTGGTTCGGCTCAGGGCCAATAGGCGATATCATTCGATCACCTCGTCGGCGGTGGCGAGGAGGACGGCCGACACATCGAGGCCGGGCGACTTGACTGCCTTGTTTCTGGGGCGGCCGGAAGGCCGCTCGGATGGCAGACGAGCGTGAAAGGCTCAAGCGATGAGGATGCCGAATTGGTGGGTTGTCACGATTTCGATTCTGCTCTGATCGCCGGAGGTCACCTCGTCACCAGGAACCGACTGAGCGCTTTTGGCTTACCTCTCGGGGGCGATCACGAGGAGGCGACCATGAGGACACCTCAGCTCTCCGCATTAGTGTTCGCTATGCTTACCTTCAATGCCGTCGCCGCGGAACCTCAGAAGCTGTGGGAGACGAGTGGCTTCAAGCAGCCCGAGTCCGTCGTCTTTGACCGAGCCGGGGGGCTATTTATGTGTCGAACGTCAACGGCGGTCCGATGAAAAAGGATGGCAACGGCTTCATTTCAAAGCTCGGGCCGGACGGAAAAGTCGTGACAATCGAGTGGGTCAAAGGCCTTGATAGTCCGACCGGGCTCGCGCTGGCCAACGGCAAGCTGTACGCCGCAGACGTCGATCGAATTGCGGAAATCGACACCGCCAAGGGCGAAATCATCCAGAGATACGAGGCACCCGGATCCAAGTTCTTGAACGACCTCACCGCTGACAAGACGGGACGGGTCTACGCATCCGACATGGTGACAAACAGCATTTGGGTGCTCGACGGCGGCAAGCTGGCTCTCCTGATCCAGGATGACACGCTCGACAACCCGAACGGGCTCCTCGCGGAGGACGGGAGGCTTGTGGTCGCGTCGTGGGGCAAGATGGCCCCGGATCTCTCAACCAAGGTGCCCGGCCACATGAAGGTAGTCGATCTCGCGACGAAGAAAGTATCTGCTCTTGGTGACTCGACACCGGCGGGCAATTTCGATGGTGTCGTGCCCGATGGCAAGGGCGGCTATCTTGTCACCGACTGGGTAAGCGGCGGCCTGTTCCAAGTTGCGAACAATGGCAAGCCGACGCGCCTCCTTCCGCTTGCGAAGGGGAGCGCCGATCTCGGCGTGGGGTCGGACGGCATCATCATGATCCCGATGATGATGGACGGCACTGTTCTGGCTTACAAAGTCGATACGCAATGAAGATCGGCGTGCCATGGTTTCGCACCAGAGCTTCAGCTCGCAATTCGCGCAGGAGTCAAAGCGGTCAAGTTCTGACGGGGATTGTGCTGCAGGTGTCACCTTGTCGAAGGTGAGGTGGTTCGCTGCATAATTGGTTAGGGTCAAACGCCGCCCTCAGCAACTCCGCGACGCTATTCCGCTCAGCTCTCGGAAGCCCGACCGTGCGAAGCCAAGAGCGGAAGTCAGCCACAGGGCCAAAAGCCGACCAGACCGGCCCCCGAATAACAGAAGCCGCCAACTGAGACGGCCTTACTTCAGTTCTTGCTTTAACGTTCGAAGGTCGTCGAGAATTATCGGCTTCTAGCTGCTGAAATGCGTTGCAGTGGGCTCGTGGGGGAAATCCCTGGCAAGTTTCCGGCAGCGTTCTAACCGTTCCTGTAATATGCGCTTGTCACGTTCTCGGTGCATTTTCGGTCAGAGCTAATGCGGGGATACAAGCGCGGCCACACTGAACGCCACCACGCACGCGGCGGCAAGGGACCAGAGCGTTATGGCGACCTCTTTAGGCATGGAGTCTCCACGTCACGCGCCGTTGCGCGGTTCCAACCGACGTTATTCCATGAAGTAAACGCTCGTGATTGCCACGGCGATCAGGAATGCGCCGCCAGCCATGGCAATCGCAAAACAGACGCGGGCCGGGATCGAATAGGTATCGAAGTGGGGTTCTCTGATCATGCTACGGGCTCCCTCCTTATCGGAGTGCGACCGGCAGTTCTGATGAGTGGAACCAGTGAATTCCCTTTATGGGACGACGTCCATCAGTTTCGGTTCCGCAATGCAGCGGGTCGGGTATTGGAACCCTCATGTTCGCTGTGTGTTCTGCGGGATTAAGTCGCTTGTTTGCCTCAAGCCTCCAAGGAAAAGGTTGGCAACCAGAACCTTTCCTGGAATCCACAGCGACGTGTTGAAGTCAGCTGTGAGCACGACAACGTCCGCTATGGCCAAAAGCGGAAGCTGCGTTCCTGCATGCGGGTCGAGCGGGCTGATCCAGGCCAACCATCAAATCCTCCGCACGCAATCGATCACGCTGCCGTGCTGGCCGCACTTGGATTGTCCGAACAGACGCATCGCGCATCCAGTTGGCCACCGACCAGTTCCAGTGCTGGTCTTTGCTGGATTGGTGCCTCGCTTGCTGGGGGAACGATAGCGATCCTTCGATCATGGCAATCTGTGTCCGACATGAAAAAACCCGCGACGGATTGCTCCGCGCGGGTGTTACGAATTTTTCGATGCTGCCATTCTGCCAGTGTTGTGCCCGACGTGTCAAAGCTGAACAGTGAGGCGGGCAGGGAGACTTCAGTCCGGCAAGCGCCTGTTATCACGCCAACCAAAATAGCCAATGGTTCAATACCCCCACTACTGTGCATGGGGTTGTTTTTCATATTCTTGTTTTGACGTGCCGAACCCGCCCCGCATCACCGCCGGCCGCGCGGCGCCTCCGCCTTGGCCGGCTGCTCGGTCTGCGGGCCGCAGCTCGCGGCCGCAAGCGTTGCCTGCGCCTGCGGCATCAGGCCTGGCTCGGGGGCGAGCGCCTTCATCACGATCAGGCCGGTGGTAGACGGGGAATCGATGATCAGGCGGTCGGCCGCGGTGACCTCTTCGTCCTCGGGCAGTTCGTTGTGCTGCGCTTCCGTCATCAGGTCGAGCTCGATCACCTTGCGGCCCGCCGAGCGGTCGTTGATGGCGTAATAGGCGATCTCGTTGCGGGTGTAGAACGACACCGAGGTGTAGGCCTGGCTCACCGGCACCGTGAGCTTGATCGGCCCGCTTGCGAGGTCGTAGCGGCAGATCGCCAGCGCAAAAGCCGGGTCCATGAACGGCATCGGTGACGTCTGCGGATCGGCGAGCGGAAGCTGGCTGACGCCGTTGAGCTTCGTCATCGGCGTCAGCCGCGAATAGGCATCCTGCGTCGCGATCCGCGGCAGCGCCAGCACGCTGACGAGATGGACGACGAGGCCCAGAACGATGCCGGCGACGATGGTGAACAGCAGGCGGATCATGAGCAGCCCGCCGTCGTGATGGTGGGCATCGGCGCATCGCGCTGGGTGCGGGTGGCCACGCCAACCGGCGTGTCGTAGAGGCGCAGCATAAGTGCGTAGCGCTCGATGCCGCCGGTCGGCAGCCAGTTGCCGGCGCGCGAGCGCGAGGCGATGCGGATCTCGAACGAGCCGTCGGACTGCCGCACGATCTCCTGGCTGGTGAAGCCGTAGCGCTGGAGCGAATTGGCGACGAGGTGGCCCTTGCGGTCATAGAGAGTCAGCGTCCAGAACCGCGCCGGCGGCGTCACGCCGGAGACGACGACGTCGCAGCGGCCGTCGAGCGCCTTCTTCTTGTCGTCAGTGGTGGCGGTGAAGGCGACGCCGTCGCCGGTGCCGATCGGCAGCTCGCCGTTGCGCACGATGGTGGCGCGCGAATAGGGATCGACGTCGGCGGTGCCGGTGCGCGGCCGCGCGGTCCAGGCGCCGATCGTCAGCGCGCCGATCTCGGTGCCGCGCGTCGTCGTCATCCAGGTGGCGCCGACGCCGACCACGGTCGCGAGCAGAAGGGCCGTCAATGTGATCAGGATCAGCCGCACTTGTTTCGATCAGTTCTTGCGCGGGACGGAGGCGTTGGCATTCTCTTCCGCATAATTCTGCGGGAAGGCGAGCGCGCTCGTCGCCGAGGACGGCCCGGCCGGCTTGGTGCCGGCATCGGCCGATTTCTTTGCGATCTTGGCCGCGTCATCCAGCAGCTTCTCGACGCGCACCAGGATGTCGGCGCCGCGCTTGGTCAGCACCGGCGGCGGACCCGGCTTGGTCTCCAGGATCTTCGGCGCCGCATTGGCCTGCGCGTTGCTGACATGCTGCGGCGGCAGCTTCTGGCCCATGCCGATGCCGGGGATCTCCCGGACCTCGACGCCCTGATGCGCCGCGAGCATGATGTCGTGCCAGGTCTGCGCCGGCAGCGAGCCGCCGGTCATGCGGTTGGTCGGCGAATAGTCGTCGTTGCCGTACCACACCGCGCAGGTGAAATTGCCGGTGTAGCCGACGAACCAGGCGTCGCGATACGCGTTCGTGGTGCCGGTCTTGCCCGCGGTCGGAATGCCGTCGAGGGCTGCGCGGCGCGCGGTGCCTTCGCTGACGACGTGGCTCATCATGCCGGCCATGTCGGCGGCAACGGAAGCGGGGATCGCCTGCCGCGGCTTCGGCCCGTCGCGGTCCCAGCGCCAGACGAGGTCGCCCGCGCCGGTGCGCACTTCGAGCACCGAATGCGGCGTCACCGCTTTGCCGCGATTGGGGAAGGTCGCGTAGGCGACCGCGTGCTCAAGCACGGTGACTTCGTCCGAGCCGATCGGCAGCGACGGCGTGTCGGGCAGCGGCGCCTTGAGGCCGAAGCGGCGTGCGACCTCGACGATCTTGGCGCGGCCGATCTTGGCCGGGTTCGGCGCCTTCGGCTGCTCCTTCTGGCCGATCGCGATCGAGAGCTTCACCGGCACGACGTTGATCGAGCGCGTGATCGCCTGCGTCAGGGTCACCGAGCCGGAATAGGAGTGGCCATAATTCTGCGGGCACCAATTGCCGATGCAAACCGGGCCGTCGACCACGATCGAGTTCGGCGTGAAGCCGTTCAGGAGCGCGGTGGTGTAGACGTAGGGCTTGAACGAGGAGCCAGGCTGGCGGTAGGCGTCGGTGGCGCGGTTGAACTGGCTGGCGCCGTAGTCGCGGCCGCCGACCATGGCGCGGATGCCGCCGTCGAGATCGGACACGACGGTCGCGGCCTGCGTCGCGTGATAGTCGCGGCCGAACTGGCGCAGCTGGTTCTCGACCGCGTCTTCGGCGGCCTTCTGCACGTTGGCGTCCATGGCAAGACGAACCACGAAGACGCGCTCGGTGTACGACTTCGGGAACGTATCGACCAGCTTGCGCATCTCGTCGAAGGCGTAGTCGAGATAGTAGTTCGGCGAAGCCTCGTCGCGGCGGTCGACCGCGAAGGCGGGGTTGCGGCGGGCGCCGAACACCTGGCCCTCGGTCATGAAGCCGGCATCGACGAGGTTGTCGAGCACGACGTTGGCGCGGGCGCGGGCGGCGGGCAGGTTGATGTGGGGTGCGTATTTGGTCGGCGCCTTGAACAAGCCGGCCAGCATCGCAGCTTCCGCCAGCGTCACGTCGCGCGCGGATTTGTTGAAGTAGAAATGCGCCGCGCCGTCGACGCCGAAGGTGCCGCCGCCCATATAGGCGCGGTCGAGATACAGCTTGAGGATCTCGTTCTTGGTCAGGCGCCATTCCAGCCAGACCGCGAGGAAGGCCTCGTTGACCTTGCGTTCGATGGTGCGCTCGTTGCTCAGGAACAGGTTCTTGGCGAGCTGCTGGGTGATCGATGAGCCGCCCTGGCGGACGCCGCCGGCCTGGGCGTTGGTGACGAGCGCGCGCGCGGTGCCGGCGATGTCGATGCCGAAATGCTCGTAGAAGCGGCGGTCTTCGGTCGCCAGCGTCGCCTTGATCAGCACGTCAGGAAAATCTTCAAGCGGGATCGAGTCGTTGTGCTTGATGCCGCGGCTGCCGATCGGGTTGCCGTAGCGGTCGAGGAAGGTCACCGCGAGATCGGACTTCTTCAGCCAGTCCTCGTCCGCGGTCTCGCGGAAGGCGGGGATGGCGAGGGTGAGCATCACGACCAGGCCGCCGAGGCCGAGGGTCGCGGCCTCCGACAGCGGCTCGATGAACACCCAGCGCTTCCACCGCCCGACATAGAAGCGGTCCATGAAGGTCGAGTAGCGCTCGTAGAGCTCGCGGATGCCCTTGGCCGAGGAGAACAGCGAGGAGTCGATGCGCGCATCGAGGTCCAGGAAGAAGTTCCGGACCTTCTGCTTCCAATGCGGTGGTATGATCTGGCGCACCTAGAACCCTTGAGGCTCGCTTCGAAAGCGTTCAAGCACCCGGCCGGGGCGGCATCGAGACGTCTTGGGGGAATGTTGCGGCAAACCCAAGGCGCCCGGCCAGCATCCGAGGGACTTGCTGTTCCTTCTAGCCGAGCGGAGCCCATAAACCAATGGTCACGCTCGCGATTTTGAACAACAGGCCTAATTGACCCCGGGTCATTACGGGCCTCAAAGGTGCGTTGCTTGCACCACCCCGGCCGCACGCCCTAGATGGCGTTGCCGTAGCTCTTTTGAACTTTTGTTGAGGCGCATGACCGCAGTTCCCAAACGACCTTCAGGCCAGGAAGGATTCTTCTGGAAAACCAAGACGTTGGAAGAGATGTCGGGGCACGAATGGGAAAGCCTGTGCGACGGCTGCGGGCGCTGCTGCCTGAACAAGCTCGAGGACGAGGACACCGGCGAGATCTATTTCACCCATATCGGCTGCAAGCTGCTCGATGGTGCCAGCTGCGCCTGCAAGGACTATCCGAATCGGTCCGACAAGGTTCCGGATTGCGTCCGGCTGACGCCGGCCAATGTCCGCACCCTGAATTGGCTGCCGCCGAGCTGCGGCTACAAGCTCGTTGCCGAGGGCCGCGACCTCTATTGGTGGCATCCGCTGGTGTCCGGCGATCCCAACACAGTGCATGAAGCCGGCGTCTCCGTACGCGGCCGGGTCGAAGGCAGCGAGGAGGAGATCCCGGACGAGGAGCTCGAGGACCACATCGTGCAATGGCCGGCCTTGCTGCCGAAACGAGCCCGCTTGAAGAAGCGGCCCTGAGCAGCTGTGCGCAGCGGTCGCATGCAGAGGCACTTCACATTCAAGGGTTGAGGCGCTAATCTGGTTGTAGATTTAAGGCTGGAATTATTCAGGTTGTTTCGAGTTATTGAGGTACCCTAAATTTTTGAGGGGTCCGATGAATATTGATCCGGTTCACCCGATACCGACGGACGACGAGAACAAGCCACCGGAACCGACCACCGCGCTTTGCCTTTCCGGCGGAGGATATCGCGCCATGGTGTTTCATATCGGCGTCCTTTGGCGCCTCTATGAGACGGGGCTGCTGGAGAACGTTAAGCGCATATCGAGCGTTTCAGGCGGGTCGATCACTGCCGGCATGTTAGCGCTGGCGTGGCCCGGCCTCAGTTTCAAACCTGGCAGCGTCAACAGCGATTTCATTCCGAAATTCGTCGCGCCGTTGCGCGCCTTCGCCGGCGTCACAATCGACGCCGAGTCGGTCATCCTGGGCGCGCTGTTACCGGGCAGCATCGGCGACCGTATCGCCGAGGCGTACGACGATCACCTCTTTCACGGCAAGACGCTGCAGGACATGCCTGACGAGCCGCGCTTCGTGATCAACGCGACCAATGTGCAATCGGGCGTTCTCTGGCGTTTCATGAAGCCCTATATGCGCGACTACCGAGTTGGCGAGGTGAAGAATCCGAAGATTCTCCTGGCGCAGGCGGTCGCTGCGTCGTCCGCGTTTCCACCGGTCCTGTCCCCGTTCGAACTGCGCCTCAAGGACGCGGACTTCGTGCCGGGCACCGGGCTCGATCTCCAACGCCCGCCATTCACGACGCGCGTCGTTCTCAGCGACGGTGGGGTCTATGACAATCTCGGCTTGGAGACAGCATGGAAGCGGCACCAGACCGTTCTAGTCAGTGATGCCGGCGGCAAGACCCAGGAAGAGGAACGGCCGGAGACGGACTGGCCGCGGCATTCCTACAGGGTTCTCAATCTGATCGACAACCAGGTGCGTTCGCTGCGCAAGCGCCAGGTCGTCGACTCCTTCAAGTCCGGAACGCGCAAGGGCGCCTATTGGGGCATCCGCACCGACATTGCCGATTACCAGCTGTTTGATGCACTCAACTGTCCACCGGATCGCACGATGCGGCTGGCCGAGTTGCCGACGCGGCTGAAGAAGCTCGACCCGAAAACCCAGGAACAGTTGATCAACTGGGGTTACGCGGTTTGCGATGCGGCTGTGCGCAAGCATGTGGCGGCGGTCGGGCCGCCGCCGGCCTTCCCCTATCCGCAGTCTGGGGTCTGACGCAGAGGTTCGAACGTGGCAAAGCAACGCAAGCAGGGACGTGGATCGCGTCGGGGCGCGCCGAAATCGGCAGATGCGCCCCTATCGACCGCGACGGAGGGAGCCGCATCCGGTTCGAGCGCACCTGCAAATGCACCGACCCCAAAGCCGCAGTCCGGCACGACTCAGCCTCCGCCGAGCGATGCTGGCACCAAGGCGGACAGGCCTCTGCAGTTCTCGGTTCCGGCGGAACTCGTCGAGCATATCCTGTTAGGCCCCGTCGACGACCGCCGCGTGCTCCAGGATTCCCCCTTGTTGGGTGACGTCTGGGCCGCTTATGCGCTTGATCCGGGCCTCGTTCAGGACGTGTTGATAACGCCGCACAAGAACGTCACCGCAGCGGCCGTTGCCCAAATCATCCCGCGGGGGATAGATCTGCGCCTGCAGGAGCGCCAGGCCGAAGATCCGCCGCCATCGAAGCGGCCGAAGGTGAGGGCGAAGGTTGCCTATCTGCAGGGCCTCGTGGGGGCGAGGCTGTATTTCGACGAAGTGCTCCGCATCCTCGTGCCTCTGACGCAATGGTGGAGCCAGTCCAAGCTTCAGGAAAGAATACTGAAGATCGACAAGGCCAACCTGCACGCGTTGCTGCAGCGAGAGCCTGACCAGCGCGGCGACGATCAGAAAAACTTTACGTCGCTCGAAAGGTACATCGCGCTCGCGGGCTTGATCTATTGGATCGGCAAGCTCGAGCGTCCGACCATTCCGGGCAGCGCCCCGCCTGAGCCGGTGCCGCATCTGCCGCGGCTCCAGATCGATGAGGCGTTCCGCGCCTATCTTCCCCATGTCCCCGAAATCATCGCAAGCATGTTCGAGCTTTACGGAGTGATTCAGGCCAATCCTAAAGCGCTTGCATCGGACGATCCCGACGACGACGAAGCCGGGAGCGAAGGCTACATCTTCCAGGTCTCGCTCAACCGCGTCGCGTCGGCGGCGCTCGACCGCTCCGTGCCGGCCGTGAAGGCCGATGCCGCGCACTCCCTGTTCAACGTGAACTGCAAGAACATCATTTGGGCGGTGCTCGATTCCGGCATCGACGCCGGGCACGAGGCCTTCGCCGAGCCGGACAAGCCTGACAGATCGCGCGTCAGGAAGACATTCGATTTCACGAGGATTCGCGAGATTGTCAGCAACGACGAAAACGACATCGCCGCCGCCGAACTCGAGGAAATTGCGAATGCCGCCGGCATCGAACCCGCCGCGGCGTCGGACTATCTGAAGGAGATTGCCGCGAACGCAAGGGCAAAACGCCCCATCAACTGGGGGATCGTCGAAAAGCTGATCACGCTCAAGAATCCACCGCAGCCGGTCAGCCCGCATGGCACCCACGTCGCGGGGATCATCGGCGCCGATGGAAGCAGGACCAACCATCCCGACGGCATGTGTCCCGACATCCGCATCTACGATTTCCGTGTTCTGGGCAAGACCATCGATGATACTGAATTCGCGGTCATCGCCGCGCTACAATACATTCGCTACGTGAACGAGCGGCACAACTACATCACGATTCACGGCGCCAATCTCAGCCTGTCGATCCCGCACAACGTTCGCAATTACGCCTGTGGGCGCACGCCGGTGTGCAACGAATGCGAGAGGCTCGTGGAGAGCGGGGTCGTGGTCGTGGCCGCGGCGGGTAATCGCGGCTTCCAGAAGCTCACGACAACCGACGGCGGCGTTTTCGAAAGCTATGCCGCGTTCAGCATCACGGATCCGGGAAATAGCGAGAGCGTCATCACGGTCGGGTCCACGCACGGCAACTGGCCGCACACCTATGGTGTGAGCTTCTTCTCGAGCCGTGGCCCGACGGGCGATGGTCGCCTCAAGCCGGATCTGGTGGCGCCGGGGGAGCGGGTGCAATCGTGTGTCGTCGGCGGCGATCACCAGGAGTGGGGACCCGAATCCGGTACCAGCATGGCCGCGCCGCACGTCAGTGGCGCCGCTGCGATGCTGCTCGCGCGTTACGAGGAACTGATCGGCCAGCCTCGGCGGGTCAAGCGTATCCTATGCGAAAGCGCGACCGATCTCGGTCGCGAACGCAGTTTCCAGGGCCACGGCATGCTGGACGTTCTGCGCGCGTTTCAATCCATCTAGGGAGGTGAAGATGATCTTCAGTCTCGACGTCTTGCGCGCCCGCAAGGGCGATTGCCTGATGCTCCATTTCGGACCGGATGGGGATCCGCACCTCATCCTGATCGATGGCGGTCCGTCCAATGTCTACAAGCCGTTTCTCAAGCCGCGGCTGAAGCTCGTTCACGAAGCGCGTGAGCTCGATGAAGACGCGCCCTTACCGGTCGACGTCGTCATGGTGAGCCATGTCGACGACGACCACATCAAGGGAATTCTCGACCTCACCAAGGAGCAGCGCACCAACAGCCCCGATGTGCGGCTCGACGTGACCAGCCTGTGGCACAACAGTTTCGATGATCTGCTCAAGACCAAGCCCCATGAACTGGTGGCAGGTTTCGGCACCGCGTCGGTCGAGACGACGGCTGCGGCAGGTGAGGCGGGCATCGATTCCGGGAGCGTGCTGGCGAGCTTCGGAGCCAGCATGCTCAGGGATGACGCCGAGATCGAAGACGAGGACATGCATCAAACGGTCGAAGTGCTGTCCAGCATTCCGCAGGGGCGCACCTTGCGGGACGATGCCGAGGCCCTCGGCTGGAGGCCCAACCACAAATTCAAGGGCAAGCTGATCCTTGCGGCCGAAATTGCGAAGCCGGTGACGCTCGGCGACCTGACGATAACGGTGGTTGGGCCGATGCAGCCGGAACTGCTTGCCCTGCAGGAGGAACATGACAAATGGCTGCTTGCGCAAAAAGAGAAAAAAAAGAAGTCGCCCGAAGCCGCGCTGGCGGCTTTCGTCGATGAGTCCATTCCGAACCTGTCCAGCATCGTCGTCCTCGCCGAACTCGCGGGCCAGTCGATGCTGCTGACGGGCGACGCCCGAGGCGACAAGATTCTGGAGGGAATGGAGCTGGCCGGGCTATTGAAAGAGGGCGGCAAGAAGCACGTTGATCTCTTGAAGGTTCCGCACCATGGCAGCGATAACAACATGGAGACGATCTTCTTCGAGCGCGTGCCGGCCGATCACTACGTCTTCTCCGGCGATGGCGAGCATGGCAATCCCGAACGTGCCACGCTCGAGATGCTGCTGCAGGCTCGGGGCGTCGACGCTGACTACACGATCCACCTTACGTATCCGGTCGATGAAATCGATATCGCGCGACAAGCAGACTGGGAAAAGGAGCAAGCCAAGGAAAAGGCCCGAAAGAAGAAAAATCCGGCGTCAAAGAAGCCGGTCAGGGAGAATTGGTCGCCGGCAAAACACAGCCTTGGCGCTCTCTTCAAGAACAATCCCAAGCTCGCCAAAAAAGTGGTGATCGTCGATCCCGACAAGCCGCATCTGATCGATCTGCTCGAGCCGCTGGGCCTGTAGGGTCCGGGACTTTACGGGGGCGGCTTTCTGAAGCCGTCCCGAGCGCCCGGACTGGGAGGCCAGGAACGTCACTCACGCAAACGCGATGGCGCGTCGGTGGGATGCACCCATGCGCGGCGGTGCCTGCCGGAGAAGGACTTTGCCGTCTATGTTGTTTCGGTAGAACGAATCCCCTTCGCGGCGTTGCGCCGCCCTACGACGTCCGATCGAGATGAACAAGTTCGAACGGCAGAGCAGTTCTGCCGATATCCAGACTTTGCCCGACGATATCGCCGAAGAGCTGTCCCGGCTTCCGAGTGAAGTCATCAGCGTCGATGACGCCCCGTCGATCGCGCCGCCGGCGCCGCTGTCACAGGATGAGGTCCGCACCATCGTCATCAGTCTGATGCTGACGATGTTCCTGGCCGCCCTCGACCAGACCATCGTGGCGACTGCGCTGCCGACCATCGGACGCCAGTTTCAGGACGTCTCCAATCTCTCCTGGGTCATCACCGCCTATCTGCTCGCCTCGACCGCGGTCGCGCCGGTGTTCGGCACCTTGAGCGACATCTACGGCCGGCGCGCCATGATCATCATCTCGCTCAGCCTGTTCGTCGCGGGCTCGGTGCTGTGCGCGATCGCGCCGAACATGCCGATGCTGATCCTGGCGCGCGGCCTTCAGGGGCTCGGCGGCGGCGGCATCATGCCTGTCGTGCAGACCGTGATCTCGGACGTCGTGAGCCCGCGCGAGCGCGGCCAGTACCAGGCCTATTTCTCCAGCGTGTGGATGGTCGGCGGCATCTTGGGCCCGGTCATCGGCGGTGTGTTCGCCGAGCATCTGCACTGGTCGATGATCTTCTGGATCAATCTGCCGCTGACGGCCGCGGCGCTCGCGCTGCTGCTGCCGAAGATGAAGAAGATCCCGGTATTCCACCGCAAGCGCAAGGTCGACTGGCTCGGCGGCGTTCTGCTGATGGCCTCCGCCGTCGTCTTCATGCTGGTGCTGACCTGGGGCGGCACGCGCTTTCCCTGGCTGTCGCCGACGGTGCTCGCGATGGTGGGCGGCGCGGTCGCGCTCGTCGTCACCTTCGTCTGGCACGCGCGTCGCGCCGACGAGCCGTTCCTGCCGCTGCCGCTGCTCGGCGGACGTGTCGTGCCGTTCGGGCTGACGGCCGGCGGTTGCGCTCTCGGCGCCATCACGGGCCTCACGGTCCAGCTCCCGCTCTATTACGAATCCGTCTATCACCTCAGCGCCAGCGAGGCGGGCCTTGCGCTCATTCCGCTCGCGGCCGTCTCGACCTGCGGTGCGGCCATCGCCGGCCGTACGATGGCGCGGGCCAAGCACTACAAGCGCGTCGCCATCATCGGCACCTCCTGGGCCGCGCTGTGCGGCCTTGGTCTCACGCTGACAACGCTCCCGCTATGGGGCCTGCTGACGCTGATGGCGGCGTTTGCGCTCGGCCTCGGCACCACCTTTCCGGTCTGCGTGGTCTCAGTACAGAATTCGGTCGCGCGGCCGCAGGTCGGCACCATCACCGGCGCCTTGAACTTCTTCCGCTCGCTGATGTCGTCCTTCACGGTCGCCGCTTTCGCAGCCATCCTGCTGATCGCGCTCGGCATCGACGTTCCGCTCGCCGGCGAGCATCACGCCGCAGGCGCCGTCGCGATTCCCGCCGACGACATGCGGCACGCGTTCCGTTACGTCTTCGGCGCCGCCACCGCGCTGATGACCGGTGCCGCGCTCTGCCTGATCGCGATGGAGGAGCGGCCGCTGGCTGGCCCTTCCGTCACCAAGCACGTCGAGATGGCGGAGTAGGCTAGCCGCCTCGATCGGCGTAAGGCTCCTCCGCGACGTTACCCTCGGCGGCCTTTCGCGCCGCCGCTGCAAGATGGGTCTTGAGCTGCGCCAGTGCGTCGGCGGACCAATCATGGACATCGGTGACGGCTACCCAGGCATCGACGTAGTGTTCGGGCGCGTAGACGTGGCCAAAGCCCATCGGCGTATTGGTCGCGACTGCCATGTCGAGGGCGAGCTGCAGCATCGTCACGACGGGATACCATCGCAGCTCCGGTGACACATCCGGCCCGCGCGGCACCGTCATCCAGTCAGGGGCTTGATAGGCGTCGCGATAGGCGAAGAAGGTGATCGCGTCGCTCGCATATTGCAGATAGACGACGCGCATCGGGCCCCAGGGCGCATCTGCCGGCACCGTTGGTCCATTCTGGTTCATGAAGCGGACGAAGCGGCCGTCGCGGAATTCCGGCAGCCAGGCCGGCGAGCCCGGATTGCGGTTCGCGGTGATCGAGCGCCAGATGCGACTTTCGAACGGCGCACCGCTCCAAAGTGCGCCCGCAATCGGATCGCCAATCGTCTCGAACAGCTCTGCGGATTTCTCCGAGTTCATCGCGCCGAGGCTCAGTCCATGCAGGTACAGCCTCGGCCGCCGATCCTTCGGCAGCGTCGTCCAATAGCTGTAAATTTCGGAAAACAGGGCGCGCGCCGCTTCTGCTCCGAATTCGGGCTGAAACAGCAGCGACAGCGGACTGTTGAGATAGGAATACTGCATCGCGACACTGGCGACGTCGCCATGGTGGAGATATTCGACGGTGTCCATCGCGGCAGGGTCGATCCAGCCGGTTCCGGTCGGCGTGACGACGATGAGTGTCTCGCGTTCAAAACCGTGCTGCCGCTTGAGCTCGTCGAGCGCAAGCCTGGCGCGCGCTTGCGCCGTCTTGGCGCCGCCAAGGCCCACATAGACCCGCACGGGCTCCCGTGCGGGCCTTCCCGTAACGGCGCTGATCTCGGTTGCGGTCGGCCCTGAGGCGATAAATCTGCGCCCCATGCGTCCAAGCTGCGTCCACTTCACCAGCGAGGCGGGACTTCCTGTCCGTTCGGGCGCGGTCGGCTGTGGCCGCTCGGGCTCGAGCAAGGCGTCGACTTCGCGAAAGGACGAATCGAGCGCGTTGAATGCCGTGCGGATCAGGACATTGCTGGCGATCGACCAGAACAACAGGCCCGCGGCGAGCACGCCGATAACGTTCGCGATTCTCCGCGGAACGACGCGCCTCGTACGCGCGGCGGTGAAGCGGGCGGCAAGCGCGAACAGCCGCGCCAGCAGCAGCAGGATGACGAACGTCATCAGGGCGATGACGCAGACCTTGAGCGGATGGGCGGTCTCGACCGGCGCCAGCTTCATGACGGCGCGGATCGAGTTCTGCCATTCGGCCGCCCGCCACAGAAAAAGAATGACGACGAGCAGGCAGGCGGCCGCGACCAGCGCGTTTGCGGTCGATCTCAGGCGCGCCGACGGCTCGGGCAATTCGAGATAGTGCCACAGCCAGCGCCAGACATTGCCGGCGAGATAGCCGATCCCGAAGCAGGCGCCGGCGATGGCGCCCTGCGTGAGATAGCTCCGCGGGATCAGCGTCGGCGTCAGCGCGGCCGCGAAGAACAGGGCACCCAGCATGAGGCCGACGCCGGACAACGACAGCAATTGCCGCCGAATGAGCCACGCCAGTTTGCTGAAAGCACCCACCGCGTGAATTATCCTCAGCTGTTGTCTGACAGACCACTCTTGCGCGGCAGCACGATCGTGAATTCGGTAAACTTGCCCGGCTCGGTCGCGACGTCGATCGTGCCGCCGTGCTGCTTCACCACGATATCGTGGCTCATCGACAATCCGAGCCCGGTGCCTTCGCCGGCCGGCTTGGTGGTGAAGAACGGATTGAACATCTTTTCCTTCACCTCGTCCGGGATGCCCGTGCCGTTGTCGCGAATGCGGATCTCGATGTGATCGCCGCGGTCGCGGGTCGCGGCGGTCACGACCGGCGCGTAACCGGCGGCCTCGTTCTCCGCCTTGCGCTTGGCGACGGCATGGAATCCGTTCGAGATCAGGTTCAGCAGTACCCGGGTGATCTCCTGCGGGAACACATCGGCCGAGCCTGCAGCCGGATCGAGGTCGCGTTCGAGCGTCACGTCGAACTGCGGCTTCTCGGCCCGCGCGCCGTGATAGGCGAGGTTGAGGCTCTCCTCGACCACCGCGTTGATGTCGCTCAGGCGATGCTCGCCGCCGCCCTCGCGCGAATGCAGCAGCATGTTCTTGACGATGGAATCGGCGCGCCGTCCGTGCTGCACGATTTTTTCGAGGTTGTCCTTCAGTAGCCCCGTGAGCTCGTCGACTTCGCTGCGGATATCGTCCGCAAGGGCGGCGGGTGCGAGCACCTCGTTCAGCTCGTCGGTCAATTCGGCGGAGAGCGAGGCAAAATTGTTGACGAAGTTGAGCGGGTTCTTGATCTCATGCGCGATGCCGGCGGTGAGCTGGCCGAGCGATGCCAGCTTCTCGGTCTGGACCAGCCGGTCTTGCGCCGCGCGCAGATCGTCGAGCGATCGGGCAAGCTCGCGCGTGCGGTCCTGAACCTCGTTGAACAGGCGCGTGTTCTCGACCGCGATCACGGCCTGGTCGGCGAAGGTCTTGAGCAGGTTGATCGCCTTGTCCGGGAAGTGACCGGGTTCCGGCCGCGTGACGGCAATGGTGCCGATCGCAACGCCGTCGCGCAGCATCGGCACCACGAGGATGCTGCGATAGCCGCGCGTCCGCGCCAGCTCCTTCATGGCGTCGGTGAGGTCGGGTTCGTTCTGCATGTCGCTGCGGAAGGAATACTGTCCGCTTGTCGCCACCCGGCTGTGAATGCCAGACGACGACAGCGACGCCGGGAAGGAGCTGAGCAGATCGGCGTTGCCGGCCTCATTGTCGGTGGTGAAGGCGGCCAGATGCAGCATGCCGTCATTGAGGCGGGTGACGGTGGAGGAGTGCCCGCCGATCAGCGCCTTGGCGCTGTCGGAGATCGCCTGGAACACCGGCGTGACGTCGGCGGGCGAGGCCGCGATCACCTTGAGGATGTCGGCGGTCGCGGTCTGGCGTTCCAGTGCTTCCCTGGTGGCGTTGAACAGGCTGACGTTCTTGATCGCGATCACCGCCTGGTCGGCGAAGGTCTGCAGCAGCCGCACGTGATGCTCTGCAAACGCGCCGGTCGCACGGCGCGTCGCAATGATGATGCCGATGGCCTCGCCCTCGCTCATCAAGGGTGCGAACAGCATGCTGCGATAGCCCCGCGCACGCGCGATATCGCGTGCGGCCGGCTCCAGCTCGGTGTCGGGCAATTGCGCGGCGGCACCCTTGGCCACCAGCTGGTAGGGCGGGAATCGCGCGAACGGCACCGGGAACGAGGCATGGAGCACGCGATCGCCGGCCGGATCGGTCGGCGTGAATGCGGCGAGGTGCGCGGCGCCGTCGGCGTAGCGCAGCACCGCCGTGGAAAAGCCGCCGATCAGCCGGTTGGCGTTGGCGGCGATGGCGTCGAACACCGGCTGCACGTCGGAGGGCGAGGCCGCCATCACCTTCAAAATGTCCGCCGTGGCGGTCTGACGCTCGAGCGCTTCGCGCGTCTCGTTGAACAGACGTGCATTCTCGATCGCGATCACAGCCTGGTCGGCAAAGGTCTGGAGCAGCTGCACGAGGTCGGGCGCGAACGCGCCTGTTACGGCGCGCGTGACGCTGATCATGCCGACCGGCGTGCCCCGGTTCATCAGTGGCATGAACAGCACGCTGCGGAAGCCGCGCAGCCGCGCCAGCTCGCGGTTCAGCTGTGGGACGTCGTCGGCTTCGCTGTCGGGAAACTGGATGGTCTCGCCGCCACGCACCAGGGCAAAGGTCGGGAAGTCCGCAATCTTGCGCGGGAACGAGGCCTTGAGCCCTTGATCCGCCTCCGGGCTGGTCGGCGTGAACGCCACGAGATGCAGCTCGTCGCCGATGAATTGAAGCACGGTGGCGGAGAAGCCGTCGAGCAAGCGCTTGGAGCTGGACGCAATCGCCGCGAAGACCGGCCGGGCATCGGAGGGCGAGGCTGCGATATTGCGCAGGATCTCGGCGCTGGCGCTCTGGCGATCCCGCGCGATCGCAAGCTCGCTGCGCAGCTGCGCGTTCTCGGCTGCGGCCGATTGCAATCGGCGCTCCAGTTCCTCGAGTTTTTGGGAAGGGGTCGTCATTCCTGATCCGGCTCGATGCCGCGACAGGCGCGGCACCGGGCCGGATTATCACATCTTCCGCGGCCGGAGCCAGCGCTCACAGCCTTGCCGCCAAGACCCGGCCCGTCTCACGTCCCCGGTCGCGACACCTCGGTCTCCTTGCTGGTGATGAACTCCAGCAGCACCGGGACGCCCTCCTGCGTCTTCTGGATGCCGCGCTTGATCGCGGGGATGATGTCCTCCGGCCTCAACACCCGCTCGCCATAGCCGCCGAAGGCCCGCGCCATTGCGGCATAGTCGCCGGAAATGTCGGTCGAGCGATATTTTTCGGTCGAGACCGGCATCACCTTCAGTTCGATCGCCATCGAGAAATTGTTGAGCAGGATCGACATGATCGGGATGCGCTCGCGCACCGCGGTCTCGAAATCCATGCCCGTAAAACCAATGGCAGCATCGCCCCAGACATTGATGCAGAGCTTGTCGGGCTTTGCCAGTTTTGCGCCCATCGCAAGGCCGAGGCCGTAGCCGAGCTGCGTCGTCTTGCCCCAGCCGAGATAGGTGAGGGGTTTTACCGACTTCCAGAACGGCGAGAGCTGGTCGCGCGGGCTGCCGGCATCATGCGTGATGATGGTGTTCTCGATGTCGACGGTGTGCTGCAAATCCCAGAGCACGCGATAGGGGCTGAGCGGCGCGTCATTGCTGGTGAGCTTCGGCATCCATTTCGCCAGCCACTCCTTGTGCGAGGCCGCGATCTCGGCCGCGACCGCGGAAGCATCGCGATCCGTGGTGACGGTCTTGCCGATCTCCTCCAGCAGCGCATCGAGCACGAGGCCGGCATCGCCGACCAGGCCGATCCTGGCCTCCACATCCTTGTTGAGATGGTTGGGATCGAGCGTGGAGTGGATGATGGTCTTGCCCTTCGGCATCGCGATGCCGAAGTTTGTTTCAGTGAACGAGCAGCCGATGCCGAAGATGACGTCGGCTTCGCTCAAAAACCTCGGCACCGCGCGGGGGACCGCAAGGCCGCCGGAGCCGAGCGAGAGCGGATGCGTTTCCGGGAACGACGATTTGCCGCCAAGGCTGGTGGTGACGGGGATCGCCAGCCGCTCCGCGAGCCGCTTCAACTGCGGCCAGGCTTGAGCGTAATGCACGCCCTGGCCGGCATAGATCACCGCACGCTTAGCGTTGACGAGCAGGCCGGCCGCCTCCTTCACGTGAACAGGGTCCGCGCCGTAGCGGGTCCGCAGCACCGGCGTGTAGTCGAGCGGCTCCGGCACCTCCTCGTTCCACATGTCGGAGGGGATTTCGACGATCACGGGACCACCGCGGCCGTTCTTCAGCTTGGTGAAGGCGCGGCGGAAGATGTTGGCGACTTCCGCGGCGAGGATGATCGGCTCCGACGATTTCGCGAACGGCTTCATCGCCTCGCTGGAATTGAAGTTCGGCTCGATATGCGCAAGCCTGCGCTGATAGCCCATCGGCAGCACCAGCACCGGCACGGATTCGCCAAAGCACTGCGCGACGCCGCCCATCGCATTCTCGGCACCGGGCCCATGCTGCATGCAGAACGCGCCGATGCTGCGTCCCGAGGTCACCCGCGAAATCGCATCCGCCATGTGGATGCCGACGCGCTCCTGCCGCACCATCACAGGGCGGATCTCGGCTTTCGCCGCATGCTCGATCAGGTGGTTGACCGGATAGCCGCAGAGGATCTCGATTCCCTCGCGCCTCATGATTTCCGCAATGGCGGTGCCGAGCTTCATGGCGTCTCTCTCCTCAAGGCTTGGCCGGTTGGTCCGGCCGGTTGCGAAGAGAGGATCAGGAAATGCCGGGTGGGTAAAGCGTGGGCAGGCGACAGTCAGCTATGCAGCGGACTGCCATAGTTCGGATCGAGCGCGGCGTAGTCCGGGATAACCGCATCCGCGGGAGTTGCTCTCCGGATTTCGCCTCGCTCCATCCGGGCCATGAACCTGCTATTTGCAATTTCGGCAGATCGTCAGTTTGCGTTTCAACGCCTCGTCCTCCTGGTCGAGGCTGCCTGCATCTGGATAGGAGCTGGAGCCCTTTGTGGCACGGGACCTCACAGGCGGTGTCACCTGACTTGGGGTGTCAGTGTCGTCCGCGGCGCTGAAGCCATCGTAATCGGCCGCCGAATTCGGTGCCGGCCGACCGACGACGGATGGTGACGCCTCTCTGCCGGAAGCCGCCGGCGGAATCCTGGAATTCTTGGTGTTCGCGCGCGGCGGCGAGGCAGTTGGCGGAACAAGCGAAACCGGCGGCGCGACCGAAGTCTGCCCGCTCGCCCTGTCCTGCGACCAGACGCCGATCAACATGAGGCCGAAAGCCAAGAGCGTCGCGCTTCTCATCCGCATCCTTCAAGCCGCACTTGTTCAACGATTGACGGCATCGCTCGTCGAGCGGTGCTGTGCTGAAGGATATCAGGACTCGCATGGACGTCAAAGCCCGCGCAAATGGGAGCGCCGAAGCGCGACGATGATCCATCAATCTCGTCGCGCTTCAGGCATTTGCGACCGCCCGCTCAGACCAGCGTGCCCGAATGGAAGCTCGCATGGGCGAGCAACGACTGGATCACGACGTTGTCGCCGGGCCCTCCGTCCAGCACGTCGACGCCGCCGCCGCCGATCAGCACGTCGTCGCCGAGCCCGCCGAGCAGCGTATCGTTGCCCGCGCTGCCGATGAGCACGTCGTTGCCGGCGCCGCCGTCGAGAACGAGGTGCGGCCCGCCCGGGCCGACGCCCGACGCCTCGATCACGTCGTCGCCGGCGAGGCCGTTGATGGTGATCGTGTCGTTGAAGTCGAAATTCTCGATCACGACCTGACTTGCCAGACCGTCGATCACCAGCGCGCCATCGCTGTTGAGCGAAAGCGTGATGATATCGTCCCCGCTGGTGCCGTTGATCACGATGTTGTCGACCGCGCCGTCGCCGCCCGCGGTGCCGGGGACCGCGCCGAGATCGATCTTCACCTGCGTCACGTCGGTGCCGCTCATGTCATCGACAGTGATCTTGTCGGCGCCGCCACGCGCATCGAACGCGATCGTCTCGACGCCGTGCGTGTCCATCGTGACGGAGGCGACGTCTCGGGCCAGCTCGGCGCGCGCGCCGTTCGCGAAGATGTTGATGGTTTCGGCGATGTTGGCGCCGTTGAACAGCAGGGTGTCGCTGCCGCCCTGGCCCTCGATCGTGTCGTTGTCGTCGCCCGGATTCCAGGTGAACGTGTCGTTGCCCGCGCCCATCAGCGCGACGTCGTTGCCGTCGCCGCCGGTGATCAGGTCGTCGCCCTGACTGCCGCGGATGGTGTCGTTGCCGGTTCCGCCGTTGATCGTCAGCTGCAGCACGCCGGCGGCGAGCCCACTCGCGTCGATGACGTCGTCGCCGCCGAGGCCATTGAGCGTCAGCTGATCGGCCCCGTCCATGAAGGTCAGGTGGGTGGCCGCATGCAAGCCGAACACCGTCACGCCGCCGGCATTGCCGCTGACGCCGAACGTGTCGGCGCCCTGGGTGGCATTGACTGTGACGGTATCGACGGCGCCATCGGGCGCTCCAGTCGAACCGCTGAGGTCGATGTTCACCCGCGTCACGTCGGTCCCGGTCAGATCGCCCACCGTGATACGGTCGGCGCCGCCCAGCGCGTGGACATCGACACGCTCGACCCCGTGCAGGTCCATGGTGATGTTTGCGACGTCGCGGGTGAGCAGCGCGCGATCGCCGTTCGCCACAATGGCGATGGTCTCGGCAATGTTGGCGCTGAAGAACCGCAGCGTGTCGACGCCGGCGCCGCCCTCGATGGTGTCGCTGCCGTCGCCCGGATTCCACTGGAAGATATCGTTGCCGGCGCCCAGCAGGGCGGTGTCGTTGCCCTGGTTGCCGTCGATGAAATCATTGCCGTCGCCGCCGATCAGCGTGTCGCTGCCGGCGCTGCCGAGGATCGTATCGTTGCCGGCGCCGCCGTCGATCGTCAGGTGCACGACCCCCGCGGCAAGCACGTCCGCCGAGATCGTGTCGTTGCCGCCGAGGCCTTCGATGAGAAGCGCATCATTCGCGCCTTCCGCGTTGGTGATGGCGACAGCGGCCGGCAGTCCCGCGACCGCAATCGAAGTGCCCGAGCCGGACACCTCGATCGTATCGGCGCTGCACGTGCCCGCGAGCGTCACGGTATCGGCCGCACCGTCACCGGCCCCAGCCGATCCGAGATCGACATTGACCTGCCTGACATCGGTTCCGGCCAGGTTGTTGACGACGATTTTGTCGCTGCCCCCGCGCGCGTTGATGGTGATGGTCTCGATGCCGTCGAGCTCCATAGTGATGGCGCCGACATTGCGGGCGAGCTGCGTGCGTCCGCCGTTGGCGGCGGACAGGGTGATGTCCTCGGCGATGTTCGAGCCGTTGAACAGCAGGGTGTCGGTTCCGGCCTGTCCGTCGACCTTGTCGCTGCCGTCGCCCGGATCCCATTGAAAGGTATCGTTGCCGGCGCCCAGCAGGGCGGTGTCGTTGCCCTGGTTGCCGTCGATGAAATCGTTGCCGTCGCCGCCCAGCAGGCGGTCCGCGCCATTGCCGCCGAGGATCGTGTCGTTGCCCGTCCCGCCGTCGATCGTCAGATTGATGAGCGCGGCGAGATTGCCGGCGGCGCTGATGACATCGTCGCCACCCCCGGCGTTGAGCACGAGATTCTCGGTGGTGCCGATGTCCAGGAAGAACGGTGCCGGATCGGCGCGGTCGAAGCGCACGCGCGAGCCATTGGCCGTGATGGCGAAGGTCTCGCTGCCGTTGCCGCCGTTCACCTCGGCGGTGTCGATGCCTTCGCCGCCTTCCATCAGGTCGCTGTCGTCGGCGGGATTCCAGATCATGCGGTCGTTGCCGGCCTCGCCGAACATCTGGTCGTTGCCGTCGCCGCCGGTGAGCACGTCGTTGCCGGAGCCACCGAACAGCAGGTCGTTGCCGCCCTTGCCGAGCAGCGTGTCGTTGCCGGACTGGCCGAACAGCATGTCGGCGCCGGATCCGCCGGTCAGCCTATCGTTGCCGGCGCCGCCGAACAGGTTCGCGGCAGGCATCGCGCCGTTGCTCTCGTCGATCGTGATGATGTCGTTGCCGTCCTGGCCGAAGGCCTGGATCAGTTTGGTGTTGACGACCGTGGCGGGGCCGCCTTTGACGGTGATCGCCCCGCCGTTGACGACGATCGTCCCCGCCGCATTGCGGCCTAACACGACCGAATTGTTGTGGCCGTTGCCAAGGACGGTGAGGATTCCGGCGGAAAAATTCGCTGTGACAGCCATGTGTGCTTCTCGCTTTACGTGATCGAAATAGGCCGTGCGGCGGTATCGTGACGCTTTGGGCGATGCCGGGGCGAACGGCAGACGATCTCGTCTGTAGGGCGGGATGGCAGTTCCAGCTTGGCTGAAGTCTTCGGACGGGCTCCTGTTTTTCTTGAGAGCTGCTTGATTTTCGGGAGGGCGGGGCGAAACGGCAGTTCACGCAGCCGTGTTTCGCGGCGGCTCGGCGGATGCTACCTATTGAGCGTTGTGTTGCCCGACGGGCAAAACACGCCAGCGCTGGGTCGATAACTGCTCGCAAAAATATTCGAATTTACAGAAGTTCGGTTTTGCCGTACAAGCCTGGACATCCCGCCCGCCACAAGGGGCGTTTCGCGATCGTCACGGGACGCGGGCCGGGATGCGGTGGCCGCGACGGCGTCGGCGCGTCATGTTGGTTGCAGGGCGGAGACCCCGTGAGCAACGACAGGCGCGATACGACACGGCGCTGACAGCGTCCTTCGTTCGGTCCCGATGGCGAGCGCACGCCAGTCGCCGGGAATGCGGATGGGGATGTGCGCGGACGGAGAAGTCGTGTGGTCCTGACGCCCGGGGTCTGTGCGTCAAGTCCTGCGGTGATGTGGCGGCCAACCGGTGCGCGCATCGATCAGCCGCAAGGCGACGGGGGCAATAGTGCATCGCTCCCCGGGGAGAGCACGAAGGACACCGTGAAAACCGTCGCGCAGGGAAGGCCGGGGATGTCCCGGCGTCACCTGTCGTCCACCCCGTGCGCGTTCTCCAGCACACGCGGGACTTCGGGTGCCAGCCGGCGCCCGGCCTTCCCTGCGCCCTTGCTTTGAAGAGGGCGGAAGAAGACAGCAAAGCTCGGGCGAAACACGCCGCGAGAAGGTGAAGGTGTGTCCGCAGATGAACGTGCGAACCGTGAGAACGCGGCGTCTCGCCGGGTCGGCCGGTTACTTCGTGGCGGCGTCGATCGAGTTGAACTTGTTGTTGAGCAGTGCGCCGCCCGTGCTGTTCACGATGGTGACGATCGCGAGCGCGATCCCTGCGGCAATCAGGCCGTACTCGATCGCGGTTGCAGCATTCTCATCGGCAAGGAACGACTTAAGCAAACGCATTGCCAACTCCTGTTCGTCCGATCCAACGTATGGTCGCGTCGTCATCGGACTCGTAAATAGATCGAATAAGTCTTTATGCGCGCCAAAAGAATTAAGCCCGGGCGAGCGCGCCTCCGCTCATACGACGGCAGTCATTAAATTAAGGTTCCATCGGTGCGTCCAAATGGATTCAAATCGGCGGACCCCCGCCGGCAGGGGTGGTGAAGCGCGCCAGAAGCCGCTCGCCGCATTGGGGAGGGGAGTGCCGCTTAACGGATTGTTGAGGCTGTTTGTCGGGCCATCGCGCTTATCCGCGCCGGCCACCTGCATTCAGCGCCCGCAACATGGCGATGCGGGCGAACATCACCCAGCCGCCGCCCGTTTCGGCCGCCTTGATCAAGGTCTCGACGGCGGTCTGCCAGTGCGCCTCGTGTTGGGTGTCCTTGGGCAGCCGCATGATGTAGTCCGCTGCCTGTTGAAGCGTGAGCAGCTCGCGTTTGTTGTCCACGCGAACGGGATCGTCGAACGCCGTCGACCACGGCATGTCAGGCCGCCTGATCCGCGAGGAGTGACATCACGGCGTGATTGCAGATGCGATGCTGTCAGCCCGCCTTCTTGGCCCGCGCCGGCGCGCGCACCGGCTTGTCGGTAGCCTTTCTCGGGGCTTCCTTCGCCGTCTTCGCCGCAGCGTCCTTGCCGCCCTTGCCTGATATCGGCAGCAGCATCTCGCGCTGGCCCTCGACGCGCTTCTTCGGCTTCTTGGCCTTGCTGGCCTCCTTGGCAGTCTCCTTGGCGACCTTCGCCGCGGGTGCGGCGTCCTTTTCGTTCGCGATGCTCTTCTTCAGCGCGTCCATCAAATTGATGACGTTGCCGCCGCTCTTCGGCGTGGCCTTGGCTGCGATCGGCATGCCGCTGCGCTTCTTGTTGATGAGATCGATCAGGGCGGTCTCGTAATGGTCCTCGAACAGCTCGGGCTCGAACGCGCCGGACTTCTTCTCGACGATGTGCTTGGCGAGGTCGAGCATGTCCTTGGTCAGCTTCACGTCCTGGATGTCGTCGAAATATTCCTGCTCGCTGCGGACCTCGTAGGGATAGCGCAGCAGCGTGCCCATCAGCCCGCTCTCGAGCGGCTCGAGCGCGATGATGTGCTCGCGGTTGGTCAGCACCACGCGGCCGATCGCGACCTTGTCCATGCTGCGAATGGTCTCGCGGATCACGGCATAGGCGTCGTGGCCGACCTTGCCGTCCGGCACGAGATAATAGGGGCGGATCAGATAGCGGTTGTCGATGTCGGCCTTCGGCACGAACTCGTCGATGTCGATCGTGTGGGTCGAGTCGAGCGCGATGTCGTCGAGCTCGTCCTTGGTGACCTCGATATAGGTGTCGGTGTCGACCTTGTAGCCCTTCACGATGTCCTCGGAGGTCACCTCGTCGCCGGTCTCGGCGTCGACCTTGAGGTACTTGATCCGGTGGCCGGTCTTGCGGTTGATCTGGTTGAAGGAGACCTTCTCGGTATCCGAAGTGGCCGGATAGAGCGCGACCGGACAGGTCACGAGCGACAGACGCAGAAAACCCTTCCAATTGGCGCGGGGGGCCATGGGCTACTCCAAACGCAACAGGGACAGACGACTAGGATACCATCGGGGAACAACGAATCAAAGCAAGGTCGGTTGCTGAATCTTCCAACTGCGTTAACCGGCCGCTGGGCCCTGCTGCCGCTGCCCCGATCCGAGCGCAAAAACCGGAACATCATATCCAATCACGCGTTGGCTTCGGACATCGGCTGCGAGGAGGTCGCGGCTATCGAAAGCGACATCCAGAGATTGAGGGCATCATGGCAACCACGCGAGAGCAGCGTCAGATCGTGGAAACTCCGACCGAGGCGCGTCAGGGCGAGCCTGGGCCTTCGGTGGCGGCGTTGCTCGCCATCTCGACCGGACTTGCGATCCTGATCCTCGCCGTCGTCTGGTTCGTGTTCTTCCGGACCTGACGGCCGAATTCACGGGAAGGGCGGACCTTCCGGCGCGCCGCGGTACGCGGCACATTGCGCCCGCCCTGCTGCCGGCTCGTCCGGTCGCAGGGCGGGCGCAGTCGCGTTGGCTGCAAACACATCGTATATGACCAAAAAGTAACGCGGCCGGTTCCCGGCGTTCATATTCGGTTCACGCCGGAATTGCTCATCTGGTGCAGTGTTGATGCGGCCTATTTCTGGAGAGAAGCGTGCGCTTGCTCGTTGTTGAGGACGACCCCGATCTCAATCGCCAGCTCACCAAGGCGCTGACCGACGCCGGCTATGTCGTCGATCGGGCCTTCGACGGGGAGGAGGGGCACTATCTCGGCGACAACGAGCCGTATGATGCCGTCGTGCTCGACATCGGTCTGCCGAAGAAGGACGGCATCTCGGTGCTGGAGGCCTGGCGCCGCAACGGCCGCACCATGCCGGTCCTGATCCTCACCGCACGCGACCGCTGGAGCGACAAGGTGCAGGGCTTCGACGCCGGCGCCGACGACTATGTCCCCAAACCGTTCCACCTCGAGGAGGTGCTGGCGCGCATCCGCGCGTTGCTGCGTCGCTCGACCGGCCATGCCCAGAGCGAGCTCAGCTGCGGCCCTGTTACCCTCGACACAAGGACCGGCCGGGTCAGCGTCTCCGGCAATCCGGTCAAGATGACCTCGCACGAATATCGGCTTCTGGCCTACCTGATGCACCATTCCGGGCGGGTGGTCTCGCGCACCGAGCTGGTCGAGCACCTCTACGACCAGGATTTTGACCGCGACTCCAACACCATCGAAGTCTTCGTCGGCCGCATCCGCAAGAAGCTCGACGTCGACATCATCCAGACCGTCCGTGGCCTCGGCTATCTCCTGACCCCGCCGGCCGCCTGACGCGTTCGGACTTGACGGGCAGCCCGACAGGGGCCTTGGTCCGGACATGAGCTCTGACGCCCTGCCATCCTGCGCCTCCCGGGATCATTCCGATGCGCGCTAGTTCGCTTGCGAACCGCCTGTTCCTGTCGGCGACCGCTTGGCTCGTGGTGATCCTGGCCATCACCGGCGTGGTGCTGTCGTCGGTCTACAAGAGCGCCACCGAGCGCGCCTTCGACCGCCGGCTCAATCTCTATCTCCGCACCCTCATCGCCGAGGTCGCGACCCCCGACGAGCCGCCGGACCGTCAGTTCCAGTCGCTTGGCGAGCCCCTGTTCGAGCTGCCGCTGTCCGGCTGGTATTGGCAGATCACGCGGACCGACACCGAGAAGCCGGAAGTGCGCTCCTCGCGCTCGCTCTGGGACAAGAAGCTGCCGAAGCTTGAAGAGCAGGGCACCGAGCTCACCGCCGCCGGCATTCGCCTCGCTTATGTCGACGGGCCCGAGGGGCAGAACCTGCGCATGGTCGAACGTCCGGTCGATCTCGGCGCCGACGGCAAGTTTTTGGTCAGCGTCGCCGGCGACGACACCGAGATTTTCGACGAGACGCGCAGCTTCGACTATTATCTCGGCGGCACCTTCACTGCGCTCGGCATCGTGTTGTTGCTGACGACCGTGTTCCAGGTCCGTTTCGGCCTGGCGCCGCTCAAACGCATCTCCGAATCGATCGCCGACATCCGCTCCGGGCGGGCGGAGCGGCTCGAGGGCGAATTCCCGGTCGAGATCGCGCCATTGGCGCGCGAGACCAACGCGCTGATCGATGCCAATCGCGAGATCGTGGAGCGCGCGCGCACCCATGTCGGCAATCTCGCCCATGCGATCAAGACGCCGCTCTCGGTCATCGTCAACGAGGCCGGCGCCCATTTCGCCGATCCCTTCGCGGCCAAGGTGATGGAGCAGGCGGATGTGATGCGCGACCAGGTCGCCCACCATCTGGAGCGTGCGCGCATCGCGGCGCGGGTCTCGGTGGTCTCGACCGTGACGGAGGTGGCGCCTGCCATCGAGGCGCTGCGGCGGACCATGGAGAAGATCCATCGCGATCGCGACATCGTGGTCGAAGCCAAGGCCGATCCGTCGGCAAAATTTCGCGGCGAACGCCAGGATCTGGAGGAGATGGTCGGCAATCTCGTCGACAATGCCTGCAAATGGGCGGCCTCGCGCGTCTTCATCGAGGTCCTGGTGGAGACGCCGCACAAGGCGGGGGCGGGCCCGCGTCTGCGGATCATCGTCGACGACGACGGCCGCGGTCTGTCGGAGGCCGAGCGCGCCCAGGTCTCCCGGCGCGGCCAGCGGCTCGACGAATCCAAGCCCGGCTCGGGACTGGGGCTGTCGATCGTGACCGACCTCGCCGCGCTCTATGGCGGCAGCCTCTCGCTTGGCGGCGCACCGACCGGTGGCCTGCGGGCCGACCTGGTCCTTCCGGGAGTATAATCCCTTGTTCCGGCTTGATTTTTTGTCTCGCCAAGGTCCGGACGAAGCCAACCGGAGGGATTCCGTCCGACTTCCTAAACGGCTTCTTAAGTGGGCCCTCCTATGATCGCGCCCGGACGCATCCCATGTCCGCCATTTTACCGTGCATTACCCGGGCGCATGAGCCAGACATCGATCGAGCGGCTGAGGGAATATCTCGCGCAGCTCCCGCCGCAGGCGCAGGCCCTGCTGATGCGGGAGTTCGAGCGCGCGCTGGAGCGCGGCCAGGACACGGCTGTCGCGACCCTCGTACTCGATCAGTTGCGCAAGATCGTCCGCAAGACCGAAGCCGACGAGGCCGCGCCGCCGCGTACGGACGATCTGTCGCGGCTGCTGTTCCAGGTGTTGGAACCGTTCCTGGTCGAGGCGGTCGCCCCGAGCCGGGTCGGGCAGATCCGCCGCTCCTCGCTGCATCCGATCTGGCAATGGCTCGGCCGCGACGGCGCCCCGGACAAGGTGAAGGAATTCGAGGCGGCGCTGGCTCGCATGCCGGCAGATAGTGTGGGACAGGTCGAGGCGCTGGCCTCGAAGCTCCAAGCGGTGGCTACGGACGCCATTTTCGAGCTGACGGGTCCCGGCGGCGGCGACAAGTCGCGCGCGTTGGCCCGGGTCGGCCCGCCCAACGTGATCGAGGACCTCTATTCGATCGGCGCGGTGCTTCAGGTCCGGGAGGCCATCGCCAGCCTGAACGAGAAGCTGCCGCGCACCTTGCGCGCTTTCGGCGATTCCCAGATCGCCTCGGTGACGTCGGCGCTCAACATTCCGGTGCTCCAGACCCCGCAGATGCTACCCTTCGCGCTGTCGATCGTGGTGCAGCGGATGACCGCCCCGTGGCAGATCATTCGCCTTGCCATCAAGATTGCTGCGTCCGACGACGAGATCCGCGTCGCGGCGACGCCCTATGGCGTCGCCGTCACGATCGCGCTGCACGATCTGTCCTGTGTTGCCGCCACCCTGCGCATGGACATCAAGCGCGGCCATTTCGACAACGTTGCCGGCAATCTCAAGGCGTTGCACGACGGCGTGCGCGGCCTGCGCACCGAGCTCGACCTGCGCAACGATTCCGCCTGGGGAAAGCAGTTGACCTCGATCCGGGCCGACATCTCCAATGCACTGCAATCCGAGATCGACAGCGTTCCCGGCCGCGTTCGCCGTATCCTGCGCCAGCGCCCGGAGAAGGACATTCCGCCGGGCGCGCGGATCGATACCACTGAGGTCGAGGAAACCGTGGCGCTGATCGATTTCGTCGCGACCTGCCGCAACTATGCGAGTGAGCTTGCGATCAACGAAGTGACGCTGCGCACCTATTCCGACCTCCAGCAATATGTCGAACGCTCAACCGAGCAATTGGTGCAGTCGTTGCGCGCCGCCGATCACAAGGTCCGCACCTATCGGCAACAGCAGGTGCAGGCCGCGATCCGCTTCTGCCAGGTGCTGTTCGGCGATGATTACGCCTCGCTGATGAGCCGGGCCGCGGAGAACGCAGCGACCGGCGAGCGCAAATCGTCGCGCGCAAGCTAACTCAAGCGCATATTTCGTGATCACAATTTGTGGTTGACGGTGCCGGTTGCGCGCCGTACGGTCCCCGCGCAAGTCCGGGGACCTTCTATTTGTGGGCGCATGAAACCCGTTATCAGCTCCATCGAAATTGAGAACCGCGTCATTGTTGCCAAGTATCAAAGATTGATGGTCGGCGCCAAGGTGGTGGTGGTCGAGAAGGCAAGCGGTCGGCAACTCTCCGAGACGATCACGAGGGTTGCATCTCCGGTTCCGGTCGGTGCGCTGCGCATCAAATTGCCGGATGCAGTCCGGCCGGGAACATACTTCCTGAAGGCCTTCAACGGGCACGGCGAAGACGCCGCGCAAAGCGCGGAGTTCGAAATCGGCTAAGCCGTTGGATTTTCACCGTTTCGGGACTGTGTGCGGTCGCGCCGAATTGACAATTGTCAATTGCCGCATCGTCCGGCCGTGGTGTAAAGCCACCTATGGGCGCGGTTCGTGCGCTGCCGGAAGCTTGCCAGATGACGCTATGGTTCGTGTTCGCGCTGATGACGGTCGCGGCGATTTTCGCCGTGCTCTTGCCGCTTGGCCGCAACGGACGCCCGCAAGTCCAGGGCAGCGAGGTCGCGGTTTACAAGGACCAGTTGGCCGAGATCGAGCGTGATCTCGCCGCAGGCTCGATCCCCGCGCCGGACGCCGAGGCAGCGCGGGTCGAGATCAGCCGCAGGCTGCTCGCCGCGGCCGCCAGCGAGCCCGCTGTGGCGCCGACGTCGAATCTCAAATGGCGCCGCGTGGCGGCCGTGCTGGCGCTCGCCGGCCTGCCGCTCGTTGCGATCGGCGTCTACATGCCGCTCGGCTCGCCCCGGCTTGAGGACTTTCCCCTGGCGGAGCGGGAGCGCGGATCCGGGTCCGGCATGGTGCAGTCGCTCGAGAATCTCGTCGCGCAGGTCCAGGACCATCTGGAGAAGAATCCGACCGACGGGCGCGGCTGGAACGTGCTCGCGCCGGTGCTGGAGCGGCTCGGCCGTTTCGACGACGCGGTGCGCGCCTATCGCAACTCGCTGACCTACAATGGCGAGAACGCGGAGCGCCGGTCCGATCTCGGCGAAGCGCTCTCGGCCGCCGCCGGCGGTGTGGTGACCGCCGAGGCCAAGACTGAATTCGAGCGTGCACACGCCCTGAACGCTGACGATCCCAAGGCGAACTACTTCCTCGGCCTCGCCGCCGAGCAGGACGGCCGCAAGGACGATGCCGCCACGATCTGGCGCGGGCTGCTTGCGAGGGCGCCCGCGGATGCGCCGTGGCGTGCCCTGGTGCAATCCTCGCTGGCGCGGGTCGGTGGCGGCGGCACGATGCCGGCGCTGTCCGATGAAACGATTGCCGCTTCCAAGGATATGGCCGAAGGCGATCGCAACGCGATGGTGCGCGGCATGGTCGAACGTCTGGCCACCCGGTTGAAGCAGAACGGCGACGACGTCGAGAGTTGGCTGCGCCTGGTGCGCGCCTATCTCGTGATGGGCGACCGGGACAAGGCCGTGGGAGCATCGGCCGATGCCCGGCAGGCGGTTGCCAGCGACGCCGAGCGGCTTCGCCAGCTCAACGAAGGCCTCAGGACTCTCGGGCTCGGCGGATGACGATGTCGGGACGAGACGAGCGGAGAATTGATACGCCATGACGCGCAAGCAGCGACGTATGACCATCATCGGCGGCTCGATCGCCGTGCTCGCGCTCGCGGCCGCGCTGGTGCTCAACGCACTTCGCGACTCCATCGTGTTCTTTTCGACGCCAACCATGGTCGCCGAGAAGCACGTCGAGCCTGGCAAGCGGTTTCGCCTCGGTGGGCTGGTGCAGCCCGGCTCGCTCCAGCGCGGCGACAATCTCGCGGTGACCTTCGAGGTCGCTGACGGTGGCGCCAAGCTTCCGGTGGCCTATAAGGGCATCCTGCCCGACCTGTTCCGCGAAGGGCAGGGCGTCGTCGCCGAAGGCGCGCTCGACGCCAACGGCGTCTTCAAGGCCGATACCGTGCTTGCCAAGCACGACGAAACTTATATGCCCAAGGACGTCGCCGATGCCCTGAAGAAGCAGGGGCACTGGAAGGACGATTACGACCCCAAAGCTTCGGGCGGCAGCAAGCCTCAAGCCACGACGGCGCAGGGCAATCCGCAGGGAGCGGTGCGGTGATCGCGGAATCAGGACATTACGCGCTTGTGCTGGCGCTTGGGCTCGCACTGATCCAGTCGATCGTGCCGTTGATCGGTGCGCGTCTGCGCGATGCCGCGCTGATGAACGTGGCGCGCTCCACGGCGCTGGCGCAGCTCCTGTTCGTCGGCGCCTCGTTCGTAGCTCTCGTCATGCTGCACGTGAACTCGGACTTCTCCGTCGCCAACGTCTACGAGAACTCCCACTCGATGAAGCCGTTGCTCTACAAGATCACGGGCGTTTGGGGAAACCATGAAGGCTCGATGCTGCTGTGGGTGTCGATCCTCGCGTTGTTCGGCGGGCTGGTCGCGGCTTTCGGCAATAATCTGCCGCTGTCGCTGCGCGCGCATGTGTTGGCCGTCCAGGCCTGGGTCGCCAGCGCCTTCTACCTCTTCATCCTCGTGACATCGAATCCGTTCCTGCGCATCGCGAGCCCGCCGATCGAGGGACGCGATCTCAATCCGGTGCTCCAGGACATCGGGCTCGCAGTGCATCCGCCGATGCTCTATCTCGGCTATGTCGGTTTCTCGATCTCGTTCTCCTTCGCGATCGCGGCGCTGATGGAGGGACGGATCGACGCGGCCTGGGCGCGCTGGGTGCGGCCGTGGACGCTGGTCGCCTGGATCTTTCTGACACTCGGCATCGCCATGGGGTCGTACTGGGCCTATTACGAACTCGGTTGGGGCGGCTGGTGGTTCTGGGATCCGGTCGAGAACGCCTCGCTGATGCCGTGGCTCTCCGGCACCGCGCTGTTGCATTCCGCTCTGGTGATGGAGAAGCGCAACGCGCTGAAGGTCTGGACCATCCTGTTGTCGATCCTGACCTTCTCGCTGTCGCTGCTCGGCACCTTCCTGGTGCGCTCGGGCGTCATCACCTCGGTGCACGCATTCGCCACCGATCCCACCCGTGGCGTGTTCATTCTGCTGATCCTCTGCCTGTTCATCGGCGGCAGCCTGGCGCTGTTCGCGGGCCGTGCCACCTCGTTGAAGCAGGGCGGCCTGTTCGCGCCGATTTCGCGCGAGGGCGCGCTGGTCCTGAACAATCTGCTGCTCACGGTCGCCTGCGCGGTCGTGCTGTTCGGCACGCTCTATCCGCTGGCGATGGAGATGCTCGCCGACTTCAAGATGTCGGTCGGTGCGCCCTTCTACAACCTCACCTTCGCGCCGCTATTTACCCTGTTGCTGCTTGCCGTGCCATTCGGGCCGATGCTGGCATGGAAACGCGGCGATCTGCTCGGCGTGACGCAACGCCTGCTCGCGGCAGGCGTTGCCGGCCTTGTTGCCGTCGCCATCGTCTGGGGCTGGGCGCGTGGCGGCAGTGCGTTGGCGCCGCTGGCGATCGGGCTTGGCATCTTCGTCATCGCCGGCGCTGTCACCGACATCGTCGAGCGGACCGGCCTCGTGCGGCTGCCGTTCGCAACGGCGCTGCACAGGGCGCGCGGCCTGCCGCGCTCGGCCTGGGGCTCGGCGCTTGCGCATGCCGGCCTCGGCGTCGCGCTGATCGGGATCGTTTGCGAGACCACATGGAACAGCGAACATATCGCGACGATGAAGCAGAACGACGTCGCCCAGATCGCCGGCTTCGACGTCAAGCTCGACGGGTTGCTTCAGCGTCAGGGCCCGAACTACCGCGAGATGATCGCCGAGTTCAACGTCAGCCGTGATGGCGAGACCCTCAGCGTCATGACGCCCTCCAAGCGCAGCTTCACCACTCGCGGCTCGTCAACCACCGAGGCCGCGCTGCTGACGCGCGGGGCGAGCCAGCTCTACATTTCACTCGGCGACGCCACCGCCGAGGGCGCCATCGCCGTGCGCATCTATCACAAGCCGCTGGTGCTCCTGATCTGGTGGGGGCCGGTGTTGATGGCGTTCGGCGGCGTGCTGTCCCTATCCGACCGGCGCTTGCGGGTCGGCGCGCCGAAGCCGGCGCGGGCCAAGCAGCGCCTTCAGCCGGCGGAGTGATCCGATGCGCCGGATGATGGCCGCCTTCGCCCTGCTGATGCTGCTGGCTCTGCCTGCGGCGCACGCGGTGCAGCCCGACGAGATCATGTCGGACCCCGCCAAGGAAGCCCGTGCGCGCGAACTGTCGCGCGAGCTTCGCTGCATGGTTTGCCAGAACCAGTCGATCGACGATTCCGATGCGCCGCTGGCGCGCGATCTGCGGCTCTTGGTGCGCGAGCGCATCGGCGCCGGCGACAGCAACTCGCAGGTGCTCGACTTCCTGGTCGCGCGCTACGGCGAGTTCGTGCTGCTGAAACCACGCTTCGAGCGTCAGAACCTGCTGCTGTGGCTGCTCGGGCCGCTGCTGCTGATCGGGGGCGGCCTGGCGCTGTGGCTGCAAATCCGGCGTCGCGCGCGAAGCGGTGCAGATGTACCAGCACCGCCGCTCTCGCCCGACGAGAAGGCGCGGCTCGCTGCGTTGATGTCGGACGAAGCCAAATCTTCCTAGCGACGTGACGTCGTCCTGGTAGCGCAACGCTACGTAGCGGCCGTTAGCGCGTGCTTCATGCTATATTGACCTTTGTCTGGAACCTTGTCGCGACATTCGATTCCAGACTCTGAGTGCCCGATGTTCGCGAACAGCAATCTGACGATCCGCTTCCTGGTTGGCGCCGTCGTCGCTGCATTATTGTTCCTGCTGGGCATCGGCGGCGGCACCGGCTTCATTGCGGTGCTCTATCTCAACAACGAGATTACCAGCCTGTCCTCGGACTTTGCCGCGCTGAGCGGCCCCGTGCGCGACCATGCCATGCAGATCTATCAGCAGGCGCAAACCGCGTTCTCGTACTTCCTGATCGCCTGCGGCGTGATCGCCATCGTCGCCGTCGCGATCTGCCTCACCACCTGGTTCGCCGTGCGCAACGGCATCCTCAGTCCCCTGGCGGCGATCGTGCATGCCATGCGCGAGGTCGCCAACCAGAAATTCGAGACGCCCGTGCCGGGCCTCGGCCGCACCAACGAGATCGGCCTGCTCGCCGGTGCGCTGGAGGTGTTCAAGACCAACGGCCTCGAGCGGCGCCACCTCACCGAACGGCAGCTGCGTGAAGCGCAGCACCAGGCCGAGCGATCGAAATTCCTGGACGACCGGATCAAGCGCTTCAACGATCTCGTCGCCAGCGTCGTCGACAGCGTGGCGTCATCGGCCGTGCATCTGAAGAGCAACGCCGAGACGCTGTCGCGGACGGCCAACGACACCAGCACCAAGGCCAATGCGGTCGCGAGCGCCGCGAGCCAGGCCAGCGCCAGCGTGCAGACGGTCGCAGGTTCTGCCGGGGAGATGACGAATTCGATCGGCACCATCAGCCGCCGCGTCACGGATGCGACCCAGCGCGCCGAGGGCGCGGCGGAGCAGGCGGAGAAGAGTCGTGACACCATCCACACGCTGTCGGACGCAGCAGACAAGATCGGCGAGGTCGTGCAGCTCGTGCAGGCGATCGCTTCGCAGACCAATCTCCTGGCGCTGAACGCCACCATCGAGGCGGCACGGGCAGGGGAGGCCGGCAAGGGGTTTGCGGTGGTCGCCTCCGAGGTCAAGAATCTGGCGCATCAGACCAGCAAGGCGACCGAGGAGATCACCTCCCATGTCGCCAGCATTCAAGGCATCACCGCGGAGACGCGCGGCGCGATCGACGGCATTTCCAGGACGCTGTCGGAGATCTCGTCCATCATGTCCGGCATCGAGGTCGACACCGCCCAGCAGCGCAACGCCACGCAGGAGATCACGCGCAGCGCCCAGGACGCCGCGCGTGGAACCCTCGACGTCTCCAATCATATCGTCCAGATCACCTCGACCTCCGCGGAGACCGGCCGCATGGCCGCCGAGGCGCGGGATTCCGCGGTCGACCTGTCGCAGCAAGCCGAAACCTTGAAGCGCGAGGTCGACGAGTTCATCGTCAGCGTCAGGGCGAGCTGATCATTCAAGAAAATCGCGCTTGCACGCTGTTGCGGGAACTCGATTAAGTTCCTGTAAGGCCACGATTTTCGGCCTGCGCTGAACTGCCGCATCCGCTCCGTCCCTTCATTACAAAAGTTTAACCCGCTCGCCAGCGCGCGGTAAGGCGGGAGCCCCCATCTTCAGGTCCGTAAGGCGCCGCCCTCAGGCACCAAATGGATTTCAAGGCCCTGGAGATCTCTGCATGACCGACCGTCCCGACCTCTCGAACCTCCCCTCCAACCGGCAGCCCCGCTCGGTCTTCTCAGCGCGCAAGATCGCGCTGATGGCCTCGGTCGTCGCCGGTCTCGGCGCGGCCGTCTATGGGTTCAGCCCGTCGACCTCGCCGGCCGACCTGTTCTCGAGCCCGGCGCATGCGCAGGTCAACAACGAGGTCCGGAAGGTCGAGCGTCCGGTCGGATTCGCCGACATCGTCGAGCGCGTGAAGCCGTCGGTGATCTCGGTGAAGGTCAACATGAAGGAGAAGACCGCGAGCAACGACGACGGCGATGATTCCTCCTCGCCGTTCCAGCCGGGCTCGCCGATGGAACGCTTCTTCCGCCGCTTCGGCGGTCCGGACGGCATCCCCGGTCTGAAGGGCGGCGGCCGTGGCCGCGTCGTGCAGGGCCAAGGCTCCGGCTTCTTCATCTCGGCCGACGGTTTCGCCGTGACCAACAACCACGTGGTCGACGGAGCCGACAAGGTCGAGGTCACCACCGACGACGGCAAGACCTACACCGCCAAGGTGATCGGTACCGACCAGCGCACCGACCTCGCTTTGATCAAGGTCGAGGGCAGCTCGAGCTTCCCGTTCGCCAAGCTCGCCGACGCCAAGCCGCGGATCGGCGACTGGGTGCTCGCCGTTGGCAATCCCTTCGGCCTCGGCGGCACCGTGACCGCGGGCATCGTTTCGGCGAGCGGCCGCGACATCGGCAATGGTCCCTATGACGATTTCATCCAGATCGACGCGCCCGTGAACAAGGGCAATTCCGGCGGTCCGGCCTTCGATACCAACGGCGAGGTGATGGGCGTCAACACCGCGATTTACTCGCCCTCCGGCGGCAGCGTCGGCATCGCGTTCTCGATCCCGGCGAGCACTGTGAAGAGCGTGGTCGCCCAGCTCAAGGACAAGGGCTCGGTCAGCCGCGGCTGGATCGGCGTGCAGATTCAGCCCGTCACGTCCGACATCGCCGACAGCCTCGGCATGAAGAAGGCCGAAGGCGCGCTGGTGGCGGAGCCGCAGGCCAACGGTCCGGCGGCGAAGGCGGGCATCGAGTCCGGCGACGTCATCACGTCGGTCAACGGCGAATCCGTCAAGGACGCCCGCGAGCTTGCCCGCACCATCGGCGGCATGGCGCCCGGCGCGACCGTGAAGCTCAACGTGCTGCACAAGGGCCAGGACAAGGTCATCAACCTCACCCTCGGCCAGCTGCCGAACACGGTGGAAGCCAAGGCCGACACTGACACTGACAGCGGCAAGGGTGCGAGCAAGGGCACCGACGTGCCCAAGCTCGGCATGACCGTCGCACCCGCCAATTCCGTGGCCGGCGCTGGCAAGGAAGGCGTCGTGGTCACCGAAGTCGATCCGAAGAGCGCCGCGGCCGAACGCGGCTTCAAGGAAGGCGACGTGATTCTCGAAGTCGGCGGCAAGAGCGTCGCTACCGCCGGCGAAGTCCGCGATGCCATCAATACGGCGCGGACCGACAACAAGAACAGCGTCCTGATGCGCGTGAAGAGCGGCGGCCAGTCGCGCTTCGTCGCCGTGCCCATCGCCAAGGGGTAAGCCTCAGGAGGCTCTTGAGATGAAGGGTGTCGTCGGCATCAGTCGCCCCCGCCGCCGGCGCCCTTCGGGGAAGCAGCGTAAATTTCGCTTCCCCAATCTACCTTCCGGTGGAATTACGCCCCCCTCCGTCGGAAGGCCTAGGGCGGTGGAGTCCCCCAGCTTCACCGCCCGCCTTTTTCTCGATGCCAGAGTCTCCCCCTCGGCTTGCATGCGATTGCCGCTCGCGCCATGTTTAGAGAAGGTTGACCTCCTTGACCGCCGCCGAACGCACGATGCGCCTCCTCATCATCGAAGACGACCGCGAATCCGCCGACTACCTCGTGAAGGCGTTTCGCGAAGTCGGACACATTGCCGATCACGCCGCCGACGGCGAGGAGGGCCTCGCCATGGCCGAGAACGGCGATTATGACGTGCTGGTGGTCGATCGCATGCTGCCCAAGCGCGACGGCCTGTCGCTGATCGGCGCGCTGCGCGACAAGGGGAACACGGCGCCGGTGCTGATTCTCTCCGCGCTCGGACAAGTCGACGACCGCATCAAGGGCCTGCGTGCCGGCGGCGACGACTATCTGCCAAAACCCTATTCCTTCGCCGAGCTCCTGGCCCGGGTCGAGGTGCTGTCGCGCCGCCGCGGCGGTCCCGCCGAGGACACGCTCTACCGCGTCGGCGATCTCGAACTCGACCGGCTCTCCCACCGCGTCGCCCGCGGCAAGGACGAGCTGACGCTGCAGCCGCGTGAATTCCGCCTGCTCGAATATCTCATGAAGCATGCCGGACAGGTGGTGACGCGTACCATGCTGCTGGAGAACGTCTGGGACTATCATTTCGATCCGCAGACCAACGTGATCGACGTGCACATTTCGCGGCTGCGCTCCAAGATCGACAAGGGTTTTGAGCGGCCGCTGCTGCACACGATCCGCGGCGCCGGGTACATGATCCGTGACGGCATTCGGTAAACTCGTCCGCACCACGGCGTTCCGGCTCACGCTGGTCTATCTGCTGCTGTTCGCGATGTTCGCGGCGTCGCTGCTGGCCTATTTCGCCTGGAATACGCGGCGGCTGATCACTGAAGAGATCACGCAGACGGTCAATGCCGAGACCTCGGAGATCTCCGAGATCTACGGCCGCCGCGGCCTGCGCGGCCTGGTGCTCGCGATCGAGTACCGGGCGCTGCGGCCGGGCGCTAACCTCTATCTCGTGACCACGCCGACCGGGCAGGCGATTGCCGGCAATGTCGGCTCGCTGGCGCCCGGCGTGATGGCGACGCGCGGCTGGTCGGAGACCGCCTACCGGCGCATCGAGGACGCGGATGACCGCGACCATCGTGCGCTGGTGCGCGTCACCGAATTGGAAAATGGCTTCCGACTCCTGATCGGCCGCGACCTTGCCGAGCGACGGCGGCTGTTCGGCATCGTCGCCAAGGCCGCGCAATGGTCGGTCCTGATCGTCGTGGTGCTCGGCCTCGGCGGCGGCGTCTTCGTCGCGCGCCGCGTGCTCCGACGCATCGACGCCATGACGGGGACCGCGCAGCGCATCATGACCGGCGATCTCAGCGAGCGCCTGCCGGTCGGGCGCAGCGGCGACGAGCTCGATCGCCTCGCCGAAAACCTCAATGCCATGCTGGAGCGGATCGAGGCGCTGATGGCGGGGCTGAAGGAGGTCTCCGACAACATCGCCCATGATCTCAAGACGCCGCTGACGCGGTTGCGCAACCGCGCCGAGGAGGCGCTGGCGAAATCGGGCTGCGAGGCCGATTACCGGGCGGCACTGGAGCGGACCATCGAGGAATCCGACGGTCTCATCCGCACCTTCAACGCGCTCCTGATGATCGCGCGCGCCGAGTCCGGACAGGCGCGCGGCAACATGGATGATTTCGACGCCGCCGAGGTCGCGGGTGGCATCCACGAGCTCTACGAGCCGCTCGCCGAGGACGACGGCATGACCTTGAAGGTCAGGGCCGAGCCGGCACCGGTTCACGCCAATCGCGAATTGATCAGCCAGGCGCTGGCCAATCTGGTCGAGAATGCGATCAAATATGGCAAGCCGGTCGCGCAGACTGGCGGAACCGTGGTCAGCATGGATTCCAGGCCGATCACGATCGAGGCCAGGCGCGACGGCGACCAGGTGCTGCTCAGCGTCACCGATCGCGGCCCCGGCATCCCCGAGGCCGACCGCAAGCATGCCGTCGAGCGATTCGTGCGGCTGGAAGCCAGTCGCACGCTGCCGGGCTCCGGTCTTGGCCTCAGCCTCGCCTCCGCGGTTGCGACATTGCACGGCGGCGAATTGCGGCTGGGCGACGCCCAGCCCGGTCTCGTCGCCACGCTTGTGCTGCCGGCGCGCGCCGGCGCCGGCGACAGGGTTGCTCCGCCAATACCGGATGTGCCACAGAAGGTGGCATGAACCACTCCGCGCCGGGAAACGCGGACAAGCATGGTGAGAGGCTGGCCGCGCGCTTTGCGGAAGCTCCCCATATTGCCGCTTCCACAACCGACGAACGACGTTTCGAAAGCTGGCTGAGCGAGCTCGAGCCGGCACAATCGGCCCGTCTCGAAGCGCTGCTGGCTCATCCCTTCGCGAGGGATATCCTGGCCGGTATCGCGGAATTCTCGCCCTATCTGTTCGATCTGGTGCGCGCCGATGTCTTGCGCCTGATCCGGCTGCTCGAATGCGATCCGGATTCGCATCTGACGGCGCTGATCGCGGAGGCGAGGGGCGCCGTGCTTGCGGCGGCGGATGAGGCGGAGGTGATGCGGCTGCTTCGCCGCATGAAAGCGGAGGCCGCGCTCCTGACTGCCTTGTGCGACATCGGCGGCGTATGGCCGGTGATGCGGGTGACGGCGGCGCTGACCGATGTCGCTGTGTCCTCGGTGCAGGCGGCGCTGCAATATCTGCTGCGGCAGGAAGCCGCACGCGGCAAGCTCTCGCCGCCCAATCCCGAGGCGCCCGAAGAGGGCTGTGGGCTGATCGTGCTCGCCATGGGCAAGATGGGCGCGGGCGAGCTGAACTATTCCAGCGACATCGATCTCATCGTGTTCTTCGATCCCGATGCGACGACGCTGGCAGCGGACATCGAGCCGCAGCCGTTCTTCGTCCGGGTCACGCAAGGCATGGCGCGTATCCTGCAGCAACGCACCTACGACGGCTACGTCTTCCGCGTCGATCTGCGTCTGCGGCCCGATCCGTCCTCGACGCAGGTGGCGATCTCGCGGGACGCGGCGCTGAACTATTATGAACGGGAAGGGCGCACCTGGGAGCGCGCCGCGATGATCAAGGCGCGCGCCTGCGCCGGCGATTCCAGGGCGGGCGAGGCGTTGCTCGCCGAGATCGCGCCGTTCGTCTGGCGCAAGCATCTCGACTTCGCTGCGCTCGCCGACGTCCACGACATGAAGCGGCAGATGCAGACCTATCGCGGCCAGAGCGAGGTCGCGGTGGAGGGACACAACGTCAAGGTCGGCCGCGGCGGCATCCGCGAGATCGAGTTTTTTGCCCAGACCCAGCAATTGATCGCCGGCGGCCGTCATCCGGAATTGCGGGTGCGGCCGACGCTTAGCGCGCTCGACATTCTCGCCTCCAGCAACTGGATCACCTCCGCTGCGCGCGACGAATTGACCAGGGCGTACGAATTCCTGCGCCGGGTCGAGCATCGCATTCAGATGATTGCCGACGAGCAGACCCATACGCTGCCCGAAGACAAGGAAGCGGTCGAGCGTTTCGCGCGCTTCTTCGGTTATCCGGATCGCGAAGCCTTTGCGAGCGACCTGCTGCGGCAGCTCAAGATCGTGCAGGGGCACTACGAAAAACTGTTCGAGGGCGACGATCCGACCGGGACGGCCAAGCTGCCGGCGCTCGACTACAGTGCAGGTCCCGACGATCCGCGCCTGCTCCAGCACCTGGCGACGCTCGGCTTCAAGAAGCCGGCCGCCCTGGCGCAGACGGTACGCGACTGGGTCACCGGCGAGTATCGCGTGTTCCGCAATGAGGCGACGCGGAACGCCTTCGTCGAATTTGTGCCGGCCCTGATCGACGGCCTTGCCCATGCCGAGGAGCCGGATCGCGCCGCCGTGGCGTTCGATCATTTTCTCGGTGCGCTCCAGCGCGGCGGCCGGTTGATCACGCTGCTCGGCCAGAACCGTGATCTCGTCGCGCTGGTGGCGCTGGTGTTGGGCGCAGCGCCCCGGCTCGGAGAGATGCTGGCACGGCAGCCGCAGCTCATGGACGGCCTGATCGATCCGCGCTTCTTCGGCGCCATGCCGGACCGGCAGGAATTATCGGGACGGTTAGCTGCGACCGTGCAGGATGCCGGCTCCTACGAGGAGTTCCTCGATCGCCTGCGCCTGTTCGGGCAGGAGAGCCTGTTCCTGATCGGCACGCGGATCCTGTCCGGCACCGTCTCGGCGCAGCAGGCGAGCACGGCCTTTGCCGACGTCGCCGAAGGCATCGTCCACACCGTGCACGGCCTCGTCGCCGAACGCTTCGCCGCCCAGCACGGCCGCATCCAGGGCCAGGAGACCGCGATCATCGCGATGGGCCGGCTCGGCAGCCGCGAAATGACGGCCTCGTCCGATCTCGACCTGATCCTGCTCTACGATTTCGACAGCGACAATCCTGACTCCGATGGGGCGAGGTCGCTACAGGGCGCGCATTACTTTGCCCGCTTGACCCAGCGCCTGATCAGCGCGTTCACGACGCGCACCAATTACGGCGTGCTCTACGAGATCGACATGCGGCTACGGCCCTCGGGACGCGCCGGCCCCGTGGCCTCGAGCCTCGTCTCGTTCGCCGACTACCAGGCCAACGAGGCCTGGACCTGGGAGCATATGGCGCTGACCCGCGCCCGCGTGGTGTCGGCCTCGCCCGAATTTCGGGAACGGATCGAGCGGGTCATCCGCGACGTCCTGACCCGCCGCCGCGATCCCGGAATCACCGCCAACGACGTCGCCGACATGCGGCGCGCGATCGCTCAGGAGAAGGGCGAGGCCGATTGCTGGGATCTCAAATACGCCGCCGGCGGCATGGTCGATATCGACTTCATCGCGCAATATCTCCAGCTCGTGCACGCGCACGACAAGCCTGAGATCCTCGACGTCAGCACCATGCAGGTGCTGGAGAACGCATGCAGGCTCGGCGTGCTCCCGCAGTCGGAGACCGAGATCTTGCGTGCGGCGGCACGGCTCTATCACGACCTGACGCAGATCCTGCGGCTCTGCGTCAGCGACCGTTTCAAGCCGGAAACCGCCGGCACCGATCTGCAGCACGTGATGGCGCGGGCCGGCGACGCCCCGGACTTCTCGTCGCTGGAGGCGCGCGTGAAGGAGACGCAGAGCGAGGTGCGGCGCGTGTTCAGGGCGCTACTGGAAGAGGCGTAGCCTGCTTCAGCGAGGCGATCGCCTCCCGGACATCAGGCTCGAGGCCCGCGCCGCCGGCATCGAGATGCGCGAAGATCGCGTGCTTCATCCTGGGATCCCAGAATTTCTTGATGTGTTCGGCAATCCCCGGCACGGCCTTGCCGTGGCCCTGGCTGCGGAAGAACGTGCCGATCTGGTTGGCCATGTAGATCAGGCGGTCAGGCGACATCGGCAACCTCCGTGGCATGGCGAGCCGCGATCCGGCTGCCGTGCGTAAATATCTCGAATCCGTCCTGTCGGGCGATTGCGATCAGCGTAATGCCGGCGGCTTCCGCGGTGCGCACTGCGAGCGCGGTCGGCGCGGAGACCGCGATCATCACCGGGGCGCCGATCGCGGCCGCCTTCTGCACCATCTCGACCGAGACGCGGCTCGTCAGCAACACCATGCCGCCGCGCGCATCCGTGCGGCTGCGTGCCAGCGAGCCCGCGAGCTTGTCCAGCGCGTTGTGGCGGCCGACGTCCTCGCGCAATGCGACGATGCTGCCGGCGGGGGACCAGAATGCGGCGGCGTGCACGGCGCGGGTCTGCAAATTGATCGATTGCAGCGGCGCGATGGCCTGCATCGCCGCCATGATCTCTTCCGGCGTGAAGCTCTGCCCCTGCGACACCACCGCCGCAGGCCGCACGGCTTCGGCGATGGACTCGATGCCGCAGATGCCGCAGCCGGTGGGGCCGGCGACATGGCGACGGCGCTCGCTGATGCGTGCGGCATCATCCGGCGCCAGCCACATCCTGAGCTCGATGCCGTCATCGAGGCGAACAACCTCGAGCGACTTGATGTCGTCGACTGACTTTATGATGCCTTCGCTCAGGCTGAAGCCGACGGCGAAGTCTTCCAGGTTTTGCGGCGTTCCCATCATCACGGCGTAGGTACCGCCATTGTAGGTCAGCGCCAGCGGCGTCTCCTCCGGAATGAATCGCGTTCCTTCGGACGCCACACCGTTGCGCCAGATTTCGCGATCGATCGCCTGGACCGGGACGTGCATGCCGTTACTCCGCGGCCTCGGCCGGCGCGATGCGACGCGATTGGCGCGCCTGCGCGTCATAGGCCTTCTGCCAGTCGGACGGGCCGTTCGAGGGCGACACCTGCACCGCCGTGACCTTGTATTCGGGACAATTGGTCGCCCAGTCCGAATATTCCGTCGTGATGACGTTGGCCTGCGTATCCGGATGGTGGAAGGTGGTGTAGACGACGCCGGGCGCGACACGGTCGGTGATCTCCGCACGCAACGTGGTCTCGCCGGCACGGCTCTTCAGCCGCACCCAGTCGCCCTCGCGCACGCCGCGCTGCTCGGCATCGTGGGGATGGATCTCGAGGCGATCCTCGGCATGCCACACCACGTTCTCGGTACGTCGGGTCTGGGCGCCGACATTGTACTGGCTGAGGATGCGGCCGGTGGTGAGCAGCAGGGGATAGCGCGGGCCGGTGCGCTCATCGGTTGCGACATACTCGGTCACGACGAACTTGCCCTTGCCGCGGACGAAGCCGTCGATATGCATCACCGGCGTGCCCTCGGGCGCCTTGTCGTTGCAGGGCCACTGCACTGAGCCGAGCTCGTCGAGCTTGGCGTAGGAGACGCCGGCAAAGGTCGGGGTGAGGGCTGCGATCTCGTCCATGATCTCGGACGGGTGGCTGTAGTTCATCTCGAAGCCCATCGCCTTGGCAAGGCCCATGGTGACCTCCCAGTCGGCCATGCCGTTCTTCGGTGTCATCACCTTGCGCACGCGCTGGATGCGCCGCTCGGCATTGGTGAAGGTGCCGTCCTTCTCGAGGAAGCTCGAGCCGGGCAGGAAGACATGGGCGTAGTTCGCGGTCTCGTTGAGGAAGAGGTCGTGGACGATGACGCATTCCATCGCCGACAGTGCCGCCACCACGTGGCTGGTGTTGGGGTCGGACTGGAGGATGTCCTCGCCCTGAACGTAGATCCCCATGAACGTGCCTTCGACCGCGGCATCGAACATGTTAGGGATGCGCAGGCCCGGCTCAGGATTGAGCTTGACGTTCCACAGCGCCTCGAACTGGTCGCGTACGGCATCACCGGAGATGTGGCGGTAGCCGGGCAGCTCGTGCGGGAACGAGCCCATGTCGCAGGAGCCCTGCACGTTGTTCTGCCCGCGCAGCGGGTTCACGCCGACGCCGGGACGACCGATATTGCCTGTGACCATCGCGAGGTTTGCGATCGCGATCACGGTGGTCGAGCCCTGGCTGTGCTCGGTGACGCCGAGGCCGTAATAGATCGCGCCGTTGCCGCCGGTCGCGTAGGTGCGGGCTGCTTCGCGAAGATCCTTCGGATTGACGCCGGTGAGGATGGCTGTGGCTTCCGGGCTGTTGTTCGGCTGGGCGACGAACGCCGCCCATTCCTCGAACTCGCTCCAGTCGCAGCGTTCACGCACGAAAGCCTCGTTGACGAGGCCTTCGGTCACGATCACATGCGCCAGCGCGGTCATGACGGCGACGTTGGTGCCCGGCATCAAGGGCAGGTGCAGCGCCTTCACATGCGGCGATTCCACCATCTCGGTGCGACGCGGATCGATCACGATCAGCTTGGCGCCCTGGCGCAGCCGCTTCTTCAGCCGCGAGGCGAACACCGGGTGAGCGGAGGCCGGATTGGCGCCGATGATCACGACGACATCGGTATCCTCGACCGAGTCGAAGTCCTGCGTCCCTGCTGACGTGCCGAAGGTGGTGGCGAGGCCATAGCCGGTCGGCGAATGGCAGACGCGGGCGCAGGTGTCGACATTGTTGTTGCCGAAGCCGGCGCGGATCAGCTTCTGCACCAGATAGGTTTCTTCGTTGGTGCAACGGGACGAGGTGATGCCGCCGATAGCGTCGCGGCCGTATTTTTTCTGGATGCCGCGCATCCTGGCGGCGGCGAACGAGAACGCTTCGTCCCACGACACTTCGCGCCAGGGATCCTCGATCCGCTCGCGGATCATCGGGTTGAGGATGCGTTCCTTGTGGTTGGTGTAGCCCCAGGCGAAGCGGCCCTTGACGCAGGAATGGCCGCGATTGGCCTTGCCGTCCTTGTACGGCACCATGCGCACGACTTCCTCGCCGCGCATCTCGGCCTTGAAGGTGCAGCCGACGCCGCAATAGGCGCAGGTGGTGACGACGGAGTGCTCGGGCTGGCCGATCTCGATCACGGATTTTTCGGTCAGCGTTGCGGTCGGGCAGGCCTGCACGCAGGCGCCGCACGAGACGCATTCGGAGCCGAGGAAGCTCTCGCTCATGCCCGGCGAGACGCGGCTGTCGAAGCCACGACCGGAGATGGTCAGCGCGAACGTGCCTTGCACCTCCTCGCAGGCGCGGACGCAGCGCGAGCAGACGATGCACTTGGAAGGATCGTAGGTGAAGTAGGGGTTGGACTCGTCCTTTGGCATCCAATGGTCGTTGGCGCAACCGTCCGACTTCGCGAAGACGTGGTTCTCGCCCTCATAGCCGTAGCGCACGTCGCGCAGACCGACTGCGCCGGCCATGTCCTGCAATTCGCAGTCGCCGTTCGCGCCGCAGGTGAGACAGTCGAGCGGATGGTCGGAGATGTAGAGCTCCATCACGCCCTTGCGCAGCTTCTTCAGCCGCTCGGTCTGGGTGTGGACGACGAGACCGTTCATGACAGGCGTGGTACAGGACGCCGGCGCGCCGGCGCGACCCTCGATCTCGACGAGGCAGAGACGGCAGGAGCCGAACGCGTCGACCATGTCGGTGGCGCAGAGCTTTGGAATCTGGTGGCCCGCGTCCATCGCGGCCCGCATGATGGAGGTGCCCTCGGGCACCGTGACCTCATTGCCGTCGATGGTCAGCGTCACCATCGTTTCCGATTTCGAGCGCGGCGTGCCGAAGTCGATTTCTTCGATCAGAGACATTGTCGTTCTCCTATTCCGCGGCCTGAAGCGTGGTCGGCGCTGGGACGAAATCCTCCCGGAAGTGCTTCAATGCGCTGAGCACAGGGTAGGGCGTGAAGCCGCCGAGCGCGCAGAGCGAGCCGAATTTCATGGTGTTGCAGAGGTCCTCGACGAGCGCGAGGTTTTCGCTCACGCGCTCGCCGTTGATGATCTTCTCGATGGTCTCGACGCCGCGGGTCGAGCCGATCCGGCACGGCGTGCACTTGCCGCAGGATTCGACGGCGCAGAACTCCATGGCGAAGCGCGCCTGCCTGCGCATGTCGACGCTGTCGTCGAACACGACGATGCCGCCATGGCCGATCAGGCCGTCGCGCGCGGCGAAGGCCTCGTAGTCGAACGGCGTGTCGAACAGCGCGCGCGGGAAATAGGCGCCGAGGGGCCCGCCGACCTGCACGGCGCGGACCGGGCGGCCCGTGAAGGTGCCGCCGCCGATGTCATCGACGAGCTCGCCGAGCGTCACGCCGAACGCGGTCTCGAACAGCCCGCCATGGCGGATATTGCCGGCGAGCTGGATCGGCATCGTGCCGCGGGAGCGGCCCATGCCGAAATCTGCATAGGCCTTGGCGCCTTCGGCGAGGATGAAGGGGATTGCCGCGAATGACAACACGTTGTTGATGACGGTCGGCTTGCCGAACAGTCCGTGATGCGCCGGCAGCGGCGGTTTGGCGCGCACGATGCCGCGGCGCCCTTCGAGGCTTTCCAGCAGCGAGGTCTCCTCGCCGCAGACATAGGCGCCGGCACCGACGCGGACTTCGAGATCGAAGCTGTACGTGGATCCGCCGATCTTGTCGCCGAGATAGCCGCTGCGCCTGGCGGCTACGATGGCGGCATTCATCGCCTCCACCGCGTGCGGATATTCGCTGCGGATGTAGATGTAGCCCTTGGTCGCGCCGACGGTGATGCCGGCGATGGTCATGCCCTCGATCACGAGGAAGGGATCGCCTTCCATGATCATGCGGTCAGCGAAGGTGCCGCTGTCACCTTCGTCGGCGTTGCAGACGATGAACTTGCGGTCGGCCTTGGCCTGCGCGACGGTCTTCCACTTGATGCCCGTCGGGAAGCCCGCGCCGCCGCGGCCGCGCAAGCCCGATGCCGTGACTTCGGTGAGGATGCCGTCCGAGCCGAGCGACAGGGCGCGCTCAAGTCCCTTGTAGCCGTCGTGCGCACGGTAGTCGTCGAGCGAGCGCGGATCGATCACGCCGCAGCGGGCGAAGGTGAGCCGGGTCTGACGCTTCAGCCAGGGGATTTCCTCGGTCGCCCCCAATCGCAGCAGATGCGGCGTGTTGCTGGCGAGCGCATCGAGCAGGGAGGGTACGTCGGTCTCGGTGACAGGGCCGAAGGCGATCCGGCCCTGCGGCGTTGCCACCTCGACCAGTGGCTCCAGCCAGTACATGCCGCGAGCCGGTCCTGACGATCTCGACGGCCACACCACGCTTCGCGGCGGTCTGCTCCAGCGCCAGCGCAACCTCGTCGGCGCCGACGGCCAGTGCACCGGCATCACGTGAGACGAATAGACGGATGCTCATCGCTGCGCCTCCGCGACCAGCGCATCGAGGCGCTTCTGATCGAGACGGCCGATCAGGCGGCCGTCGAGCATCGCGGACGGCGCCGTCGCGCACAGGCCGAGGCAGTAGATCGGCTCCAGCGTGACGCGATCATCGGCCGTGGTGTTGCCGAGCGACACGCCGAGCTTGGCTTCCGCGCGCGCAGCCAGCGCATCGCCGCCCGCGGCCTGGCAGGCCTCCGCACGGCAGAGCTTGAGCACATGACGGCCGGCCGGCTTGTGGCGGAAATCATGGTAGAACGTGAATACGCCATGGACTTCGGCGCGCGACAGATTGAGCGCTTGCGCCACCATGGGAATGGCCGCCTCCGGCACGTAGCCGAATGCCTCCTGCAGCGCGTGGAGGATGACCAGCGTCGCGCCCTCCTGGTTGGCATGTTCGGCGATGATTTCGGCGCCGCGCGTCTCGTCCCAAGGCCCGTAACTCGCTGTCATTCTTCGTTCTCAAATTGAGCGTTCCCTCGCCGCAAACTAGTTGGAATCATTCGAAGATCAATAAAGCTGTCCCGTGCGGCGATTGCGGATTCCGATCGATTGGCGAATGCGATCAAGCGATGCGAAATTGCAATTGAGGGCGTTCCGCAGCGCGTTTTTGCGTGTTTGGGAGAGCGCAGGCGTGCTAGCTTGCATGCCACGACAGAATTCGAGGGGACGCCCGGTTGCTCGACAAGCTTGAACTGCTGCTGGCGCTGGCGAAGGAGCGTCATTTTGGACGCGCGGCGGAGGTCTGCGGCGTGACACAGCCGACGATGTCGACCGGGCTCAAGCAGCTCGAGGAGATCCTCGGCGTGATGCTGGTCCAGCGCGGGTCCCGTTTCCAGGGCTTTACGCCGGAAGGCGAGCGGGCGCTGGACTGGGCGCGGCGGATCGTGGGCGATGCCCGCGCGATGCGTGACGAGATCAACGGGCTGAAGCACCATCTCTCCGGCGAGATCCGTATCGCGGCGATCCCGACCGTGCTCGGCATGGTCGCCGCGCTGACGACGCCGTTCCGCGCCCGGCATCCCGAGGTGCGCTTCCGGATCCAGTCCACCACCTCGTCCGAGGTGCTGGGGCTGCTCGAGAATCTCGAGGTCGATGCGGGGCTGACCTATATCGAGAACGAGCCGATCGGCAAGGTGCGGACCATTCCGCTCTACAATGAGAGCTATCGTCTTCTGACCGCGCCGGACGCGATGTTCGGTGACCGCGAGACGGTGACCTGGACGGAGGTCGGGCAGGTCCCGCTATGCCTGCTGACGCCCGACATGCAGAACCGCCGCATCATCGACCGCGCGCTACGCTCGGTCGGCGCCGAGGCGACGCCGACGCTGACCTCGAACTCGCTGTTGGTGCTGTTCACGCATGTGAAGACGGGGCGCTGGGCGAGCGTGATGCCGGCCAAGCTTGCCGAGACGCTCGGTCTTTCCGACACGGTGCGCTCGATCCCGATCGTCGATCCCGACGTCAACTACAGCATCGGCATGGTCATCCCGCAGCGCGATCCGATGACGCCGCTGATCGCAGCCCTGGTCAATGTCGCGCGCGAAGTAGCGCCGACGCTGCAATTGTAGGGATCAGGCCGCGGCCGATATCCCGGACGCCGCCTTGATCGCGTCGCGCGGCAGGGTCACGCGCACGACGGTGCCGACCTCCAGCTTGGAGCGCAGCCGCATCGAGCCGCCGTGGAGCTGCGCCAGCGAGCGGGCGATCGCGAGGCCGAGGCCCGAGCCGTGGTAGGTCTTGGTCAGCTGGCTCTCCACCTGCTCGAACGGGCGGCCGAGCCGTGTCAGCGAATGCGGCGCGATGCCGATGCCGGTGTCGGCGATCATCAGCACGATCCTGTCGTCGAGCTGCCGGCTGCGCACCACGATGCGTCCGCCGTCGGGGGTGAACTTCACGGCGTTGGAGAGCAGATTGACGATGATCTGCTTGGTGGCGCGGCGGTCGGCGACGACGGAGATGGATTTTGCGATGTCGGCGTCGAGTGTCAGGTGCTTGTCCTGGGCGCGGCCGGTGACGACCCGCAGGGATTCCGCCAGCGTCTGCGCCAGGTCGAGCTCTTCCATGTCGAGCTTCATGCGGCCGGCCTCGATCTTGGACATGTCGAGGATGTCGTTGATGACCTCGAGCAGGTAGTGTCCGCTGGTCAGGATGTCCTGGCAGTATTCCTGGTACTTTTCGCTGCCGAGCTCGCCGAACATGCCCGAGCCCATGATCTCGGAGAAGCCGATGATAGCGTTCAGCGGCGTGCGCAGCTCGTGGCTCATATTGGCGAGGAATTTCGACTTGGTCTGGTTGGCTTCCTCGGCGCGGGTCTTCTCGCGCTGGTACTTCTCGGCGAGATCGGCGAGCTCGACCGCCTGGCGCTCCAGCGCGGCTTGCGAACGCTTCAGGTCGATGACGGTGGCCCGCAGGCGCAGATCGTTGTCGACCAGCTTCTGCTCGTGCTCCTTGATGCGGGTGATGTCGGTGCCGACCGAGACGTAGCCGCCGTCCTTGGTGCGGCGCTCGCTGATGTGCAGCCAGCTGCCGTCGTCGAGCTGCGCCTCGAAGGTGCGCGCGCCGGGGCCTTGGCTCGCGGTCTCGTTGTGGCGGGTGCGCACCTCCGGCATGCGGCCGACCTCGAGCACGGTCTCGTAGGAGGTGCCCGGAATGACGGCGCTGTCGGGCAGCTTGTGCAGGCGCTGGAAGTGCGAGTTGCAGAGCACCAGGCGGTCGCTCGCATCCCACAGCACGAAGGCTTCCGGAATGGTCTCGATGGCGTCGCGCAGGCGGAGATCGGCTTCCACGGTCCTCTCCGCGAGGCTCTTCTGCTCGGTGATGTCGACGGCGATCCCGATCAGGTGCACGCTGGAATCGGTAGCCCCGCGCGTCTTTTCGCAGCGGACGCGGAGCCAGATCCAGTGGCCGTCGACATGCTGCATGCGGAAGGTCTGGTCGATGTGGTCGATCTTCTCGGAGATGAGCTGGTCGGCGATCTCGAACAGGTCGATGTCGTCGGACTTCACCAGCGCGTTGACCTCGCCGAAGGTGAGGAGCTCGTGGCGGCCGTCGAGGCCGAGCATCGAGAACATCGATTGCGACCAGAAGATCCGGCCGCGCGACAGGTCCCAGTCCCACAGTCCGCAGCGGCCGCGGTTGAGCGCGGTGTCGATGCGGCCGCGCACGGCGTCGTTAATGAGGTCGCCCTCGCGGGCGCGGGTCGACTGCCAGTGGAAGGCGAAGCCGAGGATCAGGACGACGAAGCCTGTGGTCGCCGACAGCGTCACCGAGAGCGCGGCGTCCGAGCCCCAGATCGGCTCGTTGCGCTCCTGGATCACGGTGACGAAGCCGGGCATCGACTTGATCTGCCGCGAGGTCGCCATTGCCGCGTTGCCGCTCGGCAGCGTCATGTCGGAGATGTTGCCGTCGCGCGTGGGCGCCGCGAGCAATTGCGCCGTCGTGATCGCATCGAGCAGGCGGTCGTTGCCTGAGGGGGCGTTGTCGATCGGGATGCGCGCGAGGACGCGGCGGTCGATGCCGGCCGAGGTGACGATGACGTGCCGGCCCGAGGCCGTGCCCCAGGTCGGGATCAGATCGGGCAGCAGCGTCGGCAGGCTCTCGATGTTCTTGAGCCGCTCCTGCCGCACCGAGGTGAGGCGGTCGATGCGTTCGGAGAGCAGATCGGCGAGCGCCGAGATGTCGTGGCGGATCACCAGCCGCTTCTGACGCGTCTGATCGACGACCTGCACGAACGCGCCGAGGCAGATCGTGATCAGGAATGCGATGATGAGCGTCGGCACGGCGCGACGAAGCGCCGGCTCTGCGATCAAGAGCCGATGATAGGCAGGTTTCGCGATCGATTGCGCCAATCCTTTGATCGAATCGGATTGGACGCACGCGTTCGCGGCGTCTGCACGCGACATGCCTTCGGCCCCCTGAAAACCAGCTTGCAACTGAAGTCCGGAAGCAGCCCCACATCGCTTCCGAATCACAGCGATTTGAATCCAGTTTTCGCGGGCTGTCGAGAGTCAACGAATCGTTAACGCGAAATTATTCTTATCCAACGGGCAGTTTGCGCGTCGTGCGCCCGCAAACTCACGGGCGCGAGGAGTCCGAAACGAGAACGTGTGACTCCTCGCACGTTCTTCGTCTCGTGCGCCTCGTCATGCGCGCGGCGGCTCGGCGTGACTGATCACGCGCTTCACGCTCGGGAACGCGCGCCGCAGCGCGCGCTCGATCGCGTCGACATGCTCGTGCACCTTGATCACGCTCATCGACGGTGTGGCGCGGCAGTGGAAGTTGACGATCTCGCCGGCATCGGTGTTGCGGACGCGGACATTATGGATGTCGTGGATCTCGCCGCCGGCGGCATATTCCGTCAGCGCGGCGGCGATCGTCCGCACCCGTTCCGGCGTGGCATCGACCCCGAACGGCAGTTCCGGTTCCAATGGCTCGATATGAACGTCGACCTCGACGTCCTCGCCGAACTCCTCCTGGATGTTGCGCTCCAGCGTGTTGGCGACGTCATGGGCGGCGTCGAGCTGCATCCCGGCGTCGACCTCGAGGTCGATGCTGACGATCAGCTTGGCGCCGAGATCGTGCACCGTGACGTGGTGGATGGCGAGCCCGGAATTGCGCGCGATCACCATGATGCGGTCGCGCACGGTCTCGTTGTCGCGCGCGACGGGCACCGCGGCGAAAGTGAGGTCGGCATCGCCGAACGCCTTGGTGACGGCGGTCTGCGCGTTGCGCTTGATGTCCTCGACCCGGTCGATCGGATAGGTCCGCGGCACCTTGGCGATGGTGTCGATGAATGTGGTCGCCCCGACCATGCGCACCCGCAGCCGCTCGACGTCGATCACGCCGGGCACGCTCCGGATCGCGGCCGTGGCCTTTTCCTGCGCACCCTCCGGGGCGCGGTCGACCAGCGTCTGCACCGTCGAGCCGGCCATGCGCAGCCCGAGCAGGGCGATCATCACGGCGACCGCGGCGGCCGCGGCGGCATCGCCCCACCAGAAGCCGAGGGCGGAGAGGATCAGACCCGCGATGACGGCGAATGAGCCCATGACGTCGGAAGCGAAATGCAGCGCATCGGCCGCGAGCGCCTGGCTCCGTGTCTCGCGCGCGGCGCGGTGCAGGGCGCGGGCGCGCCAGAGATTGACGACGATGTCGATCACCAGCACCACGAAGGGCACGGCCGAAATGGTCGGCGGCGAGGTCCCCTCGCGCAGCCGGCTGTAGGCTTCGACCAGGATGCCGCCGGCGAGCACGTAGAGCAGGGCGGTGACGCCCAGCGCCGAGACGCTCTCCAGCTTGCCGTGGCCGTAATGGTGCTCATCGTCCGCCGGCTTGTCGGACACCCGCACCACCGCCCAGGTGATGATGGTCGCGACCAGGTCGATCGAGGAGTGCAGGGCCTCGGAGATCAGCGCGAGCGAGCCGATCGCGATCCCGACCGCGAATTTGGCCGCCGCCATGCCGCCGCTGGCGAAGATCGAGATCGCGGCGACCGAAGTCTTGTTGTGCTGGGAGGTCATGGCGGGGGATTTAGCAGGGCGTGGGTGAACATCAAGCGCGATCCACAGCTGTAGTCGCTAGTGAGTTGCAGGAGCGAAGCAATTGCGAATGCTTCCGAATTGAGCGGCCGCGTGCGCCAGTCTCGTAGGGTGGGCAAAGCGCAGCGTGCCCACGATCTGTATCCATCACTGACGAAAGGTGGGCACGGCACTAACGCGCCTTTGCCCACCCTACGGGACCGCCGCTTTGGCGCCTCATACCGTCACCACGATCTTCCCCAGATGCTTGTTCGCCTCCATGTGCTCGAACGCCTTGTCGATGTCGTCGAACGCGAACACCTTGTCGATCGGCAGCTGCAGTTTTCGCGACTCCACCGCGCCCCAGATGTCCTTGCGGACCTCCTCGAAGATCTCGCGGACCTCCTCGATGGTGCGGGTGCGGAAGGTGACGCCGACATAGTCGATGCGGCGGGCCGCATGCAGGTCGAAGTTGAAATCGGCATGGGTGCCGCCGAGCCGGCCGACATTGACGATGCGGCCCTTCACCCTGGTCGCGGCGAGGTTCTGATTGGCGACCTTGCCCGAGACCTGATCGACGATGAGGTCGACGCCTTCTCCGTTCGTCGCCGTCAGGACCTCGTCAATCCATTTCGGATCAGAGCTATCGACCGCGAGGTCGGCGCCATACTCCTTCAGCCGGCCGCGGCGGGTGGCGTCGGTCGACGAGCCGATCACGAGGCTTGCGCCTTTAAGCCTGGCGATCTGCATCGCCATCAGCCCGACGCCGGAGCTGGCGCCCTGGATCAGCACGCTCTGGCCCGGCTGCACGCCGCCGACGGTGACGACGGCGTTGTGCATGGTCGCGAGCGCGACGGGCAGGGTGGCCGCCTCCTCGAAATTCATGTTCGACGGCGCGCGGAACAGCCGGCCGTGATCGGCCAGTGTGTATTCGGCAAACGCCGCGCCGCCCGAGCCCATGATGCGGTCGCCGATCTTGACGCCCTTGGCATCCGGCCCGAGCTCGGCGACCTCGCCGGCCCATTCCATGCCCAGCACGGTGCCGGCGCCCCCGGCCGCGCCATGGGCGTGGCCTTTGCGCATGCCGGTGTCGGCCCGGTTGAGCCCGCAGGCGCGGACCTTGACCAGCACCTGCGTGCCTTTCGGCTTTGGTTGAGCGACGTCGGAAATCCGAGCGCCTTCAGGGCCGTAGACGTAAGCCTTCATGGATTGCTCTCGCTTCTTGCAGTGATTATTCCGCGGCTTCGCGCTGCGGCTGAACGATCATGCCCTCCAGCCGGCTGCGGATGATGGCTTCGGCCTCGCGCACGATGCGGGAGACGAGCTCGGCGCAGGTCGGGATGTCCTGGATCAGACCCTGCACCTGGCCGGCCGACCAGATGCCCTCGTCGGAATTGCCTGTCGCGTAGACCATCTTGCCGCGGGCCCCTGCGACGAGCTCGCGGATGTCCTCGAACTTGGCGCCTTCCTTCTCCATCGCGACCACCTTGGTCGAGATCTCGTTCCTGGCGACGCGCGAGGTGTTGCGCATGGTGCGGAAGATCAGCTCGGTCTCGCGCTCGTCATTGGCGACGATCTTCTCCTTGATGAGCTGATGGATCGGGCTTTCCCTGGTGGCCATGAAGCGCGTGCCCATGTTGATGCCGTCGGCACCCAGCGCCAGCGCAGCGACGAGGCCGCGGGCATCGGCGAAGCCGCCCGAGGCGATCATCGGGATCTTGATCTTGTTGGCGGCGGCCGGGATCAGGATCAGGCCGGGCGTGTCGTCCTCGCCGGGGTGGCCGGCGCATTCGAAGCCGTCGATCGAGATGGCGTCGACGCCCATGCGCTCGGCCGAGAGCGCGTGGCGCACGCTGGTGCATTTGTGCACGACCTTGACGCCGTGCTTCCTGAACTCGTCGACATGCTCCTGCGGCTTGTTGCCGGCGGTCTCGACCACCTTGATGCCGCTCTCGATGATGGCGGCGCGATACTCGGCGTAAGGCGGCGGCTTGATCGCGGGCAGGATGGTGAGGTTGACGCCGAACGGCTTGTCGGTGAGGTCGCGGCAGCGCGCGATTTCCTTCCTGAGGTCCTCCGGCGTCGGCTGGGTCAGCGCGGTGATGAAGCCGAGCGCGCCGGCATTGGCGACGGCCGCGACCAGATCGGCGCGGCCGACCCATTGCATGCCGCCCTGGACGATCGGGTGCTCGACGCCGACGAGCTTGGTGAACCGTGTCTGCAACATGATGTGTTTCCCCCGCCTCTCGTGGCGCTCTGTTATCGGTTGATGGCGGCAGGATGCCGCCGGGGCCGGGAAATGTCTATTGGATCGGCTTGCGGTGGGGGCGGGAAGTAATAGCGATATTGTTACACTCGACCCTGTTCTAGCCTTGCTATTCTTGCGAGTCCGCAATCGTCCAGCCGAGCAGGACGTGATGACTGAGTGAATGCATACGCCCAAACCCGGCAAGCTTAGTT
>NZ_JADPKR010000108.1 GCF_023074055.1 Bradyrhizobium sp. 141
GGCCATACCCCCCCCCAAGCCCCCCTGCCAGCTGGGGCCGTCTCTCCGCCCACGCGTAGTTTCGGAGTAAGCGTATGCGTTCATCGCCATCGATCGTCCCGACTGATCGGCTCGACCGGGACATCTATCTGGTGATTGAGGACTTTGGCGCGCGTGCTGGCTGCGCTTGGCGCGAAACAGACGAGCAAGACACCGACCGCGACACTATCATCCGCGACTTGCTCTCAGGCCAATACACCTATCCGGTCCGCATCGTCGTGTTCAATGCGATTGAAGGCTACGCGCGCGACGCGACCAGCGAGATCGCCGATGAGTTGGCCGAGGCTGTCGCCGGGAACGCCCAGACCACGCCGGCCCTACAAGCCTTTGTCGAAGCCAACGCTACTTGGCCATTTGCCCTTCAGCTGGCGCTACCCCTCCCCGGAGCGGCCTAGACTAGTTCGGATGCTGCGGCCGGATGGATTTGACACGTCGGGCAAAACACTGGCAGAATGGCATCATCGAGACGAGTTTGTTTTCGCCCGCGCCGGATATTTCCGCCGCGGGTTTTTTGCGTCTCGATTCATTGTGAATGAATTGACAGAGAGAGATTGCGCAGATGAATGAAATCGTTATGTCGAAGAACAAGCGCTCCGAAGTTGGATTTGCGAGGGAAGCTGCCCGCAGAATTTTGAAGCAGCGGACCATGACGGAAATCAAATCGCTGGCGCGGACGCAGACCTTGCAGGCCGTGAACACGCTCGTGAACATTATGCGGGACAAGAAAGCCCCCGCGCATGCGCGCGTCTGCGCGGCCAATTCCATTCTCGACCGCGGCTGGGGCAAGTCCTTGCAGCGCATTGCAAGCGAAGACGGCACGCCGATTGAGTTCCTTCACCGGATCGAGCGAGTCATCGTTCATCCCGGCGACCCAGTGAATGATCCAGTGATTGACGCCACTATCGAGGAATCCGTGCGGCGGGTCCCGCTCAGCGTTCTCGGAAGCGTCGGCGCCACCAATGATTTCGACCTTTCCCACGAAGACGTCTGGCTGCAATCGCAGGAGAGCACATGAGCGGAGCCCCACAGAAGCCGCATCAGCCGCGTGTTGAGCCGAGTGCAGAACCCGGGTGGCCCCAATGGATGGCAGATGCGCTTGCATACAAACCCGAAAACCAGACTCCGGAAGCGGGAAAAATGGTCAGCGCAGAAAGCAATGAGCGGCGCAACATTCGGACATTGAGCCGCGTTTCGAATAGCTGATGCCTCGAAAAAAAGCCCGCGGCGATGCCGCGGGCTTCCTTTCTTGGAGGGGCCGACACTTGCGCTACTCAGCAGCCGGTCCGAACCACCGTGTCAGCGCCTCCTCAAGTCCGTCCTGGCTCGCGTCGCCCACCCAGGCCACGTGCCCGTCGGGCCGCACCAGCACAGCGCTGGGCGCAGCGACCCGCCCGATGGCGGGAAGCTCCCATGGGCCGTCATAGGCGGCGTCGACGACACCGATGCGATCCGCCCAGGGCGTGAGGTCGATGCCGCCTCGTTTGCCAAAATCGAGCAGCACACCCCGCGCGCCGTGCAGCAGCGTGAACAGGTTTTGCTTCTGTCCTTCGACCGTCAGATCGAGATCGGGCATGCGCCGCCCCAGCAGCGCGTGTCCCTCGCCGAGATCATAGCGGATGTCGAGCCCGCTCATCATCGCGCCAAAGCGCTTGCGCGGCTCGTCCATGCCGAGCAGTTCGGCGATGGTGTCGCGCGCGGCCTTGCGGCCATCGTCGCCGCGGCGGAGCAGGGCGATTTGCGCCATGGTGTTTTTCAGCACGCGCGCGGCCACCGGATGGCGCTCGGCGTGGTAGGTGTCGAGCAGGCTGTCAGGCGAGACGCGATTGACCACCTGCGCCAGCTTCCAGCCGAGATTGACGGCGTCCTGCACACCTAGGTTGAGGCCTTGCCCGCCGACGGAGTGATGGATATGCGCGGCATCGCCGGCGAGCAGCACGCGTCCGCTGCGATAGGACACGGCCTGCCGGGCCGCATCGGTGAAGCGGGAGATCCACGCCGGGTTTTGCAGACCGAAGTCGGTGCCGTACACGGCCACGAGCGCGTCGCTGAGGTCGCGCTGGGTGGGTGCACCGCTGCGATCGAGGGTTGCTTCGGTCACGACGACCAGCACGCGCCCGCTCTCGGTCTTGCTGAGGCCGTGAAAGCCGAGCGCGTCGTGACGCAAGCCGAATTCCGGCTCCTCGCGCATCTCGACCTCGGCCATGAGGTTGCTGAGCGTCGGATCGAAGCCGGCGAAATCGATGCCGGCGGTCTTGCGCACCACGCTGCGACCGCCGTCGCAGCCGACCAAGTAGTTCGCGCGCAGCGTCTCGCCGCCCGACAGCGAGAGGTCGAGGCCGGTCTCATCCTGCGCAAAGCCCGTGACCTCGCGCTCACGATAGAAGGGGACCGCGAGCTCCATGGCCCAATCGGCCAGGATGCGCTCGATGTGGTTCTGCCGCAGCGCGAGCCCATAAGCGTGCCTTGTGGGGAGGTCGCTGATGTCGAGCCTGGTCCAGGCGAAGCCCGCGAGCTGGACGATCTTTCCTTCGCGCAGGAAGCGGTCGGCGACGCCGCGCTGATCGAGGATCTCGAGGGTGCGCGCGTGCAGACCGCCGGCGCGCGTCTCGACAATCGCCTGATCGGGGCGCCGCTCGACGACGGCAACGTCGACATCGGCGAGCGCGAGCTCGGCGGCCAGCATCAGGCCGGTCGGGCCGCCGCCGGCAATCACGACGGCGTGCTCGCTCCGTGCCGGGTTCCTCGCGCGGGTTCGCTCCGTGCGGCCGCGCGAACGGGAAGTGGGAAGCAGTACAGGCATGTCGTGACCCCTCGGCTTGTTGTTGGGTCGGGGGTTCTACGGCAGAGGCGGGGACTTGAAGCAAGCCGGTTGCGCACCACATATTGAGTTGGGAGGAGGGGCTTGCTGTTCCGCGTCCGCCGCGTTGACACGTCGGGCAACACACCGGCATGATGGCATCATCGACAGAGTTTGGTTCAACCCGCGCGGGAGATGCCCGCTGCGGGTTTTGATTTGCCGGCCGAGGTTCAGCCGGCGCCGGTGGTTCGCTGCATGATGTCGGCGAGTTCCTCGAACGAGAACGGTTTCCGGATCATCGGCAGACCGCCGCGCCGGGGCTCGCGACCCGACAATTGCAGCACTTTCAACTCCGGACGGACTCGCTTTGCCAGCGCGGCCAGTTCATGACCATCCATGCCGGGCATGTTGATATCCGTGATGAGGATGGAGATCTCCTGGTTCTGCTTGAGCCGGTCGAGCGCATCCGGACCGCTTTGGGCGCTGACCACCTGGCAGCCGAGATCTTCCAGCATGCCGATGATCACATCGAGGACGGCGGGATCGTCATCAACGACCAGGACAGTGTGGCTCATCGCGCGAACGTTCCTTGCAACGAATGAATCAACGCGCCGCTCCGCGGGTAGGTTCCGGCGAGCCTAATCGTCCTTCGACAAATCGCCGGGCTTTTCGGGAAGGCTGATGGCGCCGCCTTCGCCGTGCTCGAGGTCGCGATCCCTGTCCCCGGTCTCGCCGGAATCTTCGATGATCGGGTCCTGCATGTCGCGCTTTTTCTCGCGGCGCGGCTTGTCTCCGGGCAGCCTACGCGGTGTCTGCTGTAACGTCGTCTTGGGTGTCATTGGCCGATCCTCCCGATCGGCTAACTTTCGTCGAGCCTACAAGTTCGTTTGACACGTCGGGCAACACACTGGCAGAATGGCATCATCGAAAGACGTTTGGTTCAGCCCGCGCGGAGAAATCTGCAGCGGGCTTTTTCATTCAACGCAGGCTCGTTCAACAGAGGCTTGTTCAACACAGGCTCGTTCAACATAGGCTTTGACACGTCGGGCAACACACCGGCATAATGACATCATCGAGACGAGTTTGGTTCACCCGCGCGGAGCACATCCGCTGCGGGTTTTTTCGTCTCGATTTTCGAGATCGGACGGCGGCGGCGCATTGCGGCCACGCACTCGTCAAACTTGGAGCGCCGATCGGCGCGCCGCCGTCCGAACCATTGCTGGCCGTGCACGCGCGAACGTGCCGGCCCGCGGCGCAGGGCCCATTGCCCGCGCCGCTGCGGTCTCCGGAAGCGACGGAGATAGGGTTCGCGCCCGAAACGATCGCGCTTCGCTTGACGCGATCTGCCGCGCATTTTCTTCTCTGGGAGGGATGATGACCGCCTATCTGATATCGCTCGCGCTTACGAGCCGGACAAGCTGATGGGTTATTGCGTAGCGCTCTACTTCGCAAAGCTCCTGGTTTGGGACAAGGTCCTTGGATTCGGCTCGACGGACGCTCTGGCGGGATTTGCGGCGATCACCGCCAATCTGGTCGTCTCGTTCTACTTCGCCAAGCGTGGCTTCGAGAACGTTGCGAGGATCATCAAGCGGTGAAAATTCAAGACGAAGAGATTCGGGCGATTGTCGCGCAGACATTGGCCGAGCAGCAAAGAGTTCAGCAGGAGAGCGTCGATGCCATCGTATTGAAAGCGGTGGCGTCAGTCCTGGCCTCGTTCGGGATCGAAGACGATGACCGGAAAGAGCTGAGAGCCGACTTCCAGCACCTGCGGCGTTGGCGAAAGAGCGTGGAGCAGGCGCAGAGCTACACCTTCAAGGCAGTGATCACGGTGATTGCGACCGGCCTGATGGGGGCGGTCTGGCTCGGTGTCAAAGTCGTGCTGGGCAAGTGACCTCGACGCCACGGAATCGGCGTCGCGCACTCAGGATCACCCCTGCCAATAGGCTATCCCATGTACAGAATTCGGATCGTCGATGCGGACGATGACGAGACCGCTGAGATTCTCGGTGATTTGCATCGGCTGACATTTTTCGATGGGGCCGCCATGCCGCAATTCGATTTGGGGGCGTGGTGGATCGCCTACCACGGTGATGACGCGGTCGCCTTCGCCGGCGTCGTGCCGTCGACGCATGCGCGGAACAGCGGATATTTCTGCCGGGTCGGGGTCTTGCAGCGACATTGGGGACGGGGACTTCAACTCAGGCTGATGCGAGCGATCGAAGTGCGAGCGCGACGCCTCGGATGGGACAGCATCGTCTCCGATACGACGGACAATCCGGCATCTGCCAATAATTTCATCCGTGCGGGTTATCGGCTCCACGAGCCCGAAACGCCTTGGGCCTGGTCGCATACGCTTTATTGGCGAAAGTGGCTGCGCTGAACAATTGCAGTGGGTTTCCCGTCATGCGGAACGTGACTTTCTCAAACTAGCATGGCTGCGCGAGGCGCGCGTGGCTTCCCTATGCTCGGAAATGTCCAACGGCCCGGCAGCTTGACGGCTGCCGGGCCGTTTCTGCGTTTCGGGATGAAGCGAGCGAGGCACTTGCGAAGTTGGCGGCGCCGGGCTTTAAGTTTGCTCTTGCAGGAAATTCGGCGGCCATAAGCCGATGTAAGGGAGCGCTATCGATGCCCAACAAGCCTCAATTGCCGGAACGTTCGCCGCGGGCGATGGGAGGGCTGACTGCGCTCGATGGTCTGCTGGTCGTCGATTTCACGCGTGTCGTCGCCGGTCCGGCCTGCACCCAGACCCTCGCCGATTTTGGCGCGCACGTCATCAAGATCGAGAATCCCGACGGCGGCGACGACACGCGCGCCTATGAGCACGCCGAAATTGGCGGCGAAAGCGCGGCCTATCTCAGCTTGAACCGCAACAAGCGCGGCATTGCACTCGATCTTTCGGTGCCGGAGGCCCGCGAGATCGCGCTGGATCTGATCCGCAAGGCGGATGTGGTCGTGGAGAATTTTTCAAGCGGAGTCATGAAGAAGTTCGGGCTCGACTATGAGGCGGTCGCGCCGCTCAATCCACGGCTGGTCTACTGCTCGATCTCCGCCTATGGACGCTCCGGACCGTTCGCCTCGCGCCCCGGCTTCGATCCCATCACGCAGGCCGAGAGCGGCTTCATGTCGCTCAACGGATTTGCCGATGGCCCGGCGGTTCGCACCGGCCCGCCGATCGTGGACATGGCGACGGGGATGTCTGCCTGTAACGCCATCCTGCTGGCGCTATTGGCGCGAGACCGGCTCGGCCGCGGGCAACATGTCGAAGTCGCCTTGTTCGACGTCGCGATGGGGATGACCGGCTTCTACGGCATGGCTTATCTCATCAACGGCGAAAACCCCGGCCGGTTCGGCAATTCGCCCAGCGGGTCTCCCACCGTCGGCGTCTATGAGGCCTCCGATGGGCCGCTCTATATGGCTTGCGCCAACGATCGGCTCTATCGCCGGCTCGTGGTCGAGGTGCTGAACCGGCCAGATCTCATCACCGATCCGCAGTTTGCCACGCGCAAGGCCCGCTCCGAGAACAAGGAGCTCCTGCGCGCGGCCATCGCGGGGGTCTTTGCCGGCGATACGCTCGAGAACTGGATGGCGAAGATGAAGCAGGCCAATATTCCGGTCGGCTATCTCCGGACGGTGGAGGAGGGGTTCAACGCACCCGAGGCTCGCGAGCGCCATCGCTTGAACCGGATTCCGCACCGTACAGCGGAATGGGTGCCCAACATCGAGCCGCCGATCACCATGAGCCTGACCGGCGCGATCGATCCCGTTGCGGCCCCCCTGTTAGGTGAGCATACCGAGGACGTCTTGCGTCATATGCTCGGTTATGACGAGCGTCGGGTCACGGAGTTTACCCGGAAGGGCGCCTTTGGCTCAGGCAAACCCTCGGCGCCAGGTTAAGCAGTCCTCATGGCACCCGGCATCGCCCGGAACGCGAATCGATGCGTCGCGATGCCAGCTGCATTGGCTTGATTTGGCGATCGGGCGGCCGCATAAATGTGTGAAAGCGAGGGACACGAATGGCGCCTGGTCGAAAGCCGAGCATTGGGCAGCCCACCGGGCCGGACGCCGGCGAGCACGCCCATGCGGCAATGATCGCGAAGGCTAGGGCCCTGGTGCCGCAACTACGAGAGCGGGCGGCGCGGACCGAGGAGCTGCGGCATCTGCCGTCGGAAACCGAGAGGGATCTGCACGACGGTGGTCTGTTCCGGATGCTTCAACCGGCACGGATTGGCGGCGCCGAGCTTGACTATGTCGCCCTCGTCGACTGCGCTGAGCTGCTCGGACAAGCGGACGCGTCGGTAGCCTGGAATCTCGCCAATCTGGCGAGCCATCACTGGATGCTCGGCATGTTCGAGCAGAAGGCGCAGGATTTGGTCTGGGGCCGCGATCCAGACGCGCTGATCGCATCCTCGTTCATTTTCCCCGCCGGACGCGCCACTAGAGTCGAGGGCGGATACCAACTGCACGGCAGTTGGCCATTCTCCTCCGGCGTTGCCTCCTGCGAATGGAACATGCTTGCAAGCGTGGTCTACTCCGACGACGAGGCTGACGGCATCGAGTATCGCATCTTCCTGCTGCCGAAAGGCGATTACAAAGTGCTGGACACCTGGAACGTCGCGGGACTGCGCGGGACGGGGTCTTGCGACGTGGAGGTCAGGGATGCCTTCGTGGCTGACCACATGACGGTCGCCGTCGGCGATCTCGCCGGCGGTCCGACGCCGGGAAGCAAGATCAATCCAAATCCGCTGTATGCGCTCCCCGTATTCTCGCTGTTCCCATACGTCCTCTCCGGTGTCGCGCTGGGTAATGCGCAGGCGTGCCTCGACGATTACACCGAGGTCGCACGTCATCGCATTTCGACCTACAACCGCGCCAAGCTGAGCGATTTTCAGAGCACTCAGATCAAGATCGCTGAGGCCTCGGCGAAGATCGACGCCGCGCGCCTGATCATGCGGTCGGCATGCCTCGATGCCATGGAGGACGCGCGGCGCGGTCACGTTCCCGACATGGCGACCAAGACTCGATATCGGCGCGACGGATCTTTTTCAGTGAATTTGTGTACGGACGCGGTCTCGATGCTGTTTGCCGCGAGCGGCGCGCGCGGCCTGTTCACGACCGGAGTGTTGCAGCGGCAATTCCGCGATGCTCACGCGATCAACTCGCATCTCGCATTCAACTTCGATGCGGCCGGGACCAATTATGGACGCGTGGCGTTGGGCCTGCCGTCCGAAAATCTCACGCTGTGAGCCCGGCCGATGAGTGATCTGCCGCAGCAGCCCCGCGTTCCCGATCCCGCCAACGAGTTCGCGAGCGATAACTCGCAGATCGATCCCCGCGACTTTCGCAATGCCCTTGGAACCTATGCAACGGGCGTGACAATCATCACGGCCGCAGCGCCTGACGGCAAGCCCTACGGGCTGACATGCAATTCGTTCGCCTCGGTGTCGCTGAATCCTCCTCTGGTCCTGTGGAGTCTGGTCGTCTATTCCTCGAGTCTGACCATCTTCCAGAACGCCAGCCATTTCACGGTCAACGTGCTTGGCGCTTCGCAGCAGGCGCTTGCGAGCAAATTCGCCAAGTCGTCGGACGACAAGTTCACCGGTGTGGACTGGACGCCGGGCCTCGGCATGGCGCCGGTCCTTGCAGAGAGCGTTGCCAATTTTCAATGCCGTTCCGTGAACCGCTATTATGGCGGCGACCACGTGATCTTTCTCGGCGCGGTCGAGGCCTATACCTACAACACGCGGGAGCCGCTGCTCTTCGCGCGGGGAGCGTTCGGCCGATTTCTCGCGGACGACGAGCGCAAAAAGTCACCCTAACGTGCTTCAGGCCGCGCTCGATGGCTTAGCGCTCCGCCGCTGAAAGCTTGTAAATTTCCAGCGCGTCCGCTTCAGCGCCGCGCGCGGCCTTGGCCAACCTGAAGAGCTGGCCCGCAAGCGAGGCCATCGGCACTGGCGTCGACGTCGCCTGTGCGACATCGGCAACCGTATCGAGATCCTTGAGCATCGTTGCGATGTGACCGAGCGGCGGGGAGTGAATGCCCTGGACCATTCGCGGCACGAAGAGCTGAAGCGGGATGGAATCCGCAAAGCCGCCGGCGAGCGCTTCAGGCAATCGGCTGGCGTCAATTCCGGCGTTCACGGCCAGGCGCGTGGCCTCTGCGAGAACGGCCATCGCGCATCCGACGATCACCTGATTGCACAGCTTTGTGGTCTGGCCAGCGCCGGTCGGGCCCATGTGGGTGAACCTGCGCGCCATGGACAGCACATAGGGCCGCACCCTTTCGATGTCAGCAGCTTCTCCGCCGGCCATGATCGCAAGCGTGCCTTCCTCGGCGCCCTTCGTGCCGCCGGAAACTGGTGCATCGATCCAGCCGGCGCCATTGGCGTCTTTCAGTCGCTTTGCGAGGTCCCGCGCGGCGTCGGGATGTATCGACGAGAAGTCGACGACAAGCTTGCCTGCGCCGGACGCCGCTGCCAGCCCCTCGGGCCCGAAGATCACCTCTTCGACCGCGGTTGCATCCGTCACGCACATGAAGGCGATGTCCGAGTTCACCAGGAGATCGCGCGGCGTGACTGCGCGCTTGGCGCCGGCTTCGACGAGCGGAGCCACCTTGCCCTCCGAACGGTTCCAGACAGTGACCTGATAGCCGGCCTTGAGGAGGCGTCGGGTCATCGGCGTTCCCATCAGCCCCAGGCCGAGATAACCAAGCCTCGCGGCGCCTTGCGGGTTCGCCTTGCTCGCATCAGCCATAGGTTGCCTCCTTCTGTCGCAGCGCAACGCCGCTTTACCATACTTGCGCGCCTAACGGCGAAACTGCCCGGTTCGCATGGCTTGCCTGATTGTTTGAACCATGAAACATTTGAGGCGGTCGGGTTGGATGGCGCCGGTCGGCGCCGGAGCAGCGGAGTGGGCACGATGCGAACCGTTTCGAAGTGGATCCTGGCTTTGGGGGCGGCGGCGGCCGTGAGCGCGGCGGCAACCTCGTCATGGGCGCAGCAGACGATCCGCGTCGGCTGGACGATCCCGGCCGAGGAATCCAAATACTGGATGATGCGCCGTCCGGCTGAGTTTCCCAATCTCGGCAAGACCTACAACATCGAATGGACCCAATTCCAGGGCACTGCGCCGATGACGCAGGCCTTGGCAGCCGGCGCGCTGGACTGCGCAACGCAGGCACCGCTGTCGCTCGCCAACGGCGTGGTCGGAGGCAATCTCAAAGCCTACATCGTGGCGCAGCACGTGTTCGAGAAGCCTGGCGGTTTCTCGGTCTATTGGGCCGTCATGGATGACTCGCCCATCAAGACAATCGCCGATCTCAAGGGCAAGACGGTCGGCATTTCCGTGATCGGCGGCGGCACGCAAGGCCCGTTCAACCTGCTGCTGAAGCAGAATGGTGTCGATCCAACCAAGGACATCAAGCTGGTCGAGGTCGGCTTTGCCGTCTCCGAGGATGCGCTGCGCCAGGGCCGTGTCGACGCCGTCAACATGAACCAGCCGTTTGCCGCGCGTGCGGAGGCGAAGGGTGGCACAAGGAAGCTGTTCTCGCTGTCCCAGGCCATGCCGAACATCGTGCATATCCTCGAAGCCTGCCGCGCCGATTTCGTCGACAAGAACCCCGAACTGGTCAAGACCTATGTTCGCGATATCACCTCGGGCATGAAGAAGGCGCTGGCCAATCGCGAGGAGACCTTGAAGGTCGTCAATGAAGTTCTGAAAGCACCCATTCCGGTGCTCGAGACCTACCTGCTCAAGGACAATGACTTCGGCCGTGATCCAGGCGCGGCGCCGAACTTCCCCGCGATCCAGAAGATGCTGGACATCTACGCGGAGACCGGAATGCTGCCGAAACTGGATGTCGCGCAGTTCAAGCATCCGGCGATCGTTGCTCCGCTGCAGTAGGCGAGCGGGCGAACGATCCGAACGGGAAGCTTGCGGCGTCCCGGATGATCCGGGACGAGGCACGAGAAGATGCACGCATGAAGAAGTTGCGATCACGAGTCACGACAGACGGCCTCGACCGGGCTCCGCACCGGGCATTCATGCGTGCGATGGGACTCGACGACGCTGCGATCGCCAAGCCGATGGTGGGCGTCGTCAGCATGAAGGGCGAGCAGACGCCCTGCAACATGACCCACGACTTCCAGGTGGCTGCGGCCAAGACCGGAATCGAGGAGGCCGGCGGCACGCCGCGCGAATTCTCAACCGTGTCGGTTTCCGACGGCATCAGCATGAACCACGAGGGAATGAAGTTCTCGCTGTTTTCGCGCGAGCTGATCGCCGACTCGATCGAGGCCGTCGTCCATGGACTGGCCTACGACGCGCTGATCGGATACGGCGGATGCGACAAGACGCTTCCCGGCGTGATGATGGGCATGGTTCGTTGCAACGTGCCGTCGATCTTCATCTACGGCGGCAGCTCCCTGCCGGGCCGCGTGGATGGGCGTACGCTGACGGTGCTCGACTCCTATGAGGCCGTCGGCAGCTTCATGACCGGAGAGATCGACGGCGCCACGCTCGAGCGGATCGAGCGCGCCTGCCTGCCCACGATCGGCGCGTGCGCCGGCCAGTTCACCGCGAACACGATGGGGATGGTCTCGGAGGCGATGGGACTGACCATCCCCAACGTCTCGATGGTTCCCGGTGTCTATGCCGAACGCGCACAGATTTCGCGACGCGCTGGACGCCTGATCATGGAGATGCTGGAGCGCGGCGGGCCGTTGCCGCGCGACATCGTGACGCGGAAATCCCTCGAGAACGGCGCGGCGATCGTTGCGGCGACGGGAGGCTCGACTAACGCTGCGCTGCATCTGCCGGCGATCGCGAACGAGGCCGGCATTGCATTCGGGATCGACGATGTGGGCGAGGTCTTTGCCAGGACGCCGCTGATCGGAAATCTGCGTCCCGGGGGCAAATACACGGCAAAGGATGTCTACGATATCGGCGGCGCGGCGGTCGTGATCCGTGAGCTGATCCAGAGCGGCCATATCGACGGCAGCTGCCTGTCCATCACCGGCCGCACACTTGCCGAAGAATATGGCGCGGCCAACGCACCCGATGGAGAAGTTGTGCATGCGGCCCGCGCGCCGATCATGCCAGACGGCGGCGTGGCGGTGCTGAAGGGAAATCTCTGTCCCGACGGTGCGGTCATCAAGGTCGCAGGCTTAAAGAGCCAGTTCTTCGAAGGCGTGGCGCGTATTTTCGAAGACGAGGAAGCTTGTGTCAAAGCTGTTCGTGATCGCAGCTACAAGGCGGGCGAGGTTCTCGTGATCCGGAACGAGGGGCCGGTCGGTGGTCCCGGCATGCGCGAGATGCTCGGCGTCACCGCGCTGATCTACGGGCAGGGCATGGGCGAAAAGGTGGCGCTGATCACCGATGGCCGGTTCTCCGGCGCGACCCGCGGCATGTGCATCGGCTACGTGGCTCCCGAAGCATTTGTCGGAGGTCCGCTGGCGCTTGTTCGGGACGGTGACAGGATCCGGATCGATGCCGCAAACCGGCGGATGGATGTGCTGCTCGATGAGCAGGAACTCACCGCGCGCCGACGAGATTGGAAGCAGCGTCCGCCGCGTCACCGTGCAGGTGCGCTTGCAAAATATGCGCGACTGGTTGGGCAGGCGCCGGGCGGGGCCGTTACGCATGAAGGCCCGGCAGAATGGCCGTGGTTCGGATGACGCACTGCACCGGAGCGAAAACGGCCGCCTGTCTGGCAGGTTTCTTGCTAAGCTCGTGCCGCTGACGGAGAACGTTCGGCAGGTTCGTCGAGGAATGTTCGCGCGAGTGAGACGAGAGACGGGATGACGGTAGTGCCTGCGAGATCGAGCGAATGGGTGAGACCGGTGACATCACGAGAGCCGGCTTCTGCGATCATCGAGATCGACCGCGTCTCGCAGGTCTTTCAGACCTCGGCGCGCAAGGATCATGTGGCGCTTTCGGACATCTCGCTGACGATCGAGGAGGGAGCCTTCGTCTCCATCCTTGGTCCGTCCGGTTGCGGCAAGTCGACACTGCTTTATATCGTCGGCGGTTTCGTCAGCCCGACCAGCGGTACGGCGAAGATCAAGGGCCATGCGATCACGGGGCCTGGTCCGGATCGCGGACCGGTGTTCCAGGAGTTTGCCCTGTTCCCCTGGAAGACCGTGCTGGGCAATGTGGTGTACGGCCCGCGGCAGCAAGGTGTACGCGCCGCCGAGGCGGAAGCGCAGAGCCGGACCTTGATCGAGATGGTCGGCCTCAAGGGCTTTGAGAATTTTTACCCCAAGGAATTGTCGGGCGGCATGAAGCAGCGCGTGGCGCTGGCGCGGACGCTCGCCTACCATCCCGAAGTCCTGCTGATGGACGAGCCGTTCGGTGCGCTTGACGCGCACACACGGACGCGCCTGCAGAACGATCTTCTCAACATCTGGGAGCGTGACCGCAAAACGGTGCTGTTCGTCACCCACTCGGTCGACGAAGCCGTCTTCCTTTCCGACAAGGTCGTGATGATGTCGAAATCTCCCGGCCGCATCCGGCAGGTGATCGACATCGATCTGCCGCGTCCGCGCCGCCGCAACGAGCTGTTGCTCGACTCGCGCTATCAAAAGTACGTCGTCGACATCGAGCGAATGTTCGATGACGGCGACGAAGGCGGGCCTGCCTCATGATGTCGCCGGCCGCCTTGATCAGACGAGCCGCGCCGGTGCTGGCCTGTCTCGGGTTGCTCGCGGTGTGGCAGGTCGCCTCGCTTGTGCTGAAGAACGACAGCTTCCCGACGGCGATCGATGCGATCCGGGCGATTCCGGATATTCTCGGCGACAAGGAATCGCTGATCAACATCCTGGCCTCGCTTCGCCGTATGGCGATCGGGTTCGGGGTGGCCGTGCTGGTCTCGATTCCGCTGGGCCTGTTGATGGGACGCAGCAGGGGTGTTGCGGCTTTCTTCAATCCACTCTTGATGGTGATTTATCCGGTGCCCAAGGCCGCCTTGATGCCGATCATCATGCTTTGGCTGGGCGTGGGCGACGTCACCAAGACATTGGTGATCTTCCTGGGCGTCAGCCTCCCCGTGATTTATCACAGCTTTGAAGGCGCAAAGGCGGTCGAAGAGAAGATGCTGTGGTCGGGTGCCGCGATGGGGCTTTCGCCCGCGCAACGCCTGGTGCGGATCGTGTTGCCCGCGGCGCTGCCGGAAATCCTGACCGGCTGCCGCACGGGACTGGTGCTGGCGCTGATCACGATGATCACCAGCGAGATGATCGCCCGTCAGTCCGGCGCCGGCAACATCCTGTTCAATGCGCTCGACATGGGCCAATATGACACCGTCTTTGCGATGATCATCATCGTGGGTGCGATGGGAATCTGCCTCGATGCGATTTTTGAAAGGGTTCGTGCCAGGCTGGTGCGTTGGTCCGAGCCTCAGTTCGACATGCCGCTGAGCTTCTCGTGATGTCGCGCCTTCTCTCACCAAACATCCTTCTTGGGATTGCCCCGATCGTGCTGATCATCGCCTTGTGGCAAGGTCTGGTGTCATTCGGCTTCGCGCCCGCGGTCTTGCTGCCGCCGCCGGGCTTCGTCTTCGGCCGGCTGCTCCAGCAACTCGTGACGTGGACGTTTCAGCAGGAGATCGCCGCAACCCTGATCCGGCTGTTTGCAGGGTTCGCGATTGCGGTCGTGCTGGGTGTCAGTATCGGCATCGCCGCCGCCGCCAGTCCGGCCATCAACGCCGTGGTTCGGCCAATCGTGCGCGTATTGGCGCCATTGCCCAAGGTCGCGCTCTATCCAGCATTGCTACTGCTGCTCGGCTTCGGCCACGGGTCGAAGATCACATTGGTGGCCGCGGACGCACTCTTTCCCATTCTGCTCTCGACCTATTACGGTGCGTCGACCGTCGAACAGAAGCTGATCTGGTCGGCGATGGCGGCGGGTACGCCGCGCACCGAAATCCTTTTCAAGGTGGTGCTGCCGGCGGCGATGCCGTCGATCCTGACCGGATGCCGGATCGGGCTTGTCATTTCCTGCATCGTGGTGTTTCTGGCCGAGATGATCACGTCGACGGACGGATTGGGGCACGCGCTCGTGACCGCGGCGCGAACCTTCCAGGCCGTCGACATGTTCGTGCCGCTGATCACGATCTCGCTGCTGGGGTTGATCCTGAACGGCCTGCTCGGGGCGCTGCGCTCGTATCTGCTACGGGGCTTTCCCGAAGCGTGAACTGACCAAGAAGAAACCAGACGACCGGGAGTGAACCATGCTGGCTGATCGCATCGAGGCAAAATGGATCGACGCATTTTGCGAGATCTTTGAACGCTGTGCCGTCAAGGCCGGCGATACCGCCGCGATTCTCTCGGAGACCCAGTCACGCGCGCTGAATGTGCATCTGGCAGAACTTGCGCTGCTGCGGATGGGCGCGCGGCCGTTTCATGTGGTGATGCCGACACCACGTAACCGGAATATCGTTCCAGTTCGTTCGACTGGGGCAAGCGAGGCGATCCAAAAACTTGGTCCGGTGATCAGTGCGCTTCAGCAGGCCGGCTTCGTGGTGGATTGTACCATCGAGGGCCTGATGCACGCGGTGGAGACACCGGAGATCCTCAAGGCTGGCGCGCGGATCCTGGTGATCTCCAATGAGCATCCTGAGGCGTTGGAGCGAATGGTGCCGGATTCCGCGCTCGAGAAACGCGTTCGTGCCGCGGCCAAGATGTTGCGTGGGACCAAGCGGATGCGGGTGACCTCGAAGGCCGGCACGGCGCTCGACGTCGATATGGTCGGCGCGTCCACTGTCGGCGTGTGGGGTTGGACTGACAAGCCCGGCACGCTGGCGCATTGGCCCGGTGGCATCGTCGTCAGTTTTCCCAAGAGCGGAACGATCAACGGCACGCTGGTGATGGCGCCCGGGGACATCAATCTCACCTTCAAGCGCTACCTGACGTCGCCTGTGAAGATGACCTTGAAGGACGACTATGTCGTCGAGCTGGAAGGCGAGGGCACGGATGCCGCGATGATGCGCGCCTATCTCGCCGCCTGGGGCGATCGCGAGGCCTATGCCGTGTCGCACGTCGGCTTCGGCATGAATCCGGGCGCGCGTTATGAAGCACTGTCGATGTATGACCAGCGCGACACCAACGGCACCGAGATTCGCGCCGTCTCCGGCAATTTCCTGTTCTCGACTGGGGCGAATGAATTCGCCGGCCGCTACACGGCGGGGCATTTCGACCTGCCGATGATGGGAACGACGATCGAGCTCGATGGCGTTGCCGTGGTCCGGGAGGGTGTGCTCCAGGACGTCTTCGGCTAGTCGCGGTCGAGCACCGGGGGGCGCGCCAGTCCGAAGTGACGAAGCAGGTCGACCATGGCCTGCAGCCGCTTCGCGCGATAGGCGTCGACGTCCATGCCGGAATAATCGAGAAAGCCTGCGCCCGTGCGCAGGCCGATCCGGCCTTCGTGCATATTGCGGGAAATGACGTCCGGCGCCCGATAGCGCTCGCTGCCGAGCGCGCCTTCGAGATAGCGGCTAGCATAGTACAGAATGTCGCCGCCACCCCAGTCGATGAATTCGAGCAGGCCGAGCACGGCGTAGCGGAAGCCGAAGCCGTAGCGGATCGCCTTGTCGATCTCCTCCGCACTGGCGACGCCTTCCTCGACCATGCGTGCGGCCTCGTTCATCGCCAGCGCCTGGATGCGCGGAACGATGAAGCCCGGCGTCGCCGCACAGACCACCGGTACCTTGCCGATGCCTTCGAGCAGCCCCTTGACCTCGCCGACGATGGCGGGGTCGGTGGCTCTGCCGGGCGAAACCTCGACCAGCGGAATCAGATAGGCCGGGTTGAGCCAGTGCACGTTGAGAAAGCGGTGGGGATTCACGATCGCGCCGGATAAATCGTCGACGAGAATGGTCGACGTCGTCGAGGCAATGATCGCGTCCGCGCGGACCTGCCTTGAGGCTTCTCCCAGCACCTCGCGCTTCAGCTCGACGACTTCAGGGACACCCTCGAAGACGATCCCGGCGTCGGATAGCGCTTCACCGCTTTCGCCGGCCGACACCACCGAGACCCGCGCGATCAGCGGATCAACGTCGGCTTCGGTCAGCAGTCCCAGCTTCGACAGGCTGGCAAAGGTCTTGCCGACTTCGCCCAGCGCGTCCGCCTCCAGCTTGGCGAACTCCTCCGCGGAGCGTGCCTTGATGTCGATCATCGTGACCCTGTGCCCGGCATAGGCGAACGCGACGGCGATGCCGCGCCCCATGCGGCCGGCCCCCAGACAGGCGATATTGACGCGATTGGTCATCGATCAGAATCCATTGCGAAGCAGCGTCTGCAATTCAGCCTTGCTGAGATTGTCGAGCCCCAGCGTCTTCAGCGTTCGACCACCTCGCGCAAAATCCTCGCCGCAGACCCCGCCGCCGATCGACAGGAACGCTTTGGCTAGCGGTGTGGCCACGCCAGCCAGGCCGGCGACGGAAACCAGCAGAGACAACCCGAGCCGCAGGTCCTCACGCATATAGCGGTGCTCGGTCAGCACGATCCGTTCGCGCCAGTCGCCGGATTCGGTCAGCCGGTCATGGGAGCCGCGGCCATACATCCAGATCTCGCCTTCCCTCGCATAGTGGTGAGCGAGCGGAAAATGCGGTGCACCGTAACCGAATGCCTCGCGCACCGCGATCCGCTCGGCGTCGAGCGCGTCGGTGACCCGCCGGATCGCGGCTTGCGTGCCTTCCTTGTGAATGTCCCAGCGCTCGAAATGCTCGATTGGACCGGCGTTCATCACGATCAACGGCGGGTGGATGATGGGTCCTGCATTCATCAGCGCTCCGGACAGCGCATCTCCACAGGGTTCGATCACGTCCGGGAAAGCGCGCCCGATGACTTCAAGTGCATGCGGCGCCTGGTCGAGCGGGAACACGCCGACCGGAAGCCGCTTGGCGCGGATGGTGATCGCGACCTCAAACGGTCCGTGCTTGCGAGTGAGCCACGGTAGTGTGCCGGTTTCGGCAAAGCTTGCCTTGGCATGGTTCCCGGCATCCCGCGCAGCCTGGGCGAAGATCATCGAGCCGAATGTCGCCGGTGGCAAGAATACGACCTGACCGTCCCGCAGATGCGGAGCGAGCAGGCGAGCGATATCCGGCTGTGCGAAGGCAGGTGCGGGGCACAGGATCAGCTCCGTGCCGTCGACGGCCTCGGCCATATCGGTCGTGACCAGCGCGAGCGTCACGTCGTGGCGGCCGTTGTGATCCCTCACCAGGATGCGCGAGCCGGCGGCGCGATGCGCGGCGACCTGATTGGCATCGCGACGCCACAGCCGGACCTCATGGCCCGACAGCGCAAAATCGCCTGCGGCCGCGAAAGAGCCGTTTCCTCCACCCAGAACCGCAATCTTCAAGATGCTTCTCCTTGCGCGCGGGACTGCGCATCAAGCTGCTTCAGCAGGAAATGCTGGACCTTGCCCAGCGCCGTGCGCGGCAGGTCGGTGACGAAGACGATGTCGCGCGGCACCTTGTAGCGGGCGAGTTGTGCCTGGACATGGGCTGTCAGCTCGTTCGCTTCGAGCCGGCAGCCGGATCGGGGGATGACATAGGCGATCGGCACCTCGTCCCAGCGCGGGTCGGGCCGGCCGATCACCGCGCATTCGCTGACATCGGGGTGTTCGAGCAGGACGCGCTCGACCTCCGCCGGATAGACGTTCTCGCCCCCCGAAATGATCATGTTCTTCTTGCGATCGCGCACCCAGAAATAGCCGTCGGCGTCGCACAAGCCGATATCGCCGGTGCGATACCAGCCGTCGTGCAATGCGTCGCGCGTGGCGGCCTCGTTACCCCAATATTCGAAGAACACGTTGGGTCCGCACACCGCGATCTCGCCCGGCGTGCCCGCTGGCACCTCGTTGCCGGAATGATCGACCACCTTCGCTTCGCAGCACAGGCCGGCAAGGCCGGTCGATCCCGCGCGCGAAAGGTCGCCGCCAAGCCGCGTGTAGACGGCGATCGGGCAGGTTTCGGTCGAGCCGTAGACCTGAAGCACCGGGACGTCGCGCACGACGAAACGCTCGATCAGGTGCGGAGGCACAATGGTCGAGCCGGTGGCGACGGCCTTGAGCGACGAAAGATCAGCAGCCCCCCAGGCGGGATGCTCACTCACGGCCTGGATGATCGCAGGCACCATCACCGTGAGCGTCGGCCGTTCCTTTTCGATGGCCGCAAGCGCGGTCTCCGGCGTGAAGCGCGCGTGGACCGTGACGGTCGCGCCCAGCTGCAGTGCCGGCGTCGTCTGGATATTGAGGCCGCCGACGTGGAAGAATGGCAGCACGGTCAGCACGTGGTCATCGGACGTCATGTTGTGCATGTGCTGGCTCATGACGCCGTTCCAGAACAGTGCCTCCTGGCGCAGCACCGCGCCTTTCGGCCGCCCTGTTGTTCCCGATGTGTAGACGATGAGGAGCGGGCAGGAGAGGTCGGTGTGCGGATTTCGGCTGGTGCCGTCGCTGCGCGTCAGTAGGCTTTCGAATGTCGTGCCGCGAGGCGGCGCAAAGTCGAGGCCGACGACGGCAGTCCCCGGCGCGGTCCGCCCAAGCTCGGAAAGAACGCCCTCAAAGGCCTGCTCGAGCACCAGCACCTTGGCGCCCGCATCGGTGAGAATGAAGAGCTGCTCGGCGACGGCGAGCCGCCAGTTCAGCGGCACCAGCATCGCGCCAAGTCGCGCGCAGGCATAAAGCAGAACCAGGTAGTCCGGCCGGTTCAGACTGAGGATGGCGATGCGGTCGCCGCGGCCGACGCCGAGCTCCTGCTTCAACGCCGTCGCGGTCCGTTCGATACGCGCGGCGAACGCCGCATAGCTCAACCGTTCCCCTTCGAAGGCAATGGCTGTCTTGTCTGGCGCGAAGGCCGCATTGCGGTCGATCAGACTACAGAGGTCCACAATCAGTCGTCCGTCTCGCCGGCCTCGTACAGCGCCTCGCGCCCGATCCGGTCGAGGCAGAGCTCGGCGGTCCATGGCAGCATCAGCGAGCCGCAGCGGCTGTCGCGATAGATCCGCTCCAGCGGCAGCGACCGCAGCATGGCCTGACCGCCGCAGGTGCGGATCGCGAGCGCGGCGAGCTCATTGGCTCCTTCCATCACCGAATATTGCGCGGCATAGGCCCGCAGCACCTGCTCCTTGCTCGGATTGGCGCAGGCCTCGGTGACGGCCTGGAACCAGATCGCCTTGATCTGTTCGAGCTTGATCTGCATCTGCGCGACCGCGATCTGCTTGGTCGGGTACATCCGCCGCTTGACAGGCGGCATGCCCGGCACCTCGCCGCGCAGATAGCGCAAAGTGAAATCATAGGCGGCTTGCGCCAGGCCCATATAGGTCGGCGACAACGTCAGGAACATGTGCGGCCAGCGCATCGCGGCCTGGAAATAGACGCCGCGCGGCATCAGCGCAGAATCGTCCGGCACGAACACGTCCTTGAACAGGAGCGTCCGCGAAACCGTACCGCGCATGCCGAGCGGATCCCAGTCGCCGACGACCGAGATGCCTTCCGATTTGGCGGAGATGGCGAGATAAAGCGTGTTGCGGCGCGACGCCTTTTCGCCTTCCTCGATCTCGGTGCAGAGCACGCCGTAATAGTCGGCATGACCGGAGAGCGATGCAAAGATCTTCTTGCCGTTGACGATCCAGCCGCCTTCCACGGGCTTTGCTTCCGTGCCGAACGCGACGCCGCCGGCGGCGGCCGCACCGCCCTCCGAGAAAGGCTGCGAATAGATCGCGCCGTCATCGACGATGCGCTTGTAGTGGACTGCACGACGCCGCTCGTGCTCCGCCCGGGTCTCGGCGTCCATGTCGAGATCGTCGGCGAGCGGGCCCGACCATAGGGTCGAGCAGACGTGCATGTTCCAGGTCAGCGCGGTCGCACCGCAATAGCGGCCGATCTCGGCCGCCGCCAAAGCATAGGTCTGGTAGTTCGCGCCGAGCCCGCCGTGTTTCTTGGGAACGGCGATGCCGAGCAGGCCGACGCGATGCAGGTCGCGATAGTTCTCGACCGGGAAGGTCGCCTCGCGATCGTAAGTGGCGGCGCGAGCGGCGAACACGCTCTGGCCGATCTCTCTTGCGCGCGTAATGATGCCGGACTGCTCGTCGTTCAGGCGGAATGCGACGGGATCGAAGATCGGCGCGTCGAGCGCGACCTTGTCAGCCCCGCCGATGGTCTTGCTGACTTGCATCGTCATGGCGCGGTCACCTTACGCTTTGGGCGCGAGAGAGTTCAGGAACTTGCCGAGCGCCTCGTCGAAGCCATCAGGACGTTCAAGATTGGCGAGATGGCCGACGCCGGTGAGCTCGACATATTCGGCGGAGGGAATGTACGTCGCCGTCTTTGCCATCATCGGCGCGGGCGCGTTGTTGTCCTTGGAACCGGACAGCAGCAGCGTGGGAACGGAAATATTCCCAAGCGTGCTGCGCTGATCGAAGCCGATGAGAGCCAGCATCATGGCGCGATAGCTTGCCTCGGGCACGCTTGCCATGCACTCGCATGCAAGCTCCATGCCTTCCGGATCAGGGGCGTCGCCGACAAGCTCTTTCACCAGCGAGGGCGCCAGCGACTTCATCGTCTCCCCGCGATCGAGCGGTCCGAGCCGCGCCGCGATGAACGATTTCTGCCAGTCTCCGTCGGCCTTGCCGAAGGCAGGGCTGGTTTGCGCCAACACGACTGCGCGCGCCAGTTTTGGCGATTGCACCAGCCATTTCTGGACGATCATGCCGCCGATCGAGTGACCGACGAGAATGGGTCTGGCTGCGCCGAGCTGTTCGATGAATTGCTGGAGCGCCTGCGCCAGGGCAGCGATGCTGACGCTGGCGAGCGGTGCCGATCCGCCATAGCCCGGCATATCCCATGCGATTGCGCGGAAGCGGCTCCCGAATGTGGCAAGCTGGCGCCGCCAGGCTCGCGCAGCGCCGCCGATGCCATGCAGGAAGATCAGAGGCGTCGCGTTCGGATCGCCCGCGGCTTCATAGGCGAAGCGTCCGTCCTTTGTTATCATTGGCGCAGGCTGCGACACGCGACATCCCTTTGCTCGGCGCTTTGATGCTAACAGGCCTGTGGGGGATGGGAAGCAATAATTTTATACTTAAAGCAATTTTCGGGCCGCCGCTCGTGCCGTGATGTTTGCGGCGGCGACCGCCGCTTTCGTTGCAAAAGTTTGAAGGTTAAAATATAGGGAGCAACGGTCACGAGATCCAAGGGAGCTGGCGCATGTCCGGATTGCCGCACTCGCCGCACGCGCTGGTGACAGGTGGAGGTCGCGGCATCGGCCGCGCGATCGCGGCATCTCTGGTCGGTGCGGGCGCCACCGTGACCGTGCTTGGCAGGAATGCGGCGACTCTCGCAGAGGCGGTCGACGCCGGCGCCGCGCATTTTGCGGCCGTCGCCGACGTTTCGGACGAGGCCTCGTTGAAGGCAGCCATTGCCGAGGCGAGCGCGCGGCAGCCGATCGATATTCTCATTGCCAACGCTGGCAGCGCTGAATCGGCGCCATTCGCGAAGTCGGATACCGCTCTCTTCACGCGCATGATGGATGTCAATTTCATGGGCGTGGTCCACGCCGTCCGCGCTGTGTTGCCGGGCATGAAGGGCCGTCCTTATGGCCGTATTGTCGCGGTCGCGTCGACGGCGGGGCTGAAGGGCTACGCCTATGTCAGCGCGTACAGCGCGGCCAAGCACGCCGTTGTCGGCCTCGTGCGTTCCCTTGCCCTCGAGATGGCCAGCAGCAATATCACTGTCAACGCGGTGTGTCCCGGCTTCACGGACACCGATCTCGTCGCCGGCAGCATCGAGAATATCATGAACAAGACGGGGCGTAGCCGCGAGCAGGCGATCGCAGAGCTCGCCAAGCACAATCCGCAAGGACGCCTGATCACGCCTCAGGAGGTGGCAGACGCGGTTCTTTGGTTGTGCGGCGAGGGCGCCGGCGCGATCACAGGGCAGGCGATTGCCGTGGCCGGGGGCGAGGTCTAGCGTGCCTGGCGCAGGCGCGGAACAAGGAAGCCAAGGAGATCGCATGAGTAGACCAACAAATCCCGTCACCATTCCGCTCGCGGACTATTCGCCGCAGCACTTCCTGCTGGCTGTGGTCGACGGCGTTGCGACGGTCACGCTCAACCGGCCCGAACGAAAGAATCCGCTGACGTTCGAGAGCTACCGGGAACTGACCGACTTCTTCCGCGCTTGCGCGTTCGACGACGAGGTCAAATGCATTGTCGTCACGGGCGCGGGTGGTAATTTCTCGTCCGGCGGTGACGTGTTCGAGATCATCGGTCCGCTGGTGAAGATGGACACCAAGGGGCTGACGGCCTTCACGCGGATGACAGGCGATCTCGTCAAGGCGATGCGCGCCTGCCCGCAGCCGATTGTAGCTGCGGTCGAGGGCATCTGTGCCGGGGCCGGTGCGATCGTTGCCATGGCCTCAGACATGCGCCTCGCGGCGAGCGGGACCAAGGTCGCGTTCCTGTTCAACAAGGTGGGCCTCGCCGGTTGCGACATGGGCGCCTGCGCGATCCTGCCGCGGATCATCGGACAATCCCGCGCCTCCGAGCTGCTCTACACCGGCCGGTTCATGACCGCGGAGGAGGGCGAGCGCTGGGGCTTCTTCAGCCGCATCGTGACGCCGGAGCAGGTGCTGACCCAGGCGCAATCGCTGGCCAAGCAGATCGCGGAAGGGCCAACCTTCGCCAACACCATGACCAAGCGGATGCTGGCGATGGAATGGGCGATGTCAGTGGAGGAGGCGATCGAGGCGGAAGCCGTCGCCCAAGCGCTGTGCATGACGACGGCCGATTTCACGCGCGCTTTCGAGGCTTTCGCCAACAAGGTCAAGCCGGTCTTCAGGGGCGATTGACGGCGCCGTTGCCCGACGCCGGCCCAGCAAGGGGACTTGCGCGGAATTATTTTAGGCTTAAAATAGTTTCATGGCCGGGTGAATTGGCGAGGCTCCCATGAAAGTCGCGATCATCGGTGGCGGACCTGCGGGTCTCTACGCTGCGATCCTGCTCAAGAAGCAGCGCCCGGGCGCCGACATCGCGGTGTATGAGCGCAATCGGGCCGACGATACTTTCGGATTCGGTGTGGTGTTCTCCGACGCCACGCTGGACAATTTCGAGAAGCACGATCTGCCGAGTTACCGCCGCATCACCCAGGAGTTCGCGTACTGGGACGACATCGCGGTGCATTTCCGCGGCACCGTCCACCGGGTCGGCGGTAACGGTTTCTGCGGCTGCTCGCGGCGCAAGCTGCTTCTGATCCTCCAGGAGCGAGCCCGCGAGCTTGGCGTCGTCCTGCACTTCGAGGTGGACATTGCCGACGAATCCCGCTTCGCCGATGCCAATCTCATCCTGATCGCCGACGGCATCAACAGCCGCTTCCGCGAGAAATACATCGATCATTTCCAGCCGGAGGTCGACGTCCGCTCCAACAAGTTCGCCTGGATGGGCTCGACCAGGCCGCTCGATGCCTTCACCTTCATCTTCCAGGAGACCGAGTGGGGGCCGTTCATCGCCCACGCCTATCAATATGAGGCCGGACACTCGACCTGGATCTTCGAGACCGATCCTGAGACGTTCGAGCGGGCCGGCCTGTCGGGGTTGGACGAGACGCAGTCCGCCGGCCGCATGGCCGAGATTTTTGGCTGGTTCCTCGAAGGGCACAAGCTCCTCACCAACCGTTCGATGTGGCGCAATTTCCCGATGATCCGCAGCAAGCGCTGGGTCAAGGACAACATGGTGCTGCTTGGCGATGCCAAGGCGAGCGCGCATTTCTCGATCGGCTCCGGCACCAAGCTCGCGATGGAAGACGCGATTGCGCTGGCCGAAGCCATGCAGAACGCGCCGAGCACCAAGGCTGCGCTCGATCTCTATGAGCATGGCCGCCGTGAAGAGGTCGAGAAGACGCAGCACGCCGCCGACGTCTCGCTGGTCTGGTTCGAGCATGTCGATCGCTTCTGGGATTTTGACCCCGTGCAGTTTGCCTTTGGCGTGATGACGCGCTCGAAGGCGATCACCTATGACAATCTCAAACTTCGCGCGCCCGATTTCGTGGCAGAGGTCGAACAATCGTTTGCGAGGCGTGTTCGTGACAGCGGTTTCGACGTCGATACCAAAAAGCCGGTGGTGCCGCTGTTTCAGCCGTTCCGGCTGCGCGAGATGGAGATCGCCAACCGCGCCGTGGTGTCGCCGATGTGCATGTATTCGGCCAAGGAGGGGGTGCCGACCGATTTCCACTTGGTGCATTACGGCTCGCGTGCGATCGGCGGCGCGGGGCTGATCTTCACCGAGATGACCTGCGTCAGCCGCGATGCCCGCATCACGCCCGGCTGCGCTGGGTTGTGGAACGACGAGCAGGAGGCCGCCTGGCGGCGCATCGTGGATTTCGTCCACGGCAACTCGGCTGCAAAAATCTGTCTGCAACTCGGCCACGCCGGCCGCAAGGGCGCGACCAAGCTGATGTGGGACGGGATGGACCGGCCACTGGAAGATGGCGGCTGGGAAGTGCTCTCGGCATCGCCGCTGCCCTATTTCCCCGATAGCCAGGTCCCGCGCGAGCTCGATCGCGCCGGCATGAGCGCGGTGAGGGATGCTTTCGTCGCGGCGGCCGAGCGCGGCGAGCGCTGCGGATTCGACATGTTGGAGCTCCATTGCGCCCACGGCTATCTGCTCGCAAGCTTCATCTCGCCGCTGACGAACACTCGCACGGACGAGTATGGCGGCTCACTCGAGAATCGCCTTCGTTTCCCGCTCGAGATCTTCGAGGCCCTGCGCGCGGTGTGGCCGTCGCACAAGCCGATGTCGGTGCGCATTTCCGCGACTGACTGGGCCGACGGGGGCATCATCGGCGACGATGCGGTGGCGATTGCGCGTGCTTTCGCCGAGGCCGGCGTCGATCTCGTCGACGTCTCGACGGGGCAGACCGTCCGCGATGCGCAACCGATCTATGGCCGCATGTTCCAGACACCGTTCTCGGATCAGGTCCGCAACGAGGCGCGCGTGGCCACGATGTGCGTCGGCAACATCACGACGGCGGACCAGGCCAACACCATCCTGGCCGCGGGCCGGGCGGATCTCGTCGCGCTGGGCCGCCCGCATCTGGTCGATCCGTTCTTCACCATGAGGGCGGCGGCCTGGTACGGGGCAGATGCGGCGTTCTGCCCGCCGCAATATCTGCCGGGAAAAGAGCAAATTTTCCGCAACAGCGTGCGCGACCGGCAGGATCTCGACGAGCTGCGCATTAAGGCTAAGCCCAAGACCCGGGCCGAGCTCAAGGCGGAGGCGACAAAGCCGCTTGCGGCGGAGTGACCGCCCGTGCGACGTTAACCCATTGCCTGTGTTTCGAGTGGAGTTTGGGCGATGAAGGCGATAATCATCGGTGGCGGTATCGGTGGTCTCACAACGGCATTGATGCTGCGCTCGCGCGGCCTGGACTGTGAGATCTTCGAGCAGGCCGACACCATTCGCGAGCTCGGCGTCGGAATCAACACGCTGCCGCATGCGATGCGCGAGCTCGCCGGTCTCGGCCTGTTGCAGAAGCTCGACGAGGTCGCGATCCGCACCGATCAGCTCTATTATCTCAATCGCCACGGCCAGGAGGTCTGGCGCGAAGCCCGCGGCATCGACGCCGGCCACGACGTGCCGCAATTCTCGATCCATCGCGGCCGCCTCCAGGGCGTCATCCATCGCGCCGTCGAGGAGAGGCTCGGGGTGGGCGCAATCCACACCGGCTGCCGGCTTGGTGCGTTCACGCAGGATGAGGGCGGCGTCACCGCCTATTTCTTTGATCGTGCGGGCGCCCATGTCCACACGGCGCGCGGCGATATCCTGATCGGCGCCGACGGTATCCATTCACGCGTCCGGGAGACGTTGTTCCCGAACGAGGGCCCACCGTGCTGGAACGGCCTGATGCTATGGCGCGGTGCGCGCGACTGGCCGCTGTTCCTCACCGGCAAATCGATGATCGTGGCCGGCGGCCTCAATGCCAAGGTGGTGATCTATCCGATCGCAGAAGGGTCGAGCCCGGCGAGTCGCCTGACCAACTGGGCCGTGCTGGTGAAGGTGGGCGAGGGCAACGCGCCGCCGCCGCGGAAAGAAGACTGGTCGCGGCCGGGCCGCCGCGAGGAACTGATGCCGCATGTCGCGCGCTTCTCCGTGCCCTACGTCGACGTGAAGAGCCTGATCTCGGCGACGCCCGAATTCTACGAATATCCGACCTGCGACCGCGATGCCTTGCCGTACTGGTCGTCCGGACGCGTCACGCTGCTCGGCGACGCCGCGCACCCCATGTATCCGGTCGGCTCCAATGGCGCGTCACAGGCGATCCTCGATGCGCGCTGCCTTGCGGACGCGCTGGTGCGCGCCGAGCATCCGCGCCAGGCGCTGCTCGAGTACGAGAAGAAGCGTCTGCCGATGACGGCCGACATCGTCCGCTCCAACCGGCGCGGCGGTCCCGAGGGCGTCATCGACGCCGTCGAGCAGCTCGCGCCAGATGGATTCGACAACGTCGACAACGTCCTGAGCTATTCCCAGCGCGAGGCCATCGTACGCGGCTATGCCACCAAGGCAGGCTTCGCCGCCGTGCCGGGACTTGCAGCGGTCCGTGGGTAAGACGCGCTGCTAGCCGCCGGGCGGCGGCGGCAGGAAGTGGATGTTGAACTCGGCGGCCATCGCCACCACGTCCTCCGGCTTCTGTTCCTTCATGTTGTGAAGGCCCCAGAACAGGTCGAACAGTTTGCGGCTTGGCGAGACCCAGAACAAAACCTTTGCGGTCTGCTCCGACTTGTTGAAGATGCCGTGCGGCACGCCCATGCCGAGGCGGATCAAATCGCCAGCGGTTGCCTGCGACTCCGAATTGCCGAGCATGAAGTCGAGCTTGCCCTCCAGCATGTAGAGATACTCATCCTGGTCGGGGTGAATGTGCGGCGGCACGAACGTGCCCGGCGGCAATGTCGCGTGCCATGAGAAGCTGTGTTCGGTGTAGCTCTTCGGCACATAGGTCTGGCCGAGGATGTTCCAGGAAATTCCCTGGATGCCCTCGTTGGCCCGCGTGATGCCGGTGATTTCGCTCTTCATTGCAGTCCTCCTCCCTTGACGCGACGCGCGGCTTAGTTCGCCGCCTTGCAGTCCTTGGCATAGCGATCGCCGTAATTCTCGAAGACCTTCTGGACGATCTCGGTCTGGAACTTGCCGTCCGAACGCTTGGCGACCTTGGTCAGGTAGAAGTCCTGGATCGGATAGCCGTTGGTGTTGAACTTGAAAGCGCCGCGCAGCGAGGTGAAGTCGGCCTTCTTCAGCGCGGTCCGGACGGCGTCCTTGTTCGAGAGGTCGCCCTTCACGGCCTTGACCGCACTGTCGATCAGCATTGCGGCGTCATACGCCTGGAAGGCGTAGGTGCCGGGCACAATGTTATAGGCGGCCTCGTAGGAGGCGACGAACTTCTTGTTCTGGGGATTGTCGAGGTTGGGCGCCCAGTTCGCGCCGCCGAACATGCCGACGGCCGCGTCCTGCTGCGCCGGCAGGGTTGATTCATCCACCGTGAACGCCGACAGCACCGGAATGCTGTCGGCGAGCCCGGCCTGCCGGTATTGCTTGACCAGATTGACGCCGAGGCCGCCCGGCATGAACGTGAAGAGGGCATCGGGCTTCTGCGAGGAGATCTTGGACAACTCCGGCTGGAAATCCAGCGTGTTCAGCGGCATGTAGGATTCCTCGACGATCTCGCCCTTGTAGTCGAGCTTGAAGCCCGCCACCGAATCCTTGCCGGCCTGATAGTTCGGCACCATCAGGTACATGCGCTTGTAGCCGCGATCCTGCGCCACCTTGCCGAGGATCTCGTGCACCTGGTCGTTCTGGTAGGACGTCACATAGAAGAACGGATTGCAGTCCTTGCCGGCGAACGTCGACGGACCGGCATTGGGGCTGATCAGGAAGGTTTTCGATTCCGTCACGGGCCGGTGGATCGCCTGCAGGATGTTGGAGAAGATCGGGCCGATCACGAAGTCGACCTTGTCGCGCTCCAGGAGGCCCTTGACCTTGGTCACCCCCGCGTCCGGCTTGAGTTCATCGTCGACCACGACGACCTCGACATCACGGCCGCCCATCTTGCTGCCGAGATCCTTCACCGCAAGTGCAAAGCCGTCGCGAACCTGCTGGCCGAGCGCGGCCGCGGGCCCCGACAGGGTCACGATCACGCCCAGCTTGATCTTGTCCTCGGCGAGGGCTGGGGTCATCGCGGTGCCAAGCAGCGCGGTGGCTGCGGCCAAGGTCATTTGCATCTTCATGATCTGTCCCTCGTGACTTTCGGCGAGCGTTGCAGGCCGCGTACTCCGATCCAAGCTTATGCCGATGATGGCTGCCGCGGCAAGCAAGCTCAAGGCGTCGCCATCCGAGCGGCAGTGTGCATGCAAGCGTCGCGCCAATTATTTGAAGCCTAAAGAAATTCACGTGCGGTCGATTGTTGCAGCTTTGGACTTGCGGCCGGCTTCAATTTATTTGAAGCTCAAAATGTTGGGGAATCCGTGCCGGCGCCAATGCCCGCCGAGAGTGACTGCACCGAGATGCTCGATTCCGAGACCAAGGCCGTCGAAACGCCGGAAGACCACGCCGAAGAGCTTCGGCTGTGGTTGCGCCTCCTGACCTGTACGACCCTGATCGAGGGCGAGGTTCGCGGCCGGCTGCGGCAGCGGTTCGACGTCACGCTGCCCCGCTTCGATCTGATGGCGCAGCTCGACAAGGCGCCTGATGGCATGACGCTGTCCGATGTCTCCAAGCGCATGATGGTGTCGAACGGCAACGTCACAGGTCTCGTCGAGCGCCTTGTGGAATCCGGCCATCTCGATCGTCGCACCTCGGAGACGGATCGCCGTGTCCAGGTGATCCGCCTCACGAAGCTCGGCCGCGCCGAGTTCCGCAGGATGGCTGCGGAGCACGAGACCTGGATCGCCGATCTCTTCGCCGACCTCTCGCCGAAGGATGTGCGTGAATTGATGCGCCTCCTCGCCAAGACCAAGGCGTCCGCGCAGAAATCGGCCGCGCGCCGCCGGCCGTAAGCGCGGGGCCGCCAGGCCGCCAATCCCTTTTGCCGCAGGAAAAAGCACGGCATGCCCAAAATCCGCTATTGCGCCGAATTGTTTTAAGCCTAAAATGTTTTCCAGATCGTGCTGCCGGGTGCAATCCATGCTGAAAGGAGCGTGCGATGGCCAACGCCGCCAAAGTTCAAGTGACGGGCTCGCATGACGGCAACGCTGCGTCGGCCCATGTCGATACGTTCGCGCAGCAGCATCTGCCGCCGCGCGAGCTCTGGCCCGAGTTCATCTTCACACGGCCGGAGCTGCGCTATCCGCCTCGATTGAACTGCGTCAGCTATTTCCTCGACCGCTGGGTCGAGCAGGGGCATGGCGATGCGCCTTGCGTCATCAGCCCCGCCGTCAGCTACACCTATCGCGAGCTGCAAGCCCTCGTGAATCGCATCGCCAACGTGCTGGTCGGCAAGCTCGGCCTTGTCCCCGGCGGTCGCGTGCTGTTGCGCTCGGCCAACAATCCCATGATGGTCGCGACCTATCTCGCGGTGATCAAGGCCGGCGGCATCGTCGTGGCGACGATGCCGCTGCTGCGCGCCAAGGAGCTGTCCTATCCGATTCAGAAGGCGGAGATTGCGCTCGCGCTGTGCGACGGCAAGCTTGCCGAAGAAATGGAGAAGGCGAAAGCTGCTGCGCCGACTCTCAGACGGGTTGTTTATTGGGGCAATGGCGCGGCGGACTCGCTCGAAGCTCTGATTGCCGGCGCCAGTGCGGAGTTCAAAGCCGTCGATACCGCCTCCGACGATGTCTGCCTGATCGCCTTCACGTCGGGCACGACAGGCGATCCCAAGGGCACCATGCATTTCCATCGCGACATGCTCGCGGTTTGCGACGGCTATGCGCGCAACATCTTGCGGGCCGAGCAGAAAGATCGCTTCGTCGGCTCGGCGCCGCTCGCGTTCACGTTCGGCTTCGGCGGCGTGCTGTTTCCGATGCATATCGGCGCCTCCTTCGTCGTGCTGGAGAAGACGACGCCGGACGACATGCTGGCGGCGATCGAGCAATACAAGACCACGGTTTGCTTCACGGCGCCGACCGCATACCGGGCGATGATCGGCAAGCTGCCGGGCCGCGACATCTCCTCGCTTCGCAAATGTGTTTCCGCAGGCGAGACCCTGCCCAAGCCAACCTTCGACGCCTGGCTCAAGGCCGCCGGCATCAAACTGATGGACGGCATCGGCTCGACCGAGCTGCTGCACATCTTCATCAGCGCGACCGAGGACGAGATCCGTCCCGGCGCCACCGGAAAGCCCGTTCCGGGCTATGAAGCCAAGATCGTCGACGATGAGGGCCGTGACGTTCCGCCGGGCACCATGGGGAAGCTTGCGGTGCGCGGGCCGACCGGCTGTCGCTATCTCGCCGACGAGCGGCAGCGCAAATACGTCCAGAACGGCTGGAACATCACCGGCGACACCTATCTGATGGATAGCGACGGCTATTTCTGGTACCAGTCGCGCTCCGACGACATGATCGTGTCGGCCGGCTACAATATCGCGGGCACGGACGTCGAGGCGGCACTGCTCACGCATCCGGCGGTGGCCGAGTGCGGTGTGGTCGGCGCCCCGGACGAGGCGCGCGGCATGATCGTGAAGGCCTATGTCGTCGCGGCGCCCGGCGTGACACCGGACGCGCAGCTCGTGACCGAGTTGCAGGAGCATGTCAAACGCGAGATTGCGCCGTACAAATATCCGCGCGCGATCGAGTTCGTGACGCAACTCCCGAAGACCGAGACCGGAAAATTGAAGCGCTTTGCCTTGCGGCAACTGGCGCAGGCCGCGGTGACGTCCTCGGGCGTTGCGGCGGAATGAGAAGGATGGAAAATTGTCCGTGACGACGCCGAAAGGCCCGCAGCTTGCGGTGCTGCCGACCGCAGCCGAGGATGACACCCGTCCGCGGGTGCAGGTGCTCCAGCCGTCGGGGTGGCCGATGCCGAAGGGCTATGCCAATGGCATGGCCGCTGAGGGCCGCATCGTCGTCACCGGCGGGGTGATCGGCTGGGATGCCGAAGAGCGTCTCGCCGATGGCTTCGTTGCGCAGGTGCACCAGACCTTGCGCAACATCGCCGCCATCCTGACTGAGGCCGGTGCAGGGCCAGAGCACCTCGTGCGGTTGACCTGGTACGTGGTCGACATGGACGAGTACCTGTCCAACCTGAAGGATCTCGGCAAGATCTACCGTGCCATCTTCGGCGCGCACTATCCGGCGATGGCGCTGGTGCAGGTGGTGCGCCTCGTGGAAAAGGCGGCGCGCGTCGAGATCGAGGCCACCGCCGTCATTCCGCGCTGACGCGCGTCAGCTGGCCTTGGCGAGCTCGTCGTCCTCGGGCGAGTTCAGATAGATGCCCGACATGGTGTCGACCCAGCACAGATGGTCGTGCACCTTCTTCACACCCTCGACGTTCTCCGCTGCGACGATCGCGGCCTGCCGTGTGCGCTCTTCGGTGATGACCCCGCTGAGGTGAGCGATGCCGTCGCGGACGATGACGTTCAGTCCGAACGGACACCAGTCGTTCTTCTCCATGGTGTCGATGATGCGGTTGCGAATGTGGTCGTCGTCTGCGGTCGGATCCCGCACGTCGCGGGCGAGCCCCGCCACCGCCTGCAGCAGATTGGCGCGGGAAACGATCCCGACGACCTTGTCGCCGCGCACCACCGGCAGCCGCTTCACGTTGTTGCGCTCCATGAAGTCGACGATCTCGGCGAGCGCCGTATCCTCCGTGATGGTCACGACCGACGCGGTCATCACCTCCGCGACCTTGCGGCCGTGCTCATGGACGAAGTCGCTGGCGGATTTGCCCGGACCGAGGATGAACCGCAGCCAGCGTCCGCGCTTGCGCCCGGTGCCGATTTCGCTGCGGCGGATGAAATCTCCTTCCGAAACGACGCCGACCAGCTTGCCGGTATCGTCGACCACCGTGAGACCGCTGACGTGCCGTTTCAGCATGATATTCGCCGCCTCGACGATGCTGGTGTCGGGATTAACCGAGATGACCGACCTGGTCATGATCTGGTGGGCGCGCATGGACAACTCCGCTGGCTTGTCGAATTTCGATACGCAAAAATTAGCTGAGGCATCTAGGTGCGGCTTGACTCAGGTCAATCGGACGAAGCCCCTCCATCCTGATTAAGCAATTGTGATCCGCGCCCGGATTTGATGCAGCTCAACGCGTATGCGAAGCCGGGCCATATCCTGCCGTCGACGTAGAACAGAAGCCCTCGGGAACATTGAGCCATGAGCGTCGTGCAGATATTTCCACGGGCCGAGGAGCCGGCGGTGCAGGTTCTCCCTGTCAATCCCGCCGCAGGTCCCGAAGCCTCGACGGTGAGCCCCGAAAGGCTTGCAGGAATGCCGGCCGCCGCCGATCCTCTGCCTGCATCAGAACCATATCCTCTTGACCGCGCGTTCCACGCGATGCTGGCACGGTTCACAGGCGGGATATCGCCGCTTGCCTTGTCGCTCGCCTGGCTCGATTGGGGTTCGCATCTCGCCGCGGCGCCGCAGCGCCAGATGGAGATTTCCCGCAACATTCTGCGCGACACCGGCCGGTTGGCCGAGGCTGTCGTGCACGCGGCGTCACCGGAGCAGAAGCCGTGGTCGGTGATCCAGCCGCAGGGGCGGGATCGCCGCTTCAGCGGACCGCAATGGGAGGCCGCGCCGTTCAATTTGCTGGCGCAAGCATTTCTACTTGGAGAGCGCTGGTGGCACGATGCCACGACCGGCGTGCGCGGCGTGTCGCACGCCAACGAAGCCATCGTCGAGTTCTCGATGCGCCAGACGCTCGACATGCTGGCGCCGTCGAATTTCGCGGCGACCAATCCGAAGGTGCTGGAGAAGGCGTTCCAGAGCGGCGGGGAGAATTTCGTTTTCGGATGGCAGAACTGGTGCAGCGACCTGATGCGCCTGCTCTCCAACTCAAGGTTGGCGGATGATGCGCAGTTTGTGGTCGGCAAGACCGTGGCGGCGTCGCCCGGCAAGGTCGTCTACCGCAACGAGCTGATCGAGCTGATTCAGTACTCTCCGACCACCGCGCAGGTCCGACCCGAACCGATCCTGATCGTGCCGGCCTGGATCATGAAATACTACATCCTTGATCTCTCGCCCCGCAATTCGCTGGTCAAATATCTGACCGGTCAGGGTTTCACCGTATTCGCGATCTCCTGGCGCAACGCCGATGCGAGGGATCGCGATCTCGCCTTCGACGATTATCGCAGGCTGGGCGTCATGGCGGCGCTGGACATGATCGGCCGGGTCATGCCGTGCCGGAAGACCCATGCGCTCGGTTATTGTCTGGGCGGCACATTGCTGTCGATCGCCGCCGCCGCGATGGAGCGCGACGGTGACAACCGTTTCGGCACCGTCACTCTTCTTGCGGCCCAGACCGACTTCACCGAGGCTGGAGAGCTGACGCTCTTCATCAATGAGAGTCAGGTCGCCTTTCTCGAGGACATGATGTGGCAGCGTGGCTATCTCGACACGACGCAGATGGCAGGCGCCTTCCAGCTGTTGCGCTCCAACGAACTGATCTGGTCGCGGCTGTCGCACGACTATCTGATGGGCGAGGGCGCGCCGCTGAACGACCTGATGGCCTGGAATGCCGACGCCACGCGGCTGCCCTATCGCATGCATTCGGAATATCTGCGCAAGCTATTCCTCGACAACGATCTTGCCGGGGGGCGCTACCACGTCGGCGGCAGGAGCATTTCGTTGTCCGATATTCACGCGCCGATGTTCGTGGTCGGCACGCTCGCCGATCACGTGGCGCCGTGGCGATCCGTCTACAAGATCCACTATCAGGTCGACGCCGACGTGACGTTCCTGTTGACCAGCGGTGGCCACAATGCCGGTGTCGTTGCGCCTCCAGAGGACCCGGGCCACAGCTATCAGGTGCTGACCAAAGCCGAGGACGCGCCCTACGTTGGTGCAGACGAATGGCTGAAGCTGGCTCCGCACGTTGAAGGGTCGTGGTGGCCGGAATGGACAAATTGGCTGGCGGCGCGCTCCGGCGCGCCCTGCGAGCCGCCGCAGATCGGAATCGGAGACTCTCCCGGCCTGCCCGATGCGCCGGGGGACTACGTCCACACCTAGAGCATGATCCGGAAAAGTGTGAAGCGGTTTTCCGAAAAGATCATGCTCAAACAATAACCTAAAGCGCGATGACGATCATCCCACTCTTATTGCGCTTTAGGCCTCCGGCTCGGAGCTCGGCGCGAGGTCCGAGGAGCGGAAGGGCTTGGTCTTGTCCAGTTTCCGGTAGGCCGCTGACGCCGTCCGCAACAGCTTCTTTTCCCGCTTGCGGTTGAGGAAGCGATTGCTCGCATCGAGGCCGGCGCCGTTCAACGACGCTGCCAGCGCTTGTCCTCGTGCATCGTCGTTCAATTGTCCGAGCGAGCGTTGCGCCTTGCGCAATTTCTTGAGGATGGACTTCTGTTTCGTCAGTGATTCCCCGGCGAACAGGTCCTGGAGCGACTCGATCGAATAGGTCATCCGCTTGTTGAGAAGCCGCAGCTTGTGGCGTTTCTCGACGTCGAGCTTGCGGAGTTTTCGCGCTTTCTTGAGCAGCTTGGTCTCCCACTCGGTCAGCCGCTCCGTCGCGTGATCGGCGAGCGTGCAGCGGCGTAGTCGAATGGCTTCCTTGCTGCGCCGGGTCGACCACGGGCCGCTCTCGATCCAGGTCGAGGTCTGCTCGACAAGGCGGCGATACCGCGCGGATTGTAGCGCGCGCGCCAGCAGGCGGTGGCTTTCGGCGCGTTTCTCGTCCCAGTGCTGGAGCTCGGCGATGACGGCGAGCTCGTCGCCGCTCTCGGCGACGACCCGCTCGATCGCCACGTCGAGGTCCCGCACCATGCCGAGCTGGCTGTTGAGCCATTTCAGTTCGGCCCAGACATTCGGGCGCAGAGTGTCGTCGACCATCGGCGAGAAGAAGCGGATGGCGGTGCGCAGATGCGTCAATGCAATCCGGATCTGGTGCAGCGCGTCGGGATCGCCGCGGCAGGTGCCGTCATGCTGGGCGAGGACGGCATCGAAGTGACGGCGCGCGATGATCCGGAACGCGGTGTCGCAGGCCATGCCGGGGCTGAGGCGGGCGGGCAGGGCATTGCGCCGCGTCGCCGGCTTGGCGCGAGTGGCCATCGAGCTTGTGGTGGGTCGCGACATCCTTGCCCGCGTCAATCAGATTGCCTTATTTGCCCCTCGGCGATCGCGTCCCGGCAGTTCTGGAGCGTTTGCTCCTGTGTCCCGGTTGCATCGATGGTCGCCCAGCCGATTTGGCCGATATTATATTGCTCCTGCAGCGCGGCAACCTCTTGCGTTGCGTCGGATGCGTCTCCCCGGCGGCTTCCGATCCGCAACTGCCGGGTCGCGAGGTCGGCAACGAGGAATAGGCCGTTCAGCGGCACGTTGCGCTCCCGCGCCAGTGCGGCGATCGCGTCCCGTTCGTCCTCGCGGGCGAACACGCCGTCGATGATCGTCGAATGGCCTTGCGCCAGCACCCGCCTGGCATACTGAACCAGCGTGGCGTAGATGCGCGCTGCGTGCTCCGGCGTGTAGGCGGACGGCGGCAGGCGGTGGGTGTCCTCGACCCCGAACATCCGCTTGCGGACGAGGTCGCTGCGCAGCACGACGGCCCCCGGCGGCGGCGCGACGACGGGCGCGAGCGCTTGCGCCAAAACCGTCTTGCCGGTGCCTGACAATCCGCCGACCGCGATCAGGCGCGGAGCAGGAGGATGGATCAGCATCCTGGCGAGGTCAAAATAGCGCTGTGCCTGGTCAAGAATGCCGGGATCATCGGAATGCGGTGGCTTCAGCCGAGCCAGCGCCACCTGGGCGCGGATCGCCGCCCGGATGGACATGAACAGCGGCAGGCACGAGAGCGCGTCGAAATTGTCGGTCGGCGTCGCGGCGAGATAGCGGTTCAGGACGATGTTGGCCGCGCCTGGCTGATCGTGATGCAACAGGTCCATCAGCGTGAATGCGAGATCGTAGAGCACATCGACGGTTGCCATCTGCGCATCGAACTCGATGGCATCGAACAGCACGGGCCGGTCCTCGATCAGAACGATGTTTGCGAGATGCAGATCGCCATGGCAGCGGCGCACGAAGCCTTTCCCGCCGCGCTCTGCGAGCAGGGGGCGAACACGCAGGAATGTCTCGTGCGAGGCTGTGCCGAGCTTTTCGATATCGCCCGCGTCGAAATGGCCGCCGGCTCGCAGACCGTGACTGTTGCCGTCGATCAGGGCAGGGATGGAGGAGACCCATGCCTCGCCCTCGGCGCGGATCGCCGCCGCGTGCGAAGCTGCGATCGCGTCAGCAGCAGCCGAAGCGAGTTTCGTATCCAGCGGGCCGGTCTTTGCCAGATGATCCAGCGTCCGGCTTTCGTCGAACCGCGCCATGTCGACCGCATACTCGATCGGCCGGCCGGGACCGTCGACTTGCAACGATCCGTCCGGCTCCTCGGTGATCGCGACGACGCGATGATAGATCTGCGGCGCCAGCGGCCGGTTGATCCGGATCTCCTCCTCGCAGGCTGCCTTGCGCTTCGCGAGCGTCGAATAATCAAGGAACGGAAACTGCACGGCGCGCTTGATCTTCAGCGCGCGCCTGCCCTCGAGAAAGACCGAAGCCGCGTGCGTGTCGACCCGCTTGACGTCCGGATGCTCGGCGGAATTGGTGAGCGCCGCAAAGATCCGGTCCTGGGTCGCAGAATCGTCTGTCATTCCTGGCACATCCAGCTGCGTCGGGAGGCAGTCCGCCCGACGATCAGGGTAACCCTTAGGAGCGGATCGCGGCCAGTCCTTGACGTCGGTCAACGCTGTTTCGGACCGAGTTCCCTTGGCTTGACGAGGATCAAGCGTCTCGACGAAAGCCGGCCTATTGTGACGGCCAAGGAGAATCCCGATGCCCATCAAGGATGTCTTTCTGCCGCTTGTCGGCCAGCCGCGCGGGCCGGCCCTGGTTGCGATCGAGAAATGTGTGGCCGTCGCCGCGGCCCTCGGCGCCAGGATCACCGCGTTGGCGCTCGAGGAAGACGTTTTCGAGCGGCCGAAGGTGATGCTGCCCACCGATCGCGATTGCGCGGAGGCCGGCAGCTCGCGTGAGGCGAACGACATGCAGCAGTTCTTGAACGCATTCACCAATGCGGCGTCCCGCGCCAACGTTCGCGCCCAGAGCCGAACGGGCAAGGTGCCGGCGGACCAGATCGCGGCGATCCTGGCCGAGCACGCCCGTTTCAGCGATCTCACTTTGATTCCCGTGAAGCCGCACGACAGTCGAACGGAGAGCATCGTCGAAACCTTCCTGTTCGAATCGGGCCGGCCGCTTCTGCTCTGTCCGGAACATCTCGCGGACGAACTTCGGCCTGAATTCGAGAGCGTCATGATCGCCTGGGATCACTCCGCGCGTGCTGCGCGAGCGGTCGGCGATGCGCTGCCGGTCCTTCAGGCGGCGGCCTCGGTCCGCGTGGTGACCGTAGCGGATGACAAGACCGAAGCGATCGTGCAATCCGGAACCGCTCTGGTCGATCATCTGAGGGAACACGGCGTCCATGCCTCGTTCGAAACGGCCAAAGACAGCGGCAGCTCGATCGGCAAGGTCTTGGGAAGCTGGGCGAATTCCCATGGCATGGATGCGATCGTGATGGGCGCCTATCGTCATTCGCGCCTGAACGAGATCGTGTGGGGCGGTGTGACAAAGACCGTCATTGGCCAGCCACCATGCTGGGTTATGATCTCGCACTAGGCTCGCCATTTTCCGGCCTGATCGTCAACCATCGAAACCGTCGCTGACCGGGCGCATTTGCTTTCATGTCAACCTATCGTCTGAACAATCTGCTGGCGCCGCGTTCAGTCGCGCTCGTCGGCGCCAGCGCCCGTCCGGTCTCCGTCGGACGCGCCGTCCTGGAGAACATTCACAAGGCCGAATTCAAAGGACGGTTCGGCCTTGTCAATCCGCGCCATGCCGAAATCGGCGGCGTCGCCGCGGTGAAGAGTCTGGACCGGTTGGACTTCGTGCCGGAGCTCGTGGTCATCACGGCGCCGGCGCGCGAGATTCCCGGTATCATCGACCAGGCCGGGCGGCGCGGCTCGGCGGGCGCCTTGATCGTTTCGGCCGGGCTCGGCCATGGACCGGGATCTCTCTACGAGGCTGCGATCACCGCGGCCCGCAAATACGGCATGCGGCTGATCGGACCGAACTGTCTTGGCATCATGATGCCCGGGGTCAGCCTGAATGCCAGCTTTGCCGCGCATATGCCGGGGGCGGGCAGCCTTGCGCTGATCTCGCAATCGGGGGCGATCGCTGCCGGCATGGTGGACTGGGCTGCGCAGCGCGGCGTCGGCTTCTCCGGCATCGTCTCGATCGGCGATCAGATCGACGTCGATATTGCCGATCTGCTCGACTATTTCGCGATGGATCACAAGACGCGCGCGATCCTGCTCTACATCGAGTCCATCAAGGACGCGCGCAAGTTCATGTCGGCGGCGCGCGCCGCCGCGCGCGTGAAGCCCGTCGTCGTGGTGAAGTCCGGCCGCATGGCGCAAGGCGCGAAGGCGGCCGCCACGCATACCGGCGCGCTCGCCGGCGCCGACGCCGTCTACGACGCGGCGTTCCGCCGCGCGGGTGTTTTGCGCGTCTCCGATCTGCGCGAGCTGTTCGATTGTGCCGAGACACTCGGCCGCGTCGAATCGCCGACGGGAAAGCGTCTCGCCATCCTGACCAACGGCGGCGGCATCGGCGTCCTCGCCGTCGATCGATTGGTCGAGCTCGGTGGAATCCCGGCGACCATCTCGGCGGAGGTGCGCAAAACGCTCGATGCGGCCCTGCCGCCGACCTGGTCCGGTGCAAATCCCGTCGACATCGTGGGCGACGCTGACGCCTCGCGCTACGCGGCGGCTTTGGAGGTGCTGCTGGCCGATCGCGACAATGATGCGGTCCTGGTTCTCAACGTGCAAACGGCGATCGCCTCGGCGGCCGAGATCGCCACGACCGTGACGGAGCTGGTCGGCAAATATCGCGAGCAGCATCGCCGATGGGCCAAGCCTGTATTGGCGGCCTGGGTCGGAGCCGATCAGCACATCATTCAGGCACTCTCCGGCGCCGGGATGCCGAACTATCCGACCGAAGACGACGCCGTGCGCGGCTTCATGCATCTGGTCCGGCACCGCGAGGTGGTCGAGGAGCTGAGCCAGGTTCCCCCCGCGATGCCCGATACGTTCGCTCCGGACGCCCGGGGGGCGAGGCAGATCGTCACCGCCGCGATCGCGGACGGCCGCGAATGGCTCGAGCCTGTCGAGATCAAGCACCTGCTCGAAGCTTACGACATCGCGATGGTGCCGACCTATGCGGCGACCGACGTCGAGCAGGCCGTGTCCTATGCAAAGGAAATCTTCGCACAAGGCGACACCGTGGTGCTGAAGATCATGTCGCGGGACATCATCCACAAATCCGATGTCGGCGGCGTCGTGCTCAATCTGACGACGCCGGAGGCCGTGCGAGCGGCCACCTCCGACATTCTCGCCCGGGCGAGAAAGCTGCGGCCAGAGGCCCGCATCGGCGGCGTCATCGTCCAGGCGATGATCGTCAAGGCGAAGGCGCGCGAACTGATCCTGGGCCTCGCCGACGATCCCACTTTTGGCACCGTCGTGGTGTTCGGCCGTGGTGGCACCGCGGTGGAGATCATCAACGACAAGGCGCTCGCGCTGCCACCGCTCGATCTGCAACTGGCCCGCGACCTGATCGACCGCACCCGCGTGTCGCGGTTGCTACGCGCTTATCGCGACGTGCCGGCGGTGAAACCGGACGCCGTCGCCATGGTGCTGGTCAAGCTGGCGCAGATGGCGGCCGACATTCCCGAGATCCGCGAATTCGACATCAATCCGCTGCTGGCGGACGAAACCGGCGTGACCGCGGTCGACGCCCGCGTTGCGGTCGGGCCGCCGCAACGGAAGTTCGTCGGCTCCGGCCCGGCCAATTTCGCCGTTCGCGCCTATCCGTCGCAATGGGAGCGCCGCCTCAAGGTCAAGGACGACTGGCGCATCTTCGTGCGGCCCATGCGTCCCGAGGACGAGCCGACCATCCACGAATTCCTGCGCCACGTCACGGCGCACGACCTTCGCCTGCGCTTCTTCGCGCCGATGAAGGAGTTTACCCACGAGTTCATCGCACGCCTGACCCAGCTCGACTATGCGCGCGCAATGGCCTTCATTGCCTTCGACGAGGCCACCGGCGAAATGGTCGGCGTGGTCCGGCTCCATTCGGACTCGATCTACGAGAGCGGCGAATACGCGATCCTGCTACGGTCCGATCTCAAGGGCAGGGGACTCGGCTGGGCCCTCATGCAGCTGATCATCGATTACGCGCGGTCGGAAGGTCTGAAGGTCATATCGGGCGACGTGCTCAAGGAGAACACCGTGATGCTCGAAATGTGCCGGGACCTCGGCTTCGAGGTCAAACCGGATCCGTCTGAGCCTGATATCTGCGATGTCAAGTTAAAGCTCTGAGCGCGCTTGCCTTAGGAGCGCGCTTCAGCCGAATTTGTCGCGGCGGATGTCTTGGTCGTCGTCCGCAAATTCCTGATGATGATCGCGATCAACGGCACCAGCACCGGGACGATCGTGCTGAGCGGATGATGCACCGCGCCCGACACCTGGGCCTGGAGCGCACGCGCCTCAAGCTGAAGGGCTTCGATGGAAGTGTCGTGAATTTCATTGGCAAGCTCGATGTCGCGGCCTGACGGAGCGCGGCCGGCGATCGCGAAGAGAGCGGCCGCGATGGCGAAATTGACGGCGCCAAGGATGGCCGCCGCGGCAATTGCACTCCAGACCTGCACCAGCGCGAAATAGGCAGACAGCTCCAGCATCAGAAGCCCGAACGCAGCGATCAGTGCCGCAAAGGCGCGCAGGCCGAGGCCGATCAGCAAATGGCGCAGCCTGATGTCCGCGATGATCCTGTCGGTGCGCCACAGCGCGCGCAGATGTTTGACCACATTCTCGGTATTCACTTAGTGTCTCCTCAGCATGAAGCCGACAACCACGCCGAGCGCGAAGGCGGAGGCCAGCGATGTGATCGGGCGCTCCGTAAGGAGGCCCTGAAGCTGCTCCTGCTCTTCGTCGACGGTCTCGCCGAGCTCGGTGAGCGCGGCCCTGATCTGATCAGCGAGCGCCTCGGCGCGATCTTTCGAGCTCTCGAACATCTCCTCGCCGGCCGTGCTCAGCAAGCGTGTGACATCAACCTTCAGCGCCCGCAATTCTTCGCTCATCCTGTCACTGTTGAACATGGACTTGATATCCCCATTGAATGCAAGCAAGCCTAGGACCCGCGCGCGCGATCGCGCTTGATTTGCGTCAATCCGCGGCGCGTCCGGGTCTTGAGACAGGTCAAGCCGGCGGCCTTATGCTGGCCTAGATATGCCGTCTGAATGGGGACCAATTGTCCCGATGAGGTGGAACGCGTGAACCACGAACCGCTGTTGCTCGCAACGCCGTCCGGCGACGTGCTGAACTTGCGTCCTGAAGGGCCCTGGACCGCCGCGAATGTGGTCGCGCTCGAGACATTGTCCCGGTCAGTCGGAGCCGACGTCGATCAGTCGCGCCTCGTCACCCTCGACATGTCGGGCGTCAGCGCGCTCGACACGCTCGGTGCCTGGGTCCTGGAAAAGCTGTCGCGCAGGGCCGCATCATCCGGCAGATCTGCCGAATTCGTCGGTGTCGCCGAACATTTCAGCGGGCTGATGGACGAGGTGCGTCAGGTCAACCGCAATACGCCTGCCCCAACGGCTGCGCCCAACCCGGTGCTGGCGAGGCTAGGCGATCTCGGCAAGTCCACGGTTGGCGCGCGCGAAGACCTCACGATCTTCCTCCAGATGCTCGGCGCATTGTTCATGGCGGTGATCGGTGTGCTGCGGCGGCCGCGTTCGCTGCGGCTGACGTCGCTGGTGTATCAGCTTTACCGCATCGGGTGGCAGGCGATCCCCATCGTCGCGCTGATCACCTTCCTGATCGGCGCCATCATCGCGCAGCAGGGCTTCTTCCATTTCCGCAGATTCGGCGCGGAATCCTACACCGTCGACATGGTCGGCATCCTGGTGCTGCGTGAGCTCGGCGTGCTGATCGTCGCCATCATGGTCGCCGGCCGGTCGGGCAGCGCCTACACCGCCGAGCTCGGCTCGATGAAGATGCGCGAGGAGATCGACGCGCTCTCGACCATGGGGCTCGATCCGGTCGAGGTCCTGATCCTGCCGCGCGTTGTGGCCCTGATCATTGCGCTGCCGATTCTCACCTTCATCGGATCGATTGCCGCGCTCTATGGCGGCGGTCTCGTCGCGCAGTTCTATGGCGACATGGGGCCGGCGATCTACATCGCCCGGCTGCACGAGGCCATCACAGTCACCCATTTCGAGGTGGGCATCCTGAAGGCGCCGTTCATGGCGCTGGTGATCGGGATCGTGGCCTGCAGCGAGGGATTGCGCGTCAAGGGCAGCGCGGAGTCGCTCGGACGGCAAACCACGACGTCAGTGGTGAAGTCGATCTTCCTAGTGATCGTGCTCGACGGCCTGTTCGCGATCTTCTTCGCCTCGATCGGAATGTGACGATGGATGCATCGCAAGACGAGTTCGCGATCCGCGTCCGTGACCTCGTGGTCGGCTTCGGCCGCCAGACCGTGCTCGATCACCTGTCGCTCGACGTCCGCCGGGGTGAGATCCTCGGGCTGGTGGGGGCGTCCGGCGGCGGCAAGTCGGTGCTGATGCGGACCATCATCGGCCTCATCCCGCGCCAAGGCGGGACCATCGAAGTCATGGGACAATCCACTGGCGGTCACGGACGAGGCGCAGCCACGACATGGGGCATCCTGTTCCAGCAGGGCGCGCTGTTCTCCTCGTTGACGGTCCGCCAGAACGTTCAGTTTCCGTTGCGTGAAAATCTCGTCCTGTCGCAGGAGCTGATGGACGAGATCGCGATCGCCAAGCTCGAAATGGTGGGCTTGCGCGCCCAGGACGCGGACAAATATCCGGCGCAGCTGTCCGGCGGCATGACCAAGCGCGTGGCGCTGGCGCGCGCGCTCGCGCTCGATCCGCCGATCCTGTTCCTGGATGAGCCGACCTCCGGCCTCGATCCGATTGCCGCCGGCGATTTCGACGCGCTGATCACCACGCTGCAAAAGACGCTGGGGCTGACCGTGTTCATGGTGACCCACGACCTTGCGAGCCTGACCACGGTCTGCGACCGCGTCGCCGCGCTCGCCGACGGCAGGATCGTGGCAATCGGTCCGATGCGCGAATTGCTGCAATCCGAGCATCCCTGGGTGCGCGCCTATTTCCACGGCAAGCGCTCGCAGATGCTGCAACACGAGATGAGATGAGACATGGAAACCCGCGCTCCCTATGTGCTGATCGGCAGTTTCGTGCTGGCCGCGATCCTGGCGGTGTTCGGCTTCGTCTATTGGCTGAACAACACCGGCGGCATCGGGCCGCGCACGAACTACCACGTGCAATTCCAGGGGCCGGTCCCTGGCCTCCTGGTCGGCGCCGGCGTGCTGTTCAACGGCATTCGTGTCGGAGAGGTGACCCAGCTCGGGCTCGCGCCTGATAACCCGCGCTTCGTCAATGCGACGATCTCGGTTGCCACTGCCACGCCGGTGCGTTCGGACACCAAGGTCGGTCTCGAATTCCAGGGCCTGACCGGCGTGCCGGTGGTGACGTTGGAAGGCGGTGTGATCATGGCCAAATCGGGCGAGCCCCTGTCTTTGATCGCCGAGGCCGGCGCCGGACAAAGCATGACGCAGGCCGCGCGCGATGCGCTACGCCGGGTCGATACCGTGCTCGAGGACAATTCCGGTCCGCTGAAGGACACCATTGCCAATCTGAAAACGTTCTCCGACGGGCTGGCGCGCAACACCGGCAAGATCGACGGCATTCTGGCGGGTCTGGAGAAGATGACCGGCGGCGGCGCGCCTGCGCAGAAGGTCACCTACGACCTGCACACGCCGCAGAACCTCGGTCCGGCCGGCAAGACGCTCTCCGCGTCACTGGCCATTCCCGAGCCGAGCGCGGTCGCGATGCTGCAGACCCAGCGCATGCTGTTCGCCCCTAGCGGGGACACGCCGGGCTTTGCTGACTTCCTTTGGGCCGACAGCATTCCGAAATTGCTCCAGGCGCGCCTGATCGACAGCTTCGAAAATTACGACATCGCTCACGCCCCGCTACGCACGACCGACCTCGGTCAGGCGGATTACCAGCTCCTGATCGACATCCGGCGCTTTCGGATCGCCACGGAAGGCGAGCCAGGGGTCGAGATCGGGCTGTCGGCGCGGATCGTCGACAAGAACGGCAAGGTGGTTGCCTCGCGCCTGGTCGAGACCAGCGAAAAGCTCGACAAGGTCGAGCCGGCCGCCTCAGTCGCCGCCTTCGATGTGGCCTTCGCTCGCATCGCCAAGGAGCTGATCGGGTGGACCGTGCAGGCGGTGTGACGCCTATTCCAGCGTCTTCAGGTACGACAGAAGATCGTGGATCTGGTCCGGACTGAGTTCGAGGGCCGGCATGGAAGCAGAATAAGATGGGGATGCCACTCAAATTTGATCTGAGTCAATTGGCTTTGGCGCAGTGCAGTAAAATGCAGCTGCGTGGTGCTCGGCCGGGTGCGGAGCTGGACCGACGCTAGGAGCGGTGGATGAAGCCTTCCGTGGTCACGATTGAGCCGAACGGGCACTTCTGCGACGATTGCGCCGTACGCGGAGCGGCGGTGTGTTCGTCGCTGGATGCGGCCGAGCTCAGGGAGTTCGAGCATCTCGGACGCCGCGTTCATTTCGACTCCGGCGAGACCGTGTTCTCCGAGGAGGACATCACCACCTCGTTCTACAACGTCCTCGAAGGCGTCATGCGGCTGTACAAGCTGCTGTCCGACGGCCGGCGGCAGATCGTGGGCTTTGCCTTGCCCGGTGATTTCCTGGGGATGAATTTGTCTGGCCGGCACAATTTTTCTGCCGATGCGATCGGCGCGGTGACCGTGTGCCAGTTCGCCAAAGCGCCGTTCGGCCGCTTCATCGAAGACCGGCCGCAGTTGCTCAGGCGGATCAACGAGCTGGCCATTCGCGAGTTGAGCCAGGCCCGCGACCATATGGTGCTGCTCGGCCGCCGCTCGGCCGACGAGAAGGTCGCGACCTTTCTGCTCGGCTGGCGTGAACGGCTGGTCGCGCTCAAGGGGCTGTCCGACACGGTCCCGCTTCCGATGAGCCGTCAGGACATCGCCGACTATCTCGGGCTGACCATCGAAACCGTCAGTCGCACCTTCACCAAGCTGGAGCGTCACGGCGTGATCGAGATCATTCACGGCGGCATCAGCCTGCTCGATCCAGCGCGTGCGGAGGCGCTGGCTGCAGCCTGACAGTCGTCCGCGACGCCCTGACCTTTTTGATCTCGATCAATGACGCCGGCCGGCCGCGGCAAATAATGCCCCAAACCATCTGGGAGGAGCATGATGCCCGCTGACGCGTTGCTCATGGCCATTGTCGTCGTCGCGATCTTCGTCGCATTCGCCGCAGCTCAGGCATGGGCGGACCGGCAAACCAGCGCCGGCCGGCTCGATCCGGATTCCAAGCGCTGAAGCGCCTGAGATCTTAGTCCGCTCAGACGCGCCAACGGCCGACGCTTGCCCGGCAGGGTTGGCCGTTCGCCAGCGCCTCAACGCAATCGCGGCTTGCGCGGTCTGCAACTCTGCATCGGTCAAAACGCATCGGCGCACCCCTCGGATGCGGATTCCGGGCCGACCGCGGCTTTTTCGCGGCATTTGCCTCACACCGCGCGCGTGCTTTCCGGTTGAAAAGCCTGATAACGTTGACTACGCAGGAACCTCAGTGCCTCGTAGTCTTAGGAGCCTCCCGGCGTGCCTCAGGACAAGACCGGCGACCCCCGACAGTCGGCGGGCAACAAACTATCGGTCCTGCGAAAGCATCCGATCTTCGCGGATCTGGAGCCGGAGGCGCTCGATCAGCTTTGCCGCTACGCCAAGCACACCACGGTGAAGCGCGGCGCGACGATCGCCGCCAAGGGCGATCCCGGCAACAATCTGTTCGCGGTGATCACGGGGACAGTCAAGATTTCCTCCTCGTCGCCCGATGGGCGGAACGCCATTCTCAATCTGATCGGCCCCGGAGAAATCTTCGGCGAGATCGCGGTGCTCGACGGCGCGCCCAGGTCGGCCGATGCGACCGCCAACACCAATTGCGAGCTCTACATCATCGATCGCCGGGACTTTCTGCCGTTCGTGAAGAGCCAGCCGGCCCTGGCGATGAAATTCATCGAGCTGCTCTGCGCGCGTCTGCGCTGGACCAGCCAGCAGGTCGAGCAGGTGATCCTCCAGAATCTGCCGGGCCGGCTTGCGAGCGCGCTGCTCGGTCTCACCGAAGAGCGCAAGTTCGACTCCGGCAGCGGCACGCTCGCCATCACCCAGCAGGAGATCAGCGAGATGGTGGGGATGACGCGCGAGAGCATCAACAAGCAATTGCGCGCCTGGGCCGGCCGCAACTGGGTTCGCCTCGAGCACGGCGCCATCGTCGTGCTGGACACCGAAGCGCTGCGCGAACTCGCCGAGAGCGGCCTCGGCGGCGAGTGATGCCGTCTGCCTAAAGCGGAATGGCGTCAGGTCGCGCCGAAAGGCGCGGGTGAGGGCTTTCTCCTCTAGGGGATTATCCCGTCGCGGAAACTCCCTCTCCTGCAAGCGGGAGAGGGAGTGCACCTCCGTTGTAGCGATCAAAGTGATTTTATCACGCTCTGATCGTCGATGATGGCGACCGCGCGGGTCCAGCCTGCGGAGGCACGTTCGATCTTCACCGGGAAGCATGAGACCGTGAAGCCGGTCGAGGGCAATTGATCGAGATTGTGCAGCTTCTCCAGATGGCAATAGCCGATGTGCCGTCCCGCCTTGTGGCCTTCCCAGATCAGGCCGGCATCTTTTGTCTCGGCATATTTCTTCGCGGTGTAGACGAACGGCGCGTCCCAGCTCCAGCCGTCGGTGCCGGTCAGCCGCACGCCGCGTTCGAGCAGATACATGGTGGCTCCATAGCCCATGCCGCAGCCGGAATTGACGTATTCGGCCTTGCCGAATTTGGCGCCGGCGCTGGTGTTGACGACGACGATCTCCAGCGGCGACAGCGTGTGTCCGATGCGCTTCAGCTCCTTCGCGACGTCGTCGGCGCTCGCCACGTAACCGTCGGGCAGGTGTCGGAAGTCGAGCTTCACGCCGGGCTGAAAACACCATTCCAGCGGGACCTCGTCGATGGTCCATGACCGCTCGCCGCGGTTCATGGTCGGATGGAAGTGCCAGGGCGCATCGAGATGCGTGCCGTTATGGGTCGACAGCGAGACCTGTTCGACGGCCCAACCCTGACCGTCCGGCAGATCCTGCGCCTTGAGACCGTCGAAGAACTGCAGCATCCGGGGCAGGCCCTGCTGGTGATCGATATACTGGATCGTCGGGTGATTGCCGGGCGGATCGGCCGTGACGTCGTTTCGAAGCGGCACAGAGATATCGATCAGCTTCCGCGGCATGGGCATTCCCTCAACATGGTCCGCTGTTTCGAATATCTTGAGGGGCCTGCATTGGTGGCGTCAAGTCACGTGGCGGCGACGTCGGCCAGCCACCGTCCCCGCCACAATGCGAATTGCGTCAGAAACTGATCGATGCAACTCTTGCATTGATCGATGCTGGAATTGGCTTGGACAGAGAATGCCGCTCGCCCTACGGACGACTTGGTGCTTGACTTCACGCCTGAAGTGGAGCGACCCAAGGCGGCCCGCAGCCTGCCCGACAACGACATAATCAACCCCGGAGGAAGCCCAGATGAAGACACTCACCGGTATCATCACAGCCTTTGCGCTGGCGCTCTCAGCGCCCCTGGCGACCGCACGCGATTTCCGCTCCGCCGACATCCACCCCGCAGATTATCCGACCGTCGAGGCCGTCAAGTTCATGGGCAAGCAGCTCGCGGCGGCGAGCGGCGGCAAGCTTGGCGTGAAGGTGTTTCCGAATGGCGCTCTGGGCTCCGAGAAGGACACCATCGAGCAGCTCAAGATCGGCGCGCTCGACATGATGCGGATCAACGCATCGCCGCTCAACAATTTCGTGCCTGAGACCATCGCGTTGTGCCTGCCTTTCGTCTTCCGGGACACGCAGCACATGCGGACCGTCCTCGACGGGCCGATCGGCGATGAGATCCTGGCCGCGATGGAGCCCGCCGGCCTGGTCGGCCTTGCCTATTACGACAGCGGCGCCCGCTCCATCTACACCGTGAAGGCGCCGGTCAAGTCGCTTGCGGACCTCAAGGGCCTGAAGATTCGCGTCCAGCAGTCCGACCTGTGGGTCGGCATGATCCAGAGCCTCGGCGCCAACCCGACGCCGATGCCCTATGGCGAGGTCTATACCGCGCTCAAGACCGGCCTGGTGGATGCTGCCGAGAACAACTGGCCCTCCTACGAGTCCTCGCGCCATTTCGAGGCCGCCAAGTTCTACAACATCACCGAGCACTCCCTGGCGCCCGAAGTTCTCGTGATGTCCAAGAAGGTCTGGGACACGCTGAGCAAGGAGGACCAGGCGATGGTCCGCAAGGCGGCCAAGGAATCGGTGCCCGTCATGCGCAAGCTCTGGGACGAGCGTGAGCAGGCCTCTCGCAAGACGGTCGAGGCGGCCGGCGTCCAGGTGGTGACCATCGCCAACAAGGCGGAGTTCGTCGATGCGATGAAGCCGGTGTACCAGAAGTTCGCCGGCGACGAGAAGCTGCAGGGCCTCGTCAAGCGCATCCAGGACACGAAGTAGGCACAGCTGCGTCGGATCCGGAGTCGCCGACTTGCGACACCGGATCCCGGCGGGGGAGGCGCGGATGACAGACCCACACGTCGCAGACCATGAGCACGAGGCGGTCGGACGACCATCTACAGGCCTGCTGTCGCGGATCAACGCCCCCGTTGCTCGCGCCGGCATGTATCTGTCCGTGACCGGCCTGCTCGTCATCGTCACCATCGTGTTCTATCAGGTGTTCGGGCGTTACGTCCTCAATTCCAGCCCGACCTGGACGGAGAACCTCGCGCTGGTTCTGATCCTCTATGTCACGCTGATCGGTGCCGCCGTCGGTGTGCGCGATGCCGGACACATCGGCATGGATAGTCTGCTCGTGATGCTTCCGGATCACATGCGGGAGAAGATCGAGCTCGTGATCCACGTCCTGGTGGCCGTGTTCGGCGTTGCGATGGCCTACAACGGCTGGATCCTCGGGTCTTCGGTCGGAACTGTGAAGATCCCCAATCTCGGTCTTCCTGAGGTGATCCGCTACGTGCCGCTGATCGCCTCCGGCGTCCTGATCGTCTCCTTTTCCATCGAGCACATCATGGCTCTCTTGCGCGGCGAAGAGGTCGTCCCCTCATGGAACTGATCATCCTCGGCGCCACCTTCTTCGGCTTCCTGATCCTCGGTGTTCCCGTCGCCTTCGCAATCGGCCTGTCGGCGATCTGCACCATCCTTTATGAAGGCCTGCCGGTCGCGGTCATCTTCCAGCAGATGATGTCGGGGATGAACATCTTCTCGTTCCTCGCGATTCCCTTCTTCGTCTTCAGCGGTGAGCTGATGCTGCATGGCGGCGTCGCCGACAAGATCGTGCAGCTCGCCAAGAATCTCGTCGGCCACATCCGCGGCGGCCTCGGCATGTCGAACGTGGTCGCCTGCACGCTGTTCGGCGGCGTTTCCGGCTCGCCGGTGGCCGACGTGTCGGCGATGGGCGCAGTGATGATCCCGATGATGAAGAAAGAGGGGTTCGACACCGACTACGCCGTCAACGTCACCACCCACGCCTCGCTGGTCGGAGCCTTGATGCCGACCAGCCACAACATGATCATCTATGCCCTGGCCGCCGGCGGCAAGGTCTCGATCGGCGCGCTGATCGCCGCCGGGCTCCTGCCGGCGATCGTGCTGATGGTCTGCATGCTCGTCGCTGCCTACGCCGTGGCGGTGAAGCGCGGTTATCCGGCCGGCAAGTTCCCGGGCTGGGCCGAGGTGTTCCGCTCGTTCGCGGCCGCGCTGCCCGGCCTTCTGATTGTCGGCATCATCCTGACGGGCATCCTCTCCGGCGTGTTCACGGCAACCGAATCCGCCGCCGTCGCGGTCACCTACACGATCCTGCTGACGTTCTTCATCTACCGCACCATGACCTTGAGCAACTTCCTGCGCGCAGCCGCCAAGGCGGTGAAGACGACGGGCGTGGTGCTGCTGCTGATCGGCGTCTCCACCATGTTCCAGTATCTGATGGGGCTCTACGAGGTGGCCGATCTCGCTGGCGAGATGATGAGCAAGGTGTCCACGCAACCCTGGATGATCTTCCTGCTCATCAACGTCATCCTGTTCGTGCTCGGCACGTTCATGGACATGGCGGCGACCATTCTGATCTGCACCCCGATCTTCCTGCCGATCGCGATGAAGGCGGGCATGGACCCGGTGCAGTTCGGCATGCTGATGCTGATCAACTGCGCCCTCGGGCTCAACACCCCGCCGGTCGGAACCACGCAGTTCGTGGGCTGCGCCATCGGCGGCATTTCGGTCGGCGCGGTGATGCGCACCATCCTGCCGTTCTATGCCGCGCTGATCGCAGCACTGATGTTCGTGACCTACGTCCCTGCATTCTCGCTGTGGCTGCCCCGCCTGCTGATGGGCTACAAGGGCTAGCAGCACCAGGGAGAATTTATTCGTGACGGACTATCGCAAGCTCTTCGATCTCACCGGCAAGACCGCAGTTGTCCTCGGTGCCGCCTCCGGCATCGGCAAGTCGTCGGCCGAGGCCCTTGCCGGGTTAGGGGCCCGTGTCGTCTGCGCCGATCGCGCGCTCGACGCCGCGGAAGCGACCGCCGCCGGCATTCGCGACAAGGGTGGCTGGGCGGAGGCAGCTGCGTGCGATGCCGCGAGCGCTGCGGACGTCAGCGCGCTGGCCAAAACGGTGATGCAGAAATTTCCGCGGCTCGACATCGCCGTGACGACGCCCGGGCTCAATATCCGCAAGACCATCCTCGACTACACCGAGGAGGATCTCGACCGCGTCATCAACCTCAACGTCAAAGGCACCGTCTGGTTCTTCCAGGCCTTCGGCCGCATCATGGTCGAGCAGAAGGGCGGCAGCATCATCGCCTGCTCCTCGGTGCGCGCGGTGACCATCGAGCCGGGCCTCGGTGTCTACGGCTCGACCAAGGCCGCCATCGGCCTGCTCGTCAAGGGCTTTGCCTCCGAGGTCGGCCACGCCGGCGTGCGCGTCAACGCGATCGCGCCGAGCATCGCCGAGACCGCGCTGACTGGCCCTTTCAAGCAGCGCCCCGACATCTACAATCTCTATGCCGGCCACACCGTGTTCAACCGCTGGAGCAGCGCCGACGAGGTCGCGACCGCGGTGGCCTATCTCGCCTCGGACGCCGCGAGCTATGTCAGCGGCAGCACGCTGTTCGTCGACGGCGGCTGGACCGCGGTCGATGGCCCGCCGACCGGGCTGACCCAGCTGCACAAATAAGGCGGCATCTAGCCGGAAAAGCCAGCGCGCTGGCGCAGCTCCCTGTGATCTGCGCCAGCCAGGAGCGCGATCAGTGCAGCAGCTTCCTTCGGATGCGCGGCCCTGGCGGTTACGCCGGCCGTGTACATGGTCACGAGCTCGCAGCCAGGCGGCAGCGATCCTGATAGCGCGATGCCGTCGGTCGCGATGATCTCGGTCGCCTGTGTGCAGCCGATCGGCCTTTGCGCAGTGGACGCCGCAAGCTCCCGCATCGCGGTTGCACCGTTCGGAAATATCTTGAGCCGTGAGGCGACCTCATAGGCGATGCCGAGCTGATCCAGCACCTTTGCGACGTGCTGCCCCGCGGTCGAGGCCTTGGTGTCGGGGACGTAGATCGCGTCGGCGCTGCGTAGCACCTCGCGCAGATCGGCCTCGGTCTTCACCGTCACCTTGGGATCACGGCTGCGGACCGCCAGTGCGGTCTCGACGCGGCCGACATCCGTGATCGAGGAGCGGGCGACGAGCTTCTCCTCGGCGAGCTTTGCTAGGAGCGCTTGCGTCAGGATCACGAGATCGGCCGGCGTGCTCGCGCGCAGCTTGTCTGCCATAAGGCCGACCGCCCCGAATTCGCCGTCGATGCCGAAGCCGGTCTGCGCCTTGAAGGCCTCCGTGAGGTCGCGCACCAGGCCTTGCGCCGCGCCACCGCTCAAGATGTTCACTGTCGTCACGACGCAAGCTCCGCAGCTGCAATGATCCTGTCGCGCGTGATCGGCAAATCGCGCATGCGCACGCCGAGGCAGTCGTAGACCGCATTGGCGATTGCCGCCGTCACCGGGCCGTGTGCGGCCTCACCGGCGCCGACCGGCTCGATCTCCGGCCGCTGGATGATCTCGACGTCCACCGCCGGCACCTCGCTGAAAGTCAGGATCGGATAGTCTGTCCAGGAGGTCGAGGTGATCCGCGTCCGGTCGAAGCGGACGCGCTCCTTCAGCACCCAGCTCGTCGCCTGGATCGCGCCGCCCTCGATCTGATTGATGACACCGTCCGGATTGATGGCCTCGCCGACGTCGACCGCGAGCGTCAGCCGCTTGACGCGGATGTCGTCGGTGCCTTCGATCTCGGCAATCGCGGCGCAATACGCGCCCGTGTTCTTGTAGCGAGCGAACCCGACGCCGTGGCCGACACCGGCTTGTTTTTTCGGTTTCCACGCCGCGCGCCGAGCCGCTGCGCGGATGACATCCTTCGCCCGCTCGTCGCCAAGATGCCGCAACCGGAACGCGATTGGCTCTTCGCCGCGCAAGACGGCGATCTCGTCGAGCAGGGATTCGATGGCAAATACATTGCCTTGGGCGCCGAGTGTCCGCAGCGCCGAGGTGCGCACCGGCATGGTCAGCAGCCGGTGGCTCGTGATCGTCCAGGCTGGAAGATCATAGAGCGGCACCGAGTTGCGATCGCCGCCGCCGCCATTGGCCGCCGGCGGATTGGTGGAGATCATGCGCGGATAGGGATTCGCGATCTCGGTCGCGGCGAGCAGTGCGGGCTGCGCCGCGCGTCCCGGCCGTGCGGCATGGCCGTTGCTCCAGATCGCGTGGCGCCAGCCGACGATCTCGTTGTCCGCATCGAGATCGGCCTCGATCTCGATGGCCATGGCCGCACCGAACGGCGCGTGGGACATCTCGTCGTGGCGCGACCACTGCACCCGCACCGGACGGCCGCCGGCCGCTTTCGCCAGCAGCACCGCATCGAGCGCGACGTCGTCGGCCGCGTTGTGTCCGTAGCAGCCGGCGCCCTCCATATGCTCACCGACGATGTTATCCGCGGGCATCTTGAGCACGATGGCGAGATCGGCGCGCAGCAGATAAACGCCCTGGCTGTGGGTCCAGACATGGACTCCATCGCCGTCCCACCTTGCCATGGCGCAAGACGGCGCGATCGAGGCATGCGCAATGTAAGGGCGGGTGTATTGCCGGCGGAGCGTTTGAGCGTGTTTGCGCGTCATCGCCGCCGTCCGTGTCTCGACAACCGTGGTTTCGACCGGCTGGCTTTTCAGGAAGCCCGCGAGATCGTCCTCATCGGGCAGCGACTCGCCGGTCGACCATGTCGCGCCTTTGCGCAGAGCCTTCAGCGCAGCTTCTGCTGCTGCCTCACTGTCAGCGACCACTCCGGAAAAGCCGCCGTCGCGGACGATCGCCACGAGGCCGGGAACGGCGCTCGCAGCGGTTTCGTCGAGCGCGATCAGTTCGGCGCCGGAGATGTCAGGCCGCAGCACGCGGCCGTGCAGCAGGTCCGGCAGTGGGCAATCATGGATGAAGCGCGGCCGCGCGAACACCTTGTCGGGAATATCCACGCGGTGGACCGAATGTCCGGCCACACTGCGCTTGGCAATGCTCCTCGCCGCCGCGCCCGCGGTGGCGTCGTGGTCGAGCGAGACCTCGCCAGCCAGCTCCCAATAGCTGGTCCTGACGTTGCCCGGTCCCGAGATCGTGCCGTCATCAACATCGAGCAGCGAGACCTCGACGCCGAGACGTTCCGATGCAGCCGTGAGAAATCGCTGGCGCACCTCGGCACAGGCGTGGCGCAGCGCGCGGCCGGATTGCTGGATCGACAGGCTGCCCGAGGTGACGCCCTCGTTCGGGCTCATCGCCGTGGATGCGCGGATCATTTCGATCCTGGAGATCTGGACATCGAGCTCGTCCGCCGCAATCTGCGCCAGCGCCGTGACGATGCCCTGGCCGATCTCGACCTTGCCGGGCGAGATCGCCACACCGCCTTCACCAATGAAGTTCACCCAGGACGACAGTTTTGGATTGGCCGCGAGGCTGACGGGCAGTTTCGGGGCAGGGGGCGACGTCGTCATGACGCCGCCATCTCCGCAGCCGCACGCAGCACGGCGCGGACCATGCGGTTATGCGATCCGCACCGGCACAGATTGCGATCGAGTGCCGCTCTGACCTCGGCCTCGGTCGGGAATGGATTGCGCTTCAAGAGCGCCGCCGCGCTGATGAGGATTCCGGGGACGCAATAGCCGCATTGCATCGCCTGCTCGGAGATGAAGGCACGTTGCAGCGGGTGCGGTCGCTCGGCCGTGCCGAGGCCTTCGACGGTGACGACGTCCTTGTCCGCGACTGACCACATCGGCATATCGCAGGAGGTTATCGCGCGGTCGCCGACCATGACATGACACGCCCCGCACTCACCGGCGCCGCAGCCGAAATGCGGACCGGTAACGACGAGCCGGCCGCGCAGCACATCGAGCAGCGGCTGGTCCGGATCGGTCTCCACGGCCGTCGCCGTACCGTTGAGCTGGAATTGAATGGTGGGCATGCGCGCTCTGCGGCCTCAGGATTTGTCGAACTTCTTGACGACGTCGGCCCATTTCTCGATATCGCCGCGGAGGAATTTGTCGAACTGTTCGGGCGTCATCGACATGGGCACGGCACCCTGTTCCGTCCAGAGCTTGACGATGTCGGGCCGCTTCACCATTGCGTTGACAGCCGCATTAAGTTTGTCGATCACAGGCTTCGGCGTTCCCGCAGGAGCCATCAGGCCGAGCCAGATCGTCGCCTCATAACCCGGAACGCCCGCTTCGATCGCGGTTGGCATGCTCGGCAGCACTGCTGAGCGCTGCTTGCCGGTGGTCGCGAGCGCGCGCACCTGATTTTCGGCGATGTTCGGCGCCATCGCCGGCACCGCGTCGATCATCATCTGCACCTGTCCGCCGATCACGCCGCTGCGCGCCTCGCCGCTGTTGCGATAGGGAACGTGGACGACATCGACGCCGGCCATGGCTTTGAACAGCTCGCCGGCCATGTGGTACGGCGTGCCCTGACCCGAAGAGGCGTAGTTCAGCTTGCCCGGTTGCGCCTTGGCGAGAGCGATGAACTCGGCAAGTGTCTTCGCCGGCACCTGCGGGTTCACCACGATGACGAGATCGGAAAAGTTCACCGGAGCGATCGGCGCGAGGTCCCGCATCAGCTCGTATTTGCGCTTGTCCGGGGTCAGCAGCGATTCATTCGCGGTCTGGGTGTTGGACATCATCAACAGCGTGTAGCCGTCCGCTGGCGACTTCGCCGCCTCGATCGTGCCGATGACACCGCCGGCACCGGTGCGGTTCTCGATCACGAAGGGCTGGCCGAAGCTCTCCTGGAGCACATTGCCGATCAGCCGTGCGGCGACGTCGGCCGGTCCGCCGGCGCCGAAGGGCACGACGATGCGGACCGCGCGGTTGGGATAATCCTGTGCCTTTGAGGGGGCTGCGCAGAAGGCGCCGAGCAGGCCGACGGCGACCACCAGCATGAATCCTCGGGCCTTCATGCCCACCTCCCTGATCCCGTTTTTGTTGGCCGCACTGTAACGGCAGGGAATGCGGACTGTCGACCGCTGACGAGGCCGATCACGCCGGGAATATCGTGCCGTTTTCGGCCTGGCGCGCCGCTCTTCGCGGTCGCAGCAGGAACCCGCAGCGCACGTGATCTGAGCAAATCGCATGGGCATTGCCGGATAAATGCCCTCGGCTGACAGGTATTTTGGTGTTACGAATTTGGCCATGAACCAGCACGCCAAGATCGAAATCCGCCATTCGACCTGTCCGCATGATTGCCCGTCGGCCTGCGCCCTCGATGTCGAGGTGGTCGAAGGCCGCAGCATCGGTCGTGTCCGTGGTTCGAAGCAGCAGACCTATACGGCCGGCGTCGTCTGCGCCAAGGTCGCCCGCTACGCCGAGCGCATCCATCACCCCGAGCGGGTGACATTTCCGCTGCGACGCATCGGGCCGAAGGGCTCGGGGCAATTCGCGCGGATCTCCTGGGACGAGGCGCTGGACGAGATCGGGCATCGCTTCAACGCGGCCGAGCGCGAGTTCGGCGCGGAATCGATCTGGCCCTATTACTACGCCGGCACGATGGGCCTCGTGATGCGCGACGGCCTCAACCGCCTCACGCATGTGAAGAAATATTCCCGCTTCTATCAGACCATCTGCGCCAATGTCGCGCGCATCGGCTATGCCATCGGCACCGGCAAGATCGCCGGCGTCGATCCGCGCGAGATGGCGCTCTCCGACCTCGTCGTGATCTGGGGCACCAACCCCGTCAACACCCAGGTCAACGTGATGACCCACGCCTCGCGCGCACGCAAGGAGCGCGGCGCCAGAATCGCGGCGGTCGACATCTACGACAACGAGACCATGAAGCAGGCTGACATCAAGATCATCCTGCGGCCCGGCACCGACGGTGCCTTTGCCTGCGGCGTCATGCACGTCCTGTTCCGCGACGGCTATGCCGACCGCGCCTATATGGACAAATACACCGATTGTCCTGCCGAGCTCGAGAAGCATCTGAAGACGCGCACGCCGGAATGGGCCTCTGCGATTTGCGGCGTACCGGTGGCGGAGATCGAGGCGTTCGCCAAGGCGGTCGGCGAGACCAAGCGGACCTTCTTCCGGCTCGGCTACGGCTTCACCCGCTCGCGCAACGGCGCGACGCAGATGCATGCCGCGACCTGCATTCCCGCGGTGACCGGCGCCTGGCAGTATGAAGGCGGCGGCGCCTTCTTCAACAATTACGCGCTGTGGCATTTCAACGAATCCATCATCGAGGGCCACGACGCCATCGACCAGAACATCCGCGCACTCGACCAGTCGAAGATCGGCCGTATCCTCACTGGCGATGCCGAGGCCCTGCGCGGCAGGGGGCCGGTCAAGGCGATGCTGATCCAGAATACCAACCCGATGACCGTGGCGCCGGAGCAGGCGCTGGTAGCCCAGGGCTTTGCGCGCGAGGATCTGTTCGTCGCGGTGCACGAGCAGTTCTTGACCGAGACGGCTCAGATGGCCGACATCGTGCTGCCGGCGACCATGTTCATGGAGCATGACGATCTCTATTACGGCGGCGGCCACCAGCACATCTCGGTCGGGCCGAAGCTGATCGATCCGCCCGGCGAATGCCGCTCCAACCACGAGGTCCTGCAGGGGCTGGCCCCGCGGCTCGGCGCCAAGCATCGAGGTTTCGAGATGACGCCGCGCGAATTGATCGACGCGACGCTGAAGCTCAGCAACCACGGCGACATCGCCGGCCTCGAAGCCGACATCTGGCGCGACCTGCAACCGGACTTCCGCACCTCGCATTTTCTCGATGGCTTTGCCCATGCCGACGGGAAATTCCATTTTAGGGCAGACTGGGCGCATCCGCCGTTCGGCGTGACGATGGGCGATTTCGACAAGATGCCGGCGTTGCCGGACCACTGGGCGGTGATCGAGCAGTCCGACCAAGCCCATCCGTTCCGGCTTGCGACCAGCCCTTCGCGCAGCTTCCTCAACACCACCTTCAACGAGACCCCGTCCTCGCAGGCGCGGGAAGGCAAGGCGAGCGTGATGATCCATCCCCTGGATGCAGCCGCGCTCGACATTGCCGACGGCGATGCGGTGACGCTCGGCAATACCCGCGGCGAGACCTCGCTGGTCGCGACGCTGTTCGACGGAGTGCGGCGCGGCGTCCTGATCGCGGAGTCCGTTCATCCCAACAAGAACCATATCGGCGGGCGCGGCATCAACATGCTGACGGGAGCCGAAACCGTCGCGCCGATCGGCGGGGCCGCCTTCCATGACAACAAGGTCTGGATCAGGAAAGCCCCTGCGGCTCAGGGCACGCATTCCGTGACGCCGTAGCCCGCGAACTCTTTCGCGATGTCAGGGTTCATTGACTTCGCCTGCGCGATGTCCGTGGCGCCGTCGCTGCCGCTTTTGCGGGTGGCAATGCCGCGGCCGAACAGCGACGATGACGAGCGCGGGTTGCGCTGGATCGCGTCGTTGTAGTCCTTGATCGCCTCAGCAGTCCGGCCGAGCTTGAGGTTGACGAGCCCGCGGCTGTCGAGCGCATCGCTCAATCCGGGATCGATCTGGAGCGCAAGATTGCAGTCGGCGAGCGCGCCCTGCAGATCGCCGGTCGCAGCGCGCGTCCAGCACCGGTTGTTGAGCGCCTCGCCATCCCTGGGATCCTTGCGGATCACAAGGTCGAAATCCTGCATGGCGAGCGCATAGGCGCGCTTGATCGCATAGACCTGGCCGCGCTTGTAGCGCGAGGCGACGTCATTTGCGTTCGCCGCGATCTTGCGGCTGAGATCGGCGATGACGGGATCCTTGGCGAGATCGTCGGCGCTCGGGGGCGGCTCCGCTTGCGGCGCCTCGCAGACCGGCTTCTGCGGCTCCGGTTTCTGAGGCTCTGGCTTCGTCGGGTCGCCGGCCTTGTTGTTGGCCGGCTGCGCCACCGAACCTGCGAACGAGAATTCCGTGGTCAGCGAGGACGACAGCCACGGCACCTGCTCCCGCTTGGTGGCGGCGACCACGCCGTTCTTGGTGTTGGTCAGGGCTTGCTCGGCGCTGATGTTCGGCGCGCGCATCTCGCGGAGCAGCTCGGCGACGAACAGGCCGTGCTCGGTCTTGCCGCTGGCGGCAACCGCGCCGAGCGCTGCGGAGTAGAGCACGAGCGAATTGCTCGGTGCGATCGCAGGCGCAAGGCCCGCCGAATAGCGGCGGAAGCGCCGCTCGAACGGGTTGCGGCGCGAGGCATCGATCAGCGCGATCTTGATCGCGGCGCCGCGCGTGTTCATTTCGGCGAGGATGACATCGAGGCTGAAGCCGTCGCGCGCCACGTCCGGCTCGGTCCAGATCTGCGCGTCGACCGGAAGCAGGTAGGTCTGCCGGTTGGACTGGATGGCAAGACCGTCGAAGAAGATCAGCGCCACCGCGCCGCGTTCGATGCGGGCATAGAAGCGATCCAGCACCTGCCGCATGGCGTCGGCCGTGAGATTGCTCTGGCGATCGACGACGAAGCCGTCGCGCTTCAATTCTTCAGTGACGTCCTGAGCATCGTTGGTGACCTCGTTCAGCACGAATTCGTTGTCGGGGTATCTTGCGTTGCCGATCACCAGCGCGAGCTTGGCGGCGTCGGCCGCGCGGCTTGCAGGTCCTGCGCTCAGCACGAGCAAGCCTGCCAGCAACAAAATCGTCGCGGTGCGCATGAAATGGCTCATCGGTGATCAAAATCTCCAGTCAGGATAGCGGTCGTCGCCGTTAATTCAATCGCCATGCGAATTTGCGCCCACACGCTATGGTGAGACAGCGTTGCAGATTGCCCTTGCGCGCGCTGCCGGTCCTGCCGCAAATGGCTGCAAAACGGAAGACAAGGAAGCGAGCGTACCATGACCGATACCACGGCAATCATCACTGAGAAGCGCGGGCAGGCATTCTGGATCACCATCAACCGGCCGGAGAAACGCAACGCGCTGAACGGCGAGGTCATCGCCGGCATCACCAAAGGCTATCGCGACGCGCATGACGACAAGGACGTCCGCGTCATCGTGCTGACGGGCGCGGGCGACAAGGCGTTCTGTGCGGGCGCCGACTTGCAGAATTCCGGCGCGGCTTTCGCGATGGACCATTCCAAACCAAATGTCGACTATGCCGATCTGTTACGTTTGTCACAGAACGCCACCAAACCGGCGATTGCACGGGTCGGCGGCGTCTGCATGGCCGGCGGCATGGGCCTCTTGTGCATGACCGACATGGCGGTTGCGGCCGATCACGTCATCTTCGGCCTGCCGGAGGTGAAGGTCGGCGTGTTCCCGATGCAGGTGCTGAGCCTGTTGCAGAGTATCGCGCCGCCGCGTCTCGTCAACGAATGGGCGCTCACCGGCGAGCCCTTCGATGCCAAGGCGGCGCTGAGCGCGGGCCTGCTCAATTACACCGTGCCGACGGCCGAGCTCGATGCCAAGGTCGACTGGCTGATCGGCCGCATCGTCGACAAATCGCCGACCGCGATCCGTCGCGGCAAATACGCCATGCGTGCCATCGCCTCGATGTCGTTCGACGAGAGCATCGCCTACACCGAAAGCCAGATCGCGCTGCTCGCGATGACCGAGGACGCCAAGGAAGGCCTGAAAGCGTTCAGCGAGAAGAGGAAGCCGGTCTGGACGGGAAGGTAGAAGAAGAGCTCGACCTCGTGTCCCGGACGCGCTGCAGCGCGTGAGCGTTGCGGCGCAGAGCCGGGACCCAGCGGCGGACGGGGACATTCGTTAGGATGGGCCCCGGCTCTGCGCCGTAACGCCGAAGAGGCGCTGCGCTGCGTCCGGGGCACGAAAGTGCGGTCCACGAGCTCAGTTCGATTTCGAAAGAGGATGTAGTCGCATCCTCCGCGGTCATTCCGGGGCGCGCGTAGCGCGAGCCCGGAATCCATCATGCAGCACGCGATACGGCGAAATGGATTCTGGGCTCGCGCCAAGTGGCGCGCCCCGGAGTGACAAGCTACCCCGCGTTGGCCTTCAGCCCCGCAGCCTGGATACCCGCGAGCGCGCAGGCCTCGTCATTGTCGGAGGTGTCGCCGGAGACGCCGACGGCGCCGAGCAGCGTCGTGCCGTCCATGATCAGCACGCCGCCGGGGACCGGCACCAGCGCGCCCTTGGCCAGGGTGTTCACGGCATCGATGAAATAGGCCTGCTCCTGGGCGCGCTGGAACAGCGCACGTGAGCCCATGCCCATGGCGAGCGCGCCATAGGCCTTGCCGTGCGCGATCTCGCCGCGCATCAGGCTGATGCCGTCCTGCGCCGCGGCGAGCTTGAGCACGCCGCGGGCGTCGAGGATGGTGACGACCAGCGGCTTGAGCTTGAGCTCGCCGGCCTTCGCGAAGGCGGCGTCGAGAATCTTGCGGGCGGTGTCGAGGGTGAGGTCAGCCATGGTTGGTTTCCTTTGCAGCGGTTGAGGTGGAATTGGTTTCGGCGCGATCAAGGCTCATCGCCAGCACGCGCGCGACGTGAAGCGCCTCGCGTCGCGCGCCGTCGTGGATCTGGTGGCGGCAAGATGTGCCGTCGGCGACGATGAGCGCAGCCTGATCAGCGCGCCGCACGGCGGGCAGCAGCGACAGCTCGGCCATCTCGATCGAGGCATCGTAGGTGTCCGCGCCATAGCCGAACGCGCCGGCCATGCCGCAGCAGCTGGACTCGATGGTCTCGACTTTCAGGCCGGGGACGAGGCGCAGCACCTGCTCGACGGGCTTGAAGGCGCCGAAGGATTTTTGATGGCAATGGCCGTGCACCATTGCCTTGTCGGCGACGGCGCCGAGCGGCAATTGCAGCCGACCCGCCTCGGCCTCGCGCACCAGGAATTCCTCGAAGGTCAGCGCATGTGCGCCGACCGCCTTGGCGTCATTGTCCTTGCGCAGCGAAGCGAGCTCGTCTCGCAGTGTCAGCAGGCAGCTCGGCTCGAGACCGACGATCGGCACGCCGCGCGCGGCGAAGGGCGCAAAGGCCGCCACCAGACGATCGAGCTCGGCCCTGGCCTCGTCGACGAGACCGGCGGAGAGGAACGTGCGCCCGCAGCACAGAGGACGGCTGCCGCTCGCAGGCTTCGGCAGATGCACGCGATAGCCGCCGGCCACGAGCACGCGCAGCGCTGCGTCGAGGTTCTCGCGCTCATAGATGCGGTTGAAGGTGTCGGCGAACAGGACGACCTCGCGGCCGGTCTCGGGTCCAACCGCTTCCGCCGGCGGCGCAAACACGTCGCTGCGGAAGGCGGGCAGGGCGCGGCGCGCGCTGATGCCGGCAAAGCGCTCGAACAGCTTTCGCAATAGCGGGCTGCGATTGCGCAAATTCGCCAGTGGCGCGAAGCGCGAGGCGAGGCCGGCATAGTGCGGGAGATAACCGACCAGGCGATCGCGCAGCGTCAGGCCGTGGGAGGTGACGCGTGCGGCGAGCACTTCGATCTTCATCTTGGCCATGTCGACGCCGGTCGGGCATTCATGGCGGCAGGCCTTGCAGGAGACGCAGAGTTTCAGCGTCTCCATCATTTCGTCGGAAGAAAGCGCGCCCTCGCCGAGCTGGCCGGAGATCGCCAGCCGCAGCGTGTTCGCCCGGCCCCGTGTGACATCCTTCTCGTTGCGCGTCGCACGATAGGACGGGCACATCACGCCGCCCTCGAGCTTGCGGCAGGCGCCGTTGTTGTTGCACATCTCGACCGCGCCTTGGAAGCCGCCGCCGGCGCCCGGCCAGGCCGACCAGTCGAGCTTGGTCTTCAGCTCGCCGACGCGATAGTCGGGCTTGAAGCGGAACAGCGAGCGATCGTCCATCCTGGGCGCGTCGACGATCTTGCCGGGATTGAGAACGCCGTCGGGATCGAAGCGCTGCTTCACTTCCCTGAAGTCGGCGACGAGACGCTCGCCGAACATCGTCTCGTGGAATTCGGAGCGCACCAGGCCGTCGCCGTGTTCGCCGGAATGCGAGCCCTTGTACTCGCGCACCAGCGCGAACGCCTCCTCGGCGATGGCGCGCATCGCCTTGACGTCCTTCTCCAGCTTCAAATTCAGCACCGGGCGCACATGCAGACAGCCCTCGGACGCGTGTGCATACATCGTGCCGCTGGTGCCGTGTCTGGCGAAGACTTCGTTCAGCCGCGCGGTGTAGTCGGCCAGATGCGGCAGCGGCACGGCGCAGTCCTCGACGAAGGAGACCGGCTTGCCTTCCTGCTTCATCGACATCATGACGTTGAGGCCGGCGGCGCGGAAATCGGCGATGCCGCTCTGCAGCGCCGGCTCTGATATCTCGACCACGCCGCCCCATTTGCGCGTCTCGTTGGTCCAGCCGAAGCCGAGATCGCCCATCAGCTCGCCGAGCTGCTCGAGGCGCGTCAGGTTATCCGCCTGGTCTTCTTCCGCGAACTCGACCACCAGCACGGCGTCAGGATCGCCCTTGATCGCGGCCGAGATGATGGGCCTGAACATCGCGATGTCGCGACCGAGCGCGAGCATGGTGCGATCAACCAGCTCGACCGCGATCGGTTTCAGCTTGACCAGATGCTGAGCCGCATCCATCGCCTCGTAGAAGCTACCGAAATGGCAGATTCCGAGCGCCTTGTTACGGATCACAGGCCACAGCTTCAGCTCGACCTTGGTGGTGAAGGCCAGCGTCCCCTCGGAGCCGACCAGGAGATGCGCCATGTTGTTGCGCGCATTGCGCGGCACCAGCGCATCGAGATTGTAGCCGCCGACGCGGCGCTGCACGTTTGGAAAGCGCGCGGCAATCTCGTCGGCTTCGTGGGCCCCGAGCTCGAGCATGTCGCGGAACAGGGCGCGTGCGCTGTCGCCGGCCTCGACATCGGAGAGATCGCGCGAGACCTCGCCGAAGCGGCTGAGCGTGCCGTCGGCCAGCGCCGCCTCCATCGACAGCGTGTTGTCGCGCATGGTGCCATAGCGAAGGCTGCGGCCGCCGCAGGAATTGTTGCCGGCCATGCCGCCGATGGTGGCACGCGACGCCGTGGAGACGTCGACCGGAAACCAAAGGCCGTGCTTCCTGAGCTGGCGGTTGAGGTCGTCGAGCACGATGCCGGGCTCGACCACGCAGGTCCGGCCCTCGACGTCGAGTGCCAGGATCCGGTTGAGGTGCTTGGAGAGATCGACCACCAGCCCGTCATTGACGGTCTGGCCGCATTGGGAAGTGCCGCCGCCGCGCGGGGTGACCTTGCGTCCCTCGTCGCGGGCGATCGCCATGGCCCGCAGCGCCTCGTCCATGGTCCGGGGCACCACCACGCCGGCCGGCAAGATCTGGTAGAACGAGGCGTCGGTGGCGTAGCGGCCGCGGCTGAAGCCGTCGAACAGGACGTCGCCAGTGATTTCCCGGGCCAGACGTGCTGCCAGACGGTCCGTTTGGACCGATTCCGGTGATTTTCCAGCCACTTCCGCCGCCATGGTCCGCTCTCGCCTGTTCGCCGGCACCGTCTTGCCTCCCGTCACGGCCCTTGGCAAGCGAGCCCTGCTTCTTGTGCATTGACGGACCCCGCCGGGCGAGGGACAAGCCCGGCGAATAGTGATATGCGAGCGGCTCGCCGGAGCCCTCAATGCGGGCCCACGGGCGCTCGAGCCAAGACAGCCTCGAAGACCGGGAAGGACGCCGATGACCGTGCACACTGGAAGGCATTTCCTACAGATTCCAGGACCGACCAATGTGCCCGACCGGGTGCTGCGGGCGATGGACATGCCGACGCTGGACCATCGTGGTCCGGAGTTCGCCGAGCTCGGTTTTGCGGTTCTCGCCTCGATGCAGCGGGTGTTCCGCACCAAGCAGCCCGTGATCATCTTCCCCTCGTCCGGCACCGGCGCCTGGGAAGCGGCGATGGTCAATGTGTTCTCGCCCGGCGACAAGCTCCTGATGTGCGAAACCGGCCAGTTCGCCGTGCTGTGGCGCGGCATCGCCGACAAGTTCAAGCTCGACGTCGACTTCATCCCGAGCGACTGGCGCCACGGCGCCGACCTCGCCGAGATCGAGAAGCGCCTGGTCGCCGACAAGCAGCACGCGATCAAGGCGGTCTGCGTCGTTCACAACGAGACCTCGACCGGCTGCGTGACGCCGCCGCTGGAGGTGCGCAAGCTGCTCGACCGCGTCAAGCATCCGGCGCTGCTGATGGTCGATACCATCTCCGGCCTCGGCTCGATGGAATATGAGCACGACGCCTGGGGCATCGACGTCTCGGTCGCCGGCTCGCAGAAGGGCCTGATGCTGCCGCCCGGCCTCGGCTTCAACGCCGTCTCGGACAAGGCGCTGGCCGTGGCGAAAGCCAATCCGGGCATGCGCTCCTATTGGGATTGGCAGGAGGTGATCAGCTTCAACAAGCTCGGCACCTTCCCCTATACGCCCGCGACCAACCTGCTCTACGGACTGCGCGAAGCGGTGAAGATGCTGGAAGAGGAGGGGCTGGAGAACGTCTGGACCCGCCACAAGCGTCACAGCGCGGCGACGCGCGCGGCGGTCAAGGTCTGGGGCCTGGAGACGCAGTGCGCCGATCCGGCGGCGCACTCGCCGGCGCTGACCGGCGTGCGCGTGCCGGATGGCCATGACGCCGACGCCTTCCGCAAGGTGGTGCTGGAAGCCTTCGACATGTCGCTCGGCACCGGCCTGAACAAGGTCAAGGGCAAGGTGTTCCGGATCGGCCATATCGGCCATTTCAACGATCTGATGCTGATGGGCACGCTCGCCGGGGTCGAGATGGGTCTGGATCTGGCCAAGATTCCGCACCGGAGCGGCGGCGTCTTGGCGGCCATGGACGTCCTGAAGGGGCGCGACGTGGTGCCGATGACCAAGGCCCAGGTGGCCTAGAGCCCAGCTAGCCTGGACTGACCGAGAGAAGAAGAGAGCGCGCGATGAACGCACCGACGACCGCTAACGAAGACCTGCTCTACTCCGTCCAGGACGGCATCGCGCGGATCACCTTCAACCGCCCGCAGGCGCGCAACGCAATGACCTTCGCCATGTATGACCGCATGGCCGAGATCTGTCTGGAGATCAACGCCGATCGCTCGATCAAGGCGCTGATCCTGACTGGGGCCGGCGACAAGGCGTTCGCCTCCGGCACCGACATTTCCCAGTTCCGTGCGTTCAAGACCGCGCAGGACGCGCTCGACTACGAGGCCCGGATCGACCGCGTGCTCGGCACGCTCGAGCAGTGCCGCGTACCCGTGATCGCCGCCATCGCCGGCGCCTGCACCGGTGGCGGCGCCGGCATTGCAGCCTGCTGCGACCTCCGTATCGGCACCGAGACGATGCGGATGGGCTTTCCGATCGCGCGCACGCTCGGCAACTGCCTGTCGATGTCGAACATCAGCCGCGTCGTCGCGCTGGTCGGGCCCGCCCGCACCAAGGATATGATCTTCAAGGCGCGCCTCGTCGAGGCGCAGGAAGCGCTAGCGCTCGGCTTGCTCAACGAGATCGTCCCTGATGTCGAGACGCTGCAGCGCCGCGCCGACGAGACGGCAAAACTCGTCGCAAGCCACGCGCCGCTGACGCTGGAGGCGACCAAGGAAGCCGTGCGCCGCATCCGCCGTACGCTGTCGCGCGAGGAAGGCGAGGACCTGATCCTGAAGGCCTATATGAGCGAAGATTTCCGCGAGGGCATGGACGCCTTCCTCAACAAGCGAACGCCGAACTGGAAGGGCAAGTAACCGATCTATTGAATTGACACTGCAGAAGCTACGATGCGGGGCCTTGAAATCTATTTCTTGCCCAAAACTTTCAATCGGAATTGTAAACTTGGAGCCGCAGGAACCGCTGCGTTGGTCTAGAGGTATGCCGAGAGAGGTCCTCATAACACTGTGGTCCTTGGCTGCTGCGTGCGTGGTGGCTTTCAGCCTAGCCGCACTCGTGTCATCGCATTAGGATTCACGCGTGTGCTTCTTTCAGGTCGTCCTGGTTGTTCTTTTGCTGGCCGGTGCTGGTACAGACGTGTTCGCTAAAAGCACGCCGCACGACCCAACACCTAAATCGCAGTGCCTCGTGAATGCGTCCGAACTGCCGTCGGGAACGCCAAGGGTCGTGTGTCCGACACGCAGCTCGCCGGGAGGCTTTTGCGTCTGTCCCAAGTTCTCGGAGGATGGCCAAGCCGAAGGATACTATGTTGGGACGGTAAGATAGCATCCGCGAACGCAAGGCAGGTCCTCAGCGAGAGCTAGCCACCGCCGCTAAAGGGGGTGGCGCCTAGCTACCTTTTTGCTCTGACTACCGAGGGGCAGCTTTCGGGAGGCGAGCCGATCAGGGCCATTCGGCCTGGCCAAGGCAGCCTTTGTCCCTTCAGCGACCTCGGGAGATGTCCGTTTTTCCGCCGCTATTAGGGGGGAGCAGACATCAGGCGGCCAGCCGCCTTTGAGTACACGGCCTAGGTTGATGTTGCGGAACTAAGATCGTGCGGCACACTTGGATTCACTCCTCGCGGCCATAGCCATCCCGACGGGTCTAGATCTCGCGAGTTTCTCGGTAACTTGTAGCTTTATCAATGAGGCACGTCGTGCCTGATCGTTGGAGGTGCTCCGCGATAATTCCGGCGCGGTGAGCAATCTTGCGCTGAGCGACCTTGAGAGCTCCGGCCCGTTGGGCGCGCGCGAAGACATCACAGATCGCTGGGAGGAAGTCCGGCGCGTAACCGAACGTTTTCACGCCTTGTTTGGTGCGGAATTCAATCTGCTTAGCGATCATAGCTAGGCCTTCGCCGACAAAGGGCGCTAGATTCTGCACTGTCAAAAAAGCAGGGAGATTGGCGCCGGCCCTGTAATGCTGGCGTCCTTTGGGTGGCCGAATGCGGCCTAGGCCTACCATAACGCCATCGTGAGTGATCACACGTTGACCGTCGTCGAGGACGGCAACTTCGATATCGATGTCTCCAAAGTGAAGGACACCTTCATGCGACGCCTGCGGCAAGTATCTCGCCCAACGGGCCTTGGCAGCCTTCCGCGCAATCTCCCTTCGCTCCTCGCCCGATAGCGCAGCTGCTCTTGCGGTTCCGCCAGCGGCTCGGGCGGGCACGCCCCACTGCACTTTCCAGCGCGTTCTCTTCCGCTCGGGAACGGGGCTCAGGTCTACTTTTCTACGCGTATTCATACTTCAGGACTATGGTTGGATCAGAAAATTGCAAGCGCGGCGGGGAAGCAAAAATGGACTGGGTGAAGCGATCTTGCTCGCACGATGTTACGCCGCGAGCAATGCCGGATCATTCAATACGGCCTTAACACGTGCAGGGGAAGAGCAGTGCCAGACTGCTGTGCAGAATGCTTTGAGCATCGCGTCCTTGCACTTAATTTGTGGAACCGGCCGAAGCGTTGCCGTGAGAGCTTGGGCAACGCTGAGTGCTTGGTAGACATTCCGCTCCTGATATAGCTTTGGACCCAATAGGCTTCCCAGCATTCCGCCCCAAAAGCTGTGCTTGTGAGACCGTACCAAGACGCCCTTCTTGCCGACGGAGATCCAACAGGCGTCTCCGTTGTCCAAGATGATCGTCGCGTCGTGGCCAAATTTCTCGTTGATATAGAGCAGGCGCGGCATCACTTCACACTCTGAATTTGTCTAAAATTAGGAAAAATCGAATCATCTGAGCATCTCGAGGATCTCCGGACCCGATCAAGGCCATTGAGCTCTTTTCCGCCCCTCCTCACGCGAGCAGCGACTCGCTTGTAACGCAATCGCGCGGGACTTGCCTTATTCCAAAGTCATAACCGGGATGACGTCGGACGGCTTGAACTTAGTCCAATTCGCCAGCACAATGGGTGTTGAATTCATCTCTGAATTTCCAATCCAAACAAGAGCATAGGGAAGACGCACGTGGGACATGGAATGAAGGCCGCAATGGCGCTTGCGGCCGCGCTGTGCGGCACGCCAGCTGTTGCGGGCTGGGAGCCAGCAAAGCCGGTCGAGATCGTGGTGGCGGCGGGCGCGGGCGGCGCGTCAGACCAGATGGCGCGGATGATGCAGGCCGCGATCCAGAAGAACAATCTGATGAAGCAGCCGATCGTCGTCTCGCTCAAGGGCGGCGCCTCGGGTGCGGAAGCGCTGATGTACATGAAGTCCAGCGAGGGCGATCCGAACAAGGTGCTGATCGCCTATTCGCTGATCTACATGCTGCCGCTGTCGGCGAAGATCCCGTTCAACTGGCGTGAGCTGACCCCGGTTTCGGTGGTCGCGCTCGACCAGTTCGTGCTCTGGGACAACAGCGCGGGCCCCAAGACGGTGAAGGAGTTCGTCGCGGCCGCGAAGGCCGCGAGCGCGCCGTTCAAGATGGGCGGCACCGGCTCCAAGCGCGAGGATCACGTGCTGACCGTCTTCCTCGAGCAGAAGACCGGCGCGAAGTTCTCCTATCTGCCCTACAAGTCCGGCGGCGAGGCCGCGACCCAGCTGGTCGGCAACCACACCGAAGCCAACGTCAACAACCCCTCAGAAAATCTCGAAGTCTGGCGCGCGGGCCAGGTGCGTCCGCTCTGCGTGTTCGACAAGGAGCGCATCGCCTACACCAGCAAGGTGACGGAGACGCAGTCCTGGGCCGACATCCCGACCTGCAAGGAGGAGGGGGTCGACGTGCAATATCTGATGCTGCGCGCGATGTTCCTGCCCGGCAAGGTCACGGCCGAGCAGCAGGCGTTCTATGTCGATCTCTTCCACAAGGTGACGCAGACCGCGGAGTACAAGGAGTACATGGAGAAGCAAGCGCTGAAGCCGATCTTCCTCACCGGCAAGGACATGGTGCAGTTCCTCGAGGAGGATGATGCGCAGAACAAGTCGCTGATGACGGAAGCCGGATTCGTCGCGAAGTAGCCGTCTGCCTCTTCTCCCTCGCCCCGTTCTTACCGGAAGAGGGTTGGGGTGAGGGGCCCTCTGCGCGAGTCGAGCCCGTGGAGAGAGCCCCTCACCCGGCGCTTCGTCATCGCCGAAGCTTTGGCTTCGGCGTTCCAAAAACGGCCGCGGATGCGGCCTCAGCCTCTTCCCGCAAGAACGGGTAGAGGCTGACAATTCCCAGCTGTGCACCAGAGCTCATGTCCCAAACCGATCTAGAAATCGTCGTCGACGATCCGACCGCGCCTGAAGACGACTCGCCCTCCGTCGTCTCCTCCGGCACGATCGAGATCGTCGTCTGTCTCCTGTTGCTCGCGCTGGCCGTGACGCTCGGCTACGACAATTGGCGCACCGGCGCGTCCTGGGATTCGACCGGGCCCGAACCCGGTTATTTCCCGTTCTATCTCTCGGTCATCCTCGGCGGCGGCAGCCTCTACGGCCTGATCGTGTCCCTGCTTGCGCGTCGTACCGCGTCCGGAACCTTCGTCACGCGCGCGCAGGCCCGCCGCGTGCTGGCGGTATTCGTGCCGACGCTGCTGTTCTGCCTGGTGATGCAGTTCCTCGGCCTCTATGTCGCGAGCTTCCTCCTGATCTCGGGCTTCATGCGCTTCGTCGGCAAGATCGCGCTGTGGAAGTCGCTGCTCACCGCCTTGCTGTTCACGGCGATCATGTTCGTCACCTTCGACATCGCCTTCGACGTCATCATGCCGAAAGGGCCGCTCGAAGCGGCCTTCGGCCGCTAGGCGGAATTTGCGATGGAAGCTTTCGGTCTCCTGCTTCACGGTTTTGTCGTTCTGCTGACGTGGAAGACGGTCCTCCTGATGATGGTCGGGCTGGTGCTCGGGATCTTCGTCGGCGTCCTGCCGGGGCTCGGCGGCCCCAACGGCGTTGCGATCCTGCTGCCGCTCACCTTCACGATGGATCCGACCTCGGCGATCGTGATGCTGTCCTGCATCTATTGGGGTGCGCTGTTCGGCGGTGCCATCACCTCGATCCTGTTCAACATCCCCGGCGAAGCCTGGTCGGTGGCGACCACATTCGACGGCTATCCGATGGCGCAGCAGGGCAGGGCGGCGGAGGCGCTGACCGCGGCGTTCACATCCTCTTTCATCGGCTCGCTGGTCGCGGTGCTGCTGATCACGTTCCTTGCGCCGATGATCTCGTCCTTTGCGTTGAAGTTCGGCCCGCCCGAGTTCTTCGCGGTTTATCTGCTCACCTTCTGCTCCTTCGTCGGATTGGGGCGCGAGGCCAAGCACAAGACGGTCATCTCGATGTCGCTGGGCTTGCTGCTGGCCGGCATCGGCATGGATACCGTGTCGGGCAATCTGCGCATGACCTTCGGCTCGCCGGAGCTGCTCCGCGGCATCAACTTCCTGGTCGCCGTCATCGGCCTGTTCGGCATCAGCGAGATCCTGCTGACCATGGAGGAGCGGCTGGCGCTGCGCGGACATGCGGCGAGCATTTCGCTCCGCGTCGTGCTCGGCGTCTGGAAGGATCTGCCGAAATACTGGGTGACGCTGCTGCGCTCCTCCTTCATCGGCTGCTGGCTCGGCATCACCCCGGGCGGCGCGATCGCGGCCTCCTTCATGGGCTACAACCTTGCCAAGCGTTTCGCCAAGGATCCCGAAAGTTTCGGCAAGGGCCGCATCGAAGGCGTGTTCGCGCCGGAGACGGCGGCACATGCCTCGGGCACCTCGGCGCTGCTGCCGATGCTGGCGCTCGGCATTCCCGGTTCGGGCACCGCGGCGATCCTGCTCGGCGGCCTGATGGTGTGGGGGCTCAATCCGGGCCCGCTGCTGTTCGTCGAGCACAAGGACTTCGTCTGGGGCCTGATCGCCTCGATGTATCTCGGCAACGTCGTCGGCCTCGTGCTGGTGCTGACGACGGTGCCGATCTTCGCCTCGATCCTGCGCGTGCCGTTCGCCGCGGTGGCGCCGATGATCGTGGTGTCCTGCGCGATCGGGGCCTATGCGATCCAGAACGCGATGTTCGACATCTGGCTGATGCTCGGCTTCGGCATCGTCGGCTACGTCTTCAAGAAGATCGGCATTCCGCTGGCGCCATTCACGCTGGCCCTGGTGCTTGGCAACCGTGCCGAGGATGCTTTTCGTCTGTCGATGATCGGCTCCGGCGGCGACCTCAAGGTGTTCTGGTCGAACGGCCTGGTCGGCTCGATCACGACGCTGGCGATCGTGCTGCTGTTCTGGCCGGTCATCGACGGTCTTCTGAGGCGCTTTGGGCAGACGCAACGGGCAAGAACTGGGTTGCAGCAACGTTTAGACCAATAATGTTCCCCGCGGTCTCAAGGGCCTGGTATCCAAGCTGGTTTCCTAGCGGGTTGGCGCGAATCACGCCGTCGGGATATCGAGGCATGTTCCGTTGAAGTCATATCTCTTGGAAAGTCGCTAGGTTTTATGATGACCGGAGGTTGTGTTGAAAAAACGGTAGGTCGGTTCCAGCTTCGCAGATCTCGTTTGCTATAGCCCTCGCGAAACCGAACTTTGTGTTGCGAGGGAACTCTACGGGCTTCGTCGAAAGTAAGTCTGCCTGGTCGCTCCTAGTGTAGATGGGCACGAGGGGTGTATGCCATTGGGCGATGAGTGCCCCACAGGCGCTACATGAGAATTGCCCGGTCTCCGGCCTTGCTGACGATCTTAAGGACCGTCGGTAGACGGACCGACACCCCGGGCAGACCATCTCGGAGATATTTCGACTGGCCATGTTGAGGTTTGCTCTGACTGGCAAGTAGGTATTCGAAGGAGATTATGGTGATAAAAGCAGGCGGTCAATTCCTGCCGCTGGTTCGCCGCTCCATCGCTCTTTCGGGCTCCAGCCAGTTTCTCGACTTTGGACTTTCGTAAGCGTACTATCGACGGGTACATTCTCTGTTCTGACGGAGCTTGATTCGTCATGCCTGAAGCGGTTCTCTTGTTACTAGCTATCGGAGCCGTGGCACTCGTGATGATCGCTTTTTGGGGATTGCATCGGCGCATTTGATTTCTCTGCTGCGGATCAGAGAGAGTGCGGCGTCGGCTTTCTCACTAGCAGAATGCGGCGGAATTGCTGACTAAGGGAATGATCCCGTCGTCTTCTTTCTGTGTTAAGTTCGTTCGACGGCCACGATCAGCATAAGTCGATCCAATGCAGGAAGTATTTTTCCAGCTTTCCGGTTCGCTGCCACGGTGGGCAGTCTGTGCGCTTTTGGTCGGCCTTCTTGCCTCATCCTGCGTGAGCTCAAGCGATACTTCCTCCACTCCAAAGATTGCAACTGGTGCTCCGTGGGCCCGAGACCTGAATGAGCCGCCGCCAAGTCGCCCGCCGGCAGTTAGACCTGCTCAAGACTCGGTAAATTCGGCAACCAGTACTTCGCGTTAGTCGATCACGTGCTCCAAGTTTAGGGTGGTTCAGACCGGTCGGCCGGGGAGCTGCGAGTCCTGGGGTGTGAACTGGGGCTTTTACAGTCCATTTGTCGACTTGAAGTCCTGCTCGCGGGCGCAGGTGCTTGTCCGCGGCCTTGAGAGGACGACGAAACGTCTTTGAACCAGACGAGGTATCTTCAATCGGATCAACAAATCCAATTCCGGGGAAGAGACGGCGGCTGTGCGTCTAGCTACGACTTCAACTTTTCGAACGGCCGCCGCTATTCGAACAACTATGACGCCCCTGGCTTCTACTGAGATCCCCAGCAGTTTATCGACGCGCGGGTGGGAATCAACGGCAAGGTCCGTGGTCTGGCAGGGTGGCACGGTACTTAGTGGAAAGACGCTGGATTCCGATCAAACAGATACCAGCGTGTGTATGCATGCACGTGCTTCCTGGACCCTGTGCTTGTCCTGACAATATTCCAAAGAGTCAGTTTCTGATGTATCTAGTTGTAGGCAATCTTTGCGTATTTCCCAAAGGGAAGTCAAATGACGTCTAAATTGCTGCAACGTTGGCGGGCCCGACGCTTACCATTGGTTTGCCCGCGATGTCTTGAGAGAGCCTCCAAGAGTTCATTCGCGAGAGGGCGATGGTTGCTCCAGGGCGAGGAATTATCTTGCGAACGTTGTGGAAAGTCCGCCGACGTTGCCGGATGGCGGCTCGCGGCCGATTACGTGCTGCGGCCTTCAGAAAGATTCTCAAATCCGTTCCCGGACGTGTTTCGATGATTGGGAGGCAGTTAGACCGACCGATCAACTTGGCCTGTTTTAGCCGCTTGCCGCCGGCATGCTACAATTGCCTTGCACATATCGTTCAACAAGCTCGCGAGTGATCGTTCTCCGAGAGGAGGCTCGTTACTTTACACCACTCTGTGACGCCTAAGTTCCACGATCTCGTCTGCGTCGAAGCCAAGCTCCTTCAGCACCTCCTCGGTCTGTTCGCCGAATTCCGGCGGCCGGGCCACCATCCTACTCGGCGTACGCGTTAGCGTCACGGGTTGGCCGACCAGGCGGATATGGCGGCCCTCGTCGTTCGGCACGTCCTGCGCAATGCCGAGATGCTTGACCTGGGCGTCCTCGAACATCTGGTCGATGGCGTAGATCGGCCCGCAGGGCACGCCGGCCTCGTTGAGCTCGCGGACCCAGGTTTCGGTCGACTTCGTCACCGTGCGCTTCTCGATCTCGGCGTTGAGCGCGTCGCGGTTCTTGGAGCGGGAAGGGGCCGTCGCATAGTCGGGATGGGTATAGAGATCCGGTGCGCCGATCGCCTGGGCGCAGCGCTCCCAGATCCGCCCGCCCGTCGTGGCGATGTTGATGTAGCCGTCCGAGGTCTTGAACACGCCGGTGGGGATGCTGGTCGGATGGTTGTTGCCGGCCTGCTTGGCGACCTCCTGCTCCATCAGCCAGCGCGCGGCCTGGAAATCGAGCATGAAAATCTGGGCCTGCAGCAGCGAGGTCTGCACCCACTGGCCCTTGCCCGAGACCTCGCGCTCGAGCAGCGCGGTGAGGATGCCCATGGCGCAGAACAGGCCGGCCGTCAGATCGGCGACGGGAATGCCGACCCGCATCGGGCCTTCGCCCGGTGCCCCGGTGATCGACATCAGCCCGCCCATGCCTTGCGCGATCTGATCGAACCCGGGCCGCTTGTGATAGGGCCCGTCCTGGCCGAAGCCGGAGATGCTGCCGTAGACGATACGTGGATTGATCTTGGCGAGACTCTCGTAGTCGATGCCGAGCTTCTTCTTCACGTCGGGCCGGAAATTCTCGACCACGACGTCGGCCTTGGCGGCCAGGCGCTTGAACACGGCGAGGCCGCGCTCGTCCTTCAGGTTCAGCGTCATGGCCCGTTTGTTGCGATGCAAATTCTGGAAATCGGATCCTCGGCGCGGGCCGCCCGGCTGCTCGCCGCCGGCGTCCTCGGTCAGCGCATCGATCTTGACGACATTCGCGCCCCAGTCCGCCAGTTGCCGCACGCAGGTGGGCCCGGAGCGGACGCGGGTCAGATCGAGCACGGTGAAGCGCGACAGGGCTTCCGAGGCATGCGGAAAAGGCATCTTGAATGGCTCCGGGACAGATTGCGGGCCTACCATAGTGCCGTAAGATCATGCGACAAGCCCGGCCCGGCGCCGATGCAGCCTGCCGAAATGCCATGCCTGATGCGGTCCCTGAGATCAGCGCGAGAGGCGCTTCAACTCCGCGCGCGCCTGTTCGGCGAGGGGGTCATCGCCGTGACGTGCGATGAAGAGCTCGAAGGCCTCCCGCGTTCCCTTGCGGCGAGCGGCTTCGTATTCCTCCGCCACGGCAACGGCGGGATCTCGGGCCATCGGCATGGAGGGGGCGCGTCCCGCCTTGCCGTTCTCGTCCGCATTGGCCTTCTCCACCATGACGGGCAGTCCTCCGAAGGGTTGATGATCCCGTCCGGCGAGCGCGGTCAGGGTGCCAAACAGGCCGGCCAGGAGTAAGCTTCGCTTCATGAAACCCCCGCAAACCACAGGTGCCGCGGGAACAGAGCTCTTCTACGGACCCGTATGACTACGGAACTTGATGGCTAACACGGTCTTATGGAAGGGGCGCGGACGTCGCGACGCAATTTAAACCAAACGTTTAACTCTCAAGCTAGAATCATGTGCTTCCGTCCCGAATCGCACGCGATGCGTTGCTCTGGAGAGTCCATTGGCTACCGCTGTTAATGTCAGTGCCACCAACAACGCCGAGATCGACGGCCTGCTATCGGGCTACAAATGGTCCGGCGCGATTACCTATAGCTTTCCCGACGCAGCCAGCGACTACGCCAATCCCTATTACGGCGGCAACAGCGAGCCGACCAAGTCGGGCTTTGCATCGGTGCCCACGCAGATCCAGGCGGCGATCAATTACGCGATCGGGCTGATCCTCAGTTACACCAACGCCGATATCCAGTACGCGGGCACCAACGGCGCCGACATCATGATCGCGCAGTCGCCGGCGGCCAATCCGACCGCCTACGCCTACTATCCCGGCAATTATGCATCCGGCGGCGACGTCTGGTTCGGCACCCAATACAATTTCTCGCTGGCCAAGCTCGGCAATTATTACTTCACCACCGCGCTGCACGAGCTCGGCCATGCCGTCGGCCTCAAGCACAGCCAGGAGACCGGCGGCCCCGCCAACGTCGCGGTGCCGAGCGCGCATGACGACAGCGAATACACCGTCATGAGCTATCGCAGCTATGTCGGTGGTTCGACCACGTCCGGCTACACCAACGAGGCGTACGGATATTCGCAGACCTACATGGCCAACGATATTCTCGCGCTCCAGACGATGTACGGCGCGGACTTCACGACCCAGAACGGCGGCACCGTCTACACCTGGAATCCGACCACCGGGCAGGAGTTCATCAACGGCGTCGGGCAGCTCGCGCCGGGCGGCGGCGCCGCCGGCTCGGCCAACCGCATCTACGAGACCGTCTGGGACGGCGGCGGCGTCGATACCTACGACCTCTCGAACTACACGACGAACCTGAGCATCGACCTCAATCCCGGTGCCTCGTCGGTGTTCTCCTCCGTGCAGCTGGCCTATCTCGGCGACGGCCATTACGCGTCGGGCAACGTCTACAACGCCTATCTCTATAACGGCGACGCTCGCTCCTACATCGACAACGCCACAGGCGGGTCCGGCAACGACACCATCATCGGCAACGCCATCGCCAACACGCTGAACGGCGGCTCGGGCAACGATACGATCACCGGCGGCGGCGGCAACGACACCATCATCGGCGGTGCCGGCAGCGACACCGCGGTGTACGCGGGCAGCCGAGTGAATTACGGGGTCTCGTACAATTCGGCGACCCAGACCTTCGCGGTGGCTGATCTGCGTTCCGGCTCGCCTGAGGGGACTGACACCGTGACAGGAACTGAGTATTTTCAGTTCGCCGACGGCAGAATTGCAAGCGCCAACCTGATCAACGCTACGATCGAAGCGGTCGGGTCGACCAGTTTGGTGCAGACGGGAGACAACTTCTACCTTGACGCAATCAGCACGGGCAGCGGGCCCATCCTGAAGATTTCCGGCTCGCCGGTCAGCGCCATTGGGTGCGGCACCTGGGCGCCCATCGCAGCCGAGCAAACCGCCAGCGGATATGATGTGGCCTGGAAGGACTCGGTGTCAGGCCACTACACGGCCTGGAGCACGGACAGCAACGGCAACTATATCAGCAATATCGTTCCCGAGGTGACGGGTACGAATGCGTCGTTTCAGTCGCTCGAGACCACCTTCCATCAAGACCTCAATGGTGATGGCAGCATCGGTGTTCTCGCCCAAACTATTGAGGTGCAGGGCTCCACCAAGTTGGTGCAGATGGGAGATAACTTCTACCTTGACGCTATCAGCACGGGCAGCGGGCCCATCCTGAAGATTTCCGGCTCGCCGGTCAGCGCCATTGGGTGCGGCACCTGGGCGCCCATCGCAGCCGAGCAAACCGCCAGCGGATATGATGTGGCCTGGAAGGACTCGGTGTCAGGCCACTACACGGCCTGGAGCACGGACAGCAACGGCAACTATAACAGCAATATCGTTCCCGAGGTGACGGGTACAAATCCGTCGTTTCAGTCGCTCGAGACCACCTTCCATCAAGACCTCAATGGTGATGGCAGCATCGGTGTTCTCGCCAAAACTATTGAGGTGCAGGGCTCCACCAAGTTGGTGCAGATGGGAGATAACTTCTATCTTGACGCTATCAGCACGGGCAGCGGGTCCATCCTGAAGATTTCCGGCTCGCCGGTCAGCGCCATTGGGTGCGGCACCTGGGCGCCCATCGCAGCCGAGCAAACCGCCAGCGGATATGATGTGGCCTGGAAGGACTCGGTGTCGGGCCACTACACGGCCTGGAGCACGGACAGCAACGGCAACTATAACAGCAATATCGTTCCCGAGGTGACGGGTACGAATGCGTCGTTTCAGTCGCTGGAAACCACCTTTCACCAAGACCTCAATGGTGATGGCAGCGTCGGTGCGGGCGGCGCGTCATCTGCCGCGAATCTCCTGGTACACTTCTTGATCTACTGAAGTGCGTTATGAACTTTGCGTCTGTCGTAGCGTTCCGGTCGAGGAAGAGATGAACGCGTGGACGTCCCAAGCCTCTCGAGCTCCCACGTTGCTGCTGGTCCCGGCCGTGCTGGTGCTGACAAGGGCGACCGCGCGATACTTGTGAACGGCACTGCGTGAGCAGGTTCTCGAAGCGGGCATTTGACACCCGACGAACTGGCTGAACGTCGCCCGGGGACAGCAGCAGGAGCAGCAGGGATGCCGCCGCGGAAATCCCGTGAGTAGTCGCTCGTAGGATTCGGAGAAGAACCCGATCCACAGAAGCCGAGGACGAAATAGCCGAAGCAGAAGGGGGGGACAAACAGCAGGAGGCGGCGGAGAAGCCGATCGCAACGATGGCTGTGATCCATTGGAGAGCCAAAAGGTCGCGACCTCAATCAGCGACAAGGAGGCGATGGCCCGCTTTGCAGCAACACAGGGTCCTCAGCCCAGCTTTCGATTCAGAGGTGCGCAAAATCGCTGATGATGCCGGGCGGTGCTCTCTTGCCGAAATTCGCTGCGGACGCTGAACTTGCGAGCGGGATCAGGCGACGTCGAGCGAGTGCTTGAAGTAGGCGATCGTCTCCTTCAGCCCGTCTTCGAGCGCGACCTTCGGCTCCCAGCCCAACGCCGCCTTTGCCTTGGTGAGGTCAGGCTGACGCTGGCGCGGATCGTCCTGCGGCAGCGGCTTGAACTCCAGCTTGGAGCGCGAGCCCGTGAGAGTGATGACCTTCTCGGCGAGCTCGCGAATCGTGAACTCCGAATTGTTGCCGATGTTGATCGGGCCGGTAACGTCTTCCGCGGTCGCCATCAGCCGCATGATGGCCTCGACGAGGTCGTCGACATAGCAGAACGAGCGGGTCTGCCCGCCATCGCCGAACACGGTGATCGGCTCGCCCTTGAGCGCCTGGACGATGAAAGACGACACCACGCGGCCGTCATTGGGCTGCATGCGTGGTCCGTAGGTGTTGAAGATGCGTGCGACCTTGATCGGCAGGCCATGCTGACGCCAATAGTCGAAGAACAGCGTCTCGGCACAGCGCTTGCCCTCGTCGTAGCAGGAGCGGATGCCGATCGGATTGACGTTGCCCCAGTAATCTTCGGTCTGCGGATGGATCAGTGGGTCGCCATAGACCTCGCTGGTCGAGGCCTGGAAGATGCGCGCCTTGAGCCGCTTGGCGAGCCCCAGCATGTTGATGGCGCCGTGCACCGAGGTCTTGGTGGTCTGCACGGGGTCCCGCTGGTAGTGGATCGGCGAGGCCGGGCAGGCCAGGTTGAAGATCGCGTCGACCTCGATATAGAGCGGGAAGGTGACGTCGTGCCGGACCGCCTCGAACAGCGGATTTGCGATCAGATGGGCGATGTTGCGCCGGCTGCCGGTGAAGTAGTTGTCGACGGACACCACCTCGGCCCCCGTCTCGAGCAGCCGCTCGCACAGGTGCGACCCGATGAAGCCGGCGCCTCCGGTCACGAGGATGCGGCTGTTCTTGTAGCTTTCAAAGGGCATGATCGGTTCCAGATGTCTGCGGCTGAGCGCGCTGAGTGGTATCGGCAACGGCCGGCCTCGCCAATAGCCAAATGGCTTGGTACCTAAATACCGTTACTGTGCATATGGTTGTTTCGCTTTTTTGTGGGCTCGTCCGGCAGGCGCCGGCGGCTAGAACTCCCGCCGCTTCAGCCAAGCCCTCGCGCCCCAATGGGCAAAGCACCAGGCCGATTTGGGCAGGGAGAGCTGTTCGACATTGCGATAGATCTGCCAGACCCATTTGGCGGAGCGCACCGGGCGGCTGGAGACCGAGGAACCCCTGACGCGATAGCGTGCAAGATCCTCGTTGAGGCCGTGGGCGGTGTGGCCGGGCTGGAGGATCGAGAGCCACAGGCAGAAATCGTCATAGCCCTCGTTCTTTATCGCGATGGGGCCGGCGATCTCGCGATCGACCATCGCGGTCAGCGTCGCGATCGCGGTGTTCTTCAGGAGCTGATCATAGGTCAGTGAGGCCGGCACCTCGATTAGACGTCCGGTGACGGTGTTGGTCTCGTTGATGCGGCGGAACGCGGTGTAGCTGAGGACGGCTCGTTTTGCCTGCGTGAAGGCAAGCTGCCGCTCCAGCTTCTCGGGCAGCCACAGATCGTCGCTGTCGAGGAAGGCGAGATAGCGGCCCTGGGCGGCCTCAATCGAGGCTTGGCGCGCCAACGCCGGCCCGCCGTTCTTCGGCATCCGGATCAGCTTGACGCGCGAATCGCGTGCGCCGATCTCGGAGATGATCTGCGGTGTCCTGTCGTTCGAGCAGTCGTCGGCGATCAGGAGCTCCCAATCGGCAAAGGTCTGGCTCTGCACCGAACGAATGGTCTCTTCGATCAGGCCTTCGACGTTCCAGGACGGTGTGATGATCGAGACGAGCGGCATGATGGGTCCGTTCAGTTCACGCGGGTCGGCTCGGCGATTGCCGCGCGCAAGGAGGCCGCAAACGTGTCGAGCAGCTTGGGATCGCTGATATAGAGCTCGCCCGGATAAGACCGGCGCCAGGCAGACTCGAAATAAGGGGCGCCTTTGGTCGGATCGAACGGCCCGACGGAGAGCGCCTCGCGCAGCCGCGCGGGCACGTCGGCCAGACGGTCGACCGCATAGACCAGCGGACAGGAGCGGTAGAACGCATCGCCCATCACCACCACCGGCTTGCCGAGCAGCAGCGCTTCGGCACCCGACTTGCTGTTGACGGAGATGACCGCATCGGCGCGGTTGAGCACAGTGTAATTGTTGGTCTGCGGCGGCAGCAGCACGAAATTGTCGAACCGGCGCGCCAGCTCGAACAGGCGGTCGGCCGAGATTGCGCCGATTTGGGCGGGGTGTTCTTTCACCACTAGCACATGCGAGTCAGGGATCGTCCGCAGCAGGAAGTCGACGGTCGCGACCTGGTCGAGATAGTCCGGCGAGCGCAGCGTCAGCGCCATGTCGGCCGGAACGTGAAACGGATAGTAGATGAAGGGCGCCTCGGGAATTGGCTTGTAGAGCTTGCGCAGCCGCGTCGCATTGAGCGCCATCGCGGCGTGCACGCGGGCGTGACGCAGATTGTGCCCGAACTCCTGGTGCTTGCCGAGTGCGAACTGGTCCCACAACTTTTCGCTGAGACGGCGGGCGTTGCGCAGGTTTACGACCTTCTTGAAGGCCGCCGAATAATGATGCTGGTCCTTCTTGGGGATGACGATCGCCCGCTGCGTCAGCGTGTCGTCCAAATAGGTGCGCACCTCCGATGACACGGCGTCCGCCGGCGCCGGCATCACGTCGGGCGCTCGAAGCGTGTCGGGGGTGAAGTACATGCGGCCGCGAAAGAACGAAGGCTCGATGAACCAGCTGCGGATGTTGCGGCGCTTGGCGGCGTAGAAGCTCGCGAGTACCGAGAGAAAGCCGCCCAGTTCCTGCACCAGCTCGGCGCGCTTGCCTTGCCTCTCCAGCCGGTCGAGCACCGTCTCCATCGCATGGGCATAGATCATGAAGCGCCGGCGCAGCGCGACGGTATCACGGATGCCGAAGGTGAAGCGCTCGTGGCTGAACAGGAAATTGGTCCCGTCGAGCCCATAAGACGCGACGCGCGTGTCGAACGCCTTGCGGTCATCGGGCGAGGGGCCAGCCTTGAGGCCCTCGCGATACATGTTCGTGACCGGCACTCCCTCCGCAGCCGACATCTCCGCGCTGCGATCGTCGAAGGCAAGCAACTCGATGTCATGGCCTGTGGCGCGCAATCGCTGTGCGATCGGAACCCAGAACCGGGTCTGGTATTCCGCGAGAGTCGTGATCAGGACTGTTTTGTCGGCGGGCATAATTAGGGCAGGGTTACTCGGTTGCGGTTTCCGCATATAGAAGCCTGCGCGATTGCTCAAGGGCGATTGAGCGGGGTTCCGCCATTGAATCGTGCTAAGAGTGCCATAAACCGGGCTGTCGGAAGTCCCGGACAGGAGAGAAATACTGGCTCGAATTCATGGATAAAACGGTCGTCTTTCGCGCCGATGCATCGGTCGAGATGGGGCTGGGTCACCTGACGCGGTGCCTTACGCTTGCCAATGCACTCGCAGGCAGCGCGGTTAGATCATTCTTCCTCATGCGCGGTCATGCTGCCGGCCTTGTGCAAATGGTCGAACGGGCGGGACACGCGGTCCGGCTTCTGCCTGACCCGGCCGAGCCGGCCCCGGAGCCCGGCGGTAACGCCGTCCCGCACGCGCATTGGCTGCCGACGACATGGCAAAAGGACGCTGAACAGACGTGCAGCGCCTTGGCGGAGATCGGTCGGGTCGAATGGCTCATCGTCGATCACTACGCGCTCGATATCCGATGGGAACGCGTCTGCCGGCGCGATGGTTTGCGTATTCTCGTCATCGATGATCTCGCTGACCGCGACCATGATTGCGAGGTGCTGCTCGATCAGAATCTCGTATTCCAAATGGAGGTGCGCTATCGTGACCGCGTCCCAGCTGCCTGCGTGCAGTTGCTCGGGCCGGGATACGCGATGCTGCGGCCGGAGTTCGCCGAGCAGCGCGCACTCCTCACCCCGCGAACCGGTAAGATTGGCCGCATCTTAATCTGCTTCGGCGGCTCCGATCCGACTAACGAGACCGCGAAAGCGCTGACGGCGATTGCAATCCTTGCAACGTCGCAGCTTGCCGTTGACGTCGTGATCGGCCCGTCCAATCCGAACACAGGTTCGGTCCATGCGCTTTGCCGACAAATGCCGAACGTGGCGCTGCATCCAAGCTCGAGCAACATTGCGGAGTTAATGCGGCGTGCCGACCTGTCGATCGGAGCGGGAGGTGTAATGAATTGGGAGCGCTGCTGCCTGGGTCTACCCGTGCTAGCCCTCGATATTGCAAAAAACCAGGTGCCGTCGCTGACGAGGTTGGCACAGGCGGGAGCGCTTGTCCATCTCGGTTCCGGGGCCATTGTATCGGCAGATGATATTGCCGCTGCGGTAAAAGCGCTCGCGGCGGACCGGGCACGGGCCAGGCGTCTGGGCGAAGTTGCAGCGACGCTCGTTGACGGCGACGGAGCGGAACGCGTCTGTCGCGCGATTTTTTCCTGATTTTGCTAGGCAAAGCAAGCCCGAGATGCGGCCGGTTCGGTTGACTAATTGGCGATGCGCGCCTATGTGGGTGCTGCTTTCGGGCTCGCATTGGGGCGTTTCGAGTACGTTCGGCTTTGAAACCGAGGCCGGGTTTTGGCTAAACAAGCGAGCGGGCTGGGTCGCTGTCTTAGTGCAGTGGCGCCGCGACCCGTGGGTGTCAGGAGCGATCGATGACCGACACGATCTCAATTGCGGGACGCCCAATCGGCCGGGCGCACCGGCCGTTCATCATTGCGGAGATGTCGGGCAATCACAATCAATCGCTTGATCGAGCGTTGACCATTGTGGAGGCCGCGGGGAAGGCCGGCGCCCACGCGCTGAAGCTGCAGACCTACACCGCCGACACCATGACCTTTGATCTGGATCACGGCGAATTCTTCATCGACGATCCGAACAGTCTGTGGAAGGGCAACTCGCTGCACAAGCTTTACCAGCAGGCCTACACGCCGTGGGAATGGCACAAGCCGATCTTCGAGCGGGCCCGTGAACTCGGAATGATCCCGTTCTCGTCCCCGTTCGATGCCACTGCGGTGGATTTCCTGCAGGAGCTCGGCGTACCCTGCTTCAAGATCGCCTCGTTCGAGAACACGGATCTGCCGTTGATCCGCAAGGTTGCGTCGACTGGCAAGCCGGTCATCATGTCGACGGGCATGGCGACGGTGGCAGAGATAGACGAGGCTGTGCGGGCCGCACGAGAAGCTGGCTGCAAGGAATTGATTCTCCTGAAATGCACCAGCACTTATCCGGCTGTTCCTTCCGATACGAACCTACTGACAATCCCGCATATGCGTGCGCTGTTCGGTTGCGAAATCGGATTATCCGACCACACGTTCGGTATCGGTGCCAGCGTGGCCAGCGTTGCACTCGGTGCCAGCGTGATCGAGAAGCATTTCACGCTCGCGCGCGCTGAAGGCGGGGTGGACTCGACCTTCTCCATGGAGCCCGATGAGATGGCCTCGCTGGTCGTTGAGACTGAGCGTGCTTGGATGGCGCTGGGCGAGGTCCAATACGGGGTGACCGAGAAGGAAAAGAACTCGCGAACCTTCCGCCGCTCGCTCTACGTAGCCGAAGATCTCCAGGCGGGAGATGTCCTGACAGAGAAGAACCTGCGGATCATTCGCCCCGGCTTTGGATTGCCGCCGAAGTATTTCGCGACCCTGATCGGCAAGCGCATTGGCCGCACCGTGCGCAAGGGCACGCCGATGAGCTGGGACCTTCTGACTGCCGTCGACGAACAGGTTGCTGAGCCGCGACAGGCGGTGCCGAGGAACGTCCGTGCCTGACCAGCCGCATGTCTGCCTGATCGTTGACAATCCGCTACGCGATCTCGAGGGTCTGGTTCTGCTTGGGCGGGAACTCGCCGCCCGAGGTGTGAAAGTCACCCTCGTTCCCATGTACGAGCAAGGATCCGACGTTCCGGCCCTGAAACCGGATCTGGTGCTGTTGAACTACACGCGGCCGAACAATGCCGACTTAATCAAGCTTTACAAGCGAGCAGGTATACTGGTCGGTGTACTAGATACTGAGGGGATTGGCGGCAACAATGCCGACCAGTTCGCCACGCTGGTCAAGAACGCAGGCTCGACCGCTCTGCTCGACCTCTACTGCGTATGGGGACAGGCGCAACGGGCTGCTTTTCTCAAGCACGGGACCGTGCCTGCGCATATCCTTCGTGCGACTGGATGTCCGCGGTACGATTTTTGTGCGGGGCCATGGCGCGCGGCACTGTCGAGGCCGGCTGTCGGTGGGGGCTATGTGCTCCTCAACACGAATTTCCCGAGCGTGAATCCGCATTTTTCAAACGGACCGGATGACGAGGTGGAGACCATCGTCAACGCAGGCTATTCTAGGGACTACGCAAATCAGGTCATCATCGAAGCCAGACACGCATATCGATCGACGCTCGAGATGTCGATGAAGCTGGCAGAGCATTACCCCGACGTACATTTCGTGCTGCGTCCGCACCCATTCGAAAACATCAAATCATACGATGCACTGAGCGCCTATCCGAACTTTGAGGTGCGGCAGGAAGGTACGTCGATAGAGTGGATCAATGGGGCGCGCTTGCTGATTCACCAGAATTGCTCGACAGCCATTGAAGCGACGATGTTGGATGTCGAGCCGCTGAGTATGGAATGGTTCAATACGCCCTCTTTGCGTGTTCAGGCAGCAGCACAAGTGAGCCGGCCCGTCGCGTCGGAATCCGATCTGATCGCGCTGGTAAAGCAGGGGCTGGAAGGGCGGATGCCCCCGGTTGCCGAGGAAACCGCGCAACTCCGCTGCCAGATCATCAGCGATCTCTTTACAGCTGTCGACGGCGCAAGTTCGATCCGCGTAGCCAATGCCATACTCGAAACTATCGTGGCGGCCCGTGGCAAGGGGCGTCTCGGCACCCTACCACGACCTTCATCCCGCGGCCGTGCAGTTGCCATGGCCCGGGTCGCGCTGGGATACAAGGCAAGCTCCGTCATACGTCGCCATCTTGGCTCGGCGGAGATCGAGCGTCGCCGTCTAAGGAAAGCGTTCTCAGTTGACGCGGTCGGCGCCGTACTTCAAAGGATAGATGCTGTTTCCGCGGACGGACGACAATTTTCCGTCCGCGAGGTCGTTGGTGACACGCGCTGGATGGCCCGGGTCGTGAGCGGTGCTAGCCTGCAATTGACGGAAGCGAGCTGATTGCGCTTACCGAGGAGATGCAGTGCTACTCCGAGGACCGATACCTGCCAGATATGCCTTGATACTTTTTCACGAGTAGCCGATGCCAAAATATCGATGCGTTCCCTCCTTGTATGGCCATTCAGCGGACCCGATGCCCACCATCGGGGAGATCGAGAAACACTATCGCGAATCCTATTATCAAGCCCCGACAGGGCAATACAAGAAGGAGTATGATCAAGCGGAGCTCGACTATTTCGACGATCGCGCAAGCATCGCATTGGACTTCGCGGCGGCTCACGGCGTTTCCAGGGGAAATGCGATTGATCTCGGGTGCGGGGAAGGGTTCTTCCTGAAGTCGGCGCATCGACGCGGCTTCAATATCTTCGGCGTGGACCACTCCTTGGTCGGCGTTGAACGGCAAAATCGCGATCTGATCGAAAATAACGTCGATCATCTCCATGCCGGGGACATTGGATCTCAGCGACACTTCGAAGGCGTTTCGTTTGACCTGGTTTATTGCAAGAACGTCATCGAGCACGTCATCGATCCAGACATCATCATGACGCGCATCGGCTCCTACCTGTCTCCCGGAGGGCTGGCAGTTATCGAAGTTCCGAACGATTTCTCTACGCTTCATTCGACCATATTTGGCGATGTCAGCAAGGAAGAGCTTCCGATCTTCGTGCCGCCCGTACACTTGCATTATTTCACGACGAAAACGCTACCTGAGCTTGGCAGGCGCAACGGCTTCTCCGTCATCGATTGCTTCGGCGACTACCCAATTGATCATCTTTTGATGGAAGACGCTTTCAATTACTACAAAGACAGAAAACTTGGTCCATTCGCGCATTCCTTGCGACGAAAGTTCTTTCGTTATGCATGTAGTGTCGACGTTGAAGCCAGGCTCGCGTTGTTCAGGTCGATATTCACGGCGGGATTGGGTAGGGATATTTGTATCGTGGTGCGACGGCCCTAATCTACCGGTCCTGAAACGCGTCGCCGTCAATCGATCATGATTTCATCCGCGCATCGGTACATCCGTTTGCCAGGAGACGGTGGACAATATGGCCCGATCGCAAGCCCACGAGAATCGAGCAAGGACCAGATGAAGTCCTGAAAACCAAGTTTGTGACGGAAGCGGACCGTGCTCGAAAAGCGCGGATTGATCTCAAACACTTTTGGGCCATCGGCCGTCAATCGTAGCTGCACGTTGATCGAGCCATTGAGCTTAATCGCGTCCGCGATTCCATGCAGCTGTAGGCGGAACGGTGTGCTGTCCGCGACCACGGCTGCGCCGGTTAGTCCGCCATGCAGCCGACGGCGGAGCGCGATCATACGGGTTTCGCCCGAACGGTTGCGGTACAGGCCGCAGGTATATTCCTGGTCGCTCGGCAACAGCAACTCCTGCCACAAGTCGCCGGCCCGTGTTCGCGTGGCGATTTCGACGTCTTCCTCCGTGTTGACCTGCCGCAGATCCTTACTGCCCTGGCCGCGCCGCCGCTTTAAAATGCAGGGCAATGCGACGGGCGGCGCTTCCCCGACGATGCGGGTCCAGGGCACCCCAAGTCCGTGCTCGGCAAGTCGATTGAACGTTGCATATTTGTCGAGACCTGTTTCGACGGCGAGCGGGTTTGCGGCCAGGACCTGTACGCCGGCGAAGGCGTCAAGGTGTCCAGCTGCCAGCAAGACTGCGATCTCTGCTTCCGACATGGGCACGATCACATCCACGCCGTGGTCCACGACGATTCGTTGAAGTGTTTCGAGATATGAATGGTCGTTTGCCCGCGGCGCCACTTCGCACACGTCGAAGAAGGCGAGCCCCGCGTGATCGGCGTGGATGTCGCAGCCGATGAGCCGGCGCACGACGCCTGCTTCACGCGCAATGCGACAGAGAGCCAACGCGATATCGCCGCCGCACCCAGTTATCAGCATCGTATCATAAATCATCTCGCGGTCCTGACTTTGTCGAATCGGCTGTCGGATTGTTTCGTTCGAGTACCTCCGCGAGGTAGGGCAGATGAGGGTCGCGTCGACGCGCTTCTTCGGCGAGAGGACGCGTGTCGTACGGTGTGCGGTTGATCACCATGGCGCGCGTTGACGTGTCGATGCTGCACCAGCACGCAAACCCTCCTCGGTCGCGCGCCTGACCTACCGAGCCGGGATTGAGAAGCACGGGGCGTGCTCCGGCATTAAGCATGGGATAGTGCGTGTGCCCCATCAGCACGATATCCGCACCGTCTACTCGACAGGCGTTCAGTGTGGCGGCATTCGAATCGGGATAGACGTACTCATCGGGATCGCGTGGCGAGCCATGGCACAGCTCCAGTGCAACGCCTCCGAGATGGATTGCCGCCCGGTCGGGCAAGCGGATCAACCAATCGCAATCTTGCGGCTCGAGCGTTGCTGCAGCCAAATCCAGCGCGCTGCCGTATCGTTCTTGGTATGTCTGTTTGGCGCGGTCGCTCCTGAGAGCTTCGGCGAACATCCGTTCGTGATTGCCTCGGATTGCAACGAAAGGCCACTGCCGCAACTGTTCAAGCACTTCGCTTACGGCATAGTAATAGCCAATGAGATCTCCGAGCACGATCAGATATTGAACGCCGCTCTTACGCGCCTCGACAAGTGTCGCGCGCAGAGCCCCAGCATTGCCGTGGATATCGGCGAGCACCGCAATCCTCATAGCAGCCCGGCTCGCGCAAGGATTTCGCGGGCAACATCGCGAGGATGCCGCAGTTTGGCTTCGGCCTCGAAGCTCAAAAACATGTCTCGCACCGGCAAGTCCTGATCGGCAGCACTGCGTAGCACGATTTGCATGTCGGTGTTCAGTACGCCAGGATCGATGTGCTCGACAACGACGTCGGGTCGCTCGGCGGCGAGGCAATCGAAGATCATCGCGGCCGCGGCCTTGCTGGCGCAGTATGAGGCAAGCCCGGGCAACGCGCGGTGCGCCGCTCCCGTGCTGATGTTAAGAACACGCAACCTGGTCCCCTGCGCGTCGGCCCCCGCGAGCAGCTTGCGTGCCAGGATTGCCGGAGCAAGGGCATTGACTTCGAAGGCCTTGACCAGCGCGCGGGCATCGATGAAACCGAGCGTGCCGATCGGCTCGACTATACCGGCATTGCTGATCAGGACGATCTCATCGGCAGTTTGCGGCAAAGCGCTGGCGAGATCGATTTGATCGAGGCTTGGCAACGCGGAAAAGTCCGCAGCCACGAAGGTGCAAGCGTTCTTGGCTGCGGCGGCCTCGTGCCGCGGATGCAGACGCCGGCCTAACGCCATCGGTCGTGCGTCAGCCGCAATAAGCAGGTCGAGCAACTCAAAGCCAAGACCACGAGAGGCTCCGGTGACGATGATCGCGCGCTGTTGCTCCATGAGGATCTTCTCTTCTTACATCCTTCGGTATTCACCGACAGGAGCCGCTTTTGCAAGACTCCGTCGAGGCGTCGTGGACGATCTGCGGGTGTCGCGCAAGAAGAAGGTGACCTGCGACTTCGTTCGCCCCCCTGTCCCGGAGCAAACTGTCGCGGACGATGGCTGCCGGGCCGTAAGCCATATCGGGGTCAACCCCTGCGCACTAACGCGGGGCCGGGCGGGGGGGGGGGGGCAAATTGGTATTAAAATACCTCCAGCGACGTTTGGAGTCAGCCGGAGGCGAGCACCATGAAACGAAAGGCGAGAGGGTTGACCATTGCTTGCTTTCCCCCGAATCCGGCAATGGTGAATGCCTCGGGTCTATGCTAGCTGCGGCCCCTGAATGAGGCGAATTGATCGATGCTGCAACGTTTCTTGCAAAACACGGCTATCTCGGCTGTGGCTTACGGCCTTGCAGGCGTGTTGGGGCTGCTGGCCGTCGGCCTGATTGCGCGGTATTACGGTCTCAGCGTGCTGGGTTTAATTGTGCTCGCGCGCGCGTTCCTGCCGGGTGGGTTCTTGTCCTTGTTGGACTTCGGCGTATCGGAAACGACCACTCAAGCGATTGCGCGAGGGCGCCTCGGGGATTGGCGCGCCGCGAGTGAGAAGGTTTCGCTGCTCACGGTAATTGCGGCGGTAACTGGAACCGTTTCAGGTCTTGCGCTCTGGATTTCGAGCGAGTCGCTCGCGGCGATTTTCAAGGTTGCACCTAACGAGGTTGCAGCGTTTAATTCTATCCTTGAAGTTACTGCGCTGGTGCTTCCAATCGCCTTCTTGGGCCTCGTTACGGAAGGAGCGCTTAAGGGATTTGAGGAGTACGGCTGGTTACGGTTGACGGAAGTCGCGAGCAACGTACTCTATGTCGCCTCGATCTATCTCGCCGTCTGGCGCGGGGCGCCGTTTGAACTAATTGCGTACTCCTACCTCGCCACCACGATCGTCGCGAAATATTTAGTACTGGCAGTTGTCGTCTACAGGTTTGCACTGCCGACGCCGTTACGGTTCGTCGCATGGAGAAGCGATAGTCGCAGGGATATCCTCTACCGCAGTTGGCTAATGTTCAACGGCAGGATAGTCGGCGTGTTGCAGCATACAACGGCGCCGCTTGCTATTGGCATCCTATTCAGTCCTGCAGAGGTTGGAACTTTTGATCTGATTACTCGACTGCCTCGCTTCTTGAAGGCGATCATGGCCCCGCTTTACTCTGCAATCCTTCCGATTTCTGCTCGCATCGAAGAAGCGTCGGATGCGCGGCGCCTTCAGATCCTTGGGCGGAACAGCCTCGTCTTTCCTGGTGCGATCGCGTTGCCCGTTCTGATTGTGATGGCTCTTTTGTCGAAGCAGATACTCTATCTGTGGGTCGGGCCGCAGAATGCCGAGCAGTGGCCCTGGCTAGCGCTCTCGCTATGTGTTCCCGCGACGACCATTCTGCTTGGAGCAGGACAGGCCGCGCTGATGGTGAGATCGGACTTCCTGCGCTACAACACCCGGCTCTTGTACCTGCAGGTCCTGACCCAATATCTCTTGATAGGAATGACGCTGCTTTGGGTCCAGGAGCGTGCGTTTATTTTTGGATGGGCTGTTTCGCACATCTTATTCGTGCCAGTGTTTGCGCGCTACGTGCTGTCTGAAATGGACCTCCGTGCTTCTCTGTTTTGGGGGCAGGTGGTCAGGCACGCGGCCGTGGCAGCCATACTTGCAGCGCTTGTGGTCGCGTGCAAATTTATCCACTATCCAGATAATCTTGCTGAACTCATTATCTTCGGCGCGCTGGGTTGTTTGGCAGCCTGGGCCCTAAGCTTTATGATCATTTTAACGAGGGATGAACGGCTGATGCTCGGGCGATTTGTACGATTAATGACGAACCGGTGAACTCTCTGGGGCGGCGAATGAGCTTCCGACTTGATGCACGTGTTGCAATGCCAAGTTGCCTCCTTCTGCTTCCTAGCGTAAGCAGACCTTGGGCGGACGGTGACGAAGTCCTCGAGCGAGAACAATGGTTGAAGCACCGCAGGCCCCTCAAGCGACGAGATGAATAGCTATGAAACTTGAAGTTGCCGAAGCGGTCGCGAGGGGATATCCACCGTCGGTTCTGTACCTCCGCAACGATGATGTCGTTGAGACCGAGGTTTGTGCGTTCAACTATTTCTCCACATTCTTCAACGGTTCTCCGGAAGCTCAGATGCACGTCTGGTTGTTCGACAGGGACGGGACCCAGGTTGGCTACTTCGACAAGGAACTCGGGTTGGACGGCCAGTTGCAGTTGAAGACCTCTCAATTGTGCTCGAGCATTTCCGGGACGGTGGCGGTGACTTTGATGCCCAAGGGCGAGGCAAAGGTCCGACCCGGCAAGAGAGTCACGACCGGGTATTACGCGCAGTACTATTCCCAGCAGGGCGCGATCAGTTTGTCGCATGAGCGAGAGCCGGTCACCTTAACAGAGTTCCCGACGCCGGCTTGGGCGCAGACGTATCTGTCAAAGTTCGTCGAGCAATCAGGGATCATCGTCATCAATCCCTGCATGGCACCGGGATGCGACGCTATGGGGACGGCGAGGTTGATTGCGCTCGATGGTGCTGTCCTTGCTGAGCAGAAGCTCCCGCAGATTCGACCGATGGGAGCTCGCCGCATTGATACACTCGAGCTTTTCCCGGATGCCAGGCAACTTGTCGGATCCGCAGTTACGTTTGCTCTTGAGATCAGCGGTGCCAACCTCGCAAGTCCATTCAGCTTCTATCAGTTCGCGAATGGCAAGTTCAGCTTGCATCATTTCTAGGATAGTGCAGTGAGCCGATTTCCGACGACGCCCTGGAAGCCCTATGAGCCGCGATTCATTCTCCCGACCTTCGCCGGGCTTGAATGCAGGCTCGGTCTCTCTATACCGATCTGGTATCGGCCATTGACGCTGCGTTACATGCGGGGCCTCGTTGCAGGCAGCTTGAAGAAGAAATTTTTCGAGTCCTTGAAGGATCTGGGACCGGAGTTGACGAGTCTGGTCGCATCAGGATTCAGCCGGAAGCTGCGGTTCAGGCTGCACATATTGTCGCGCGGCGGCGAATATTTGACATCCTACGAGGTCCCATCAGCCTACGCGCCGAGGGCGTCCTTTGAGATTGATCTGTCGAGGCTCCTGGCCGATCTAAAGCTGCCCGACGATGACTATCTCGTTGTCGCAGTGATGTCGCGGGGTCGGATGGACAGTAATCGTTCTTCGCCGGCTAGTTTTTCAATGACCTACGTCGACCAGGACAATGTCGCGATCTATCGGACAGGTGCATTCGCGCGGCCATTGAATGAAGGTCGACTTAAATCCCACATCGGGTTCACCGGTATCAATCCGAAGGTGATCGCGACGAAAGACGTGGTGAGCAGCCTTATGCTCATCAACCATTCTTCCGACCCGGAGTACGCCTTTGCGGCGAGCCCGAAGACTGTCTTGATCCGCGAGGACGGAGAACGGCTGGAAGGTGATTTTGGGGGAATCTCCCCGTTGGGTGCCCGCGAGATGTCTATCGCGGACATCTTTGGCAACAAGGTATTTGACTTCCTGAAGCCGTTTGGCGGCAGGGGGACGACCGTCACTACCTGCCTAGGTGTCACGCTGGCGAGCCTTCATCTGCAACGCTCGAATGACAATCGTCGAACCCTGCTAGGGATCGAACATTCGCGGCCCGCTCATATGAATTTTGCCGGGATTTTGCAGCATTGATCGCTTCGATCCGGTGTTGTCCGAAACGGGAGCCGCCATTCCGGCGAACCATCTCCTTGCCTCTTTGGCTCCCCCCTTTGGGTTCCTACGTTTCGGCTTTCGTGTTTGCGCGCAGGTTGTCGGAATGACAGGGCGCGCGAATAGTTCGGGTGCGGCTAGCGGCCATTTTCCGAGGGCTATGGATGCCAAATGCTCTATATGGGTCTTGTTGGACCTGAAGCGGCTGGCCAAGGGAATGGTTATGTCCATCGCGGATGAGCCGGAGACAGAGAGCTTCAACCATTGAGCCCGGAGTTCGTGATTTTTGCGCCACTGAGCGTGATTGCTGCCGGCGGGATGCTGGCTGCGATGGCTTGGGTTGCGTTGAGGTGTCCGGCGCTCGCAATGATCTACTTCTTTCCCCTTTTTGCGTTTGCAGGGAGGCTTGTCTCGGTATTGTATGTCGACCTGTTCGGGCCGATTTTCTCAGAGCAGTTGGAAGCGGAGATTGGACCCGGCATGGCTGCGGTTTCGATTGCAATCTCACAGGGTCTTGTGATCGCAGCAATGCTGTTCTCCTTCCGCGGCCGGCGAGTGCAGAGACTTCTTGAGGCTACATTGCCAGTTTTGCCGCCCGGAACACCTGTCCGGATCTCCAACCTGGCTTTTTGGTCCGCCGTTTTGTTCATGGTGGGACTGTGGATCGAATTGGTGGTGAGGGGGCCCATCCCGCTATTCGCCGCGATGGAACGTTATGACTATACCCAGCAATATGGTGGCCCCTTGCATGTTCGTCTCATCGAGTGGGGAAACATGCTGGCATTCCAACTCGGCTTATTCTTCGTAGCGCCGGTGTTGAGCGGCAAATCCTTTGATCGCAGATTTGCGTTTCTATTTGTGACTATGCTGTTGTACCTATTCCTGGTAGGGCACCGTTTCTCGTCATTTTACGCCTCTACTTCATTCTTTTTGATCCCGATCGGCGCCGTTCTTTTCATCGAGCAGGCATCCAGCCGATCCGAGGACAAGCTATCCGGGGCTTCAGTCTTTCGCAAAGTCGGAATCGCCGGCGGCGTTCTATTGGTGATGACGGCCATGGCCCTCGCTTATTCCTATGTTTTCGTTCGCGGATTCGAGGGCACTACGCTGGCTTCCAAGCTGTCGCAGCGGCTCTTGGTTCAGCAAGGTGAGATGTGGTGGGCGACGTTTGAGCGTGTGTTTGTGCGAGGTAGCTGGGACGGAGCTCTGGCCTTCCACAAGCTCTTCATCGACCCATTCGATCCGACCCGAAACTCGACCATGCAGTTTCTCATGGAACAGGCGTTGCCGCTTGAGCGCGCGCACTTCATCTTGCAGCAGGGCTCCGCCTATACTGGGGGCTGGCCTGAACTCTGTTTTGAACTGGGTGGCCCAATCGGCGGGTTCTTGCTGGTTTTGCTTTCTGCGATCGCATTTTCGGAGTTCATGTTTCTGCTCACGCGCTGTATCGTCCAGGAACGTTTCGTGACTTGCGTCTTCCTCACGCCGTTACTGTATGCGATGTCGATCGGCGTCGTGACGGGTATGGCGAATTCTTTCATTCAGTGGACCTTCGCGGCAAAAGTTGCAGTCGCTTTGATCGTCTACGTAACCGAGGATAGCTGGCGATCCAGCATGACACCGGATCCGCAGCCGCTTCGTCCGATCTACTGATTTCGGCTGGTTTGGAAGCCTGAGAATGAGCGAGCAACGAATCTTGAACTTCGATCCGTATTTGGGCGGCTTACTGCTGCTTTTCGTTCAGGCTGTCCGCAAGCGATGGTTGCTGCTGTTTGGTATGACGGCAGCAACGATGGTGCCAGCTTTCCTCGTTGCGAGCCGACTTCCTCCGGCCTATGAAGCGCAGGCGATCGTGCGGGGCGGCCGTCTCGACGGCGCCGAATCGATGAACTTGCAAGCCCTGGTTTCACAGGTCAATTCGTCGCCGTTCAAGCAGCGCGTGACGCAATCGGTGGGCTTTCCGGACAAAGCTGGCCGAAGCCCTCGATTGATCTCCTCCAGCCTAGTGGCGCGGCCCGAAGGGGCGGAGGCCATGCTGATCAGCGTGCGGGCGGCTGACGCCCAGGACGTGCAGCACGCGCTCGCCATCATCGTGCGTCTGTTGAATGAAGATCGGGAAGGAATTCGCGCGTCGTTCTTTGCCGATATCAATGCGCAGCTTGCTGCCATCGACGCGAACGTGAGCGATCTGCTTCAGACGCGGGAAAGGGCGGAGACCCTGGTGAAGACGATGTCCGAGTCGAACTCGAGTGACTCCGACGCATCTGCTTTACGCGCGGTTTGGCTGCTCAACCTGATCCAGCGTAACGGAGAGAGGCTGGCTGCGTTGAGGGCTGAGCGGCTCGCGCTCGTGGCGCGGCTTGGCTCGTGGCGAACCTATCCGGCGGCTTTGATCGACGGTGCCTTCGTCACGCCCAGACAGGTGTCGCCCCGACCGATTGCGGCGATGTTCGTTGTCGGCGGGCTGACGCTTCTGGCGGGCGTGCTATATGCGCTCATGCGCCAATCGCGGCCCGGCTCTCGCAATCCAGTCGCTGGCGCAGACACAACGCTCGACCGAGGGGAGAGTGCCCCGTGCTGACGCAAGCGGTGATACTCGTTGGCGGCCTCGGGACCCGGCTGGGCGAGCGAACTCGCGCGGTCCCCAAGCCGCTGCTGGACGTCGGTGGCAAGTCTTTCCTGGACTATATCCTCGATGAGGTATCGCGTTATCCCACCATCGAGAAAATATTGCTTCTGGCGGGACACCGTGCCGAGCAGGTGGTCGAGCGCTATGACGGCAGAACATGGCGTCGTGCTTCGATCTCGGTTATATGTGAGCCAACGCAAATGGGAACCGGTGGGGCGCTGAAGCATGCGGCCCCTAAGCTGGAGCCGCAGTTCCTTCTCCTCAACGGCGACTCCTTCTTTGACTTCAACCTGCTCGACCTCGCAGGCTTTGGTTCGGCGGCGATGGTGCGCGTTGCGCTGAAGAGGGAGCATCCCGGCGATCGCTACGGCCGTGCCTTGCTCGAGCGGGACAGCGTCAGGCGCTTTCTGGCGCCGGGAACGCAACCGAACGGGCCGATCAACGCAGGTATCTATCGTATCGACCGCAGAATCCTCGATCTGATCGACCAGCTGCCGTGCTCGCTCGAACAGTCGGTGTTTCCGCGCTTGATCGAGATGGGGCAGCTCGAAGCGGCCGTCTATGAGGGCTTCTTCATCGACATCGGCATTCCCGAGGATCTGGAGCGAGCCCAGCGCGAGTTTCCAGCAAGAATGCGTCGCCCCGCGGTATTCTTCGATCGCGATGGCGTGCTGAACGTCGACAAGGGCTATGTGCATAGGATCGAGGATTTCGAATGGATTCCCGGAGCGCGCGAAGCGATCAAGCTATGCAATGACCGCGGCTATCTCACCTTCGTCGTGACCAACCAGTCGGGCGTTGCGCGTGGCTATTACGGCGTCGATGCGGTTCATAGCCTGCACGACTGGATGAGCCACGAACTCGCGGAGACCGGCGCCCACATCGACGAATTCCAACACTGCCCCTATCATGAGGATGGAATTGTGGAGCAGTGGCGCCGCGCCAGCGACCGGCGCAAGCCGGCGCCGGGTATGATCCTGGATTGCTTCGACGGCTGGCCGGTGCAAATAGAATCGAGCCTGCTGGTCGGCGATAATTCGCACGACGTCCAGGCGGCGGTTGCGGCCGGGATAGCGGGGCATCTATTCAAGGGGCCCAATCTTGAAACTTTCATTCAGCCGTTGCTCGGCAACGGAAGGGATCAGGAGGTCGCCGTGGGCGTCAGTCCCCTCTGACAGCGCGGAACATGAACTCCGCTTGCTCCCAGTCCTCCAGCGTGTCGATGTCCTGCACCAGCACGCGCGGCAGCACGATGCCGATCGATCGCGGCGAGAACACGGGAACGTCGTTGAGGAAGGCGCGCGCGGTGCCCCAGTAGAACTGTCCCGCGTCGTGGAAGACCGGCTCGAGGTCTTGCGACCGCGTTATGCGGTGTTCCGGATGGAGCGCCTCGACCCGGCCTTCTGACGTCAGGCGCACAGCGCGTTGGATCGGAAATGCGTAGCTCGTGATCGAGAAGGCAAAGGCAGCGTCCGAGCCGGTCAGCGCGTCGTAACCCTCCCGTAGATAACGTGTCCGAATCAATGGTGCCGTGGCGTAGATGCAGCAGGCATGACTTACGTCGTTGCCCTGTTCGATGAACCAGCCAACGGCGTGTTTGACGACGGCATTTGTGCCTGTGAAATCGTCGGAGATCTCCTTTGGCCGGACGAACGGTGTCGTCGCGCCGAACTTGCGCGCCACACCGGCGATCTCCTCGTCATCCGTGGATACGATGACTTCATCGAACAGGCCGCTGTCGCAAGCCGCGTTGATCGAATAGGCGATAATGGGGGTTCCGCAAAACGATCGGATGTTCTTGCGGGGAATCCGCTTGCTTCCACCTCGTGCCGGGATGACTGCGATCTTCACGCCAGGATCTTCGTGAGTGCCGCGACAACGGTGTCCTGCTCGTCATTCGTCATCTTCGAGAACAGCGGCAGCGTGATCGCGTCCTGATAGTAGTTTTCCGCCTCCGGGAACATGCCGAAGCGGAAGCCGAGGCGTTGATAGTAGGGCTGTGTGTGCACCGGGATGTAGTGCACGTTAACGCCGATGCCGGCGGCGCGCAACGCATCGAAGACCTGGCGCCGGCTGAGCCTGATTTCGTTCCGCTGCAGCCGGATCACATAGAGGTGCCAAGCCGAATTGGTGTCCGGGTGCTGCCATGGACGGGTCACCGGCAGCTTCGAAAGCAGCGCATCGTAGCGCGCAGCGAGCTCGCGCCGGCGTGCTAGAAAGGCATCGAGCCGATCGAGCTGGCTGGCGCCGAGTGCGGCCTGGATGTCGGTCATCCGGTAGTTCAGGCCCAGTTCGATCTGCTCATACATCCAGGGGCCCAAGTGGTCCTCGTTCGCGTGCCGCGGATCGGACGGCTCCTGCTGCGCCGGACGGATGATGCCGTGAGTGCGCAGATAGCCGAGGCGCTCCGCCAGTCCGCGATCGTTCGCAAGTATCATGCCCCCTTCGCCGGTCGTGATGATCTTGACCGGATGAAAGCTGAAGATCGCCATGTCGCTAAGCTCGACGGCGCCGATCTTTCGTCCCAGATACTCACCGCCGACCGCGTGAGAAGCGTCTTCGACGGTGCGAAAGCCGTAGCGATCAGCGAGGGCATGGATCTCCGTCATTTCGCAGGACTGGCCGGCAAAGTGCACGGGAATGACGACTTTCGGTAGCCGTCCCTGGGTGCTGGCCTGCGCGAGTTTCTCGGAGAGCGCTGTAACGCTCATGTTGTAGGTGCGAGGATCAATGTCGACGAAGTCGACGCTCGCCCCGCAATAGAGCGCGCAATTGGCGGAGGCAACGAACGTGTTTGGCACTGTCCACAAGACATCGCCGGGACCAAGATCGAGGGCAAGGCAAGCAATATGAAGGGCTGCGGTCGCGTTCGACACCGCGATCGCATGCTCCGCGCCGCAATAACGGGCCATTGCCTGTTCGAAACGCGGCGCGGCCTGTCCTTGGGTCAGCCAGTCCGACTGCAGCACCTGCGTGACCGCGTTGATATCATTTTCGGAGATATCCTGGCGACCGTAGGGGATCATTGGTTAGCAATCTTGTTGAATTCTCTGATCTCGGCAACATTCAGGAAGTGATCATTGTTGACGGAGTTGTACTCAAATCCGTCAGAAACCGCCTCGCCGCGTTCGCCGAGTAAATTCATGACATAGTCGACGTCGCGGCGGAAAAACTTGATCGTTGGCTTAATCACGAAGTGATCGTGGAATTTCAACGTCAGATGCGAGTCGTCGGTGGGGCACATGACCTCATGGAGCTTTTCGCCCGGACGAATGCCGACCACCCGCGTCGGTAGCGAGGGAGCCATGGCCTTCGCCAAGTCGAGAATGCGTACCGAGGGGATCATCGGAACGAAGATCTCACCGCCCGACATGCGCTCAAAGCTCTTGATGACGAAATCGACCCCCTGCTGCAGCGAGATCCAGAAGCGCGTCATCCGCGGATCCGTGATCGGCAGCTGATCCGAACCTTCGGCGATCAGCTTGTTGAACAGCGGCACGATTGATCCGCGAGAGCCGACTACGTTGCCGTAGCGGACCACGGCGAAAGCGGTGCGATGGCCGCCCGCCATGTTGTTGGCGGCAATGAACAACTTGTCGGAGGCAAGCTTGGTCGCGCCGTAGAGGTTGATCGGCTGCGCAGCCTTGTCCGTCGACAGCGCGATCACCTTCTCAATGTCCGCTTCCAACGCCGCCTGGATCACGTTCTCCGCGCCATGAACGTTGGTCTTGATGCACTCCATGGGGTTGTATTCGGCGGCCGGAACCTGCTTCAGCGCTGCGGCATGGACGACAAAGTCGATCCCCTTCATAGCGGTGCGAAGGCGCTCGCCGTCCCGAACGTCGCCAATGAAGTAGCGCATCGCAGGCTGATCGAATTCCTGCTGCATCTCATACTGCTTCAGCTCGTCGCGCGAATAGACCACAATACGACGTGGCTTGAAGTTCTTCAGGAGACAGCCGACAAACTTCTTTCCGAACGATCCCGTGCCTCCGGTGATCAGAATAGACTTATCGTTGAACATACTCATTTCTGGGCCGGTCATCATTTGCACGAAATTGGAGAGTGGGAGCTGGTTACCATACGCTCCTGCCGCCGTCCATCACCAGGTTCTGACCGGTCATGTAGCTCGAGGCATCCGAGCAGAGGAACTGCACAGCTGCGCGGTATTCGTCGACATCGGCCATGCGGCCCATGGGGATCAGGCGCGTCAGTCGTTCGACGAAGGCCGGGTCCTGGTTGTTGAAGACGCCCCCCGGCGAGATGGCGTTGACGCGCACGCCGTGATCGGCCCAGTAGGTCGCCAGGTATTTCGTCAACCCGATCAAGCCGTGCTTGATCACCGAATACGTCACGGGCTTCACCGGCTGTTCTTCTTCGCGCATCACTTGTGGCTGGCGGTACAGCCGCTGGTCCGGCGCGATCACGCCGAGATCGGAGGCGATATTGAGGATCACGCCGCAACCGCGTTTGGCCATCGCGCCGCCGAACACCTGCGCGCACAGCATCGCACCGGTCAGGCCAACTGCTATTTCGGTCTGCCATTGCGGCACCGGGAACGCCTCGAAGCGCGAGGAGTGCATGACGCCCGGGCTCGACGTCACCTTCGGGTCGATCGCGGCGTTGTTGACGAGGATGTCGACGGTGATGCCGCGGCCGACGAGCTGATCGTTTGCGGCGCGCACCGAGTCGAGCGAGGTGACGTTGATCTCGAGCGCGATCAGATCGGCTGAAGGCGTGGCCTGCTTCAGCGCCGCGACGGCAGCTTCGGCCTGCGCCAGTCCGACGTCGGTGACGACCACGCGTGCGCCGGCTTCGCTGAGCGCTGCGACGTGCTGCTTGCCCAACAGGCCGCCGGCGCCGGTCACGAGCGCGGTCCGTCCGGTCAGGTCGTAGCGGGAGGAGGGGTTTGCCATCAAAAGGCTCCTGTTCAGCTTCTGAGCTGGCCGCCGTCGGCCACCATCACGCTTCCGGTGATGAAGGCGGCGCGGGGCGATGCAAGGAAGGTAACGACATCGGCGATCTCCTCGGGGGTGCCGAGCCGGCGCAGCGCCACCTCGCGCTGGAGCATGTCATCGACCGCCTGCTTGTTTTCGGCGATCTTGCGCGCCCAGGTGCCGTCGACGCTCAGGATATTTCCGGGGGCGACCGCATTGATGCGAATGCCTTCGAGCGCGAGCGGCCGCGCCAGGCCACGCACGGTCGCATTCAGCGCTGCTTTGGCGGCATAATAGGTGACGGGTGCACCAAGCGCCGCCATGCCTGCGATCGAGGAGATGCAGACGATGGCCCGGTCGCCGCTGCCCTTTGCCATCAGCGGCCGCGCCGCTTCGATCATGTTGGTCGCAGCGAACAGGTTGAGATCGATGATCCGCGACCATTCCGCCGCAGTTTCCCTGCCCGGCGGGACGGAGGCGCCGCTGCCGACATTGCAGACCAGGATATCGAGGTGACCCCATTGTTTCTCGACGCTTTCGACCAGTGCTTTTGCCGCGGCCGGGTCGGTGACGTCGGCGACGTGGGCCGACGCGCTGCTGCCGATCGTTGCGCACGCAGCATTCACCGCATCGGCGCCGCGCGCCGCCAGCGCGACCCTGGCACCTTCCGCCGCCAGCGTCGTCGCGATCGCAAGCCCGATGCCGCGGCTGGCGCCTGTGACGAGCGCAACGCGATCGCTCAGCTCGAGCTTCATCGCGCTGCGTCCTCGATCCAGCCGACCGTCATGTCGCGATATCTTGCTAGCGCGCCCGCATGGTCGCCGTCGGATGCGCGGGCAGTCTGCAGGATGTACTGGCCCTTGTAGCCCGAGCGCTCGATCAGCCGGATCGTCTTGGCAAGGTCCGCATTGCCGGTGCCGAGCGGGACGGTGGTGCCACCGCGAATGCGGTCTTTCACGTGCACGTTGAGAATGCGGGGTGCGTAGGCGGCAATCTCCTCGTCGCTGTCGTAGCCGAGCGAGGCGCTGTTGCCGCTGTCGTAGTTGATGCCGAAGATTTCGGCCGGAAATGCCTCCATGAACCGGGCAAGCTCGTCCGGCGGCAGATCGGATTCGAAGACGACCTTGACGTTTCGCCTCGCCAGCAGCTCGGAGCGGGCAAGCAGCACGCGCTTCAACGTATCGCTCTCGCCCTCGCGCTCGATCTTGCCGTTGTCGACCAGCGGGATCACGACGAACTCGATGCCGATGCGGCTACAGGCGGTGATCAGGAGATCGAGGTCGGCGACGAGCGCGTCGCGCACGACGGCATCGACCTTCCAGAATGGAGCCTGCATGAAGCAGTCGCCCGTCAGGCTCGGGATGCGCACGCCGTTCTCGCGTGACAGTGCCAGAATCTCCTGCTGCCCCGGCTCGGTCGTCAGCGGGTTCTCGCGCAGCCGTTCCTGATCGATGGTCCATTCCATCCGTGTCAGGCCGAGCTCCTTCGCGCGTGAAAATTCCTTTTGCCACTCGTCCCAGGGGAAGGCCTGGATCTTGCCGTCGACCAGGGCCGAGAGCCGTCCCTGCATGAAGCCGATTCGTTGCAGCGTTGCGGTCACGATTTGCTATCCGAGCTGATGGCGAGGCCTTTGGCGACCCAGCCGCCGTCGACGAAGATCTCCTGACCGGTCACATAAGCAGAGGCTTCCGACGTCAGGAAAACGGCCGCTCCTACCATGTCGGCGGGCTGTCCCCACCGGCCGAGCATGGTGTGGCGGCGCCTGTCTTCGTGCATGAGGGGATCGGCAAAACTCTTCGCGGTCATCTCTGTCGCGACATAGCCCGGAGCAAGTGCATTGACGCGGATGCCGTCGGGCGCGTAGTCGGCCGCGAGTGCGCGCGTCAGCCCGGCAAGACCCGCCTTCGCCGCCACGTAGCCGGGATTGCCGGGAAAGCCGCGGATCGAGTTGATGCTGGTGACGTTGACGATCGCAGCCGAGCCCGCCTTCTTCAGGAGCGGATACGCGGCAAGGATGGTGGCGTAAACGCCGGTGAGGTCGGTCGCGACCGTGGCGCGAAAGCGCGCAAGCTCGCTCTCATCACCTTTTGCGGGGAGGCTGATGCCGGCGGCGTTGACCAACGCGTCGATACGCCCGCCTTGCGCGGCGATCATGCCGAATGCGTTTTCGATCGCCTTGTCGTCGGAGAGGTCGCAGGCAATTGCGGTCACGTCCTGCGGTGCGGTCCCGGAACGGCTGAGGCCGAACACGGTAGCGCCCGCATCTCGCAGGCCGGTCGCGATGGCCGCGCCAATGCCCCGCGAGGCGCCGGTGACCACCGCGATCTTGCCTTTGAGCGAGAAGGCGCTGAGGTCAGGCATAGCCGTAACTTTGCATGATGGCGGCGCAAAGCTTGACGTCCTCGGGGCGGTCGATCTGGAACATCTTGTGACGCTCCATCACGTGGAAGCCGATCTTGCCGCCGAGACGGTTGTTCTGCTCGCGCAGGAGGGATGGGATCAGGACGTAGAACGAGCCGTTTTCCAAATAGCGTTTCTCGATCTGTTGCCGCATGCGGCGGTTGCGATAATCGTAGTTGATCGGCTCCGGTCCATTCGCGCCGATGCGCCAGTTGAAATAATCCTCGACCTCGCAGACCGAGAGCAGGCTGTCGAGATGATCGCGATCGAAGGTCGCGAGCGCGTTCTCGATGTCGCTGGGTTCGCGCATCGGCGATGTCGCCTGGAGTGCGACGATCCGCTCGAACCGTCCCATCCGCTCATCGATCGCATCGAGCGCATGGAGCCAGGCGGATTCGGAGGAGGCGAGGTCGCCCGAAATATCGGCCGGGCGCCGCACGCCGACGGCTCCGGCGGCCTCGGCCGCGGCGAGGATGCTGTCGCTGTCCGAAGAGACCGCCACCACGTCGACGCCCCGCGCCGCGCGTGCCTGCTCGACTGTCCACGCGATCAGCGGTTTGCCGCAAAGGTCCAGCAGGTTCTTGTGCGGGATGCCCTTGGAGCCGCCGCGCGCGGCGATCACGGCCAGCGTCTTGCGCGCCATCAGATGTGCCCCTCCAGACGCTCGAGCGCGGTCCAGAAGCCTTCGCCCATGTTCTTGTGGCCCTGCCAAATCTCGGGAATGAACGAGGCCGTCGGCGCATGCTTGCGCAGCACCTGTCCGATCTCGTCGAAGTCGATCTCGCCTTCGCCGATCTGAAGACCCTCGCCGTCGAGCCCCTTGGCGTCGCCGAAATGCAGATGCGCGGTGTGCGGCCCGAGCTGGGCGAGGCCTTGCGCGAAGTCGAAGCCGAAATGATTGGCGGCGAGTTTCGTGTGCGAAATGTCGACGCACATGCGCAAATCATGCTTGGCGCAGAATGCGGCCGACTCGTCCGGGAATATAAAGATGTTCTGGTGACGCTGACCGCCGAAATGCCAGGGGAACGGCGCCATGGTTTGCGGCGTCAGTTCGACGCCGTCCATGTCGAGCTCGGTCAAGCTCCGCGCGAAGATGCGGTAGCGCTCGGCTTTCTCCTCCGCCGGCAGCGGCTCGTCCATGGTGAAGCCGCCGATATTGGCGACGATGGGCGGACGCTTGGTCTTGGGAAAGTATTTCTTCAGGCCGCGGGTGATGTCGATCACCGCCTGCGTCTGCTCCAGCGAATAGCGCCGCAGGGCCTCGTCAGGGGTTGCCAGGTCCATCAGCTTGGAGCCGGCAAAAAGCTCCGGCGCATGCACGACGAAGCCGAGATCATAGGTGCCGGACAGATACGCCGCGGGATCGCGCTCCATGTCGCTGTAGCTGAGATGGAATTCGATGATGTCAGGCTCGCAGATCTCCAGGAAGCGCTCTGCGTCGTGATAGCGGATCGGCACGCCCCAGGGGCGGTCGAAGCGGTAGCGCCGAGCTTTCGCAGCGCCTTCGTCGAGGTCGCTCTGGAAGAAATAGTCGTCGGCCGCCATCGTCCGCGTCAGCTTGCGACCGAGCAGCGCCGGCATCTTCAGCGGCGACAGGCCCTGTCCCGGGCTCTTTACCGCGATGTCGGCTTCCGAGATCACGGTGCCGGCCGAGAGGTCGCGCGCGGCCACCAGGCTCTTGGCGAGGTTCTCGCGGTTGATCAACTCGCCCTGGCTCAGCGCGCGTTCGGCCCGTTTCTCGCCGCGCGCCGCCTCCACCTCGCGGATGCCGGAGACCAGCGACTTGAATTCCTCCGGCTCCAGGCTCGCGGCATGGTCCGGGCCTTCCATCTCGCGGTCGAGAGTGATGTGACGTTCGATGACGACGGCGCCGAGCGCGACGGCGGCCGTCGAAACGGCAACGCCGCGCTCGTGGCCCGAATAGCCGACCACCGGATGGATCTCGCGCAGCGTTTCCATGAAACGCAGATGGATGTTGTGAAGCGCGGCCGGATAGGTGCTCTGGCAATGCAGCAGCACGTAGCTCGCGTTGCGCTCGTCGAGGAACTTCGCCGCGGCCCTGATCTCGTCCGTCGTGCTCATGCCGGTCGAGACGATCAGCGTCTTGCCGGTGGCGGCGAGGCGCGCGAGCAGCGGCAAATTGGTAAGGTCGGCTGAGGCAACCTTGTAGGCTTGCACGCCGAAATCTTCGAGCACGGCGACGCTGCTCGCGTCCCAGGGAGTGCAGAGATACTGGATACCCTTCGCTGCGCAATACTCGGCGATCTTCTTCTGCTGCGCGGTCGGCAGCTCGAAGCGCCGCAAGAGATCGAGCGTATACTCGACGGCGAGGTCGTCGTCCTTGCCCGAAAGGCTCGACGCACGGTAGACCTCGTCCAGCTTGCGCATCTGGAATTTGGCGCAATCGGCTCCGGCCGCGACTGCGGCATCGACCAGCGCAATGGCGCGGTCGAAGTCGCCATTGTGGTTGTTGCCGATCTCGGCGATGACGTAGCAGGGTTCGCCGTCGCCCAGTAGACGGTTGCCGATGCGGACCGGAGCGGGCTGTTTGGGCGATGTCATCAACATTCTCGTCTCATATGCGTCAGACGAATCGCGCGGGAAAACGCGACTTCCAAGTTCGCAGCCCGTTCTCTTCGAACATGATGCGCGAACAGCTATGCCCCTGTTGCTCCAGCGCGGCGATGAGCTGGTAGCGCTCGAACGGCCGTACGAAGAACATGAAATAGCCGCCGCCGCCGGCGCCCAGCAGCTTGCCGCCGACCGCGCCATGCTGCTTGGCGAAATCGTAGATCGCATCGATCGCGTCCGAAGAGATCTTCGAGCTCAGCTTCCGCTTAGCGTGCCAGGCCTCGTCGATCAGTCGGCCGCATTCCAGGAGCTGGCCGCGCAGGAGATGCCGCCGGATGTCGCGCGTCACTTCCTTCTGCTTGGCGGCTGCGGCGACCGCGTCGCTGGTCTCGTGCTGAGCCTTCTGGTCGCGGTGGATGGCGCCGGAATCGCGGCCAGAGCCCGTGTAGCAGAGCACCAGGCTCTCCTCGAGCTCGGCGATGATGTTGGGGTCGAGGCGCAGCGGCACGATGGTGTTCTGGTCGGAGAAGAACTCCATGTGATTGAAGCCGCCGAACACGGTAGCGTACTGATCCTGCCAGCCGCCGGGGATGTTGAGCATCAGCCGCTCGGCCTGAAACGCCATCTCCGCGATCTCGTGGCGGTCCCATTGGTCGCCGCGGAATTCGTTGAAGCAGCCGATGATGGCGGAGGTGACCACCGCCGAGCCGCCGAGGCCTGAGCCGACCGGGAAGTCGGCGGAGACCTCGAGCTCGAACCCATAAGTCGGCTTGATCAGGCGCACGACGGACTTGATCAGCGCAAGCTCTCCGTCCGTTCCGAGTTCTGCGAGATTGTCGGCCTCGATCGTACGCCGGAAATCGTGCGAATAGATCCGGATGCTGGAATCGTTCCGGCGCCGCAACGTCGCGTGAGCGTACATCTTGATCGTGGCGTTGATCACCGCGCCGCCGTCATTCTCCACGAAATAGTGGGTCAGGTCGGTGCCGCCGCCGGAGAAGCTGATCCGCACCGGCGAGCGGGCGCGCGCGAACACCTCGCTCTCCTCTGACAGGTTGAACAGCTCGCGGCTGAACACGTCGACCAGTCGTCCTTCGCCATCGAGGATCGGCACCACGTGCACGCGCTGGTCGAGCAGTTTGAGGATCTGCTCGCGCGGACCGCCGGTCCGCGCCCAGACGAAGTTGCGATTGATACAGGTCACTACCGGATCCTGGATCGTGGTGCCGGACAGCATGCGTCTGCGGATGTCGCCGTCCGTCACTGCGCCGACGATTCGCCCGCTCGCGTCCTGCGCGAACAGGATACCAAGCATATTCGCATTCAGGCGCCGGAAAGCTTCCTCAATGGTCTCAGTTTCGGCGATGGTGACGAGGGTTCGTTCAAGCACGTCTTGAAATCCAGGAAAGGCCAGTTCCAGGCCATATCGTTACAGGGCTGGTAATACGGGAGCGGGTGGGACGATGCAAGGTTCCCGCGCCCAGGCTTCACTCGCCAAAATGGCACGCGTCAACCGCTTTGTCAGCGCAGCGGCCCGATCTACATTGGTCGCAGCTTCTATAGAAGGGCCTAGAAAGGGGTCCACACGACCGAATGTGATCAAAATTTGCGTGGGAATCGAGCACGGGCACCACGAAGGTGCGGCGGTGCTGGACGCGAGTTGATTGCAGCCGCGCAAGAGGAGCGTTTTCACGCATCCAAAGCGTGCACACTGACAGCAATCCCGCTCTACCTACGGCCGCTTGATCGGTGAAATCGCGAAGCAACCTCGCTTTTGGGTCCTACCGCGGTCGACGCGAATTCGGGCACTGCATCCTTCAGGATGGTCCTGATGGTGGCGCGATCGTCTCGGGCGATCGCCTGCTCGAGCGCCGCAATCCATGTACGCAGCGTCTGCATCGGCGGCTCGTTCGGCTGCGCCGCCATGATGCCGGGAACGCCGATCTCGCAGGTCGGCTCCTCGGAGGCGAACAAGATCTCGTACAGCCGCTCGCCTGGGCGCATGCCCGTGAACTCGATTTCGATGTCATAGCCGGGCTCAAGGCCGGAGAGCCGGATCATGCGTTCGGCGAGGTCGACGATCTTCACCGGTTGTCCCATGTTGAGCACGTAGACCGAGACATCCGGCCGCGCCGGTCCGAGCGCGTGCGTCGCCGCCGTGATGACGAGATCGCAAGCCTCGCGGATGGTCATGAAATAACGGACCATCTCGGGATGGGTGACGGTGACGGGGCCGCCGGCCTCGATCTGGGCCTTGAACTTCGGCACGACCGAGCCGTTCGAGGCCAGCACGTTGCCGAACCGGACCGAAATGACCCGCATCGGCGGCTTGACGCTGGCGCTGGCCGCTACATCATGGTCGAGCGCCTGGCAATACATCTCGGCGAAACGCTTGGTCAGACCGAGCATCGATACCGGCTCGATCGCCTTGTCGGTCGAGATCATCACCATGGCCTCGGCGCTAGCGGCAAGCGCGGAATCGGCGACGTTGATGGAGCCGAAGATGTTGGTCTTAACCCCCTCGCTCCAGTCGCGCTCAAGAATCGGCACGTGCTTGAGAGCTGCGGCATGGAACACGATGTCCGGCTTGAACTCGGCCATCAGGCGCATGATGCGCTCGCGATCACGGATGTCGGCAATACGCCCTACGATCGCAGCGCCGGAACTGCGCGCGGCGAGCGTCTCGGTGACTGCGTAGAGCGCCGGCTCGGAATTCTCCAAGATCAGCAGGCGCGCCGCGCCAAATGCGACGACGCGCTCGCATATCTCGGATCCTATGGAGCCCCCACCCCCGGTGACGATCACCGCCTTGCCCCTGATCAAGGTTTCCAGGCGCGTATAGTCGATCTTTTCGCTCGGCCGCAACAGGAGGTCCTCGACCGCGACAGCGGTGAGCCGCGGCGCTTCGCCGCTCTCCAGAGAGGGCATGCGACTGACGATCACGCCTAGCTTGCGCGCCCGCATCAAGACCGATTCCGGATGGGCTTCCGGCTCGAAAGCCGACGGTGTCATCACAAGACGGGCGATCGCCTTGTTGCGGTTGGCAAGATCGGTAAGGATGTCCTCGACGTCATCAATGCCGCCCAGCACCGGCACGTTGCGGATGAGCTGGCCCAGATCGGCGCGTGAGGGCGACAATATGCCGACCGGCCAGATTCGCTTGATCGCTCCGCTCTCGACGCCGCGCAACAACACCTCGGCATCCGCAGTTGGCCCGATCAGCAGCGTGGGTGCGGCGTCATCATTGCGGGCATGACGCCGCACCCGCGTGTAGCGGAAGTAGCGATAAGCCATGCGCAGGGCGCTGAGGAAAGCGATCTCTAGGAACCAATAGAGGACGATCGTCACCTTGCCGAGGAAGAAGGCGCCACGGACATTGGGGGCAACGAAGATATAGTCGAGCACAAGCAGGCCGACCGCCACCACGGTCGCTGCGCGGATGATGTTCAGCGCGTCAGGCAGCGAGATGAAGCGCCATTTCGTCGTGGTAAGGTTGAAGATGAAGAACACGACCACGCTGAAGGTGAGGAAATAGGGCAGGATCTGGAACAGCAGCGGCAAGCGTTCGAAGAAGCCGTCGCCGCCCTCGAAGCGCAAATAGAAAGTGGCAAAAAGCGCCGCTGTGGTCGCCAGCAGGTCGTGGAGCGCGATCAGGAAATTGCGCGAGGTGAGATGCGAAAGACGCGTCATCCGCCGACCGATGAAAACCTAGTTTGGAACAACCTGGCTGCGCTGATAGCCCATCTCGGTAGGACATGCTAGCGGGGACGTCGGTCATGACGAGAGGGGGAGCAGTTCTTCCTGGGCTGATGCGCCCTATCCGTTCACTCGAACAAGGAGGCAGCGCTTTGGCAGCGAGCTGCCGGAGGGCGGGCTGGCTCCTTCGATCTTCGACTCCTGAGCAGCTTGATCGTGCGTTCTTCGCTCAGCATGCAGTTGTTTTCGACCAATCTTGAGCGAGCCACAAATCAGAACGGTCCTGGTGAAATCTTTGGAGTTCCAAACCAAACGGCTCGCTTTCACTCAACTCGAGCGACCTAGAACCTGAGTGGTTTGAACGCGCCCTTGGTTTCGTTCGTGTGACTGCCCTCGATCACACCTGCAATCGGCTCATTGGTTCTATGGCTCCCGCATTCGTATGAGGCGGTCGAGAATTGCATTTGGTTGGTGAAGTTCGGCGAGCCTCAACATGATTGGTATTCGCGCGGCGTAAATGGTTGATCTCTTTGAGCAACAGTAAGGGTCGAAGTTGTATTCCGTTCAGGAGCGCTTCAAATACAGACAGGATCTCTCGGGCCTGGACGTAGGTTTCCATGTTCAAGGTGTGTTGATCAAAGCCGTAGGAGCGGAGCCGGGCTTCGATTTGAACCGCGGCAGACGGGTCGAGCTGCCAATCCAGCGGGTTCCTAATCGTGTAGATTTCGGCGACGTCCTGCAAGTCTGGAGGCATGCCCCCGACGTCCACGCGCCGAAGCGCCGTCTCGACCGCCCTCTGCGGGGTACGTGCTAAGGATCCTGTATCGCAGGATCCGGTAGCGCTGCATCTCCCAGGAGAGTTCGGCAATGTCGATGGCGAGAAGCCATTCGATCGCGCACCGTGGATTGATGTCGCGAAAGATTTCAGCCTGAAGAGCATGATAATGATCAATGTTCTCCCCCGGCAATAGTTGGGGTGACGGGCAGAGCGCTTCGAACTGCGAGGGCAACGTGGCGAGCATTTGCGGTTGAGGTCGGTCGCTTGGAATGTTAATTGCCGTTGCACCTGCGAGAGCGGAGCTTGGGCAGATACGGAGAGGCTTGCTCCATCCGTCTGATGGACGGGACTCGCATTCCAAAGCGCTTTGGCATCGGCAGTGGCGATATCTGGAGATTGGTCCACCAAACTCTTTCGTCTCCGTGCCGGTGCAGGGATTGATGATGGGATCGGCAAAGCGGGACGGTAAACTCGTCGCTGACTTTGCGTCGCAAGGTTCGTGGCTGAGCAAACTTCAGGTGATGCGCGTCAGCGCGGGTCTTCTGGCAGACCAAACAACCCTAGATGCGGATGAAGGAGGTGATCCTTGCTTCGTCTGCGAGGCGGCTCTTTAAGGCGAGGCCGACCTTCTCTCCGGGAGGGGCGTTGGCTGTTGCGTGAACGTCGCTGGGTGTCTCCGAAGGAGGGTCCTTAGGTAGGGGCCATCTGACAGCTGACACGAGCCGCTAGTCTGCTAGATTAATGTCGGGAAGGGCGGCTTCCTCAAACCTCTTCTGGTAGGCGGCCTCGAGAACCCAGGCGTCCGCCTCCAGGAGGGTGTTCTTCAGGGGCAGGCTGATCTTGGCCCAGGCGAGCAGCCCTTCGCTGTCGTCTTGGAGAGCAAGCTCGCCCAAGAGCCGGTCCAGGAGTTCGGCCGAGCGTTCAGGAGATAAGACAGGAGGGCGGTTGAGGACGCTCTTCGGAAGCTTGCCTTTCGGTCCTGGTGCGGTCTGCGGCTCGGTGGCAGCCGGGAGGCCCTGTTACGACGTCGGGCGCATCTAAATCGTCCTCCCCGGCGATCCCGACCAAGTCAAACAGGGCACCGGCGGGCGTAGGTCAGTGCCGCTCCCATCCGATGTGGCGTTTCGACTTCCTTGCTGGAGCAGACCGGTAGATCAGAAGGGATCCATCTCCGGAGGCGTGGGCGAGCAGGGTGGTGAGGTGCACTTGGCCGGTCAGCTGCTCGATCCGGGTGGTCTGGATCGCTGCGATCTCCTGCTGGCTGAGCGTCTTGCGCACGATGTCCAGGCCGGAGGCCAGCGAGGCGTAGCGGAAGGTTCGGTCGTCTTCACGTGGGAATGGAGACCGGATCACGGCGGTCAGGGTCATCTCCGGGTTCGTTTGCTAAGGGAAGGCGGCCTAGCTCTGGTCCGGGTGATCAAACCCAGAGCCATCCCACCATGATTTGGCGAATTTTGTCTATCCCCTTTCGGAGCGCCTCGGCGCGTCCGCCATTATCTTTGGGCCCATGCACGATCGCCTGCGTCCTATAGGACACACCCGTCCGAGTTCCATTAGCTTCTTATCAATCAACGGTTGTCCGCTCTCGGCCCCTAGTGGTAGGAGCTGGAAACAATTACAAACGACGGGGCGCAATTTGAAACACGACCACCGGTCGGTTGGAATCGATTGCCTGCGGGCAGTCGCGATAATCTGGGTACTGCTTTATCACTTCGTGCCGGTCTCCTTGTTCAATCGGGGGACTCACGGCGTTCTCCTCTTCTTCATCATCAGCGGGTACTGCATTTCGTTCAGCGCCGAGACCTCACGGTCCGCCTGGCATTTTTACTGCAAGCGCGTTGGCCGCTTGCTTCCGGCTCTCGTCGTCTGCGGCTTCCTGACGACTGCTTTCAAGCACGCTACTCCAGAACTCATTGAGCCGTCCCGCTTGGTGTCGTGGCGCGACTACGCCTACACACTCGTTGCGCTCCCCACCCTCAACGTTCTCCGCATCGACTTTGCGCCGCCGGATTGGGCGTATTGGTCGTTGTTCGTGGAGTTTCAGTTCTATGCACTTTGCGCAGCAATCCTTGCACTCGGCCTCCGCAAATTCCTCCTGCCTGCGGTCTGTGCCTACTGCCTGGCGCGCTTTGCTCTGTCGAGCCCGAGCACGTTTTACACAAATGACTTTTTCGCCTTCTTCATCGCAGGCCTAAGTGTCGCTTCTCTAGCCGGTGGCAATCCCAAGCAAGCGCTATTTGGCTTGGCGACTGCGCTGTTCCTCGAATGCGCCCATCAATTTCTGCATTATCAGCAACCGTCTATTCCAATGGAAGGATGGCGGCTTCTTACGCTATCGCTTGGCACACTTGCCGTGTTTCTCGCCTCTCGATACGAAGCGCCGAAATTTCTGCGGCCTGCCGCCTTCATTGGCCTGATCAGCTATCCGCTCTACTTGATCCATCAGGACGTAGGCCACATGATCCTTCAGGCGCTGCATATCGGCGACGATCGGCCGATCGACCTACTCTTGCGGGCGGTAGCCCTGCCGGTTTTCCTTGGAATGATCGCCTGGCTGACATACTTCTTTATTGAGCGGCGGAGCATCAAGCCGCTCACCACATTCCTGCAAAATCCGCTTCCTTCAAATGAACTCGCTCTGACGAAAGACGTCGCTACGGATTGAGGACAGCGGTGTCGTCTTGCGGCGCGTTGATGTAGCTACTCGCCGCGCGACTTTTCGGTCGAAGATCAACGATCTGTTTGGCGAACCACTTGAGTTCCGTTGCCTCAGCATATCCGGCCAACTCGGCTCCGGCTGCCGTTCTCGCCAATGGCTCTGCCAGAACGATGAGTCGCGCGAACGGCCGAGAATTGGCAGCGGAGTTGCCTTCATCGCCATCCGCCACATCCGATGATTAAGCGTGCTTGATCGTACCGCCATTAGAAAATTCTCGCTTGGTTGAGAGGTCCAAAACTCCTGCCACCGCAACCCAACCTAGAACACCCCCTCGAAGCCACGGCCTTGACCCCATTGCCGACGATCGAGGCGCTGGTCCATGGACCTCGGCGGCCGCAACAAGCGCATTCCAGTGTGAACGGCTGGTGAACGCCCCGTTCAGGGGCGATTCCATGTTCGCGGCCCATGCTGCACGTAGTGGAAGTTGCTATCGTGGCTTTCGCTGCAGATTGATCAAGAGGGAGAGAAACAGTGCTTATTCACACTGCAATACTGGCGCTGGTTGCCCTTGGACCGGTAGCGGGCGCGCCTGCCCAGGAAGCTCAATTCCAGCAAATCCAATTCCGAGGAAGAGACGGCGGATGCCCGCCAGGCTATGACTTCAACTTTTCGAACGGCCGCTGCTACCCGAATAACTATCACGCCCCCGGCACCTATAAGAGGCCGCTGCCCGACGACCCGCCATACGGCTATCGTTATCGACATCACCGATATGACGCCCCAGGCTATGGGGACCGGCCACGGTACTATGACCGCTACTAAGAATTAGAATGGCCGATATTGCCATTCCTGCATCTTGACGAAGGTCACGAATGCGGCCTTAGCCGAACTCGGAAGGATATGCCGCTTGATAGTTCGACCAGGAGCCATCGATCGCCGCTACGAAGGCATTCTTCAGGATATGGCCGGCGTCGTCCGGGTGGGTGCCGTCGAGGGGCCAATTCGGTGAACGCATGGAGGTTGCCAACCGCGACCTACGGATTCGTGTGGTCGACCGCCCCATCCAAGCCGGCGACAAAGCTAACCCGTACCACCTTCGCCGCGTCTGTTGCGGACGTGACCGCAATTCGCACCTATGCCGGCCTTTCGGAAGATCGGAGAACACCAGTGCAAAAGGACATACCCGACGCCGCCATTGCCGAGCGTCTGACTTCCTAGGGCGTCGCATTGAACGTGCCAGCGACCTTGACATCGATGGACACGACAAAACTGCCCCATTTTGCAGCGCATTCCACCAGCCGAAGAGCACAATGTGCCGGCCCGCCGTCGCCGCGGCGTTGCCCAACCCGGCCAGCGCCGAACTCGAGCGACGACAAGCGATAGCGGCGTCCACCGCCTTCTTGAACGTGGCGCGCTTTGCAGTGAGCTCGAAGATAACACGGCAGATTGTCAGCTGAAAGGGCGGACCCGTTGTTCACCCGGTCATCCCAAAGGCCCCGGCCAAGGACCGGTCGCTGGGAAATCGAACCTCCTGTTGCGCCGGCTTCGATATAATCCTTGCGGAGGAATTCAAAGGCGCGGATACGGAAGCCGCGCTTCAAGATCTGGCTCAAGCTAGGAGTCGACAGGATCGCCTGCGAGCTCTTAGGTTAGGTCTGATCTTGGCAGTGATTGAGGGCGCTGAACCAAAGCCATTGAGATACCTGCCCAGCTTGGAGCGGTATGAGAAGGCTGCCCTGTCGCGGCAGCGGCGGGGGCTCAAACGCGTGAAGCGGAACACGGATCACAACAGATCGAGGCCATAGAGGCAGGAACCGCAAAGTGCCCGCTCAAGCCGGGAAACATCGTCCGATTGGACGGCTCGCGTTCCTCTGCTAATATTTCCAAAGTCTTGGAGGCTGCATGAACTACATCTTCCCACTGTTGGCGGTCGCCATCACCATCGGCCTCTTTGTGGTCTACGCGATGGTGCGGGAGAACTTTCGCCGACCGAGGCCCGCAGATGAAGTTCCTCGCTGGCCGGATTCCAGTCTGAGGTAGCGCCCTAGGGACTTACGCCGGCATTTCGCCGGACAAGCGGCCTACGAGGGCCAGCCCAAACGGCGCGCATCGAAAAAACCGAAATTTCGCTTGCGCCGTCGGGCAAAACAGTAGTTTATGAGGTGCTGGTCTAGCCTTAAATGGAGCCCCTTCTTGGAGCTTCTTGTATCTGACGTTCGATCAGTGCCGCCCGTGGACGGTCCTGGTTTTGGACCGCGTTACTTTCAGCCGTTTGCTCCGCCGCGCTGGCCTGGCTGGGGAAGCAGGGTATCTCGCTATGAGCCGCAGGTGACAGGCTGGGAATTAATTGGCCGTTGGCGATGCATGATTTATGCCGCGCTCTCTCAATCAAGGGGCGGTGCAACGCACGACCAGGGGAGCGATTTTCTCCGAGCGCTGCGGCGAGCTCTCGCCTGCAAGATGCAGACGTGCTCTCGAGGGGCCCGTCAAACCACCCCGCCGAAGTCGATGCCTTCTTTGGCGAGCTTCTCAGCTTCCTCTGCGGAAGCGGTGGGCTTCGTATCGAGGTAAGGATGCTCAGAGGCCGGCAGGATGGTGCGGATGTTCTGACCATCCGCCCGCGTAATGCGGGCAACCCAGCCCCTATGGCCGTGCTCAAATCGCTGGATGTGGTACTGCTTGTACGTAATCATGACTCTTGAACGCAACTGAGACTAAAACAGAACCACGTTAGCTAAAATGATGTCGCCGCACAATGGGTCTGAAGCCGAGCTAGGATCAGCCCAAACTGCCGCATATCCCAGCACCCCAGGTTAATAGAAAAGCCCGCCGACCTGTGAGCCGGCGGGAGTAGCTGAGATTGCGACCGGTTCAGGTCGCCAGTAGACCTCCAGCACCGCGGATGGTCAGTGTGAAGGCTGACCGCAACCTGTCGCCCAGTTGGCTACTCTTTTTTGCTGAGCTTCGCAATTGCCAGATATAGCCTTCTGGAAGCAGCCGTTTTCGCGTCGAGGAAAAGATGAAACGAGCCCTTGCCATTGCGTTGCTAATAATTCTCCCAACGACATGCCTACACGCCGGTTCAACAATCGTCGGCGCCGGCTCGCAATCTTGCACCAGCTGGATGAATAGAAGGAAGAACCCGGTCGTCAAGGCAGCGTTCGAATCCTGGGTTGTGGGCTTCGTTAGCGGGCTAAATGTCAGTGCTGTGAAGGACATCATCGGCGGTGGTGATTTCACCGCCATAGTGGCTTGGATGGACCGGCGTTGTATGTCCCACCCTATGGATCAAATTGGAATTGCGGCTCTAGACTTGGCGATGGAGTTGGCGAGTCAGACGTCCAATCGCTAAGGTCAGGCTGCGATCTCTCATTTTCAGGCAGTTAGATCCTAGCTCGCTGTTCCCGAAGGTATGCTGGATGCGCAAGCGAGCGCGTCTTGGTTTCCTTAAATCTGCATGGCACCTGGACAGATGGTGTGGAAAGTTTAGGTGCGCACTTCCTTCAGGGATCTCCCAGTCGGTCCAGCGTCCGTTGAAGCTCGCGGAAGCAATTCGGCCCGATCCTTACGGCTAGCTCCTCCTCGCTTTCGGCAATCGCCGGTCGCAAGCGACCCAACAGTTCGGCGCCGGCTTCGGTCAAATAGAGCACATAGTAGCGCCGATTGGCCGCTGAGGTAGAGCGCTGTACTAGCCCGCGCCGCTCCAGCTGGTCGACCAGCCTCCCGAGTCCAGCGCGCTCGATCGATAGCGATTGCGCGATGGCGAGCTGATTGGCGCCTGGATTGGCTTCGATCAACGATAGGACGAAGAATTGCGACGGGCCGATCTGAAAGGCGGCAAGCCGCCGGCTGACGTCTTTAAAGACCATTAGCTGGGTTCGCCGGATGCGATAGATGAGTGATTGAGACATATCTGCGCAGGCAAGCAGCGCGGGCGGCACGGATTTTGTCGCTGCGCTGTTGCGCGACGGCTTTACTTCGGGCGCAGTCTGCTGGATTCTTTTGGCGAGTAGTCTGCCACCGCCCTGGTCTGCTTTCATTGGTACGATCCTCATAAGCGCTATCCGACCGGGCTGTCCGCCTCGGTTGCAGAGTGTATCCCAGAGCATCCGGCTCGAAAAGCGAGCGGTACCTTGGAGGCCGCTCCGTTCAGTCGGCGCCAAGCTCTTCTTCCTGCCCCAATACTCGCCCGATCTGAACCCGATCGAGCAGGTCTTTGCCAAGCTCAAGCACCCGCGCCACAAGGCGGCCGCGCGAACCGTCGATGCGGTCTGCGCCGCAATCGGCTAAGCACTCGATGCCTTCACCCTCAAAGAATGCGCCAACTACCTCAAAAATTCAGGCTATCAAACCTAATGCCATCACGCTTTAGTCCAAGTTTTGCCGGATGGAACGAAACGCTCCGTCACTTTGCATGCTTGCTACGTAAAAATGGCACGCGTCGAAACGCACGAAAGCTGGTCACGATCGCGGCTCGCCAGCGAGGCCTAGCGAAAGGTGCGGTCGTCATCGCGCAGGAACGGCGAGCGGATCATCCCGGTCAGGGTCTTGCCCGGGTTTGTCAGTTTGGCTGGCGCCAAGGCCGGGCACGCCACCGCATCCGGCGCACAGGCCGCCAGTCCGAGGAAATTCACTCGCCGGAAAGAATGCACCAGCAACGTGGTGAGTTGGATCGTGCCGGTGGACGCTTCGATCCACGTGGTCTGGATGATGGCGATCTCTTGCTGGCGCAGAGTCTTGCGCGCAGTATCGATGCCCGAGGCCTGCGAGGCGTGGCGTCTTCGACTAGGTTTCCGGGCGAGCTCGGCGACGTTCATCGCCAACAAGCACGACCGGCAGCTCTAAAGCGCGTGCAGGTGCGGCTATAAGGGGTGCGTTGTCAGCCAAAGCCTGCGGGCCACTTCAAGCGGCTCGATGGCTAACCGCAACCACCACTCGACTTCGTTGCTTGCCCGATGCAGCTCCCGGTGATGGGCGCGGCAGAGCGGCACGGTGAATTCGTCGCTCACCTTCAGACCAAGCCCCCTGGGCTGCGCGAACCGCAGGTGGTGCGGATCCGACGGGCTCCGGCCACAAGCGAGGCAGGGCTGCTTGGCGACGAACCGCAGGTGTTCGCGATCGCGGCGCCGCTGCGGTTTTCCGACGCGAGCCCAGCCGGCTGCGCCATCCTTGTCCGCCGCTTCCGGGCTTGGCGTGGATTGTTCGGAGGTTTGCAGCCGGGTGAGCCGGTCCTCGAGAGCTTCGCCAAGCCGCTGGGCCCCCCGGACTGTGAGTGTGTTCGCGTGCCGCCACACCCGCTGTGCCCAGCGGTCGATGTCCTCCACATTGGCAAGTGACTGAAGCTCGGCGAGTAGGCGCGCGGCGAGCGCTTCAGAAGTTTTGGGTTCGGCTGCGGGGGCCGCGGCCTGACCGGCGGCGGCACGTTTCGTTTCTGCGCGCCAGGGCGCGTTGGCTTTGGCCGCGGGCAGAGGCGAGCCAGGCGGGGCCACCCCGGGAGGAGATCCTAATTCATCAGCCGGTGGGTTGGATCCGGGCCTGATGGCAAGATCCGGTGCGTCGAACTCATCTTCGCCGGCAATCCCGACCAACGTGAACAGCGCGTATCGCCGCGCGTAGGTCAGCGCAGCGCCCATCCGATGCGGCGCGGCGATGTCGGCGATGGTGCAGACGGGCCAGTCTGAGGCAATCCATTCGCCCGAGCTGTGGAGCAGGGCGGTGGTGAGCCGGATCAGCCCGCTCTCCGGCTCAAGCGCCGTGGCCTGCACCGTGGCGATCTCCTGTTTGCTCAAGCTCTTGCGCACGATCTCAAGCCCGCGCGCTAAGGAGGCATAGCGGAAGCTGCGGCATTCGCTGTTGGGGAAGGGCCCAGGCAGCGTCGCCGTGAGCAACTTTTCCGGGTTTTCTAGCTCGGCCTGTGCGCGGGCGAGCGCGGCGGCGACCTGATTGATGCTCTGGCTTGATCGATACATGGTTCTGCGTCGGTTAGCTCAAGGCGGTGCGGTGAAACGGTTTTGCGCGCTCGGCCGCCGCTCTCACCGTTCCTCCAAACAACAGGCGGCGCTGTGGCGTCCTCAGGCACCAGCTATGGACGCCCGGTCAGCTCAAAGCTGATGGCGCCGGATTTCGACCGCTTGGCACGTACCCCATGGCCGGTCGCTTCTCGGGCATCTTCCGGCACGAGGGCCTTCAGTTCGCTTCTCGCCCGCTCATGGTCGATCGCCGCGTCGCGCGTGCGGCGAAACACCACCGCCAAAGCAGCCCAGGCGTTGGAGGCGCTCATGTCCACCGCGCGCACCGCTTGCAGGCGCGCTCTCGGCGGCTCGATGCCGAACAGCCGGGGCGGCTCCCCGCTCTCCACACAACGCCAGAATTTTTTCTCAGCAGTCAACAGCAGGTGCTGGTAGAGAGGATCGGCTCCGACCGTCATCTCCACCCACTTGCCGCCGCCGGTAATGACCGACAACACCGCCGTCCGCGATGCCGTCACCCACATGTTGTGCTGCAGCTGCGACATGTGCTTTTCGGCCGCGAGCTCTTCCGAGAAATTCCACGGCAGCATAAATTTGGCCTCGAACACCGCGCCCGTGGCTTCGATCCGGCCGTCGAGCGTGGCGGCCATCCAGCGGTGAAGTGGATGGAAGAACTGCCGCTGCACCTCGCTTACCTTGTGCCCGGTGTGGGTCTCGTACCAGTGCCGGTTGAGGGGCTCGGTGACGGAGCCGAGCTGCACCACCAGATCATTGCCCAGGTCTTGGTGTTCCCGTTCGCCGCGCTTCTCCTGCCACAGCCGCAGCAAGGCGGCCTCATCGACGCCCATGATGATCTTTGCGTCCGAGCCGCCGATGAAAGCGCGGCGGCTTGGCGGAAATGCTCGGCTATCCATCAACATCCTCCCGAAATATCTTTTTTAAACAGAAGCGATCTTATCAGACGGTAACGATTAATCAATCATTTTTCGACAGAAACAGTGGAAAACAACGCCATGGTGACATGCCGATGATCACGCCGGAGCAATGCCGGGCCGCGCGAGGATTGCTGGACTGGAGCCAGCAACGATTGGCCGATGAGGCGCAGGTCGGCATCGTCACCGTTCGCCAGCTCGAGGCCGGTTTCACTCAGCCGCGGCGCGCGACCCTGATCGTGGTGCGGCGAACCCTGGAGGCGGCCGGCGTCGATTTCATCGACGAGAATGGCCGCGGCGTCGGTGTCAAGCTGCGTAGTGGTCGCCCGATCCCGGGTGAGGAGCCCTGAACCCGCTCAATTGGTCAGGACCGCCGCCGGCCAGCCTTGCTCGCGCTTGCGAGGCTGGGATCGAGCGCCAATTCGGCGCGCAGGCGGGCAAATTTCAATCGATATCGCTCAACAGATTCCGCAGATTGAACCGAGTTCTCATAAGAGTCCGCCTGATCGTGTGGGGCGCTTGGTCCAAAATAATCCGGGGCAGCGCTCGCCGGAATGGGCTTCAGCTTAGGATGGAAATACGGCGCGATCGTTGCCGCGATCCTCTCGCGCGTCATTCGCGGGAGACGCTCATCATTCATGAACGCAAGCAGGCGTGCGAGCGGATCGGGAGCCGCGAAGTCTTTTCCAATCATCGTTGCCGTTATGGATGCGCGGAAGCTGAAAGCTTTGGTGGATGATTGGCCCGATAGCATCGGTAAGGACGCCTTCGGCAGGGCTGGTTTCGGCAATAACGGCTTCGGCAAGGAAGGGATCGGCTTCGTTGACGACCGTTTCGGCAATGACCGCTTCGGCAATGATCGCTTCGCCACCAGGTTCTCCCGACAGCGCGTATCGTGCTGTTGCTGCCCTCTGTTAGTTGGGTTGAATTTCCGAGAATGCAAATTTTTTTAACGGAATCCCTTGCGCGCCGGGTTTTTTCCGCTACGTCAAGATTCCTGTCCCTGCTATTTTTTCCTGATTGACCTCGGATTGCGCCGCAACGCGCAGAGAATGTCGAGCCCGCCTGCTACCGCTTACGCGGCGGCCGGAACGACAGGCCACGCCGGCGCGCAAGTCCCGCGAAGGAGTTAGAGGAACATGGGAATAAGCCTACAGCGAAGAACCGACTGGGCTTACCAATTCATCGGAAATGCTTTCAAGGCTTTGCGCGCTCCAAGGTGCTGGCCGGCTAAAGGTGCATCTCAACCGAGTGTCGCCATGCGTTCAACCAAGCGGAGGATGAGCCGATGAGCCGATCGGATCAGGGTGCCGAGCCCGCACTCATCTATGAGCCGCGCTTGCTGCCGTCTGAATCTCAGGCGCACTTTAGGGTGATGCGTGAAGCGATTGTTGCGGAGCTCAAACCGAGGTGCGCCATTGAAGAGATGTGGAGCTGCGAGATCATCCATGGCGAATGGGAAACGCAGCGACTTCGTGGATTCAAGGATCTGATCCTTACTTCCGCCCGCCGTCCGGCACTGAAAAGCCTGTTGAGCATCGTGCTAAATGCCAGCGGCGCTGCCGACATCGATGATTTGGCCGAGCGGTCATTTACCAACAAAGGGGTGCGCAACAAAGTCACAAACATCTTACGCAAATATGGGATGTCGGAGGCCAGTATCGATGCGGAGGCCTTTCGCCATTGCTTGTTTGAGCTGGGTGAGATCAATCGCCGGTTGGCTGAATTGAGTTCGCGCCGCGACAAAAACCTGCAGCTGCTTGAGGACTACCGGGCCGGCTTGGCGAGGCCAAGGCATCCGGCCGAAGGCACCGCTGTCATGATCAGTGGCGACGATGGCGACTGAACGTCAGATCGCGGCCAACAGGCGGAACGCGCAGAAGAGCACGGGGCCGCGAACGGCGGCGGGTAAGCGGCGCGCGGCAGGTAACGCCCAACGCCATGGCCTCAGCATTGTCACCGGGAGCACTGCGGATGATGAAGCCGTGAAATCCCTTGCTCTAGCTATCCTTGCGGGCAGCAGCGCTCCACAGCTTCTAGAAGCGGCCTTCAGCGCGGCGCGCGCCTACCTCGAACTCGCCCATATCCGTCAGATCAAAGCCGACCTCATCCAGCGCATGCTGGACTTCGGCGCCGTGGGGCCGGAGCTCATGCGTGCGCGCTTGGCCGAGTCGCGCTACCTGCTAGCGCTATTGCGACGGCAACGGCAGAAACCAGAGCGGCTCAAACCGGTACTCGTGTCCTCGGAAGCTGAGCGCCAGGCCGAGGTCGTGGGTCGGCTGCTGCCAGAGCTGCGCAAGCTCAACCGCTATGAGTCGCGGATCTATGCGAGGTTGGATCGGGCGCTATCCGAGGTCGCGGCCCAGAACACGGTAAGGGAGCACCATTAATATCACGTTTGCGCAGAACGAACCCAATCGAGTCAATAAATCAGGCGGTTGAGATGCGGTGCTGCGCCATGAACCCGCTAAGGCGGTGTCTCTCCTGCACAAAACTGTGTTCAAAGTGGTGTGTTCAAAGTGAAATTGAGGTTTTTGCGAGGGCCTCTTAGCGTTCGTCGGCGATCACCTTGCCGTCGTTCGGCAGCGCGCCGGGACCGACCAGATCGACGCTTCCACCGAGTTTCGTCACGGCGCGCAAGCTGGCCGCAACCTCTTCGCGCAAGGTGTCGTTCGCGGTCGCCGTTTCCGCTTTCAGTGTCATGGCGTCGGTTTCGCCCTCTCGCGTGACGACGAGACGCAGTCTTCCGAGCTCGGAATGCCGCTTGCCGATCTCGGCGATCTGCTCGGGACGGACGAACATGCCCTTGACCTTGGTGGTCTGGTCGGCGCGGCCCATCCAGCCCTTGATGCGCATGTTGGTGCGACCGCAAGCACTCGCGCCCGGCAGCGCTGCGGTGAGGTCGCCGAGAGCGAGCCGGATCCAGGGATGATGCGGGTCGAGCGACGTCACCACGATCTCCCCGACGTCGCCGGGCGCCACGGGATCGCCGGTGCCGGGCTTGACGATCTCCAGGATCAAGTCCTCGTTGACGACCATGCCTTCACGAGCCTCGGTCTCGAACGCGATGAGGCCGAGATCGGCGGTGCCGAAAGCCTGGTAGGCGTCGATGCCGCGCGCCTTGATCTCGGCCTGGAGCGAGGGCGGGAACGCGGCACCCGAGACCAGCGCGCGCTTGATCGAGGAGACGTCGCGGCCTGAACTCGCCGCGGCATCGAGCAATATCTTCAGGAAATCCGGCGTGCCGCTGTAGCCAACCGGCCGATAGGCCTCGATCAGCTCGAATTGTTGCTCGGTATTGCCGGGCCCTGCCGGGATCACGGCGCAGCCGAGCGCACGCGCCGAGGCATCGAAGATGAAGCCCCCGGGGGTGAGGTGGTAGCTGAAGGTGTTGAGGACGACGTCATCGGGGCGGAACCCGGCCGCGAACAGCGCCCGCGCACCGCGCCAGGGGTCGGCCTGCCGGCCCTCGGGCTCAAAGATCGGGCCGGGGGAGGTGAAGAGGCGGGCGAACGACCCGGGGGCTGCCGCCACGAAGCCTCCAAAGGGCGCAGAGGCCTTGTGCAGGGCGGGCAGTTCCGACTTGCGCAACACCGGCAGGCCCGCCAGTGCCGCTCTGGAGGTCACGGCGGCGGTATCGAGACCTCTCAGCCGCTCGGCATAGGCCGGGGCGGCTATCGCGGCTCGCAGCACTTCCGGCAGGCGGGAGAACAGATCGGCCTCGCGCGCTGCTGGCTCACGCGTCTCGCGGGCGTCGTAATGGGCGGTCATGGCTGTTCTTTCCGTGTTGGCATCCGTTGCGCGCCGCCACCGGCATGGGTATCAGACCGCCATTGGTGAGGCTTAGAGGGGACCCGATGGCGGACGTAGGAAACATTGCGGCGGATGAGGCTGCCGATGTCGTCGCGCGCCTGAAGCGCCGCATGGTCGACGAGGCGCTGCCGCTGTGGTCGACGATCGGCTGGGATCCTGCCGCGGGCGGCTTCATCGACCGGCTGCACCGCGACGGCACCGCGGATACGGCCGCGCCGCGGCGCGTGTTCGTTCAGGCGCGCCAGATCTGGTGCTACGCCAAGGCTGCGCAGATGGGCTGGTATCCTGAGGGGCGCGCAATCGCGCTGAAGGGACTGGAGCATCTGCTGGCCAAAGCCAAAGCGCCTGACGGACGACCGGGCTATGTGCACCGGCTGACGCCGGAGGGCACGGTGCTCGACGGCCGGCGCGACGCCTACGACCACGCCTTCATCCTGTTCGCGCTCGCGAGCGTCTACGCGCTCGACCAGGACGCGCAAGTTCGTGCCGAGATCGACGCGCTGCTGGCTTTCCTCGACGGCCACCTCCGCTCGCCGCATGGGGGCGTGCACGAAGGCCTTCCGGTCTCGCTGCCGCGCCGGCAGAACCCGCACATGCATCTGTTCGAGGCGATGATCGCGTGTTTCGACGCGACTCACGATTTGTCGTTCCAGAACCGTGCCGGCGAATTCTTCGCGCTGTTCCTGGCCAATCTCTACGACAAGCAGAGGCGCATCCTGACGGAGTATTTCGAGGAGGACTGGTCGAAGATCGAGCCGGTCAGCGTCGAGCCGGGGCACCAGGCGGAATGGGTCTGGCTGCTGAAAGGGTTCGAACGCATCACGGGATGTCCGACCGGACAGCGGCGCGCCGAACTCCTGGCGACCGCGCTGCGCTATCGCGACGCGGCCACCGGCTGCCTGATCGACGAGGGGGACGACGTCGGCAATATCCGCCGCAGCACGCGCCGGCTGTGGCCGCAGACCGAGATCGTGAAGGCGTGGATCGCGCAGGCCGAGTCCGGCGAGGCGGGCGCAGCGGACGAGGCGCGTGCGGCGCTGGTGCGGCTCGAACGGCATTATCTCAGCCATCCCGTGAGGGGCGGCTGGTACGACCAGTTCGATCGCGACGGCAAGTCGCTGATCGACACCATTCCCGCGTCGTCGTTCTATCATGTTCTCTGCGCAGTCACGGAAGCGGAGCAGGTGCTGGAGTAAATGTCTCTTGTTTTGACGCGTTTTCTTCACGCGAACCGGTCCCACTTCGCTTGAAAACGCTATGTCAAAGCCAGCGCTTGCGCCGCTTGAAGCTCTTGAGATTCTTGAAGCTCTTGCGTTGGTCGCCGGCGCCGCCGAGGTAGAATTCCTTGACATCCTCGTTGTCGCGCAATTCGTCGGCGGTGCCGTCGAGCACGACCTTGCCCTGCTCCATGATGTAGCCGTGGCTCGCCACCGACAGCGCGGCGCGCGCGTTCTGCTCGACCAGGAGGATGGTGACGCCGAGGTCGCGGTTGATTTTCTGGATGATCGAGAACACCTCTTTCACCAGCAGCGGCGACAGGCCCATGGAGGGCTCGTCCATCAGGATCATCTTTGGGCGCGCCATGAGCGCCCGGCCGATCGCGAGCATCTGCTGCTCGCCGCCGGAGAGGTAACCGGCAAGGCCGGTACGCTCTTTCAGGCGCGGGAAATAATTGAAGACCATGTCGAGGTCGGCGTCGACCTCGCGATCCCTGCGGGTGAAGGCCCCGAGCTTGAGGTTCTCCAGGGACGTCATGTCGGCGACGATGCGCCGCCCCTCCATCACCTGGAAGATGCCGCGGCGGACGATCTTGTCGGGGTCAATGCCGTCAATCCGCTCGTTTTCGAACACGATTTCGCCGCGCGTGACCTCGCCGTCCTCGGTCTTGAGCAGCCCCGAGATCGCCTTGAGCGTCGTCGACTTGCCGGCGCCGTTGGCGCCCAGCAGCGCCACGATCGCGCCCTTGGGCACGTCGAGACTGAGGCCGCGCAGCACCAGGATGACGTCGTCATAGACGACCTCGATGTTGCGCACGGCGAGGAGGGGCGGCGCGGAGACGGCCGTCGGCTTGGTGCGGGATGCTTCGAGAGTGTCGGTCATTGGTGTGCCTACCAAATAGCTACGCCCGTCATGCCCGGGCTTGTCCCGGGCATCCACGTACTTCATGCCGTGAGCTCAGACGTGGATGGCCGGGACAAACCCGGCCATGACGTCTTGAGTTTGCCTCACCAGCCCAGCAATTCCGGCTTGCGCGGCAGCTCGACAGTCTTGACCTTCTCGAGCTTGATCGTGCCCTTGGCCATGAGATCGTTGAGGTCGCCGTCGGTCGCGCCCGAGATCTTGGTGCGATAGAGATCGACCTTCAGCGTGCCGCGATGGTCCTTGTCGGTCCAGGTCGAGGGATTGCAGACGCCTTCCATTCCCGCCGGCACCCAATCCTTCTTCTGGTAAAAGCCCTTGGCGACGTTGTCTCCGGTGGGGCCGCCGTTCTTGGCGGCCCAGTCGATCGCCTCCTTCATGTACAGCGCCGAGCAGACTGCCGCGATGTAGTGCACGGGACGATAGACCTTGCCGCTGGCATCGGACATCTTCGAGATTTCCATCACCGTCTTCATGCCGGGCGCATCGCCGCCCCAGCTCACCGCGGTGCGCAAGGGGAAGATCACACCGTTGGCGGCATCGCCGGCCGTCTTGGCGGCGTTCTCGTCCATGCCCCAGACATTGCCCATGAACTGGATCTCGACGCCGGCGGTCTTGCAGGCCTTCATCACCGAGATGTTGGAGGCGGCGGTGTTGCCGAGATAGGCGTAGTTGGCGCCCGAGGATTTCAAGCTCAGGCACTGCGCGCTGTAGTCACCCGGCGCGAGCGCGAACACCAGCGGCGGCAGCACCTCGAAGCCGAGCTCCTGCGCCATCGCTTCACCGGCAGCCTTCGGGGCGTTCGGATAGGGATGGTTGGCGCCCATGTGCACGAACTTCGGCTTGCCGGACTTGCCCTTGGTCTTCCAATCCTCAGCGGCCCACATCAGCATTGCGCGCAGCGAGTCCGAATAGCTCGGGCCATAGAAGAAATTGTAGGGCGCGGGCTTGGCCTTGCCGCTCACGCCTTCGGGATCGGTGAGGGCGGCGGCATAGGAGCCGGACATGTCGGGAATCTTGTCCTGGGCGAGGAAGCCGGTCAGCGCCTCGGTATCGGCGGTGCCCCAGCCCATGATCGCGGCAACCTTGCTATCCGGCGCCGACCACTTCTTGTAGAGCGCGATCGCGCGCGGCACCTGGTAGCCATAGTCGTTGGTGTCGACGTTGAGCTGCTTGCCGCCGACGCCGCCGTTCTTGTTGACCCAGGCGAAGGTGTCGGCGACGGCCTGGCCAAAGGGCGTGCCGACGTCGGAGGTGCCGCCGGAATAGTCGGCGAGATGTCCGATCGCGATCTGCGCCTGCGCACCGGCCGAAAATGCGGCGATCGCGATCGTGAGCGATGCGGTGCTCAAAAGGGACTTCATCGTCATGGGTCGGTTCCTCCTGTTTATTGTTTAAGTGAAGTTGCCCGCGCTCAATGCGAGAACGGGTAGAGTTTCCAGTATGCCTTGATCTGCCGCCAGCGATGCGCGAGCCCGTCAGGCTCGAACATCAGGAATGCGATGATGATCACCCCGATCGCGATCTCGCGCAGGAAAGTGATGTTGGTGTTGAGCGACAGCGCCTTGTCGATCGCGCCGCCCTTCAAATAGTGGCTGATGAACTCCATCCCCTCGGGCAGGAGCACCACGAAAGCGGTGCCCATCAGCGTGCCCATGATCGAGCCGGTGCCGCCGATGATGATCATGGCGAGAAACAGGATCGAGCGCTCGATGCCGAAGCCCTCCTGCGACACCACGAGCTGGTAGTGCGCGTAAAGGGCGCCGGCGATGCCGGCGAAAAAGGCGGCGAGCCCGAACGACAGCGTGCGGTATTTCGTCAGGTTGATGCCCATGATCTCGGCGGAGAGATAATGGTCGCGGATCGCCACCAGCGCGCGGCCGTCGCGGGTGCGCATCAGATTGGTGACGAGGATGTAGCTCGCCAGCACATAGGCCAGCACGACGTAGAAATATTGTTTGTCGCCGCGCAGCGTGTAGCCGAAGATCGAGAACGGGTTTGCGCTCGCCGGCACCGAGCCGCCCGAGAACCATTCGGCACGGGAGAAGAAGTCGAGCAGGATGTATTGCGCGGCGAGCGTTGCGATGACGAGGTAGAGCCCCTTCAGCCGCGCCGCCGGGATGCCGAAAATCAGCCCGACCAGCGCGGTGACGACGCCCGCGAGCGGGATCGCGAAGAATACGGGGATCGGCGCGTTGTTGGAGATATAGGCCGAGGTGAAGGCGCCGAGCAGGAAGAAGGCGGCGTGCCCGATTGAGATCTGGCCGGTGAAGCCGACCAGGATGTTGAGCCCGAGTGCTGCGATCGAGAAGATGCCGATCTGGATCAGGATGCTGAGCCAGTATCCGCTGAAGAATTGCGGCGCGAGGCACAGCAGCAGCACGCCCGCGATGGCGAAGTTGCGGCTGGTCGTGGTCGGGAAGATCGTGGTGTCCGCCGCGTAGGAGGTGCGGAAATCACCAGCAGGAATGAGGGCAGGGCCGGCCATGGGTCAGATCCGCTCGATGTCATGGGTGCCGAACAGCCCGTAGGGCTTGATCATCAGCACGATGATGAGGACGTAGAACGGCGCGATCTCGTAGAGATTGCCCCAGTGCAGGTATTCGCTGTCGACATATTGCGCGACGTTCTCGAGCAGGCCGATGATGATGCCGCCGAGCACGGCGCCGCCGACGGAGTCGAGTCCGCCGAGGATTGCCGCCGGAAACACTTTGATGCCGTAGCCGGCAAGGCCCGAGGACACGCCGTTCACGACCGCGACGACGACGCCTGCCACCGCCGACACCGTTGCCGAGATCGCCCAGGCCATCGCGAACACGCTTTTCACGGAAATGCCGAGCGACTGCGCCACCTGCTGGTTGAACGCGGTGGCGCGCATCGCAAGACCATATTTGGAGGCGCGGAAGAACCAGGCCATGCCGATCATCATCGCGACCGACACCACCAGGCTCATGACATAGACGGTCTGGATCTGGAGGCCGAACAGGCTGACCGACTGGCTCTCGAACACGCGCGGGAACGGCTGCGGATTGACGCCGAACATCCATTTCAGCGTCGCCTGCAGCACGGTTGAGAGCCCGATCGTCACCATGATCACCGAGATGATGGGCTCGCCGATCATCGGCCGCAGGATCAGGACCTGGACTGCGATGCCGAACACGAACATGAACACCAGCGTCATCGGCATGCCGATCCAGAACGGCACCTGGTACTTCGCCAGCAGGGCCCAGCACACCCAGGCGCCGACCAGCAGCAGCTCGCCTTGTGCGAAATTGACGACCTGCGTCGCCTTGTAGATCAGCACGAACGACATCGCGACCACGCCGTAGAGCGTGCCGACCACGAGGCCGTTGACCAGGAGCTGGATGAGGAAGGCGGTGTTCATGTCGGCTGACCCGGCTCGTCATTGCCTGGCTTGACCCGGCAATCCATCGATGTGGAAAGTAGTTTGCTCGGAAGAGGATGGATGCGCGGGTCAAGCCCGCGCATGACGAAAATCTGTTTCACTCCGCCGCCTCCGCCATGTGCCCATGCCCGCCGAGATCCACCACGCGCAGCGTCGTGCGGACGCGTTGCGTGGTGCCGTCCTGGAAGCGGATCACGGTGTCGACGGGGATGTCGGCATCGCCGCGGTAGATGGCATCGATGATCCCGGCGTATTTCTCGTTGATGACGCTGCGGCGCACCTTTCTTGTGCGGGTGAGCTCGCCGTCGTCGGCGTCGAGCTCCTTGTAGAGCAGCAGGAAGCGCGAGATGCGCTGGGCCGGCGGCAGCGTGGCGTTGACGGTCTCGACCTCCTTCTGAAGCAGCGTATAGACTTCAGGCCGCGAGGCGAGGTCGCTGTAGGTCGTGAAGGAGAGGCGGTTCTTCTCCGCCCATTTCGAGATGATGGAGTAGCGGATGCAGATCATCGCCGCGAGCGCGTCGCGGCCGGCGCCCAGCACCACGGCTTCGGCGATATAGGGCGAAAATTTCAGCTTGTTCTCGATGAACTGCGGCGAGAAGCGCTCGCCGCGCGAGGTCTCGGCAAGATCCTTGATGCGGTCGATGACGACGAGCTGCTGGTTCGCGTTGAAATAGCCGGCATCGCCGGACAGCATCCAGCCGTCCCTGATGTCGGCGACGCTGGCCTCGGGATTCTTGTAATAGCCGAGGAACATGTTGGGGTGCCGCACCACGATCTCGCCGACGCCGTGGACGTCGGCATTGTCGATGCGGATCTCGACATCGTCGGACATCGGCACGCCGGTGGTGTCAGGATCGACCTTGCCCTCGGGGTGCAAGGTATAAGCCCCCAGCAGCTCGGTCTGGCCGTAAAGCGTGCGCAGCGGTACGCCCATGGCCTGGAAGAACTTGAAGGTCTCGGGGCCGAGCGCCGCGCCGCCGGTCGCGGCCGAGCGCAGCCGGGTAAAGCCGAGGCGATCGCGCAAGGCGCGGAACAGGATCGCGTCGGCAAGGCCAGAGCGCTTGCCGTGTTCGAGCGCGGCGAGGCCGCTCTTCATGCCGATGTCGAACAGGCGCTGCTTGAAGGGCGTCGCATCCATCACCCTGGCGCGGACGTCGGCGGCGATGGATTCCCAGACGCGCGGCGCGAACAGCACGAACGTCGGCGCGATCTCGCGCAGATCGTTCATCATGGTATCGGGCTCTTCGACGAAGTTGACCTTCATTCGGCACAACAGGCCTTTGCCGAGCACGTAAACCTGCTCCATGATCCAGGGCAGCGGCAGCACCGAGACGTATTCGTCGTCGGGACCCTTGGGGTCGAAAGCGAGATAGGTCGCGCAGTGGCCGAGCACGCGGCCGGCGGCGAGCATCGCAAGCTTGGGATGGGACGTGGTGCCCGACGTCGTGCAGAGAATCGCGACGTCCTCACCCTTGGTGGCATCGACCAGCTTGTCGTAAAGCTCCGACTCCCGCGCGGCACGTGCCCGGCCGAGCTCGGCAAACGTCTCCGCAGACATCAGCCGCGGGTCGTCGTATTTCCGCATTCCGCGCGGATCGGAATAGATGATGTGCTTCAGCTTCGGCGCGCGTTCGGCGAGGGTGAGCAGCTTGTCGACCTGTTCTTCGTCCTCGGCGAAGACGAGCTGCGCCTCGCCATAATTGAGGAGATAGGAGGCTTCCTCGTCGAGCACGTCGCGATAAAGTCCGAGGCTGAGGCCGCCAATGGCGTGCGTCGCCACTTCCGCCGCGACCCAGTCCGGCCGGTTGTCACCGATGATGCCGATGACGTCGCCGCGGCCAAGGCCCATTTCGAGAAGACCGAGCGCAAAGTCGCGCACGCGGGTCTGATAGTCGTTCCAGGTGAACAGCCGCCAGAGGCCGAGATCCTTTTCGCGCAATGCGATCTCGCTGCCGTGCTCCTTCGCGTTGAGCCGGAGCATTTTCGGATAGGTGTCGGCCTGGGCAACCCGGCCTGCGTAATCCATCATGCCGCGCTCTCCTGCGCTGGCGAAGCATCGTCGGGATCGACCAGCACCTCGTCCTCCTCGCCGAGATAGGCGCGCCTGACGTGGGGATCGGCGAGCACGGTCGCCGGATCGCCTTCGGCGATCTTCTTGCCGAAATCCAGCACCATGACGCGATGGGAGATGTCCATCACCACGCCCATGTCGTGCTCGATCATCACCACCGTCATCCCGAACTCCTCGTTGAGGTCTACGATGTAGCGGGCCATGTCCTCCTTCTCCTCGAAGTTCATGCCGGCCATCGGCTCGTCGAGGAGGATGAGGCGCGGCTCCAGCGCCATGGCGCGGGCGAGCTCCACGCGTTTGCGCAGGCCGTAGGAGAGGGTGCCGGCGGTGGCTTTTCGCACCGACTGGAGGTCGAGGAAGTCGATGATCTCCTCGACCTTGCGGCGGTGCTCGAGCTCCTCCTTGCGCGCGCCGGTGAGCCAGTACAGCGAGCCCGTGAGGAAATTGTTCTTCAGGAGGTGATGACGCCCGACCATGATGTTGTCGAGCACGCTCATGTGGTGGAACAGCGCCAGGTTCTGGAAGGTGCGGCCGATGCCGAGCGAGGCGCGGGCATTCGGCGTCAAATCGGTGATGTCGCGGCCCTGGTAGAACAGCTGGCCCTCGGTCGGCTTGTAGCGACCGGAAATACAGTTCACGATCGAGGTCTTGCCGGCGCCGTTGGGGCCGATGATCGAGAACAGCTCGCCCTCCCTGATGGCGAAGCCGACGTCGGTCAGCGCCCGGACGCCGCCGAATCGCAGGGACACGCCGCGCACTTCAAGACTGGTAGCCACCAAACCAAACCCTCCCGGTGATGGCGCACTTTAGCGGCGCTCTTCGTCCGTTCCTGCCCGGTGATCCTAGTACGGTGGTGCCGGTGAGGCCATGCAGCAGATGGTCTCGACCGGAGCCGCGCCACTCTCGTTCCCGTTTGGGATCAAAAGCCGCATCACCCGAGGTGGTCCTCAATAGGGGAAAGCGCTATTTTGAAATGTCTCCCGGCTGACAATTCTGCGACAAAGTTTGCCGGGCGGCGGTGGCCTTCATCTTTCGTCGGATGGCGGTCGAAATCATCATGTTGCATTGCAGCAGAAGGCGGAGCGACGAAACGGTGCGGCTGGCGGCGAGATCATGATTTCAGAAGAGCATCTGAAGCGCGTCGCCGCCTGGTCGCGCGAGCTCACGCAAGCGGAGATCGAGGTCGCGCGCGCCGGAATCACGGAGCGCTCATACGGCACCGGCGAGACCGTGTTCATGCGCGGCGATATTTTTGCCTATTGGGCTGGCATGGTGGGCGGCCTTGCCCGCATGGGCGGGGTCTCGCGGGACGGCAAGGAGACCAGCCTTGCCGGGCTGACGGCAGGGGCCTGGTTCGGCGAGGGCAGCGTGCTCAAGAACGAGCCGCGCCGCTATGACGTGGTCGCGCTACGCGACAGCCGCGTCGCCCTGATGGAACGCAGCGCCTTCATGTGGCTGTTCGAGAACAGCGTCGGCTTCAACCGCTTTCTGGTGCGCCAGCTCAACGAACGGCTCGGCCAGTTCATCGGCATGCTCGAGGTCAACCGCACGCTGGATGCCACCGCGCGCCTCGCCCGCAGTATTGCCTCGCTGTACAACCCGATCCTCTATCCGGAATCGACCGCGCATCTGGAGATCACCCAGGAGGAGATCGGCGCGCTCTCCGGCATGTCCCGCCAGAACGCCAATCGCGCGCTGAACCGGCTGGAGAAGGAGGGGCTGCTGCGGCTGGAATATGGCGGCGTCACCATCCTCGATATCGAGCGGCTGCGCGGGTATGGGGACTAGCGCGCATTGGCGGGGGCGTGCGCCGGCCAGAGGTCAGCGCGCCAGCGGATCGCAATCGCCAGCATCGCGATGATTCCCGAGGCGGCATAAAGCGAGCCGGTCGCGGAATAGCCGATGATGTCGATCAGGCTGCCGGCGGCAAGCAGTCCGAGCGGCAGGCCATAGATCACCATCATGCGGACGCCCATCACGCGGCCGCGCAGATGCGCGCTCGCCGTTCGCATCAGGATCACGGCTGCCGAGATCATCGACATGCTCTGCGCTATACCTGCGAGAACGAGGCAGGCCATCGCCACCGGCATGGTCCTGACCTCGACGAAGACCAGCAGCATGGCGTACCAGGCCAGCGTCGCGCCGATCAGGAGCCGGGCAATGCGCAGTCCGCTGACGAGGCTCAGCGTGATCGAGCCGATCAGCGAGCCGACGGCGAAGCTCGCCGAGAGATAGCCGAGGCCGGTCTGGTCAGTCTGAAAGATATCGCGCGCGATGTAGGGCAGCAATCCGCCGGTGAAAGGAAAAGCGGTGAGGTTGGCCAGAAAGGCGACGCAGAGCGCCGCGCGCATTCCCGGGCCGTTCCAGGCGTAGACGATCCCCTCCTTGAGGTCGCCGAACAATCGCGAAACGGCGCGGCTGTCGGCGGGAAGATCGCTCGTGGTGACGATCCTTTTCGGCCGGGTCAGGCAGAGCATGAGAAGCGCGGCGGAGAAGTAGAGACAGGCGATCGCCACATAGACGAGGCCGATGCCGAGGAGGGCAAACAGCCCGGCGCCCGTCAACGCTCCGGCGATGCGGGCACTGTCCTGGGTCGTGCGCGCAACGCTGATGGCGCCCACCAGCTGCTCGGCCGGCATGATCTCGGCGAGCAACGCGCCCCGAACGCCGAGATCCGAAGGGCGGATCAGGCCCATGACCGCGACGATGATCATGACGCTCAGCGGCGACAGATGACCGGTCAGCGCCAGAACCATGATGGTCGACGAGAGCACCGTATAGGCAAGACGCATCGCGACCAGGAGATCGCGATGGCCCATGCGGTCGCCGATCATGCCGAACACCGGCGCGACCAATGTCCCGACGAACTGGAGCGATGCAAGCACGGTGAGCAGCAGCACCGAGCCGGTCTCGACCAGGATGTACCAGCCGAGCACCAGCGTCTCGACCTCGAATGCCCAGGAGGTGAGCAGGTCGGACGGCCACTGGAAGCGATAGTTGCGGATGCGAAATGGCGCGAGCGCCGAAGACCGCGCGACTCCACTCACGTCGCGATGACGCGTGTCACGGCGATTCCTTTGCCTTGTTTCTTCTTCTGCGCGAGACCGTAGCGCCGGCGAGGCCCGTGTCAATCGAAGCTGCCGCATGCCGCCATGCACGATGGCTTTGGCGTGCCGGCCCGGCCGCAAGGGCGTCACCGGCTTGCGAAGGCGGCGCATGATGCGGTCACAGAGTTTTCATCTTGCTGTGGCCCTTAAGGTCCGGCGGGTTCGGGGGAGCGGAGCAATCACAGCATGTGGGTACGTTGGCAGGCGTTCGTCGCGTGGCTTCTGGGTTCCCTGATTCTCGCGAGCGTCCTGCCCTGCCGGGCTGGGCCACAGGACATGCTGACGCTGATGCAGCGCATCACCTCGCTGGCGAAGGAAGGCCGCTATGGCGAGGCGGTCGGGCTGGCACGAAAGCTCGTCGCCGAGTCCGAGAAGAGCTCGGGCCGACAGTCGCCGTTGACGGCAACCACGCTGGTGGTGCTGGGCCAGTCGCTCCAGGCGCAAGGCGAGACGACCGGGGCCGAAGCCATGCTGAGGCGGGCACTTGCGATTCGCGAGAAGAGCCTCGGACCCAATCATCCCGATGTTGCCGCCGTGCTCGGCACGCTCGGCCAGATCGAGCTCGGCCTCAACCGGCTGAGCGAGGCTGAGCGGGATATGTCACGCGCCATCGCCATCGACGAGAGCGTGCTGGGCTCGGACCACCTCACGACGGCGCTAGCGCGCATGCAGCTCGGCAATCTCCGTCACCGTCAGATGAAGGAGACGGAGGCGCTCGACATGTTCAGTCGCGCCCTTGCGGTGTTCAGGAAGTCGGCGGGACAGGCCGATATCATGATTCCGGTAACCCTGAACAACATCGCGGAGGTCAATCGCGCGCAAGGCCGGTTGCTCGAGGCCGAAGCGAACTTTGTCGAAGCGCTCGCTCTCCAGGAAAAGCAGCATGGCCCTGACAGCATCTATCTGACGGCGACGCTGAGCAATTTCGGCGAGCTCCGGCGCGCACAGGGCCGGCTTCAGGACGCCGAGCAGCTGGCCCGGCGAGCCCTGGCCATCAGGGAGAAGGCACTGGGGCCGGATCATCCTGACGTCGCCGCAAGCCTCAACAATCTCGCCTTGGTGTTTTCGCGCGAGGGCCGGGACGCGGAGGCCGAGGGGCTGCTGACACGGGCGCTCGCCATTCAGGAAAAGAGTTTTGGAGCGGCGCATCCGAACGTGGCGACGGCGCTGAACAATCTCGCGGAGGCCTGGACCCATCTCAATCGCAAGCAGGAGGCCGAGCAGCTCTTGCGCAAATCGCTCGCCGTTCGAGAGAAAGCCCTCGGTCCGGGCCATCTCGACGTTGCGATCGCTCTCGACAATCTGGTGACGCTGATGGGCGACGGCGATCGGTACGCCGAGGCTGAACCGTTCGCGCGCCGGTCGCTTGCGCTGCGCGAAGCCGCCCTGGGTGCCTCCCATCCGCTGGTCGCGAACAGCCTGAACAATCTGGCCGTCATCCTGGACAGCACCGGGCGGGCGCAGGAGGCCGAGCCGCTCCTGAAACGCGCGCTGGATATCCGTCTGCGTGCTCTCGGCGAGATGCATCCGGACGTCGCCAACAGCTTTGCCAATCTCGGCGCCCATCATATCGATTTGAAGGATTGGCAACAGGCCCGCGATGCGTTCGCGCGTGCGGTGGCGATCCAGAACGGCCGCCGTCCCGCGGAGTTCGGCGAGGACGGCCGCGGCGATCTCAGGGCCCATGAAGACACCAATCCGTATCCGGGATTGATCTCGGCCGCCTACAATCTCGCGAGCGCCGCCAATGGCGGGCAGGCGAGCGCCTTGCGGTCGCAGGCGTTCGAGGCGGCACAGTGGATCGGTGACGAGCAGGCCGCGCGTGCGATTGCAGGCATGTCGGCACGGATAGCGGATGGCCGCGGAGATCTCGCAGCCGGCGTCCGTGAGCGGCAGGATCTTGGCGCGCAAGCGGTTGCGACCGACAAGATGCTGGTGGCGGCAATCTCGCAAGCCAATGCCGTGCGCAATGCGGCCGCGGAGCAGGCGCTTCGCGTCCGTGCCTCGGCCATCGCAAATCAGATCCGGGAATTGGATCGCACGATCGCCGCCCAGTTTCCGGACTATGCGGCGCTGGTCACCAAGACGCCGATCGCGATCGAGGACGTCCAGAAGCAGCTTCGTCCCAACGAGGCGATGGTGCTGTTCACGACGACGTCGCGTGCCACTTTCGTCTGGATGGTGACGCGCTCGGATGTGCGTTGGTATGCGGCCGATCTCGGCGATAGGCAGCTCAACGAGGCCGTCGGCGCGCTGCGCTGCGGTCTCGATGCGGAGGCATGGCTGGACAGGGCATCAACATGCGCTCAGAAGCTCGCCCGCAAAACTCCGCTGGGCGCAGACGAACCGTTGCCGTTCGATCAAGAGCGCGCCTTTGCGCTCTACCAGGCCCTGCTTGGTCCGGTCGAGCGCGAGATCGATGGCAAGGAGCTGATCCTGGTGCCGTCGGGCCCACTGGCGACGCTGCCTTTCCAGGTTTTGCTGACGGATAAGCCCGTGGGAGGTGGCGACCTCACGAAGGCACCCTGGCTGGTCAAGCGATTTGCGACCACCGTCTTGCCCTCCGTCTCCAGCCTCAAGGCGCTACGCCAGGTCGCGCGCAGGAGCGCGGCGTCGAAACCGTTCCTTGGCGTCGGCAATCCGACGCTCGAAGGTGACGGCCGCAGCGAACCCGCGATCGCGCGCGCCAAACTGGCGCGACAGATCCAGACCTGCGCCGCCATCCCGGCGCGGGCGAGCCAGGTCGCGCAAAGAAGCTTGCGTGCGGTCGACGCGCTGTCGGGCGGCGCGGCGGACATTGGGCAACTCCGGCGCCAGATGCCGCTGCCGGAAACCGCGCTCGAATTGTGCGCGGTGGCTGGCACCTTCGCGCCCGTCAAAGGCGATGTCCTGCTCGCCAATGATGCGTCCGAGACGAAGATGAAGACGTTCAACCAGAGTGGTGATCTCGCAAAATATCGCATCCTGCATTTCGCGACGCACGGCGCGCTTGCGGGGCAAGTGCGCGGCTCGATCGAGCCCGGGTTGATCCTGAGCCCGCCAATGGCCGCGACGCAAGCCGATGACGGCTATCTCTCGTCGTCGGAGATTTCGGCCCTCAGGCTCGATGCCGACTGGGTGATCCTGTCGGCGTGCAATACGGCCGGTGGGCAGGCAGCCAATTCTGAGGCTTTCTCAGGACTTGCGCGGGCCTTCTTCTATGCAGGCACGCGCGCGCTGTTGGTGTCGCACTGGGCAGTCAATTCCGACGCCGCGGTGGCCATCACCACCGGCACGATCGATGCCCTCAACGCACATCCAGACATCGGCCGCGCCGAGGCGCTGCGCCGCTCGATTTCGGCACTGATCACCAAGGGCGGCGAGAGCGCGCAGCCCGGAACATGGGCGCCGTTCGTGCTGGTGGGGACCGGCGCCATGTAGCGATACGCATATCAGTGCGCCGCCGCAAACGAACCGGTTGGAGAAGGAGGGGTTGTTGCGGCCGGGGTACGGCGAGGTCATTATCCTCGACATCGGAAGGCTGCGCCGTTGCGGCGAGGAGTGAAGCCGCGACCACGTCCGTTAACCAACCACCGCTTGCTCTTCCAGTGCGACGAGCCCATGCTCGCCAGGTTCCTGGACCCACCCAGTAGTCCAGTAGATCGCGCCGTCGCGGCTTTCGCGAGGTTTTGACCCATGAACTGCTCTTGCTGCGGTTCCGAGGTTCAGAGTGGCTTTGCCTTCTGCCCGAGGTGCGGCACGAAGCAGCCCAATGCGTGCCCCGGCTGCGGCTATGCATGCGCGCCGGATTTCGCCTATTGCCCGAAATGCGGCGCGCTCCTCGGTGAGGCCCCCAAAGACGCGGGAGAGGCGCGGCCGAGCCGGCCGACAGCGCCGATCAGGGCCTCCTCGCCGCCGCTGGCGCCGTTGGCCGACCCGCAACAAGCACGTCGTCCGCAGTCCGACAGGATCGACAGCGAAGCAAACCGCCGCACCATCACCGTGCTGTTTGCCGACCTCAGCGGCTTCACTGCGATGAGCGAGCGGCTCGACCCCGAGGTCATGCAGACGCTTCAGAACCAATTGTTCGAGGAACTGACGGCTGCGGTGCAGAGCTTTGGCGGCTTCGTGGACAAATTCATCGGCGATGCGCTGCTCGCGCTGTTTGGTGCGCCGGCCGCGCACGAGGACGACCCCGAGCGGGCGGTCCGCGCTGCCCTCGACATGATCAGCCGGACGGCGCGCCTCAGCGAGCGCGCAAAAGCCTATGCCGGTTCACCGCTGCTGCTCCATGTCGGAATCAACACCGGGCACGTCGTCGCGGGCGGGTTAGGCGTGGGCGTTGCCAAATCCTTTTCGGTGACCGGCGATACCGTGAATACCGCGCAGCGGTTGCAGTCGATGGCGGCGCCGGGCGAGGTGCTGGTCGGGTCGCTGACCCACCGTCTGACGCGGCATGCGTTCTCCTATGACTCGCTTGGCGAGGTCTCGCTCAAGGGCAAGATGGGCAGCGTTCTGGTCCATCGTCTGAAGGGACCGCTCGATACGCCCCGCGCGGCACGCGGCCTCGACACGTTGGGCCTCGATGCACCGCTGGTCGGGCGCGACGCCGAGCTTGCGCGTGTGATCGGCAGCCTTGATCGCGCGCGCGGCGGCGCGGCTCAACTGGTGCGGCTGATTGGCGAAGCGGGCATTGGGAAGACGCGGCTGGTCGACGAATTCCTCGCCCGTATCCGTGACGAGGATCGCTTCGCAGACTTGGCGGTCCGACGGGCGGTCTGCTCGCCGCTCGGCGAACAGTCTTACGGCGCACTCGCCGCCGTGCTGCGTAGCGCTTATGGCATCGCACAGAAGGCCTGCGCTGCAGAGGCGGAGGCGAAGGTCGCGGAAGCGCTGTCGGAGCTTGGCCTCGCGACTGACGAGGCCGCCCGCCTGATGCCCCTCTATCTGCACGTACTCGGCCTCGGCGACCCCAACGCCCTGCTCAGGCATGTCGAGCCCGAACAGCTCCGCCGGCAGATATTCTTCGCGATTCGAACCATCTTCGAACGCCGCCTGGCACTGTCGCCGCTGCTGATCATCGTCGAGGATCTGCACTGGGCCGATGCGGTCTCTCTTGAAGCGTTGCGGTTCCTGATGGACCGACTTGAGCGGACGCGGCTGATGCTGCTGTTTACCCATCGGCCGACGCCGGAACTGGACCAGCTCGGTTCGAGCAGGATCAGTCACACGACCCTTCGGCTGCCTCCGCTTGGCGACGCTGACGGACAGAGGCTGCTCGCGGCCTACTTCAGGCACGGTTGGCGTGAACCGCCGGAACGTCTGTTCAGTCGGATCCTCGATCGCGCCGGCGGCAATCCGCTTTTCCTCGAGGAGATCATACGCGGCCTCATCGAGGCCGGCACCCTGGAACGCGACGGCGCGCAGTGGCGGATGAAGTCGGATAAAGCCGCCGCCGATATCCCGGCAAGCATTCAGGCGTTGTTGCTGGCGCGCCTCGACCGGTTGCCGCATCAGGTCCGCCTCCTGGCGCAGGAGGCCGCGGTAATCGGTCCGCGTCTTGATGCGGGTGTGCTTGGTGCGGCGGCAACCGAGCCAGCGAGGGTTGAAGCAGGGCTCGAACTTCTATGCGATGCGGAGATCATCGAGGAGATCGCGGGCTCGAACTCGATTGCGCTGCGGACCTACCGTTTCACGCAAACCATGCTTCAGGACGTAATCTATCAAAACCTGCTCCTGCAACGCCGGATCGAGCTTCACGGACGGATTGGTGCCGCGCTGGAGCGGCTCTATGGCAATGAGCCCGAGCGCCTCGAGGACCTCATACTGCTCGGACATCACTTCAGTCTGAGCGCGAGCAAGCCGAAGGGCGCGCGCTATCTGCGCGCGGCCGGCGACCGCGCACGCGCGAGCTATGCCAACGACGATGCCATCCGTCTCTACCGACAGGCCCTCGCCGTGCTGTTGGCCAGCGGCGAACGGGAGCCGGAACGTCTGGTCCTGTACGAGCGGATTGCGGACCTTTGTGGCGCGGCTGGCCGGCGGAATACGGCCGAGGAGCACTATCAGAGCGCGTTGGAGGGGCACCGCGCCGCAGAGGACCGGATCGGCGAAGCGCGGATGCTTCGCAAGCTTGGCCGATTGCTGTGGGACGCCGGCAAGCGGATCAAGGCGGAAACGCATTACGCCGAGGCCGCCAAACTGCTTGGAGGGATCGACGCGCCCATCGAGTGGGCGCATCTCTTGCAGGAGCGCGGCCGTCTCGCGTTTCGCACGGGCGATCACGTGGCCGCCGCGAGCTGGGCAGACGAGGCGCTCGGATATGCCCGATCCGTATCTGCCGACGCCGATAAGCACGCCGTGCTCGAGGCGGCGCGCGCCATTGCGGAGGCTCTCAATACCAAGGGGGTTGCACTGGCGCGGGTTGGACGACACCAGGAGGCGGTGCGCGAGGTGGAGCAAAGTGTCGCAGCCGCCGAAGCCGCCGGCCTCCTTAACGTCGCCTGCCGCGGCTACACCAATCTCGGTGTGCTCTACACGATTGTCGACCCGGCGAAAGCCGTGGAGGTCTGCCGGCGTGGACTGGATGTCGCGTGTCGGATCGGGGATCTCGGCTTCCAGGCGCGTCTTCTCGCCAATTTTGCCGTTGCTTGTTGCACCTTCACGGACAGATGTACCGAGGAGGGGGTGCCGGCTGCCGAGAAGGCGATCGAAATCGACCGTGCGCTCGATCAGCGGGAGCATCTCGCCGTGCCCTTGATCGTGCTCGGGCAAATCCATCAATGCCATTTCCGCCCCGATCTGGCCGCCCTCTGCTATAATGAGGCAATCGAGGTGGCGAACGAAACCGGCGAACCGCAGCAGCTGTTTCCGTGCTACGATGGTCTCGCGACACTGAGCCTTGATCGAGGCGACATGCCCGAGGCCGACCGATATTTCGCGCTGGCCCATGATGTCTGTGCCCGCCACGGGCTTGATCCCGCCGGGCTGATCGTACTGCCATTTCTTGACTAGATCATATGAAGGAGTTCAACCATGTCAGAACTTCATGTCAACGGGCCGCTTCAACCGGGCGATCGCGCACCGAACGTCGTGCTGGATGCCATCACACGCGACGGAAAGATCGCGCTCCAGGATTTTCGCGGGCATAGTCCGATATTGATCGGCTTGTTTCGAGGTCTGCACTGCCCGTTCTGCCGGCGCCATATCGCGGCACAGGCGCAACTAGACGAAGCCCTGCGCGACAAGGGCGTCGAAAGTCTCACGATCGTGAATACGCCCATCGAGCGCGCACGGCTCTACTTCCGCTATCATCCATTACCCAATCTGCTCGCCGCGTCCGACCCCGAGCGGGTCTCGCACCGCGCGTTCGGCCTGCCCAATCTCGAGTTCACGGAGAAGGAAACCGAGTGGCCGCGCAAGGTGGGCATGGATGTGGTCATGAGCATGCAAGTGGACATTCCCGGAGAATTGTCGGGGCCGATGAATCGTTTGGCGGCCGCCGAGCAGCTCAACAAGAATGATGGCTACGAGATGATGGAGGCCGATCAACGCATGGCGGCGACCGGCCAGGGCCAGCTGTTCGGCCAGTTCCTGCTCGATCGAGAGGGGGTCGTGCGCTGGACCTTTACCGAGGTTCCCGAAGGCGGCCAGCGCATGTTCGGGATGCCGAGCCCTCAGGAATTGATGTCGGCTGCCTCGCAAGTGGCAAGCTAAGCATCGTCGCGTGGTCGGCGGTTCAAATACTTCGCTCAACGCGCTGCAACCCGCGGCTTCCTCCGCCCTCAACGAAATTCTGGACTACTTCGGGCAGACTGTGAATGTTGCGGCGTGCGTGCAAGGCCGATGCCGGCGAAATCTGCCTCTCGGAAGCGCCTTATTCGGCGCCGGGCGTCAGCGGTCTCCTCGCGGGTCCCGCCATCGTTGAGTTTGATGCACCTCTGCGCGGCGTCGAAGGCATTGCGTGCGTGTATCGTGTCGTGCGTGGCTAGGATCCTGCTCCCGCACGACTGCTGTACATTTTCACTTCACCGGCACTTTCGGCTTCTTCGCCGCCAGCCCCACGGCCATTGCCGAGATCAGCGGGCGCATGAAATAGGCGTCCTCCGCCGGCGAGATGTCCGTGCGCAGGCCGTGCGCGGCGAGCTCGCCGGAGACCGCCGGGCCTACTGACGCAATCAGGGTTCGTTCGAGGCCGGCGCGCAGCTTGGCTTCGCTGCCATGCGCCTTCGCGGCCTCGATCAGGCGGCGGACCTGGCCGAGATTGGTCAGCGCGAGGGCGTCGATCCGCCCCGCGGCCATGTCGTCGATCGCTGTGACGATGTTGGCGTCCGCTGCCCTGGAATCGTAGGCATAAGGCAGCACGGTATCGACCGCGGCGCCTTGCGCGGCCAGCGCGCCGGTCAGCTCGCTATGGTCCTTGTCCGGATAGAGCTGGAGGCCGAGGCGCCGGCCCCTCAGATCGAGCTTTCCCAGCATCTGGATGACGCCTTCGGTGGTCGGTTTTTCCGTGGTCTGCTGCGCTTCCAGGCCGACCTCGCGCAATGCCTTGCCGGGCTTCGGCCCGCGGGTGAATTTCCGCGCTTTGGCGAGCGCCGCGACGAGGGCTGCGTCGAGCCCGCGGGCGCCGGCGAGCTTCATGATCCGCCGCAGACCTTCGCCCGTCATCAGCACGAGGTCGTCAAAGGGCTTTTCAATGGCGCGGCGGATCCAGGCCTCTACCGGGGCCGGGTCCGGCGCATCGTGGATGGTGAACATCGGGCACTGCACGACCTCGGCGCCTTGCTCGGCCAAAAGCTTGGAGAACTGCGCCTCCTCGCGTGTCTCCAGGATCAGGATGCGGGTGCCGTTCAAGCGGTCGGCCATGGGCGTACTCCAGGTTAGTCTAACGCAATGGTCCGTTCATCCTGACTCCGCGCTTGGGATTGGCGCAAGGGCGGTGTCGGTGATAGAGCAGGGCGCAATCGCGATCGTTCCGCAGCCTTTGCCCAAACCTTCATCAAGAGCCAAGCCTGTTCATCAACATGCCCGATCATCAATATGTCTTGACCCTGTCCTGTCCGGATCGTCCCGGCATCGTCTCGGCGGTGTCGACGTTCCTCGCGCATAACGGACAGAACATCCTCGACGCCCAGCAGTTCGACGACATCGAGACCAAGAAGTTCTTCATGCGGGTGGTGTTCACCGCAGCCGATCTTGCCGTGGAACTGTCGGCGCTGCAGACCGGCTTTGCGGCGATTGCCGAGCGGTTCGGCATGGTCTGGCAGATGCGCGACCGGGCTGCGCATCGCAAAGTGATGCTGTTGGTGTCGAAGTCCGATCACTGCCTGGTCGATATCCTCTATCGATGGCGCACCGGCGAGCTGCCGATGACGCTTGCCGCCATCGTCTCCAACCATCCGCGCGAGGTCTATTCCGGGCTCGACTTCGGCGGCATCCCGTTCCACCATTTGCCCGTGACCAAGGAGACCAAGCGCGAGCAGGAGGGCCAGATCATGGACCTCGTCGGCAACACCAAGACCGATCTCGTCGTGCTCGCCCGCTACATGCAGATCCTGTCGGATGATCTGTCGGCGAAGCTGTCGGGACGCTGCATCAACATTCACCACTCGTTCCTGCCGGGCTTCAAGGGCGCAAAGCCCTATCACCAGGCCCATGAGCGCGGCGTCAAGCTGATCGGCGCCACCGCGCATTACGTCACGCGCGACCTCGACGAGGGCCCGATCATCGACCAGGACGTCGAGCGCATCAGCCATCGCGATACGCCGGAAGATCTCGTCCGCAAGGGCCGCGACATCGAGCGCCGCGTGCTCGCCCGCGCGATCCGTTACCATCTCGACGACCGCGTCATCCTGAATGGCCGCAAGACCGTGGTGTTCGTGGATTAGCGAATAGCGAGTGGTGAGTAGCGAATAGAACAGGTGGCCATATTCGCCACTCCCTATTCGCCATTCGCCTTTAGCGCACGGCGTTGCCCGACGTAGCCCCCGTCGCGCCCTTCTGTGCCTGCTCTTCCTTCTCGCGATCTGCCGCGGGCAGCAGCCGCTTGCGTTCGCGTTCCCGCATGTAGGCGTCGTATTGCGGCGTGCCCGCGCGCGGCGGGGCATCGGCCGGCAGGCCGCCGGCCCATTGCGGGACGTAGTCGCCCATGCCGGCGGAGAGTTTTTCGTTGACCGTTCCGCAGCCTGCAAGGGTGGAAGCGAGCAGGGCGACTGCGGCGATCGAAAGCGAACGGGGGCGCATGGACATCTTCTAGGTCGTGCCCGATCGGGCGTGGATGAGGGGCGCCGGATGGGCGTCAGCGGTGAACCATAGCTCTCAACATGTAAAATTGGCCTATTCGACGGTCGGAAGAACTGTATACATAAAAGGTATTATAGTACGAAAAATTCGCTCTTGTGGCGTCAATTCTAGCTGATACGGTATACATTGCGTATTCCCGGTCATGCTCTTCGGTGCGCGTGACGAGTAGGCTTCACGGCGGAGCAGGGAGATGTCCAGATTCTGCAAGTGAGAGGCGGAATCCTCCATCCACGGCCTCGTGCGGCCTTCATACAGTGGCGCATCAATAAGTCCTCCCAACCCGTCCGTGCCACGAGAGGCTTTTTTGTTGACAGGACCATTTTATTTGTACAATCGTACAAATCTCTCCCTCCGACGGATCACGCGGCTTGCGCCGAATGGTCGCCCAACGTCCGATTGACAACGGGGTTGCAGAGGACGCCATGTGGCCGCACGGCATGGCTTGTCCGAGAGTGAAGCGCGGCAAGGACCGGGCACTCGGTCCGGCTCACAAGAAGTCAGGAATCAAGGGGAGGGACATCTGATGTTCGAACGCAAAGTTCTTTCACGCGCGGCAGCAGCGGCTGCCATCGCGGGCCTCGCGGCGATCGTGCCTGCCAAGGCCGAGGACACCGTCAAGGTCGGTCTGATCCTGCCGATGACCGGCGGCCAGGCCTCGACCGGCAAGCAGATCGAAAACGCGATCAAGCTCTACATGCAGCAGAAGGGCGACACCGTCGCCGGCAAGAAGATCGAGATCATTCTCAAGGACGACGCCGCGATCCCGGACAAGACCAAGACCGCCGCGCAGGAACTGATCGTCAACGACAAGGTCAATTTCATCGCCGGCTTCGGCGTGACGCCGGCCGCGCTCGCCGCCGCGCCGCTGGCGACGCAAGCCAAGATCCCGGAAGTCGTGATGGCGGCCGGCACCTCCATCATCACCGAGCGCTCGCCCTACATCGTGCGCACCAGCTTCACGCTGGCGCAGTCCTCGACCATCATCGGCGACTGGGCGGTCAAGAACGGCATCAAGAAGGTGGCGACGCTGACCTCGGACTATGCGCCGGGCAATGACGCGCTGAACTTCTTCAAGCAGAACTTCACCGCGGGCGGCGGCGAGGTGGTCGAGGAAGTCAAGACGCCGCTCGCCAATCCCGACTTCGCGCCGTTCCTTCAGCGCATGAAGGACGCCAAGCCCGATGCGATCTTCGTGTTCGTGCCGGCCGGCCAGGGCGGCAACTTCATGAAGCAATATGCCGAGCGTGGCCTCGACAAGGCCGGCATCAAGGTGATCGGGCCGGGCGACGTCACCGACGACGACCTTCTCAACAACATGGGCGACGCCGTGCTTGGCACGGTTACCGCGCATCTCTACTCCGCGGCGCACCCCTCGCAGATGAACAAGGATTTCGTCGCGGCCTACAAGAAGGCGTTCGGCAACCGTCCGGGCTTCATGGCGGTGAGCGGCTATGACGGCATCCACCTGATCTACGAGGCGTTGAAGAAGACCAATGGCGACACCGACGGCACCAAGCTGGTCGAAGCCATGAAGGGCCAGAAGTGGGAGAGCCCGCGCGGCCCGATCTCGATCGACCCCGAGACCCGCGACATCGTGCAGAACATCTACATCCGCAAGGTCGAGAAGGTCGACGGCGAGCTCTACAACGTCGAGTTCGCGACCTTCGAGGCCGTCAAGGATCTCGGCAAGACCAAGAAGTGACGCGCGAAAGCGGGTCATCCCGGAGCGCGCTTAGCGCGCATCCGGGATCTCGAAATTGTTGAAACGAGATTCCGGGTTCAGCGCTCCGCGCTGCCCCGGAATGACGAGTGATTATCAAGGTTCACCCGCTCCCGATGACCTCTATCCTCACCAACCTGTTCGATGGCGTCGCCTACGGCATGCTGCTGTTCGTGCTCGCCTGCGGGCTCGCGGTCACGCTCGGATTGATGAACTTCGTCAATCTCGCCCATGGCGCCTTCGCCATGGCCGGCGGCTATGTCTGCATGGTGCTGGTCAACCGGATGGGCTGGCCGTTCTTCGCAGCACTGCCGCTCGCATTCGTCTCCTCCGCGGCGATCGGCATCGTGCTCGAACGCACCCTCTACCGCCACCTCTATACGCGCAGCCATCTCGATCAGGTGCTGTTCACCATTGGCCTGACCTTCATGTCGGTCGCCGCCGTCGACTACATCCAGGGCTCATCGCGGGTCTTCATCAACCTGCCGGCGGCGCTCCAGGGCCAGTTCGACCTGTTCGGCGTCGGCATCGGTCGCTATCGCCTGATGATCATCGTGATCTGCGGCCTGCTGACCATCGCGCTCCAGATGGTGCTGGCCAAGACGCGCTTCGGCAGCCGCTTGCGCGCCGCGGTCGACGACCCGCGCGCCGCCAGCGGCCTCGGCATCAACGTGCCGCAGGTGTTCGCCTTCACCTTTGCCTTTGGCTGCGGGCTCGCCGGCCTCGGCGGGGCGCTGAGCGCCGAGATCCTCGGCCTCGACCCGTATTTCCCGCTGAAATTCATGATCTACTTCCTGATCGTGGTCACCGTCGGCGGCTCCTCCTCGATCACCGGCCCGTTCCTGGCCTCGCTCCTGCTCGGCATCGGTGACGTCGCCGGAAAATACTACGTGCCGAAGATGGGGCCTTTCGTGATCTACACCATGATGATCGTGATCCTGATCTGGCGTCCGAACGGATTGTTCGGCCGCACGGCCGCGCGTTGAGTTCGCCGATGAGCGCTGCTTCCGACGTCGGTCATCACGCCCAGCGCCAAGCGCGTTGGCACTATGGCGAGATCGCCTTCTGGCTGATCGTGCTGGCCTGCGGCTTCGCCTTTCCCACGCGCTATCTGATCATGACCGACATCCTGCGGCTGGCACTGTTTACGATGTCGCTCGATCTCATCCTCGGCTATGCCGGCATCGTCTCGCTCGGTCATGCCGCTTTCTTCGGCGTCGGCGCCTATGCCGCGGGGCTTCTCGCGCTGCACGGGATCGTCAAGGAGCCGGTGCTGGCGCTGATCGTCGCCGGCCTTGCCGCCATGGTGCTTGGCTTTGCCACCAGCTTCCTGGTGATCCGCGGCGTCGATCTGACGCGCTTGATGGTGACGCTCGGCATCGCCCTGCTGCTGGAAGCGCTCGCCGAACGCTTCTCCAACATCACCGGCGGCACCGACGGCCTGCAGGGCATCGAGATGCAGCCGATCTTCGGCGAGATCCCGTTCGACATGTTCGGCAAGGCCGGCTTCTTCTATTCGCTGGCGGTGCTGTTCCTGCTGTTTCTGTTCGCCCGCCGCGTCGTGCATTCGCCGTTTGGGCTATCGCTACGCGCGATCAAGAACAATCCGCTGCGCGCCGCCGCGATCGGCATCCCCGTCAACCGCCGCCTGATCGCGATCTACACGCTGGCGGCGTTCTATGCCGGCGTCGCCGGCGCGCTGTTCACCCAAACCACGGCAATCGCCTCGCTCGACGTGTTCGCCTTCGAACGCTCCGCGGATCTGATGCTGGTGCTCGTCATCGGTGGCACCGGTTACCTGTATGGCGGGCTGGTTGGCGCGGTGATCTTCCGCATGCTCCAGGAAGTGTTCTCCACCATCACCCCGCAGTACTGGCAATTCTGGATCGGTCTCGTGCTGGTCGTGATCGTGCTGATCGGCCGCCAGCGTCTGCACCGCTGGGTGCTGTACGTGCCCAACCTGATCATCAAACAAATCGCTGGACGCAAGGCCGTCGTCGCCGTGCCGGAGAGCGAGGCATGACCATCGCGCTCGAAACCCAAAATCTCGAAAAGCAGTTTGGCGGGCTGCGGGTCACCCGCGATCTGTCCTTGAAGATCGAGCAGGGCGCCCGCCACGCGCTGATCGGCCCGAACGGCGCCGGCAAGACTACCGTCATCAACCAGCTGACCGGCGTATTGAAGCCGAACTCCGGCCGCATCCTGCTCGAGGGACAGGACATCACCGATCTGCCCGTGCACAAGCGCGTGCTGCGCGGCCTGTCGCGCACTTTCCAGATCAACCAGCTCTATCCCGATCTCACTCCGCTCGAGACCATCGGCCTTGCCGTCTCCGAGCGCCTCGGCCATGGCGGCGACTGGTGGCGGCGGATGGGCACGCGCAGCGACGTCAACGGCGAGATCGCCGATCTGCTCTCGCGCTTCCATCTGCTCGACGTCATGAACGAGCAGACCGTGACGCTGCCTTACGGCAAGCAGCGCCTGCTCGAGATCGCGGTCGCGATCGCGGCCAAACCGCGCGTGCTGCTGCTGGATGAACCCGCCGCCGGCGTACCCGAGAGCGAGCGCCACGACATCCTCGCCGTCGTAGGCAGCCTGCCGCGCGATGTCACGGTGCTCTTGATCGAGCACGACATGGACCTCGTATTCTCCTTCGCCGACCGCATCTCGGTGTTGGTTTCCGGCGCGCTCCTCACCGAGGGCCCCCCTGAGCAGGTTGCACGCGATCCGCAGGTCAAGGCGGTCTATCTCGGCGAGGAGGCGGTCAATGTCTGACCTGCTCGCGATCGATTCACTGCGTGCCGGCTACGGCGAGGCGGTGGTGCTGCCGAAGATGAGCTTGCGCCTCGCGGAAGGGCAGGTGCTGGCGCTGCTCGGCCGCAACGGCACCGGCAAGACCACGCTGATCAATTCGATCGTCGGCGTCACCCGCCGCTTCTCCGGCACTGTCGCGCTCGCCGGCACCGATGTCACTTCGCTCCGGCCCGACCAGCGCGCGCGCGCCGGCATCGGCTGGGTGCCGCAGGAGCGCAACATCTTCCGCTCGCTCACCGTCGAGGAGAACATGACCGCGGTGGCGCAGCCCGGTCCCTGGACGGTCGAGAAGGTCTACGAGATGTTCCCGCGACTGAAGGAGCGGCGGAGCAATTTCGGCAATCAGCTCTCCGGCGGCGAGCAGCAGATGCTGGCAATCGGCCGCGCGCTCACCCTCAACCCGAAAGTGCTGCTGCTGGACGAGCCGACCGAGGGCCTCGCCCCGATCATTGTCGAGGAACTGCTCAAGGCGATCGGCACCATCACCCGGGCGGGCGGCATCTGCTCGATCATCGTCGAGCAGAATGCCCAAAAGATTCTGGGGCTGGCCGACCGCGTTGTGATATTGGAACGCGGAACGATCGTCCACGACGCCCCCAGCGCCGCGCTGAAGGCCGACCCGTCGGTCCTGGAGCGGCACCTCGGCGTCGCAGGGGCGGCCCACTAATTGTCCGACGCGTTTTCTTCACGCGAACCGGTACCCACTTCGCTTGAAAGCGCTATAGAAAATATCCAGGGAGTAAGAAAATGCAGCGAACGAAAGCCCCCTTCCGCGCCGACGAGGTCGGCAGCCTTCTGCGCCCGGCCAAGATCAAGGAAGCCCGCAGCCGTCTCGAGAAGGGCGAGATCTCGGCCGACGATCTGCGCAAGATCGAGGACATGGAGATCGAGAAGGTCGTGCACAAGCAGGCCTCGGTCGGCCTGAAGCTTGCGACCGACGGCGAATTCCGCCGCTCCTGGTGGCATTTCGACTTCCTGGCCAAGCTCACCGGCTGCGAGCTGTTTCATCCGGACGCCGGCATCCAGTTCGCAGGCGTGCAGACCCGGCACGACGCGGTGCGGGTGATCGACAAGCTCGACTTTCCCGACGATCACCCGATGCTGGACCATTTCCGTTTCTTGAAGAAGGTCGCCGACCAGGCCCACGTCACCGCCAAGATGACGATTCCGTCGCCCGCGGTGCTGCACTTCCGCGGCGGCCGCAAGTCGATCTCCAAGGACGTCTATCCCGATCTCGACGCTTTCTACGAGGACCTCGGCAAGACCTATCGGAAAGCCGTGAAGGCATTCTACGACGCCGGCTGCCGCTATCTCCAGTTCGACGACACCGTGTGGGCCTATCTCTGCTCGCAGGAAGAATTGCAGAAGGCGCGCGAGCGCGGCGACAATCCGGACGGCCTCCAGCAGATCTATGCGCGCATCATCAACTACGCGCTGGCCGAGAAGCCCGCCGACATGGTGGTGACGACGCATGTTTGTCGCGGCAATTTCCGCTCGACCTGGATTTCGTCGGGCGGCTATGAGCCGGTCGCCGAGACCATGCTCGCTGGCACCAATTACGACGGCTACTTCCTCGAATACGACAGCGACCGTGCCGGCGGCTTCGAGCCGCTGCGCTTCCTGCCCAAGGGCAACAAGGTCGTCGTGGTCGGCGTCATCACCTCCAAGTTCGGCGAGCTCGAGAAGAAGGACGACATCAAGCGCCGCCTGGAAGAGGCCGCCAAGTTCGCGCCGCTGGAGCAGCTCGCACTCTCCCCGCAATGCGGATTTGCTTCGACGGAAGAGGGCAACATCCTCTCCGAAGAGGAGCAGTGGGCCAAGCTGAGCCTCGCGGTCGAGATCGCGAAGGAAGTGTGGGGTAACTGAGCGCCGCAGCGAGGCCTAACCTCGCTCGTGTCCCGGACGCGCTGCAACGCTCTTGCGTTGCTGCGCAGAGCCGGGACCCATGCTGCTAGACTTGCTCTTCGGAGATGTGGGCCCCGGCTCTGCAGCGCACCGCTGAAGAAGCGCTGCGCCGCGTCCGGGGCACGGGAGTATCTCACTTCGCGGCCAGATTGACCTCTCGCCCGGCAGCATCGACCACGCCCCCCTTATTCCTCGTGGCCGACACACCTCAGCCCGCATCCGCGTCATCATTTGCTGAACCTCCAGACCTGGCGCGCCGCATGGCGCGAGAGGGCGGCGAGTTCGCGCCTCCTTCGTCGAGCGCAACTTGGTCGAGCGCGACCGGGCCGGCGCGGTCGCGTCGGCAAAGGCGGACGGCACCACGGCGCGACGGGCCCCCGATCTGCTATTCCCTGAGTGGGCAGAATTTGCTAGAACGCAGGTCCCAATCTTCCTGCCCACCGCGTCCCACTCCATGAAAAACGACGAAATCCTGAGCCAAATCACGGAGTTCTGCCGCAAGGCGGACATGGCGGAATCGACGTTCGGCCGGCGCGCGGTGAACGATGGGAAGCTGGTGCATCGCCTGCGTGAGGGCAAACGCATCACCATCGACACGCTGGAGCGGATCCAGGCCTATATGGCGGCATCGATGGCCGGCGGCGTGCCGCCGCCGCGGGGGCTTCAGGTGCCGCCCGAAAAGCGCGACCCGCGCGGCAATTTCCGCTTCTTCGAGAACCGCCAGAAATACCTGCTGTTCGTCCACACCTGCAGCGAGAAGCGGGTGGTCGCGGATCGGGTTGCGCTGGAGCTTGCCTCCATCCATCCGCGTCCGCCGGCCCTGCGCATGTTCGACGCCGGCGTCGGCGATGGCACGGTGCTGGCGCGCGTGCTGCGCGCAACGCATCAGCGCTTTCCGCACATGCCGTTCTACGTCGCCGGCAAGGAGCTCAGCCTGGAAGACCTGCGCCTGACGCTGGAGAAGGTGCCGGATCGCATTTTCGAGCATCCGGCGTCGGTGTTCGTCTTCACCAACATGTTTTACTCGGAGGCGCCCTGGCTCACGCCGGCATCGCCCGCGGCGGCGGCTGCGACCGTCTGGCACGAGGTCCCGCTGCGGGGCGCCTCATCCGGCGAGTTCGAGCAGCAGATCGCAGAGCTGAGGCCGTTCCTGGAGCAGAACTGGCGCGCCGCGATCAGCCCACGCACCGCCATGCCGCTGTATGAGCGGCCCGTGGTTCTGGTGCTGTATCGCGAGGACCACAGGTTCCTGCTGGATTCGACCATCCCGCGGCCGGGCCAGACCGAAGCCAATTTCGACCTCGTCATCGCGTCCCAGCCTTACCGGGCCCTGTCCTCGGTCAATTTCCGGGCCAAGCGGATCATCGCACCCCTGGCCCGGGCGCTTCGGCCGGGGGGGCGGCTGATCGGTATCCACTCCCACGGCCAGGATCCGGGCATGGAAATGATCCAGGCGATCTGGCCGGGAGAAAATCCTTTCTCGGTCAGCCGTCATGAGCTACTGCGTGCGGTTAAGTATGAACTTGGATCGGTGGGCCGCGACTTAAATTTTAATGCTTACGCGGATAACCGTTCGATCTTCAGGTATGATATGGAAGCGCTGCCCAACGAGGTAACCGGTACGATCGGAACCTCGACGGCCTTTGCAGCGTGGAATGCGGCGGTGTATGTCGCTCAGATTGAGGACGACCGGTTGACAGAAATGACTCAAAACGGCCGCACTCTGGATGCCGCCAGGGACGTGCTGCGAAAGTACAATGGGCTCTGGTTTCTCGACGAATCCTACGTCATCTCGCGCCGGCGTGATTGACACCATCCACAGGTAAACATCGCAAACGCCCGCCGTTTAGCGGCGGAACAAGGGGTTACTGATGCGCGCGTCCTATCTCTTTACCAGCGAGTCCGTGTCTGAGGGTCATCCGGACAAGGTCTGCGATCGCATTTCCGACGAGATCGTCGATCTGTTCTACCGCGAAGGGCCCAAGGCCGGCATCGACCCCTGGCAGATCCGCGCAGCCTGCGAGACGCTCGCGACCACCAACAAGGTGGTGATCGCCGGCGAGACCCGCGGTCCGAAGTCGGTGACCAACGAGCAGATCGAGGGCGTCGTCCGCGGCGCGATCAAGGACATCGGCTACGAGCAGGAAGGCTTCCACTGGAAGACCTGCGACATCGAGATCCTGCTGCATCCGCAGTCGGCCGACATCGCCCAGGGCGTCGATGCGCTGCAGCCGGGTGAGGTGAAGGAAGAGGGCGCGGGCGACCAGGGCATCATGTTCGGCTACGCCACCAACGAGACGCCCGACCTGATGCCGGCGCCGATCTTCTACGCCCACAAGATCCTGCGCCTGATCTCCGAAGCCCGCCACTCCGGCAAGGAGAAGGTGCTCGGTCCGGACTCCAAGAGCCAGGTTACCGTGCAGTACGAGAACGGCAAGCCGGTCGGCGTGCGCGAGATCGTGGTCTCGCATCAGCACCTGGTCGAGGACCTCACGTCCAAGCAGATTCGCGACATCGTCGAGCCCTATGTGCGTGAGGCGCTGCCGAAGGATTGGATCACGCCGAAGACGATCTGGCACATCAACCCGACCGGCAAGTTCTTCATCGGAGGTCCCGACGGCGACTCCGGCCTGACCGGCCGCAAGATCATCGTCGACACCTATGGCGGCGCGGCCCCGCATGGCGGCGGCGCGTTCTCCGGCAAGGATCCGACCAAGGTCGACCGCTCGGCGGCTTATGCTGCGCGCTACGTCGCCAAGAACATCGTTGCCGCCGGTCTCGCCGACCGCTGCACGCTCCAGCTCGCCTACGCCATCGGCGTGGCGCGTCCGCTGTCGATCTACATCGACACCCACGGCACCGGTAAGGTGTCGGAGGACCAGCTCGAGAAGGCAGCCGCCAAGGCGATGGATCTGACGCCCCGCGGCATCCGCAGCCATCTCGACCTCAACCGCCCGATCTACGCGCGCACCTCGGCCTACGGTCATTTCGGCCGCACGCCCGACAACGAGGGCGGCTTCTCCTGGGAGAAGACCGACCTCGTCGAGCAGCTCAAGCGCGCGCTCTAAGTTCTCTTGCGTCATTCCGGGGCGCCGCGACAGCGGCGAACCCGGAATGACGAGTCAAACAAACAGGAACCCCAATGAACGCGAAGCCCGGCTTCACCGATTACATCGTCAAGGACATTTCACTCGCCGATTTCGGCCGCAAGGAACTCTCGCTGGCCGAGACCGAGATGCCCGGCCTGATGGCCACCCGCGAGGAGTACGGCCCGAAGCAGCCGCTGAAGGGCGCGCGTATCGCCGGCTCGCTGCACATGACGATTCAGACCGGTGTGCTGATCGAGACGCTGGCAGCGCTCGGCGCCGACATTCGCTGGGTCTCCTGCAACATCTATTCGACGCAGGATCACGCTGCCGCCGCGATCGCGGCTGCCGGCATTCCCGTCTTCGCCGTCAAGGGCGAGACGCTCGCCGAGTACTGGGACTACACCGCAAAACTGTTCGACTGGCACGGCGGCGGTCACCCGAACATGATCCTCGACGACGGCGGCGACGCCACCATGTACGTCCATCTGGGTCTGCGCGCAGAGAATGGCGACACCGCCTTCCTCGACAAGCCCGGCTCCGAGGAAGAGGAAGTCTTCTTCGCGCTGTTGAAGAAGCAGCTCAAGGAAAAGCCGAAAGGCTACTTCGCCGAGATCGCCAAGAGCATCAAGGGCGTTTCCGAAGAGACCACCACGGGCGTGCATCGTCTCTATGACATGCAGAAGGCCGGCACGCTGCTGTGGCCCGCGATCAACGTCAACGACAGCGTCACCAAGTCGAAGTTCGACAACCTCTATGGCTGCCGTGAATCGCTGGTCGACGGCATCCGCCGCGGTACTGACGTGATGATGTCGGGCAAGGTCGCGATGGTCGCCGGCTTCGGCGACGTCGGCAAGGGTTCGGCCGCCTCGCTGCGCCAGGCCGGCTGCCGCGTCATGGTGTCGGAAGTCGATCCGATCTGCGCGCTCCAGGCCGCGATGGAAGGCTACGAAGTCGTGACCATGGAAGACGCAGCTCCTCGCGCCGACATCTTCGTCACCGCGACCGGCAACAAGGACATCATCACCATCGAGCACATGCGCGCGATGAAGGATCGCGCCATCGTCTGCAACATCGGTCACTTCGACAACGAGATCCAGATCGCCGGTCTGCGTAACCTGAAGTGGACCAACATCAAGCCTCAGGTCGACGAGATCGAATTCCCCGACAAGCACCGCATCATCATGCTCTCGGAAGGTCGCCTCGTGAACCTCGGCAACGCGATGGGCCATCCGTCCTTCGTGATGTCGGCCTCCTTCACCAACCAGACGCTGGCGCAGATCGAGCTGTTCGCCAACAACAAGGACGGCAAGTACAAGAAGGAAGTCTACGTACTGCCGAAGACGCTCGACGAGAAGGTCGCGCGCCTACATCTCGCCAAGATCGGCGTCAAGCTCACCGAGCTGCGCAAGGACCAGGCCGACTATATCGGCGTGAAGCAGGAAGGCCCGTACAAGTCGGACCACTACCGCTACTGATCCGACCGCGATTTCGACACAAGGGCCCCGGAGCGATCCGGGGCCTTTTTTTGTTGGCCGTTCTTGTGATACGCTCACAGGTAGAGCCAAAACAAGCCCGCCACTTCTGCAGTGGGCGGCCGCTTTTCTCACGTTCATTGTCAGAATGCATAGGGAGGGAATGCGATGTCCAGCGAAGCCAATGTTCAGCTGTTGAAAGAAGCCTATCGCCGGTGGAACGACAGCAAGGGCGCGAGCGTCGACTATTGGTTCGACAGCGTCATCGGCCCGCAGATAAGTTTCGGCTCGGTCCCGCGCGGCGCCCAGCCTCTTGCATTCGCCACGGATTACAATGATCGCGCAAAGCTTCGTGGTTACTTCGATGGACTGCTAGCCGAATGGACGATGCAGCACTACACGATGGAGGAATACATAGCGCAAGGAGACGTCGTGGTCGCGCGTGGCTCCACGGCCTGGACCTGCAAGAAGACAGGCAAGACCGCTGAAACGCCCAAGATCAACTTCTGGCGCTTCAAAGACGGAAAGGCTGTTGAATATTACGAGTACTTCGACACCAATTGTGTGGTCGAGGCGACCAAGTGAATTGAGTTGCAATTCGGTTTCGCTCTGCCTGATACTTCACCAGGGAGAACGCCATGGCCGAAGTCCAAGAACATTTCGACGTGCTGATCGTCGGTGCCGGCCTGTCCGGCATCGGCGCGGGCTATCATCTTCAGACCAAGTGCCCGACCAAGAGCTACGTCATCCTGGAGGGCCGCGACTGTATCGGCGGCACCTGGGACCTGTTCCGCTATCCCGGCATCCGCTCCGACAGCGACATGTTCACGCTCGGCTATTCGTTCAAGCCGTGGACCGATCCGAAGGCGATTGCCGACGGGCCGCAGATCCTGAACTATGTGCGCGAGACCGCCGCCGAGAACGGCATCGAGAAGCACATCCGCTTCCGCCACCGCGTCAAGCGCGCGGCGTGGTCGACAAGTGAAGCGCGCTGGACAGTGGAAGCTGAGCGCATCACGGGCGAGGGCGCGACCGAGCTGGTGCGCTTCACCTGCAGTTTTCTGTTCATGTGCTCGGGCTATTACAAATACGAGGCGGGCTACACGCCGGAGTTCGAGGGCGCCGCTGATTTCGCCGGCCGTATCGTCCATCCGCAGAAATGGACCGAGGACATCGACTATTCGGGCAAGCGCGTCGTGGTGATCGGCTCGGGCGCGACCGCGGTGACGCTGGTGCCGGAACTCGCCAAGAAGGCGGCGCAGGTCACCATGCTGCAGCGCTCGCCGACCTATGTCGTATCGCGTCCGGCGCAGGATCCCGTCGCCAACAAACTGCGCCGCAATCTGCCGACGCGGCTGGCCTATCATGTCATCCGCTGGCGCAACGTGATGTGGGGGATGTTCTTCTTCCAGCTCAGCCGGCGCCGGCCGGACAAGGTGAAGAACCTGATCCTCGGCGGCGTCCGCATGGCGCTCGGCCCCGACTACGACGTCGCGACCCATTTCACCCCGCGCTACAATCCCTGGGACCAGCGGCTGTGTCTCGTGCCCGACGGCGATTTGTTCAAGGCGATCCGCGAGCAGCGGGCGTCCGTGGTCACCAGCGAGATCGACACGTTCACCCGCGACGGGATTCGCCTGAAGGACGGCCGTGAGCTTGCCGCCGACATCATCGTCACTGCGACGGGGCTGGTGCTACAGGTCGTCGGCGGCCTCGAGGTTACCGTCGATGGCCGTGCCGTCGATTTCGCCAACACGCTGACGTACAAGGGCATGATGTATGCCGACGTGCCGAACATGGCTTCGGCCTTCGGCTACACCAACGCGTCCTGGACGCTGAAATGCGATCTCACCTGCGAATATGTCTGCCGTCTCATCAACTACATGGACCGGCACAATTTCCGCCAGTGCATGCCGCACAATGACGACCCCGAGATCACCGCGCAGCCGTCGCTCGATTTCACCTCGGGCTATGTGCAGCGCTCGGTCGCCAGGATGCCGAAGCAGGGCTCGAAGCAGCCGTGGCGGCTGTACCAGAACTACGCGCTCGACATCGTCACCTTGCGCTTCGGCCGGATCGACGACGGCGTGATGCGATATTCCTGATCGCACCGTCGGCAATGCGTTGTTTTGCGTATACGGCCGCCGGGCTGAATCGGCCAAGCTGGCGGACGGTTAACGCCGGATTTACGGATGAGTCCTAGCCTGTCTCGGCCGGGGTGACTCGCAAGGCCGAGGTAAGCCCTATGGAAGCCCAGAGAATCGCAGTCGACGCCGTCGTCGCGCTGACCGATTGCGACCGCGATGCCGTCATCGCCTTCATCCGCCGTCTTTATCTTGCCGGCGTCACCGACCCCAAGCGCCTGACCTTCAAGGGCCTCCAGGCGTTGTCTACTACACGATGAAATACTCGCCGACGGCGCTGATCCTCGGCCTCATCGTGATGTCGGCGCTGCGCTGATCTCGCGTTTGCTTACGTAGAGTGGATCGGCGGAGTGCAATCCACCGCAGCGTTGCCTCGGTATTGGCGGATTGCAGCGAAGCACGCTGTCGGCACTGTCTAGTGATGGTGTTTGTGCCCTGCGGAGCCATCAGGGTGCTGATAGCCCCGCAGCTCTGCGTATTTTTGCATTTGGCTCTGATTAAGCAAGGCAGCGGTCGACAGGTGATATTTGAGGTGGCTCTCGCGAAGCCGACCCTGCGTTTCCGAAATGGCAACGAGGCTCGCCTTGAGCGAGTCCGGCGTCACTGCACGGGCGAAGAATAGGTGATCCAGCTCCCTCTCTTGCTCGACGAGCTTGTTGCCGAGGGGGACCGTCTCTTGCTTCATCGAATCGAACAGGCGCTGCACCTCGGCACGTTGATCCGCGGTCAGGTCGAGGCGATCACCGAGCTCGAGAACGTGACTGGGACCGGGATATCCATTGAGTTCAGCGGCAAGCGCCAGGCCCATACCGCGTCCGGTCTGGAGATCGTCGACCTGCTGGTGCGATAGCGCCTTGATGGGGCGCTGCTCGAGGCCGGCATAGGGCTTGCTGGACTGCGCGCTGGCGGCGTTGCAGGTGACGACAAGCGTGACCGCAAGCAGGAGAAGGCGTCTCATGAGTCTGGCTCCATGAAATCAGGCCGGCTGGTCGATCGATCTCCATCGGGGCTCTCTCGTAGTCCATCTTGCTGGATGGTCTCTCCCATGGCAACTAAGCTCGCCGTGATCGAGTAGCCGAAGATGGAGCAAGTGATGGTGCTCTTGCCGACCGCCGACAGCGAGACGAAGCAGTTCTTCCTGGCCTGGCTGGATACCTTCGCGGGCTGTGTCCGCGAGGTCGACTACGCCTCGGCGCGGCCGCTCTTTCATCCGGACGTGCTTGCCTTCGGCACGCACAATGATGTCATCCCGGGCCTGGACCAATGGGTCTCGACGCAATGGGATAATGTCTGGCCGAAGACGACCGACTTCCGTTTCGTCCTCGATCAGACTTCCGTTCTGGCAGCCGCCGATGGCACGATGGCGACCGTCATCGCGCCATGGACGAGCACGGGCTATCATCCCGATGGCAGCGCGTTTGCGCGGCCGGGCCGGGCGACGATGGTGTTTTCAAGAGAGGGCGATAATTGGCTGTGCGTGCATTCGCACATGTCGCTCAATCGTAGTGTGCCGCAGACAAGCCACGCCAACCGGCCGGTGAAGGCCTGGTAGGGTGTAGGGCGGATTAGCGAAGCGTAATCCGCCGTACGGTCGAGCAACAATCGACGTCACCGATTGCCGCGCGAAGGTGGCGGATTACGCTATCGCTAATCCGCCCTACGTTCGCACTTACTCCGGCTGGCCGATGCTCACCTTCAGCGTGCCGACACCGTCGACGCCGCATTCGAGCTTGTCGCCGGGCTGGAGCTGTGACACGCCGGCCGGCGTCCCCGTCATGATGATGTCGCCGGCAGCGAGCTTCACCTGCTGCGAGAGCTGCCAGATGATCTCGGGCACGTTCCAGATCAGCTCGGTAAGGTCGCCCTTCTGCGCTTCCTTGCCGTTGACCGTGAGCCAGATCTTGCCCTTGGCGGGATGGCCGATCTTCGAGGCCGGCTGCACCGCCGAGCAAGGCGCGGAATAGTCGAACGACTTGCCGATCTCCCACGGACGCTCTTTCTTGCGCGAGGCGATCTGGAGGTCGCGGCGGGTGAGGTCGATGCCGACGGCATAGCCGTAGACGTGGTCGAGCGCCTTGTCGGCGGGGATGTTGAGGCCGCCGCTCTTCATCGCGACGACCAGCTCGACCTCGTGATGTAGATCCTTGGTCAGCGGCGGATAGGGGATGGTGGCGCCGTCCGGCACCAGCATGTCGGCATGCTTGGCGAAGAAGAACGGCGGGGCGCGCTCGTCATTGCCCATCTCGCGGATGTGCTCGAGATAGTTGCGGCCGACGCACCAGATGCGGCGCACCGGATAGCGGCTGCTCTCGCCGACGACGGGAAGCGAAGCCTGAGACGGAAGCGGGATGACGTAGGAGGCGGCGTTCATGAAGCGGTCTCGCTGCTCTTGAGGTGGAACGAACTCTATGCGGTTGCGCTGATCGGCGCCAGAGCGCCGGAATGGTGGTGTTGCAGGCGGAAGAACGAGGCGTACCGGCCGCCGCGGCGGAGCAGTTCGTCGTGCCGGCCCTGCTCGACGATCTCGCCGCCCTCGACCACCAGGATCGCGTCGGCGTGCATGATGGTGTGCAGGCGATGCGCGATCACGATGGTGGTGCGGTTCCGGCAGAGATGCTCGATCGCCTCCTGCACCTGCCGCTCGGATTCCGAATCGAGCGCGGCGGTGGCTTCGTCCAGGAGGATGATCGACGCGTTCTTGATCAGTGCGCGCGCCACCGCGATGCGCTGGCGCTGGCCGCCAGAGAGCTGCGTGCCATGCTCGCCGACCGGCGTGTCGTAGCCGAGCGGGAAGCCCATGATGAAATCATGCGCGCAGGCCGCCTTCGCCGCGTCGATGATCTCGTCCTCGCTTGCGCCCGGTTTGCCGAAGGCGATGTTGCTGCGGATGGTGTCGCGGAACAGATAGACGTCCTGGCCGACATAGGCGGTCTGCGCCCGCAGCGATTTGCGCGAGACCGCGCCGATCGACTGGCCGTCGATCACGATGTCGCCTTGCGTCACCTCGTAGAACCGCAGCAGCAGCGCCAGCACGGTCGACTTGCCGCCGCCGGAAGGCCCGACCAGCGCGGTGACCTTGCCGGGCTCGGCAACGAAGCTCATGCGATTGAGCACGGTCTCGCCGGTGCGGTAGGCGAAGCTGACGTCGCGGAGCTCGATGCGAGCGTCGGTGAGCTTCAGCGCCGGCCTGTCGTCGTCGGAGTGCTCGCTCGCCGGGCTGTCGACCACCTCGAGCAGCATGCGGGCGCCAACCAGTTGGCTGTTCAAATCGATGTTGAGCCGGGCCAGCCGCTTGGCCGGTTCGGTCGCCATCAGGAAGGCCGTCATGAAGGAGAAGAACGCGCCGGGCGTGGCGTTGAGCGCGACCACGCTGTAGCCGCCGTACATCAGGCAGCCCGCGACCGCGAAGCCGCCGAGCATTTCCATCAGCGGATTGGACCGGTTGGCGACGCGCGCCATCTTGTTGGCGTTGCGCTCGACGATCGCGATGTTCTCGTCGATGCGCTTCTGCATCGTGTCTTCGAGCGTGAACGCCTTCACCGTGCGGATGCCCTGCAGCGATTCCTGCATCGTCTCCATGATGTCGGCGGTGCCGGTGAACTGGTTGAAGGCGAGGCCCTTGATGCGCTTGACCAGCTTGCGCAGCACCAGCATTGCCGGGGGGACCACGACGAGGCCGATGAACGACATCACGGGGTCCTGCCACACCATCACGCCGATCATGGCAAGCAGCATCAACAGGTCGCGCCCGATGGCGTTGACCAGCATGTTGAGGACGTCAGTGATCGACTTGGCGCCGGCCGTCAGCCTCGCCAGGAACTCGGACGAATGCCGCTCGGAGAAGAAGCCGACGCTCTCGCGCATCAGCTTGGCGAACAGCTGGCGCTGGTTGGTGGCGAGGATGGCGTTGCTGATCTTGGTCAGGATCACCATGTGGCCGTAGGTCGCCACGCCCTTGATGAAGAGCAGGATCACCGTGATGCCGGAGAACATCGCGATGCCCGGGATGTTCTTGTCGACATAGGCCTGATTGATGACCTGGCCGAGCACATAGGTCGCGCAGGCGGTCGCGCCCGCGGCGACCGCCATCAGCGCGAAGGCGACGAGGTAGCGCCGCCAGTAGACGACCCCCTGTTCCGTGACGAGGCGGCGAATCAGGGTCGCTGCCGCATAGGGATCGTCGGTGATTTTCTTTGGAAACTGGGCCATCCGCAGTCCATTGACGGCACAGGGAAAGCCTGCCCGCGCGTCAGGGATCGATGCGGCCTCTGTGCCCGCTAAAGCGGGGCTTTTCAAGCCCAATTAAGGGCTTGCGCCGGGATGGAATCTAGGCCGAGGCGGCGTGGCGGAGCTCGCCATGGCGCTCGTGGAACAGCTTGTCCTCCCACGCCAAAGCGTGGGCCGCGATCGTCTCGAGGTCCTCGTATTGCGGCCTCCAGTCGAGCAGGCCGCGGATGCGGCTGGTGTCGGCGACCATGGTCATGATGTCGCCTGGCCGGCGCGGGGCATATTGCACGGCGAAACTGCGGCCCGAAACCCGGCGCACGGCGTCGATGGTCTCCAGCACCGAATAGCCGCGACCATAGCCGCAATTGAGCGTCGTCGAGGCGCCGCCATTGCGCAAGTACGCAAGGGCCGAGCGATGCGCCTGCGAGAGGTCGGTCACGTGGATGAAGTCCCGGATGCAGCTGCCGTCGGGCGTCGGATAGTCGGTGCCGAACACGTCGATCTTGGCGCGCTGGCCGGTCGCCGCTTCCACCGCGATCTTGAGCAGATGGGTGGCGCCCACGGTGGCTAGCCCGATACGCGCCTGCGGATCGGCGCCGGCGACGTTGAAATAGCGCAGGGTGACGTACTGCATGCCGTAGGCGGCGGCGACGTCGTGCAGCATGATCTCGGTCATCAGCTTCGACGAGCCATAGGGCGAGAGCGGCCGCGTCGGCGCGTGCTCGGGCACCGGGACCTGATCCGGATCGCCGTAGACGGCGGCGGTCGAGGAGAAGATGAAGCGATTGATGCCGCGTTTCACTGCGACGTTGAGCAGGTTGCGCGCGGTCATGAAGTTGTTGCGGTAGTACCCGAGCGGATCGCGCATCGAATCCGGCACGACGACGGAGCCCGCGAAATGGATGATGCTCTCGATGTTGTGCTGCGCGATCACGCCCTCGAGCAGGTTCTCGTCGCCGGCATCGCCAATGAACAGCGGCACGCCTTCAGGCAGATAGGCGGAGAAGCCGGTCGAGAGATCGTCGATCACGACGACGTCCTCGCCGGCTTCCGCCAGCGCCAGGACCGTGTGACTTCCGATATAACCGGCGCCGCCGGTGACTAGCACAGTCATGATCTCACCCGTCTTCGATCAACGCTGCAAGCTAACGTCTGCGTGGTGAAGAGGGGGTATCGGCGCGGCTGAACTGGTCACTATGCTTAATGTTGCGTATAGGGACTTTGCGAAACGGAGCGTGACGTGGCCAATCTCCCCGGCGATCTCGAAGTGATCGTGCCAAATCTGCACAGGCGCTATTCCGGGGTCACCGCGACCAACCGGATGGTGGCGCCGCGACTGGCGAAGCTATATCGCGCCGCGTGGTTCGGATCCGATGCGCCGGCAGGGATCGCGCGCCTGACCGTTGCCGATTTCCTGAAGCTATGGCGCCGCAAGGTGCCGCTGATCTGGCACGCACGGCGCAATAACGAGATGATCGCAGGCGTTGCGCTGCGCGCGCTCGGCTGGCCGTTGAAACTCGTGTTCACCTCGGCGGCGCAGCGGCACCACAGCTGGATCACGCGCTGGCTGATCCGGCGCATGGACGCGATCATCGCGACGTCGGACATCTCGGCCTCGTTCCTGAAGGTGAAGGCGACTGTCATCCCGCACGGCGTCGACACCGAAATCTATGCGCCGCCGCAGGACCGCGCTGCGGCGTTCGCGGAAGCCGCGCTGCCGGGCCGCTACGCCATCGGCTGCTTCGGCCGCGTGCGGGCGCAGAAGGGCACCGATGTGTTCGTCGATGCGATGTGCCGGCTGTTGCCGCGCTATCGGGATTTCACCGCTGTCATCGTCGGTCAGGTCACGGCCGAGCAGACTGTTTTCGCGAATGACCTGAAGAAGCGGATCGAGGCCGCCGGCCTGCAATCTCGCATCGTCATCACCGACGAACTGCCGATCGAAGCGGTGCAGCGCTGGTACCAGCGGCTGACGATCTACGCCTTCACCTCGCGCAACGAAGGCTTTGGCCTGACGCTGATCGAGGCGATGGCGGCGGGCAGCGCGCTCGTCGCCGCGCGCGCCGGGGCGGCCGAGCTCGTGGTCGAGGATGGGGTGAGCGGCGTGCTGATCCCGACGGATGATGCGGATGCGCTCGCCGCGGCACTCGAGCCGCTGATGCGCGACGTGGCCGCGGCGACGGCGATGGGCGAGCGCGGGCGGGCGCGGGTGCTGGCAGAGTTCAGCCTCGATGCGGAAGCGGCGCGGATCGGCGAGGTCTATCGGCCGCTGCTCTGAGCGCTGCTCTTGGGGCTATGAAAGAAAAACCGCGAAAACAACCCCATGCACAGTAGCCGGGATCAGCGAAATCAACGGCTTGGCGGCCGGCACGATGTGTTGCGGATTTCACGAAGTCAATTTGACGCGTCGGGCAAAACACCGGCATGATGTCATCATCGGCTCAGGCCGCGCACGCTCATGTCGTCGTCCGCGCCCCAGCCTCCCTCAGCACCCTCTCCGCAATCCCCACCACTTCGCTCGCCGCGATATCGCGCATGCAGCGGTGGTCGTTCATCTTGCAGACCGTGCTCTGGCACGGCTGGCAGGACAGCACGCTCTTGTCCTGCACCACGGTTGCGGCAAGGCCGTTGAGCGGCGCCCAGAGATAGGGGCTGGTCGGGCCGAAGATGCCCATGGTGGGCGTGCCCAGGGCGGCTGCGATGTGCATCAGGCCTGAGTCGTTGGAGATGGCGACGCCGGCCGCGGCCATGGCCAGCACGCCGTTGCGCAGATCGTTGCCGGTGAGGTCACGCACGCCCGGGCCGCCCGCCGCGACGATCTCCTGGGCGAGGCCCTTTTCCGCGGGCCCGCCGACCACCCAGACCTCCAGCCCGCGCTCGACCAGGAGGCGGGCGGCCTCCGGATAGTAGGTCCAGCGCTTTGAGACGCCCACGGAGCCTGGGGCGAGCGCCACCGCGGCTCCGGCGCCGAGGCCGTTGGCCTCCCGCCAGCGGACGATGTCCTCGGCCAGGACCCGCAATTGCGGCACCGGCCATTCCGGGGGCAGGGGAGCACCGTCGGGCTGGGCCAGGGCGGCGTTCTTGTCGATGAAACGGGGCAGCTTCTTCTCACCCCAGCGCCAGCGGTTGAGCAGGCCGAATCGGAACTCGCCGACGAAGCCGACCCGTTCGGGGATACCGGCGAGGGCGGGCGCGATGGCCGCCTTCCAGGTCCGGGGCAGCACCAGGGCCGTGCCATAGTTCCGCTCACGCAGGAGCTTCCCCAGGGCGAGCTGGCGGGCGACGGCCAGGCGGCCGCGCGGCAGGTCCCAAACTAGCGCAGCGCGCACGCCGGGCATGTAATCGACCAGCGGGGCGCAGAGGGAGGTGGTCAGTAGATCGACCGGGCGATTGGGCCAGCGGTCCTTCAGAACGCGGACGACGGTGTGATTCCGGACGAAATCACCGATCCACATGTAGGGAATGATCAGGATCGGGCGAGTGTCGTCCCGATCTACATGTCCACTAAGTTGCGAATCTTGGTTCATTCGTTATGAAGCCGAAGGCGATCTGATATGCCGGTTCGGTTAGCTGCTCCGGGCCGGCAGGTAAAGCCGGCAGACCACTCAATCCCAAAACCGCTTACACTTTGGCGGCTCATGCGCTAGGGCAGGACCGGGCCGCAAAAATCGGGCAGGGATTTCGGAATGTTGCTGGTGACCGGCGGGGCCGGTTTTATCGGGTCGAATGTCGTGGCCGCGCTCAATGACGCGGGCCGTAGCGACGTCGTGGTTTGCGATTTTCTCGGCAACGAGGGCAAGTGGCGGAATCTCGCCAAGCGCCAGCTTGTGGATATCGTTCCGCCGGCCGAACTGATGGACTGGCTGAAGGGCCGCAAGCTCGATGCAGTGATTCATCTCGGGGCGATTTCCGCGACCACCGCGACCGATGGCGACCTCGTGATCGAGACCAACTTCCGTCTGTCGATGCGCCTTTTGGACTGGTGCACGATGAACGCAGTGCCGTTCATCTACGCCTCCTCGGCGGCGACCTATGGCGACGGCACGGAAGGTTTTGACGACGAGGCCTCGCTGCCGGCACTGAAGAAACTGCGGCCGATGAATCTCTATGGCTGGAGCAAGCACCTGTTCGATCTCACTGTTGCCGAGCGCGTGGCGAACGGCGATCGGCTCCCGCCGCAATGGGCCGGGCTAAAATTCTTCAACGTGTTCGGCCCCAACGAGTATCACAAGGGCTCGATGATGAGCGTGCTGGCGCGCCGCTTCGACGACGTCAAGGCCGGCCGTGTCGTGCAACTGTTCAAGTCGCATCGCGAAGGCATCGAGGACGGCAATCAGCGCCGCGATTTCATCTATGTCGACGACGTCGTGCGCGTCGTCATGTGGCTCTTGGCGACGCCATCGGTGTCCGGACTCTTCAACGTCGGAACCGGCAAGGCCCGCAGCTTCAGGGATCTGATGTTGGCGGCCTATGCGGCGCTCGGCACCAGGCCCAACATCGAATATATCGATATGCCAGAGCAGATCCGCGGAGCCTACCAGTACTTCACCCAGAGCGAGGTCGATCGCCTCCACCGCGCCGGCTATAACGGCGGTTTCACGACGCTCGAGGACGCGGTGAAGGCCTATGTCGGGGATTATCTCGACCGGCCCGACCGCTTCCGCTGAGGCCCCAAGGACCTGAGGCCCAAAGACCATGCCGACGCCCATTCTCGATTTCGATGCCCTCGCGCAAGCCATCTCGGGCCGCACGGTGCTGTGCATCGGCGACATCATGCTGGACGAGTTCGTCTATGGCGAGGTGTCGCGGATCTCGCCGGAAGCGCCGACGCCTGTCATCGCTGCACAGCGCAGCGAGATCCATATCGGCGGCGCCGGCAATGTTGCACGCAATGTCGCGTCTCTCGGCGCGCGCTGCATCTTCGTCGGCCTCGTCGGCGAGGACGATGCCGGTGCACGGCTCAAGGCGGCGCTGGATGAGCTCGCTGCAATCGAAAACGTGCTGGTGCGCGACCCGTCGCGGCCGACCACGCGAAAAGTCCGCTTTGTCTCCGAACATTTTTCCACGCACATGCTGCGCGCGGATTGGGAGCAGGCGCTGCCTGCCTCCGATGAGATCGAGACCAGGCTGATCGAGGCGATCCTGCCGCAGATCGCGCGCGCCGACATCGTGCTGCTTTCGGACTACGCCAAGGGCGTGCTGACAGCGCGCGTGATCCGCCACACCATCGATGCCGCGCGAAAACTCGGCAAGCCCGTGATCGTCGATCCCAAGAGCCTGAACTGGGCGATCTATCGCGGCGCCACGCTGCTCACGCCCAACCGCAAGGAGTTTTCGGAAGCGACGCGTAGCCGCGCCGACACGCTACAGAGCATTGTCGATGCCAGCGAGGATGTGATGCGGCTCGCCGATTGCAAGGCGATCCTGGTCACCCAAGGCGAGCACGGCATGACGCTGGTGCCGCGGGGCGGCGAGGCCGTTCACGTTCCGGCTTTTCCGGTGAAAGTGCGCGATGTCTCCGGCGCCGGTGACACCGTCGCTGCCGCGCTCGCGGTGTCGCTTGCGACCGGCGCGGATTGGGATACGGCGCTGCGCATGGCCAACGCGGCGGCCGCCGTCGCCGTCGGCCAGCAAGGCACCGCCAGCGTGAGCACGGCCGAGTTGCGCCGTAAGATCCTTCCGCATGCCAGTCTCGCGGCCGAGGAGAAGATTGTGCTCGAGCCGGCCGCGCTCGACGCGCAGCTCGCCGAATGGAAGCGGCAGGGCCAGCGCGTCGGCTTCACCAATGGCTGTTTCGACATCCTGCATCCCGGCCACGTCAAGGTGCTGACCGCAGCGCGCGCCGCCTGCGACCGCCTGATCGTGGGGCTCAACAGCGACGCCTCGGTGCGGCGGCTCAAGGGCGCCGAGCGGCCGGTCCAGGACGAGCGCGCGCGTGCCGAGGTGCTCGCCGCGCTCGAGGCCGTCGATCTCGTCGTCATCTTCGAAGAGGACACGCCGATCGACCTGATCACCCGGATCAAGCCCGGCGTACTGGTGAAGGGCGGCGACTACACCCGCGAGCAGGTGGTCGGCCACGAGGTCGTCGAGGAAGCCGGCGGAATGGTCGTGCTGGTCGACATCCTCCAGGGCTTCAGCACGACGGCGCTGGTGCATCGCGCCCGGGGAGGCGACAAGTGACCGCGCTCGCACGCGAGACGACCGGCGAAATGTTGCTTCGCCGTCTGCGCAGCCCCGCCGCCTGGCGCGAGACCGTCGATATATTCGCGGTCCTGACCGCGGCCTCGCTGCCCTGGTCGACCTCGCTCGCAGGGATCTTCAATGCGCTGATGCTGCTCTGCATGGTGCCGTTCCTCGACGTCCGCGCGTTCCTGCAATCGCTGAAGCGTCCGATTTGCATTGCGCCGATCGCGCTGGTCCTGCTCGCGCTGGTGGGGACACTCTGGTCGGATGCGAGCTGGGGCGCACGCTTCTATGCGGTCAATCCGACCATCAAGCTGCTCGTGCTGCCGGTCCTGCTCTATCATTTCGAGCGGTCGCCGCGCGGCCACTGGATATTCATCGCCTTCCTGGTGTCCTGCGCCTTGTTGTCGGTGATGTCCTGGCTGGTCGCCTTCTATCCGAATTTTGCGCTCAAGACCGATCCGCCCGAACGCGGCATCTTCGTCAAGAACTACATCGACCAGAGCCAGGAATTCGCACTTTGCGCCGTTGCGCTCGCCTATCCGATCGTGACGCTGCTGCGCGAGAAGCGATACTGGTTCGCCGGGCTGCTCACGGCGCTGGCGCTGAGCTTCTTCGTCAATATGACCTTCGTGGTGGTGTCACGCACCGCGCTCGTCACCGTTCCGATCATGTTTGGCGTGTTCGCGCTGCTTCACCTCAAATGGCGCAGCATTGCGCTCATCTCTGCCGCTTTGCTCGTCGGCGCCGTTCTCGCCTGGCAGACCTCGCCGCAATTGCGCCACACCGCCGAGAGGTTTGGCAGCGACTACACGCGTTATGTGGAAAGGGGTGAGCCGAGCTCGGCGGGCTTGCGGCTCGAATTCTGGCGGAAGTCGCTCGGCTTCTTCGCGCAGGCGCCTATCATGGGGCACGGCACCGGCTCGACGCGCGGATTGTTCGAACGCGTCGCGACGCCCGGCGGTCTGTACCAGGCCTCCGCGGAGGTGATCGGCAACCCGCATAACCAGACCCTCAACGTTGCCGTGCAGTGGGGCGTGATCGGCATCGCCGTTCTCTACGCGATCTGGATCCTGCATCTGCTGCTGTTCCGCGGCGACGGGCTTGTCAACTGGATCGGGCTTCTGGTGGTGGTGCAGAACGTCTTCACCTCGCTGTTCAACTCCCATCTGTTCGACTTCCACGAAGGCTGGATGTACGTCATCGGCGTCGGCGTCGCCGGCGGCATGGTGATCCGGGCACAACAGCGCGAGGCGAAGATGGGGGAAGCCGGTTCCTGAGCTGCCGCGCGGCTGGCAAGTCTGGCCCAGATGGGCTATCAGCGCGGTCAGGTTGCATCTAACTGGGTTTTCATCGGTCGGCGGATGACGCGTCTTTCGCATCTCACCTTGCGCAATTTCCTGATCGCGCTCCACGACCTGCTGGCGACCGCGGCTGCGCTTTTTGCCGCCTTCTATCTGCGATTCGAGGGTGGTGACGGCTTCTTCGACCGCTTGCCGCTGCTGTTCCAGATCCTGCCCTACTTCCTCGCCTTCAGCGTGGTCGTGTTCTTCATCTTCAACCTGACCACGACGAAATGGCGCTTCATCTCGCTGCCTGACGCGCTGAACATCATCCGCGTCGCGACCGTGCTGACGGTCGCCCTGCTCGTGCTCGACTACATCTTCGTCGCCCCCAACGTCCGCGGCGCCTTCTTCCTCGGCAAGGTGACGATCGTCCTCTACTGGTTCCTCGAGATTTCCTTCCTCAGCGCGCTGCGCATGGCCTATCGTTACTTCCGCTATACGCGGGTGCGGCGTCACGCCAGAGGCCAGGAGGCCGCGCCGACGCTGTTGATCGGCCGCGCCGCGGATGCCGAGGTGCTGCTGCGCGGCATCGAGAGCGGAGCGATCAAGCGCATCTGGCCGGTCGGCGTGCTGTCGCCGTCGAGCTCCGACCGCGGCCAGTTCATCCGCAACGTGCCGGTGCTGGGCGGCATCGACGACGTCGAGGACATCATCGCCGACTTCGCCAAGCGCAACAAACCGATCGCGCGCCTCATCATGACGCCGTCGGCATTCGAGCCGGAGGCCCATCCGGAATCGATCCTGATGCGCGCGCGCAAGTTAGGGGTGATCGTCAACCGGATGCCCTCGCTCGAGAGCGGCGATACGCCGCGGCTCACCGCCGTTGCGGTCGAGGACCTCCTGCTGCGGCCGAGCGAGACGATCGACTATGCCCGCCTGGAGGCCCTGATCAACGGCAAGGCGGTGATCGTCACCGGCGGCGGCGGCTCGATCGGTTCCGAGATCTGCGAGCGCGTCGTTGCCTTCGGCGCGGCGCGGCTCCTGATCGTGGAAAACTCGGAGCCGGCGCTCTACGCCATCACGGAAGCGCTCGCCGCGCGAGGCGCGGTCGCCGAGATCGAAGGGCGGATCGCCGACATTCGCGACCGCGAGCGCATCATGCGCCTGATGGCCGGGTTCAAGCCGGACATCGTGTTCCACGCCGCCGCGCTCAAGCACGTGCCGATCCTCGAACGCGACTGGAGCGAGGGCGTCAAGACCAACATCTTCGGCTCCATGAACGTTGCGGATGCCGCCGTTGCCGCCGGCGCCGAAGCCATGGTGATGATTTCGACCGACAAGGCGATCGAGCCGGTGTCGATGCTCGGCCTGACCAAGCGTTTTGCCGAGATGTACTGCCAGGCGCTGGATCACGATCTCGCAGCCGCGGCGCACGGCGCCAAGCCGCCGATGCGGCTGATCTCGGTCCGGTTCGGCAACGTGCTGGCTTCGAACGGCTCGGTGGTGCCGAAATTCAAGGCGCAGATCGAGGCCGGTGGCCCGGTGACGGTGACGCATCCCGACATGGTCCGCTATTTCATGACCATCCGCGAGGCCTGCGATCTCGTCATCACCGCGGCCACGCATGCGCTCGGAACGCAGCGTCCCGACGTCTCGGTCTACGTGCTCAACATGGGCCAGCCGGTGAAGATCGTCGATCTCGCCGAGCGCATGATCCGCCTCTCCGGATTGCAACCCGGCTACGACATCGAGATCGTGTTCACGGGCATGCGGCCGGGCGAACGTCTCCACGAGATCCTGTTCGCTTCCGAGGAGCCGACCCGCGAGATCGGCGTTGCCGGCATCATGGCCGCGCAGCCGAACGAGCCGCCGATGCAGACGCTGCGCAAATGGACCGCGGCGCTCGAGCAGGCGATCGCGCGCGACGATCGCGCCACCATCAGGACTATCCTCAAGGATGCGGTGCCCGAATTCGGGTCGACCGCGGCCTGACCATGCAGCCCTCCGGCAAGATCGTCGTCGCGAGCCAGCATTATCCGCCGGATACCAGCACGACGGCGGCGATCATGGCCGAGATCGCCTGCCGTCTCGCCGCCGGGCACGAGGTCGTCGTGCTCTCGGGCTGGCCGGGCGCATTGCCGGCCTCGCAGACCGGCCCCGGCAAGCCGCGCGTCGTCGCAATCAAGAACCGATTGGCAGGCAAGGCGGCGCTGGTGCGGCGCGGAGTGTCCGAGCTCCTGTTCGCGGCGCGCACGTTCTTCGCATTGACGCGGCAGCTGAAGCGAGGGGACGTCGTACTCACGGTCACCGCGCCGTTCATGCTGCCTTACGCGGTGGCGGCGGCAGCCAGGTTCAAGGGGGCGCGTTCGGCGCTGATCCTGCACGACCTCTTTCCCGACGTGCTGGTGATGGCGGGCCTCTTGAAGCCCGGCTCGCTGGTGACGCGGACGATGCGGGCCGCCAACAGCCTGATGTTCCGCGCGCTCAATGCCGTCATCACCATCGGCCGCGACGCGGAGCGTCCGCTGCTGAGCTATTCCGGAATGAGGCGGAACAAGATCCGCTTCATCCCGAACTGGGCGACGCTTGTGCCCGCGCCGCGGCCGGTCACGTCGGACAATCCGTTCCGCAAGGCGATTGCCGCGCGCTTCATCGTCGGCCTGTCGGGCAATCTGGGCTTCACCCATGATCCGGAGATCGTGTTCGAGGCGGCGCGGCTTCTCAAGGACGAGGCGGACGTTCACTTCCTGCTGTCCGGCTGGGGCATCGGCTTCGAACGGCTGAAGCAGTTGCAGGCGGCGGCGAGCCTGCCCAATGTCTCCTTTGTCGGGCGCGTTGAGGATTCCGAGCTCGAGGCGTTGCTGGCGTCCGCCGATCTCTGGATCATTCCGTACCGGAAGGACGTTGCGGGGGTGTCGGTGCCGAGCCGGTTCTACAATCTGCTGGCGGTCGGCCGTCCCGTGGTGCTGGTGTCCGAGCCGGAGGCCGAGGCCGCCTTGACGGTGGTGGAGAACGGGCTCGGCTGGGTCGTGACGCCAGGCCGCGCCGATCAGCTCGCAGGCGCGATCCGCGCGGCGTCCCGGTCCGACGACGGCACCATCGCAGCGCGCGCGGTGAAGGCGGCATCGCGGTTCGACAGGACGACCGCGATGAATGCCTATGCGGCGCTGATCGACGAATTGTTGCGCAACCCGGACCTGTCGGATCAACGATGAACGAGAAGAAGCCGGTCGTATTGGTGACGGGAGCGAGCGGCTTCGTCGGCCGTCATATCGTGCCGGCGCTCGCTCGCGAGGGATGGTCGGTCCGCCGCGCGGTTCGCAGTCCGGAAGGCGTCGAGGGCGAGGTCGTGATCGAAACGATCGGTCCCGAGACCGATTGGCAGGCCGCGCTGGAAGGCGTCGACGCCGTCGTCCATCTCGCCGCGCGCGTGCACCACAAGCACGAGGAGCACGCGGTCCAGCTCTACCGCAACGTCAACATCGCCGGCACGCTGCATTTGGCGCGCTGCGCGGCGACGGCCGGCGTGCGCCAGTTCGTCTTCGTCAGCACCGTGCTCGTGCACGGCCGCAGCAATGAGGGCCGCCCCCCGTTCAGCGAGAACGACGTCCTGACGCCGCGCGGCCTCTACGGCATGTCCAAGGCCGCGGCCGAGGCGGGCTTGAGAACGCTGGCGCGCGACAACGACATGAAGATCTCGGTGATCCGGCCGCCGCTGGTCTATGGCGCAGGCGCCAAGGGCAATTTCGCGCTGCTGACGCGCGCGGTCGATCTCGGGCTGCCGCTGCCCTTTGCCGCGATCCGCAACCAGCGCGCCTTCCTTGCCGTGCAGAACCTGTCGTCGTTCATCCTGCGCCGGCTCGGTCATCCCGATCCCGCCAGCAATTTCGAGATCTTCCTCGTGGCCGACAGGGAGCAGGTCTCGACACCCGAATTCATCACGCGTCTGGCCGATGCGTCCGGCAAGAGCCTGCGGCTGTTCGGCATGCCGCCGGGCCTGCTCAGCACGCTGCTCAGCGTCATGGGCCGGCAGGATACGCATGACAGTCTGATCGGCTCGCTTGAGCTCAACATCTCCAAGGCGATCGCGACCGGCTGGCAGCCGGAGGTCTCCCTCGACGAAGGGTTGCGGCTGGCGCTGTCGGCTCAGGACGTCTGAGTGCGCGAGAAGCGCTGCAGCACGAAAGCGACCGCGACCGCGCCTGCGAACAAGGACACGATCGTGATCGTCAGCGAGCCGGCACGAATGGCGACGATGGCAAGCAGCGCCAGCACGAGATTGAGCGCGAACACCTCGCCGGTCACCCGCTTGACGGTGAAGCCGTTGTCGGTGGCGCGCTGATAGAAATGCGTGCGGTGCGCCGACCAGAATTGTTCGCGGCGCGCGATGCGCCGAAACAGCGTGATGGTGGAATCCGCAAGGTAATAGGCCGGCAACAGCAGCGCCGCAGCGGGTTGCCCCTGCCAGGCAAGCTCCAGCAGGCACCAGCCGAGCAACAGGCCGATCGGCAGGCTGCCGACATCGCCCAAGAACACCTTCGCCACCGGCTTGTTGAACGGCGCAAAGCCAAGCATGGCGCCGCACAGGGCCATTGCGAGCCACGCTGCGGACGGAGAGAGGTCGCCATACCAGCCGAGCAATGCGAGCGCGGCCGTGACAGGCACCACCTCCGCCACGGTCATGAGATCGAGCCCGTCCATGAAATTGACGAGGTTCACGAACCAGACGCCGCCGACGAGAAGGAGGATGCGTTCAACGGCAAGCGGCAGGGCAGGAACGATCCGCAGCGCCTCCGGTGTCGTGAACACGACGCCAGCCACAGCTCCCGCCTGCAACAGGAGCCGGAGCACGACCGGCAGCGGCCTGATGTCGTCGACTAGGCCGACCAGAGCGATCAGCACGGCGGAGCCGATCAGGGGCAGGGGAAGCCAAGCGTAAATCCAGGCTACAAGCAGGGTGGCGGCGACGACCGCGATGCCCGCACCTTGCGGTGTTGGAAGCTTGTGAGATGAGCGTGCGTTCGGACGCGCCAACGCATAGCGCTGCAGCAGCGGCATGCTGCACCAGGTGATGCCGGCGGAGATCAGTGCGGCGAGCCCGGCAGGCGCAAGCGCGAGCAGCACCAGTCCGGCCGCAGGGTCCGGACCCGAGACGAAGGTCGTCACTCCGGTACTCCGATCGGAGCCGAGCCTTGCGCGGCCTTCTCCGCGCTGAGGATCCAGACGAGGCCCCCGAACGCGCCGACGATGAAGGACACGGCGCCGAACAGCAGCGAGATGTTGACGCCCTCGTTGGCGGCAAGGCCGGCGAAACCGAACGCCAGGCCCATCGTGGCTTCACGCACGCCCCAGCCGGCGATCGAGATCGGCATCATCGTGATCAGCATCACCGGCGGCACCAGCAGAAAGACGTCGCTGAAGCGGACCGGGGCCGCGATCGACTGCACGACGCACCAGGCGATGACGACGGCGAGCACGTGAACGAGCACCGACAGGATTGCGATGATCGGCCCGCGGCTGCGGCTGAAGATCACGCGGTTGGCGATCACCGCACAGGCGTGAAGGTGGTGCGTGGCCCACCAGGTCTTCAGCCAGCGCCATTTCAGCGCGCCGAAGATCAGGAAGCCGAGGCCGCCGGCGAGCGCCAGGAGATCGACGAGCAGCAGCGCCGAGCGTCCGTGCGGATCGGTGATCAGGGTGTAGCTCCAGGGCAGGCTCGCGACGATCACGATCGCGAGCGCGATCAAGCCGATGGCGCGGTCGACGAAGATGGAGTAGGTCGCCGCACGCCAGCCGGCCCCGGCGCGCGCGACGAGCCACAGCCGGACCGCATCGCCGCCGATCGCCGACGGCAGAGTCTGGTTGAAAAAAGAGCCGATCACGTTGTAGCGCATGGCGCGGCCGAGCTCGAGCGGCGCGCCGCAGACGGCGCTGATCTCGCGCCAGCGCAGCACGCCGACGAAGATCTGCAGGAACGTGATCGCAATCGCCACGCCGATCCAGAACAGGCTGGTCAAGGTGAAGCGCGAAAACAGTTCGGATAGATCGACCTTGCGCAGCGCCAGATAGAGCAGCGCCGCGGAAATCAGGATTTTGGCCGTCGACAGCAGGATTCGGCGCATCTCGTCCGCATGAACAGGGTTTGCGAAGATTTGAGGCAACCCGACGCGAGCGCCGAATTCGGCCGCTTTGGTATGGTTTTGGCGCCGATCTTGCAATAGCCCTCCTTGCAATAGCCCTCGTGGAGGGCGTTATGGAGTGCATGAGGCGGGCGAGGCTATTGCGACCGCCTCGAGGTGGCGGCTAAACAGGATCGGGCGAGGGATCCCCAGGGAACAGGATGACGGATCAGGCGATTTTGGTCACGGGGGCCGCCGGCTTCATCGGCTTTCACGTCGCCCGGCAGCTCCTGGGCGAAGGCCGGTCCGTCGTCGGGCTCGACAATCTCAACGCCTATTACGATCCGGCATTGAAGCGGGCGCGTCTGGCGCTGTTGCAGAGCGACTCCCGCTTTTCCTTCGTCGAGGCCGATCTTGCCGACCGCGAGGCGATGGCGGCGCTGTTTGCGCAGCATCGCTTTACAGAGGTTGTGCATCTCGCGGCGCAGGCTGGCGTGCGCTACTCGATCGAGCAACCGCATGCTTACGCCGATTCCAATCTCGTGGGCTTTCTCAACGTGCTCGAAGGCTGCCGCAACAACGGCTGTCGTCATCTCGTCTACGCCTCGTCATCCTCCGTTTATGGCGCCAACACAAAACTGCCATTTGCGGTTGCGGACCGCACCGATCATCCCGTGAGCTTCTACGCCGCGACCAAGAAGGCGAACGAGGTGATGGCGCAGTCCTACAGCCATCTCTATCGCCTGCCGGTCACGGGGCTGCGCTTCTTTACCATTTACGGCCCGTGGGGTCGGCCCGACATGGCCATGTTTCTGTTCGTGAACGCCATCATGGCGGGCAAGCCGATCCGGCTCTTTAACCATGGCAAGATGCGTCGCGACTTCACCTATATTGACGATGTGACGCGTGTAGTATCCAGACTGATCGATCTTGTGCCCGCGGACGATCCGGCTGCCGCAAATGCGCCGTTTAAGGTCTACAATGTCGGCAATCACCATCCGGAGGAACTGATGCACGTCGTCGGTCTTCTGGAGCGGGAGCTGGGCCGGACGGCGATCAAAGAATTGCTGCCGATGCAGCCGGGAGATGTGCTGGAAACGTTCGCGGATGTCGAGGATTTGATGCGCGACACCGGCTTTGCACCGTCAACGCCGATCGAGCATGGGGTCCATAATTTTGTCACCTGGTATCGGGACTACTTCAAGGTTTGAGATGACGATGGACAAACGCATAATCCCCCTGATCATGTGCGGCGGTGCCGGCACGCGGCTGTGGCCGGCTTCGCGCGAGGTGCGGCCCAAGCAGTTCCTGCCGCTGTTCGGCACGCGCTCGACCTTCCAGGACACGCTGCTGCGCGTCTCCGATCCCCAGCTGTTCGAGCGGCCGATCGTCATCACCAATGCCTCCTATCGCTTCATGGTGCTGGAGCAGCTCGCCGAGATCGGCATCGAGGCCGACGTGATCCTCGAGCCGATGCGGCGTGATTCAGGACCGGCGATCGCCGCGGGCGCGGTGTTCGCGCAGAACCGCGCCAGTGAAGCGATCGTGCTCGCGCTCGCCGCCGATCACGTCGTGCAGGACACTGCCGCTTTCGTCGCCGCCTGCCGCGAGGGCCTTGCGGCCGCGAGCACCGGGCGCATCGTCACCTTCGGCGTCAAGCCGGAGCGGCCGGCGACCGAATACGGCTACATCAACCCGGGCGAGGTGATCTCCGGCGAGGTGCATGCGGTCGCGCGCTTCGTCGAGAAGCCGGACGCGGTGAAGGCATCCGACTACGTCAATTCGGGCTATCTCTGGAACAGCGGCAACTTCATGTTCCCGGCCAGCGTCCTGCTCGACGAATATCGCAAGGTCGACGCGGGAAGCGTCGAGGCCGTCACCAATGCGGTCAACAATGCCGGCCGCGATCTCGGCTTCGTCACGCTGGAGCCCGAGGCGTTCGGTTCGGCGAAGGCGATCTCGATCGATTATGCCGTGATGGAGAAGACCTCGCGCGCGGCCGTGGTGCCGGTGTCGTGCGGCTGGTCCGACGTCGGCTCCTGGCACGCGGTGTGGGAGCTCTCTGACAAGGACGCGCAAGGCAATGCGGCGCACGGCGCCGCGGTGTTCGAGGACTCGCGCAACTGCAACGTCACCACCGACCAGGCGCTGGTCGCGCTCGAAGGCGTCGACGATCTCGTCGTCGTCGCAACCGCGGATGCGGTTCTGGTCTCGCGCCAGAAGGACGCCAACGGCCTGAAGCGTCTCGTCGCGAAGCTGAAGGCGGTCGCGCCCAAGGTCACCGAGGAGCATCTCAAGATGCACCGGCCTTGGGGCAGCTATCAGTCCGTCGACAATGGCGAGCGCCACCAGGTCAAGCGCATCGTGGTGAAGCCGGGCGGAAGGCTGTCGCTGCAGAAGCACCATCATCGGGCCGAGCACTGGATCGTGGTCCGCGGCGCAGCCCGTGTCACCGTCAACGAGACCGTGAAGACCGTGCACGAGAACGAGTCGATCTACATTCCGATGGGCGCCGTCCACCGCATGGAGAACCCCGGTAAAATCATGCTGGAACTGATTGAGGTCCAGACCGGAAGCTATCTCGGGGAAGACGACATCATCCGGATTGAAGACGACTATCAAAGGTCGTAACCAGCAAACTCCGAATCACGCGACCCGGGCCAAAGAGGCGGTATCTTTCGGCTTAAGGCCCGGGGAACGTGTAACTTTTTGAATCAAATCGTGTCCGGGCCGCCAGGGCGGCATTCGCCACAAATGTGGCGTCCGTGCTAGAAGCGCGCCGGGGATTTGCGTTGAATCGGGGTTTGCTCAGATGAGTTCCAAAGGGTCAGCACCGGCAAAGGCCGGCTTGCGCGTCGGCGTCATTGGCGCCGGCGTGATGGGCAGCAACCATGCGCGCGTGCTTGCGGGTCTTCCCGGCGTCAGCCTGGTCGGCATTGTCGATCCCTCGCCGGCGCACCGGACGCGCACCACCGAGCTTGCGAGCTGCCAAGGCTTCGAGACGCTCGACCAGCTCTTCGCCGAAGGCGTCGATGCGGTCACCATCGCAGCTCCGACCCATCTGCATCACGAGGTCGCGCTCGCCTGCATCGCCAAGAACATTCATGTCCTGGTCGAGAAGCCGATCGCGTCCACCGTCGAAGAGGGCCGCGAGATCGTTGCCGCCGCGCAAAAGGCGGGCGTCACGCTGATGGTCGGCCACGTCGAGCGCTTCAATCCGGCGGTCGCCGCCGTCAAGCAGGCAATCGCGGGCGAGGATATTCTCTCCATCGCGATCACGCGCGTCGGCCCGTTCCCGCCGCGCATGTCCAATGTCGGCGTCGTCATCGACCTCGCCGTGCACGACATCGATTTGATCCGCTGGTTCACCGAATCCGACATCGTCGAGGTGCAGCCGCAGCTGTCGAGCGCGGTCGCCGAGCGCGAGGACATCGCGCTCCTGCAGTTCCGTACCGAGAGCGGCGTGCTCGCGCACATCAACACCAATTGGCTGACGCCGTTCAAGGCGCGCAGCGTCACGGTCGCGACCCGCGGCAAATACGTGATGGGCGATCTGCTCACGCGCCAGGTCACCGAGTGCTTCGGCTTCAAGCCCGATGGCAGCTATTCGATGCGGCATCTGCCGGTCGGCCATGACGAGCCGCTCCGCGCCGAGCTGATCGCGTTCCTCAAGGCCGTGCGTCACGGCGAAACGCCGGCGGTCACCGGCGACGAAGGCGTCGCCAGCCTCGAGATCGCGACGCAGTGCCTCGAAACGCCGTCGCAGCCCGCAGCGACGGCGTCCGCCCGCAAGGGTCCGCGCCGCGTTGCCGGCTGAACTCCCTCCATGTCGACCAGTCAAGAAGGCGCCAAGAACCAGACCATGAACCAGCATCTGCGTTCCGAACCCATTCCCTTCATTGACGTCGCCTCGCAGCGCCGCCGGCTCGGCGCTTCGCTGGATGCCGCCGTCAAGCGCGTGATGGACCATTGCCAGTTCGTCAACGGTCCTGAAGTCGCCGAGTTCGAGAAGCAGCTCGCGGCCTACAGCGGCGCCAAGCATGTGATCGGCTGCGCCAGCGGCACCGACGCCATCCTGATGGTGATGATGGCGAAGAATGTCGGGCCCGGCGATGCCGTGCTGTGTCCGTCCTTTACCTTCATCGCCACCGCCTCGCCCGTGGCGCGGACCGGCGCGACGCCGGTTTATGTCGACGTCGATGAGACGACCTTCAACATGAGCCCGGAGTCGCTGAAGCGCGGCATCGCGGCTGCGCGGAAGGCCGGCCTCAAGCCCGTCGCGGTCATTCCGGTCGATCTGTTCGGCCAGCCCGCCGATCACGACGCCATCGCGGAGATCGCCAAGGCCGAGGGCCTGTTCGTGCTCGACGACGCCGCGCAAGGGTTCGGCGCGAGCTACAAGGGCCGCAAGCTCGGCACCTTCGGGCTCGCCACGGCGACCAGCTTTTTCCCGGCAAAGCCGCTCGGCTGCTTCGGCGACGGCGGCGCCATCTTCACCGATGACGACGAGCTGGCGGCGACACTGCGCAGCATCCGGGTGCACGGGCAGGGCGTCGACAAATACGACAACGTCCGGCTCGGCCTGACCGGCCGGCTCGACACCATGCAGGCCGCGGTCCTGATCGAGAAGCTGAAGATTTTCGACGACGAGATCGCCGCTCGCAACAGGGTTGCGGAACGCTACGCGCGCGGGCTGAGCAACGTCGTCACCGTGCCGCGTCTGGCGCCCGGCAACACCTCGGTCTGGGCGCAGTACACGATCCGCCTGCCGAAGGGGACCGATCGCGACGGTTTCGCCGCCGCGCTGAAAGCCCAGGGCGTGCCGACCGCTATCTATTACGGCAAGTCGATGCATCAGCAGACCGCCTACAAGCAATATCCGGTTGCCGACGGCGGCCTGCCTGGCTGCGAGAGCCTGTCGCAGGACGTCATCAGCCTGCCGATGCACGCCTACCTGACCGAAGCCGATCAGGAGCGCGTGATCGCCGCCGTGCGCGGCGCGCTGGCGGGCTGATTTCTTCCCCTCTCCCCTTGTGGGAGAGGGTGGCTTCGCGAAGCGAAGTCGGGTGAGGGGTCTCTCTCCGTGCGGTAAGTGCTGAGAGAGACCCCTCACCCGATTGAGCTTGCGTCTACCCTCGGCGCTGCCCTCTCCCACAAGGGGAGAGGGCACAGCAACGCGCATCGCAAGCCGAGCGGCCGTCTTTTTTAATCACGTCAAACTTCAAAGCCTTATCCTTAGGCTGATAAGTCTCTAAAACAGACGCATGCTCGGACGCATCTTCACGGTTGGTGGTTACACGCTGCTCTCGCGGCTGACGGGATTTGCCCGCGACATCATGCTCGCGGCGATCCTCGGCGCAGGCCCCGTGGCCGACGCCTTTTTCGTGGCGCTGCGGTTGCCCAATCATTTCCGCGCGATCTTCGCTGAGGGCGCCTTCAACGCCGCCTGGGTGCCGGCCTATGCCCATGTGCATGGCGAGAAGGGGGCGGGCGCAGCAAAACTGTTCGCCGACCGCATCTTCACGCTGCTGCTGGCCTCGCAAGTTGTGTTGCTGATCGTCGCCTGGCTGTTCATGCCGCAAGCCATGAGCATTTTGGCACCGGGCTTCGGTGAGGACGCCGAGCAGCGCAAGCTTGCGATCGAGCTGACCCGGATCACCTTTCCCTATCTGCTGCTGATCACGCTGGTGACGCTCTATGGCGGCATGCTCAACGTGATGCAGCGCTTTGCCAGCGCCGCGGCAGCCTCAATCTTCCTCAACGTCGCGATGATGATGACGCTGGCGGTTGCCGTCTGGTTTCCGACCGCGGGCCACGCCGCGGCCTGGGGCGTCCTGATCTCCGGTTTCCTGCAATATTTCCTCCTCGCTGGCGATCTTGCCCGGCATGGCGGCCTTCCGCGCTTTGCGCCCTTGAAGCTCGACGAAGACGTCCGCGGCTTCTTTAGGGCGCTGGGACCTGCGACGCTGGGCTCGATGGGCACGCAGGTTGCGCTGTTCGCCGACACCATCATCGCGACCTTCCTGCCGGCCGGCGCGCTGTCGGCGCTTTATTACGCCGACCGGCTCAACCAGCTCCCGATCGGCGTGATCGGCATCGCCATCGGCACCGTGCTGCTGCCGGAGATGTCGCGGCGCATCACCGCCAACGACCACGACGGCGCGATGAAGGCGCAGCGCCGCGCGTTCGACTTCACGCTGCTGTTCTCGATCCCGTTCGTCGCGGCGTTCCTGACCGTGCCCGACGCGATCATGCGCGCGCTGTTCGCCCGCGGCGCGTTCTCGAAGGCCGATGCCGCTGCCGCCGGCGCCACGCTCGCGGCCTATGCGATCGGTCTGATTCCTTTCGTGCTGATCCGCAGCGCGGTCGCGACTTTTTATGCGCGCAAGGATACCGCGACCCCGGTTCGGGCGTCGCTGACCGGCATCGCGGTCAACGTCGCGCTGAAGGTCGCCCTGATGGGATCGCTCGCCCAGATCGGCCTTGCGCTGGCAACCGCGGTCGGCGTCTGGACCAATCTCCTGCTGGTGCTCTTCTTCGCCGTGCGGCGGGGCTTTCTCGTGCTCGATCGCGCCTGGCTGATGTCGCTCGGCAAATTCCTGCTGACAGGACTGCTCCTCGCCGCAGCGTTCTGGCTGATCGCGCGCTTCAGCGGTCCCGCGCTGGGCGCGATGCGCTTCCACGATGAGTTGACGCTGGTGCTGCTCGCCGCCGGCGGCACGATCGTCTATGCGCTCGCGATCCTCGTCTTGTTCGGCCGCAAGTGGCTGATTTCGCTGGTGCGAGGCTAGGCGAGCAGCGCGCTCGCCTCCAGGCTGCAAGCGGCATCCGTGCATCCCTTGATTTCGTGCGATTGCCGTGGTATCAGCGCTGCATGATCAAATGCTCGCGCATCGTCAACCGCAACCACATGACCCGCTTCGGCTGGGCCGTGGGAGGAGTCGTGCGCTAGAAATTCGACGACGACATCTCTTCCACCAGGCCCCGCCGGCATCGGACGGGGCCTTTTTCATGGCCACGCTCCCTGCCGGCACAACAGCAGGAGCATCCGATGCCACCACAACAGACGAACATCACAGCCGCGACGGAGCGCGATGCCGCGAGACTTCGCCTCGACCTCTCCATCGTTCTGAGCCTGCTCAGGCGATACTTGCTCGCGTTTCAGGAGTGGCGGCCGCGCGCACGGGTCACCTTGCAGGACCTCAGCGACAGGGAGTTGTTGGATATCGGCTTGACGCGCGGCGAGATCGACAGCCTCGCGCCGGAACGCGCCATCGACAGGTTGAGAGACAACACGAGGACTTTGTGGGGCCGCGGTGGGATGTGACGACCACAATCCCAGCTGACTCGTTGCGACAAGGAGAGGAGGCGATCATGATATCGCATGCTGCACGTGCCCAGGCGGACGTGGAAATCCGCCGATTGATTGTCGATGATCTCGATCTCTTTCGCGACATTCGCGCGGAGGCGCTTCGGGCGCACCCTCAAACGTTTGGTTCTCGTGAGGAGGACGAGGGCGGGGAGGCGATGCTGGCGGCCTATCGCCATTGGCTGAGTGGAGCGATCCTTGGCGCCTTTGGGCGCGGGCATCTGATCGGAGTCGCCGGCTTCTATGTTTCGCCAGATAGGCGATCGCAGCATAGGGGCCACATCTTCACGGTCTACGTCAGGGAAGACGGCCGACGTCAGGGAATCGGAGATCGGCTCATCAAAGAGCTTCTTGCCCATGCCGAGGCTCGCGTCGAACAGGTGCATCTTGCCGTCCTGCTGGAAGCAACCGCTGCGATCAGGACCTATGAGCGCAACGGGTTCGAGGTCTACGGCACGGATCCCGGTGCCGTCCGCATAGGTGAAGCCACTTATGACAAATACCTTATGGTCAGGAAATTCAGCCAGTAAACCGGTCTGGCAGGCTCCGGCATGTTGCGCCAGAACCGCCGAGGTGGCTTCGAATCGTCGGACTCTATGGGAACGGCCCGCCTAAACCCGTTTGCCTTGCCAGTTTTTCCACGGCAATATGCCGGCAAAACAACCATGAGAACGGGAAGATAAAATGGCGGCTCCCATCAAGTTCGGCGTTGGCCAAAGCGTGCTGCGCAAGGAGGATGACGCGCTCATCCGCGGCAAGGGCCGCTATACCGACGATTACGCGCCGCAGGCTGCGCTGCGCTGCCTGATGCTGCGCTCGCCGCACGCGCATGCCAAATACACCATCGATGTGAGTCGTGCCCGCGGGCTTCCCGGCGTCGCGCTGATCCTGACCGCCGATGACGTGAAGGATCTCGGCAATCTGCCCTGCCTGTTCAATCTCGAGACCGATCCGTTCACCGGCCCGCCTTACCCGATCCTGGCCAAGGACGAGGTGCGTCATGTCGGCGATTCCATCGCCTTCGTCGTCGCCGAGACCATCGACCATGCCCGTGACGCGATCGAGGCGATCGAGGTCAAATGGAGCCCGCTGCCGTCAGTGACCGGCGTCGTCAATGCCGTGAAGAAGGGCGCACCGCAGGTGTGGCCCGACAAGGCCGGCAACGTGCTTTTCGACGTGTCGATCGGCGACAAGGCGGCGACGGAAGCCGCCTTCGCCAAGGCCCATGCGGTGGCCGAAATCTCCATCGTCAATCCGCGCGTGGTCGCAAGCTTCATGGAGACGCGCGCGGCCGTTTGCGAATACGACGCCAAGCGGGACCATCTGACGCTGACGGTCGGCAGCCAGGGCAGCCACCGCCTGCGCGACATCCTGTGCCAGAACGTGCTCAACATCCCCACGGACAAGATGCGGGTCATTTGCCCCGACGTCGGCGGCGGGTTCGGCACGAAGCTGTTTCCGTATCGGGAATACGCCCTGTTGGCGGTCGCAGCGCGCAAGCTGAAGAAAGCGGTGAAATGGGCGGCCGACCGTTCCGAGCATTTCCTGGGCGATGCGCAGGGCCGCGACAACGTCACCACCGCGAAGATGGCGCTGACTGAAGACGGCAAATTCCTCGCGATGGATTGCGACCTGATGGGCGACATGGGCGCGTATCTGTCGACCTTCGGCCCCTACATTCCCCATGGCGGCGCCGGCATGCTGCCGGGCCTCTATGACATCCAGGCCTTCCACTGCCGGGTGCGCACCGTCTTCACCAACAGCGTGCCGGTCGACGCCTATCGCGGCGCGGGCCGGCCTGAAGCCGCCTATGTCATCGAGCGCCTCGTCGACGCCTGCGCGCGAAAACTCGACATGACGCCGGATGCCGTCCGCCGCAAGAACTTCATTCAGCCGAAGGCGCTGCCCTACAAGACCGCGACCGGCAAGGTCTACGATTCCGGCGACTTTGCCGCGCATCTGAAGCGCGCAACGGAGATCGCCGAATGGAAGGAGTTTCCAAAGCGCGCCAAGGCGGCCAAGAAGAACGGCCTGATCCGCGGGATTGGTCTTGCCAGCTATGTCGAGGTGTGCGGCACCATGGGCGAGGAGACTGCCAATGTGCGGATGGATCCCAACGGTGACATCACCGTCCTGATCGGCACGCAATCGAGCGGGCAGGGCCACCAGACCGCCTATGCGCAGATCGTCGCCGAGCAGTTCGGCGTTGCGCCCGAGCGCGTGCACATCCACCAGGGCGACACCGATATGATCGCCACTGGCCTCGGCACCGGCGGCTCGGCCTCGATCCCGTCGGGCGGCGTCAGTGTCGAGCGCGCCACGCGCGAGCTCGGGCAAAAGCTGAAGGAGATCGCGGCACAGGCGCTGGAGGCCAGCGCCGGCGACCTCGAGATCTCGGAAGGCGTGGTGCGCATCGCGGGCACCGACCGTTCGATCTCGTTCGCCGATCTCGCCAAGCGGCCGGGCGCCGATCCGTCGAAGCTGAATGCCAGCGCGACCTTCGCCAGCGCCGACGGCACTTATCCCAACGGCACGCATGTCGCGGAGGTCGAGATCGATCCGGCCACCGGCATCATCAAGATCGTCAACTACGTGATCGTCGATGATTTCGGCAAGACGCTCAATCCGCTGCTGTTGGCCGGCCAGGTGCATGGCGGCGCCATGCAGGGCATCGGCCAGGCGCTGATGGAGCAGGTGGTCTATGGTGCGGGCGATGGCCAGCTTATCACCGCGACCTTCATGGACTACGCGCTGCCACGCGCGGCGGATGGGCCGGCCTTCGTGTTCGAGACCGCCAACGTTCCCTGCAAGACCAATCCGATGGGCGTGAAGGGGGCGGGCGAGGCCGGCGCGATCGGCTCCTGTCCGGCGGTCGTCAACGCCATCGTCGACGGCCTCTGGCGCGAATACAAGATCGACCACATCGACATGCCGGCAACGCCCGAGCGGGTGTGGATCGCCATCAACGAGCACCACCGCCGTCACAGCCTGTAAGTCCAGGCAAACGCGGAACGCGTTTTGCGGGCTCAGCCAAATGATCCAGAGTGCGACGATTTATCGTCGCGCTCTGGATGGAATGAAACCTGCCGATCGGGGTTGGCCCAATGTGGGGTCAGCACGATCCTGTCTCAGCGAAAGGGATTTTGCGAATGAAGCGAGTGTTGGTTGTTGGGGGCGCGCTGCTGCTCGGGATAGGCGCCGTCTGGGCGGATCAGAACTCCGTCAAGGAAGTCCAGACCCTCATGAAGGGCAACGGCAAGAACGCCGGTGCGATGTCGGCGATCGTCAAGGGCGAGAAGCCCTACGACCAGGCCACCGTGGACAGCGCGCTGGCGCAGTTCGAAGATACCGCCAAGAAGCTGCCGAACCTGTTTCCGGCCAGCGCCAAGGGTGTGAAGCTCGACGGTGATTACTCGCCCTCGCCGAAGGTCTGGGAGGACAAGGCCGGCTTCGACGCCAGGATCGCAAGCTTCGCCAAGGTCGTCAGCGAAGCCAAGGGCAAGATCAAGGATATGGACTCGCTCAAGGCGAACTTCCCGGCGGTCGGCAAGGAATGCGGCGGCTGCCACGAGACGTTCCGCGTCAAGAACGGCTGAGGCGGAGGCTCTTAGCGCGTAGCCCGGATGAGCGAAGCGATATCCGGGGACTTCGGCCGAGCAGATAGTCTGTCCCGGATGTCGCTTCGCTCATCCGGGCTACTGGAATCGAAGGGACGGTTGCGAAAGCAGCCGCCCCTTTTTTCTGTCCGAAGGTCTGACGGATCGCTGCCGGAGCAGTTATCTTCGCCTCAACGGCCGCGGCGTTGATGCGAGTCGGCGCATCTCTTCTTGACTGCGTCGTGTCATCAGGAGTTCCAGCGCGCGGCGAGGATCTCAATCAAGAGCGAGACAGGCCATGGCCAAACCGTTTCCGTCCAAGACGCACATCGGCAATCACATGCTGCATCCCGAGACGCTGATGCTGACCTATGGCTATGATCCGCAGCTGTCGGAAGGCGCCATCAAGCCGCCGGTGTTCCTGACCTCAACGTTCGTGTTCAAGACGGCCGATGACGGGCAGGACTTCTTCGATTTCGTTGCCGGCCGGCGCGAGCCGCCGGAAGGGATGGGCGCGGGCCTGGTCTATTCGCGCTTCAATCATCCCAACAGCGAGATCGTCGAGGACAGGCTTTCGATCTACGAGCGCACCGAGAGCTGCGCGCTGTTCTCATCCGGCATGGCGGCCATCGCGACCACGATCCTCGCCTTCGTCCGCCCCGGCGACGTCATCCTGCATTCCCAGCCGCTCTATGGCGGGACGGAAACCTTGCTGACGAACACGCTGGCGCGTCTGTCGATCGGCGCCGTCGGCTTCGCGGACGGGATCGACGAGGCGGCCGTCAAGCAGGCCGCGGAAGAAGCCATCGCCAAAGGCCGCGTGTCGATGATCCTGATCGAAACTCCGGCCAATCCGACCAACGGCCTGGTCGACATCGCCATGATCCGCCGTGTCGCCGATTCCATCGGAAAGGCGCAAGGCGACACACCGATCATCGCCTGCGACAATACGCTGCTCGGGCCGGTGTTTCAGCGGCCGATCGAGCACGGCGCGGACCTGTCGCTGTACTCGCTGACGAAATATGTCGGCGGCCATTCCGATCTGATCGCGGGTGCAGCGCTCGGCTCGAAGGCGATCATGAAGGGCATCAAGGCGCTGCGCGGCGCCATCGGCACCCAGCTCGATCCGCATTCCTGCTGGATGATCAACCGCTCGCTCGAAACGCTGAGCTTGCGCATGGAGAAGGCCAACAGCAATGCGCGCCTCGTTGCAGACTTCTTGCGCGATCACGCCAAGGTCGCCAAGGTCCACTACCTCGGTCATCACGAGGAGTCTTCGCCAGCCGGGCGTGCGTTCGCGCGGCAGTGTCTGGGGGCGGGATCCACCTTCTCGTTCGACATCGTCGGCGGCAAGGAGGCAGCCGTGAAATTCCTCAACGCGCTGCAAATCCTCAAGCTGGCGGTGAGTCTCGGCGGCACCGAGTCGCTCGCGAGCCTGCCTGCAACCATGACTCATTCCGGCGTTCCCGCCGACATCCGCCAGAAGATCGGCGTGCTCGATTCCACGATCCGGCTGTCGATCGGCATCGAGAATCCGTCGGACCTGATCGCCGACCTCACGCAGGCGCTGAATGCGGCTTGAGCGCGATCGAAAAGTCCGTAGCCCGGATGGAGCGCAAGCGTAATCCGGGGTCTTCATCCCTCGGAGGCCGTCCCGGATTGCGCGGAGCCTGTCGTCGGGCGGCGCTTCGCGCCGACCCGTTGGCTTCATCCGGGCTACGAAGTTAGTCGCTTTGGAATCGAAAAGGCCGGACGCGCCCTCCTGCGCCCGGCCTTCGCGCGACGAAGCAGCGTTGCGGCTTACTTCGTGACCTGACCGCGAATCTCGCCGCCCGGATTGGCCGCGGTGTGGATGTTGACGTAGAGCTTGCCGCCGAGCAGATCGGCGGCCTGCGCGTCGGTGAGCGTCGCTTCGCCCTTGACCGGGCTCGAGGTCGCATTCGGGATCGCAACCGCGACGCCGGCGTTCTTGCCGGCCTCGGCAGGCCCATGGAAATGCGCCGCAGTGGCGGGGCCGGAGAGCCCGGAATAGGTGACGGTCCAGGACAGCTTCTTGCTGGCGGCATCATAGTCCAGATCGGCGGTTCCGGTGCCGCTGGTGGTCGTTGCCGGCACTTCGGACTTGCCGTCGAGCGTTGCTTTCAGCTTTTCGGCGCTGGCCGGGCCCGCAAAAGCGACGGCACCGAGCGCTAACACGGCAATGACGGTCTTGTTCATGACATTCTCCCTGCTGAACCCGTTCGGGCTGCCAAACTTCCAACAGCCGGCATTTCAGTTTATTCCCGTTTCCGGCCAGGGCGGGCTAAATTCTTCGTGGCTGGAGCCGCGACGACATTGGTCTTAGGTTCGCCGCGACGAGTGAATGGATCCGCATGTTGCAACGAACAATTCTCGTGGGGCTGCTCGCTGCGGTCGCTGCCGCCGGCGTCTATTGGTGGCTCAGCGCGCCGGTCGTGGCAGCCGCGGGCCATGCGCCGGCCCATGTGGCAAACCTTGCCAACGGCGAGGCGATGTTCAACGCCGGGGGCTGCGCGTCCTGTCACGCCACTCCCGACCAGCCCGATCGTGTCAGGCTCGGTGGCGGCGTCGCGATCAAGTCGCCGTTCGGAACGTTCTACGCGCCGAACATCTCCCCCGACCCGAATGATGGCATCGGCAAATGGACGGAGGCCGACTTCGTCAACGCGGTGATGCACGGCGTTTCGCCGGGCGGGCAGCATTATTTTCCTGCCTTTCCCTATACGTCCTATCGTCACGCAAGGCGCGAGGACGTGCTCGATCTCTTCGCCTATCTGAAGACGCTTCCGCCTGTGATCGGCAGGGTGCGCGACCATGACATGCGTTTTCCCTTCGATATCCGGCGCAACGTCGGCATCTGGAAATTCCTGTTTCTGGACGACAAGCCGCTCATTGCCGACGGCACGAAGTCGCCGCAATGGAATCGCGGCGCCTATCTCGTCAACAGTTTCGGCCATTGCGCCGAATGCCACAGCCCGCGCAACGCGCTCGGCGGCATCATCGAAGGCCAGCGCTTTGCCGGCGGGCCCAATCCGGAAGGCGAGGGCTGGGTACCCAACATCACACAGAAGCGCCTCGGCGAGTGGAGCGCGAAGGATATTGCCTATTTCCTCAAAAACGGCGAATTGCCCGACGGCGACAGCGTCGGCGGCGCGATGAGGCGTGTGATCAAGAACACCTCGCAATTGTCCGACGAGGACCTTGCGGCGATGGCGGACTATCTCAAATCGCTGCCGCCGGTGGACGGTCCGCCGCGGCCCAAGCGCAAGGAAGCCGGCAAGGAAGCTGGTTAGCTCAGCTGGCGCCGAACGCCTTGAAGGTGATGATGGTGAGGGTGTCCTGGATGCCCGGCAGCACCTGCACCTTCTCGTTGACGAAATGGCCGATGTCGGTGTCCTTGTCGACGTAGAACTTCACAAGGAGGTCGTATTGGCCGGCCGTGGAGTAGATCTCGGAAGCGATCTCGGCTTCGGCAAGCGCATTGGCGACCGTATAGGACTGGCCGAGCTTGCATTTGATCTGGACGAAAAAAGGAACCATCGCGGGCACTCCGAAAGCGTATCTGGCGGCTAATAGGCCAAAACCGGCACGGTTTAGCAAGCGGACTTGCCGGCCACCAGATGGCGGTCGGGCATTCAGGACGTCACGACCGCCGCGGCGAATGCGTCTCTGAGCCGCTGGGCGAGCTCGACCTTGCGATAGGGCTTGGTCAGCACGATCGCCTGTGCAGGCGCGCGGCCTTGCTCGACCAGGGTCTCCAATGCGTAGCCCGAGGTGAACAGGACCGGCAGACCGGGACGAATCCGCCGCGCCTGATCGGAGAGCTCCCAGCCGTTGATGCCGCCCGGCATCACGATATCGGTGAACAGCATGTCGATGCCGGGGTCGGTGCGCAGCTGCTGCAAGGCCTCCTTGCCGTTGACCGCGGCAACGACGCGATATCCGAGCGCTTCCACCCTGCGAATGACGGAGGAGCGGACGAACGGATCGTCCTCCGCGATCAGGATCGTCTCGTATCCTCGCGGCGCCGCGTCCTCGCCATCGGACAGGTCGGCCTGCGATTGTCCGGTGTCCGCGCGCGGCAGATAGATTCGGACCGTCGTCCCAAGGCCTGTCTCGCTGTAGATCGAGACATGGCCGCCTGATTGCTTCGCAAAGCCATAGACCATGCTGAGGCCGAGGCCCGAGCCCTTGCCGACTTCCTTGGTGGTGAAGAACGGCTCGAAGGCGCGTGCGATGACGTCAGGTGTCATGCCTTCGCCGTCGTCGGTGATCGAGATCAACGCGTAAGCGCCGGCCGCAACTTCGGGGTGAAGGGCGCAATAGTCCTCGTCGATCGCGGTCAGCTCCGTGCTCAGCGTCAAATGTCCTCCTGCAGGCATGGCGTCCTGCGCGTTGAGCGCGAGATTGAGCACGGCGGATTCGAGCTGGGCGCGATCGGCAAACGCCACGATCGTACCTGGCCCGGTGCTCGTCCTGATCTCGATGTCTTCACGCAAGGTGCGCTTGAGCAGCTTGAACATGGAATCGAGCAGGCCGCGGCAATCGATCATCTGGGGCTGCAGCAACTGGCGGCGGCTGAATGCGAGCAGCCGCTGCGTCAGCTCTGCGCCCCGTTCGCCCGACTGGCAGATGTCGTCGGCAAAGCGCCGCAGATCGGGCCGAGCCTTGAGCTGCTCGCTCAGATGCTCGGCGTTGCCGACGATGACGGTCAACAGATTGTTGAAGTCGTGCGCGATGCCTCCGGAGAGCTGACCGACCGTCTCCATCTTCTGCGCCTGCTGAAGCTGCTGCTCAGTCAGCTTGCGCGCGGTCAGGTCGTGGACGATGCCGACGAAGATCAATTCGCCATCCTGCCGCGCTTGGCCGACCGACACGTCCATCGGAAAGGTCGATCCGTCCTTGCGCAGGCCAACGGCCTCGCCTGCGGTCGCGAAATGGCTCGCGTGGCTGTCGGGCGCAGCGCCCGCCTCGGGCATCAGCATCCCGATGTTCCGGCTCATCACCTCGTCGGCGGAGTAGCCGAACATGCGCTCGCAGGCCGGATTGAACAGCAAAATGCGGTCCTGCGCATCCAACAGGATGACGCCGTCGACCGCGGTCTCGACGATTGCGGTGAGACGCGCCACGCTCTCGCGCATCGCGCGTTGCGCGTCCCTGACCTGCTGGAGCAGCAGCGTGGCGTCCCGGGTCTTGATTTCCTCCTCCTCGAGCGCGGCCTGGACCTGCCGCAGTTCGAACGGCGAGGGGATCGTCAGGATCTTCGGCAGCAGCGGCCAGAGCGCGCCCGCCGTGACCACGGATGCCACCGCGGTCGCCGCCTTGACGATGCCCTCGATGCCATAGATCGGAACCCAGAGCGTGTAGATCGAAAGCACATGGGTCAGGCCGCACGCCATGATGAAGATCGCGAATGCCCAGTAGACCCAGCCGAATTTGAGGTCGCGCCGCTTGGTAACCAGAATCGCGAGGGCAAACGGGATCGAGAAATAAGCGGCGGCAATGCAGGCGTCGGCAACGACATGGAGCCAGATCAGCTCGGGCTCCCACAACAGGCAGATGCCGTGCGGCGACAGCATGGACGAGTCGAGGAGACGTTCAAAAAAGGCCCACATCGTTCCACCCCAAGATTCCGTTCCAGGCGGCTTGCGGGCCGGGGCGGCCCGCAGCATCGGTGAATGGTTCCACCACCTGACGTCTCACACATCGGCGAAGCAGTTCGCGACTATACCAAGGGCCCGGCGCGGTTGCATTTTCAAGCCCGCACCATTGCGGGGCGAAGCCCGCAATATCCGCCTGATTCGGCGTGCACGCCACGGTATCGCGAATCACGGTCCGCCGCGGTCCGGCGCGCTTGCCGGTGTTCCGCGGTCGCGCTAGGACAGGCCATGGCGGTCTCGGTATCCAGCAAATGTGTCCGGCGATGACGACCCCGGTCGCACTCACCATCGCCGGTTCCGATTCGAGTGGCGGCGCTGGCATCCAGGCCGACCTGAAGACTTTTGCCGCGCTCGGCGTCTATGGCGCTTCCGCCATCACGGCACTGACGGCCCAGAACACGCGCGGCGTCACCGGCATTCACGCCGTGCCTGCCGACTTCGTCACCGCGCAGATCGATGCGGTGTTCGCCGATCTCGAGGTCGGTGCCGTGAAGATCGGCATGGTGGCCCAGGTCGCCAGCATCGATGCGATCGCGGCGGCGCTTTCGCGCTGGAAACCGGGACACGTGGTGATCGATCCCGTGATGGTGGCGACATCGGGTGACCGCCTGCTGGCGTCCGAAGCCGTCGACGCTCTGCGCACCAGGCTGATGCCGCTGGCGTCCGTGATCACGCCTAATCTGCCGGAAGCCGCGGCTTTGCTCGACGGGCCGATCGCGGCAAGCGGGGCTGAGATCGAAAAGCAGGGGCGGCGCCTGCTGGCGCTCGGCTGCCGTGCGGTCCTGATCAAGGGCGGGCACGGCGAGGGCGCGGAGAGCACCGACTATCTCATCGATGCCGACAACACGATCGCGCTCGCCGCGCCCCGCGTTGCGACCCGCAACACCCATGGCACCGGCTGCTCGCTGTCTTCGGCAGTTGCGGCGGGGCTGGCTAAAGGCGCGGATCTCGAAAGCGCCGTGCGCAACGCCAAGGCCTGGATCACCGCCGCGATTGGCGCTGCCGACCGCTTCAGCGTCGGTCGCGGCCATGGCCCGATCCATCATTTCCACAAGTTCTACTGAGGCGGGCCGTCGGCGGGAGCGCGGCCGCACTTTGAGGCACAATAGTCTCCACATCGTCATGGCCGGGCTCGTCCCGGCCATCCACGCCTTGCCACGCAGCACGAAGAACGTGGATGCCCGGGACAAGCCCGGGCATGACGACCTCTGTAAGGTTCTCGCGGAAAGCCCCTGCGGCGCCATGTCGCCTGATTGTCGCATGCGACTGATATTCGCGGGGTGGGCGAGGCAAGGCGTGATTCGTATCTGAGGGTGCCTCAAGGGTTCAATCGGTCATCCCCCTGTCACGGGACATTGTTACAGGCTGGCGCATGGGAAGTTACGATGTGAGTGACGAGAGCCCGGAGCGGCGCTTTCGCACGTTGTTTATCTCCGACGTTCATCTCGGAGCCCGCGGTTCTCAAGCCGATCTTCTGCTCGACTTCCTGCGCTACCATGATGCCGACACGATCTATCTCGTCGGTGACATCGTCGACGGCTGGGCGCTGAAATCGAGCTGGAACTGGCCGCAATCCCACAACGACCTCGTGCAGAAGCTGCTGCGCAAGGCCCGCAAGGGCGCCAAGGTCGTCTACATCCCCGGCAATCACGACGAGTTCCTGCGCAACTATTACGGCACGCATTTCGGCGGCATCGACGTGGTCGAGAACACCGTCCACACCGGCGTGGACGGCAAGCGTTATCTCGTCATCCACGGCGACATCTTCGATCTCGTGGTGCAGAACGCGCGCTGGCTCGCCCATCTCGGCGACAAGGCCTACGACTTCGCGATCCAGATGAATCGCTTCGTCAACTTCTTCCGACGCTTGTTCGGCGTGCCCTATTGGTCGCTGTCGCAATGGGCCAAGCAGAAGGTCAAGAACGCCGTCAATTATATCGGCGCGTTCGAGCAGGCGCTTGCCGCCGAGGCGCGCCGTCACGACGCCGACGGCGTGATCTGCGGCCACATCCACTACGCCGTGATCCGCGACGAGGGCGGCATTCGCTACATGAATTGCGGCGACTGGGTCGAGAGCTGCACCGCGCTCGTAGAGCACGACGACGGTCATTTCGAGATCATCACCTGGGCGGATCATCTGCAGAAACCGGCAGCCGTACCGCAGGTTGCAGCCAGAGCTGCATAGAAGAGGCCGCCTGATGCGCATCCTGGTCGCGACCGACGCCTGGCACCCGCAAGTCAACGGTGTGGTTCGGACGCTGACCAAACTCGCTGATGCTGCCGAGACGCTTGGCGTCGAATTCACGTTCCTGACGCCGCAATCGTTCCGCACCTTTGCGATGCCGAGCTATCGCGACGTGCGGCTGGCGATGCCGCGCCCGGCGCGGATCGCCAAGCTGATCGAGGAAGCGCGGCCCGACAGCATCCACATCGCGACGGAAGGGCCGATCGGCCTGATGGTCCGCCGCTATTGTCGCCAACGCAGGCTGCCCTTCACGACCAGCTTCCACACCCGCTTTCCCGAATATGTGCGCGCCCGCGTGCCGGTTCCGGGCTCGCTGATCTGGCGGGCGCTGCGCCGTTTCCACAGCCCCAGCCGCGCCGTGATGGCGGCAACGCCTGCACTCGCCCGCGAGCTGACCGAGCGCGGCTTCGACAATGTCGTGTTGTGGCCCCGCGGCGTCGACACTCATTTGTTCCATCCCCGCGCCATCGACCTCTGCCTGCCGGCGCCGGTGTTCCTGTCGGTCGGCCGCGTCGCGGTGGAGAAGAACCTCGAGGCTTTTCTCGATCTCGATCTGCCCGGCATCAAGGTGATCGTCGGCGACGGCCCGGCGCGTGTCGCGCTGGAAGAGGCCTATCCCGATGCGATCTTCCTCGGCGAGAAGCACGGCGAGGAACTGGCGGACATCTATGCGGCCGCCGACGTGTTCGTATTCCCCAGCAAGACCGACACGTTCGGTCTCGTCCTGCTGGAGGCGCTCGCGAGCGGCCTGCCGGTTGCGGCCTTCCCGGTGAAGGGCCCCCGCGACGTGATCGGCGATGCCCCGGTCGGCGCGCTCGATCACGATCTGCGCAGCGCCTGCTTCGCGGCTCTCGATGTCTCCCGGCAGGATTGTGTCGCGTTCGCTGCCAATTACACCTGGGAGGCCTCGGCGCGGGTCTTCATCGACAGTATTTTGGCGGTCGGCGCGGTGCTGCCGGGTCGGACCGGCGCGGAACAGCCCCGCCGGGTCGCCTGAGCGGGCAATTCCTCGCGCGCAGGTGTCTTGCCCGGGCCTCATCGGCCGCGATAAGCTCGGACATGACCGAACAGCTCCTCCCGATCGGCCCTGCCGACATCGACGCTGCGGCGCGCGTGATCGCGCCCTACGCCATCCGCACCCCGCTATTGTCCTTCCCCGTGCTCAACGAGCGCGTCGGTGCGAAGGTGTTTTTGAAGCCAGAGATGCTCCAGCGCACCGGCTCCTTCAAGTTCCGCGGTGCCTTCAACAAGGTGTTCTCGATCCCGCAGGACAAGCGCGCCGGCGGCGTCGTCGCGTTCTCCTCCGGCAACCACGCCCAGGGCGTGGCGGCGGCGGCAAAAATCCTCGACATGCAGGCGACCATCGTGATGCCTGCCGATGCGCCGTTGTCCAAGCGCGAGCGCACCAAATCCTACGGCGCCGAGGTTGTGCTCTATGATCGCGACAAGGACGACCGCGAGGCGATCTCGCGCGGCATCGCCGAGAAGCGCGGCGCGACGCTGGTCAGACCTTACGACGATCCCTTCGTGATCGCGGGGCAGGGCACCGCGGGCCGCGAGATCGCGGAAGACATGGCAACGCTCGGCCTCAGCCCCGACATCGTGGTGGCGCCGGCCTCCGGCGGCGGCCTGATCGCGGGCGTCGCGACGGCGGTGAAGGCGCGCTATCCGCTAGCCGAGATCGTGGTGGCCGAGCCCGAGGCGTTCGACGATCACGGCATTTCGCTGAGCGCCGGCCATCGCGAGCCGCATCCGCCCGCGGGCCGAACCATCTGCGATGCGCTGATGGCCCTGATTCCCGGCGAGATGACATTTGCGATCAACAGCAAGCTGCTCGCGCGCGGCGTCACTGCGTCTGATGCCGAAGTGGGTGCCGCTGTCGCGTTCGCCTATCGCGAGCTGAAGCTCGTGGTCGAGCCCGGCGGTGCAGTCGGCCTTGCCGCGCTGCTTGCGGGACGCCTCGACGTTGCCGGCAAGAACGTCGTGATCGTGCTCTCCGGCGGCAATGTGGATGCGGACTTGTTCGCCGAGCTGGTAGCCTAGTCGTCATTCCGGGGCGCGCGTGAGCGCGAACCCGGAATCCATTTCCCCGCCGACTCTGCCGCACAATGGATTCCGGGCCTGCGCCTCTCGGCGAATTCCGGAATGACGATGTGCAAGAGCTGACATGAAGAAAGGGCGGAGCATCGCTGCTCCGCCCTTTCTCTTGCGTGCGCTTGCCCGCGATCAGTGCATGAAGCCGCCGCGACGGTTGCCGCCACTCATGCTCGGCGCCTGGTTCATCGACTGCCGGAAGTTGGTGCCGCTGTTGACCATGCGGGTCGGCATCGTGTTGACCTGCGGACGCTTGTTCTGCACGTCGTTCTGGACCTGCACCTTGCTCACCGGATTGTTGCTGATCTTCACGCGATCGTTGATGCGGATCGGGCGGTTCTGCGTCTGAACGTTGACCGGCTTCGACTCGATGTTCGAGCCACCCTTGCCGACATTCACGGGCATGCTCACGATCTTGCCCGGCTTGCCGTTGACGTTGCCGCCATTCGGGGTGTTGGTCGCTGGCAAAGTGACGATCTTGCCAATGCCGCCATTGGTGTTGGTCGTGTTGGTCGGCGCAGGCAGGGTGACGATCTTGCCCGGGGTCTGCGACGGCGTGCCGTTCGGCTGGCTCGGCTGGTTGTTGTTGCCCGAGGGCAGGTTGACGATCTGGCCGCCATTGCCAAGCTTGCCGATGACATTGCCGTCGACCGGCTTCTGCACGACCGGCAGGTTGCCGCCCATCTGCGGCCCACCATTGCCCTGCTGCAAGGGCATGTATTTGGGCTGGCCGAGATTGCCGATCTTGAAGGTCGGGGCGATGTTCTGCGGCGCCAGGAACTTGGTCGCCTGCATCAAGGGGATTTGCTTCGGCTGCGTCTGTAGCGTCAGCGCGACTTGCGCATAGGGGCTGTTGCCGTAGCTGTCGTAGAAGCTCTTGTACGCCACGGGCGAGTTCACGAGCACCGCCTTGTGCCAGGCCTGCGAGAGCAGGATGTTATTGAGCAGCCAGCGGACGTGGTCGCACAGCGGGTCGTGCGGATACATCTGGATGAACTCCTGATAGTATTCCGGCCGGCCCTCGGACACGACGTAATCATAAGCCTGGCGCGTCGAGCGGCTCGGCAGGTTGGCCGCCATCTGCACCACCGGCGCCTTGACCGGCGCGCGGTTGGCGGCAATTGCGGTGTCGCCGAAGAAGGTGAAGTCGCTCGTGAGCGAGGAGCTCTCCCACGGAATCTGCGCGCCGCTGGTGGTCTGGTTCACCTGCAGACGCACGCGCTTGAACAGCTGCTCGATCGGCACGTTGGGCTCGCGCGCGACGTTCAGGAAGGCTTGCGTATAAGGGCTGTGGCCGCCGGTGCCGTCGAGCGCTTCGGCGCCCGGCGCGGTCGAGTAACCCACGATCGAGCCGTTCGGCGCATCGACGATGGCAAGGCCGCGGCCGGCGTCGTTCACGCTCGGGAACGGATTGTTGCGGCAGGCATCGAGGATGACGATGCGCATGCGGCTCGGGATCGTCTCCAGCGTCGACATCACGTCGACGAGGCGCACCGAATTGCTGACGAGCTCGGTGGGGTTGGAGACCTTCGCGTCGACCGGAACCAGGTAGTTCTCACCGGCGAGTTGCACGCCGTGGCCGGCATAATAGACCATCGCCACCGTGTTCGGACCGCGCGAAGCGACCTTGGCGGAGAAGTCCTGGACGACGCGGAGCATGTCGTTCTGGGTCAAATCGGTTGCGGAGACCACGTCGAAGCCGGCGGAGTTCAGGAACTGCGCCATCGATTGCGCGTCGTCGTCGGGGTTCGCAAGCTGCGGTGCGTTTTGGTAGTTCGCATTGCCGATCACCAGCGCCACCCGCTGCTCCGGGCCTTGCAGCGCGGTGGGGGCAGGCTGGACCGGGGCGACCTGCGCGGAAACGGGCCCGCAGGCGAAGCCGAACAGGCTTCCCAGCAGACTCGCAGTCATCAGGAAAGGCTTTAGGCGGAACATGGCGTGCTCCTCTGGCACTGATCTCGATGCGAGATTGGTTGCGAGGAAGCTTGGCCGCGTTCGAGCGTATGCTCCGTGATCCCTGTCACCATTGCGGCTTACGTGATCTGAATCACGCTTGGAACCTGCTATGGTTAGCGATCGATAACAGGAACCGCCGTCACATGCTGAAATCGATCGATCCGATCCTGACGCCTGACTTGCTTTGGCTGCTCGCCTCCATGGGCCACGGCGACGACCTCGTGGTCGTCGACGCCAACCACCCGGCCACGCACATCGCCCGCAGCACATCGTCGCAGCGCCTGATCCAGTTGCCGGGCTTGACGATGGAGTCGGCCGTCCGCGCCATCATGTCGGTTTATCCGCTCGACAATTTCGATCCCGACCCGGTGCGGGTGATGATGCCGGTCGACGATCCCGACCGCGTGCCCGACGTGCAGCGTGCGGTGCTGGCCGAGATCGAACGCGCCAGCGGCAGCGCCATTGCTCCTGGCAAGCTCTCTCGGGCGGATTTCTATCGCGCGGCAGCGGCGGGTTTCGGCGTCGTGCAGGTCGGCGACAGCAGGGGCTATGGCTGCTTCCTGATCCGCAAGGGCGTGATCAGTTAGCTGGACTGGCGCATCAGCTCTGACGGCCAGCCGATGCGGACGAGGAGGCCGTCAGGACCGTTGATGCCCACTTCATACATGCCCCATTCGCGGTGACGCAGCACGCCGCCGGGGCGGATGATCAGATCGTCCACGCGCGCGGCAATGGCCTCGACGTCGGGCGTGCGGATGAAGACGCCAAAGGGATTGTGCTCCGGCACACGCCATGGGCCATCGCCGGCTTGCGTGAGATGGACCTCGCATCCCCAACCGCTCATGATGACATAGCCATCGTCGCCGCCCGTGCGCGTAAAGCCGAGACGTTCCCAGAACGGTTTAGCGGCGGGAAGATCGTTGCTCGGAATGATCGCGAAGGCGCCGACGCGCGGGGGCTCAGACATGGGGTCACTCCGGAACTTGCAAGACGTTTCGTGCAGCACTCGTGCTGCACTTTGCAAGCGTATCGAGAGAAGCCGATGAGCAGAAGCGGCGAAAAGCCTCGCACTCGAATTTGAGTGGTCTTCTCGCATCCGCCTGTTTATTGTCGAACCATGTCTCGCCTTGTGTGTCTATCTGTTGCCATCGTCCTGTCGCTGCTGCCCGCCACAGCGCCCGCTGCGTCAAACAAGCCTTCCAAGCCGGTCTGGAAAGGCTACGGCTTCCTGCCGGGCTATCGGCAGCCGCTGAGCAACAGCATTCCGCTCTACAAGCAGAAAGACGCGATGCGCCGAATGTCGCGCGCCGACCGACGTCATTGGTATATCGACCCGGTTCCGCAGTATTATCGTTGGGATGGCGAGTGGCACTATTTCGGCCGCCCCGGCTTCAACGGCGGCCGCTACAATGGCGGCAGCTTTGGTCCGTGCTGGACGCGCACCCCGATCGGAGCGGTGTGGAATTGCGGGTGATCGGGTAGGGCGGCTAAGGGAAACTGCGGACGACCTCGATCACGCCGACGATCGCGGCATTGAACGCATCGAGATCTTCGGCCGGAATCCAGTACTCCAGATGGGATCGTCCGCCCGCTTCCTGGACGTCGTATTTTTCGATGAAGCTGCGCTTGACTGCAAAGCGCGTCACGAAGCCTGATCCGCTCGCCGGGACATTCCAGTCCCGCGCGATCTTGATGGCGTAGTCTTCCGTAAGCACCGGGTAGAAGATCGGCTGGTCCGGCAAGCGCGGTGGGAACGCGCGCATGCCGGATTGCTCGATCAGCTCCAACTCTTTCGGGCCGATGGGACGCCAGAGGGTGAGGGTGTTGTGGGCGGAGGACATGGCTGTGATGATAGGGTTCTGATAGCCCTACATACACCGACACGCTCCTCTACTCTATCACCGTCACCCTGAGGTGCTCGCCTCTTCGGCGAGCCTCGAAGGGCGACGGCCCGGCTGCATCTCGGCCGTTCATCCTTCGAGGCTCCCCATGGGACGCGTTGCGTCCCATGCTTCGCACCTCAGGATGACGGAGCCAACAACGACGTGGCGAGAGGATTTGCACCGCAATTTATCTCTCGTGCTGCTGAGCCGGGGCCCATGTCGCAGTAGAACTCGTGGCTGCTGGGTCCCGGATCTGCGCTTCGCTTGTCCAGGACACGAGAGTGAGCACTCGTCCTTACGAGAAGAACGCGATCTTTTCGGCCTGGGTCATGCGGCGGATCGGCGCGAGGGGATCGTTGGCGGGCGCGCGGGGCTTCTGCAGAATGCCGCTGGCGAGGATGGTGGCGCCGAGCGAGGGCTCGGACAAGGATGCGGACAAGGACGCCGACAGGGGCGAGGGCATCGGTGGCAGCGTCGCGGCTGGCGCTGCGGAGAACGTCGCCGTCGCAGCCATGGCCGGGGCCTGCTGCTCCATTACTTCGGCGGCGGCCTCCGCAATGGCGTCGGTGAGGCGCGCGAGCGAGTCCATCGCGATCGGCGCGTCCGCGGCCTGCTCTTCCATCACCGGGGCAATGGCCGGCTGAGGTGCGATCGGCTCCGGAAGCTCGGCGGCAACGGGCGCTGCAGTCTCCGCTGGCCTCGGTTCCGGAGCGGCCGTTTCCAACTCGACCGGCGTGATGATCTCGTCGAAATCAGGATCGGGTGCGGCCATCTCCAGCGCGATGGCCTCGAGCACGGCGTCGTCCTCGGCTTGCGCGGCGGCGTCGAGCGCGAATGCGTCAGCGACGTCCGCGGGGTCCGTGACCGGCTCTTCAAACGAGACGTCTTCAGGCGCCGTATCTTCGGGCGCGACACTCTCCGGCGCGACATGGTCGAGCGCGGCGTGTTCGACAGCGATCTCGCTTTCGGCCGCCATCTCCGGCGCGACGGCCGCATCCATTGCTTGCTCGGCCTCGGCGAACGCTCCGGTGGCGACGGCCGCGTCCATGACGGCTTCGGGCTCGGCAGCTGCCGCGATGTCCTGCGGCGACTCCGTAAAAGCCACGGGGGCTTCGCTGGGCATCGCTGCGGCTGCGGTCGGGGCAGGTGCGGTCTCGGCAGGCGGAGTTTCAGCGGCGGATGAGGGCTCCTCCTGCATCGGAGCCGGAGGCGCCGCCTGCGGCGTTGCGCCGGCGTCGGTGTGCTCGACCCGATCCCTCAGCAGATCGAAGGCAATCTTGAGCTCGACGCGGGGGTCGATGGTCGAAACCTGTCCGCAGGCGGCCTCGATCGAGGCGAGCTGCGAATCAATGAGGTCGCAGATTCGCCCGTCGGCGCCGATTTCGCGCCAGCGCCAGGAGATCTCCTTGATGATGCGCACCCCGCGCGGGATCGCCGCGAGGCTTGCCTCGATCACCGCGGGGTCGAACGCGGCGATCGCGATCGTCTCGGCTTCGCGGATGGCGCGGCGGATCTCGACCAATGCTTCGGGCAGGCGGTCTTCGACGACGGGTTGCCGCTGCGCCGCAAGGGTTTCTTCGATCTTTGCGACCGCATCGAGCACCATGCGGGTGTCGGCATTGCGGTTGCGCTTGGCGTATTCGCCGAGGAACCAGCGGCCGCGCGCGGTCTCCATGAAGGCTTCGCGGATCGCGTCGTAATCCTGCTCGTTCGGCTCGGCCGCGCGGGCAGACATAGGCGAGAGGGCGAATGCTTCGTTGGCCATGGCAATCTCGTCGCGCAAATCACTGCGCGGTATTGTAACGATCACCACGATATCGACCGAATCGCAATTGGTTTGATGCAGTCCGAATCACAAATCCCCATCGCGGCATCCAGGAAGCGGCGATTCGCCGTCAGCCTTGCCCTGTTCTATTCGGCCGTCTTCGCGGTCTCGGGCACGCATCTGCCGTTCTTCCCGGTGTGGCTGAAGGCGATCGGCATCGATGCGGCCTGGATCGGGCTCATCAACGCGCTGCCGGCGATCACGCGCTTCACCACGCTGCCCCAAGTGACCGCCTTCGCCGAAAAGCGACATGCCATCCGCGCCGCCATGATGATGTCGGTGCTGGCGACCGCGATCGGATTTACGGCGGTCGGCCTGCAGCAGCAGCCGCTGGCGCTGTTCCTGATCTATGCGCTGACCTGCATGATGTGGACGCCGACGATGCCGCTGACCGATGCCTATGCGCTGCGCGGTGTCGCCCGTTACGGGCTCGACTACGGACCCCTGCGGCTGTGGGGCTCGGCGGCCTTCGCCGCCGGCTCGCTCGCCTGCGGCTATCTCATCGACAGCATCGCCGCGCGCGACCTGATCTGGATCATCGTTGCATGGGCGGTCGTTGCGGTCGGAGCCAGCCTGCTGCTTCAGCCGCTCGACGATGTCAGGCGCAAGACGACGGAGCGGCATGCCAGCAAGGCGCTGCTGCGCGATGCCGGCTTCTGGGCGATCATCGGCTCGGCGGCGCTGATCCAGGGCAGCCACGTCGCCTATTACACCTTCTCGGCCATCAACTGGCAGCTCCACGGGATCAGTGGGCTGACGATCGCGGGGCTGTGGACGCTGGGCGTGATCGCCGAGATCGTCGTGTTCGCGCTGTCGCCGCGCTTCTCGCTGCATCCATCCACGATGATCGCGATCGGGGGGATAAGTGCCGTTGTGCGCTGGATCGTCACCGCCAACGAGCCGCCGCTCGCGCTGCTTGCGATCGTTCAGCTCGGCCACGGCCTGACTTTCGGCATGACCATCGTCGGCACCATGAATCTGCTGGTGCAGCGCGTGCCCTCGCATCAGATCGCGCGCGGGCAGGGCTATTATGCCGCCTGCAACGGCCTCTTGGGCGCGACGACCTCAATCGCCTCGGGCGCGATCTATGCCCACATCGGCGATGGCCTGTATTACGTCATGGCGGCGATGGCCGCGGGCGGCGCGCTCGTGATCTGGTCGGCGCGGCACCGGCTCAAGACTCAGCCCCAGAGCGAAGCATCCGGCGGATAGACCAGGCTGTCGTCATAACGCAGCCCGTGGTCGCGGTCGTGTGCCAGCAACAGCGGGCCATCGAGATCGACGAAGCGCGCCTGCGGCGTCACCAGCATCGCCGGCGCCATCGACAGCGAGCTTGCGACCATGCAGCCGATCATGATCTCGAAGCCGAGGGCTTGTGCCGCGTCCGCCATGGCGAGCGCCTCGGTGAGGCCGCCGGTCTTGTCGAGCTTGATGTTCACCGCGTCGTAGCGTTCGCGCAAGGGGGCAAGCGAGGCGCGGTCGTGCACGCTCTCGTCGGCGCAGACCGCGAGCGGCCGCTTGATCCGCGCCAGCGCGTCATCCTTCCCGGCCGGGAGCGGCTGCTCGACCAGGGTGACGCCGACAGCCTCGCAAGCGGCGAGATAGTGCTCCAGATTGGCCTCGGTCCAGGCCTCGTTGGCATCGACGATCAGCTCGGATTCGGGCGCCGCCTTGCGCACCGCCGCGATCCGCTGGGGATCGCCGTCGCCGCCGAGCTTGATCTTGAGCAGCGGCCGGTGCGCCGCCTTGGCGGTCGCGGTGGCCATGGCCTCGGGGGTCCCTAACGAGATCGTGTAGGCGGTGGTGCGCTCGCCCGGCACCGGGCGGTCGAGCAGGTCCCAGGCCCGCAGGCCTGCCGCCTTGGCCTCCAGGTCGATCAAGGCGCAATCCAGGGCGTTGCGGGCCGCACCGGGCGCCATGGCGGCCTGAAGGGCCTGCCGCGTCAGCCCGTCCGCGACGGCCTGCTGCATGGCCTGGATGGCCGCAAGGGTAGCCTCCGGCGTCTCGCCATAGCGGGGATAGGGCACGCACTCGCCGCGGCCGGTCAGCCCGTCCCGGCTAACCTCCGCCACGACAGTCACGGCCTCGGTTTTGGCCCCCCGGCTGATGGTAAAGCTGCCCGCGATCGGGAAGCGCTCGATTCGCGCCGCCAGGGAAGCAAATTTCATGGAAGTCATTTTGAACTCTGGCGAAATCTGAACCTGCTAGTTACCTCTAGCAACTAACATTAACCACTTGGGGATACCTTCTCTGGGTAAGGGCGCGTGCGCAACTCTCTGATTTTCTCCGCCCCGGCACGGGAGCGGACATCTTGAACAGCGATCCGAAGCTGGAACGGATTGCCAAGGGCAACGCGCTGGCACTTTGCGCCACTGGGACCTGGACCGCGAGCTTCGCGCCGGTCCTGGAGCGGATCGTGGCCGACGCCGAGAAGCTCGCCGGCGGCCCCCAGAGCATCTTTATCGACGTTTCCGAGGTCGCCAAGCTCGACACCTTCGGCGCCTGGCTGATCGAGCGGCTGCGCCGCAGCCTGACGAAGGGGCCCGTCGAGGCGCAGATCGCGGGGCTCTCCGCCAATTATTCGAGCCTGGTCGACGAGGTGCGGCGGGTCAGGGCGACGGCCGTGGTCGACGGCGGCACGGTGACCATCACCGGCATGCTGGAGCAGATCGGCCGGACCGTGGCCGGTGTGGGCGGGACGGTCGCGGGCCTCGTCGACATGCTCGGCGCCGTGCTCGCGGCAGGATTTCGCGTCCTGATCCATCCGCGCTCGTTCCGCCTGACCTCGACCGTGCATCACATGGAGCAGGTCTGCTGGCGCGCGGTGCCGATCATCGTCCTGATCACCTTCCTGATCGGCTGCATCATCGCCCAGCAGGGCATCTTCCATTTCCGCAGATTCGGCGCCGACATCTTCGTGGTCGACATGCTGGGCGTGCTGGTGCTGCGCGAGATCGGCGTGCTCCTGGTCGCGATCATGGTCGCCGGACGCTCGGGCAGCGCCTACACCGCCGAGCTCGGCTCGATGAAGATGCGCGAGGAGATCGATGCGCTGCGCACCATGGGGTTCGATCCGATCGAGGTGCTGGTGCTGCCGCGCATGATGGCCCTCGTGCTGGCGCTGCCGATCCTGGCATTCCTCGGCGCGATGGCCGCGCTCTATGGCGGCGGGCTCGTCGCCTGGCTCTATGGCGGGGTCGAGCCCGAGGCCTTCCTGCTGCGCTTGCGCGACGCCATCTCGATCGACCATTTCATCGTCGGCATCGTCAAGGCTCCGGTCATGGCCGCCGTGATCGGCATCGTCGCCTGCGTCGAAGGGCTCGCCGTGCAGGGCAGCGCGGAATCGCTCGGACAGCACACCACGGCCTCGGTGGTGAAGGGCATCTTCTTCGTCATCGTCATGGACGGCGTGTTCGCGATCTTCTTCGCCTCGATCGGGATGTGACGATGGCAGGCGAGATCCAAAATCCCATCATCCGCGTCCGCGACATCACCGTGCAGTTCGGCAGCACACGCGTGCTCGACGGCCTCAACCTCGACGTCAAGCGCGGCGAGATCCTCGGCTTCGTCGGCCCTTCCGGTGCCGGCAAGTCGGTGTTGACGCGCACCATCATCGGCCTCGTGCCGAAGGTCGCCGGCTCCATCGAAGTGTTCGGCGTCGATCTCGATTCCTCCAACACCTCGCAACGCCGCAACGTCGAGCGGCGCTGGGGCGTCTTGTTTCAGCAGGGCGCGCTGTTCTCCTCGCTCACCGTGCGGCAGAACATCCAGTTTCCGATGCGCGAATATCTACGGGTCTCGCAGCGGCTGATGGACGAGATCACCATGGCCAAGCTCACCATGGTCGGCCTCAAGCCCGAGGTCGCCGAGCGCTTCCCGTCCGAGCTCTCCGGCGGCATGATCAAGCGCGTGGCGCTGGCGCGCGCGCTGTCGCTCGATCCGGACCTCGTCTTCCTGGACGAGCCGACCTCGGGCCTCGACCCGATCGGCGCCGGCGACTTCGACGAGCTGGTCCGGACGCTCCAGCGCACTTTGGGGCTGACGGTTTTCATGGTAACCCACGACCTCGACAGCCTTTACACAGCATGTGACCGCATCGCCGTTTTAGGGAACGGTAAGATCATTGCGGCAGGGTCGATCGCCGACATGCAGGCCTCGCAGCATCCCTGGCTGAGGCAGTATTTCCATGGCAAGCGCGCCCGCGCGGTCATGGGTTGAGAGCTGGGTTGAGTAGCTGGGATGAGTAGCCGGAGCACCTGATGGAAACGCGGGCGAACTACGTCTTGATCGGGTCGTTCACGCTGGCGGTGATCGCCGCGGCGATCGGCTTCGTGCTGTGGTTTCAGTCGTTGCACACCACCAAGCAGCGCAGCCCCCTGCGCGTCGTGTTCGAGGGCCCGGCGGCGGGCCTGCGCAACGGCGGCAGCGTCAATTTCAACGGTATCCGGGTGGGCGAGGTGGTCTCGGTGAAGCTGGACAACCCGCGGCGGGTTGTCGCACTCGCCATGATCGAAAACAACGCCCCGATCCGCAAGGACACCCTGGTCGGTCTCGAATTCCAGGGCCTCACGGGCGTCGCCGCGATCTCGCTCAAGGGCGGCGACGAGGCCGCGGCGCCGCCACCGCTCGACCAGGACGGCATCCCGACGCTGACCGCCGACCCCAACAAGCTCCAGGACGTCACCGAGGCGATCCGCGGCACGCTGCAGAACATCAACAAGATCGTCGCCGATAATCAGGAATCGGTGAAGAACTCGCTGAAGAATCTGGAGACCTTCACCAACTCGCTCGCCCGCAACTCCGAGAAGATCGACGGTGTGATGGCCAAGGTCGACGGCGTCATGCTCAAGGCCGACAATCTCATGGTCGGCCTCAACACGCTCGCCGGCGGCAAGGACGGCGGCGAGCTGTTCCAGGCGGTGAAGTCGATCCGCGAACTCGCCGACGATTTCGACAAGCGCTCCGGCGCGCTGATGACCGACGGCCGCCGCACCCTCGGCGACATCAGCCGCGCCGTGAACAATTTCGATCGCAACCCGACCCGCGTGCTGTTCGGCGCCAGCAACTCATCGCAAGCAGCCCCGCCGCCCGAGCCGCCGAAGCCTGCGCCCGCGAACGAGCGCAGGCGGCAGTAGACGTTAGTCCACGGACCTCTCCTCGTCATTGCGAGCGTAGCGAAGCAATCCAGACTGTGCCCGTGGCAGCAGACTGGATTGCTTCGTCGCAAGGGCTCCTCGCAATGACGGTACTGTAGCGGGCTGCCGCATTACCAATGCGAAGTGAACTGCCGGCGCAATGGCAGCCCAAAGAAAAAACGGAGGCCATGACGCGTCCGTGCGCGCTGCGGCGATACGAAAGTATGGGGGTCCGGCCGAGCCAAGGTAGGGGGAGGGGCTGGCCCTGCTTGTCAGCTATATCGCGCTCAAGTCGCGCCCACGCAAAGGCGCGTCGACTTCACTCACAGGGGAGGAGAGAGCGTGATACGTCTGTTGCTGCTGTTGCCGTTCATCGGCCTGATGATCGTGCCGTTCTACAACATCCGGGAGCCCCATCTGTTCGGCTTCCCGTTCTTCTACTGGTATCAGCTCGCCTGGGTGCCGCTGACCTCGCTCCTCACTTACATCGTCTACAGGAGCGCGCGCCGTGCTGACTAATGTCGATAGCGCGGCGTTCGCCGTATTCCTCGCTTTGTTCATCCTCGTCACCGGCATGGGCTTCGTCGCCTCGCGATGGCGCAAGCCGGAGACACTCGCCCATCTCGACGAGTGGGGTCTCGGCGGCCGCAAGTTCGGGACCTGGATCACCTGGTTCCTGGTCGGCGGCGATTTCTACACCGCCTACACGGTGATCGCCGTTCCTGCGCTGGTCTATGCGGTCGGCGCCTACGGATTCTTCGCGCTGCCCTACACCATCATCGTCTACCCCTTCGTATTCGCGGTGATGCCGGTGCTGTGGAAGGTCGCCAAGGAACGCGGCTACGTCACCGCGGGTGACGTGGTGCGCGGCGCTTACGGATCGCGCGGGCTCGAGCTCGCGGTCGCGGCCACCGGCGTGCTGGCAACGATGCCCTATATCGCGCTCCAGCTCATCGGCATGGAGGTCGCGATCAAGGCGCTCGGCCTGCACGGCGAGGTGCCGCTCGTTCTCGCCTTCCTGGTGCTCGCGCTCTACACCTATTCGTCGGGCCTGCGCGCACCGGCGCTGATCGCCTTCGTCAAGGACATCATGATCTACATCGTGGTGATCGCTGCGATCGCAATCGTGCCGTCCAGGCTCGGCGGTTACGGCGCGATCTTCACCGCGGCGGACGCGGCATTTGCTGCAAAGGGCTCTGGCGGCATCCTGTTGTCGCCGGCGCAGATCGTGCCCTATGCCTCGCTGGCGCTGGGCTCGGCGCTCGCCGCCTTCATGTACCCGCACACGCTGACCGGCATCTTCGCGTCCTCGGGCGGCAACACCATTCGCAAGAATGCGATGCTGCTGCCGGCCTACACGCTGCTGCTCGGCCTGCTCGCGCTGCTAGGCTACATGGGCCATGCGGCGGGGTTGAAGCTCGCGAGCAACAACGACGTTGTGCCCGAGCTGTTCAAGATGCTGTTCCCGAGCTGGTTTGCGGGCTTCGCCTTCGCTGCGATCGCGATCGGCGCGCTCGTGCCGGCCGCCGTCATGAGCATCGGCGCGGCCAACCTGTTCACCCGCAACTTCTGGAAGGTGTGGGTCGATCCGAAGGTGACGCCGGCGGGTGAGGCAAAGGTCGCCAAGATCACCTCAATGCTGGTGAAGGTCGGCGCGCTGCTCGCCATCCTGCTGATGCCGACGCAGTTCGCGCTCGACCTGCAGCTGCTCGGAGGCCTCTGGATCCTGCAGACGCTGCCGGCGCTGGTGTTCGGCCTCTACCTGAACTGGTTCTCGAGCAAGGCGCTGCTGGCCGGCTGGGCCGTCGGTCTTGCAGGCGGATCGTGGCTGGCCTGGTCGGACGGGTTGAAGCCGCTGCACAGCGTCGATTTCGGCATGGGCAAGGTTGCGATCTACACCGGTCTGCTGGCGCTCGCGCTCAACATCGTGGTGGCCGTCGCGGTCAACCTGGTGCTCAAGCGCGTGCCGCAAGAACGGCTGTCCCGCGAAGCGGCGGAGTGACTGCCATCGGCGGCCGGAGATCGCTCCGGCCGCCGGTCTTCTTTGGAATGAATAGCCTTCCATGCGATTGAAAACGCTCTAGTATCCGCCCGCGTTCCGGAGCCGCTCGTTGCGGGCGGATCGGACGGTTTCGGGTGAGGATGTCTTGCAGGCGTGGTTCGTTCTTGCGGTCGCAGCCGGCTATGTGACCACGCTGTTCCTGGTCGCCTGGTGGGGCGACCGGCGAAGCGCCGGTGGGCCGCTGGTTGCGCCAAATTCCTGGGCGGCCGCGATCAGCTATTGCCTGACGCTCGCGGTCTACAACACCTCGTGGAGCTTCTACGGATCGGTCGGGCGTGCCGCCACCAGCGGACTGGACTTCGCCACGATCTATATCGGCCCGACCCTGGTGCTGCTGTTCGGCCAGAGGGTCCTGTCCAAGGTGATCGCGATCGCCAAGGCGCAGAACGTCACCTCGATCTCGGACTTCATCGCCGCGCGCTACGGCAAGAGTCAGGTGCTCGCGGCTTTCGTGACGCTCGCATCGCTGCTGGGCGTGCTTCCCTACATCGCGCTTCAGCTCAAGGCGGTCGGCAAGAGTTTTGACTATCTGATCCTCCAGCCGGAGCGGGCCAGCGGCGAGGCGCTGCGGTTCTGGCAGGATTCGGCGTTCGGCGTGGCGGCGTCGATGGCGCTGTTCGCGATCGTGTTCGGCGTCCGGCATGTTCATGCCAGCGAGCATCATCGCGGCCTGATGCTCGCGATCGCCTTCGAGAGCGTCGTCAAGCTGGCCGCTTTCCTGATCGTCGCGCTGTTCGTGCTGTTCGGCCTGTCCGGCGGGCCGGCCGCTCTGCTGTCGCAGTTCCAGTCGGATCCGCAATCGGCGGGGATTCTGACCTTTGATCCGACGCAGCCGGTTTGGCCCTCGACGATCATCATCTCGGCGATCGCCTTCCTGTGCCTGCCGCAGGCATTCCATGTCGCCGTCGTCGAGAACGAGAGCCCGAGCCACACGCGCACCGCGGCGTGGCTCTACCCTGCGTATCTTGTGCTGTTCAGCCTGCTGATCCTGCCGATCGCCGCAGCCGGGCTCGACCGCTTCGGCGCGATGATGGACCCCGACACCTACGTCATCTCGCTGCCGATCGCGGCGGACGCGGGCACCGTCAGCCTGATCGCGTTCCTGGGCGGGCTGTCGGCCGCCACGGGCATGGTGATCATGACCTCCGTCGCGCTCAGCACCATGCTCTGCAACGACGTCATCATGCCGCTGCTGCTGCGGTCGCGCGTCTTCGGCCTGCGTGCGCAGAGCCGGCCGATGACGTCGGTGTTGGTGGCGGTGCGCCGGCTCTCGATTCTCGGCATCCTGCTGCTCGCCTATCTGATGCACCGCCTGGTCAACCAGTCCTATCCGCTCACCGTGATCGGACTTCTGTCGTTCGTCGCGGTCGCGCAATTCGGTCCCGCGTTCGTGGGAGGGCTGTTCTGGCCGCGTGCCAACAAGACCGGCGCCTCGCTCGGGATCGCAGTCGGGTTTTTCATCTGGGCCTATACGCTGCTGCTGCCCTCGGCAGCGCCACTCTGGCCAGGGATCGAGGAGATCGTTCGCCACGGTCCGTGGCAGATCGCCTGGCTCAGGCCGAACGCGCTGTTCGACCTCGGAGGGATCGATCCGATCTCGCACGCCACGCTCTGGAGCCTCGGCGCCAACATCCTCTGCTTCCTCCTGTTCTCGGCGCTGGGGCGGCAATCGACCGTCGAGCGCAACCAGGCCGCGGCATTCGCCGATGGTGTCGTGCGCGAATCGATTCCGAAACTGTCGTCCCGCGTGGTGGTCCGGCTCGACGATCTCCGCGCACTGGCGCTGCGGTTTGTCGGCGCGGAGCGCGGCGTGGCGGCCTTCGACAGCCATCTCGCGGCGCGCATCGCCGGCACCGGGCCGCGACTCGATCCGTCGGGGCTCGTCGATCTCGACTCGATCCGATTCACCGAGAACCTGCTCGCCGGGGCGATCGGTGCGGCATCGGCGCGCGTGGTGATCGCAGCGTCGCTGGAAGGGCACTCGCTGTCGCGGCGGGCGGCGATGGCGATGCTCGATGAAGCCTCGGAGGCGTTGCGCTTCAACCGCAGCCTTTTGCAGAGCACGCTGGAGAGCGTGCCGCAGGGCATTTGCGCGTTCGATGCGGATTTCAACATCACGGCCTGGAACGGCCGGTTCATCGCGCTCCTGGACCTGCCGCCGGATTTCGTGCGCGTGGGTCTTCCACTGGCGGACCTGATTGCCTTCAACGTCGAGCGCGGCGAATATGCCGCCTCCGAATTCGCCGCGCTCCTGGTCAATCGTGACGTCGCCACGCAGAGCTGGCCCTATCTGTACGAGCGCAAGCGGCCGGACGGCACGGTGCTCGAGATCGTCTACGACCGCGTTGCGGAGGGCGGCTATGTCTCGACCTACACCGACGTCACCGAGCGTCACCGTGCCGCGGAAGCCCTGCGGCGCGCCAATGAGGGGCTCGAGCTGCGTGTCCGCGAGCGGACCGAGGCGCTCGAGCAGGCGAAGGCGGAGGCCGAGCAGGCCAATCTCGGCAAGACCCGCTTCCTGGCGGCGGCTAGCCACGATCTCCTGCAACCGCTGAACGCGGCCCGTCTGTTTCTGTCGGCGCTCGACGAGGGCCTGCATGCCTCGTCGCGAGCCGGTGATGCCGACAAGGAGCGCACCTTGGCGAGCAGCGCGATTGCGGCGCTGCGCTCGACCGAGCACGTGCTGGACAGGCTGCTCGACATCTCCTCCTACGATGCCGGCGCCGTCCGCGCGGAGGCGTTCGACTTTCCGATCGCCGACCTGCTCGTGCAGTTGAACGTCGAGTTCTCGGCGATGGCGCACGATCGCGGGCTCTTCCTCCGCGTCGTCGATTGCCGCCTCGCCGTGCACAGCGATCCGCATCTGCTGCGTCGCATCTTGCAGAACCTATTGTCGAACGCGCTTCGCTACACGCCTAGGGGGCGCATCCTGCTCGGCTGCCGAAGGCGCGGCGACGGGCTGCGCATCGAGGTCTGGGATACCGGCATCGGGATCCCGGCGGAGGATCAGATACGCATCTTCGAAGAGTTCCAGCGCCTCGCGCCCGGATCGGAGAAGGGATTGGGCCTGGGGCTCGCCATCGTCGATCGCGTGTCGCGGCTGCTGGACCATGCCGTCGATGTCCGTTCGCGCCCGGGGCATGGGTCGTGCTTTGCCGTCACGGTGCCGCTTGCGCGCGGACCGGCCAGGTCGCTTCAGCGCAATCCCGCCATTGCGGCGCCCGCAGCGGCGGAACGGCCGCTGACGATCCTGTGTCTCGACAATGATGCGACGATCCTCGAGGGCCTGACGGCGCTGCTCGACGGCTGGGGACATCGCGTGCTCGTCGCGGAAGATATCGCCGAGGCGATGGCTGCGGCCACAGCCGGTCCGCCCGATGTCGTTTTGCTCGACTACCATCTCGATGGCGGCCGCACGGGCTTGGACTTTCTCGACGATCTCAGGCAGAAGTCGGGTCGCACCGTCCGCGCGCTGGTCGTCACCGGCGATCGCAGCGAGGCGGTGCGCAAGGAGGCGAGGGCGCGCGGCTGCGAGATCCTGTCGAAGCCGGTCAAGCCGGCAGCTCTGCGGCGCTTCCTCGGCGGCGAAGCCCTGAGCCGGCAGTTCGGGACTAAACTGGAGGCTCCCTGACGATGCGCATCCTGATCGGCGACGATCATCCGCTGGTACAGGCCGCGTTGCGTAGCGCGTTGTCGAGCGTGCTGCCCGATCTCGACATCGTCGCCTGCCAGTCGCTGGACGAGGCCATCGGCATCCTGACGGCCCAGTCCGACGAGATCGACCTGATCCTCTGGGATCTGACCATGCCGGGTATCCAGGGCTTTGCCGCGCTGTTCATCCTGTCGGCGCAATTCCCGACGGTGCCGGTGGCGATCATCTCGGCCCGGCAGGACGCCACCACGATCCGCCGCGCCATTGCCTACGGCGCATCCGGCTACATCCCGAAATCGCTCGGCCTGCCCGAGATGGCGGATGCGATCACGAAGATTCTCGCAGGCGAGATCTGGATGCCGCCCAATGTCGGCGGGCGTGGCTCGATCCAGGGCGCCGATGTCGAGCTCGCCGGGCGAATGGCCACGCTGTCGGCGCAGCAGCTGCGCATTCTCGCAATGATCGTCGAAGGCAAGCTCAACAAGCAGATCGCAGGCGAGCTCGACATCGCCGAGCAGACCGTGAAGGGCCATGTCTCTACGATCCTGCGCAAGCTCGGCGTCGGCTCGCGCACCCAGGCCGCGGTCCTGGCCGAGCGGCTGTCATTCGGTCAGCCCGGCGGGACCTGATTTCTCAACGTCAAAAGCAAAACGGAGGCCTCGCGGCCTCCGTTTGCATTTCGTTATTCGCGAGCCGCTTACCCCAGTCGCCCCGCCGCATGCGCCAGCAGCGTGTAGACCAGGCCCGTCTCCGAGGTCAGGTGACTGCGCAGCTCCTGCGGGCCGCGGCCGTCGCGGGCGACTTCGTCGAGCAGGCGCTCGAACTCGGCGACGTAGCGGTCGACCGTGCCCTTGAAGTTGCGGTCGGCGCGGTACTTGCGAGCGACCTCGTCGAAGGCCTTCTGGCCGGCAGGCGTGTAGAGGCGCTTGGTGAAGGCCTTGTTCTCGCCGCGCTGGTAGCGGTCCCACATCTCGGCGGCGAGGTTGCGGTCCATCAGCCGGCCGATGTCGAGCGACAGCGACTCCAGCGGATTGCTGCTGGCCTGTGGGGCCTGCGGCTGCGGAGCGGGTGCGGCGCGGCCACGGGAAGCCTGACCAGTCGGGGCGCCCTGATTGGCATCGGTCCGGTTGAGCAGATCCGACAGCCAGCCGTCACGTCCCTGATCGTTGCCTGCGGGCGCGACCGGCGGCGCTTCGGTGCGGCGCGCGGCCGGCACGCCCAAGTCCGGCGGCGGCAGCGTCGAGGCGCTGCCGGTGTCCCGCATCCGGGTCTCGGTGGCGCGGACGCCGACGGCGGCCAGCACCGGCTCCTCCTGGCGCTGCACGCTGGCGCGGCTCGTCGTGGTGACGTCGAGGCCGCGGCCATGCTGGGCCACGATGCGGTTGAGCTCGGCGAGGGCCTCGATCTGGTCGACGATCACCTTGCGCATCTGCGCAGTGCTCTCGGCGGCCTCCTGCGGCATCTCGAGCACGCCGCGGCGCAGCTCGTTGCGGGTGGCTTCGAGCTCGTTGTGCATCTCGAAGGCCATCTGCTTCATGCTGGAGACGAGGTTGGTGAACTTCTCCGTCGACTGCTTGAACATCGTATCCGCCTCGTCGGTGGTCTGGCGGTAGATGTCGTGCATCGCCTCGATGGTCTGGCGGTGCTCCTCCTCGGACGCGACGCGCACCGCCTCGAACTGGCGGGTGATCGCGGCGGAGCCGGCGCCGGCGGTCTCGGCGACGACGCGCGCGATGTCGCGGGCGCGCTCTTCGGCCGCCGCCAGCGATTCATCGAGCAGGCCGGTGAAGCGCGACAGCCGCTGGTCGAGATCGGCCGTACGCAGGTCGATCGTGGTGACGAGCGATTCCAGCGCCTGCTTGCGCTCGGCGAGCGAGGCGGTGGTGTTCTTGTTGCTCTGCTCGACGACCTGCGCGGCGTCGACCAGTGCCTTGCCGTGCGCGTCGAACTGGGTCGACAGCTCGCCGAGATCCTGGAGCGCCTTCGTGGTCTTGCTGTTGAAGACGTTGAGCTGCTCTTCCAGGTTCTGCGTCGCCGCGCCGTTGCGCGAGGTGACGTCGTTCATCGCCGAGACGAAGTCGGCGACGCGCGTCACCAGCGCCCGCTCGAGCGAGTTGAGGTTGTCGTGCGCACCGGTCAGCACCTCCTGGAGCAGGATGTTGCCTTCGCGCAGACGTTCGAACAGCGCCACGGTGTCGGTGCGCAGGATCTTGCTGGTCTCCTGCATCTCGGTGACGGCTGCGATCGAGACCTGGCGCGATTGGTCGATCGCGGAACGCGAGGCCTGCTCGAGGTCCTTGAGCGACTTGCCGACCGCGCTGGTGGCGATCTCGCTCGCCGCGTTGATGGTGCGGGCGACTTCCGAGCCGTTGCCCATCATGGTCTGCGAGAAGGCCTGGCCGCGCGTTTCGATCGACTTCAGCGCGTCCGAGGTGACGCGGTCGATGTCGAGCGTGAGCTGGCTGGTCTTCGAGCCGATCGCATCGACCAGCGTACCGCGCTTGGCGTCGATCATGTTCGACAGACGGTCGGCCTGCTGCTGCACATAGGTGACGATCTCGTCGGTCTTGCCGGTCATGGCCTGGCCGAAGCTGGAGCTGGCGGCGAGCACCGAACGCTCGACGTCGGACGAGCTCGACTTGACCCGCGAGCTCGCCTCGTTGGAGGCCGTGATCAGCGCGTTCTGGGCGTTGAGCGCGCTGGTCTGGATGTCGTTGGTCGCGTTCGCGGTGGCCGCGCTCAGGGTGCGCTCGATCTCGGTCGAGATCGTGCGGATCTGGCTCGCGGCGTCCGCCGAGGTCGAGGTCAGCGAGGTCTGGGCCTCGCGTGCGCTGTTGAGGATGGTCGAGGCGGTGTCGGCGCCGACCGCGGTCAGCGTACGCTCGATGTCCGTGGTCAGCGACTTGATCTGGCTCGCCGCGTCGGTCGAGGCGGAGATGAGCGAGCCCTGGGCCTCGCGCACGCCGCTGGTGAGCGCCTCGATGGTGGCGCCGCCGGCGGTTGCCAGCGCGCGCTGCATCTCGGCCGCGAGCGAACGGACCTGGCTGGTCTGTTCGGCCGAGACCGTGAGCAGGGTGCTCTGGGCGTCGCGGGCGCTGGTGGTGATGGTCTCGGCGGTCGACTGGCCGACCTGCGAGAGCGAACGATGCACTTCGGCCGCGAGCGACTTGACCTGGCTCGCCGCCTCGGAGGACGCCGTCACCAGCATGTTCTGCGCTTCGCGAGCGCCGGCGGTGATGGTCTCGGCGGTCGAGGTGCCGGCCATCGTGAGCGAGCGCTGCACATCGGCCGTGAGCGACTTGACCTGGGTCGCCGCATCCGAGGACCCGGCAACCAGCGTGTTCTGGGCCTCACGGGCGCCGCTGGTGAGGATCTCGGCGGTCGAGGTGCCAGCCATCGTGAGCGAACGCTGCACGTCGGAGGACAGCGCCTTGATCTGGTTGGCCGTCTCGGTCGAGGCCGCGATCAGCGTGCTCTGCGCATCGCGGGCGCCGGCGGTGATCGATTCCGCCGTGGTGGAGCCGGCCAGCGACAGCGAGCGCTGCACGTCGGCTGTGAGCGTCTTGACGTGGTTGGCCGCATCCGAGGACGCGGTGACGAGGGTGGTCTGGACCTCGCGGGCGCCGGCCAGGATCGAGGCTGCGGTGGCCGAGCCTGCCGCCGACAGCGTGCGTTCGACGTCGGCCGCGAGCCCCTTGATCTGGTTGGAGGCTTCGCCCGAGGCGGCGACCAGCGTCGACTGGGCCTCGCGGGCGCTGCTCAGGATCGAGTTCGCCGAACCGGTGCCGACCGCGGTCAGCGCACGCTCGACCTCGGCGGAGGTCATCTTGAGCTGGGCGTTGACATCGGAGGAGACCGTCATCAGCGACTGCTGAGCGGTGCGCGCACCGGTCTGGATCGTCTCGCTGGTGTTGACGACGAGGTTGGTGAGCGAGCGCTCGGCGTCCTCGACATGCGAGCGGATCGCGGTCGAGATCATCTCGGCGCGGGACATCATGTCCTCGCTGGCCTGGCGGCCGCTGCTTTCGATGCGGCCGGCCACGGCCTCGACGCGCGAGCCGAGCAGGTCCTCGAACTGCGCCACGCGCACGTCGATGTCGCTGGCGACCGAGCCGACCTTGGTCTCGATGACCTGATGGATCTCCTGGAAGCGCGCCGTGACCGTGTCGGTCAGGTGCGTGCTGCGGCCGTCGATGATTTCGGTGACGCCGGTGATGCGGCGGTCGACCGCCTCGATCGCTTGCGCGGTGCCGTCCGTGAGGGTCGAGGTCAGGAGGGTCAGGCGCGTGTCGATCGACTGCACGGCCTGCGATGCGCCGTTCGTCACCGCGGTGGTGAGATAGGTGAGGCGGGAGTCGATGGACTCGAGCGCCTGCGACGCGCCGCCCGTGAGCGTCGTGGTGAGATGGGTCAGCCTCGTGTCGATCGACTGGATGGTCTGAGATGCGCCATCGGTCAGCGAGGTCGTGAGGTGGTTGAGGCGCGCATCGATGGTTTCGATGGCCTGCGATGCGCCGCCGGTCAGCGACGTCGTGAGGTGGGTGAGGCGGGAGTCGACTGACTGGATCGCCTGCGCGGCACCGTCGGTCAGCGACGAGGCGAGCGTGTTGAGGCGCTCGTCGACGGTCTCGGTGACGGACTTCGCACGGGTGTCGAACGACTGCTCGAGCGCGGCGACGCGGCCGACGAGCTGTTCGTCGAAGGTCTTGATGTGGCCTTCGATCGTCGAGTCGAGGCTGGAGATCTTGCCGTTCAGCGAGGTGTCGAGATTGCTGACGCGTTCGCCGATCGTGGTCTCGAACTGCACCAGGCGCTGGTCGAGCACGGCCGTGATCTCGCCGCCATTCGCGGTGAAGCGGGTGTCGAAATTGTCGACATAGGTCTTCAGCGACTCATGGATGTCCTGCGTGCGCTGGCCCATGCGCTCGACGATCTCGCCGCCGAAGGTCTTCACGGTGCGATCGAACTCGGAGATGTGGCGCGTGATCAGGGCTCCCAGCGTGCCGGAGTCGCGGGCGAACTTCTCGACCAGCTCGGTGCCCTGGTTCCGCACCAGCTCGTCGAAAGCGCTCATCTGCAGCGACAGTGAGTCGTGCGCGGTCTCGGTCTGGCTGACGACCTTGGCCACGAGGGTGTTGACGGTGGCGTCGAGCGCCTCGCTCGCCTTGTCGCCGCTCGTCATGATCTGGCCGGCGAGGCGGTTGCCGGCGTCGTCGATCTTGGAGGAGAGGTCGTTGGAGCGCAGCTCGAGCTCAAGCAGCAGCGAGTCCGAGGAATTCTTCAGGCTGTCGTGCACCTGCTCGGTGCGCTCGGAGATGCCGTCGACGATCGCGGCGGAGCGCTGCTCGAATTCGCCGGTGATGCGATCGATGCGCTCGTTCAGCATCTCATGGACGCGGTCGGCGAGGTCGACGAACTCGTCGTGGACGTGGCCGGTCTTGAAGTTGAGGCTGGTGGTCAGCCGCTCGCTGGCGTCGAGCACGGCGCGCGTGGTCTCGTTGCTGGCCTCCTCGAGGCGGTCGAGCAGGTCGCCGCCGCGTTCGCCGAGCGCCAGGATCATGTTGTCGCCGGCATTGCTCAGCGCGCCGGTGATGTGGGCGCCGCGCTCTTCCAGCGCACCGGTGATGGACTTGGCGACCTCGTCGACGCGCGAGGCGATCGCGTCCGAGATCAGCGCGATGTCGTGGCGCAAATCGATCTGCACGCCGGAGATGGCGCTGCGGACCTGCTCGGCCTGGCCGACCAGATTGTCGCGCTGATGCGCGATGTCCTGGAGCAGGGCGCGGATGCGCACTTCGTTGTCGGAATAGGCGCGTTCGAGCGCGGCGACCTCGTTGGCGACCAGCGTCTCGAGCTCGCCGGCGCGCGCGATCGCGCGCTCGATGCCGTCGCCCATCGCCGCGACCTCGCGGCGGATGGCCTGGCCGACGGTGACCATGGAATCGGAGGCCGAGCCCTCGGGCTCGGAGAAGCGGATCGCGACCTGCGCCATCGCCTGCGCGATCATGCGCATTTCCTGGCCGCGCCAGACCAGGCTGGCGAGGAAGTAGAACAGCATGATCGGCGCGAAGAACATCGCGATCAGGCCGGCAATGACGAGCACGCCGCCGCTCTGGCCCATGGCGGCCTGGATCGAGGGCAGGAAGCCGAACGTCAGCGCGGCGCAGGCGGCGAGCCAGACGCCGGCGAAGATGGTGGCGAAGGTATAGACGCTGCGGGCGGGGCGGCCCTTCTGGAGCGCCTGGAGCAGCTGGCCGATGGTCTCGCGGTCGTCATTGGCGGCGCGGCGCGAGGTGCGCGGCTCCTCGATCGGGTCGAACACGTTTGCCCGCTCATTGGCGGCGGGGCGCGGCTCGAAGCTCGGCTCGTCGTCGAAGATCGGGGGCGGCGGCGGCGCCACCGAGGACGCCGTCTCATTGCGCATCGAGGCGTTGCGGCTGGTGTCCGCAGCGGTGTCGCTGATGTTGAGGGCTTCCTGGATCGCAGAAAGCGCAACTTCTGTGGGGTCTTTGACCTTTTTCGGAGTGTTCGCCATGTTCAGTCCGAGCCCTCGTTACTTGTACGCGTCCCCCCGCGAGCCCCGCGCGCTACGGAAGCCCACAGACCGGATCATGCCGCTTGTGCGGATCTCCGAGCCGTCCCCACCCGGACGGCTTGTCCGCCAATTTCCGCAACATCCTATTGGCAGAGCGTCGCGAATGAAATGCCCGCGATTAAGACATTCTTAATCATCGTTAACAGGATCGCGCCCTAACGCCTTAGCAATAAATGCAATTCTCCACCGGACGCGGCCGATTGCGGCAACTTTTCGTCAATAAACGGGCAGATCTGCGTCAAACAGCCCAAGCATTTCGTTAACCATTTCCATGCTTGGGTGAGGTGAAATTCGCCGCCGGACCGGCGGAACCCGTCGCGCGATCCCGGGGCCTGCGCCATGACGCCTGAACTGCAACGGATGGACTGGATGCCCTCGCCCCCGCTTGCACCTATCGACAACCCACTCGACCTCGACCATCTCTCCCGGATGACGCTCGGCGATGCGGAGCTGGAACAGGAAGTGCTGGCCATGTTCGCCGAGCAGGCGGTCCGTCTGATGGCGGCGATGGCGACGGTGCCGGCCGAGGCCGGTGCACTCGCCCACAAGCTCAAGGGCTCGGCCCGCGGGATCGGCGCTTTTGCAGTGGCAGATGCCGCAGCCAGCCTGGAGACCGCGATCCAGACCGGCCACAATCAGCGCCACGCCTTCGCCGCGCTGAAGGAGGCCGTGACCGAGGCCCGCGCCGCCATCGAGGCGATCCTGAAGCCTTGAGGCCAGCCGGCCGAGCCGGCTCTAGTCGCTTGTTTTGACGCATTTTCTTGCCGCAAAGCGGGATTCACTTCGCGTCAAAACCCTATGGCGCCGGGCTGATCGACCCGTTATAGGACAGCCCGGACCCTCCTTCATTCCAGCACCGCGGCAGCACGAGCACACATGGCCAAGATTCACTTTGTCGACCACAAGGGCGAAACCCGCACGGTGGAAATCGAGAACGGCGCAACCGTGATGGAAGCCGCGATCCGCAACAGCATTCCCGGCGTCGAGGCCGAATGCGGCGGCGCCTGCGCCTGCGCGACCTGCCATGTGTATGTCGACGAAGTCTGGCGCGAGAAGGTCGGCAGCCCGACGCCGATGGAGGAGGACATGCTCGATTTCGGTTTCGACGTGCGCCCGAATTCGCGTCTGTCCTGCCAGATCAAGGTCTCCGACGACCTCGACGGTCTCGTGGTGACGACGCCGGAACGCCAAGCCTGATCCTGACGAGCCTGCCCTTCTGATTGAACTATACGTTCGGCGGCGCGACCTCGATGCCGCGCTTGTGCCAGGGTCTGAGCTTCTCCACGATCTCCGCGCTGAGCGGCGCAGGCCGCCGCGTCGCCTCGTCGAGCATGACGCCGACCGACATCGCCGAGGCGATGCACTTTCCTTGCGAGAACACGACCTGCTCGAAGGTCACTGAGGTTCGCCCTAACTTCACCACGCCAAGGCCGAGCTCGATCGTGCCCGGCCAGTGCAGCTCGGCCCGGAAATGGATGTCGAGCCGCACCATGATCCAGGCGAGCCCTGGCGGCGTCAGCCCGTACTCCGGGCTCTTCATCAGCGTGACACGGCCGGTCTCGAAATAGGTGGCGTAGACCGCGTTGTTGACGTGCTGGTTGGGATCGAGGTCACCGAAGCGGACGTTGTCGCTGAGGCGGTAGGGGTAGTCCTCCAGGCGCGGCGTCGTATCGAGGCGACTTGGTGCGTTCACCGATTGATCTCCGTCATATCCTTGCTGGTTACAGCTCAGTTATCCTGCTCCGGCAAGTGGTGCGGCTGCGGGGCGCTCCCGCTTTTATGCCTTCCCTGATCCATCCCCGTTGGCTAGACAGGCAGGGTCACCTCTGCCCAAAGGGCGCCGTCCAACAGACAACGACAGACAAAGAGACGACATGAGCGACGCGATCAAAACCGATGTGCTGATTATTGGCGCCGGCCCCTGCGGTCTGTTCGCCGCTTTCGAGCTTGGCCTTCTCGACATGAAGGCGCATTTCGTCGACATCCTCGACAAGGTCGGCGGCCAGTGCGCCGAGCTCTATCCGGAAAAGCCGATTTACGACATTCCCGGCATTCCGCACGTTTCGGGGCAGGGCCTCACCGACGCGCTGATGGAGCAGATCAAGCCGTTCCATCCGACCTTCCATCTCGGCGAGATGATCGAGACCGTGGAAAAGATCGGCGATCCCCTGTTTCGCTGCACCACGGATGCGGGCAAGGTGTTCGAATGCAAGGTGTTGGTGATCGCGGCCGGCGGCGGCTCGTTCCAGCCCAAGCGTCCGCCGGTGCCGGGCATCGAGGCCTATGAAGGCACTTCAGTCCATTACGCCGTGCGCAAGATGGAAACGTTCCGCGACAAGAACGTGCTGGTCGTCGGCGGCGGCGATTCCGCGCTCGACTGGACGCTCAATCTGCATCCGATCGCCAAGCGCATCACGCTGTTGCATCGGCGCGACGAGTTTCGCGCCGCACCCCACAGCGTCGAGCAGATGCGCGCGCTGGTTGCCGCTGGCAAGATGGATCTCCGGCTCGGCCAGGTCACCGCTCTCTCCGGCACCGACGGCAAGCTCGCCGGCGCCACCATCAAGGGCAACGACAACAATGTGACCGACATTTCCTGCGACACCATGCTGCCGTTCTTCGGACTGACCATGAAGCTCGGTCCGGTCGCGAACTGGGGCATTGCGCTGGAGAACAATCTGGTGCCGGTCGAGACCTCAGCGTTCGAGACCAACGTGCCGGGCATCTTCGCGATCGGCGACATCAACACCTATCCCGGCAAGATCAAGCTGATCCTGTGCGGCTTCCACGAGGGTGCGCTGATGTCGCAAAAAGCCCACCGCTACGTCTATCCGGAGAAGCGTCTCGTGTTCCAGTACACGACCTCGTCCTCCAGCCTGCAAAAGAAGCTCGGTGTCAACTGACGGCGGCCGGGCGGGAAGGGGATGCCCCATGTTTCTGGTGCTGGAATCGTTCGCGAAATCGCCGTAGTCTGCGGCCATTCCGGTCGTGGAATAGCAAGGTGATCTAATGCGGAATTCTTCCAGCTTTCGGCTGCTCCCCTTTCTCGCGCTGGCCTTGTCGCTCGCAACGGTGACGCCGTCTGCGGCGCAGACCGCCGAGCCCACGGCGGCGGGCCTCTGGCAGAAGGTCGAAGACGGCAAGACGGTCGGATGGTTCCTCTTCATCGACCGTAACGGCATCTTCGAAGGCGTGATCGCAAAGACCTTCCCGCGGCCCGGCGACGATCCGAACGAGATCTGCAGCAAGTGCACCGACGACCGCAAGAACGCGCCGGTGCTCGGCATCTCCTTCGTCCGCAACATGAAGCGCGAAGGCATGAAGTACGAAGGCGGCAACGTGCTCAATCCGCGCGACGGCCAGATCTGGAAGGCCAACATGAAGGTCAGTCCTGATGGCCAGACCCTGACGCTGCGCGGCTATCTCGGATTTTCGCTGCTCGGCAAGGACGAGGCCTGGACGCGCCTGCCTGACGCCAACATCGCCCAGGTCGATCCCGCCATCGTCGCAAAATATCTGCCCGCGCAGGCTGCGGCCACCAAGCCGCCAGCACCCGCGACGAAGAGGGGCGGCGGGATGATGGCGCCGGCGCCCAAACAATAAAGGCGTCCGTCGCGCGCTGTGCCTCCTGATCGGCAGTAGCTCGACGCATCATGGTCATTCCTCGCGCAGGCGGGGAAGGCTGAAAGTCGGCGACGGCGATATCCGCCGAAAGACGAATGCGCCGCGGGCCCGCTCCAGTAGTTGCCCGGAATGCATGCTGGCGCCGGATTTGCATAGCTATCCGCAGAGCTGCTGGGGGAATGAGTCGCTGCCCTCCGGGCCTTTCGCCGAGCGGCGGAAGGCGGGCGGTGCGCGTTGTCCCACGCCGCGATCATTTCGACCCGCGGAGACGGCATGCGACTTCCAAGATTGCTATTTGCAAGATTGTGTGCGGCGCCATTGCTGGGCCTGACAGCACTCTTCCTGACAGCACTCTTGGCGACATCGGCGCTGGCGCGCGACGACGGGCGTTACGCCAACTCGCCGTTAAAACCCTGGTTCGAAAGCCTGCACAGCGAATTCGGACAGTGCTGCACCGACGCCGACGGCTACATCATTGCCGACGTCGATTGGGAGTCCGATCGCGGCCGCTTCCGCGTCCGCATCGACGACGAGTGGGTCGTGGTGCCCGACGGTGCCGTGATCACCGTGCCGAACAAGATCGGTCGCACCATGGTGTGGAAGCACTATATCGACGGTCACCCGCGCGTGCGCTGCTTCATGCCGGGCAGCATGACGTAGAGATCGTCTCTAGAATTTGTACGTCACACTGCCGAGCACCGTGCGGCCGACGCCGAGGAAGCAATCGCCGCGCGCCACGCAAGTGGTGAGATGGCGTTTGTCGAAGAGATTGCTGGCGTTGACCTGGAGCCGCCAGGGGCCGTTGTCGTAACGGATCATCGCATCGAACAGGGTGTAGTCTGGCGTGCGGAGCGTGTCCGTGCCGTCCCAGGAGGCCCCGATGTAGCGCACCCCGCCGCCGAGCGTGACGCCCGGCAGGCCGAACAGGGCGAGGCGGTATTTTGCCCAGAGCGAGGCCTGATGGTCCGGCACGGTCTCGACATGCTTGCCGGCGTTGTCGCCGCTCTCGACGCGGGCATCGAGGTAGGTGTAGGCGCCGATCAGATCGAGCTCCGGCGTGATGCGCGCCAGCACCTCGAGCTCGGCGCCGCGGATGCGGACCTTCCCGGTCTGGATCGAGAGCAGCGGATTATCGGGAGCGCTGGCGAGCCTGTTCCGCTCGGTGGTGTCGAAGATCGCGCCGTTGATGGCGTTGCCGGGTGCCGGATTGTACTTGAAGCCGAGTTCCACCATCTCGCCGCGTTGTGGCGTGCAGACACCCGTCGCGCAGACACCGCTGCCGAACACCGGGTTGAACGACTGCGCATAGGTGACGTAGGGCGTGACGCCGAACGGCAACTCGTACATCAGTGCCGCGCGGCCGGTGGTCGCCTGGTAATGCTCGACCGGCGAACCCTGGGTGTCGCTGGTGACGTAGTCGTGGCGCAGGCCGAGCACCGCGAGCCAGGGGCCGAGCCGCAACTGGTCCTGGGCGTAGAGGCCGAGCTGACTCTGGCGGAGGTCGGGCTCGGCCGACATGTCCGGCGACGTGACGCCGGTGTAAACGGGCGCGTAGAGATCGAACGGCGTCGCATCATAGCCTCCGCCGGACGAGGCGCGCTCCCTGTAGCCGCGGTAGTCGATCCCGAACAGCGTCTTGTGCTGGACGGCGCCGGTTGCGAATTTCAGCTCGGCATTGGTATCCGAGGTGAAGTTGTCCTTGACGCTGTCGCGCGCCGAAATGAAGCGCGCCACCGTGCGCCGTCCGGGATCCAGAAACGGGTTGTCCGGGTTGGAGTACACGTCCGGATAGAGGCTGTGATAGATGCCCTCGACGTGCACATAGCGCATGTTCTGCCTGACGGTCAGGGCGTCGTTGAAGCGATGCTCGAACAGGCTTGAGACGGCGGCCGTCTCGGTCCGATAGCGGTCCCAGCCCGGCTCGCTGGCGAAGCGGTTGATCGGAATGAAGCCGTTGGGGCCGGCAAACAGCGTACCCTCATGCGGCAGAAACGCGGTGGAGGAGCCGGACGTGTCCTTTTGGTAGGTGCCGAGCACGGTCCAGCTGGTATCGTTGGTCGGACGCCAGGTCAGCGACGGTGCGAGCACGATGCGATCGTCCTTGACGTAATCCGTCTGCATGTTGCTGTCGCGGAACACGCCGATGAAGCGATAGAGCCACTCGCCGTCCTTTGTCAGCTTGCCCGTGGAATCGAGCTGCACCTGCTTGCGGTTGAAGCTGCCATATTGCACGCCGATCTCGCTGGCGGATTCCGCCCGTGGCCGCTTTGAAATCAGGTTCAGCAAGCCTGCCGTCGAGGTATCGCCGTAAAGCACGGAAGAGGGGCCGCGCAGAACCTCGATGCGCTCCAGCGTATAGGGCTCCGGCCGCCATTCATTGAAATTCCAGGTGTTCACCATCCGCGTGCCGTCGAGATAGATGTTCGGATCCTGCCCACGGATGCGCGGATAGTCGCCGCGCGAGTCCGCGCCGTAGGCGTCGGCGAATACGCCTGGTACATAGCGCAACGCTTCCTGCACGGTGGTCGCGCCCTGGTCGATGACCCGGTCCGCGGTCACCACGCTGATCGACTGCGGCGTCTCGCGGAGCGGCGTGTCGGTCTTGGTGCCGGTGCCGCTGCGGCTTGCCACATAGCCCTGCACAGGGCCTGTCGCGGTTTCCGCACCCGTACCCGCGCCGGCAACCGGTGCATCGGCGTTCGTTAGCGGGCGCTCGGCCTGACGACGGCGGCTCACGGCTTGCGCTGCTTGCCGGGAGCCAAGCAAACGTGCCCGTGCCTTCGGTCGCGACGACGGCCGTTCGACGACGACGGCGGGCAATTCCTGCGACGCTGATTGCGCCTCGGCTGGCGCCGCTTCGATCAGGCCCGCCAACAGCGGCAGCGCGCCGCCAATCAATCTCGTTGCCGTCTTCACCCATGTTGTCATTCGCGACCCCATCATTCCTGACGGGCACGACTAACAAGTGCATTCTCGGGCTTGAAGTGGAGAAGGACGCAATGGTCCCTCAATCATCAGATTTGGAATTAGTATTCCTATAAAACGAGCGCGCGCCGGTTGATGCCGGCGCGCGAATGCGTCAATGACAAGATGACGCGGTGCGCCTTGCGTGCTGGCGATCAGCGCTGCTCGCTCGCCGCGCTCGCGAGCCGCTTGACGCGCGGCGACAGCACCGAGACCTGTGCGGGCGAGGCGGGCATGCCGTCGACGATCATCGCTGGCGCGGCCGACTGCTCCTCGACGTCCGCACCGCCGAGCACCTGCACCTGCATCGCCGAGATCGGCAACGACTTCACTTCGTAAGAGGGAAGCTCACTGGCGAAGGCGCCGGTCGAGCTCGCAATCACGGCGCTGGCGACGGCAATCATTGTGAGAACACGCATTCGAAAATCTCCGTTGAAGATGTCAATCGGAAGTTTGGTCGTGGCGATGCCGGAACAGGTTCGCTCCTATGCGAAGGTTCGATCGCCGCCGGCGGCGGCATTTAGTTGCGTGATGCGGCCGCGACGAAGTGAAGCGGAAACGCTTTGGTCTTCTGTTTCGGATCGTTTCGTCTGTCTGCGCAGTCGATTGAAGACCGGAAATCCCGTCGATCCATGCTCGCCGTGGCACCTTGAATGCGTCTCGGGCGTTGTTCCCGCCGAGTCGGTCAGGTGAAGTGGAGGAGCGTATGATGGCTATTGAGACGGAACTGAAGTTCCGGGTGCCGGCGCGTCATCTCGGCGCGATTTCGCGCGGGCACCTTGCGGGCGCCACGACGGGTGAGAGCTCCCGGAGCGACCTGCTGTCGACCTATTTCGACACTGGCAAGCGCAAGCTGAAGCGGCACGGCTTTACGCTTCGCGTGCGCCGCGATGGCGACAAGCACGTCCAGACCGTCAAGTCGGCGGATGGAGCGCGGTTCGGCCGCGGCGAATGGGAGACGGAGATCAGGGGCGATGCGCCTGATCTCGGCAAGGTGCGCGGCACGCCGCTCGGGCCGATCGCTTCGAAGAAGCTGCGGCGCAAGCTGAGGCCGGTGTTCGAGACGTCGGTGCAGCGCCTCACGCTGCCGATCCGCACGAGGAGAAGCCAGATCGAGCTTGCCGTCGATCACGGCAGCGTCGTCGCCGGGGACCGCGCCAGCGCGATCCATGAAGTCGAGCTCGAATTGAAGAGTGGCCGGCTCGTGGATCTGTTCCGTGTTGCGAAAGAGATCGGACGAAAGTCGCAGGCCGAACTTGATCTGCGCTCGAAATCCGATCGGGGCTACGCTCTCGCGCGCGGTCAGGAGCATCCGGTGCTGTTCGCCGACACAATCGCGTTGGACGACGACATGAGCGCGGGTGAGGCGTTCCGGACCGTCGCGCTTGCGGCGGCGCGCCACTTTTCGGGCAACGCCGATTCTGTTCGCCATGGCGATGCGGAAGGGATCCACCAGATGCGCGTGGGGTTGCGCAGGCTGCGCGCGGCGATCTCGCTGTTCTCAAAAATGCTGACCGACACGGGTGTCGAAGGCATCAAGGCGGAACTGAAATGGCTCACGGGCGAGCTCGCGCCCGCGCGCGAAATCGACGTGTTCATGAAGAACAATATCGAGCCGGCAAGCCGGGACGCGCAGCTCGGTCGCGGCGGCAAGGCGATCCAGCGGGAGTTTTCCAAAAGGCGCGACCTGGCGTTTGACCGTGCCGGGAAGGCGGTCAATTCCCAACGTTTTCGCGCGTTGCTCATCGATGTGCTGAAATGGATCGAATCCGACCGCGCGACCGCGACCAAGGGGGCGAAGATTCCGGTCGCAAAGTTCGCATCCGTGCTGCTTGATCGCCGCATCAAGAAGACGCGCAAGGAGGGTCGTCGTCTCGACAGGATGACTCCGCGCCAGCGGCACAAGTTCCGGATCAGGGTCAAGAAGATCAGATATGCGACGGAATTCTTCGAAAGTCTGTTCGACGGCAGGGGCGAACGAAAGCGGCTCGCGCGTCTGTCGAAGCACTTGAAGAAGATTCAGGACGCGCTCGGCTCGCTCAACGACTTCATTGCCCATCGGGAGATGGCGGTCGACGCGGCGTTGCACGCGCCGCGCCGGAACGGCCGCGCCAGCGCCTTTGCGTCAGGTGTGGTGATTGGCCGTGAGGATCGTGCGGCCAGACCGCTCATGGCGGCCGCGACCCGGGACGTGCGCGCGCTGGAATCGATTTGAGACGGCGGCGCCGTTCGATTCAGGTCACCGGCGCCGGATTGAACAGTGTGAGATCGTTGTGGATGCCCCAGCGATCCGACCACGGTTTTGTGCGGCCGGAGGCGACATCGAGGATCAGGCGGAACAGGTCCCAGCCGGTCTCCTCGATGGTCTTCTCGCCGGTGGCGATGCGGCCGGCGTCGAAGTCGATCAAATCCTTCCAGCGCCGGGCGAGCTCGCTGCGCGTGGCGACCTTGATCACGGGCGCTGCCGCAAGCCCATAGGGCGTGCCGCGGCCGGTGGTGAACACCTGCAGCGTCATGCCCGAGGCGAGCTGGAGCGTGCCGCAGATGAAGTCGGACGCCGGCGTTGCCGCGAACAGCATGCCCTTCTGCGTCGCCTTCTCGCCGGGCGAGAGCACGCCGGTAATCGCGGACGAGCCGGACTTGACGATTGAGCCCAATGACTTCTCGACGATGTTGGCGAGGCCGCCCTTCTTGTTGCCGGGGGTGGTGTTGGCGCTGCGATCGGCGCCGCCGCGGGCGAGATAGGAATCGTACCAGGCCATCTCGCGCACCAGCGCCCGGCCGACGTCCTCGTTGATCGCGCGGCGCGTGAGCAGCTGGATGGCGTCGCGCACCTCAGTCACTTCCGAGAACATCACGGTGGCGCCGGCGCGCACCAGCAAGTCCGCGGCGAAGCCGACGGCGGGGTTCGCGGTGACGCCGGAGAACGCGTCGCTGCCGCCGCATTGCAGGCCGATGACGAGATCGGAGGCGGGGCAGGTCTCGCGCTTGCGGGCGTTGAGCACCTTCAGGCGGGCCTCGGCCTGGGTCATGATCGCATCGACGATCGCGCCGAAACCATCGAAGGCTTCGTCCTGCATGCGCACGATGGCATCGCTGACGCCTTCCGGCACCAGCCGCTCCGGCGCGAGCTTCTCGCAGCCGAGACCGACGACGAGGATCTCGCCGCCGAAGTTAGGGTTCAGCGCGATGTTCTGCAGCGTGCGGATCGGCACCACCGCATCGGGCGCAGTGATGGCGACGCCGCAGCCATAGGCATGCGTCAGCGGCACGACGTCGTCGACGTTGGGGTACTTCGGCAGCAGCTCGGCGCGGATGCGCTTCACCGCATATTCCATCGTGCCCTTGACGCATTGCACGGAGGAGGAGATGCCCAAAATGTTTTTCGTGCCGACCGAGCCGTCCGGATTGCGATAGCCCTCGAATGTAAAGCCTTCGAGTGCCGGCAGCGGCGCCGGCACGGCGGTGGAGATTTCAAGCTTGTCGAGGTCAGGGGCCTCCGGCATGCGGATGCGCGCCTCGTCCACCCATTCGCCGGCCAGGATCGGCGACAGCGCATAGCCGATGATTTCGCCATAGCGGATGATCGACGCGCCTTCCGCGATATCGACCAGAGCCGTCTTGTGGCCCTGCGGCACGAAGGCGCGCAGCGTCAGCCCGCAGGCAAAGCGGGAGCCGGCGGGAAGCCCGAAATCATTGACCACGATCGCGACATTGTCGCGCTCGTTGAGCTTGATGTAGCGGGGCTGCTCTTTCGCTGCGACGTCCTGGTCCATCTGCGCTTGCCTCCGAAGCCGTAGGGTGGGCAAAGGCGCAACGCGCCGTGCCCACCATGCTTCACACCAAACGTAAGCGGCGGGCACGCTTCGCTTTGCCCACCCTACGAAATCTTCCCCGTGGTTAGCCGGGGAAGGTATAGGCCGTCTTCACCGTGGTGTAGAACTCGCGCGCATACGAGCCCTGCTCGCGGGCGCCGTAGCTCGAACCCTTCCGGCCGCCGAACGGCACGTGATAGTCGACGCCGGCCGTCGGCAGATTGACCATCACCATGCCGGACTCGCTGTTGCGCTTGTAGTGCGAGGCGTATTTCAGGCTGGTGGTGCAGATGCCCGAGGCGAGGCCGAACTCGGTGTCGTTGGAGATCGCGAGTGCCTCTTCGTAGTTCTTGGCACGGATGACGGCGGCGACCGGTCCGAAGATTTCCTCGCGCGCGATGCGCATGTTGTTGTTGGCTTCGGTGAACAGCGCCGGCTGGAGGTAGTGGCCGGGGCTCTCGCGCTTGAGCAGCTCGCCGCCGAAGGCGAGCTTGGCGCCCTCGTCCTGGCCGATCTTGATGTAGCGCAGGTCCTGGTCGAGCTGGCTCTGGTCGACCACGGGGCCGATATGCACGCCGGCCTTGAGCGCGTCGTCGACCGACAGGCTGTTGAGGCGCTCGGCCACCGCCGCGACGAAGCGGTCGTGGATGCCTTCGGTGACGATCAGGCGGGAGGAGGCGGTGCAGCGCTGGCCGGTGGAGAAATAGGCGCCGTTGACGGCGACCTCGACGGCGGTCTTGAGGTCGGCGTCGTCGAGCACGACCAGCGGATTCTTGCCGCCCATCTCGAGCTGGAACTTCTTCATCGGGTTCGAGAGCACGCAGGCCTGCGCGATCTTCCGCCCCGTTTGCACCGAGCCGGTGAAGGAGATCGCGGCCACATCCGGGTGGTCGAGCAGGGTCTGGCCGACCACGGAGCCGGAGCCGACCACGAGATTGAACACGCCGGCGGGAATGCCGGAACGGGTGATGATCTCGGACAGCGCATGCCCCGAGCCCGGCACCAGCTCAGCCGGCTTGAACACCACGGTGTTGCCGTAGCAGAGCGCCGGCGCGATCTTCCAGGCCGGGATCGCGATCGGGAAATTCCAGGGCGTGATCATGCCGATGACGCCGACCGGCTCGCGGGTGAGCTCGACATCGAGACCGGGACGGACGGAAGCGCCCTTCTCGCCGATCAGGCGCAGCGCCTCGCCGGCGAAGAACGCAAAAATCTGGCCGGCACGCGCGACCTCGCCGATGCCTTCCGGCAGCGTCTTGCCTTCCTCGCGGGCGAGCAGGCGGCCGAGCTCTTCCTTGCGGGCGAGGATCTCGAGGGAAATCTTGTTCAGGGCGTCGTAGCGCGCCTGCGGCGTCGACTGCGCCCAGGCGGGGAAGGCGGCCTTGGCGGCGGCGATCGCCTTCTCGGTCTGTGCTTTGTCGGCCTTGGCGTACTCGCCGACGACGTCGTTGGTGTTGGAGGGGTTGATGTTCCTGGTGACGCCGGAGCCGTCGACCCATTCGCCGCCGATGAAGTTCTTCAGGATCGCAGTCATGTATTCCTCCAGAGGAAGTTTCATTTCTAGTTTGGCGTGATCCTTGTCGGAAAACCGGTGTCCACTTTTCCGGGATCACGCCCTACCGCACGAGGCAGGGACGTTTGTCGTCGAAAGTCCAGCCTGGGATCAGGTCCTGCATGGCAATAGCGTCATCACGGGCGCCAAGTCCATGCCGCTTGTAGAGGTCATGCGCCGCGTCGATGGCCGCCCTGTCGATTTCGATACCCAGCCCCGGTCGGTCCGGGACCGCAATCTTGCCGCCCTTGATCTGAAGCGGCTCCCTGGTCAGCGCCTGGCCGTCCTGCCAGATCCAGTGGGTGTCGATCGCGGTGACCTTGCCGGGTGCCGCGGCGCCGACATGGGTGAACATGGCCAGCGAGATGTCGAAATGGTTGTTGGAATGCGAGCCCCAGGTCAGTCCGTTGTCCCGGCAGGTCTGGGCGACGCGCACCGAGCCCTGCATGGTCCAGAAATGGGGATCGGCCAGCGGAATGTCCACCGCGCCCAGGCGCAGCGCGTGGGAGAGCTGGCGCCAGTCGGTCGCGATCATGTTGGTCGCGGTCGGCAGCCCCGTGGCGCGGCGGAACTCGGCCATGATCTCACGGCCGGAGAAGCCGGCCTCGGCGCCGCAGGGGTCCTCGGCATAGGTGAGGATGCCGTGCATGCCCTTGCAGAGGCCGATCGCCTCGTCCAGCGACCAGGCGCCGTTGGGATCGAGCGTGACGCGCGCGTTCGGGAAGCGTTTTGCGATGGCGGTGACGGCCTCGATCTCCTGCTCGCCGCGCAGCACGCCACCCTTCAGCTTGAAATCGGCGAAGCCGTAATGGTCGTGCGTGGCTTCCGCGAGCCGCACCACGGTCTCCGGCGTCATCGCCTCCTGATGGCGGAGGTTGAACCATTCTGGCTTGCCGGTCTCGCCCGCGACATAGTCCAGCCTGCTCTTGCGGCGATCGCCGACGAAGAAGAGATAGCCGAGCGTCTCGACGCTCTTGCGCTGCAGGCCTTCGCCGAGCAGCGCCGCGACCGGCAGGTTGAGGTGCTGGCCGAGCAAATCGAGCAACGCGGATTCGATTGCCGTCACCGCGTGGATCATGATGCGGAGATCAAACGTCTGCTTGCCGCGGCCGCCGGCATCGCGGTCGGCGAAAGCGGTGCGGACGTCGGCGAGGATGTTGTTCATCGCGCCGACGGTCTTGCCGATGACGAGATCGCGCGCGTCCTGGAGCGTCTGCCAGATCTTCTGTCCGCCCGGCACCTCACCGAGGCCGGTGTGACCGGCATTGTCGGTGAGGATGACGATGTTGCGGGTGAAGAACGGCGCGTGCGCACCGCTGAGGTTGAGGAGCATGCTGTCGCGGCCCGCGACCGGGATCACCTGCATCGCCGTGATAACAGGTGCGCCGGAGATATCAGTCTCGGCCATTGCAGGCTCCTCGCTGTTGTCGTCCTATTCTGCAGCCTGTTGTGACGATCGGATGGCGGGCAGATTCTTCACCAGCGCGGTCACTTCCGCGATCTCCTGTTCGGTGAGGTCGGTCAGCGGCGGGCGCACCGGGCCGGAATCGCGGCCGATCACCTTCATGCCGGCCTTGATGATCGAGACCGCATAGCCCTTCTTGCGGTTGCGGATCGCGATCAGCGGCAGGATGAAATCCTTCAGCCCGGCCTGAATCGTCGCGTGGTCGCGCTTGCGCACGGCCGTATAGAAATTGGTCGCGAACTCCGGAACGAAGTTGAACACGGCGGAGGAATAGGTCGTCACACCCATGTCGAGATAGGGCAGGGCGAAGGTCTCGGCCGTCGGCAGGCCGCCGACATAGGTCAGGCGGTCGCCGAGCTTGGTGTAGACGCGGGTCATCAGCTCGATGTCGCCGATGCCGTCCTTGTAGCCGACGAGGTTCGGGCAGCGCTCGGCAAGGCGGGCGAGTGTGTCCGGCTGGAGAATCGCGTTGTCCCGGTTGTAGACGATGACGCCGATCTTCACCGAGGCGCAGACCGCCTCGACATGGGCGGCAAGGCCCTCCTGCTCGGCATGGGTGAGATAGGGCGGCAGCAGCAACAGGCCGTCGGCGCCGGCCTTTTCCGCGCCGATCGCGATCTCGCGGGCGATCGCGGTGCCATAGCCGGTGCCGGCAAGCACGGGCACGCGGCCCTTGGTCTCCTCGACGGCAATCTTGACGACGTGCGGAACCTCGGTCGGCGTCAGCGAGAAGAATTCGCCGGTGCCGCCGGCAGCGAACAGGCCGGCAACGTCGTAGCCGCACAGCCAGTCCATATTGGAGCGGTAGGTCGCCTCGTCGAAGGAGTAGTCAGCCTTAAACGGCGTGACGGGGAAAGACAGGAGGCCGGATCCGATCTTCTGGGCCATTTCCTGCGGGGTCATCTTGCTCACGGGCGCTGCTCCCTTATTGCGTGTTGTGGAGGACGCGGGCTTTAGGCCTGCGCGTCCATGCGCCGTGGTTTAGGAGACCGTTCGATGCGGGTCCAAGCCAAAGCCTATATCGACCGATGCGAAATCAGCATCAATCTTCCGCGGGCTCCGTGGAGGCGAGTTCGCCGGCGATTTTGACCAGCGCCGACAGCAGCGGATTCTCGTCGTCGCGGCGCCAGACCATGAACAGCTCGACCGGAACGCGCGTGCGCAGCTTCAGCGGGCGCAGGCGCACGTCGGAAATCTTCAGGCTCGCAGCCGCCGCCGGCACGATGGCAAGGCCGAGGCCGGCGCGCACCATGGCGAGGATCGAGTGGATCTGGCTCAAATGCTGGACGTAGCGCGGCAGCACGTCGGCGCGGGTGAACAGCGCCACCAGCAGATCGTGGAAGTACCGGCTCTCATAGGGCGAATACATCACGAAGGGCTGGTCGTCAAAATCCTTGATGGTGATGCTGTCGGCATTCGCGAGCGGATGCTTCTTCGGGATCGCGGCGAGCAGCGGCTCGGCGACGACGCGGCGGCTGGTGAGTTCGGGGCGCGCGATCGGCGGCCTGAGCAGGCCGGCGTCGATCTGGCCCGAGGTCAGCGCCTCGAACTGGTCGCCCGACACCATCTCCTTCAGCGAGAAGTCGACCTCGGGCAGCTTGGCACGGCACGCCGCGACGAGCTCGGGAAGGAAGCCGTAAGCTGCGGCGGCCGTGAAGCCGATCTTCACCGAGCCGGTCTTGCCGAGCGCGATGCGGCGGGCGACTTGCGAAGCGCTCTCCGCAAGCTTGAGAATGCGGCGCGCCTCCGGCAGGAAGCTGCGTCCCGCAGGGGTGAGACGGACCGAGCGGCTGGTGCGCTCCAGCAGCGGCGCGTCGATGATATGCTCGAGCACCTGGATCTGCCGGGACAGCGGCGGCTGGGTCATGTTCAGCCGCGCGGCGGCGCGGCCGAAATGCAGTTCCTCCGCCACCGTGACGAAACAGCGGAGTTGGTTGAGGTCGAACATCGATACATGCCTTAGATGAATAAGGCGTTTCCCCGGCACTTCTAGCATCGATCACCCCCAAAACAAAGACGGCGGCTTTTGAGGCCGCCGTTGAGTTGCCTGGTCAAGCTCCCATGGGAGCCCTCAGGAGGAACGTTTGAGCGTCACCCGCTCGATCTTGCCGACGATGACGAGATAGGCGAACGCCGCCACCAGCGCGTTGAGGCCGACGAACACCAGCGCGCCGTTGAACGAGCCGGTCGCGGCCAGGATGTAGCCGATCACGATCGGGGTGGTGATCGAGGAGAGGTTGCCGAAGGTGTTGAACAGGCCGCCGGAGACGCCGCCGGCTTCCTTCGGCGAGGTGTCGGAGACCACCGCCCAGCCGAGCGCGCCGATGCCCTTGCCGAAGAAGGCGAGCGCCATAAAGCCGACCACCAGCGCCTGTCCATCGACATAGTTGCAGGCGATGATCGACATCGACAGCAGCATGCCGCCGACGATCGGGATCTTGCGCGCCATGGTCAGCGAACCGGTCCTGCGTAGGATCGCATCCGAGATGATGCCGCCGAGCACGCCGCCGATGAAGCCGCACAGCGCGGGCAGCGTCGCGACGAAGCCGGCTTGCAGGATCGACAGGCCGCGCTCCTTGACCAGATAGACCGGGAACCAGGTCAGGAAGAAATAGGTCAGCGTGTTGATGCAGTATTGGCCGAGATAGACGCCGAGCATCATGCGGTTGGAGAGCAACTGGCGGATGTGGTCCCAGCCGGAGCCGGCCTCGGGCGCACGCGCGCGCGGCAGATCGTTCTTGGGCGCGTCGAGATCGACCAGCGCGCCGCCCTCCTTGATGTACTCGAACTCGGCGTCATTGATCGAAGGATGCTCCTTCGGGCCATAGATGGTCTTGATCCAGACGAAGCCCATGACGATGCCGAGCGCACCCATCACGAAGAACACGAAGCGCCAGCCGTAAGAGTGCGCGATCCAGCCCATCAGCGGCGCGAAGATCACGGTGGCGAAATACTGTCCCGAATTGAAGAAGGCCGAGGCGGTGCCGCGCTCGCTGCCCGGAAACCAGGCGGCGACGATACGGGCATTGGCGGGGAAGGACGGCGCTTCCGCGATGCCGACCAGGAGGCGGAGCGCGAACAGCACGGCGATGGCCGCGCCGGCGCTGAGGAAGCCGACCCAGCCCTGCATCAGCGTGAACAGCGATCAGATGATGATGCTGAAGGCGTAGACGATGCGCGAGCCGTAGCGGTCGAGCAGCCAGCCGCCCGGCACCTGCGCCGCGACATAGGACCAGCCGAAAGCCGAGAAGATCCAGCCCATGGCGACGGGATCGAGATGCAGCTCCTTGGAGAGCGCGGGGCCGGCGATCGACAGCGTGGCGCGGTCGGCATAATTGACGGTCGTGACCAGGAACAACATGGTCACGATGAGCAGTCTGACGCGAGACCTCCTCGCATCCGCTGCGGACACCACTGCGCTCATCAGGCGCCTCCCTAGAACTCGAACCCGTTTCCCCGAGACGAGTCCTAGAGGCGCGCGCGGCAAAGTGTCCAAGTTCAAGGCAGTATCGATCGATGCCGTTTTTGGATTGATGGAACGGCAAGTCGGGGGAACGATCATAAGGTGCCGAGAATGTGCACGATGGTGATGCGCGAGATTATGCCGCGCGCACCGTTGTCATTGCGAGCGCAGCGAAGCAATCCAGAGTCCCTCCGTGGAAAGATTCTGGATTGCTTCGCTGCGCTCGCAATGACGGTCTGCCGGCTGCGCGTAGCCCGCATGAGCGAAGCGATATGCGGGGACAGTGGTCCCGGATGTCGCTTTCGCTCATCCGGGCTACGATACCGCCTGCGCTACTGCCTTGCGCTCGGCAACAGCTGCGGCAGGAATCCGCGCGTCACACCCGGCGGCACGGCGTCCAGCCCGAGCACGGCGCTCGCGGCCGGCAGCGCCGCATCCGCCATCGCGGCATGACCTTCGGCGCTCGGATGCACCGCGCCGCCATAGACGGCGGAGAGCACGCCCCAGGTGGCATCGTGGATGTCGGTCGGCTGGCTCGCCGCCGGCAATCCCTGCGGATAGGTCATCGCGGCAAAATAGCTGTCATTGGCGTCGCGGATCCAGCGCCCGCGCGGCAGGTAGGCACGATATTCCGAGGCGCCGCGGCCGCACAGCATCGGCTGGCTCGCTGCGCTCACGATATCAGGATTGAAGCTCTGGCCGTTCTCGGCAAAGCAGGTGCGATCGAATTCGGGATCGTTGCCTGAATGGGCGCAGAAGCCGTGATCGGCGAACGCCGCCTGGTGCGCATCGACGAAGGTCATGCGGTCGGCTTCGACATCGCGGCACAGCGCGCCACGGGTGCAGGTGGCGAGCCCCTTCAGTTGTGGCAAGAACTCGGTGTCGACGAAGGTCGAAACGCGGGCAAGGCGCTGCGGATCGGCGTTGAAGGACGGATGGATGTCGAAGCCGGCCCGGCCGCCGCGACAGGGCACGCCGCCCTCGGCAAGCGCAGGATTGGCGTAGGAGACATAGACGACGTGCGAGAGGTCGCCACCGACGAGCGGCTTCAGCGCCTCGCGCAGCTTGACGAAATTCTGTGGCAGCTCGCGCGCCAGCGCATCGCGGGAATCGTCGACGCTCGCCATCACGCCGGAGCGGCGGAACAGCGTGCGCTCGGTCGCGGTCTCGACGATCACGTCGGCGACGAGACCGGAGAAATAGACATCGTTGGCGCCGACCGAGAGCAGCACGAGGTCGAGCGTGCGGTCGGGCTGGCGTTTCTTTGCCGCGGTGAGCGCCTCGCGCAATTCCGCGACCTGCGCGTTCACACTGGTATTGCAGACGCCGGTTTTGCCGGGCGGGCATTCGCGGGCGCGCTGCGAGCCGAGCAGCCCGTCGCCGATGCTGGCGCCGGTGCAGGCGAGCGGCAGGTAGGTCACGGCGATGTGAGTGTAGCGCACCGCGAGCGCCAGCGCAGTGCGCGTCTGGTAGCTATACAGCGAGCGGTGGCAGGGCGCGTTGAACCAGAGCGCGCTGTAGCGTTGCCAGTTGGCGAGCGTATCCGGCGCCTCGCAGGCGCGGCCGCCCTTGAAGCCGTGGCGGCTCGGACGGTAATACTGCGCACCGGCGGTACCGAGATAGGAGCGGAAGCAAAAACCTTCGTCCGACAGCGCCAGCGGCCGGTCCGGATTGCCTTCGCCTGAAGCAATGCTGTCGCCGAGGCCGGCGACGAAAATGTCGCGGACCTGGATCTCGGTCTGGACGCGCTGGGTCGGATCGGAGCCGGAGGAGACGTCGACGGTTGCGACTGTCTGCTTGCCGTAGCGGACACGTAAGTTGATCGGCTCGGCGCAGTCGAAGGTCGATTGTTGCGGGCCGTCGCCGTCGTCGAACGACCAGGCGCAGGTGGCGCCGACCGGCACGGCGCCAACGAGGCGCACGGTGACCGGATGGTCGATCGGGGTGAGGTAGTTTTCCTTGGTGTTATCGCGGGTGCAGGGCTGGTTAACCCGACCCTGGAGGTCGATGCAGAGGCGGTTGACCATGTTGCGGGCCCAGCCGCGGCCTTCGCTCTGGAGCTCCAGCGATTGTTCAGCGGCCAGGATGTTGCGGTTGCGCGCGTTCTCGACATGGAGCAGGAAGTCGCGCTCCTCGCGGAACAGCCGGAAGCGGTTACGTACCTCCCAGCTGATCTGCAGGGTGCCGGAATCCTGAGCGGCGGCGCGCTGGGGCGGCAAGGCGATCAGAATCCCCGCAAGCAGCAGGGCGCCTGCGGAAAGGGTACGAAGGGGGAGAGGGATCATGGCCCGCTGTTCAACGGCAAAGTTGAGGCGGAAATAAGAGAGGATTGCTCCCCCGCCTGCAACCTTCGTCTCACGGGTTTGAGGGTCCGCCTACCGCTTGCCGGCCTGCCGCAGCGCCCGTTCGCGCTCCATCGCGGCCACCTGCTTGGGCAGATTAGCCTGGGCGCAGGCCTCCGCCAGCCGTCGCCGCTCCTGCCACGGCGCGACCACGTTCATCCAGAGCTCGCGCGTGCCCATGATGGAGATGGCGAGGCCGAACGGGATCACGAAATAGAGGATGCGGAACACCAGCAGCGTCGCCAGAAGCTCCTCGCGGCCGAATTGGGGCAGCGCCACCAGCATGGCGGCATCGAACACGCCGATCGAGCCGGGCGCATGGCTGGCAAAGCCGATCAGCGTCGCCAGGATGAACACCACGGCAAGCGACATGAAGTCGATCGGCGGATTGGCAGGCATCAGCAGATACATTGCCAAGGCGCAGAAGCCGAGATCGACCACGCCGATCAGGATCTGCACCAGGGTCAGCGGCGCCGAGGGCAGCACCACCTTCCAGCCCTTTTGGCCGAGCTCCCGCCGCTTCTCGCCCATGCACAGCCAGACCAGATATGCGCCAATCGAGGTAAGGCCGCCGAGCGCGATCAGCCGGTTGATCGACGGGGGAAGCTGATCCATCGAGGACGCCGCATCCGGATGGACGGCCAGGCCGATCGAGAGCACGAAGATGTTACCGAGCCAGAAGGTGAGGCCCGACAGGAAGCAGATCTTGGCGACGTCGATCGCGTTCAGCCCGTAATCCGAATAGATCCGGAAGCGGATCGCGCCGCCGGTGAAGACGGTGGCGCCGATGTTGTGGCCGATCGAATAGGACGTGAAGCTGGAGAGTGCCGCGATGCGATAAGGCACGTGCTTCTTGCCGATCGTTCGCAGTGCAAAAAAGTCGTAGAATGTCAGCGTACAGAACGCGAAGAAGACGCAGATCGCCGCGAGCCCGATGCTCCCGCGGGGAATCTCGGTCAACGCGGTCAGGATGACCCCGGTATCGATGCCCTTGAGGGTCCGCACCAGCGTCGTGATCGCGAAGGCGATGATGAAGATGCTCGCGGCAACTCCGAGCCGTCGCCAGCCGATCCATCTCTTGAAGCCGCGCTTCAGCGCAGGCAGCAGTCCGTGCATTCATCCTCCCGGCGGGGGGCAAGACCGACCGGGCCAGACATTGGCCGGTCGGGTGCGATGATGGCCAAAGGCAGGCATCGATCGCTAGGCATGATCCAGCTCATTTAAGGCAAAAACAGCGGCTTGTGCAGCCCTTGACAACAATAGGTTCTGCGCTGGACTGGCTACTTTTGTCATACGCGGTTCACATCGCAGGCGCGTTAAGCATATGAGTCGTGAAACCGGCCGGCTCGCGCATTTCGTGTGCTGTCATGATTTCAGGTCCCGGCGTCGTCCGCATTGTTCCAGCGCAAGCCATACGGGGCTTTTTGGAACGTCGCTGTCGCGCGCTCGTTGTGCCCCATCAGCAACCGAACATGGCGGAATAAGCGGCTTTTCGTGCAAGCCGCTGCCGTCGTGTTCCAGAAACCGAAAGAGGACGGAACGATGGGACTGTTCACAAAAGACATCAAAACCATGAACGACCTGTTCGTGCACCAGCTCCAGGACATCTATTATGCCGAGCAGCAGCTGACCAAGGCGCTGCCGAAAATGGCAAGCAAGGCCACCGATCCCCAGCTGAAACAGGGCTTTTTGACGCACCTCGAGGAAACCAAGCAGCATGTCGCTCGGCTCGAGGAGGTCTTCAAGATGCATGGCGTCCCTGTGAAGGCAGTCGATTGCCCGGCCATTGACGGCATCATCGAGGAAGCCGACGAGACCGCCGGCGAAGTGGCCGACAAGGCGGTGCTCGACGCGGCGCTGATCAATGCGGCGCAGGCCGCCGAACATTACGAGATCGTGCGCTACGGCAGCCTGATCGCCTGGGCCAAGCAGCTCGGCCGCAACGACTGCGCCAGCGTGCTCGCCAAGACGCTCGAGGAAGAGAAGGCGACCGACATGAAGCTGACGAAACTCGCCGAGAGCAAGGTGAACCTGCGCGCGGCGAGTTAAGCCCACGCTCGACCAGGATGGCGCGGCGCGGTCATCCGCGCGGCGCTTGCATGCCCTGCATCATCATTCGGTCATTATCGAAGCATGATGGCGGGCCGGCAGCGTATGTTTCGCATGGGGCTGCAATCGAGGTGGCAGCATGCGAGCGAGCACCATCAAATATGAAACTTTCGACGGCAGGGCCGGCGCACAACGCACCGGCTCGCCTCTTGCGACCTCTCTCACGCTGGCCGCAATGAGCCTCGGCTATGGCGTCGTGCAGCTCGACGTCACCATCGTCAATACGGCGCTTGATGCGATGGGCAGGACGCTCGGCGGCGGCGTCGCCGAGCTGCAATGGGTGGTCAGCGCCTATACCATCGCGTTTGCCGCCTTCATCCTGACATCAGGCGCGCTTGGCGACCGCATCGGCGCCAAGCGTGTCTTCATGGCGGGGTTCGCCATCTTCACCGCGGCTTCGCTCGCCTGCGCGCTGTCGCCTAATGCGGCCGTGCTGATCGCAGCGCGGCTGGTCCAGGGGCTGGCGGCGGCGATCCTGGTGCCGAATTCCCTTGCGCTGCTCAATCATGCCTATGCGGACGACCGCGCGCGCGGCCGTGCCGTCGCGGTCTGGGCTGCCGGAGCGAGCCTTGCGCTCACCGCCGGCCCCTTCGTCGGCGGCGCGCTGATCACGCTGGTCGGTTGGCGCGCGATCTTCCTGGTCAATCTGCCGATCGGGCTCGCCGGCCTGTGGCTGAGCTGGCGCTACGCCAGCGAGACCACGCAAGCGCGCTCGCGCGAGATCGATCTGCCCGGCCAGCTTGCCGCGATCGGCGCGTTGGGGGCGCTCGCCGGCGCGATCATCGAGGGCGGCGCGCTCGGCTTCGGACATCCAGCCGTGATCGCAGCCTTTGCCGCAGCCGCAATTCTCGCCGTGCTCTTCGTCTGGCGTGAGAGCCGCGCTGCGCAGCCGATGCTGCCCTTCTCGTTGTTCAGTCACCGCCTGTTTACCCTGACCACGATCGTCGGCCTCCTCGTCAACATCGCGATCTACGGCCTGATCTTCGTGCTCAGCCTGTACTTCCAGAGGATCAACGGCCTGTCGGCGTGGTGGACCGGTCTCGCCTTCGTGCCGATGATGGCGGCGGTGCTGCCGGTCAATCTGCTGGCGCCTCGGCTCGCCGAACGCATCGGCGCGTGCCTGACCATCGTCGTCGGCGCCTGCGTCTCGGCGCTTGGTTGCCTCGGCCTGCTCGGGATCGAAGCCGGCACGGGCTATTGGGCGATCTTTGCGCAGATGATCGCGATCAGCGGCGGACTCGGGCTGCTGGTGCCGCCGCTGACCTCGACCTTGCTGGGCAGCGTCGCGAAGGCGCGCTCCGGCATCGCCGCGGGTGTCCTGAACGCGACGCGGCAGACCGGCAGCGTCCTCGGCGTCGCGCTATTCGGCTCGCTGGTGGCCCCGGAGGGGGCGTTCATGACGGGCCTGCATCTGTCGCTGGTCGTGTCCGCGGCCGTGCTGCTGCTCGCCGCTGCCGTGATCGGCGTCGGTGCGCCGGCGCGTGGATGAACAATCCAACGGAATGATCACATCTTCCGTTCACCATGCCCGAAACAGGCGCGTAGCCAGTTACCGACTGTCCACCTCTATGGGTTCAAGTGCAGGTCGATAGGGGCCTGCAATGTATCAAGTTCTCTACTGTCTCACCGAAGAGCACGATTTGCGGCTCGTCGCGCTTGGCGGCGCGGTGTGTCTGCTCGCCAGCGCGGCGGCGATCAGCCTGTTCCACCGGGCGCGCGCGACGCAAGGCCTAGGGCGTCTGGCCTGGCTCGGCCTCGACGCCGCCGTCAGCGGATGCGGCATCTGGGCGACGCATTTCATCGCGATGCTCGCTTACGGGCCGGGAGGCGCGGGCGCCTACAACATCCCGGTGACCATCCTGTCGTTGATCTTCGCGATCTCCGTGACCTTCGTGGGGCTGAGCATCGCCATATCGTCCTTGCGCGCGGTGTGGATCGTTCTCGGCGGCGCCATCGTCGGTTCCGGTGTCGCGGCGATGCATTACACCGGCATGGCGGCGCTGGAGATACCGGCGCGGGTTGACTGGATCGGAAGCACGGTCACCGTCTCGGTGCTATCAGGAATTTTCTTCGCGGCACTTGCACTGTTCGTGGCGGCGCGACGCGACGACCTCTTCCACGCGCTGGCGGCGACTGCCCTGCTGACGGTCGCCATCGTCGCGCATCATTTCACCGCGATGGGCGCGGTTGTGCTGACGCCGGATCCGACGCTTGCGATCAGCGGGCTGTCGATCCCGCCGGCCTCGTTGTCCTTCCTCACCGCGGGGGCCGCGGTCGCGATCATCGCGATTGCGCTCGTCGCCGGGCTGCTCGACCGCCGCGCCAAGGGCGAACTTGGCCGCCAGCAGATCGTGCTGGACACGGCGCTGGAGAACATGTCGCAGGGACTGTGCATGTTCGACGCCGACGGCAAGATCATCCTGTTCAACGAGCGCTATGCCGCGATGCTCGGCCGCACCAACATCCTGCTCACCGGCCGCCTGCTGGTCGACGTGCTCAGGGAGGAGCAGGCCAAGGGCCAGTGGCAAGGCGACGCCGGCGAGTTCTTCGCCCGCCTCGTCGCCGACGCGCGCGAGAGCCGCACCACGACCGACGTCGTCAACAGGCTCGGCCGATCCATCAGGGTCGTCAACCAGCCAATGCAGGGCGGCGGCTGGGTCGCGACCTTCGAGGACATCACCGAATGGCTGGAGGCCCAGGCCAAGATCTCGCACATGGCCCGCCATGACGCGCTGACCAGCCTGCCGAACCGCGTGCTGTTCCACGAGCAGCTCGTGCAGGGACTGCGTCGGACCAGGTCGGGCGACCAGCTCGCGGTGCTTTGCCTCGATCTCGATCACTTCAAGGACATCAACGACTCGCTCGGCCATCCCATCGGCGATGCCTTGCTCAAGGAGGTCGGCCGCAGGCTGAAGGCCACCGTCGGCGAGAGCGACACCGTGGCGCGGCTCGGCGGCGACGAGTTCGCCGTGGTCCAGATCGGACGTTCGGAGGAAACCGCGGCGCGATCGCTTGCCGGGCGCCTCGTCGAGGTGATCTCGGCACCTTACGAGATCGACGACCATCAGATCGTCATCGGCGTCTCGATCGGCATCTCGCTGTCGCCGCAGGATGGCGACAATCCGGACGAGCTCTTGAAGAACGCCGACCTCGCGCTGTACCGCGCCAAGGCGGACGGCCGCGGCACATACCGGTTCTTCGAGACCGGCATGGATGCGCGCGCGCAGGCGCGCCGCCTGCTGGAGATGGATCTGCGCGCCGCGCTGCAACGCGACGAGTTCGAGGCGTATTATCAGCCGATCCGCGACGTCGCCAGCGGTCGCGTCGTCGCCTTCGAGGCGCTGCTCCGCTGGAACCATCCGCAGCGCGGCCTGATCGCGCCCATCAACTTCATTCCGCTGGCCGAGGAGACCGGACTGATCGTCCAGCTCGGCGAGTTCGTGCTGCGCTCCGCCTGCACCGACGCGGCCACCTGGCCCGACGATGTCGACGTCGCCGTCAATTTGTCGCCGGTGCAGTTCAAGAATCCGAACCTGATCGCATCCGTGACCGAGGCGCTGGCCGCTTCGGGACTTGACGCGCACCGCCTCGAGCTCGAGATCACCGAATCCGTGCTGCTCCAGAACAGCGAGGCGACGCTGACCACGCTGCATGAGCTGCGCGCCATGGGCGTGCGCATTTCGCTCGACGATTTCGGCACCGGCTATTCGTCGCTGAGCTATTTGCGCAGCTTCCCGTTCGACAAGATCAAGATCGACCGCTCCTTCGTTTCGGAGCTGGCGACGCGCGAGGATTCCATGGCGATTATCCGCGCCGTGACCGGCCTCGGCCGCAGCCTCGGCATCGTCACCACGGCGGAAGGCGTCGAGAACGATGCGCAGCTCGAGCTGCTCCGGCGCGAAGGCTGTACCCAGGCGCAGGGCTATCTGTTCAGCAAGCCGAGGCCCGCCTCGGATGTCGCGATCATGCTGGACCGGCCGCGGCTGCGCGCGTCGGCGTAGGGATCAGCCGCGGCGCAGCGCGAAATGCGCGCCGCAGAACGCCATCACGGCGCCGAGGCACAGCGCGGCGAGGCCGGCCAGCACGCCCGAGACCGTCGGGACCGGGCTCGGCGCCGAAGCCACCTGGCCCGCGCCCGCCAGCAGCAGCACGCCGACCGCGATCAGGAATTGCCGCATCCGCTGCGGGATCTGGCCGGAGACGGCGCTCTGCATCAACGTCGCCGTGAAATAGCCGCCGGAAAAGCCGACCGTCGCAATCAACCACCACGCGATCGCCGCGCCGGCGGGGATGAACTCATGGGTGTCGGAACGCCAGAGCCCGCCGAGGTCGAGCCCGTAGCGCGCGCCCAGCATGTGCACCGCGAGCGCGAGCAGCACGCCTGAGATCATTGCGGCGCCGAGAATCAGGCGGCGCGGAAAAAAAATCGTCTCAGCCATGTCTCGCTTGTAGGATGGGCGAGGGCGATCAGGCAAGCGGGTCGCGGGCGGGACTGCGCGGGATCGGATTGATTGTGAAGATGCAGGATTCGGGAGCTGACGCGACTTCGGGCACGAGCTATGCCTACAAGGCGTCGCTGATCGGTTCGGCGCATCGCTTCGAGCTGACGGAGGAGGGGCTTTCCTGGCACATCGCCGGGCGCTCGGGCCTTTGGCGTTATGACGAGATCAGCGCGATCCGGCTGTCGTTTCGCCCGGTGTCGATGCAGCAGCACCGCTTTCGCGCCGACGTCAGCCACAGCAGTGGCCGCCGTATCTCGATCCTGTCGACGAGCTGGCAGACCGCGGCGCTGATGGCGCCGCAGGACTACGGCTTTCGCGCGTTCATCGTCGCGCTGCATGCGCGGATGGCGAAGGCGGGCAGCCGCGCGGCGCTGACCGCCGGGCTTGGCCGCACGGCCTATGCGGCAGTGCTGGCGTTCCTGGCGATGCTGACGGTGGCGATGGTGGGCCTGTTGATCCGCGCCCTCGTGATCGGCGAGTTCGCCGGCGCGCTGTTCATCCTCGGCTTTGCCGCGCTGTTCGCCTGGCAGGTCGGCGGCTTCGTGCGACGCAACCAGCCGCGGAGCTATGGCTTCGAGCAATTGCCCCGGTCCTTGCTGCCATAGACCGATCGCTACTCCGTCGAGTCGAAATCCTCTTCCTTGGTGCCGAGCAGCGACACGATGGTGCGCAGGCCGGAATCGAGTTGCTCGAAGGTGGGCGGGGCGAGTGCGAGGCGCACCGCGTTCGGTGCATGGCCGTGGGCGATGGCGAAGGTGGAGGACGGCGTCAGTGCGATGCCGCGCCGGGCCGCAGCCGCCACGAAGGTCTGCGAGCGCCAGTGCGGCGGCAGCGTCAGCCACAGATGGTATGAGCGCGGATCGGCGGCGAGCTGGTAGCCGGCCAGCAGTCTTGCGGCGGTCTGCTGCCGCCGCGCGGCGTCGATCCGTTTCAGCCGCGTCAGCTCGGCGACGGTGCCGTCGGCCATCAGCCGCTGCCCGGATGCGAGCGCGTGGCCGGAGGCGATCCAGCCGCCGGTCCGCACGGCGCTCATCACGCTTTCGCGCAAGTGAGGCGGCGCCACGAGGATTCCGAGTGCAAGGCCGGGCGCGACCTTCTTGGACAGGCTGTCGAGCACGATGCAGCGGTCAGGCCCGAGCGCGGCCAGCGGCGTATCGTCGGCGAGGAAGCCGTAGACGGTGTCCTCGATGATGGTGAGGTCGAGCTTCTCGGCGACGCGCATGATGTCGGCGCGCCGCGTCGCGTTCATGGTGACGCCGAGCGGGTTTTGGATGATGGGCTGGAGATACAGCGCCGACAGATGCGCCTCGCGGTGCGCCTTCTGGATGGCGTCGGGCCGCGCGCCGTGCTCGTCCATCGGAATCGGGACCAGCGTCACACCGAGCCTCGCCGCGATGCTCTTGACGTAAGGATAGGTCAGCGCCTCGACGCCGCAGCGGCCGCCGGTCGGGACGAGCGCTGCGAGCGCGGCCGCGAGCGATTGCTTGCCGTTGGCGGTGAAGACGATCTGCTCGGCCTGCGGCGCGAAATCCTTGCGCGTGAGATAGGCGGCCGCAGCATTGCGTGCGCTCTTGGTGCCGGTGCTGGTCGAGACGCGCAGCGCCGATTCGAGCGCGTCGACGCGCTCGAGCCCTGCGAGGCTCTTGGCGATCATCGCCCATTGCTGCGGCAGCAGCGGATAATTGACCTCGAAATCGATCCGCGCATCGCGCGGCTCGCTCAAGGCCTCGACCTCGCGCCTGATGTCGCCGGAGATGAAGGTGCCGCGACCGACCTCGCCGACGACGAGCCCACGACGGAGCAACTCCGTGTAAACCCGGCTCGCGGTCGAGACCGCAATGCCACGGTCATAGGCAAAATTGCGCTGCGGGGGCAGCCGGTCGCCGGGCCTTAACGTGCCGTTAGCGATATCCACGGCAATGGCATCGGCAAGCTTCACGTACTCGAACTTGGACATTATTGCACCGAGAGCAATGTTTTACTTGCTCCGAGCAGTGTACTGGAGCATTTAAGTTCCATCAAGTTCCGCGATTGAGCCGAGGAGAGCGAGAGCAATCCGACGGCAATGAGGTGCAAGCGCTCGTAGCGTCTGCGCCAACGGCATCGGCTTCGCCGCGCGGGACGAGTGCCGGAGAAGACAAATGACCCTGATCTCACAAACTGCCGGGCGGAGCTTACGCCCATCCTCATCGAGCGGATTTTTCAGCACGCTCGCCCATGCCGCCTACGCGCTGTTCGACCGCCTCGAGCGCCGCTCCGCCGTCAAGACATTGAACGAGCTCGACGACCGCGCCCTGCGCGACATCGGGATCACGCGCAGCCAGATCGAGGACGCGGTGTACGGGCAGTTCAAGGCCGAGCTGACGCGATATCTGTGAGTTTGGTCTGAGCGAGCGTTGCTGCTCGCTCTCGTGTCCCGGACGCGCTGCAACGCTCTTGCGTTGCTGCGCAGAGCCGGGACCCAGTAAGCCACAAAGCTCGCTGCAACATGGGCCCCGGCTCTGCAGCGCATCACTTCGTGCTGCGCTGCGTCCGGGGCACGAGAGTGGCGTTCGACCCGCAACTGTCTCAACATCGTCGTTGCGAGCGCAGCGACTTGTCCGCCGAAGCCTCGGCGAAGGCGGAAGCAATCCAGGAATCTCTCCGCCGAGGCAGTGCCGTAGGGTGGGCAAAGGCGCACAGCGCCGTGCCCACCAATTCAATCGCGACAGGCAAAGAAGGTGGGCACGCTTCCGCTTTGCCCACCCTACGATGTCCGAGCTTGTGACACGCAGCTCAAATCGCAGACACACCCTCGCATCCTCGCGGCTCAATTCGCCCGAGCTTTGCTTCATCGCTTCGCCCTCAATTGAAAGAGGGCGCAGGGAAGACCGGGCGCCGGCTGGCACCCGCGGTCCACTGTGCGAAAGGCAGTAGCGAAATCTGCACAGCGGCATACAGGTGAAGCCAAACGACCGGCCTTCCCTGCGCAGTGGTTTGACGGCTTATGTCGTGCTCTCCCCGGGGAGCGATGCACTATTGCCCCCGTCGCCTTGCGGATGATCGATGCGCGTGCCCGGTCGGGCCGCCACATCACCGCTGAGACTTGACGCACAGACCCCGGGCGTCAGGACCACACGATTTTGCCGTACGCCGATCACACCGGTCGTGTGCGCGACACGTTTCGCTCACGGTTGCCCGCCCTGCGAAGCTCTTCGCGCCGATGTCACCTGCGTCCACCGCCGTCCGGCCCGCGTTCGTGACGATCGCGATACGCCCCTCTTCCTTGGGCCGGGTTAAGGCGACACATACGCCGTTTCCGAATTTCGGTAAAGTGGAATATTTCTGCGGCGGGCGTTGACCCAGGGCTCGCGTGTTTTGCCCGTCGGCAACGCAAGGACTTGTAGCCCGGATGAGCGAAGCGACATCCGGGGTTCTCGCCATGAGTGGCCCCGGGTGTCGCTTCGCTCACCCGGGCTACGGAAATGCCGGAGAGTTGAGTTCAGTGCCTGACCACCAGCACCGAGCATTTGGCGTAGCGCACGACGTGCCCGGCGTTGGAGCCGAGGAAATAGGTGCGCATCGCCGGCCGGTGCGAGGTCATCACGATCAAATCGGCCTTCATGTGCGTGGCTTCCTCCAGAATCTCGTGGTAGATGCCGCCCTGGCGCACCACGCTGGAGATCCGCGCTTGCTCGATGCCGGATTCGCGCGCGACGATGACGAGCGCCTCTTCCGAGGTCTGGCGCTGCTGCTCATCGAAATCGGCCGGCACGTATTCGGCCAGCATCACCGGCGTCATCGGCAGCACGTTGAGCAGGCGCACCATGCCGCTCCAGGTCTGCGACAGCGTTGCCGCGGTTGCGATCGCCGGCTTGGCCAGATCAGTGTCGGCGAGGTCGATGGGCACGAGGATGGACTTGAACATTTGCGCCTCCAAATCTTCCAGTCAGCACGTCTTGCCGGCACGTCGCGCGGTCATCCCGATCGAAGCAGCTTGGGGCTGGTGAACAGCACCAGCTTGCCGCGGCGGTAGGCCACGTCACCCCAATCCTTGACGTCAAAGTCGAAGATCGCAAGCCCCGCGGTGGGCAGATTGTCGGCGAGCGCCCTGGCGCCGGCCGGATCGCCGCCGCCCATCAGCATCAGCGCGGCCTCGTGCATGCCGGGATTATGGGCGACCAGCAGCAATCGCTTTGGGTCGGCCGGGGCGGTTGCAGTGCGAATGGAATCCAGGATCTGCGCGGGATCGGCGCCGTAGAGTTCCGGCAGGATCTCGACCTGCGGCGTCGGGACGCGGTCCTTCATCGCCTCCCAGGCGATGTCCCAGGTCTGCCGGGCTCGGACGGCGTGCGACACCAGCACGGTATTGGGGAAGGGCGGATGGCCGGCGATCCAGTCGCCGATCTGGGCGGCATCCTTGTGGCCGCGGTCGTCGAGCCGGCGGTCCTGGTCACGGCCGCTCGGCGCGTCAGTCTCTGTCTTGGCGTGACGCAGCAGCATCAAACGGCGCATGGCATTCTCGAATCGTTCCACGTCCAGAATAATCTACAAGCGCCGACCGAGGACAAGGTGACAGGCGCCCGGTTGGTACCAGGTTGTTAGTTAAAGCATGGTCCTATCGGGAAACCGCTGCGCACTTTTCCGGATCATGCTCTAAGAAAACGACATGAGCGAGACTTTCACAAGCGTGTCCCAGGAAGAAGCCGGCTTTCGCGACCGCACGCGGCTGTCGTTCGACCTCGACGCCGACATCTGCGTCATCGGTGCGGGGCTTGCCGGGCTCACCATCGCGCTGGAGGCGGCCCGGCTCGGGGCCAGTGTCGCGGTGCTCGAGGGCCGGCACATCGGCTGGAACGCGTCCGGCAACCAGCTCGGCGCCGTCATGCCGGGCTTTGCGCTGCCGCTCACTGAGCTGATCGAGCGCATCGGCTTCGAGGACGCGCGTGAATTGTGGGGGTTGTCGAAGGAGGGCGCCGCGTTCGTCCGGGCCAACGCCACGGAAGAGAACATGCCGGGGATCGGCCTGAGCGACGGCGTGCTGGAGGTCTCCAACGTCGATGCCGGCGACCGGCTGATCAGCCGGTTGCAGATGCTGAACGAGGATTTCGACACCGAGGTCGAGGGTTGGCAGGTCGATCGCGTCCGCGAGGTGCTCAAGACCGATCGCTACTTCCACGGCGTGTATTATCCGAAGGCGTTCCAGCTCGACGGCCGCAAATATGTGCACGGCCTCGCAGCGCTGGCGCGGCGGGCAGGCGCCCGCATCTTCGAGGACACGCCTGTCGTCAGTATCGATCATTCCGGCATCCGCAAACGCATCGTCACGCCGTCGGCGCGGCTGCGCGCAACCCACATCGTGCTCGCGGGCAACATTCATCTCGGCGCGCCCTTGAGGCGCCTGTCGGAGACGCTGCTGCCGGTCTGGCGCTATGCCGGAATCACCGCGCCCCTCGGTGAGCGCGTGCACGAGCTCATCGCCTTCAAGGGATCGGTGATGGATTCCGACCGCGTCGACCATTTCCGCATCGTCGACGGCGACCGGCTGATGTGGGAGAGCCCGGAGACCACCTGGGCCGCGCGGCCGCAGCGCTTTGCAGGCGCTGTCAGGCGGCGGATCCGCACGATCTTTCCGGCGCTCGGCAATGTCGAGATCACCGAGACGTTCGGCGGCGCCACCGGCCAGACCGTGCACGGCATGCCGCAGATCGGCCAGTTGCGCAAAGGCCTGTGGGTGGCGAGCGGGTTCGGCCGCCAGGGCATGAACACCTCGGCCATGGCCGGGCAGATGATCGCGCGCAGCATCCTGCGGGGCGATGAGCGCTGGAAGCTGTTCTCGCCGTTCGAGCTGGTCTGGGCGGGCGGTGCCACGGGGCGCGTCGCGGGCCAGTTGGTCGGGGTCTGGGGCAGGGCGAGTTCCGCCGCCGCAGGCTCGCTCGCCCGTTACCGCGAACGTGCCAGGGTCAAGGACAGGGAGCGCGAGGCGCGTCTCGCCGAAGCCAACCGGGCCGCCGGCACCGGTCCGCGCCGCCCACCGCCCGGCGTCCGGCCGCGTCCGGCCCCGCCGCCGAAACCCGCGGCCCAAGAGGAAGAACAGGCCGTGGAACCGGCCTCGCAGCACGCTGGCGTCGCGCGATAGGCCCGAGAAAAATTCCGCCCGGAAGTGTAACGTCTGCCGTTAAAGCCCGTATCTCAGGGCGTGGACGCTCCCGCACGGAGAATGAGATGTTTGACCGCCGCATCCTGTTGACGACTGCCGCCGGCCTGTTCGGCCTTGGGGCCTTCCGCTGGCTGAGAGGAACCCCTGCCGAGGCTGGCGAGAAAGCCGCGGAAAAGTTCGAGATCACGAAGACGGAAGCCGAATGGCGCGCCCAGCTCACGCCGCAGCAATATGAGATCCTGCGCAAGCACGGCACCGAGCGGCCCGGCTCCAGCCCGCTGCTGAAAGAGCATCGCAAGGGCACCTTCGCCTGCGCCGGTTGTGACCTGCCGCTGTTTGCCTCCGAGACCAAATTCGAGAGCGGCACCGGCTGGCCGAGCTTCTACCAGCCGATCGAGGGCAATGTCAGCAAGACCGAGGACCGGGCCTACGGCATGGTTCGCACCGAGGTGCATTGCCGGCGCTGCGGCGGCCATCTCGGCCACGTCTTCGACGACGGTCCGAAGCCGACCGGATTGCGCTATTGCATCGACGGGTTCGGGCTGGTCTTCCACCCCGCGGCAGCGTCGGCGACGTAGGCCTTTCTGCTCGCCCCGGAACGACGATCGTCCCGGCAATTGTTGCCGGCCCGGCAATTGTGCCCCGGTCATCCGACCGGGGCCTTTCTATTTAAGTCATTGATTTCCTGAGAATACCCGCATTGGCATAGCCCTTGCGACTGTCTCCCCCGACTGCGGCCTTGGTCGACCGGCCGCCGAGATCGGATTTGGAGACAAAGTTATGGGTATCTTCGATGCAATGAACACCTCGGTGGGTGGCCTGCAGGCGCAGTCCTACGCGCTGCAGAACATTTCCGGCAACATCGCGAACTCATCCACCACCGGTTACAAGGGCATCGGCACCAGCTTCGTCGATCTCATTCCCGACTCCTCGGTGCCGAGCAAGCAGGTCGCGGGCGGCGTGACGGCCAATGCGAAGGCCACCATCACCACGCAGGGCACGATCTCGGGCTCCACCGTCGCCACCAACATGGCGATCACCGGCGACGGCTTCTTCTCGATCCAGAAGGCGAGCGGCGTCGTCGACAACGTACCTGTCTTCACCGGGGTCACTTACTACACGAGGCGCGGCGACTTCCAGCTCAATGCCAACGGCAATCTGGTCAACGGCGCCGGCTACTACCTGATGGGCGTCACGGTCGACCCGAAGACCGGCAACCCGACCGGCAGCGTGGCAAACGTGCTGCAATTCCAGAACAACTTCATTCCGGCGCAGGCGACCACCTCGATCGAGTACGCCGCGAACCTGCCGACCCAGCCGAACACGGTGGCGAAAACGACCGCGGCGGCCGGCACGCTGCTGGCGGCCGGCGGGCTGAACCCGTCCGACTTCGCCGCCAACCCGCTGCCGGTCGGCACACCTCCGGCGCCCTATGCCAACGCCACGGTCTCAGGCGCAGCCGCCACCGGCAACATCCGTTCGGCCTACTCGTCGACGACGGCCACGGGCACGGTCGCACTCCAGAACAATTCGTCTGCGGTGGCCTCGACCACCACGTCCCTCGACAATGCGGTCGGCACGCATCTCGCCTCCAGCATTCTCACCGCGCTCAGCGGCCAGACCCTGACCATCAACGGCAACACGGTTACCTTCAACGGCGGCACGACGGTTTCAACGGTCGGCAACAACACGACGATCGGCCTCGGTGCGGGCACCACGGCCACGGTTGCCAGCATCCTGAACGGGATCCAGACCGCTGGCGGCGCCGGCGTCACGGCCTCGCTCTCCGCCAGCGGCAACATCGTGATCTCCAGCGGCACCGGCACCGACGTGGCTGTCGGCAGCGGTACGGCAGCCACCGCGCTCGGCATCAGCAGCGTGACCCGTGGCGGCAACGTACTGTCATCGCCCGCGATCTCGGGCGCGACAGTCCTGAGCGGCTCCGCGACGGCCGGCGGCGCCCAGGTGCTCTCGTCCAGCTTCGTCGCCGGCGACACCATCACGGTCGATGGTCAGACGCTGACCTTCATGGCCTCCGGTGCCTCGGGCAACAACCAGATCAACGTCACCGACAACATCACGACGCTGCTCGGCAAGATCGACGCCTTGTCCGGCGCGTCGGGATCGACGGTCAGCAGCGGCGGCGTCATCACGTTGAACACCGGCACCGTCTCCAACCTGTCGGTCTCCAGCTCGAACAGCGCTGCCTTCGCCGCGCTCGGCTTCACCTCGACCATCACCAAGAATCGCGACGGCGGCGGCACCGCCGGCACCGGCGGAGTGATCGGCAACGACATCGCGACCTTCACCAAGGAATCGATCAGCGGCGGCGCGGTGACCGCCTACAACGCCGCCGGCACGCCGGTGAACCTGCAATTGCGCTGGGCCAAGACCGACAGCGCCTCGCTGGGCGCGGGCCATTCCGATACCTGGAACCTGTTCTACCAGACCGATCCGAATGCGACCGGCACGACGGTCGGCTGGGTCAATACCGGCCAGGCCTTCGCGTTTGCCGCCGACGGCTCGCTGACCTCGCCAAGCGGCTCGGGCATCACCATCAACAATGTCAGCGTCAGCGGTCAGTCGCTCGGCTCCGTCGCCTTCAACATCTCCTCGGGCGGACTGACGCAATATGCCAGCACCAGCGGCGCGGTGACCATCAACACCATCACGCAGAACGGCTATGCCGCCGGTCAGCTTCGCTCGGTCGCCGTCAACAACAACGGCATCGTGGTCGGAACCTTCTCGAATGGCCAGAACCTCAACCTCGCTCAGGTTCAGCTGTCGCACTTCAACGGCACCAACTACCTGAAGGCGATGGACGGCGGCGCCTATGCCGCGACCGAGCAATCGGGTGACGCCATCGACGGCGCTTCGGGGACCATCAGCGGCTCGTCGCTGGAGGGATCCAACACCGACATCGCCGACGAATTCACCAAGTTGATCGTGACCCAGCAGGCCTATTCGGCCAACACCAAGGTGATCACGACCGCGAATTCGATGGTGCAGGATCTCTTGAACGTGTTGCGCTGATCAGCGCGTAACATAACCAAAAGCGGGTCAGTGATATGGGTTTGAGTTCAGCCCTCGCCAGTGCGATGAGCGGTCTGCGTGCCAACCAGGCCGCGCTCTCGATCGTCTCCTCGAACGTCGCAAATTCGCAGACGCCTGGTTACGTCGTCCAGAGGCCGAACCAGATCGAGGTCACCACCGGCGAGTTCGGCTCGACGGCGATGACTACCGGCGTCAGCCGGGAGCTCGACACCTATGTGCTGAACCAGCTGCGCACCGAGACCGGCGGCAGCGGCTACGCCGACCAGATGGCCAACATTCTGAAGCAGCTTCAGAATGTCTACGGCACGCCCGGTAATTCCGGTACGCTCGAAGACGCGCTGAACAAATTCACCACCGCGCTGCAGGCGCTGTCGACCAGCTCGGGTGCGTCGTCGGCGCAGACCGTCGCGCTCGGCGCGGCGCAGGCGCTGGCGCGGCAGCTCAACGTCACCACCACGGGCATCCAGTCGCTGCGCTCCAACGTCGAGCAGGATCTCGGCAACTCGGCGCAAGCCGCCAATGCGGCGATGAAGCAGATCGCCGACATCAACACCAGGCTCCAGGGCCTGGCGGCCACCGATCCCTCGGCGGCCACGCTGATGGACCAGCGCGACCAGGCCATCAACACGCTGTCGAACTATGTCGACGTCCGCGTCACCACCGACGGTTCGAACCAGGCAAATATCTACACCACGACCGGCATTCAGCTGGTCGGTGCCGGCCTTGCATCGGAATTCTCTTTTGCGTCCGCCGGCGCGTTGTCGGCGACCTCGCTCTACAACATCGATCCGGCCAAGTCCGGCGTCGGCGCGTTCAACATCAAGCTGCCGAACGGCTCGCAGGTCGACGTCGTCGCCAACAACGTGGTGTCGTCCGGCCAGATCGCGGCCGACCTGAAGCTGCGCGACGAGATGCTGGTGCAGGCGCAGAACCAGATCGACCAGCTCGCCGCCACGATGTCGAGCGCACTGTCCGACAAGACCACGGCCGGCAGCACCGTCTCCGGTCCGCCGGCCGGGTTTGATCTCGATCTCGCTGGTGCCATGCCGGGCAATACGGTCAACATCACCTACACGGACACCGCGACCAACACGCAGCGTCAGGTCACGCTCGTCAACGTGACCGATCCGGCCGCGCTGCCGCTTCAGAACGCCGCGAACGCCAATCCGATGCGGATCGGCTTCAACTTCGCCGGCGGCATGGGCGCGATTGCGTCCGCGCTCAACACCGCGCTACCAGGCTCGCACCTCACCTTCTCAGCCCCCCCGTCGCCGGCGACAGCCACGACATTGCGGGTGACCGACGACAATTCCGGCCTCGCCAAGGTCAGTTCGGCGTCGACCAGCAAGACGATCTCGTCGTTGACCTCGGGCAATCCGCAACTGCCGCTGTTCACCGACGGCGGACAGGCGCTCTACACCGGCGCGATCACCGCCTCGGGCTCGCAGATGACCGGCCTTGCCGGACGCATCGCCGTGAACACGCAGCTGGTCAACGATCCGACCAGGATGTCGGTGTACAACACCTCGCCTGTGACGCCCGCGGGCGACACCACACGTTCCGACTATCTCTACGCGCAGCTGACTTCGGCGGTGTTCTCCTATTCGCCGCAGAGCGGTCTCGGCTCGGCGAGCCAGCCCTTCAGCGGCAGCGTCTCGAACTATCTCCAGCAGTTCCTGAGCGTGCAGGCCAACGCCGCGACCCAGGCCACTCAGCTCCAGCAGGGCCAGAGCGTCGTGGTCTCGACGCTCCAGGCCAAGTTCAGCTCGACCTCCAGCGTCAACCTCGACTCCGAGATGTCGAACCTGATCCAGCTCCAGAATGCCTACGCCGCCAATGCTCACGTCATGTCGGTGGTGCAGAGCATGATGAACACGTTGATCCAGGCTCAACTGTAACAAGTAACAGGGCTCTGAAACATGTCGATCAGCAGCATCAACTACTCCTCGTCGGTTCTCGGCTCGCAGATCCGCAACATCAATCAGCAGCTCACCGATTTGTCGACGCAGCTCTCGACCGGCAAGCTGTCGCAGAACTATTCCGGGATGGGCACCAACGAGGGCTTTGCGATCGCCGGGCGCGCGCAGCTCTCCAACATCGCCGCCTATACCGACACGATCACCAACGTCAATGTCAGCATCAACCTCGCCAACACCGCGTTGCAGTCGCTGACGAAGATCCGCAGCACGGTGCAGACGGGCGCCGCCAACACCGCGCAGGATCTCAACGTCAACGGCCAGACCATCGCGCAGAACACCGCCGCCGCCCAGTTCGGCTCGATGGTCGGCGTGCTCAACACGCAGACGGGCAACCGCTATCTGTTCTCCGGGACCGCCGTCAACACGCAGTCGGTTGCGAATGCCGGCGACATCATCAACGGGACGACCACCCAGGCGGGATTCAAGACCGTGATGGCGGAGCGCCAGGCCGCCGACTTGGGGGCCAACGGCATGGGCCGCCTGGTGCTGGCAACGCCACAGCCGACGCCGAGCTCGGTCCAGGTGTCGGAAGACGTCGCGGGCTCGCCGTTCGGCCTCAAGATCAAGGCGGTCTCCTCGACGCTGACAGGCGCGACGGTCACCGGCCCGAGCGGATCGCCGGTGTCGTTCTCGGTCGATCTCAACGGCGTCAATCCGAACAACGGCGACAAACTCAGCGTTCAGTTCACGCTGCCGGACGGCACGACCGAGCAGATCGACCTGACTGCATCCACGGCGACGCCGACACCGCTCGGCAGCTTCGCGATCGATGCGAGCACGCCGGTCAACCCGAACAACACGGCCTTGAACCTCAACAACGCACTGGACGTCGCGATCAAGAAGCTCGCAGGCACCTCGCTGGTGGCGGCATCCGCGGTCACGGCGGGCGACAATTTCTTCAACACCGCAAGCTCTGCGATCGGCACGCCCAAGACCAGCCAGGCGGGCCCACTCGTACCGATCAGCGGAGCGACAGCGCTGTCCGGTGCGAGCCCCACGGACTCGATCTCGCCAGGTTTCGTCGCCGGCGACACCATCACCGTCAACGGCACCACGCTGACCTTCGTGGCCACGGGCGCGACCGGCAACCAGCTCAACGTCGGCGACAGCATCCAGACGCTGATGAGCAAGATCGACGCGATCACGGGGACGTCGAAGCCGTCGACGATTCATGGCGGTTCGATCACGATCAACACCGACGATGCGGCCAGCCTGAATATCACCAGCTCGAATACGGGCGCGCTGGGTTCGCTCGGTTTTGCCTCGACGCCCATGACCGCCACGCAGCCGCCGCTCCGCGTCGGCTCCTCGCCCGCGAGCTCGGCGACGACGCTGGTCAACGGTTCGGCCACCACCGTGAAGTGGTACCTGGGCAATGACGGGCCCGGCTCGGCGCGCTCGACCGCGATGGCGCGGGTCGACGATTCCGTCACGGTGCAGTATGGCGCCCAGGCGAATGAGGACGCGATCCGCCGCCAATTGCAGGCGACCGCGGTGTTCGGGACCTTCTCGACCTCGCCGACCGGACAGTATTCGGGCGGGCAGGTCGCCGCGCTGAGCCTGCGGGTGACGCAGGCGCTGACGCAGCAGCCGGGTCAGCAGCGCATCGAGGACATCCAGACCGACATCGCGATGGCCCAGAACACGATGAAGGATGCGAGCACGCGCCAGACCCAGGCCAAGGCGCAGCTCCAGACCATCATCGACCAGGCGGAATCGGCTTCGCCGGACCAGGTCGCGAGCGAGATCCTGGCGCTCCAGAACGCGCTTCAGGCCTCCTACCAGGTGACCTCGAACCTGGCGCAGCTTTCGCTCGTCAAGTTCCTGTAAGGCTGCGTTAAGACGCCGTTAACCATGCCTCTTTACCTCTTGGTGAGGATTGGAGTGGGGCGGAGCTGCCGATGTCGGACAAGATGCAACTGGTGGTGGCCACGCCGTGCTTCGGCGGGCAGGTGTCGAGCGTCTATGCGAGCTCGATCTTCGCGCTGCAGCGCGCCGTTCACGGCATGTCCAATCTCGAGCTCAAGGTGCTCCTGCGGGACGGCGACGCGCTGATCACCCGCGCGCGGGCCAATCTGGTCGCGATGTTCCTGGACGATCCCAAAGCGACGCATTTCCTGTTCATCGACGCCGACATCGGCTTCAAGCCGGAGCAGGTGTTCCGGCTGATCGAATGCGGCGCCGACGTCGTCGCCGGCTGCTATCCGATCAAGCGGGTCAACTGGGACAAGGCCGCGCGGGCGATCCAGTCCGGCCGCACCGACGTGGCGGCGGCTTCGCTGGACTATGTGCTCGAGATCGAGGATCCCGACCGTATCGTCGTGGTCAACGGCTTCACCCGCGTGCGCTATGCCGGCACCGGTTTCCTGATGATCCGGCGCCACGTGCTGGAGGCGATGTGCCGCCATCCGGACTATGCGAGCCTGCAGTTCTTCCGCGAGCATTCGCACGACACGCTTGTCGCGAGCCAGAACCGGTTCGCGCTCTTCGAATGCATGATCGATCCTGCGACCGGTACGTATCTGTCCGAGGACTTCGCCTTCTGCAAGCGCTGGACCGATATCGGCGGCGAGATCTGGGCCGACATCCAGAGCTCGCTCGATCACGTCGGGCCGTCGGTATTCCACGGCGACATCGCCTCGCAATTCGCAGCCGCGCCCGCGGCGGCGGCAGATGCCGCGGCGTGAGCCTGCCGGGATGAGCGCCGGCGCATCCCGTCTGTCAGAACCGGACCGCGCCGACGGTTCGCGTTATCGCCTGCGCGATCTCTTCACGCCGCTCGACACGCTGCTCGTCTCCGGCGGAGATCCGCGGCTGGCGCTCGACGCCGGGGATCGCGTCAACGGCTATGGCTGCGCGGCCTCGCCGGAGCCGGAGATCTGGAATTTCGCCTCCTCGACCGCGTCGACGATCTCGCAAGCGGCCTATGACCGTGCCGCGCTGGCGCGCGAAGAGCTGATGCACAAATGCCTGTTCGACGAGGTCCAAATTGCCTTCGATGCGCGCTGTGAAGACATGCGGGACGAGCTGCGCGGCCATCTCCAGCTGCCGCCGCGCGTCGATGTCGTGTTCTCGCCCTCCGGCACGGACTCTCAGCTCCACGCTCTGTTCCTGGCGCGCGCAGTGCTCGGAGCACGGCCGGTGACCATTGTGGTCGGCGCCGACCAGACCGGAAGCGGGACGGCCCATACCGCCCGCGGGCACCATTTCAGCTCGATGACGGCGAGCGGCTTTGCGGTTCGCAAGGACGGCGCGGTTGCGGGGCTCGCCGGCGCCAGTGTTGCGTTGCCGCTGCTCGAGGCCGCGCCCGGGATTGCGATGCGTGCGGACGCCGATGCCGCGGTGCTGCATGCGATCGAGACCACGATCGCGCAGGGTGCGCCCGTGCTGCTCCAGATCATGGATTGCTCGAAGCTCGGCTGGCGTGCACCGAGCGCGGCCTGCCTCGACGAGATCGCGCGGCGCTGGCCGCGCAAGGTTCAGATCGTCGTCGATGCCTGTCAGGCCCGGCTTGGCCGCCGTCGGCTGCGCTCCTATCTCGACCGCGGCTATATGGTGCTGATGACAGGCTCGAAATTCTTCGGTGGGCCTGCCTTCAGCGGTGCGCTGCTGGTGCCGAAGGGCCTTTCGCGATCGCTCGACCGGGTCGAGGGAATAGCGCCTGGTATCTTCGACTATGCCGGCCGTTGCGATTGGCCGATGGGCTGGACGGCTCTGCGTTCGCGCTTCGATCGCCGGCCGAACTTCGGTCAATGGCTGCGCTGGGAGGCGGCGCTCGCGGAGATCGGAAGCTACTACGCCGTGCCAGGTGCTTTCCGCGCCAAGGTGCTGGCCGAGCTCGCCGCCGGCATCGACAGCATGATCGCGTTGTCGCCGTCGCTTCGCTCCGTTCCCGCCACGACCAGGACGGCGAGCGTGGATGACGAGGAATTTGCACAAACCACGATATTTCCGTTCATGCTGCTGCGCGGCGGCAAACCGGCGTCGACCGCCGAGACCAGCGCCATTCATCGGGCGATGGCACGTGACATGAACGAGGAGATCAGCGGCAGCGCGGCGGACCGGCAGGTCGCTGCGCAGCGCTGCCTGATCGGCCAGCCGGTCCGTTTGGAGCGGCAGGACGAGGCACCGCAGGCCGTGCTGCGCCTTTGCGTCGGCGCCCGGCTCGTGACCGAGACCTGGTCGCCGGACGCGGCGCAGGCGCAACGCAATGTGCAGCACGTGCTCGATCGCATCGCCCATGTCCTGGTAAAGATCGAGCTGCTGCTTGACCGTGGCGCGGTCGCGGCCGTGCCGGTAAACTCCGCGTTCGAGGTGTGAGATGCAGCATCCGGTTTCCGCGCCAATCGGCATGACCGCGGCGAACTACGCCGACCGCATCGGCTTTGCGCAGCTGACGCGCCAGGCCTTCGAAGGTGTCGACCTGCATCCGTTGCGCGACCAGCTGGTGGCGCGGATCGCGGCGGGGACCGCGCTGGCGGGCGAAGCGCTGGATCTGTCGTTGATCACCCAGCTTCTCGGCGACAAGGATCAGGGGCTCGCGATCCAGTCGGAGGTGCTCGCCTTCCATCAATTGTTTCGCACACCGAGCGCTGCTCCGAAACCGGGCCTGCGCGTGCTCGCGCTAGCCGCCGACATCGATATGGGCGGCAACACGCCGATCGATTTTCTGCTCGAAGGCTCCGACATCGAGCTGTTGACGCTCTACGTGGTCAAGGGCGTCGGTCTGCCGGAGATTTTGCCCGAGCACGACGTTGCCATCGTGGTCGCCTCCGATTCCGAGGAATGCCGTGAGGCGCTCACTTTGATCGAGAAGGCCGCGCCGCACTGGCCGCGACCGCTGCTCAATCGTCCTGATCGCATCGGCAATCTCGATCGCGACAAGCTGCATCGGCTGCTGGCCGGCGTGCCAGGTCTCGACATTCCCGCGACCATCCACGCGACGCGCGCGCAATTGCTGGATCTTTCGCGAGAGCAAATCGCTTGCCGGGACGTTGCGGACGAGCTGCGCTTTCCGATGATCGCGCGGCCGCGCGGCTCGCATGCCGGCGTCGGGCTCGCGAAGCTCGACGATGCGGCGGCGCTCGCAGCTTATTTTTCCGAGCGGGACGAGCAGGATTTCTTCGTCGCGCGCTTCGTCGACTATGTGAACGCGGACGGGCTCTACCGCAAATATCGTCTCGCGATGGTCGACGGCAAGCCTTACGCCTGCCACATGGCGATCGCCGACCGCTGGGATATCTGGTATCTCAATGCCTACATGGCGTTCAGCGAGGAGAAGCGGGCCGAGGAAGCCGTCTTCATGTGCGAGTTCGACAACGCCTTTGCAGCGCGCCACAGAAGCGCGCTCGACGAGATGAGCAGGCGCGTCGGCCTCGACTATTTCATCGTCGATTGCGCCGAGAACCAGGACAACGAGCTCCTGGTCTTCGAAGCCGACAACACCGCCGTCGTGCACAACATGGATTCGCCGGACGTGTTTCCTTACAAGCCGCCGCAGATGCGCAAGATCTTCGCGGCGTTCTCGGCGATGCTGTCGCGGCATGCAAGAGCAGGCGAGGGGAGTGCTATATGAACGAGATCGTCCGCAACGCGCAAAGCTCCGTCGCGCACGCCTCGCTCGACCCGCAGGACTGGAGCGCATTCCGCGCGCTCGCCCATCGCATGCTGGACGAGACGATCGACGGCATCGCCGAGGTTCGGGCGCGCCCCGTCTGGCAGCCGATCCCCGATAGCGTCCGTGCGGCATTCAAGGCCGACGTGCCGCGCGAGGCGAGCGACCTCGCCGAGGTCTATCGCCAATTCGCCGAGCACGTCGCGCCGTATGCGACCGGCAACGTCCATCCCGGCTTCATGGGCTGGGTGCATGGCGGCGGCACCGCGGTCGGCATGCTCGCGGAAATGCTCGCAGCCGGTCTCAACGCCAATCTCGGTGGTCGCGATCACATGCCGATCGAAGTCGAGCGCCAGATCGTGGATTGGATGCGCCGCCTGTTCGCCTTTCCGGACAGCGCGAGCGGCATCTTCGTCACGGGCACGTCGATGGCCAATCTGATGGCGGTGCTGGTAGCGCGCACGAACGCGCTCGGTACGTTGGCGCGGCAATACGGCATCGGCAACGATGGCGCTCTGCTCGCGGCCTATACGTCGCAGGCCGCGCATGGCTGCGTCTCCAGGGCGATGGACATTGCCGGGCTCGGCACCGATGCGCTGCGCAAGATCGGCGTCGACGCCGATCATCGCATCGACGTCGCCGCGCTGCGCGCGCAGATCGCTGTTGATCGCGAGGTCGGCTTCAAGCCGTTCCTGGTCGTTGCCTCTGCCGGCACTGTCGACATTGGTGCGATCGACGACCTCAAGGCCATCGCGGAGCTGTGCCGCGAGGAGGGAATCTGGTTTCACGTCGACGGGGCCTTTGGTGCGCTCGCGATCTTCTCGCCCGAGCTCGCGCCGCTGCTCGGCGGCATCGAGCTCGCCGATTCCATTGCGCTCGATTTCCACAAATGGGGACAGGTGCCCTACGATGCCGGCTTCCTGCTGGTGCGTGACGGCGAGCAGCATCGGCAGGCCTTTGCGCAGCCCGCGGCCTATCTGCGCCGCGAGGCGAGGGGGCTTGCGGCGGGGGCGGTCTGGCCCTGCGATCTCGGACCTGATCTGTCGCGCGGCTTCCGTGCGTTGAAGACCTGGTTCACGCTGAAGACGTTCGGCACCGACCGGCTGGGTGCGACGATCGCGCGAAGCTGCGCGCTGGCGAAGTATCTCGAAGCGCGCGTGCTGGCCGAGCCGCGCCTGGAATTGCTGGCGCCGGTCAACCTCAACATCGCCTGCTTCCGCTACCGTGCCGATGATGCGATCAATCGCGAGATCGTCGCCGACATCCAGGAGTCCGGAATAGCGGCGCCGTCGAGCACGACGCTGAACGGCAAGTTTGCGATCCGCGCTGCGATCGTCAATCACCGTACCGAGGAGGCGGACATCGATGCGCTGGTCGCAGCGGTGCTGGACTTTGGCGGACGGCGGTGCGGCGACGGAATGATCGAGGTCGAGGCGCCGCCGCTCGCGGCGCAATAGCACTGGTGCATGCCTGAAACGACAACGGCCCCGGAGGCGATCCGGGGCCGTTGTCGTTTGCGGGACTGGGTCGTTCGCGTAGCTTCGTCACGCGAAAACGTGTGGTCAGGCGGCGGAGCTCACGTCGGCCTTGTCCGCGTCCGCCTTGGGATGGGTGGCCTCGAACTGGCTCCGCAGCTTCTCTTCATAGGCGATCAGCTTGCGGGCATCCTTCAGCGCCCGATAGAGGTCGCCGTTCAGGATGTTGTTGTTGATGGCCTCGATGATCGGCCAGGCGCTCGGCACCGCGGTGACGATGTCGCGCACCAGGTTGAAATAGGTGCCGTGCTGGGTCTGCGGATCCGGCGAGATGTACATGAGCTGGACCGCCAGATAGACGAGCTTGGCCGGCGTATCGGCGGTCTCGGGCGTGAGGATGTCGCGCTCGCGCAGGATCGGCACGTTGTCGCCGTCGATCAGGAGGCGGGCACGCTGGTCCGTGTTGGTAATCACGCAGTTACCGACGATGATACGTTCGTGCGGCCTGAGCTCGACCTTGAGGGCCATGCCTGTTCTCCATCAACGCTTTCGTAACCGAGCGTGTGTTGCGGCGGGTCAAGGCGCAATACTCCATCAACATTAGTTAACGAGTTGTAAATCGCCGGCATTCGCGCGGAAAAGCGCAATCATATCAACGTTGAAATTGCGCCGCGTGGCAGCGCCGCAGCCGGGCGGATCGGCCGAATCGCGCGCCGACTCAGTCAAAGCGCCGGTTTCATTTCATGTTTCGTTAGAGGACTCCGTCCCACGGTCCGCCGGTCGCTGGGTCCATCTCGGTCCAAGCAGACGTGTAACAGTAGCGTCGTTTACCAGAAAGGTAACAGAGTTATGTCAGGTATCGTCCTCTCCTCGTCGGTTCGTCAGAACCTGCTCTCCCTCCAGTCCACTGCTGACCTCCTCGCCACCACGCAGAACCGTCTGTCGACCGGCAAGAGCGTCAATTCGGCCCTGGACAATCCCACCAACTTCTTCACCGCACAGTCGCTCGACAACCGCGCCAGCGACATCAATAATTTGCTCGATGGTATCGCCAACGGCGTGCAGGTGCTGCAGGCCGCCAACACCGGCATCACCTCGCTGCAGAAGCTGATCGACAGCGCCAAGTCGATCGCCAACCAGGCGCTGCAGACCACCGTCGGCTACTCCACCAAGTCGAACGTCTCCGCCACCATCTCGGGTGCGACGGCGGCCGACCTGCGCGGCACGACCTCCTACGCCAGCGCGACCGCGAGCAGCAACGTCGTGTTTAGCGGCGCTGCCGGCGGCACCACGGCGGCGAGCGGCACCACGACCCTCGGCGCCACCCTCGGCACCTTCACGGGCACCGCGGCAACGGCCGGCGACGGCACCGCGGCCCTGACCGGCACCATCACCCTGATCGCCACCAACGGCACGACCGCCACCGGCCTGCTCGGCAATGCCCAGCCCGCCGACGGCGACACGCTGACCGTGAACGGCAAGACCATCACGTTCCGCTCGGGTTCTGCTCCGGCGTCGACCGCGGTTGCGTCCGGCTCGGGCGTCAGCGGCAACCTCGTCACCGACGGCAGCGGCAACTCCACGGTCTATCTCGGTACCGCGGGCACCCCGGCTGCGACCGTCAACGATCTGTTGACCGCGGTCGATCTGGCCAGCGGCGTCAAGACGGCATCCATCACCGCCGGTGCTGCGACGCTCGCCACCAGCTTCAACCAGACCGCTTCGAGCGTTGGTGCGGGCGCCGTCACGCTGAAGAGCTCGACGGGTGCTGACCTGAGCGTCACCGGCAAGGCCGACCTGCTCAAGTCTCTCGGCCTGTCCACGTCTGTGGGCGGCGGCAACGCCACCGTGAGCGTCAACCGGACCACGAGCGCGGGCTCGCTCGGTGCGACGATCGCGGACGGTTCGACGCTGAACGTCGACGGTCACGTCATCACCTTCAAGAACGCGCCGATCCCGGGTTCGACCGGTGCTCCGAGCGTTCCGAGCGGGTATGGTACGAGCGGCAACGTCCTCACTGACGGCGCCGGCAACTCGACGGTCTACCTGCAGGGCGGCACGATCAACGACGTGCTGAAGGCGATCGACCTTGCCACCGGCGTGCAGACCGCGACGATCAATGCCAACGGCACCGCGGGGCTTACGACGGCCACCGGCCAGACCAACTCGTCGATCAACGCCTCGGGCCAGCTCAAGCTCTCGACCGGCGTCAATGCCGACCTGTCGATCACCGGCACCGGCAATGCGCTGAATGCGCTCGGCTTCGCCGGCAACACCGGCACTTCGACCGCCTTCACCGCGGCGCGCACCTCGGGCGTCGGCGGCATCACCGGCAAGACCTTGACCTTCTCCTCCTTCAACGGCGGCACGGCGGTCACCGCCACCTTCGGTGACGGCACCAACGGCACGGTCAAGACGCTCGATCAGCTCAACACGAAGCTTCAGGCCAACAACCTGACGGCGACGATCGACGCCAACGGCCTGCTGACGGTCTCGACCACCAACGACTACGCGTCCTCGACCATCGGTTCGAGCGCCGCAGGTGGTTCGATCGGCGGTACGCTGACTTCGGCGCTGACGTTCTCGACGGCTTCCAGCCCCGTCCAGGATACGGTTGCGCAGACCTCGCGTGCTAATCTCGTCAACCAGTACAACAACATCCTGAACCAGATCGACTCGACGGCGCAGGACTCCTCGTTCAACGGTGTCAACCTCTTGAACGGCGACCAGCTCAAGCTGGTGTTCGACGAGACTGCCAAGTCGAGCCTGAGCATCACGGGCGTGACCTACAACTCCAAGGGTCTGGGCCTTGCTGCGTTGACCAGCGGTGTCGACTTCATCGACAACTCCGCGACCAACAAGGTGCTGTCCAACCTGAACTCTGCCTCGAGCACCCTCCGTTCGGAAGCCTCGGCTCTGGGCTCGAACCTGACGATCGTGCAGGTTCGTCAGGACTTCAACAAGAACCTGATCAACGTGCTGCAGACCGGTTCGTCCAACCTGACCCTGGCCGACACCAACGTCGAGGCGGCCAACAGCCAGGCGCTGTCGACCCGCCAGTCGATCGCGGTCTCCGCGCTGTCGCTGGCCAACCAGTCGCAGCAGAGCGTGCTCCAGCTGCTCCGCTAACAAGCGGACGACATCGCAAGACGATTACGGCGGCGGGGCTTCGGCCCCGCCGCTTTCTTTTTGCGCTCGTCCCGCGCAGCCGGCGTCCTGCGGGGCTTTCGAAAAGTAACCAGCGGTTATGGTTAATGGAGCGTAAGCGCAGAGAAACGCCAATGATTTCAGGCTGATTGCAGAACGCGCGGGCGGCTGTCGTTCGTTTATGGTGAACCGACGCTTATGCAGGCGATGTTCGTTTCACCCTTTGTTAGCCATGTCGCGGCACGCTGGCCCCGTCACTCGATCCGAAGCGATCGAACGAAGACGCGTAAGCCAGAAGGGTAAGAGTCATGTCAGGTATTGTTCTCTCTGCGTCGGTTCGTCAGAACCTCCTCTCTCTCCAGTCCACCGCCGATCTTCTCGCCACCACACAGAACCGTCTGTCGACCGGCAAGAGCGTCAACTCGGCTCTGGACAATCCCACCAACTTCTTCACCGCACAGTCGCTCGACAACCGCGCCAGCGACATCAACAATTTGCTCGACGGCATCGCCAACGGCGTGCAGGTGCTGCAGGCCGCCAACACTGGCTTGACCTCGTTGCAGAAGCTGATCGACAGCGCCAAGTCGATCGCCAACCAGGCGCTGCAGACCACCGTCGGCTACTCCACCAAGTCCAACGTCTCCACCACCATCTCGGGCGCGACGGCGGCCGACCTGCGCGGCACGACGTCCTTCGCCAGCGCGACCGCGAGCAGCAACGTGCTGTATAACGGCACGGCCGGCGGTACCACCGCGGCGACCGGCACGACGACGCTCGGCGCCACCATCGGCTCCTTTGCAAGCACTGGCGCAACGGCCGGCAACGGCACCACGGCCCTGGACGGCACCATCACCCTGATCGCCACCAACGGCACGACCGCAACAGGCCTGGCCGGCAACGCCCAGCCTGCCGACGGCGACACGCTGACCGTGAACGGCAAGACCATCACCTTCCGCTCGGGTTCTGCTCCGGCGTCGACTGCGGTCGCGTCCGGTTCGGGCGTCAGTGGCAACCTCGTCACCGACGGCAACGGCAACACCACCGTCTATCTCGGCACCGCAGGCGCCCCGGCCGCGAACGTCAATGATCTCTTGACTGCGATTGATCTCGCCAGCGGCGTCAAGACGGTATCCATCACCGCGGGTGCCGCGACGATCGCCACGAGCGTCGGCCAGACCGCTTCGAGCGCTGCTGGCGGTGCCGTCACGCTGAAGAGCTCGACAGGTGCGGATCTGAGCGTCACCGGCAAGGCCGACCTGCTCAAGGCGCTCGCCCTGACGACGTCCACCGGTGCAGGCAATGCCACCGTGACCGCCAACCGGACCACGAGCGCGGCCTCGCTCGGTGCGACCATCGCGGACGGCTCGACGCTGAACGTCGACGGTCACGTCATCACCTTCAAGAACGCGCCGGTCCCGGGTTCGACCGGTGCGCCGAGTGTTCCGAGCGGCTTCGGTGCCAGCGGTAACGTCGTCACCGACGGCAACGGCAACTCGACGGTCTATCTGCAGGCCGGCACGGTCAACGACGTGCTGAAGGCAATCGACTTTGCCACCGGCGTGCAGACCTTCACGCTGAACGGCAGTGGTGGCGGTACGCTAGCGACTGCGGTCGGACAGGCTCCATCGACGATCAACACGTCCGGCCAGCTCAAGATATCGACCGGCGTCAACGCCGACCTGTCGATCACCGGCACCGGCAACGCGCTGAACGTATTCGGCCTCGCCGGCAACACCGGAAACGCAACGGCATTCTCCGCCGCCCGCACCTCCGGCATCGGCGGCATCGCCGGCAAGACCTTGACCTTCTCCTCCTTCAACGGCGGCACGGCGGTCAACGTCACCTTCGGCGACGGCACCAACGGCACGGTCAAGACGCTCGATCAGCTCAACACGAAGCTTCAGGCCAACAACTTGTCTGCGACGATCGACGCCAACGGCTTGCTGACCATCACCGCGTCCAACGATTACGCGTCCTCGACGCTCGGCTCGACGACTGCCGGCGGTGCGATCGGCGGCACGCTGACTTCGGCGCTCACGTTCTCGACGGCTTCCAATCCCGTCCAGGATGGCGTTGCCCAGACGGCCCGTGCGAACCTGGTGTCTCAGTACAACAACATCCTGAACCAGATCGACACGACCTCGCAGGACTCCTCGTTCAACGGTGTCAACCTCTTGAACGGCGATCAGCTCAAGCTGGTGTTCGACGAGACCGGCAAGTCGAGCCTGAACATCACCGGCGTGACCTACAACTCGAAGGGCCTGGGTCTCGCCTCGCTGACGGTCGGCGTCGACTTCATCGACAACGCCGCCGCCAACAGGGTGCTGACTAACCTGAACGCCGCGTCGAGCACGCTGCGCTCGGAAGCCTCGAGCCTCGGCTCGAACCTCTCGGTGGTGCAGATCCGTCAGGACTTCAACAAGAACCTGATCAATGTGCTGCAGACCGGCTCGTCCAACCTGACCCTGGCCGACACCAACGTCGAGGCGGCCAACAGCCAGGCGCTGTCGACCCGGCAGTCGATCGCGGTCTCCGCGCTGTCGCTGGCCAACACCTCGCAGCAGAGCGTGCTCCAGCTGCTCCGCTAATAACCGACTGAAATCACACAATAAAATCGAGCGGCGGGGCCATTTGCCCCGCCGCTCTTTTTTGCATTCGGAGACGGGGGAGGGCCTTCACTCGCCATTAACCCTATCGCTTAAACCGGCGTTAACCATACTTTAAAGGACACCTCCTAAAACTGGACAAAAGCCCGCTTTCGAGACCGCGCGGCCGATTCGTATCCGGTTCAAGAGGAAGACTCGCCAATGTCCAACATCGTTCTCTCGGCGTCCGTTCGCCAGAACCTGTTGTCGCTGCAGTCGACGGCCGACTTGCTGGCCACGACGCAGGAGCGGCTGTCGACCGGTAAGAAGGTCAACACGGCGCTCGACAATCCCACCAACTTCTTCACGGCGCAGGGGTTGGACAACCGGGCGAGCGACATCAGTAACCTGCTCGACGGCATCAACAACGGTGTGCAGGTGCTCCAGGCCGCCAACACCGGCATCACCTCGCTGCAGAAGCTGATCGACAGCGCCAAATCGATCGCCAACCAGGCGCTGCAGACCACCGTCGGCTACTCCACCAAGTCGAACGTCTCCACCACGATTCCCGGCGCGACGCCCGCCGACCTTCGCGGCACGACCTCCTACGCGAGCGCGACCGCCAAGAGCAACGTGCTCTATACCGGTGCAGCCGGTGGCACGACCCCGGTCACCGGGACTGCAGCGCTCGGTGCATCGCTCGGCTCGAGCGCCGGCACCTTTACCGGCACGGCAGCGCTTGCCGCCGACGGCACCACCGCGCTGTCCGGCACCGCGACATTGGTCGGCACCACCGCGTCCACCACGTTCGGGGCCGCGCCCGCCGACGGCGACACGCTGACCGTGAACGGCAAGACCATCACCTTCCGCACCGGCGCCGCTCCGAGCACGCAACCGACCGGCTGGGGCCTCGACGCCAGCGGACACATCGCCACCGACGGCAACGGCAATTCGATCGTCTATGAGGGAACGGCGGGTGCGCCCGGGGCGACCATCAACGACGTCCTCAGTGCGATCGACCTCGCCAGCGGCGTCAAGACCGCCACGATCAGCGCGAGCGCGGCCACCATCGCGGTCAGCGGTTCGGCGGGTCCCGTCGGCACGCTTCAGACGGCATCGTCCATCTCGGGCGGCGGCCAGGTCACGCTGAAGAGCTCGACCGGTGCCGATCTGAGTGTGACGGGCAAGGCTGACTTCCTCAACAAGCTCGGTCTGACCGCGGCGACCGGCGCAGGCAATGCGAACGTGACCGCGGCCCGATCGACCACCGCCGGCTCGCTCGGCACTCTCGTTCAGGACGGCTCGACCCTGAACATCGACGGCCACACCATCACCTTCAAGAACGCGCAGACGCCGCAATCGGCGGCGAGCGTCACGTCGGGCGGCGTCAGCGGCAACATCGTCACCGACGGCAACGGCAACTCGACCGTCTATATCCAGAGCGCGACGCTGACCGACCTGCTCAACGCGGTCGATCTTGCCACCGGCGTCAAGACCGCGAGCCTCTTCAACGGCGCGGCGACGTTGACGCCCACCGCGGGTCAGATCCCGTCGTCGGTCAACAGCAGCGGCCAGCTTGCACTCTCCACCGGCATCAATGCCGACCTGTCGATCACCGGCACCGGCAACGCACTCGGCGCGTTCGGCCTCAGCGGCAACACGGGAACGGCGACCGCCTTCACCGCGGCGCGCACCTCCGGTGTTGGTGGTGTCAGCGGCAAGACTCTGACCTTCTCGTCCTTCAACGGCGGTACGCCGGTGAACGTCACCTTCGGCGACGGCACCAACGGCACTGTCAAGACGCTCGATCAGCTCAATGTGCAGCTGCAGGCGAACCACCTGACGGCGACGATCGATGCCAACGGCGTGCTGACGGTCACCACCGTCAACGAATACGCGTCCTCGACCCTCGGATCGACTGCCGCGGGCGGCGCGGTCGGTGGTACGCTCACCGGCGTGCTCGCCTTTACCACCGCGCAGCCCCCGGTTCAGGACCCGGTCGCGCAGACGGCGCGTTCGAGCCTGGTCAGCCAGTTCAACAACATCCTGGCACAGATCGACACGACGTCGCAGGACTCGTCCTTCAACGGCATCAACCTGCTCAACGGCGACACGCTGAAGCTGGTTTTCAACGAGACCGGCAGCTCGACGCTCGGCATCAACGGCGTCGTGTTCAACGCGGCGGGTCTCGGTCTCAGCAATCTCGTTCCCGGCACGGACTTCATCGACAACGGCGCCACCAACAAGGTGCTGGCCAGCCTGAATGCCGCCTCGAGCAGGCTGCGCTCGGAAGGCTCCTCCCTCGGTTCGAACCTTTCGATCGTGCAGGTGCGTCAGGACTTCTCCAAGAACCTGATCAACGTGCTGCAGACCGGCTCGTCCAATTTGACGCTCGCCGACACCAACGAGGAAGCGGCGAACAGCCAGGCGCTGTCGACCCGCCAGTCGATCGCAGTCTCCGCGCTGTCGCTGGCGAACCAGTCGCAGCAGAGCGTGCTGCAGCTGCTCCGCTAATTTCGAGAGCCAAGCTCACCATTCGAGATTTCGCGGCGGGGCTAACGCTCCGCCGTTCTTTTGAGGGAGATCGCTAAGACAAGATTAGCTGAGATCAGCACGCATCGCGCGAAGCGCGTTTACACCGTGCGTGCGTGGATCTAGCGTTGCGCTGACGAAGAGCTCCGCGACCCGTAATTATCCGGAGTGCTTCCAAGCACACACGTAAGCAAATCTTAAGCGGTGCTGCCTAGGGTTGGGAAAGAAATCCTTAAGCGCTTACAACGCGCTAGGTAACCTCCAGGGTGTGATTGATGTCGAATTCCGCTGCCTCGGCTTATGCGCGTGTTGCAACCACCACCGCATCTCCTCGCGACATCGAGGCGCAGACCCTGCTCAAGGCCGCGAACAAGCTCCAGGACGCCGTGAACGCCGCCGATCCGCTCAGCGAGCAGACCATGCAGGCCCTGATGTTCAACCGCAAGCTCTGGACCATTTTCTTGAGCGAGGCGATGCGCGACAACAATCCGCAGCCGATCGACGTGCGGCAGAAGATCGCCAACATCAGCGTGTTCGTGCTGAGCCAGACCGCCGCGCTCCAGATGAGCCCGCAGTTCGATCACTTCCGTCCGCTGATCGAGATCAACCGCAACATCGCCGCTGGTCTGTCCGGACGCCCGTGATGGGCAGGTGCTGATCACAGCTTGTCGTTTTGCTTCGACAATACGACTTTCACGCTGACCGGTGCCGGTCAGGCGCAGAGCAACAACGTCGATCCCGCAATCTCGATCGTGATCGTCAGGCGCTGACGTCCGTGCTGAGCGGACGCGAGGGCTCGGACTTCATATCCAATGCATGGAAATAGGCCCGCCGGCGCAGCATCGCTTCGTCGGGGAACTGGTTGACCACTGCGTCGGTCCTGTCATTGACGACCTGGAAGACGAAAGACGCGGCGGCCTGGTCGAATATGACCTGGCGCGAGACGTTCTCGCGGTTCGGCAGATCATTGCGCACGGGCGCGCTCGTATCGCTCGCGGCGACCGCCTGGCTCACCGGAAGATCAGTTTGCACGGCCTCGTTCGCCGCCACGTTGGACGTCGTTACGATCTGCACGGGGGCCGGGATCCCCACCGGCCTGATGCTGAAATCTGTACTCATGGCAGCCTCCTGGTTGCCTAGCGTGAGTCAAATCCCAACCCCTCTAATAACGCAACCATGGAACACCAGGACTGAAGACCCGGTAAGGAAACGTACCTAACCGCGCGACGATATCGTCGCGCGGTTTTTCGTAAAATCGTCTCTTGTTCTTGTGTGCGCTCAGAGCGAGCGGCTGACCGCGAGCGGAGTGATGTGGCGCGGACCTGGAGCCGCGCGGCGCCCGGCGGCCGTATAGGTGTTCGGCACGTTGCGCTTCTGGATCTCGGCATTGACGCCGCGCACGACGCTTTCGGAGACCGCGTGCGCGGTGGCGAGCACGGTGAGATTGACCTGAAGCATCGCGCGGAAGGCATCGTGGTGGCGATGCAGCGTCGAGAGCAGCTCCGGCGCGGATTTCGCGAGATGAGGCTGGTTCGCCTTCAACTGGCTGACGGCGCCGACGTAGTTTCGCGACAGCTCCTGCTTCTTGCTCTCGAGCATCATTGCCTCGCGGACCTTGCCGGCGCGAACGAGCTCGGTCTCGCGCTCGATCAGTCCGAGCAGGGCGCTCATCGCATCCATCAGGTCTTCGGCGAGCTTGCGCGCCTCGGCGCTGCCGGGCGCGGTGTTCGGACGCTGGGCTTGCATCGGCTGACGTGAGGCGTTGAACTGGTTCATCTCGTTTGACCTTATGCCGTGCGGATCGTTTTCGCCTGCTGCAGGATGAGGGTGCGGTAAACTTCGGTGGCGATGCCGACGCCGCCGGCCTTGGCGAAGTTCTTGGAATATTGCTCGGTCAGCATCGAGCGCCATACGCCGGTGCCGGGCGTGTCGCCGAACGGGCCTTCGCCCTTCAGGCCCGAGGTCATCTGCGAGAACATGCTGTTGAGAAACATCGCCTCGAAATCGGTAGCGGTCTTCTGCGCCCTGGCCTGCTGCTTCGGCGGGACCTTTTGCAGGGCGCTCGCAAGCTCGAAGTCCGGGCGGCCGTTGCGGCTTTCCACCGAAAAGGCCGAGGAGGTGGCGAGGCGCGGAGTGTTGATCGTGCCGGTCTGCATCACATCACCTCGATGTCGGCTTCGATCGCGCCGGCGGCCTTGATCGCCTGGAGAATGCTGATCATGTCGCGCGGGCCGATGCCGAGGCCGTTGAGGCCGTCGACGAGCTGCTGGAGCGAGACGCCGTCCTTGACGACGGCGAGCCTCTTGCCGTCCTCGGTGACGGTGACGCTGCTGCGCGGCGCGACCACGGTACGGCCGCGCGACAACGGGTTGGGCTGGCTCACCTGCGGGCTCTCGGAGATGGTGACGGTGAGGTTGCCCTGCGCCACCGCGACGGTGGCGACGCGGACGTCGCGGCCCATCACGATGATGCCGCTGCGCTCGTCGATGATGATCTTGGCGGCGAGATCGGGATCGACCTGGAGCTGCTCGATCTCGGTGAGAAAGGCGACGACGTTGCCCTTGAACTCCGGCGGGATCGAAAGCTGCACCGTGGAGGGGTCGATCGGCTCGGCGGTCTTGACGCCGAGATAGTCGTTGACCGCGGCGGCGATCCGCTTGGCCGTGGTGAAGTCGGCATTGCGTAGCGCCAGGCGCACGTTCGGCAGCCGATTGAGCGCGAACTCGATCTCGCGCTCGATGATGGCGCCGTTGGCGATGCGTCCCACGGTCGGAACGCCGCGCACGATCTTGGCCGCCTCGCCCTCGGCCTGGAAGCCGGAGATCGCGAGCGAGCCCTGCGCCACCGCGTAGACGTTGCCGTCGGCGCCGAGCAGGGGGGTGACGAGCAGGGTGCCGCCCTGGAGGTTCTTGGCATCGCCGAGCGCGGAGACGGTGACGTCCATGCGCGTGCCCTGGGTGGCGAAGGCCGGCAGATTGCCGGTGACCATCACGGCGGCGACGTTGCCGGTGCGGATGGTGGCGCCGCGGATGTTGACGCCCATGCGCTCGAGCATCGCCTGCAGCGACTGCTTGGTGAAGGGGATGTTGTTGAGGGTGTCGCCGGTGCCGTTGAGGCCGACGACGAGGCCATAGCCGATGAGCTGGTTCTGCCGCACGCCTTCGATGTTGGCGAGGTCCTTGATGCGCGAGGTCGCAGCCGCCGGCGCGACCGACAGCGCCAGCGCCGACAGCGCCGCGCAGGCCACCCCAACAATCCTCACCCAACGAACGCCTGGCATCCTCTGCTCCCCAAGCCTTCTGAAAAGGCCTCTCAAATCGGAAAGACCTGCACGACACTCCCATGACGAGCTGGTCCGGCGCTGTCCTTGCCAGTGCTGTGCCAACCGAGGGCAGCGAGGTAGGTGGCTGAATAGGTTGAATAAATCTGTTTCGACCGGTGTCAGCGGTCATTCGCCCTGAGGAGCGAAACTGCCGCCCGTCGGCAGATTTTGCCGGGCTGTTTACGCCCCGTTAACCATAAGACGGCGAAGGTGAGGGCATCGATCACCCGGATTCCTTCCGATGCGCATCTACGGACCGAACGGCACCACGGTTGGAACGCCGGCCAGCCAGGCCAGGCGGACGGGCTCCGGCACCTTCGTGCTGCCCGACACCTCGTCGGCGCAGGAGACGCGGAGCGCTGCCGCACCGAAGGCCGCCACCAACATCGATGGGCTGCTGGCCCTGCAAGGTGTCGAGGAGGATCCGGTCGAGCGCCGCAAGCGCTCGGTCGCCCGCGGCAGGACCGCGCTCGACGTGCTCGACGATCTCAAGATGGGTCTGTTATCAGGCAATCTCGATGCCTCGACCGTGATGCGGCTGCGGGATGCTGCGGCGAATCTGAAATCGTCCTCGGGCGATCCTGGTCTCGATTCCCTGCTCTCCGAGATCGAGCTGCGGGTGGAGGTCGAACTGGCGAAGGCCGGGCAGGCTTAGCGGGCTGTCGTCGCCCGGCTTGACCGGGCGACCCAGTATTCCAGAGAAAGCAGTGATTGAGCCGAGAAGCCTCGGCGTACTGGATGCCCCGGTCAAGCCGGGGCATGACAGCGGGGTTTGGGGGCGAAACGTCGCTTCACACACACTTACGCCGCTTCCTCCTTCTGCTGCGCGTCGTAGCGGCGCTGGGCGGCGAGAACGTCTTTCAGATTCTGCTCGGCCCAATCGCGCAGGGGATCGACCGCGCCGGCGAGCGTCAGCCCGAGCTGCGTGATCGAATATTCCACCGTGACAGGCACGGTCGCGATAGCATGGCGCTTGATCAGCCCGTCGCGTTCGAGCGATTTGAGAACCTGGCTCAGCATCTTCTGCGAAATGCCTTCGATCGTGCGGCGCAACTGGTTGAAGCGCATCGGCTCCTCGCGCAGCAGCAAAAGGATCAGCACCGCCCATTTGTCGCCGACGCGATCGAGGATCTGGCGGGTGGGGCAGTTCGCGGCATAGACGTCGGGTTTCATGGTCGGGCCTCGGATCCGTTCTCGTCGCTTGCGATACGCATGGGGGTTACCCCTGTGTAATCAGGTAAGCACAAAGTGCTCTCTTTACACCAGCATTCTTTACGATACCTAGTCGCCATTAGTTACCACAGTAGCAAAGGAGCCTTCCATGAAAATCGCAATCGCCGGCGCCTCGGGCCGGGCCGGGTCGGAGATCACCAAGGAACTGTCGCGCCGCGGCCACGCGGTCACGGCCATCGCCCGCAACCCCGAGAAGATCGCAGCCCTGCCGAACGTCACGCCGACCAAGGGGGACGTGCTCGACCAGGCGGGCCTTGCCAAGCTGTGGGCCGGGCACGACGTCGCCGTGAGTTCCGTGCACTTCCTGGCCAGCGACGCGCTCAAGCTGATCGGTGCGGCGAAAGACGCCAAGGTCGGTCGTTATCTCGTCGTCGGCGGCGCCGGCAGCCTCGAGGTCGCGCCGGGCGTGAAGCTGGTCACGACTCCCAATTTTCCGGCCCAATACAAGGCGGAAGCGGAAGCAGGCTCGGCCTTCCTCGACCTCTTGCGGCAGGAAAAGGAACTGAACTGGACCTTCATTTCGCCGTCCGCGCTGTTCGTCGAGGGGGAACGCACCGGCAAGTTCCGGCTCGGCACCGATCAGCTTCTCGCAGATGCGAACGGCAAGAGCTGGATCAGCTTCGCTGACTACGCCATTGCGCTTGCCGACGAGATCGAGCGCCCGGCCCATGCGAGGCAGCGCTTCACGGTCGGCTACTAGGCCCTCGGCCGCCCCCGGTCCCTCCAGGATAAACCTTCCTGTGCAAGGGCTTGGGGGCGCCGGTCGGGCGGTGAGGGAAACATTGTCTGTCACAGGAGGCCGCTATATAACGCCCCGCTCAACGGACACCGTTTCCGTTGCGAGTCGTTGCTTAGACAGATAGGCCGCCCTTGGAAAAGTTGAAAAACTACCGACCGACTGAAAAAGAGCCTTTCATGAACGACCGGCAGAAGGAGTACTTCCGTTTGAAGCTCCTCGCCTGGAAGGATGAGATCCTCAAAGAGTCCAAGCTCACTCTGCAAGCCTTGCAGGAGGAGAACGTGAACCACCCCGATCTCGCTGATCGGGCATCGTCCGAAACCGACCGTGCCATCGAACTCCGCGCCCGCGACCGCCAGCGCAAGTTGATCGCCAAGATCGACGCCGCGCTCCAGCGTATCGAGGACAACACCTACGGCTATTGCGAGGACACCGGCGAGCCGATCTCGTTGAAGCGGCTCGAGGCCCGGCCCATCGCGACGCTCTCGGTGGAGGCGCAGGAGCGCCACGAGAAACGCGAGAAGGTCTATCGCGACGAATAGAGTCCGAGCCGCAGAGATGCGGCTCTTTGTTTTTGGACGCAAGGCGCCGTTTCGCGTCGTGGTCAGCATTTTGCCGGTCGCTTGCGCTCGCGTGCCTCGGCGCGCGAGTGCAAGCGCGAAAAGTGAATCGCGATCAATGGGCTAGACTCGATTCCTCCGAGCTCACGTGAGTTCGGATGAGAAACAGCTTTCACTTCAGGTGCGGGGGATTTTGCGAGTCGCATCAACGGGATCGACTCGGGAGTTGAAGCTCTGATCCAGCTGCATCAAGCATCGCTGCAATCATGCCTTTTGCGCTGTTTGCAGGACCTGCGAGGCGCCTGCCTCCATAGAGCCTCCACCAGCTCAATATTTCCTTAAACGCGGGCGAGGCACCGTAATCCCCCGGCCGGGTGCGCTTGTCAGGCCGCAGCGGGGATGCTGAAGTACCGCCTGCGACTGCGTAGCGTGGGAGGCGGCGCCGATGGACAAGATTCTCGAAGCCGCAAAGGCGATCGTGCTGGCACGCCGTAACCATGCGCCGCTCGCGGCGTTGGAACGTCCGCCCATTGATGAAGCCGAGGGCTATCAGGTCCAGCGGGCGCTGCACGATCTGCTGCTGCCGCATGCCGGGCCGCTGGTCGGCTACAAGGTCGGCTGCACCAGCCAGGTGATGCAGGACTATATCGGCATCCCGCATCCCTGCGCCGGCGGCGTGTTCCAGAAGGGTGTGCATGACAGCGGCGCCAGGCTCGCGGCCTCCAACTATGTCCGGGTCGGCGTCGAATGCGAGATCGCGGTGCGGCTGAAGCGCGACCTCGCCGCTGGCGAGGCGCCGTTCACCGCCGAATGGGTCGGGGAGGCGGTCGAGGCCTACCATCCCGCGATCGAGATCGTCGACGACCGCTACGTGAAGTGGGAGACGATGGGCGCGCCGACGCTGATCGCCGACGATTTCTTCGCGGCCGGCTGCGTGCTGGCCCCGGCGGTTCCGCGCTCGTCGGTGCCGGACCTGAAGGCCGTCAAGGGCCGCGCCATCCTCAACGGCGAGGAGGTCAGCCACGGCACCGGCGCCGACGTGCTCGGTCACCCCCACAACGCGCTCGCCTGGCTCGCCAACCATCTCGCCGCCGAGGGCAAGGGCCTGCACGCGGGGCAACTCGTGCTCACCGGCAGCCTGGTCAAGACGCTGTGGCTGAAGGCCGGCGACAAGGTCCGGATGGAACTGGACGGCTTGGGGGCGGTGGAGGCGAAGTTTACGTGAGGGGGCACGGCGCTTCGGCACTCTTCGTCATTGCGAAGGACGGTGTTTGAGCAGCGGCGTCGCTCCTATAGCGCGGCCTGACTTGCAGCCTCCTATAGCCGCGACGCCAAAATACATGCGGCCTCCGGCAGGGGAGCTACCGGAGGCCGCGTCGTACATCGTCGTTCGCGCCTAGGTTCGCGAACACGATGTGGGAGCTCGGGAGAGGGCTAGAAGGGCAGCAGCACGTCCATGACCTGCTGGCCGTAGCGCGGCTGTTGCACGTCCGTGATCTGGCCGCGGCCGCCATAGGCGATGCGGGCCTGCGCGATCTTGCTGGAATCGATGGTGTTGTCGCTCTGGATGTCTTCGGGGCGGACGATGCCGGCGACCACGAGCTCGCGGATCTCGTAGTTGACGCGGATCTCCTGCTTGCCTTCGACCACGAGGTTGCCGTTCGGCAGCACCTGGGTGACGACGGCGGCGACGTTGGTCTGCAACGCTTCCTGGCGATTGACCGAGCCCTTGCCGTCGGCGGAGGAAGTCGAGTCGGTGGTGAGAAGGCGACCGGGCAGGACCTTGAGCGGCTGCGTGACCGTCTGGCTGCCGATAAAATCGGTAATCCCCGAATCTTCCTTGGAGGTTCGGCTGCGCTGGGTTTCGTTGGAGAGGTTGGCCTTGTCGGTGATGTTCACGGTCACGGTCAGGAGGTCGCCGACCTGGCGGGCGCGCTGGTCCTTGAAGAAGGCGCGGCTGCCGCTGCGCCACAGTGAGTTCGGATTGTAGGAGGCGACTTCCGGCTTCGGCATCGGCATCTGCACCGGCTTGTAGCCCGGCTGCGTCGTCGGATTGTCGATCGCCGACAGCTTCGGTTGCTCGCCGATCTGCGACAGGCGGTCGATCGAGGAGCAGCCGCCCAGCGCGCAAGAGGCCAGCAGCAGGGCAGAGATCGCGATGCGACGAAGGCGGAAAGCCGAACTGAACGTGGACATGACTTACTCTGACTTGGCTGGAGGCGAGGCGCGAATTTGCGGGATCTGGGCTTGTGCGACTTGAGCCGGCGGGGCGGGAGCCTGGACCAGGCCCCGGACGATGGCTGCAGTGTCGATGGGAGCGGGCGCTCCGTCGCGCTTGAGCGAGGAGGTCTGCTCGACCGCCGGCGCCATCGGTGCGGACTGGCTCGCGCCCTGGATCGTCACTTGGCCGCGGCCGGTGACGAGGCCGGTCAGCGTGCGCTTGGATTGCAGATTGATCACGCTGACGGTGTCGCCCTCGGCGCCGCTCTCGATCGCCTTGCCGCGCGTGGTGAGGTAGACGCCGGGCACCTGGTAGATGATGGTGACGGCCTGATCGCGCAGCACGAAGTCGGGCTTGACGATGTCGGCGACACGGAGCGGCGTGCCCGCCCGCATCGGCCGGCGCAGCTGCATGCCGACGCTGCGATCGCGCGAGGCGGGCTCGCCGGTGACCTCCGCCTTCGGCCGGCGCTCCAGCGAGACGTCGGAGGACTTCAGGAGATCGGTACGGTCGATGTCGCGCGTCAGCACGGCCACTTCCACCGTCTCGATCGCGGTGCCGGTGAAGCGGAGCTTGGTCGGGGCCGGATTGTTGTCGTTGGCAATCTCGAAGGCGATGTCGAAACGGCCGCTGCGGGCGTCATAGCGGGTTGCGACGGGCTGGAGCCCGCCGCTGTTGGAGGCGTCCAGCCGCATCTCGGCGACGCCGCGGTCGAACGTGACGGTGATGTTGGCGGCGTCCCCGAGGCCGAAGCGGCGTTCGAGCGCCGCGGCGACCGCGTTTTCGAGATCCTTGCTCGCGAGCGTACGGGCGAGGCGGGTAACCTGGACCTCCTTGATGTCGCCCGTCATCACGCCGATCACCTGCTTGGCGCGGAGCACCGACAGCACCTGCGCGACCGGCAGTGCACCGGTGGTGCCGAGATCGGGCGAGCGGTAGACCGGGATCAGCGCGGCCGATCCGGCATTGTCGATGAGATCGCCGACCCGCACCACGTCCGAGGTCACGGTGACGCTGGCGCGCAGCGTCGGCGAGGCGATGAAATCGTCGGCCGCCGCTGCCGGCAAGGCCAGCGCGAGAAGGGCGGAGATCGTGGCGAGGGTGGCGCGGATCATCGTCATCACCTCAGCGGAACAGCGCCGTGGTCGATTGCATCATCTGGTCGGCGGCGCTGATCACCTTGGCGTTCATCTCGTAGGCGCGCTGGGCGGCGATCAGGTCGCTCATCTCCGAGACCACGTCGACATTGGCCTGCTCGAGGCTGCCTTGCGAGATCTTGCCGTAACCTTCGGCCGTGGCCGTGCCGTCCTGGGGCGGGCCGGAGGAGGGCGTCTCGGTGAACTGATTGCTGCCGACGGGCTGCAGGCCCGCTTTGTTGATGAAGCGGGTCAGGCCGATCTGGCCGAGGATGGTCGAGGTCGATGAGCCCGGAAGCGTCACCGAGACCTGGCCCTGCTCATTGACGGAAAGGCCAGATGCGTTGTTCGGGATCGTGATGGTCGGCTGCACCGGGTTGCCCTGCGCGGTGACGACGCGGCCCTGATTGTCCATCTGGAAGGTGCCGTCGCGGGTGTACTGGTAGGTGCCGTCGGGCATCAGGACCTTGAAGAAGCCGTCGCCGGAGACCGCGAGGTCGAGATCGTTGCCGGTCTGCGACAGCGTGCCCTGCGTCATGCTGCGCGGCGTGCCGACGGTCTTGACGCCGCCGCCGATGTCGACGCCGACGGGCAGGATGGTGCCCTGGTCCGAGGCCTGCGCGCCGACGCGGCGCACGTGCTCGTAGATCAGGTCCTGGAACGCCGCGGTCTGCTTCTTGAAGCCGGTCGTGCGCAAATTGGCGATGTTGTTGGAGATCACCTGAACGTTGAGTTCCTGTGCCGCCATTCCGGTCGCTGCGGTGTGAAGCGCCTGCATGTCAGTTCTCCTCAATCAGGCCGGAACGTCGGCGAGCTTCTCGATCGCCGATTTGTGGAGGTCGCTCTGCTGCTGGAGCAGGTTGGCGATGGCGGTGTAGCTGCGCATGACTTCGACCATGCGGGTCATCTCGCCGACCGAATTCACGTTCGACTTCTCGACATAGCCCTGGCGCACGCTGGATTTGGCATTGGCCTGCTGGGTGGCGGAGCCGGCGGCGTAGAGATTGGCGCCGAGCTTGGTCAGCTTGGCCGGGTCGTCGAACGAGGCCATGCGGATCTTGCCGCGGATCGAGTCGGTCTTGGCGGTGCCCTCGAGCACCGTGATGGTGCCGTCGGGGGCGACGTTGATGTCGTGGTCGGTCGGCTGGAAGGTGATCGGGCCGCCGGTGCCGAGCACCAGATTGCCGTCCGGGGTGACGAGCTGGCCGGTGCTGTTGAGCGAGAATTTGCCGTCGCGGGTGAAGAGCTCGCCGCCATTGGCCTGCACCGCGAAATAGGCGTTGCCGTCGATCGCCATGTCGAGCGGGTTGTTGGTCGGCTCCATCGGCCCCTGGCCGATGTCGCGGTAGGTGCCGCGGTCCTGCACATAGGAGACACGGCGGTCGGCGCCGATGAAATTGTCTTCACGCGCGTTCGAGTTGAGAAACTCCTCGAACAGCGAATGGTCGGCCTTGAAGCCGTTGGTGTTGGCATTGGCGACGTTGTTGGCGATGACATCCATCTGCCGTTCCAACGTCATCTGCCGTGACAAGCCGATCAGAAGCGCGTTCTGCATCGGAAATCTCCCCTGAGTGGGACCTGCCATTTCGCTCTCCCAAGCGCCTTGGCGGACCCCGTGAACGAGACCTTCAGGTTCTCCCAAACCGTTGGGTCTCGGCCCTCTCTCAGCGAAAGCCGTGCCAACTCAGAAAATTACGCAATTTCAATGACTTGCTGATTTTTGATGGGTGCGGGAGGGCGGCAGAAAGGTTCTGTTAGCCATGTCTGCCCGGCAGATTTTTCCTAGTGGAGGCCCAATCGAAAGATTCCGTTAACCATTATTACCGTAGCGTTTGCCGTGAAGAGGAGCGCATTGCGCCGGGGCATTTGTATCGCGTCCTTGTCTTAAGGCTTCGCTCTTTCGACCCCTTTGAGAGATCCGGGCGCGGCGACCATGGCAGACAATGAAGCGGAAGGCGGCGCAGCCAGTGAGGGCGCGGAAGCCGCTCCGAAGAACAAGCTGAAGCTCATCATCATGGCCATCGGCCTGCTCGCCGTCCTCGGCGGCGGTGCTGCGACCTGGTTCTTCTTCTTCCGTCACGGCGACGACGAGCATCATGCCGAGGCCGCGCCGCCGCCGAAGCCGCCGTCCTTCGTCGATGTCCCCGACATCATGGTCAACCTCGCCGGCGCGCCGGGCGAGCGGGTGCAATATCTGCGGCTGAAGATCGTGCTGGAGCTGAAGGAAGAAAAGCAGATCGAGGCGATCAAGCCGACGATGCCGCGCGTCACCGACATCTTCCAGACCTATGTGCGCGAGCTGCGCCCCTCGGACCTCAACGGGTCCGCCGGCATCTTCCGCCTTAAGGAGGAGCTGACCAAGCGCGTCAACGCGGCGGTCGCCCCGGTCCAGGTCAGCGCGGTGCTGTTCAAGGAAGTCGTGATCCAGTGAGCACGCTGCGGAAGGCAATGGGCTAGCGTCATGGCCGGCAACGAGCAAATGGACCAGGATGCGATTGCCGCCCAATGGGAGGCGTCGCTCGATTCCGAGGATCCCGCTGAGGCCGCGAAGGCCGCCGCCGAGAACGAGCTGTCGGAGACCATGGCCCTGCAATGGGCGGCCATGGTCGAGGACGGCAGCCGCGATCTCGGAAGCGGCAAGAACTCCGGCGAGCGGGTGCTGTCGCAGGAGGAGATCGACAATCTCCTCGGCTTCACCGTCGGCGACGTCACGCTCGACGACCATTCCGGCATTCGCGCCATCATCGATTCGGCGATGGTCTCCTACGAGCGTCTGCCGATGCTCGAAATCGTCTTCGACCGCCTGGTGCGGCTGATGACGACCAGCTTGCGCAATTTCACCTCCGACAACGTCGAAGTCTCGCTCGACCGCATCACCTCGGTGCGTTTCGGCGACTACATGAACTCGATCCCGCTGCCCGCCGTCCTCACCGTCTTCAAGGCCGAGGAGTGGGAAAACTTCGGCATGGCGACGGTCGATTCCAATCTGATCTATTCGATGATCGACGTGTTGCTCGGCGGCCGCCGCGGCACCAGCCAGCTCCGCATCGAGGGCCGGCCCTACACCACGATCGAGACCGAGCTGGTCAAGCGGCTGGTCGAGGTGGTGCTGGCCGACGCCGAGCAGGCGTTCCGGCCGCTGTCGCCGGTGACCTTCACGATCGACCGGCTCGAGACCAATCCGCGTTTCGCCGCGATCAGCCGTCCCGCCAATGCCGCGATCCTGGTGCGCCTGCGCATCGACATGGAAGACCGCGGCGGCAACATCGAGCTGCTGCTGCCTTATGCGACCATCGAGCCGATCCGGGGCGTCCTGCTCCAGATGTTCATGGGCGAAAAGTTCGGCCGCGACCCCGTCTGGGAAGGCCATTTCGCCACCGAGATCGTGCAGGCCGAGATCGCCGTCGAAGCCGTGCTCTACGAGGCCGACATCCCCCTCAAGCAGCTGATGCGGCTCAAGGTCGGCGACACGCTTCCGTTGGACATGCGCGCCGACGCCAACGTCACCGTGCGCTGCGGCGACGTCACGCTGACCGAGGGGCGGATGGGCCGGGTCGGCGACCGCGTCGCGATCCGCGTGACGAAACCCTTGCGCAAGCCAAGTACGACACTTGCGATGTTCGAGAAGGTGGACGAGCAGAACAAGATGATGGAGGCCCCATGAACCACTCCCTGGGAATGGCGATCGAGACGCTGGTGGCTATCCTGCTGATGCTGACGATCGTCTATTGCGTCATGCTCAACAAGCGGCTGACGCGGCTGAAGGCGGACGAGCATTCGCTGAAGGCGGTCATCGGCGAGCTGATCACCGCGACCGAGATCGCCGAGCGCGCGATCGGCGGGCTGAAGCTGGCGGTGCGCGACGTCAACGAGAACCTCGGCAGCCAGCTCGCCGCGGCGACGCAGATGTCGGACCAGCTCTACAAGCAGCTCGGCGAAGCCGACAACGTGGTGCGGCGGCTGTCCAAGATCGCGATCGCGGCGCGCCCCATGACCAGTCCGGAAACGATCGCCGCGCCCGCGGCCAAGCCATCGACGGCGAAGGCGGTAGCGGCGGCAGCCGAAGCCTTCTCCGAGCGCCGACGATCCAACGGCCTTGCCGCATGAAGTCAGGGTATGAAGTCCTTTCGTAACATCCGCGTCATCCCGGTCGTCCTGGTCGCCGTCGCAGGCCTCGCCACGCTGAAGGTCGCGGGCCTCGTGATCAATGGCGGCTATGTGTTCGACTACAAGCCGAACCAGTCGAAGAAATCCTGGGCGCAGGAGAATCTGAACTTCCCGACCGGCCGCGAGGACCCGGAGATCATCACCGGCTCGACCCATGGTGCGCCGAAGGAGGCGCCCAAGCCCGCCGCGCCCGAGACCAAGCCCGAAGGCACCGTGGTCAAGGTGGACGAAGCCCAGCCGCAGGTCTCGGCCTCCGAGCGCGCGATCCTCGAGCGGTTGCAGGCGCGCCGCCAGGAGATCGAGGCCCGCCAGCGCGAGATCGACATCCGCGAAAGCCTGCTCAAATCGGCCGAGAAGCGCATCGAAGGCAAGGTCGAGGAGATGAAGGCGGTGGAAACCCGCATCTCGGCGACGCAGGCCGAGCAGAAGGCCGCCGAAGCCCAGCGCATGAAGGGCCTCGTCACCATGTACGAGGGCATGAAGCCCAAGGACGCGGCGCGGGTGTTCGACCGGCTGGAGATGGGCGTGCTGATCGAGATCGCCTCGGCCATCGCGCCGCGAAAGATGTCGGACATTATGGGACTGATGTCGCCGGAGGCCGCCGAGAAGCTGACGGTCGAGATGGCCCGCCGAGCCAATGGCGGCGGCGATCAATCGGCTTCGGCCGGAGATCTGCCCAAGATCGACGGCAAGCCGACGCAAAAGCCGAATTGAGCACTCAAGGCGAAGCGTGCTGTGGCAACCTGCGCATTGTCGCGCGGTCGTTCGGCTGGAGCGCCCAGCGAGGCGCCCTGCGTGTCTAGTTCGCGAACGCCTGTTGCACCCTGCGAACAGGCGGGCGCAACTGCTTCTCCACACGAGGAAGAGTATTGAGCTGCTGCTTGATCGCCGCGGCCTTTGCGACCCGAGTCACGAGCTGAAGCGTGCTATGGCAACAGGAGCATTCATATACTTTCAGGGCATATCCTCTGGCGATCGGAACGATCTCGACGACCGTTCTTGCCCTGCTACACACAATGCAACCGGCTTCTCCGCTCATTGATTACCCCCAAAGCTAACCAATCGATTCGCATCGCCGAGATCACATCTGATTCAGAGTCGCGTGCGAAGCGCAACGCCTGGAAGGTTGTGGGTGCGTGCGCTCAGCAACTCGTCAAGGCAGCACATCAAGCTCCCGTTGCGGGTGCAGCCGCGGCAGGCAGCATCTTCTGAGACTGCGGTGAGTTGACGCGCGCAGGTGTGAAGTGGCGGACAGTGGCGCTCAAGGCGCCGTCGTAGGCTTCGGCCATTCGCAATCAGCAACGCAGGAGGAGGGGGCCATGAACTACTCGTCCGCAGCAGAACGCGTAATCGAGGCCGTCAACCGGCTCCTCATCGCGGCGATGACGTCCGCCTGGACATCCGCGCTAAGCCATCAGCATGCAGCGCCGCCCGAGGGCGACGACGGCAACGATGATGAATCTACTCTCGATCAAGAGAATTCCTCCGCGCCGGATGGCGCCGGCAATCAACACTAAAGACGCCATCGGCTTGCGGGCGTCACACGATCAGATCGTGCAACACATGGCCTTGAACTGTACCTGCTCCGTAAGCTGGATCAACTTCAAGCGGGGATGTTTCCGGCATGGACGCCAGTTCGGACCCGCGGAATGCTCCAGCGTGGTCGTGATGACCGGCGACGTCTGAAAGATGATCCAGCACCGCGCTGTGCTGTGAACCCTGCGAAGCGTCATCCTTGAACAGGAACGAGTCGCCGAGCTGCTGCGGATCGGCGGGCTTTGACGCGGACGCTCCATGGGGCGGGTCGTGCTGCTCCGCCGCCTTGCTTGAGAGCGAGGGGTGGGCGCCGGCGGCCGATGACTTCAGAAGGTCGGGGTTGAGCGCCGTCTCTGCCGCGTCGTCGCTGGTATGACCAGCCGCTTGTGCGGCGTTTGCGGGGCGCGAGACGCCGTGATTCCCAGAATCGCTCCCTAGCGCGAGCCCGCGCCCGGCGTGCGGTTCGGCGGCGTTATGATCGAAATTCAGTGCGGCGACAGCGATGTCAGGCATCTGGCCGCTTCCGGAAATTGCGCCATTTTTGCCAGCCGTCGTGTCTGTGTCGAGCACGTGGTTGAAGACAAAACTGACCTCCGTCGGTGCGGCCATGTGCTGCAGGATCGCAGGCAGTCCGCTGGCTGAGGGAGCTACCGCGTCACTGCTGATCGTTTCGGTCGCGCGCGTTTGCGCTTCGTCTGAACCGGAGAGGCTGGAATATTCGGTCCATCCGATCTGGTCCCAGCCCCAATTCAGGCTGGAGGTCGCCTCGCTTGATTGGATTGTGGAACTCCCATCGGCGAGGAGCGTGCCGTCGCCGCTTCCGGAATCGGACGAGACCTCGGAAGTGGTCGCCATCACGGCGGTCGCGTCACTCTGCGCGGTTGCGGTGAGGTCGAGCGTTTCGCTGGCAGCCGCCATCACAGGTGCCGCCGGCGGCGCCAGGATGAAGTCCGACGCGTCGATGGTTGCAATCCCCTGCAAATGGATTTCGACCAGACCGGAATCGCCGATGTGACGGGTCTGGTCCGTTGCATTGACGTACACGATGGTTTCATTCGCCGCGCTGTCATAGAGCCAGGCGATCGTATGTGCCGGCACGGCCGTGCTTGTTGAGCTCAAGGCCAAGATGACGAACCCAAGCGCGCCAAGAGCGGTCAAGTCGATCTTGTCGGCCCCCGAGGCGAAGTCGGTGATGGTGTCGAACTGGCTTGCGTTGGAATCGGCCACGAACAAATAAGCGAAGCGGTCGTTGCCATTGCTGCCGGTGAGTTGGTCCGCACCAAATCCGCCGGTTATGGTGTCGCCGCCGTTGTTGCCGTTGATCGTATCGTTGCCCGAGCCCCCGTAGATGACGTCATCGCCGTCGTTGCCTTTGATCGTGTCATTACCGGAGCCACCATAGAGAGCGTCCGCTTTGCCGGTGCCGTTGACGGTATCGCTGCTGGCCCCCGCGTAGATGATCTGACCTGTATGGCCGCCGCCCGCGATGGTTTCGCTCCCCGGCGTCCCATAGACGTTGGGTGGATCGGAGATCACGACAGATCCGGTGGCCAGGTTATCAAAATCGTTGGGATCTGCGTCACTAGCGCCATGGATGGCGATGGTCACCGCCTGGGTCGTACCATCGATGGCAGTTACCGTGAAAGTGTCGGTCAACGTGTCGCCGACCTCGAGCGCCTGAACCACGCTATTGTTGTTGTCGAGGGTGTAAGTCCATACGCCGGCGGCCGTCATAGTGAAGGTGCCGTATCCGTCGTCGCTCGCAGTCGGCGAAGAGACCGCGGTGAAAGCGGTCGGCGCGTTGTCGACATCCGTATCGGTGAGCGCTCCGGTCGCGGTGGGAGCGCCGGGCGAGAAAGTTCCTGCCTCGGTCACTGAGCCGGTCGTGGTGCCGGAAATGATGGCCGCGTCGTTGGTGCCGTGGATGGTGATCGTCACCACCTGCGGCGTGCCGTCGACGGCTGTCACAGTGAAACTGTCGATGAGTGTGCCGCCGACATTGAGCGCCTGCACCGCACCGTTGGCGTTGTCGAGCGTGTAGGTCCACACGCCGGCGGCGGTTATCGTAAAGGTGCCATAACCACTCGTGCTTGCTTTGGGCGAACTCACGGTTGTGAAGGTATTGGACGCGTTGTCGACGTCGGTGGCAACGAGCGTGCCTGTTGTGCTCGGCGCGCCGGGTATCGCGTTGGTGACGCCTCCGGCTTCGGTCACCGAGCCGGCCGTTGTCCCGGAAATGACAGCGGCATCGTTGGTGCCATGGATGGTGATCGTCACCACTTGGGCAGTTCCGTCCAGGGTGGTCACCGTGAACGTATCGGTCAGTGTCTCGCCGGAATTGAGGGCCTGCACCGCAGCGTTGGCATTGTCGAGCGTGTAGGTCCACACGCCCGCTGCCGTCATGGTGAAGGTGCCGTAGCCAGCGGCGCTCGCCGTTGGCGAGCCGACCGCCGTGAAGGCATTTGCGGTCGTGTCGACGTCGGCGTCGGTGAGCGTACCACTCGCGCTGGCGGTGCCTGGGTTTGCATTGGCGATGCCGCCAGCCTCGATCACTGCGCCAGTCGTCTCACCGGAGATGATCGCGGCGTCACTGGTGCCGTGGATGGTGATCGTCACCACCTGGGCGGTGCCTCCGATCGTGGTTACCGTAAAGCTGTCGGTGAGTGTTTCGCCGGCGTTGAGCGCCTGCACAGCGGCGTTGCCGTCGTCCAAGGTGTAGGTCCACACGCCGGCCGCCGTCATCGTGAAGGTGCCGTAGCCACCGGCGCTGGCTGTTGGCGAGCTCACTGCGGTGAACGTATTGGGCGGATCGTCGACGTCGGTGTCGGTGAGGGTGCCGGTCGCAATTTGCGTACCGGGCGTTCCATTGGCGATGCCGCCAGCCTCGATCGTCGAGCCGATCGTGGTGCCGGAGATGATTGCCGCGTCATTGACACCGTTGATGGTGATTGTGAACGTCTTGCTCGCAGAGTTAAGGCCGTCGGAAACCGTGATAACGAAATCGTCGGTCGTGGGCGCCTTCAGCGCGTTGATCGCGACGCTGTTAGGCACGAACGTGTAGGCGCCGCTCGTACTGTTGACGTAGAGCGTCCCGTACGGACCTGGCTTTGACAGATCGTATGTCACTCCGTTGAGGATCGTCTCGCCGCCGGTCGCCCCTATGACACCAAAGGTCAGCTTGGCGCCGCTGCTGGTGCTGCTGGCGGCGAAAATTCCGCTCGTCGGAGTAAATGTATCAAACACCACCGTATCGAGCTCGGTTGGCCCCGCTCCGGTGTTGAGCGTCGGCGGTATAGGATCGAAAATGGGAATAGCAAATGGTGACACTGGGGCGAGCAGGTTCTGCGGCGCGGGCGCATCGGGCGGAATGAAATTGATCGGCTGCAGCGGCTGGGATTTGACAAAGGGTGGCGTGCTCGATCCATGTGGCCCTCGCCCGTCTGCGAGATTGGCGAGCACATCCTGCTGAGCGGCGCGCAACTCGTCCATGCGAGCGGCCGTGTTCGCGACCTGGTTGACACTGATGGTGGATCCGACCTTCTTGAGGACGATCGTCTCGCCGGGATCTTCAACGATGATGCGTCGTGGGATCCGCTCCTTGGTCACGAGTTCAAATGCACCGTGCGCAAGGTCCTTGTAGGTGATGGAGTCGTCATCCAGCAATGTGACATCCGGATCCGCGGCTTCGGCATTTTGCGCGGCCGAGAAAGTCAATGCTGCAAGCGTCAGCATCCCGAATCCGCCGGCGTGGCCCCGGGCGCGGATACCTGCAATGGGTGTATTCACCTGTAGTGATCCGGTTTCTGCCAGCCGGCCTGGTACGAAACTGAAGCTCCCTCGGGCCACGTCGAACAGGGCCCTCGGTGACATGCCTTCGGCGTCGAAGAGGAATTCGCTCAGCACGACGTGAGTGCCGCAGGCGATGTTGAACAAAGTACCGTCGATAAAGCGAAGTGTGATCTGTCCGTCGGCAACGGTCTCGATCACGTCAGCCCGGTGGACAGGCGCGTCAGCTACCGCCTGTGTGGCGACGCCGCTCGCTGGCGTGAGCGTTCCGCAACCGATCACGGTATGGATATGGCCAATGATTTGGACGGGCAGGGCCATGGCGGCCCCGCTACCAACCTGGATGCCGGACGCAACTGACATGGTTCAACCTCGCCTGGGTGATCGATTCAGGCTCGGCGTGCTGCCATGGTCTTGCTCGGGGCGCCCTCGCCAAGGGACGAAAATATCCTAGGCGCCGGCAGCCCAAAGGCTTGCCCGCCGAAATAATCAAGTTTGCTTTTGAGAGAGACGCATTTCGCGGGGGACAGTCACGCTTACTGCCATTCCCGCGCCGCCCTCCCGCCAATGTGATTAAATTAAAAAGCGAGACGTATTCAAATTGGTGGCATTTATCTAACGTTGGGCTTAATTAAGCCGGTCGAGCAAATTAAACAACAATTATATTTATTGCAGCTGCGCTTCGCGGCTCAAAAGATGGGCCGCCGATAGCGACAAGATCTTCTCAGAAAGGGGGGATCGTGTGCAGACCTACGATAGCCGCTTTGGCAACCGGCTTTGTTTTGGCGCTCGCCATTTTCGTGCCGAGTGCGGCTCGAGCGCAAATCGATTCCGCCAAGCCCGCTGTCGCTACCCCGGCTTCGAAGCCGATTGGGAAGGTGGTGGCGGCAACAGGCTCGGTCACGATCGAACATGAGGGCGCAGTGGTCGTTCAGGCGAATGTCTCGAGTGAGCCCGCCCGGACCAAGACGGGTGATTCCGTATATCTGGGTGACGTGGTGCTGACCGGGGCCGACGGCCGAGTCGGTATCAACTTTACCGATGGCAGCTCGTTCAATCTATCGAGCAACGCCCGCATGGTGTTGGATCATTATGTGTATGAGCCGGACGGCAAGTCCAATGCGACCCTGTTCAATCTCGCCAAGGGAACGTTCACTTTTGTTGCGGGCAGTGTCGCCAAGACCGGTGACATGAAGGTCGATACTCCCGTCGCCACGCTGGGGATCCGAGGCACGACGCCGCATATCGAGATTTCGGATGATGGGTCAGCCAGATTTTCGACCCTGATTGAAGAGGGCAACAGCAAGCTCCTGAAGAAGCCGCCGGCAGTCGCGGCGCCGAAGCCCGATCGAAGCGCCAATCGCAGACTCAATATCTGTCGCGGATGCTGAGAAGTCGACCTGAAGCCGCCATGATGACGCGCGGCCGATACTGGGATTAAGGCTTCGTCACTCTCGGAGTTCGGCGCCTGGTGCGAAAATGACCGCAAGAGCCAGTGTCATCAAGGCAGTGATTCTCATTCTCATTGTTGTGCTGTCCGGTTCGTCGGGCTTCGCGCAGAAGCCAAAGAAGGGCGGCTCACTCAAGAATGTTGAACTGTGTAACGGCTCAGATCGGGTGTTGCCCGAAGCTCGGATCGATGGCTGCACGGCGTTTATCGATGCGGGCGAGGGGACTGCGAACGGCTTCGCTGTCGCCCACAACAACAGAGGCAATGCCTATAGCGCCAAAAGCGACTACGAACGCGCGATCAAGGACTTCGCTGAAGCGACCAGGCTCAATCCAAATTATGCCAAAGCTTTCAACAATCTTGGCGTGGCTTATCTGAGGAAAGGCGCGCACGACCTCGCCCTTGGCGCTTTTGAGGAGGCGCTCAAGCTGAATCCAAACTATGGCGCTGCGTTTGCCAACCGTGCGGCAGCCTACCTGAAGAGCAATGCGTACGAGCGTGCAGCGCAGGACTATGATGAGGCAATTCGTCTTGATCCGAATCTGGAGGCGGTGTGGAGCGGACGCTGTTGGGCTCGAGCCGTCCTCGGCGCTTTGCAGGCTGCGCTGGACGACTGCGACAGGGCGCTTCGATCGGAAGCAAACAACGCCGCAACATATGATTCGCGAGCTCTGATAAATCTGAAAATGGGGCAACTCTCCGCGGCGATCGAGGACTACAACTCAGCGCTGCGATTCGCGCCCAAACTTGCGAGCGCGCTCTACGGCCGCGGGGTTGCCAGACTCAAGCTCGGCGACAAAGGTGGCGGCGATAGCGATATTTCGGCGGCAAGAAGAATCGACGCTGGAATCCGCGAGGATTTTGCTCGCTATGGAGTGCCGTCGAACGATTGACCAATCGCGACAGCGCTGTTGTGCAGGTGTTAACAGCTTCTTAACCGCCTGCCTCTCAAATCCAGACTTGACGGACCCGCCCTCGCTCGATCCGGCACGCCGTGCTGTCCCCAGAGCAAATCAAGATATAGCATTAACAAGTCCTTAATTGGCGAGACCTACAGTCGACGGCACCGGCCGGCGCCATTGCCGGCTTGGATTGTCGGACCGGAAGAAATGCCGCCAATGGCGCGAGAGGCTGCCGATGGATTGTGGTCGCGAGCCCGCGCAATGGCGCCGGGACTGTCGCGTCATGTCCGAAAAGCTGGCGCGCTGGCGGTCTGCCTGCTGATCGGCCTCGGCGCGCCTGCCCGGGCGGCCGATTCTGTCAGGGGCGAGGCGACCTTTTCGGCCGGCGGCGGCTTTGCCCGCCTCGTCATCAAGCTCGGCGAGGACGTTCCCTCCGAGGTGACGACAGCGGGCTCCATCCTCATCATCCGCTTCGACCGGCCCGTCGACGTCCCCGTCGACCGCGTTCCGGAGGGCGCGCCCGATTACGTCAACTCCGCGCGCCGCGATCCTGACGGCGGCGCCATCCGCCTGTCGCTGGCGCGGCGCGTCACCGTCAACACCATGAACGCCGGCGAGCGCACCTTCGTCGATTTGTTGCCGGAGGGCTGGAAGGGACCGCCGCCGAGCCTGCCCATGGACGTGGTCAAGGAGCTCGCCGAGCGTGCCCGCGTGGCCGAGCGGGCGCTGCGCGCCCAGCGCGCCGCGGCCGAGAGCAAGAAGCGTCCGCAGATCCGCGTGCGCGCTTCGGTGCAGCCGACCTTCGTGCGCTTCGTGTTCGAGATGCCCGACGGTGTCGGCGTCTCCTCCGTGCTCAACGAGCAGAAGCTCACGCTCGCTTTCAACGCCAACCTCAATTTCGATCTGGCGGACGCAATCGTCGCGGCGCCGCCGAACGTCGCCTCGATCAAGCAGAAGGCCGACATCGACCAGACCAACGTCGAGATCGCGCTGATCGGCGATTCCGACGTTCATTCGTTCCGCGACGAGAAGAACTACGTCGTCGACGTCTCCTCCCAGCCCGACAAGGGCAAGACGGCGGCGACTCCCGAGGCGGCGATCACGCAGATGAAGCCTGCCGCTCACGGACCGGCGCCTGCGCCGGAAAAGCCGGTGGCCGAGAAGCCGAAGGATGTCCATCGCGAGATCACCCCGCCGACCTCCGAGACGATCGCGCGCGACGCCAAGGTCGATGTGAAGCCTGAGGTGAAGCCGGAAGCGCCCGCCGCGATGCCGCCCACTGACGCGCCGAAACCGGCGCCTGCGACTGAGGCGGCGCACGCTCCGGAAGCGCCCAAGGAAGCTGCGAAGGAGGCCGCGAAGACGGCGCCGCCTGTTGTCGAAGCCGCTCCTGCCAAGCCCGTAGCTGCCGAAGCGCCGAAAGAGGCCGCGAAGGAAGTCGCCAAGGCTGTGCCCGCCGAGGCGCCGGCCGCGCCGCAGCCGACCGTCGCCAGCGTCGATGCGCGCCGCGACAGCGACGGCTTGCGCGTGACGTTCCCGATCCAGGTCGCAACGCCAGCGGCGGCGTTCCGCCGAGGCGACACCGTGTGGCTGGTGTTCGATACACCGAAGCCGATCGATGTCGAGGCGATCCGCGCCAGGGGCGGCGCGATGATCGGCGAGGTCGGCCGCATCCCGCTGGACAAGGGGCAGGCGGTGCGCATCCGTCTCACCCGCCCGCTGGTCTACTCGCTGGCGAGCGAAGAGGTCGGCAAGGAGACCAACTGGCTCTTGACGCTGGCCGACAAGATCCAGACGACGCCGCTGCCGCTGATGATGTCGCGCAACATCACCGACCCCGCGCTCGCCAACATCGCGATCCCCTTGGCCAATCCGGGCGTCCTGCACAAGCTCACCGATCCCGACGCCGGCGACACGCTCTATGTCGTCACCGGGCAGCGGCCGGTGCGCGGCTTCATCAAGCGGCAGGATCTCGTCGATCTCTCGCTGCTGGAATCCGCGCACGGCATCGCGATCCGGCCGAACTCCGACGAGATCGGCGTCGAGGTCGGCTCCGACAAGGTGATTCTCGGCAAGAAGGGCGGATTGACGCTGTCGCCGGTCGACATCTCGGCCGAGCGCGCGCCGACCGCGGTGCGCCCGGTCTTCAGCCCCGAAGGCTGGCGCAAAGGCCAGTCGGAAAATTTCGTGGCGCGCCAAAGCGAACTGATGACTTCGATCTCCAACGTCGAACCGGCGCTGCGCTCGCTGCCGCGGCTCGACCTTGCGCAGTTCTACATGTCGCGCGCGATGTATCACGAGGCCAAGGCCGTGACCGAATTGATGTTGAGCGATCCGCTCAACAAGGAGGAGAGCGGCGCGCTGATCATGCATGCGATCGCCAGCATCCTGATCGGCCGGCCGGCGCAGGGTCTGAAGGACCTCGCCAATCCCGTGATCGGCAACAGCCACGACTCCCAGCTCTGGAAGGCGCTCGCCTATGCGCGCCAAGGCAAATGGGCGGACGCGCGCGAGAAGTTCAAGAACGTCGAATTCGCCATTGCCTCGCTGCCGCTCGACATCCAGCGCATCGTGACGATGGACGCGATGCGCGCCTCGCTCGAGGTGAAGGACTATGCCGGCGCCTCCAAGCGCCGCAGCGAACTCGAAGTGGTCGGTGTCCCGCCAGAGGCAGCGCCCGGCTTCGCCGTGCTGCGCGGCCGGCTCGCCGAGGCGCTCGGCCACGACAAGGACGCGCTCGACGATTACAAGCTAGCGGTCGCCTCGGCCGATCGGTCGGCTGCGGCCGAGGCCAAGCAGCTCGAGGTCGCGCTGCGGCAGAAGCGCGACGAGATCGGCAAGGAAGACGCGCTGCGCGAGCTCGAGACCCTGTCGATGACCTGGCGCGGCGACGCGATCGAGGTCAAGACGCTGCAGATGCTGTCGCGGCTGTATGCCGAGAACGGGCGCTACCGGGACGCGCTCACGGCCGCGCGCACCGCGACGAAACTCCAGCCGAACGCTGAAGCCTCGCGTCAGGCGCAGGATCTCGCCTCCGAGCTGTTCACGCAAATCTTCCTGGGACCGAAGGGTGACGAGCTGCCGCCGGTCGAGGCGCTCGGGATGTTCTACGAGTTCCGCGAGCTGACGCCGATCGGCCGCCGCGGCGACGAGCTGATCCGCCGGCTCGCCGACCGTCTCGCCTCGATCGATCTGCTCGACCAGGCCGCCGAGCTGCTGCAATACCAGGTCGATCACCGCCTCGAAGGCGCCGCGCGCGCCCAGGTCGCCGCGCGCCTTTCCATGATCTATCTCGCCAACCGCAAGCCCGACATGGCGATCACCGCGCTGCGCGCGAGCCGCATCAGCGATCTCTCCGGCGAGCTCAGGCAGCAGCGCCTGCTGCTGGAAGCACGCGCGCAGAGCGACGTCGGCCGTCACGACCTCGCGCTCGACATCGTCTCCAACGTCTCCGGGCGCGAAGTGCTTCGCCTGCGTTCCGACATCTTCTGGGCAGGACGGCGCTGGCGCGAATCCGCCGAGCAGATCGAGCTCTATTACGGCGAGCGCTTCCGCGACTTCAAGCCGCTCAACACGGTGGAGAAGAGCGACATCATCCGTGCCGCCGTCGGCTATGCGCTCGCCGACGACTCGATCGGCCTGTCGCGCTTCCGCGAGAAATACGCGCCGCTGATGAGCGAGAGCGCCGACCGTCTCGCCTTCGACATCGCCAGCAAGCCGGCCGCGGCGTCCAGCGCCGAATTCGCCGAGATCGCCAAGCTCGCCGCCAGCGTCGATACGCTCGACGGCTTCCTGCGCGAGATGAAGCAGCGCTTCCCCGACGCCACAGCCCGCGCGCCTAGCTCGCCGCAGGCCAAGGAAGAGAGCGACCACACCGGCTCGCTGCCAACGATCCCCGTCGTGCGTCAGATCAAGATGACGCGGTAGGACCGGCAGAGCTTTCAGGTTGAATCAATTGCTGCGGCGGCTGGGTTCACCTCTCCCGCTTGCGGGAGAGGTCGGCGCGAAGCGCCGGGTGAGGGTTTTCTCCTCTTGGAGATTGTCCCATTGCGGAAACACCTTCTCCCCAACCCTCTCCCGCAAGCGGGAGAGGGAGTGCACACCACGGTTGCGGCAATCAAACCGGGTCTTGTCACGCGGAGTGTTATGCGACGCGGGACGGAGCCAGCTTCGTTGCGGAGGGGCGGGAAGCCCGCCTTACCCCCCGTAGCTCTGCACCAAACTCCCCGCCACCAGCGACCAGCCGTCGACCAGGACGAAGAAGATCAGCTTGAACGGCAGCGAGATCGTTGCGGGGGGTAGCATCATCATGCCCATCGACATCAGCACCGAGGCGACGACGAGATCGATGATCAGGAAGGGCAGGAACAACAGGAAGCCGATCTCGAAGGCGCGCTTCAGCTCGGAGATCATGAAGGCGGGGACGAGGATGCGAAGGGCGAGGTCGTCGGGCGTGGCCGGGAGCGGGTCGCCCGAGAGATCCAGGAACAGCTTGAGGTCTTTCTCGCGCACGTTCTTCTGCATGAAGCCGCGCAAGGGCACGGAGGCGCGCTGGAGCGCGTCCTCGACGCCGATCTGATTGGCGACGAGCGGGCGGATGCCGTCGTCGTAGGATTTCTGCAGCACCGGCCCCATCACGAAGAAGGTGAGGAACATCGCGAGCGCGATGATCACCGAGTTCGGCGGCGCGGTCGCCGTGCCCATCGCGGTGCGCAGCAGCGACAGCACGACCACGATGCGCGTGAACGACGTCATCATGATCAGGATCGACGGCGCGATCGACAGCACGGTGAGCAGCGCGATGAGCTGGATCGCGCGCTCGGTGACGCCGCCACCGCCGGCGCCGCCGCCGCCGAGATTGATGCTGATGTCCTGCGCATGCGCAAGGCTTGCGAACAAAGCCGCGCTGAACAGGACAGAAAGGAAAAGAACTCTACGCGGGAGGGACGGCAGCCTCACGAAGACGGCTTCGGACGGCCGAGCAGCGAGGCCATCTCGTCTTCGAGATTTTCAAAGCTGGTCTTTTCCGCGGCCGGCTTCGGAGGCGGGGCCGGGGGCGCCGGCGGCTCGCTGCGAGCTGCCCGCGGGGGAGCGGCCGGCGGTTCCGGCGCGACGGGAGGCGCGACCGTTTCGCCGGCGGGGCGGCGCAGCGCGGCCTCGAGCCGCTGTGCCATTTCGGCGAGGTTCTGCTCGGCGCTCGACGGGCTCGCGGCGGGCGCCGGCGGCGGAACGGGCGGCGCCGGCGGCACGGGGGGCGGAGGCGGCGGTGCAGGGACGCGCTCGGCACGCACGGGCGGCATCTTCATCGGCTCGCTCTGGCGCGGCGGACGCGGCATCAGTGGCGGCTCGCCGCGCGGGGCGCGCGGCGGCAGCGGCTCGGGCCGCGGTTCGCGCTCGGGACGGGGCGCGATCGGTTCGGGCGGAAAGCCGCCCATTGGCGGTTCGCTGCGACGCTCGGCCAGCGCGGGAGCGGGCCGGCGCACCTCGTCGGCGAAGGACGGGCGCGCGGGCCGCGGCGGCGGCTCGGGCATTTGCGGCTCGGGATGATCGAGCAGTTCCGGCCGCGGCGCTTCGTCGGCCCAGCCGCCGGCATCTGGCATGGGGGCAAGGCGCGGCGACTCGGCGGCGTTGGGACGCTGGGGAAGCTGGTCGCGGCCATGCGCGGCGCGAACGATGTTGGGCTCGACGACGATGTCGGTGGGGCCGCCGATCATCAGCAGATGCTCGACATTGTCACGCCGGACCAGCACCAGCCGGCGCCGGCCGTCGACCGCGGCGGCATCGATCACGGCGAGCCGGGGCATCCTGCCGCGCTGGGTGTTGGCGCCGAGCCGGCTGCTGGCGAATCGGCGAACCAGCCAAGCAGCGACACCGATCAACGCCAGAACGACGATGAACGCGACGATGAAGGTGATAGGGCTGCCTTGCATACTTGTCCCCGACAAATGGCGCTTTTCTCGTGCCCGTGGTCAGATGTGCCAACCACCGGCCTACGATGCCCCAAACTGCGATTTCTTAACGTCCCACGGCAAGTTTTGCCGTCCCCAACTCTTAATAACCTATGAATCGCTCGATCCAAAACGACTTCTTGGGCTGTGCACGCGCCGCCAAATGGTTGGGTTAATGCCACTTTTGGAGGCGTAGAATCACGGGGCGGAAAATCGTGTCCCAAGCGGGGACAGGTGTCGGGAACGTCCTTAACCAGCTGTTAACCATACACGCGGCAAATTCTGCCTAGCTTCGGACTTTAGAGGTCCGCAAGAGGCGGAAGGAGCCGCGACGATGTCCATCAACGACCTCCCGGTGCTGTCGGCGCTTCGCACCAAGATGCAGTGGCACCAGGAACGCCAGCGCGTCCTGTCCGAGAACGTCTCCAATTCCGACACGCCCAAATTCCGGCCGCGCGACCTGGTCGAGCCGAAACTCGACAAGGCCGGGGTCGTCACGGGCTCGATGGGGCCCCTGGCGCTCGCCCGCACCAGCGGTTCTCACATGACGCCATCGGGCGCGGCATCCGGATTCGACCAGAACAAGAATGCGGGCTTCGAGACCCGCCCCGCGGGCAATGCCGTCAATCTCGAAGAGGAGATGATGAAGGCCGCCAGCAACCAGATGGACTACGCGGCGGCGACCTCGCTCTATTCGAAGAGCCTGCATCTGCTCAAGACCGCGATCGGCAAGGCTTAGGCCATGATCCGGAAACAGAACAGCTAGAGGAGGCGCATCATGGCCAATGACAGCAGCGACTTTGCCCGCTCGATGGCGATCGCGACCTCCGGTCTGCGGGCGCAAGCCGGCCGCATGCGGGTGATCTCGGAAAACATCGCGAACGCGGATTCGACCGCGCAGACCTCAGGCGGCGATCCCTACCGCCGCAAGGTTCCGACCTTCTCCTCCGCGCTCGACCGAACGCTCGACGCGCAGGTCGTCACGCTCGGCAAGATCAAGCCCGACCAGTCCAACTTCCGCGTCAAATACGAGCCGAGCAATCCGGTCGCGGATGCCAGCGGCAACGTCAAATATCCCAACGTGAACTCGGTGGTCGAGATGACCGACATGCGCGACGCGCAGCGGTCCTACGAGGCCAATCTCAACATCATCAGTGCGACGCGCCGGATGATCCAGCGCACGCTCGACATCCTCAAGAGCTGAACAGGACAATTGAGCCATGGCATCACCGACAATCGCCGCCAATGCTTATGCCAACCTTGCCCGGGTGCTGGAGAACAGCGGTGCCGGTGCCGGCAAAGGCACCGAGGCCAGCGGGCAATCCTTTGCCTCGCTGCTGAAGGACGCCGTCGGCAGCGTCATGGAGTCCGGCCGCAAGTCGGATGCGCAGACGGTCGCGATGGCCGCCGGCAAGGCCAACGTGATGGACGTGGTGACGGCGGTCGCCGACACCGACGTCGCGGTGTCCACGCTGGTGTCGGTCCGCGACCGTGTGATCGCGGCCTATGAAGACATCATGAAGATGCCGATCTGAATTTGGATGGCGCTCGCCCCAATCGTCATTGCGAGCGCAGCGAAGCAATCCAGAATCTTTCCGCGGCGGCAGTCTGGATTGCTTCGCTGCGCTCGCAATGACGAGGGGATAGGTCTTCGCATCGCTCGGAATAGCGGTGGGGAGGTGGATAACAAAGGAAGTTTGAAATGACCGGCCCCGAAACCCTCGACGTTGCGCGCGATGCGATCTGGACCATCGTGATCGTGTCCTCACCCCTGATGGTGGTCGGTCTGGTGGTCGGCGTCATCGTGTCGCTGTTCCAGGCGCTGACGCAGATTCAGGAACAGACGCTGATCTACGTGCCGAAGATCCTGGCCATCTTTGCCACGATGCTGCTGGCGCTGCCGTTCATGGCCGACGCCCTCCACGCCCACATGCTGCGGATCTCGTCGCGAATCATCGGCGGCTGAGGCAAGATGCGTCAATTATGCGCATCGACGTCTCGCTGCTGCCGGCGCTCGCCGCTTCCTTCATGCTCGCCTTCGCCCGGGTCGGCGCGATGGTGATGCTGCTGCCTGGGCTGGGCGAGACCAATATTCCGACGCGGATCAAGCTGTCGATCGCGCTGCTGCTCACGCTGATCATCCTGCCGCTGCACCGCAACGCCTACCAGGTCGACATGGGCTCGCTCGCGCCGCTCCTGGTTCTGATGCTGCATGAGATCGCGATCGGCATCGTGCTGGGCGCGACCGCGCGCGTGACGCTGTCGGCGCTCCAGGTCGCGGGCTCGGTGATCGCGCAGCAGATGGGGCTAGGTTTCGTCACCTCGGTCGATCCGACGCAGGGACAGCAGGGCGTGCTGGTCGGCAATTTCCTGACCATGCTGGGGGTGACGCTGCTGTTTGCCACCGACAGCCATCACCTGGTGATCGCGGCGCTGAACGACAGCTATACGATCTTCTCGCCGGGCGAGACCGTGTCGAGCGGCGATGTCGCCTCGCTCGCGACGCGCGCCTTTGCCGCCGCGTTCCGCCTAGGCTTGCAGCTGTCGGGGCCGTTCCTGGTGTTCGGCCTGGTCTTCAACATCGGGCTCGGGGTGCTGGCGCGGCTGATGCCGCAGATGCAGGTCTATTTCGTCGGTGTGCCGCTCTCGATCTTCGCGGGCTTCCTGGTGCTCGCCGTGGTGCTCACGGCGATGATGGGCACGTATCTGGATTACTTCATCGGTGTCATGCACCAATTGATGCCGCTCAGGTAACGATAGACCGATGGCAGAAGACAACGATCCAGAGAGTCAAACAGAAGACCCGACGCAAAAGCGCCTGGACGATGCGCTCGAACGCGGCGACGTCGCCAAGAGCCAGGAGATCAACACCTGGTTCATGATGGCAGGCGGCACGCTCGTGGTCTCGACCTTCTCGGGCTCGGTGGGCAGCGGGCTGCTGACGCCGATGCGCAATTTGCTGGCCAATTCCTGGATGATCAAGACCGACGGCAAGGCTCTGCTCGCGCTGATGCAGCAGATCGAATTCGCCTTGCTCGCAGCGATCGGCATGCCCTTGTTGATGCTGGTGCTGGCGGCGATTGCCGGCAACATGCTGCAGCACCGCCTGGTCTGGTCGACCGAATCCCTGACACCGAAGTTCAGCAAGATCTCGCCCGGCGCCGGCTTCAAGCGCATCTTCGGCAAGCAGGCGGCGGCCAATTTTCTCAAGGGCATCGGCAAGCTGGTGCTGCTCGCCGTGGTCATGACCATGATCCTGTGGCCGGAGCGGCATCGCATGGAGGCGATGGTCAGGCTCGATCCGGCCGCCATGCTCGGCGCCAGCACCAGCATGACCATTCATCTGCTCGGGGCGGTGGTCGCGGCGCTCGCGGTCATCGCCATCGCCGATTATTTCTTCCAGTACCGCAGCTGGTTCCAGCGCCAGAAGATGTCGCTGCAGGAGATCAAGGAAGAGTTCAAGCAGTCCGAAGGCGATCCGCACATCAAGGGCAAGCTCAGGCAGTTGCGCCAGCAGCGCTCCAAGAAGCGCATGATGGCAGCGGTTCCCAAGGCCTCGGTGATCATCACCAACCCGACCCACTATTCGGTGGCGCTGTCCTACGAGCGCGGCATGTCGGCTCCGATCTGCGTCGCCAAGGGCGTCGACAACCTCGCTTTCAAGATCCGGGAGATCGCGCGCGAGCACGACATCCCGATCGTGGAGAACGTGCCGCTCGCCCGCGCGCTCTACGCCACCGTCGAGATCGACCAGGAAATCCCGACCGAGCACTATCATGCGGTCGCCGAAGTGATCGGCTACGTCATGCGGCTGAAGCAGGGATTCAGCGCGGGGCGGGGATAAAACACCCGAAAAGTATCGGAAATGGCCGTAATCTGGGAATCAGCGTACCTTTCGCCACTGCTGCCCTTGCACCTCAGGGTCCGATTCAGGCAGGGAGGACCCCACGCGCCCCGTGGCGCGTTGATTCTCTGCCGACAGGCCGCGCCAGCTTGAGATGACAGCCGAGACCGACCACGACCTCCCACGCGAGCCCGTTGCGGCGCACGAGCCGTCGCCGCGCTCGGGCAGCATTGCGCTGGTGCTGCTGGTGGCCGCCGGCCTCGTCGCCGTCGCCGTCGGGCTGATGACGCTCGGGCGGGCGCAGGCGCAGCCCTATATTCTCGGCATCCTTGCCGTGCTGGCCATGGTCGGCCTGTTCAACCTGTTCGCCTTCGCCGCCGGCATCATCCGCTTCGCCGACCGCAGTCTCGATGATCCGGTCGTGGGGCGGATCGCCGATCATGGATTCGACGGGCTCGCGGTCACCGATGCCCGCGGCCACGTGGTCTATTCCAATGCCGCCTATCTGACCCTGACCGGCGCCTCCGGCCCGCAGGACGTGCGCCCGGTGGAACGCGTCTTCATCGGCAACCCCGATGTCTCCGAAGCCGTGTTCCGTCTGCTGAAAGCCGCGCGCGAAGGCAAGCGTCAGCAGGAAGAGGTGCGCATCTCCGGCCAGGACGGCAGCCAGGGCCGCTGGCTGCGCATGCGGGTGCGTCCGCTCGGGACCGGCAAGCGCGAGTCGAAATACGCGGTGTGGTCGATCGCCGACATCACCCGCGACCGCGAGCGCCAGGAGGACGTGTTCCAGGAGCTCCAGCACGCGATCGAATATCTCGATCACGCGCCTTGCGGCTTCTTCTCGGTCAATCCCGCCGGCGAGCTCGCTTATGTCAACGCGACGCTGGCGAACTGGCTCGACTACGACCTCGCCGAGATCGGCTCGGGCGGCCTGAAGCTGACCGACATCGTCTCCGGCGACGGCGCCTCGCTGCTGACCTCGATCGTGGCAGTGCCGGGCGAGGTGAAGACCGAGGTTTTCGATATCGATCTGCGCATGCGCACCGGCAAGACCATGCCGGTGCGGCTCTATCACAAGCTCGCCTTCGGCGCCGACGGCGCGCCGGGGCCCTCGCGCACGCTCGTCATCAGCCGTGCCCGCGACGAGCGCAGCGATCCCGACCGCGCCGCCGAAGTGCGCTTCATGCGCTTCTTCGACCATACGCCGATGGCGATCGCGACCGTCGATCGTGGCGGCAACGTCGTCCGCGCCAATGCGCGCTATGCCAAGCTCGGACAGGCCCTCGGGCTCGACAGCGCCTCCAAGTCGATCTTCCGTGCGGTCAATTCGCGCGACCGGCACCTCCTGATCGCGGCCATCAACCAGGCCGCCGAAGGGCAGGCCGACATCGCGCCGGTCGAGGTGGCGCTGGAAGGGACCAAGGAGCGCTGGGGCCAGTTCTTCGTCACACCGGTCGATTCGGCCGAGAACGACGCGGAAGCCGCCATCGTGCACATGCTCGAGACCACCGAGCGGCGCGCGCTGGAGAACCAGATCAACCAGTCGCAAAAGATGGAGACCGTCGGCCAGCTCGCCGGCGGCATCGCCCACGACTTCAACAACGTGCTCTCCGCCATCATGATGGCGAACGACTTCCTGCTGAACGCGCACAAGCCGACCGATCCGTCGTTCCAGGACATCATGCAGATCAAGCAGAACGCGACGCGCGCTGCGACGCTGGTGCGCCAGCTGCTGGCGTTCTCGCGGCGGCAGACGCTGCGGCCGCAGGTGCTCGATCTCGGCGACGCCTTGAGCGATCTTGCGATGCTGCTGCGGCGCCTGATCGGCGAGAAGGTCAAGCACGAGACCATCCACGGGCGCGATCTCTGGCCGGTCAAGGTCGACGTCTCCCAGTTCGAGCAGGTGATCGTCAATCTCGCGGTCAACGCCCGCGACGCCATGCCCGACGGCGGCAAGCTGATCATCCGCACCGCCAACGTCACCACTGAGGAAGCGGCCAAGCTCGCCTACAAGGGCATGCCGGCCGCGGATTATGTCCGGATCGAGGTCGCCGACACCGGCACCGGCATTCCCGCCGACATCCGCGACAAGATTTTCGAGCCGTTCTTCTCGACCAAGGAAGTCGGCAAAGGCACTGGCCTTGGCCTTTCGACGGTCTACGGCATCGTCAAGCAGACCGGCGGTTTCATCTACGTCGATTCCGAGCCGGGGCAGGGTACCTCGTTCCACATCTTCCTGCCGCGCCACCATGCCGAGCCTGAAGTGCAGGTCGAGCAGCCGGCGGCTGCGGTCAGCGCGACCAACGGTGCCGGCAAGGACGCCGCGGCCGGCGAGGCCAAGCCGCGTACCGATCTCACGGGGCAGGGCACCATCCTGCTGGTCGAGGACGAAGAGGGCCTGCGCGCTCTGAACGCACGTGGCCTGCGCTCGCGCGGCTACACCGTGGTCGAAGCCGAGAACGGCGTCGAAGCCATGGAAATGCTGGAGGAGCAGAGCGGCGGGATCGATCTCGTCGTTTCCGACGTCGTCATGCCCGAGATGGACGGCCCGACGCTGCTCAAGGCGATGCGGGAGAAGAATCCCGACATCAAGTTCATCTTCGTCTCCGGCTATGCCGAGGACGCGTTCGAGAAGAGCCTGCCCGAAGGCCAGCAGTTCGACTTCCTGCCGAAGCCGTTCACGCTCAGCCAGCTCGTGGCGGCGGTGAAGGAGACGATGACGAAGCAGGGGTGAGGTTGGAGGCGGCGCGCCGTTCCGCATTCTCCGTCATTGCGAGCGCAGCGAAGCAATCCAGGCTGCCTCCGTGGAAAGACCCTGGATTGCTTCGTCGCAAGGGCTCCTCGCAATGACGAGGTGAGAGAGCTGGGCCCGCAATGACGGGGAAAAAGCGGGATTCCTGTCCCAAACCTGCCGGTAACCGGCGACCACGGTTCCGCCCCGGATCCCGCCAAATCCGCGTCAAATATGGGCTTTTGCCACATCCCCGCGACTGAGGGCCGCAGCCACAGGTTCCGAAACCGGCTTCACTTTTCGGGAAGTCTGCCCATCTTAAGCGCATGTCCCCATGCCGGGGATTTGGGAAACGCACATGAAGTTCTCGCTACGCTCCCGCAATCTCTTCAAGACGATCGCCGTCGTGCTGGCGCTTGCGCTGCCGACTGCGCTGGCGATCTCGTCCGCCGATGCGCGCGTCGGTGGCGGTTCCTCATCGGGTTCACGCGGCTCGCGCACCTATTCGGCCCCGCCGTCGACCACGACGGCGCCGGGATCGGCCTCGCAGTTTAACCGCACCTACACCCAGCCGGGTACAGGCATGAACTCGGCCGCAGCCGCGCCCGCGCGCGGCGGCCTGTTCGGCCGGGCTGGCGGCTTCATGGGCGGCCTTGCGGCCGGCTTCCTTGGCGCCGGCCTGCTCGGCATGCTGTTCGGCGGCGGCCTGTTTGGCGGCCTCGGCGGTCTGTCCTCGATCCTGGGCCTGATCATCCAGATCGTGCTCGTGGTGCTGGTGGTGCGGCTGGCGATGTCCTGGTGGCAGCGCCGTCACACGCCGCAGGCGGCTTATGCCAATGCCGATGCAGGCGCAGCTCCCGGACCGCAGCCGAATCAGCGCAGCGGCCTCGGCGGCTTCGGCTTCGGCGCCAATGCCAATAACGCGCCGCTCGAGATCAAGCCGAACGATTACGAATCGTTCGAGCGCCTGCTCGGCGAGATCCAGGCCGCTTGGTCGAACGAGGACGTGGCCAAGCTGCACACGCTCGCGACGCCGGAGATGGTCTCCTATTTCGAGCAGGACCTCGCCCAGAACCGCGCGCGCAACGTCGTCAACAAGGTGACCGACGTCAAGCTTCTGCAGGGCGACCTCGCCGAAGCCTGGCGCGAAGGCGAGACCGACTACGCCACGGTGGCGCTGCGCTTTGCGCTCACCGACAAGACGCTGGACCGCAACAGCGGCACGGTCGTCGCCGGCAGCGAACAGCCGGGCGAAGTCACCGAGGTCTGGACGTTTGCCCGGCGGCCCGGCAGCGGCTGGGAATTGTCGGCGATCCAGCAGACCAACTGATCGCTCGCGGAATGAGAAACCAAGGCGTCGTGCTTCCGCACGGCGCCTTTTTCTTTTCGGCGTCTGGTATCGCCGCATCGGAATAAGCAGGCGCGCGACGGGTTGAAATCAGGCGGCCAACGACAAGCACAATGGGAGGACAACGTGATCCGCATCGAGAGAACCGTGACGATTTCAGGCCTCGCGCTCGCCAAGGCTGTATTTGTAATGGCCTTGCTGGCGGCGCCATCGGCGCAAGCGCAGTCGGCCGACATGACGTTCTTCGTGACCTCCAGCGGCCCGGGCAAGGGCGCCGATCTCGGCGGGCTCGAGGGAGCCGACGCGCAATGCCAGAAGCTCGCCCAGGCCGGCGGCGCCGGCACCAAGACCTGGCGCGCCTATCTCTCGACGCAGGCCGCCGACGGCAAACCGGCCGTCAATGCCAAGGACCGCATCGGCAAGGGACCGTGGCAGAACGCCAAGGGCTCGGTGATCGCCAAGGATGTTGCCGAACTGCACGGCGCGGCCAACAACCTCACCAAGCAGACGGCGCTCAGTGAGAAAGGGGAGGTCATCAACGGCGCCGGCGATACGCCGAACCGGCACGACATCCTGACGGGAACGCAACCCGACGGCACCGCGTTCGCCGCCGGTGACGACAAGACCTGCAAGAACTGGACGTCGAGCACGCAAGGCGTCGCGGTAGTCGGCCATGCCGATCGGCGAGGTCTGCGCGACGACGAACCGTCGAAGTCCTGGAATAGCTCGCACCCCTCGCGCGGTCCCGAGGGCGGCTGCTCGCAGGCCGATCTGAAGAGCACCGGCGGCGACGGCTTGCTGTATTGTTTTGCAGCGAATTGAGTTAAGGGCGCGAAGCTCTCTCGATACGTCATTGCGAGCGTAGCGAAGCAATCCAGACTGCCTCCGCGGAGACACTCTGGATTGCTTCGCTTGCGCTCGCAATGACGTGTGGGGCCGATGTTCCGTGCCACGACGACGGAACTTGCGGCTCTATGCTACATTGGTCCGATCGTCCCCACGCTGACGGACCTCTCTCATGAAATACGAGCTCTACTACTGGCCCGAGATCCAGGGCCGCGGCGAATATGTGCGGCTGGCGCTGGAGGAGGCGGGCGCCGCTTATGCGGACATCGCGCGCGGAGCGCGCGGGACGGCTGCGATGATGAAGATGATGGATGCGAAGGGCACGCCGCCCTTTGCGCCGCCGTTCCTGAAAGCGGGCAAGCTCGTCATCGGCCAGACCGCCAATATCCTGCTCTATCTCGGCGCCCGTCATGGGCTTGCGCCCAAGACGGAAGCCGGCCGGCTCTGGTTGCACCAGCTTCAGCTCACCATCACCGACCTCGTGGTCGAGATCCACGACACGCATCATCCGCTCGGGCCCTCGCTCTATTACGAGGACCAGAAGCCGCCGGCGAAGAAGCGCACCGCCGATTTCTGGAGCGAGCGCGTGCCGAAATATCTCGGCTATTTCGAGCAGCTTCTCAACGAGAATGGCGGCGCCTATGTCACCGGCCGCAGGCTGACCTATGTCGATCTGTCGTTGTTCCAGATCGTCGCGGGGCTGCGCTATGCCTTCCCCAAGCGCATGACGGCGTTCGAGACAGACATTCCGGGCCTCGTCGGTGTGCACGATCGGGTCGCTGCGCGGCCGAACATCAAGGCCTATCTGGAAAGCCGGCGCCGCATTCCCTTCAACGAGCAGGGCATTTTCCGCCGCTATCGCGAGTTGGATGGCTAGAGCGTTTTCGAGCGAAGTGGATACCGGTTCGCGTCAAGAAAACGCGTCAAGACAAGAAACTCTAGCCGGTCCGGAGGGAGGCTGGCGGCAGCCCCCGTTCCGGACCGGCCGCGTCGGGCGCGATCAATCGCCCGAACGCGTCGTGGCCGGCGCGCACCTGTGAACGCTGCGGCCGAGAGCGGTCGTCTGAATCATCGTGGACGGGAGAGAGGTCATGCTCGTCGCGGCAGGGGGGCTTGCAGAACATCTCGCGTCTCGCGTTGTGGGTGCGGGTTCCTCTAGCGAGGTTTGCTTGCTGCGACGTCAGTCGATCGGAGGAGAGGAAGCGATTTTCTGTGCGGCGCACGGGAGAGTGGGGCGCCCTCACCAGACGCCTGGCACCAGGCGATAGCGCACCCGTGCGGCGTAGTCGGCATAGCCCGGCAGGCCCTCGCGCAAGGTGCGTTCCTCGATTCCGATGCGGATCGCGAACAAGAGGACCAGGATCGGGACCATCAGAAGTCCCCACCACGAGCCCAGCAGCAGCGGCACGCCGGCAAAGAACAGGATCATGCCGCCATACATGGGATGACGCACATGGGCGTAGGGGCCGGTCGAGATCACGCGTTGCGCGCGCTCGGCTTGCAGCTTCACCACGGGGGCAGCGAACGAGTTCTCGCGGAACACCCAGAGTGTGAACAGCGTCGAGAGCAGGAACAGCGCGAGGCCGAACGCCTGCAACGCGACCGGCATGTCAGACCATTGAATGCGCCGGTCGATGCCTATCAGCACCAGCCAGGCCAGCATCGCAATGACGAAGACGCTCATGAACACCTTGTCGGCGGCGGGCTGGTCCTGCTGCAGGACCGGCCGCAGACGTTCGGCGAGCAGCGCCGGATCGATCCGGTAGAGCCACCAGCCGCAGAGCGGGCCGAGCAGGGTACATGTTGCGAGGAACACCCAGGCCGAGGGCCAGCGCAAGGTCCCTGCAGACGCGAACAGCAGCGCGCCCATCGCGACGGTGGTGATCGTGTTCTGCAGCAGCAGTTTGGCGATCATTGTCGATCTTGTTCCATCCCACGCCGGTGCATTGATCGCACTTGTTTCCGGCAAACATGCGACCGCGACGCGACAGCGATTGTGGTCAGACCTTGATCGGTGGCGTAATGGCCGCCACGAGCCGAACCAGATCCGCCTGTCGTTTGGTTCCGGTCTTGGCGAAGATCCGGACGAGATGAGTCTTGATCGCCGTTTCGGCGATACCCATGCTTCTGGCGACGTCAGGAACCCCGCCGATCTCGACAATGGACAGCAAGACGCGCAGCTCGGTCGACGTCAGCTTGAACAGCTTCCGGACGAGGTCGGGCGCGACGATCGTATCGAGCGCGGCCTTGCTGACGAACAGCAGGGCGCAGGCGTCGTAGCTGGCTGCGAATCTTTGCCGCCGCCCGGCGGTCAGCGGCAGGAGATGGGCGACATAATGCGAGCCGTCGCGGGCCGTCGGATGCAACGAGATGCTCCGGATCGACCGAATTGGGCGATCCGTCTTCGAGAGGATCGATCAGGCGAGCTGATCGATCCGCGTGCCCTGACCCGGCGGCAGCGGCGCGGGCGGCTGCGGCTTGTAGGTCGGGTCGGCGTCCTTGGTCTTGGTTTGATCGTCCTGCTGCTTGGTCGTGTCGTAGCTCGGAACCACGATCGCGATCGGCGGCGGTGCTACGGTAGAAACCTTCATCCGCAAATCCTCACACATGGAAACAATTGACCCTGCGCTGAGAGGACCGAAAATTCCTTCAAGCCAATCGTTAAAATGCGAGGGATCTGGTGCGGTGGAAGAGGCTGCTTTCGCGTCCGCCACGCGCCAATTGCGTGAGACGACGAGACGTCTCCTCGTCATTGCGAGGAGCTCGTGCGACGAAGCAATCCAGACTGCCTCCGCGGAGAGGTTTCTCGATTGCTTCCGCCTTCGCCAAGGCTTCGGCGGACAAGTCGCTGCGCTTGCAATGACGGAATGTGTGGTGGGCGGCGTCGCGATGCGTTGCGACGCCGAGCGCGTAATAAGAGCGAAGGCAGTGCCCCGCCTATTCGTCCTTGCCGCGCGTGATGGCGATCGACGCATCCTTCTTGGTGCGCGTGCATTCCATGTTGAGCCGCCGATAGCGCATGCTGATCCTGTCGCCGCGCAGCAGCCCCATCCGCTTCAGGCAGCGTGTCGCGCCCGTCGTGGTGTCGTCCTTCGTCACGGTGAAGACGATCGCCGCCATCGATCCCACCAGCGCATAAAACTCCGGCGTGGGCTTGCGATCACCCTTGGCATAAAGCTCGATGGAATATTTGTCGCCGCGGCAGCCGACGGACAACTCCTTGGCCGCCGGGTGCGTCAGGTAAACGACGTTGGCTGCCCGGAAATTCACCTTGAGGCGATCGACCTGGTTCGCCAGCTCCTTGGCGCTGTCGTCGCAGCGGTCGGCGCGCGCAGGCGAGGCGAGGGTCACAAGGCCGGTGATGGCGGCGGCGACCAGGATCGCGCCGCGGACGTTCAGTTTCAATGTCATGATGAAAAGCCCCTTAGGGCGCGCATTCAACCGTCGTCGCGCCCGGAGTGCAAGGGCGGGCGCGAGCCTTTCCACGTGCTGTACCAGTGCCTTCCTGAGCCCGAGCCTACCTCCCCCATGCGCGCCGTTCCCTTCCCTTTCCGCTCAAAATGGGCTTAGAACGCTTCTACGCCGAGGCCCCGAGAGGCCCAAACCCCGAGATTCGCCCATGAACGCTCCCACCGCCTTTCCCGACCCGTCAAAACCCGTTCCGCCCTACAAGCACACCCCGCTGTTCCCGCTGGGCAAGGATGAGACGCCCTACAAGAAGATCACGGCCGAGGGCGTGCGGGTCGAGAAGGTCCTGGGCAAGGACATGCTGGTGGTGTCGCGCGAGGCGCTGCGGGCGTTGTCGGAAGCGGCTTTCGGCGACATCAACCATTACCTGCGGCCGGGCCATCTGAAGCAGCTCCGCGCCATCCTGGAGGACGGCGAGGCGAGCCCGAACGACAAGTTCGTCGCGCTGGACTTTTTGAAGAATGCCAACATCGCCGCCGGCGGCGTGCTGCCGATGTGCCAGGACACCGGCACTGCGATCATCATGGGCAAGAAGGGCTGCAACGTCATTACCGACGGCGACGACGAGGCAGCGCTCTCGGAAGGCGCGCGCGATGCGTACCTGCGCCGCAATCTGCGCTACTCGCAGGTCGCGCCGCTCTCGATGTACGAGGAGAAGAACACCGCCAACAACATGCCGGCGCAGTGCGAGATCTACGCCGAGGGCGACGACGCCTACAAGTTCATGTTCATGGCGAAGGGCGGCGGCTCCGCCAACAAGAGCTTCCTGTTTCAGGCGACGCCCTCGGTGCTGACCAAGGACCGGCTGCTTGCCTTCCTGAAGGAGAAGATCCTCACATTGGGCACGGCGGCATGCCCGCCCTATCACCTCGCCATTGTGATCGGCGGCACCTCGGCCGAGCTGTGCATGAAGACGGTGAAGTTGGCCTCCGCGCGCTATCTCGACGCGCTGCCGACCCATGGCTCGCCCGACGGCAACGCCTTCCGCGACGTCGAGATGGAGAAGGAAATCCACAAGATGACGCAGTCGCTGGGTGTCGGCGCCCAGTTCGGCGGCAAATATTTCTGCCACGATGTGCGTGTGATCCGCATGCCGCGTCACGGCGCCTCGCTGCCGATCGGGCTTGGGGTGTCCTGCTCGGCGGACCGCCAGGTGCTCGGCAAGATCACCAAGGACGGCGTCTATCTCGAGGAGCTCGAGCACAACCCGGCGCAATATCTGCCTGAGGTCGAAGAGGCGCTCGGCGGCGAGGTCGTCAAGATCGACCTCAATCAGCCGATGAAGGACATCCTGGCGACGTTCTCGAAGCATCAGATCAAGACGCGTGTCTCGATGACCGGCACCATGATCGTGGCGCGCGACTCCGCCCATGCCAAGCTGCGCGAGCGGCTGGAGAAGGGCGAGCCGCTGCCGGATTACTTCAAGAACCATCCGGTCTACTACGCCGGCCCCGCCAAGACGCCCGAGGGCTACGCCTCCGGTGCGTTCGGTCCGACCACGGCCGGCCGCATGGATTCCTTCGTCGACCAGTTCCAGGCCGCCGGCGGCTCGATGGTGATGGTGGCCAAGGGCAATCGCGCCCCGGCCGTACGCGAGGCCTGCAAGAAATACGGCGGCTTCTATCTCGGCTCGATCGGCGGCGCCGCGGCGAACCTCGCCGAGCACTGCATCAAGAAGGTCGAGGTGCTCGAATATCCCGAGCTCGGCATGGAAGCGATCTGGCGCATCGAAGTCGTCGACTTCCCCGCCTTCATCATCGTCGACGACAAGGGCAACGACTTCTTCAAGGAGTTGAATCTAGGCTAGGTTACATCACCGCGCTGGCGCGCAGTGATGTTGCATGTATCTCCGCAGGAGACCGTCATGCCCGGGCTTGTCCCGGGCATCCACGTTCTTCGTGCTGCGAGCAAGGCGTGGATGGCCGGGACAAGCCCGGCCATGACGATGCGGAAACTTCAGCGGCCTAACTGCAATTCGTGACCTGGTTGGAGCACAGCGAGCGCCACCAGCCGCGGACGCCGTCATGGCTCTCGACGAGGCCCCAATATCCGCTGCAGGCGAGAATGCGCTTCGGCCCGCCGTCGCCGTCGATCGGGCCGCCGAGTTCGCGCTGGGCGGGCATCCATTTGGCGTCGACGAAGGGCGCCTGGAAAAGTCCGCCGGCGCGCGTGTAGCCGTTGGCATAGCTGGCGCCGACCTTGTTGGCCGCGACCCAGCCGCGCCCGGCATAGGGTTTTGGCGCGCTACGTGGATATTTCTTGTCGTCCTCGTAGTCCTTGCCGGGCGGCTTCGCGCCTTCGATCAGAAACCAGCCGCTCTTGAAGCCGATGATACGGAATTCGGTGAGCCAGCCGCCCTCGGGCGTGTTCTCGGCGCCGCCCAGTTTGAGCCGATAGGGCGGCGGCAGCGTGCCGAGCACGCGCGCTTTCACCGACGGCTCGGCGCGCACGTTGAGGCCGCTGGGATCCTTGTCGACGGACCGAGCGCCGAGACTGCAGGGCTCGGTGCCATCGGGCAGTGCCCCGCGTCTGGCGGCAAGATCGGCGTGCAGCTTGGCGAAATCGGTGTCGTCGTCGTCAGGGGCTGGCTCCGCGCGCGGCTTCAACTCGGCTGATATCGCGCGCGTCGCATCCGGTATCAGCCTGACGACGAGGCTCTCGCGCGCAGCGAACACGCTGGCCGGCGTTTTCGGATCGTTCGATGTCTCGGGATAGACGGCGAGGTAGCCGGTCGCACCTTCGGTGCGATAGGCGGTGCCGGCCACGTAACCCGCCGGCACCAGGGCGAGCGCGCTTGCGCGCCACGCCGGGTCGGTGTCATCCGCGCGCGCCGCTTGTGTCGCGACGCACAGGATCGTCGCCGCGATGAGACGGAGCACGCGCACTGTGCGGCCTTACGCGCGGGCGCCCGTGAAGGGGAAGCTGCCCATCGGACCGATGCCCATCTCGCCGCTGATGCTGTCGCCGGAGACCGTGCCGGCAAATTCGAGCGTGAGCGGCATCGGGTTGTCGATCGAGACCTTCCACGAGACGTTGTCGCCAGAGACGGTGCCGTCGAAGATCTCGGCGGTATTACCTTCCGCGCCTTGCGTGCCCGTGAGCGTGCCGCCGGCGGCCTTGAGGCTCAGCGTCGCCTGGCGCTCGCCCATCGGCGTCGTCATGGTCAGATTCCAGTTGCCGTCTACGGCCATTCCCGTCTCCCAAAATCCCGGCAGGCCACGACGATCCGCGGCCAGTCCTGAGCGAGCCTATAGCCCAACTCGTCGCGCGTGCCTAACGCTGCATTGGAGGCATTTAGGCGCGGGCGGCGGCGCGCCGGCGGCTGGTGACGATGAGCCGGAGCACAACATACTGCACGGCGAAGGCGAGGATCTTGGCGCCGCCTGCGACCACCGTGAGGTAGAACGCCCACAGCTTCAGATCGCCTGTGGAGGCGACGGCGATCATGCCGACGCCGATCACGAACATCAGCACCGCCCAGGCATAGCCCGCAGCCGTCACATATTCCGGGACGGTCTCGACGACGATCGGTGGCATATAGCGCAGCATCCAGCCGCGCTTGAGCATGATCGCGCCGATCGCGAAATGCGCGATCGAAGGCTTTGCCATCATGAAGCGGGGATCATGGGTCAGCAGTGTGATCGCGCCGAGTCCGACGACGAGCGCGAGGCTCGCATAGGTCATGTAGTTGAGTTGCTGCCCCTTGATACGCGCGTAGATCACCTGCGCGATCGCGCCGGCGATCGCCACCGATGTCGCCAGGATGACGTTGTCGGTGACGAGATAGACGACCAGGAAGACGATGGCGGAGAAGAGATCGGAGGCGAGGCGGGCGAATACGTCCTTCATCTTCAATCCTGTTCAGCGAACGTTGGGCAATGTGCGGGCGGGCGTACCGTACTTGATCTGGCGATACTCGGGATACCACTTTGTGAAGTAAATCGCGCTGTTGCGCGCGGCGAAGGCGACCGCAAGGCTCGACCAGAGCGGCAGGCCCGGGACATAGAGCAGCACGACATTGGCGGCCGCCATCAAGAGTGTGGCCGCGGTCCAGGCGCCGGTGATGACGTAATTGGCGTGGAGAAAGCCCGGCATCGCCGCGGTCTCGGCCGGCACCGCTTCAAGCGCATATTGCAACGTGAAGGGACGGCGGACCAGCATCGAGCCGAGCGAGATGGCGAAGATGCCGAGATCGACCGACAGCTTGACGCCGAGCGCTCCCAGCGTCGGATCGAGCAGCGCGAGGTAGAGGCCGATCGCAGCGAACACGACAGCCGAGCCCGCGGCCAGGGTCTTCACCGAACGGCCGCAAGCCACATCGATCGCGACGGTGCCGAGGCAGATCGTGGAGGCCGCGAACATACTAACCGTGGCCGACGTCACCAGCATCAGGAAGGTGTAAGCGCCGTAGGGCGCGAGGATCAGGAAAATCGCCATTGCCCACCTCGGTCAGGCCGATCTTTACGATGTAAAGATCAATAATTCAGGAGAGATCCCGGGTCAAGCGAAATCTTTACAGTGTCAAAATAACGTAAGCGACCTCCAAAAAATGAAGCGCTGCAACGGCTTGGTCGGACGCCTCGCCGGCCAATTCCATCCAAGACAGACGCGACAGGATCGGCAGCGCGGCGGCGATGAGAAGGCCGGCGGCGAGCAGGATGCCGCCGTTGAAGATGACGTGGCTGCTTCGCCGACGCCGGATCATCTGGAGCGTGAGCGCGACGCAAGCCAGGGTGAGGACAGCGAGAAAACTCGCAGTGATCGAGGGCATGTGCATGAGACATCTCTTTGGTAACGCATCTGCGCTGTCATTCCGGGCGTGCTAAACCGCGCTCACCCAGTTGCCGTGAAAACCATCGGGCACGCGGTGGCCGAGCTGCACCAGCGCGACGGGGCCCGCCTCGATATCGGTGGCGTTGAACACGGCGAGGTCGCTGCGGTTCTCCCGCGCGCGCCAGACCACCGCCAGCAGCCAGCCATCGCCCTCAGTCGCATCCTTCGATCGCTCGACGAACACCGGTTCGGAGATGGTGTCGCCGGCGGGCAGAAGATAATGGCCGAGCCGGCGGCCGTTGCCGTCGACATGGACGACGCCGCAGAGCGCGCCGAACATCGGCAGCCGCGGATTCGCGCAGGCGTACCAGCCGTGACGGTTTTTCAGCCCGGCGCGGCGGTCGTCGATGCGCGGGAATTCGCCGGTGAGATCGTCCAGGTAAGTCTGCTGGAAGCGGTCGGTATTGCCTGAGAGGTCGAAGGTCCAGCGGCAATGCCGGGCGCGCGACTTCTCCGGATCGGTCGGCCGGCCGTCGGGATGCGGAAACAGCGGCGCTTCCTCGAACTGCATGACGTCGGCGACGATGCGGTTCTCGTCCTCCCACGCATTCATGACGTGGAAGACGTAGCAGGCCTCAGCTCGAAACCAGACGATCTCTTTGGCCGTGCCGCTCCGCTTCATCACGCCGACATAGGCGCCCTTGTCCGGCTCCCAGGCGTAGGGCGGCCGTCCGCTCATTGCACGCTCCATGCTGCCGGTGACCGGGAGGATCGGAAACAGCACATGGTTCGCGGTGACGATGAAGTCGTGCACCATGCTGGCATAGGGCGCCTCGAACCGCTCGAATCGCGTCGTCTTGCCGGAGGCGTCGATCGAGCCGTAGGAGAGGGCGGGCGTCAGCGGACCTGCCGCGTTGTAGCCGAAGAACACCAGTTCGCCGGTCGCAGGGTCGATCTTCGGATGCGCGGTAAAACTGCCGGCGACGCGGCCCTGGTAGTTGTGATAGCCGCGCGTCGCCAGCGTGCCCGGCTCGATCTCGGTCGGCAGATGCGCCTCTTCCAGCGCCAGCAGCTTGCCGGCATGGAAAATGATGTTGGTGTTGGCGACGCCGCTATCGGTGAGATCGGCCGGCGCATCCGGCAGCTTGCGGCCGAAGCCGCCGAACAGGGCGCGGCCGGCATCGTGCTCGGCAAGCCATTTCGGAGTGCGGACCCAGCGGTTGCGGTAGCTGGCGCGCCCATTGTCGAGCTGGAACGCGTGCAGCATGCCGTCGCCGACGAACCAATGCGCGCCGGGCGAAGCGAATTGCGGATTGGGGCCGTTGCGATAGAGCGTGCCGTTCAGCTCGCGCGGCAATTCGCCGATGATCTTCAGGAATGGCGCGTCCGCTTCGAACGGGATCGGCGCGATATTGTTGCGGCGCTCAGTGATGGAGTCGTGCTGCACGGCATATCCTCCTGATCTTTACATCGTAAAGATTCGATAGCGCCGATTGCCGCATTGGTCAAGCGAAATCTTTACACTGTCAATATTGCGTCTTATAGCTTGTCTCATGAGCAAGAGTGAACCCAGGACCGAAACCGCGCGCGGCGCGCGTAGGCCGCGAAAGACATCATCGTCAGCGGGCGCGCCGACGCGGTCCGCGCGTCGTCCGCCGAGTGTCAAGACCGAGACGCCCTATCATCACGGTGCCCTGCGCGAGGCGCTGCTCGAGGCCGCCGAACGAGTGCTGGAACGCGATGGGCTCGCCGGTCTCACATTGCGCGCGGTGGCACGCGAGGCGGGCGTCTCGCATGCCGCGCCGACCCATCATTTCGGTGACCTCACCGGGCTTCTCAGCGAGCTCGCCGCCGTCGGCTTCCGCCAGTTCAACGCCGCGATGGCCTCGTCCTCGGACGCAGCCAGCACCCCGCTCGAATGCGCATTGGCGCGGCCGAAAGCCTATGTCGCCTACGCGCAGGCTCATCCCGGCATGTACGGGATCATGTTCCGCACCGAGCGGCTCGATTATTCGAGACCCTCGCTGCACGAGGCCGCCGAAGCCTCCTTCGCCGGACTTGCGAATGCCATCGGCGCGATGCGGCAGGAGCAGATCAGCGAAGATGCGCTGACGCTGAACCAGGGTGCGGCGATCGCGCGCGCCTGGTCGATGGTGCACGGCTTCACCATGCTGCTGCTGGACGGTCGGCTGAAGGACATTCTGGAGCGGCTGCCCGAGGGGACGACGGCCGAGCGACTGCTGGAGGCGATGCTGACCGCGCCCATCACGGCGAAGCTGCCAAGCCGCTGATCGACCCGCGGCGCCCTAGCGCATCGTCGCCAGCTCGACGGCGCGGCCGCGCGCGCCGATGATCTTCACCTCGTCCTTGCCGCACGCGAAGCCGCGCGCGAAATCGTCGGCGGCCTTGCGGGCAAGCTCGTTGGCGGTGGGGTTGGCGACCGCATCGACATAGGCGACGTGGCAGACCGGGCCCGGCGGCAGCCGGGTCACGACCAGTATGGCCTTGGTGTTCGGCCGCCCCTGCTTGTCGGGATCGGTGCTGTCGGCGATGTGCCAGCGCTGGATGATCGCGAACGGCTTCGTGCCCGCGGCGCGCCATTCGATCGTGGTCTCGGATGAATTGAACGGGGCGAACCAGACCTTGGCCGCAGGTTCCTCGGCCGCTTCCTTGCGATTGCGGCCGACCGAGACGATTTCGCGAAGATCGTCCTCGGCAATCAGCAACATGAGGCCGTCCTTGCCCGGACAGATGCGCGTCGTGCTGCCGTCGAGCTCGCTGGGCTTGCCGATCTGGCGGCAGTTCTTTGGCGCCCTCGAGGTGTAGGTGCTGCCCACGGATTGGGCGTCGGCGCTGTTCGTGCCGATGCAACTCATCAAGGCAGCGAGGCCTATGCGGGTGACGTGGCTCATCATGAGGGCTTTGATAGTACGGGAACTCCGTCCCATCAGACGTCTTCATTGTGGGCAAGGTTCAAACAGGAGTGGGATATACCTGACAGCGGCGCGGAATCGTTCTAGAAGAGCGGCTTCGCTTGGGCTCTTCCAGCCTCGTTCGCGTCCTCGTTTACTTGATCATGCCAGCCATCTCCTCGCAAAAACCCTATCGCGTCGGCCGCTCCAAGACCGGACTCGGCCTCTTCGCCACCAAGCCGATCAAGAAGGGCACCCGGATCGTCCGCTATTTCGGACCGATCCTGGATTCGCGGATCCCGGCACATGACGAGATCGAGAACAAATATCTGTTCGAGCTCAACGGCCGCTGGACCATCGACGGCTCGGTGCGCAAGAACCTCGCCCGCTACATCAACCATTCCTGCCGGCCCAACGCCGAGTCCGACGTCCGCCCGCGCGAGCGCAAGGTGTTCATTCGGGCCATCAGGAACATCGAGCCGGGCGACGAGATCAACTACGATTACGGCACCGACTATTTCAAAGCCTATCTGAAGCCGATCGGCTGCAAGTGCGACTCCTGCGAGAAGAAGCGCAAGAAGCTGCGCGCCGAGGCGCGGGCGGAACGTGCCAAGGTGAAGGCGGGCACCGAACGCAAGGCCAAGAAGGCGGGGGCCAAGAGTGCCAGCAAGGCCGCCAAAAAGAAGAAGCTCAACGGCCACGCCGTGGCCAAACCGAACGGCCGCGCGCGGGCGTAGCCTCCGCTCTCGTGCCCCGGACGCGGCGCAGCGCCTCTTCGGCGGTGCGCTGCAGAGCCGGGGCCCATCCCAGCGCAATTCGTACAATCTGGGTCCCGGCTCTGCGCCGCAACGCCAAAAGCGTTGCAGCGCGTTCGGGACACGAGAGGCCTCACGCCGTCACCACACTCCCACTTCTGCGCAATCCCACATATTGCAGCTCGGCGAACACGCCGGTCGCGATGGCCTGCGCCACGACCATCAGCTCGCCCGCAAGGTTCGGCGACACTGCGCCAGACAGTAGCAGCGTGATGCTGCCCACCGTCCATGCGGCGTTGCCGATCACGACCAGCAGCACGAGCGCCCTGGAAACGTATGGGCGCGAAGCGAGCCAGCCGACCAGCGCGGTATAGGCGATCAGGAACAGGCCGGTCTCGCGCAGCAACGCCTCGGGCAGGTTGAACAGCTCAGCGAACGCGCTCGCGCCGAAGGTGAAACCGAGAGCGGCAACGCCGCTGAAGATTGCGTCGGCGAGCAGGGCGCGGCGCAGGAAAGTGGATGCTTCGATCATCGTAGGTCTCCTTGCTTGGGTTGGGCTCGGGTGGAAATCAACGCAATCCGCGCCACCAGGCGCGGAGCAGGCGGGCGAGGCGGTACGGACAGAGGCTCCTGCCGACGCCATGCTCGAAGGCGATGACCTGCGCGACGACATAATCGCCGGTCGAATGCACGAGCGGCTCCGGCATGTTGAGGCTGCGCGCCAGGATGCGGGTCGCGAGCGTCATGGCCCACGGAACAACATGGTCTGCAACGGTCCGATAGAGCAGCAGCGCGATCATGATCATCTCCTGTTGCAGCCGAAGATGCGCCGGCCCGAGGGCCAATTCGATTACCTCGCGGGTAATGGAAGGGCCGAAATCCGCATGATAGGTTTCTGGTCATGAACGCACATGCATCCACGGCCCAGGCCGAACGCAGCCAGCCGATCCATATCGGCGACCATTTGCGCGAATGGCGGCAGCGCCGCCGCATGAGCCAACTCGATCTCGCCGGCGAGGCCGAGATCTCGGCGCGGCACCTGAGCTTCGTCGAGACCGGCCGCGCCGCGCCTTCACGCGACATGGTGCTGCGGCTCGCCGAGCGTCTCGACGTGCCCCTGCGCGAACGCAACGTGCTGCTGGTCGCCGCCGGCTATGCGCCGGCATTTCCGCAGCGCCAGCTGGAGGATCCGGCCTTGAAATCAGCTCGCCAGGCGATCGACCTCGTCCTTAGGGCGCACGAGCCCAATCCCGCGCTTGCGGTGGACAGGCACTGGAACCTTGTCTCCGCCAACCGCATGGTGGCGCCGCTGCTCGACGGCATCCCACAGCATCTGCTCGGCCAGCCCCTCAACGTGCTGCGGCTAGCGTTCCATCCCGAGGCGCTGGCGCCGCGCACGGTCAACCTTGCAGAATGGTGCGGGCATCTGTTGGAGCGGCTGCACCGGCAATGCGAGGCGACCGCCGATCCTGAGCTGATCAAGCTCTACAACGACCTGAAGAGCTATCCCATTCCGGCGCGCGCGGCCCCGCTGTCGAGCGACAATGTCGCGATCCCGTTCAAGCTGCGACATGACGGCGAGATCCTCAGTTTCTTCTCCACCACCATGGTGTTCGGCACGCCCGTGGACATCACGCTGTCGGAGCTGGCGCTGGAGACCTTCTTTCCGGCGGACGAGCGCACCGCCGAACGGCTGAAGCAGATGGCAGCCGGTTTGCCATAGCGGCGTTTACAGGCAGGAGCGGCCCCCGCATAATCTGCGGATGGACACACGCGCGTTCCGGCGATTGCGGCCGGCCAATCCCGTCGGTGATCTCCTGCGCGGCTGGCGCATGCGCCGCGCCTCGAGCCAGGCGCAGCTGGCGTTCGAGGCCGGCATCTCGGTCAAGCATCTGAGCCATGTCGAGACCGGCAAGGCGGCAGCAAGCCGGGACATTTTGCTGCAACTCGCATCCGCTCTCGATTTGTCGCTGCGCGACCGCAACGCGCTGCTCGAGGCCGGCGGCTTCGCCCGGCAATATGGCGAGCGCGACCTTGCCGCGCCCGAACTTGCCGATGCGCGGCGCGCCATCGATCTTCTGCTGCGACGGCACGAGCCGTTCCCAGCGATCGTGACCGATCGAGGCTGGAATGTGAAGCAGGCCAATCGCGCCGCCTCGCGCCTGATGACCATGCTGCTCGGCTCTGAGCGCATGCAGCGGCCGCTCAATCACATGCGCATGTTCCTGGCGCCGAATGAGCTCAAGCCGTTCGTCGAGAACTGGCCCGCCGTCGCTGCTGCTCTGCTGTCGCGGGCGCGCCATGAAGCGATGGCCGCGCCGCTCGATGAGGCCCTGCAATCGACCTGGCGCGAATTGATGCGGCTGCCGGAGCTTCCCGCACTTGGGATCGAGGACAGCGCCGTGCCGGGGCCGCTCTGCGAGGTGCGCCTGCGCAAGGGCGACGTCGGCATCGGCCTGATCGGTGCGGTGCTGACGCTCGGCACGCCGCAGGACGTGACGCTGCAGGAGCTTCGCGTCGAGATGTTCATGCCTGTTGATGCCGCATCCGAGGCCGCCCTGATCACGCTCGCGGCTCAGGACGCCTGAGCCTGCACGGCGTCGCGGCGCTCGAAGCTCATGGCCTGCATCACCTCGGCGAACGCTCCGTTGCGGTCGCTCAGTGTCGCCGTGGTGAGACCCGCGCTATTGGCGCCAACACGCGTCGTGGCGCGGATCAGGATCCATTCGCCCTCCGGCGGACGAAAGAAATAGAGGCTGATCTCCGGATTGATGAAGGTCCAGTCGCGCATGTCGACGATCTGCGCGACGCCGCTGGAAAAGTCCGCGGCCTGCACTGCTTGCAAGAGCGGCGTGTTCGGCTCGCCCTCGACCAAGGCTGCGTCGAGCCGCATCCATGCCGCCGCCGGGCCCGGCTTCTCCAGTGCGCCCTCGATCAGCCGCACCGAGACGTTCTGGAAATAGCGGCTCCATTTCTGCGTGAAGGCCGGCGGCGGAGCGCCCGCCTCGGGCCCCTTGTCAACCGCCGCAGGCCTCGCAAAGGGATCGACGGGCGAGTCTGCGCTCGGCGCCGTCAGCAGTGCCGTGCAACGGCCGATTTCCGTCTCGCCGTCCATCAGGCGCACCTGCAAGGTCTTGGCCTTGCGGCCGTCGCGCAACAATTCGCTGACCGTCCTGAAGGTGCGCAGGCCCGCCGGCCGCCACAGATCGAAGGTCAGGCGCCGCACCGCGAAGCCGGATTCGGCGGCGAGACGCTCGACCTCGCGGGTCATCAGAGCGTGGTGGCGCTTCCCTGCAGCATGTCCGGCGACCACGGGCCGCCGGCACGCTCCGTGGCCCGGAACTGATGGCCTTCCGGCTTGAAAATGGCGCTCATTGCGGTCTCCCCTTCTTGTCCCCGGGCTTGATCGTGGCCGCGAGTATCGGGGCGGGTGGGACCTGTCACAATAACCGCAGAGGTGAAGTCGTGAGCCATGCAGAGCCGGTGCCTTGCGCCGTCTTCGGTTCGGCTTATCTTCCGGCGAACCCGCTACCCGCCCGAAGGAGGCGCCTGACATGAGCACGCTCAAACCGCTCCAGATCGACGTCGTCTCCGACGTGGTGTGCCCCTGGTGCTATATCGGCAAGCACCGGATCGAGAGCGCGCTGGCGCTCGTGCCGGACGTCCCGGTCAAGCTCAATTTCCGCCCGTTCTTCCTCAATCCCTGGGTGCCGCGCGAGGGCATCAGCCGCGAGGCCTATCTCACCCAAAAGTTCGGCTCGGTCGAGGCCTACAAGGGCATCGCGGGCCGCGTCGTCGCGGCCGCGAGCGAGGAGGGGCTCGTCTACAAGCCCGAGCTGGTCGCCCGTCAGCCTAACACGACCGACTGCCATCGCCTCATCCTGTGGGCGGAAGCGATCGGCAAGGCGCCCGAGATGAAACAACGCCTGATGGAGCTGTATTTCCGTGACGGCGGCGATCTCACTGATGTGAACGTGCTGGTGCAGGCGGCCGCCGATGTGGGCCTCGATGCCGACGACGTGCGCAAGCGCCTTGCCAGTGACGAGGACGTCGCGCGCGTCTCGGCGGACGCCCAGGAGGCCGCCGAGAAAGGCATCTCCGGCGTGCCGACCTATGTCTTCGCGCAGAAATACGCCGTCTCGGGCGCGCAGGATCCGAACCTGCTCGCCCGCGCCATCCGCCAGGTCTCGGAGGAGATCAACGCGCAGGCGGCGGAGTAGCTTTCGCTTATTTGCGGAGCCGGCGAACCATGCGTCGCGCAGTCTCATGCACGGCGTTAACGCCAACCAGCGCTCCATGAATGAGCGCCACCACCGGATCGTGCCGCCGCAGCGGGACCAGCACGTCACCGATCGCAAAACGTCCCCGCCAGATCGGGTTGATCATGGGGTGGTCGGAGCCTGCGGTGGAATCCGCGCTGGCGATGGCCGGATCGGCGCAGAGATGGCGGGTGAGGTCCAGCGTGAGCTGGACGCCCGGCGAATATCTCGCAAAGCGCTCGTCGATGCCGAGCTTGAAGAAGAAGGCGCGATCCTGATGGCGCAGCACGATGCCGGCGGCAATCGGCGTCGCGCCGGCGCGAAGCGTGATGATCTCGCACTGCGCGGTCTCCGCCAGCGCCGGGACGGCGCGGCGAACGAAGGTCGCATCACCCGCATGCTGGACCAGTGCGGTGCCGCGCTTGCCTTTCCAGCCGCTGGCTTCGAGCTGCAAGAATGCTTCGAGCGCAGGTCCGATCTCGTCAGGCCGGCGTGCGACGTCGAACGTAACAGGGCCGTGCTCTTCGAGCCGATGGCGCAGGCGGCGCAGCTCCTTGAGCTTTTTGGTGCCGAGCGCGTCGCGCAGCAGCGTTTCGCCATCCTGCGTCGCGTCGAGGCTGGCGCGGATGTAGGAGGAAAGCACGCGCGGCTTCAGGCCGTCGCGGCTCAGGACCTGCTTGAATGCATTCATCGCAGCACCGTCGAGCGCGACGTCGTTCAGCACGAGCGCATGCGCGCCGGCCTCACGCGCCCTCTGCAACAGAGACGCGGCCGCCTCGATCGGGGCGTCGCGGTCGATCAGCGGACTGCACAGCGTGCCGTAGGGATGCGCGCTCACCAGCGCGGGCAGGGGAATCTTCCAGGCCCGCCACAGCGAGATCACCGGCATCAGCCCGATCAGCCGCGTCGAAGAACTGTCGAATACGGGCAATGCCGAGGCTTTGGTGCGGCCGCGCGCGGTTGCGCTGACGGCGAGCTCCCAGGGGGGCAGGTAATATCCGTTCGGCTCGACCGCGCGCTGCGCGAGCGCGCGCCATTGGCCCGGGTCGATCGCCGTCAGCGGGACGCGCGCGCGCGCGGCTCCGGCATCCGTTGCCGGATTGATCGCCGCCTGCTGCGCGATGTCGACCACGTCCCGTCGTCCCCAATCACGCGGGCTGAGCCCGTGTTACGCGGGTCATCCTTAGCGCAAAGGATGGAAAATACCGTTGGGACGTCGCTTCAATTCGATCGGTAATATTAACGTCTCGTTGAGCATGCGGGAGGGTGTAGAGTGCGAGGGGAGCGCGCGGTCCGGAGGGTCGAATGGTTGCGACGTCTTTCACGCCAATGGCTTCGCTTGTAGGCGGCGCGCTGATCGGCCTCGCCGCCGTGCTGCTGATGTGGGCGACGGGACGGGTCGCCGGCGTCAGCGGGATCGCGGCGCGGCTGTTTCCGCCCTACGAGGACGGCGAATTCGCCGGCCGGCTGGCCTTCGTCGCGGGTCTTGTCGCCGCACCCTTGCTGGTACGGCTCGCCACGGGAAGCCTGCCGCCGCAGACGATCGAGGCGGGAACGGTCACCCTGATTGTCGGTGGCTTGCTCACCGGCTTTGGCTCGGTGTGGGGCAGCGGCTGCACCTCCGGGCACGGCGTCTGCGGCCTGTCGCGGCTCTCGCCGCGCTCATTGGTTGCGACCGTCATCTTCGTGGCTGCCGGCATGGCGACCGTCTTCGTCATGCGGCACTGGAGCTGACGCCGATGGCCATCCTCATTCAATTCGTGATCGGCCTGATCTTCGGTCTCGGTCTCATCGTCTCCGGCATGTCCGACCCCGCGAAGGTTCTGAACTTCCTCGACGTTGGCGGCATTCCGGCGGGGACATGGGATGCGAGCCTTGCCTTCGTGATGGCCGGTGCGGTGGCTGTGACCTTCATCGGCTTTGGCTACGTCCTGAGGCGCGCGCGTCCGTTTTTCGCCGAACGATTCTATCTCCCCACGCGAAGAGACATCGATTCCAGAATCGTCGCAGGTCCGGCGATCTTCGGGATCGGCTGGGGAGTGGCGGGTTTCTGTCCGGGGCCGGCGCTGACCGCGCTCGGGTTCGGTTCTTCTTCCGCCTTCATCTTCGTCGCGGCGATGTGTGCCGGCATGGTGCTCGCGCGCTTTGTCGCCAACCTGCCGTCGCTGACGCGCTTCGTCGCGCCGGCCGATCCGCTCGAAACCTGACGACGCGAAAAGGACCGGACGACGATCGTCGTCCGGTCCTTTCGCCTTACCTCGTGGTCACTACCAGCGGTCGTCGCCGACACCCACGCCGACGCTGACGCCAGGCGCGCGAATGCCGACGCCGGCGCGCGGGCCGTCATCCCAGTCGCGATGATACGACCGGCGCTCATAATAGCGTTCGCGCGGCATGGAATTATAGGAATCGCGCACGATCACGCGCGAACCGCCGCGGGTTCGATAGCAGCGGCCGGCGTCGTCACAGACAAGCCGTACCTGCTGGACCAGATCCGGATTAGCGTACTCGCTGCTTGTGTAAATATCGGACGCCTTCGCACTCGACGCGGCTGCCAAAGCACCGACGCCCGCCAACAGCGCAATCGTGAATGTCTTCATCCTGTCCTCCTCCGAAACTGCCCTCGGCGGTAACAAGAAGGGGAGGCGGTGATCGTTCCCCGCTACGATGCTGGTTTTTCCCGGAACTGCCCGTCTTTTGGGCGGTTCCTAGATGGGCTCGTAAGTCTCGGTCCCGCAGATGTCGTCGGCTTCCGCACGTCGTCGGTCGACAACCTTTCCGCCCGTTATCGTCACGATGTAGGTCTGGGCACCGAGCGAAGTGCCAGTCGCGGAGGTGAGCTGCGCGCGGACGCAGGAGGTCCAGCCCGGTCCGCGCACCTCACGATGGGGCGGGGCGACCTGCACCTCGCGCGGATAGGAGGTGGTCAGGAAGACGACATCCATCTGCTCGCGTACCAGGCGCTTGACGTCGGGAGGCGCTTCGGGCGGCGGCTGCTCGGCCTCCCTCATGCGCATGAACTCAGGCACCGGCGCGCGGCTGTCGGCAAAGCCGCAGGCACCCAGCGCGAGCGCGCCGGCGAGCAGCGCCGCATGAGCAATAGTCCGCAACATCCGTGAAGGTCCCCTGGGACAACAGATAGGCAGCAATGCGATCCGGCGAAGTCCCTGGCGATCAAGATTTGCTGAAGTGCTGGAACTCGCGGCATTTCATATTCCGGAATTGCAGGCTAGGTTTGTACCCCAGACGAAGGGGATTGCACCGATGAGGATTTTGGTCATAGCGGCCGCTGTGCTGGCACTGACGGCCGGCTCGGCGCAGGCGCAGGGCCGGCGGCCAGCAGCTGACCCGGCCAAGCCGGCCGACAACAAGCCCAAGGTCGACGAGAAGGCCTACAAGGCCGCGCTCGAGCGCATTCCCGAGCCCAAGGACAAGTACGACCCGTGGGGCGGAGCCCGCCCGAGCGAACCCGCCAAAAAGCCGAAATAGGGTAGACGGCCTCTGGCGCTTCAACGGGGGTTGCGCGATCCCCGCACGGGCGCGCAGAGCTACCACCCGAGGGCCGTGATCAATCAGCCTTCCGCCGATCGTTGAGTCTGAGGCGGCGTCACTCACGGGATCGACGACTAGGTGCCCGCGAGCGCGCGCTTGCAGGGCAGCGCCGCCGTCGCCGCACGCAATCATAACCGTGCTGTGGATGCGATGCGAACGCTCGTTCACATCGTGCGCATTATTGCACGAAGGCGAGGCCGACGCGCTTGTCACTCCTCAATACTGGCGCTACTTGCACAGCGCTTCAGACTTCGATTGCGACGCTGGAGCGGACAGTCAGTTCCGCCGACTTTGCTCACAAGCCTTTCTTTTATGGCGTTACGCGCCGATGGAGATTCCGATGAAGACCACGCTTTCGCTTCTGCTCGCCGCCGCGTTCTCGCTGTCGTCGATGCCCGCCCACGCCGTCAAGTGGGACCTCTCGACCATGAGCTGCAAGCAGTTCCTCGAGAGCGGCGAAGACAACATCCAGGTCGTGCTGACCTGGATGGACGGCTGGTACAAGGGCGACGAGGACAACGCGATCATCGACACCGACGTGTTCATCGAGAACGCCAAGAAATTCGGTGCCTATTGCGGAAAGAATCCGACCGCCAGCATCGTCACCGCAGCAGACGAGGTGCTCGGCAAGTGATTTGAGGCGTGCGGACCGAAGCGCGACTGCAATCGCGCTTTGGTCCCTTGCTTCGACACGATCGTGATGGGGAGCCGCGGTGCGCTGTGCGCTCACGCGGCTCTCTTCTTTCGTGCTGATGCTCAGCCCGGCAGCATAGCGAACGCGCTCGACACCATCGCCACCGGCTTGTTGTCCGCAGCCGAGAGCAGCGTGACGCGGCCAAAGCTCATGGTACGCCCGAGCCGCACCACGCGCGCGTCCGCCAGCACGTCCATTGAGGAGACCGCGCGCATGAAATGCGTGGTCTGGTCGACCGTGGTCATGGGGCGATAGCCGCGATTGGCAGCGAGGATCGCGATGACCATCGCAGTGTCGGCGAGCGCCATCAGGGCCTGGCCGCAAACCACGCCGCCGTTCCGGCACAGTCGCTCCGAAAACGGCATGCGCAGGAGCGCGCCCGGCTGCCAGTCCGGCACATCCGCCGGCTGCGCGTGCTCGATGCGCTCGACCGCGAGGTTGAGATCCTGGACCCAGGGCGCAAAAACCTCGCCGAGGATGCGTCTGGCGTCGGGGAGGCCGAATTCGGCGTCTGGCTGCATTTGCATTGCTGTCGCGCTCTCCTGTATTGCCTGATGTTTCGGGCATTGTGCGCGCATCGGCGCGGCAAAGTCACCCGGTCTCGCGCCGGTCCCGTCGGCTTGAAAATGCCTGACTTGGGCCGATATGATGCCTGGCTTGGGTAGGGGTGGATGATGTTGCGTCGGTATGTCCTCGTCTTCTCTATGGTCGCGCTCGGCCTCGCGCTGAGCGGGTGCACCAAATGCGGTCCGATCTGGGACGATTGGCTGCATGGGCCCAAATCGTGCCGATCGGATCGGCTCTAGCCGGCCTCGAACGGCCTCGGCGACCGCGACAAGGATGACGAGGTACGGGCGATCCGTGCCTCATGGGATGATCAAGGAGTAGACGATGAAGCTTTTCCGTTTGGCCGCGGTGCTGGCCGTGGTGGCGGGACCTGCCTATGCGCAAATGCCCAATCTCAATTTGCTGCAGGACGCCCCGAGCAAGACCCCGGAGGAGAAGGCGGCCGAAGCCGAGCGTGACAAGGCCTATAAGGAAACGCTGAAGAAGATTCCGGATTCCAAGACGTCCAACGATCCCTGGGGCGGCATGCGCTCCGATCCGCCGAAACAGACCGCGGCGCCGAAGGCATCGGCCGCAACCAGCGCGCCGAAGAAGAAGTCCGGCACGGCTGCCAACTGACGCAGCCCCGTTCCGGGGGCAGCAAGGACGCCCTTCGAACAGGACTCCTCTTCATGCGGCCCGCGCCCTACATTGGTTGCAAGCGTAGCGCGTAGAGGAGGGCAGGGCATGGCCGATCGTCCGCGGGATCTTGCCGAGCGGATGGCGCGCCGGCGCAAGCTGGCCGGCAAGCCCGGCCAAACGGTCGGCGACGGCTATCTGCGCGAGACCTTCACGCTGCCGCGCGCGGCGGCGCGGGAACGGGCGCAGGCCTTCTTCGCTCGCTACCCCAAGGCCGGCTATATGAGCGCGGTCGAGACCTGGCGCGAACTGCCTGGCGGCGACATCGAATTCACCATGCGGCGGCTGCCCAGCGCGGACTAAAGCGGGCTTGATCCGCAGGCCTTGCTAGTCGAGGGTTTCGGCAACGATGCGGATCCGGAACACGGGCTCCTTGGCCTCGTCCAGCAGCTCCATGTGCCATTCGGAATTTTCCTGGAGCTTGCGGGCAAGGCCGGCGGTCATGTCGGCGCAGACACTGGTCATCTCTTTCCAGGCCGAATTGCGATCGGCAAATTCCGTCGCCTGGTCGGCGCAGCCGGAATAGAGGCCGTTCCGGATTCGAAAGAAATAGAGCGGCATGGCTGGCACCGAATCGCGCACGTGATGGCCTCGTCCCGAAGGCCATGGGCGCGCGCACTCCAATCCCAAACCCGCGTCAGATCAATTCCGGGCGGCTACGGATGATGCCGCCGATTTCATCCGGCCGGTTCAGGCGGCCTTTCGGCCGATCGCTTCAGCTCCCGATCGATGCGCAGCTGCACGCGCCGGATCGCCAGCAGGTCGATTTTGGTCTCGGTCCTGCCGGACTTGATCTGCTCGCCGATGCGGAACTGCCACTGCCAGATTCCGGGAATCGCTGTCTTGGCGACGGTGAACTCGATGCCCCTGTGATTCATGGTGACCTCCACGATTCACGTCCATGATTGCAAACATGCTGGTCGTCTTGATATTCCCGAGACAAGCAAAATCTGTCGGTAAGCCCTGGATAGTTCAGGGATCTCTCGAACGCGCGCGCGCCCCGAAACAAGCGAAGCCGTGTTTCGGGAGACTCCGGTCCGTCAGCAAGACTGTCGGACCCCCGTGGTTCTCCGACCATGAACAGAGTTCCTGAGCTTGCGTCCCGGTGCGTTCACGTACCGAGACCCGCCCGTGGGGCCCGCCAGGGACCGACTCCATGCTGCGGCATGTGCTTTGCTTGGTGTGATGACGGCAAGCAACATGGGCCCGTCATGCTCGGCATTCCCCGCCGCTACAGTCACTTCGTCTTCGGAATCATCCAGTCCGGACTGACCTCGCTGATCGCGGCGGGGATCGCCAGCCTTCCCGCAGGCAGTGCGATGATCTTCGTTGGGCATTGGATGGTGTCGTGGCTGATCGCCTGGGCCGCGATGCTGCCGATCGTGCTGTTGGCGGCGCCCGCGATCCGCGCCTTCGCACTGCTCCTGACCCAGGAGGAGAGGGAACCGCGCGCCGGCAGCCAGGCATGAAAAAGCCCCGCCTGGGGAGAGCCAAGCGGGGCAGAGAGTTATTGGAGGCTGAGGTGCTGGGCTGCAACACCATAGCCCCGTCATCCTAGCGGGCTCCGCTTACGACAGCCTGACAGGCGGCCAATTTCCGGGCTCGATGCTGAGGCCGCAGACAGGCCCCGCACCCGTCCCAATTTCGACATTTGTTCGCACAACTGCGGACACACCCGTCGGCAAGATTCCAAACCGTTCGGCGCAGCCATGGGGGAAACGTGGCACGCCGGCAACGGGGTGGCATCATGGATAACGTAGAGCGGTCTTTCGCCGCCGCGACAGCGGCTGGCTTCGTGGTGCTGGTGATCGGCCTCGTGCTGCTGGCGCTGCTGTAGGACAGGCGCGCGGGCGGCAGCCGTGCCCTGCGATGATCGAGGGTACGAGCGTGCCGCCATTCGCAAAACTGGAAAACAACCCCATGCACAGTAGGCTGCATGGGAATTTCGTTGTTCTTTCAGTGGCTTGAAAGTAGTGTTTAGATACCGTTGAGTGCGGAGCGCGGGTGATGCGCGTCATCCCAACGATGCCGTCCCTTGCGGGGACCGGGCGATCGCTAGCGGCCATCTCCGCGCGCGGTCGGCGTGAGAGCGCCGTCCGCCGGACCGGCGTCATCGATCGAAGCCGGCCTGGCGGGCCTTTAGTGGATCTTGATGTCGTTCAGGGGAAGATGGAGCTCGCTGGCGCGCTCTTCGCGGTCCCTCTTGCGGAACTCGTTTTCCTTGCGCTCGAACTTGATCATCTCCTCATGCGCCGCCTCGAGCAACGGATTGCGCCGGATCGTTTCGCGGTGCTTGTCTTCGGTCATGACTGAGGTCCCCAGAGTTGCGGTCTCATCCTGAAGAAGGCCCCAGACCGCGAAAAGGTTCGGTGCCGTACGATTGCGGAATTATGACGGCGACGCGCGGCCGCGTCTTTGACGGGCGTCAGCTTTAGTCGGGCAAGGACGTCGCGGCTGCTCTGCTATTTCGGCGGTTGCAGGCCGGGGGATTTGACCCAGTCGTGCAGATGATTGGCCAGCTCGGCCTGGCGGGCCTTCTTGAGCAGGGCGTCCCTTTCGGGACCAGGTGGAAGCCTGGAGGCGTCTTCCTTGACCTGCTTCACCCATGCGGAGAGCCGGTCTTGAAGGGTCAGTTGTTGCCTGAAACGTCGTCGCTTGAGCATGGCGCGCTCCTGTCCGTGTGAGGAAGGCGGGAGCGCAATCAGCGTTCTCAACCCCGATAGCAGCCACGGCCGGGGCGGTGACGATTGATTAGGGTCCATAAACGGAACGGCGTCTGTTCAGTTGTGCGCATAACGCGCCCAGGGGGTGGAAAGGCCGCAGATCCAAAAAGAACATATTGCGAACCTGGAACAAATGGGGTACATTGCTTTTATCGCGGAGCCGCCTCGCAACCGTTTGTCCCTCACGCGAATCCTCGCCATAAGGAGCACGACCCAATGTCCGCCACTGCCCTGCGTATCGTCGAAGGATCTTCCATGGACAAGAGTAAAGCTCTGGCCGCCGCGCTCTCTCAGATCGAGCGCCAGTTCGGCAAGGGCTCGGTGATGAAGCTCGGCAAGAACGACCGCTCCATGGACATCGAAGCGGTGTCCTCCGGCTCGCTCGGCCTCGATATCGCGCTCGGCATCGGCGGTCTTCCCAAGGGGCGCATCGTCGAGATCTACGGGCCGGAATCCTCGGGCAAGACGACGCTGGCGCTGCATACGGTTGCGGAAGCGCAGAAGAAGGGCGGCATCTGCGCCTTCATCGACGCTGAGCATGCGCTCGACCCGGTCTATGCCAGGAAGCTCGGGGTCAACATCGACGAGCTCTTGATCTCGCAGCCCGACACCGGCGAGCAGGCGTTGGAAATCTGCGACACGCTGGTGCGCTCGGGCGCCGTCGACGTGTTGGTGATCGATTCGGTTGCGGCGCTGGTGCCGAAGGCCGAGCTCGAGGGCGAGATGGGCGATGCGCTGCCGGGACTTCAAGCGCGGTTGATGAGCCAGGCGCTGCGCAAGCTGACGGCCTCGATCAACAAGTCCAACACCATGGTGATCTTCATCAACCAGATCCGCATGAAGATCGGTGTGATGTACGGCTCGCCTGAGACCACCACCGGCGGCAACGCGCTGAAATTCTACGCCTCCGTCCGCCTCGACATCCGCCGCATCGGCGCGATCAAGGAGCGCGACGAGGTGGTCGGCAACACCACCCGCGTCAAGGTGGTGAAGAACAAGCTGGCGCCGCCCTTCAAGCAGGTCGAATTCGACATCATGTACGGCGAGGGCGTCTCCAAGATGGGCGAGATCCTCGATCTCGGCGTCAAGGCCGGCATCGTCGAAAAGTCCGGCGCCTGGTTCTCCTATGACAGCCAGCGCCTCGGCCAGGGTCGCGAGAACTCGAAAGCGTTTTTGAAGGCCAACCCCGACATCACCGCCAAGATCGAGACCTCGATCCGCCAGAACTCGGGCCTGATCGCCGAGCAGATCCTGGCCGGCACCCCGGAGCGCGACGCCGACGGCGAGGAGCCGGCGGAGGAGTAAGACTTAACAGTCAAGTTTTTCGCGAGGAGCGGGCGCTGAAGACGTTGAGTTGCCGACGTCGTCAGTGCCCGTTTCGTTTGATGATACAAGGGATACCGGATCAGTTCTTGAGACCGGGATTGCCATGAGTTGGAATCAATCCGAGACCATTGCGGCTCGCCAGATCATTATTGAGGCGGCGAAAGGCATACTGTCCGGAAGCGTGTCCCCGGTGGAAGGTGCCAGGACAATTGCAAGGCACAGCTTCAAGGCACGCCTCGAAGATGATTCCGATATCTTGCCTTTTGTCGGAGTTGCTTCGGAGACCGAATCCTTGCCGCTCGGATACGAAAGGGCGCACTGGCAGGCGCGTGCGCTTGCTGATCTCCAGGGCAAGATCGATGAATCCCAAGCCTGGGCGCTCACAGTCGCGAGCCCCCATTGCCAGAGCCTCGTGGCCCGATCTGGAAGCCTGATGCGTTGGCCTGACGGCTAGGACCGTAGGGTGGATAAGCCGAAGGCGTAATCCACCATTGTTCGTCTCCGCGGAAGCTGAAGTGGTGGGTTACGCGAGCGGACTGCGCTGTGCGCAGCCGCCCGCTAACCCACCCTACGAAGCCGCTACTCCGCGGCTTCCGCGTAATCGCTCACCGGCGGGCAGGAGCACACCAGATTGCGGTCGCCATAGACGTTGTCGACGCGCCCGACAGGGCTCCAATATTTGTCGGTGCGCGAGCTTCCCGCGGGGAAGCAGCCTTCGGCGCGGGTGTAGGCGCGCTTCCAGTCGTCGTCCGCGATGTCGTGCACGGTGTGCGGGGCATTGCGCAAGGGCGATGCCTCGATCTTGAATCGGCCGGCCTCGACCTCGGCGATCTCCTTCCGGATCGCGATCATGGCGTCGCAGAAGCGGTCGAGCTCGGCCTTGGATTCCGACTCGGTCGGCTCGATCATCAGCGTGCCCGGCACCGGGAAGCTCATGGTCGGCGCATGGAAGCCGTAATCGATCAGGCGTTTTGCGATGTCGTCGACGGTGACGCCTGAGGTCGTCTTCAGCGGACGCGGATCGACGATGCATTCGTGCGCGACGCGACCCTTGGCGTTCTTGTAGAGCACCGGGAAGTGCGGATCGAGGCGCGCAGCAATGTAATTGGCGTTGAGGATCGCGATCTCGGTGGCGCGCTTCAGGCCGTCACCGCCCATCATCAGGATGTAGATGTAGGAGATGGTGAGGATCGAGGCCGAGCCGAACGGCGCGGCCGAGACCGGGCCGACCGGGGCATCCGCCTGCGCCGCCGGATGACCGGGAAGGAACGGGGCGAGATGCGCTCTTACGCCGATCGGACCCATGCCGGGGCCGCCGCCGCCGTGCGGGATGCAGAACGTCTTGTGCAGGTTGAGATGGCTGACATCGGCGCCGTAATCGCCGGGCCGGCTCAGACCGACCTGCGCGTTGAGGTTGGCGCCGTCCAGATAAACCTGGCCGCCATGGTCGTGGACGATGTCGCAGATCTCGCGGATGTGCTCCTCGAACACGCCGTGGGTCGAGGGATAGGTGATCATGATCGCGGCAAGATCGTTCGAATGCTTCTCGGCCTTGGCGCGAAGATCATTGACGTCGACGTCGCCGTTCTTCTCGCAGGCGACTACCACTACGTCCATGCCGACCATCGCGGCGGAGGCCGGGTTGGTGCCGTGGGCGGAGGAGGGGATCAGGCAGATCTTGCGGTGCGTCTCGCCGCGCGAGGCATGGTACCCACGGATAGCCAAAAGCCCGGCATATTCGCCCTGCGCGCCCGAGTTCGGCTGCAGCGAGATCGCGTCATAGCCGGTGATGTCGCACAGCCACTTCTCCAGCCGCGCGAACAGCGCGTGGTAGCCCGTGGCCTGCTCGCGCGGAACGAACGGGTGCAGCGAGCCGAACTCCGGCCAGGTCAGCGGCATCATCTCGGTGGTCGCGTTCAGCTTCATGGTGCAGGATCCCAGCGGGATCATCGCGCGGTCGAGCGCGAGGTCGCGGTCTGAGAGCTTGCGCATGTAGCGCAGCATCTCGGTCTCCGAGCGATGCGCGTGGAACACGGGATGGGTGAGGAACGAGGTCGCGCGCTTCAGGCCGTCCGGCAGCGCCTCGCGCGTCTCCGCGTCGATCTCGGCATAGGCAAGCTTGCCGCCGAAGGCGCGCCAGACCGCCTCGACCGTCGCGGGCGTCGTGGTCTCGTCGAGCGCGATGCGCAAGCTGGTCTCGCTGATGCCGAGATTGATCTTCTCGGCCGCCGCGCGCGCGACGATCTCGGCGCGCTTGGCGCCCGCATCGACGCTGAGCGTGTCGAAGAAACTGCCCGACTGCGGCACAAAGCCGAGCTTGCGCAGGCCAGCCGCGAGCACGGCGGTGCGGCGATGGACGTTGCGCGCGATCTGCGTCAGGCCTTCGGGACCGTGATAGACCGCATACATCGAGGCGATCACGGCGAGCAGCACCTGCGCGGTGCAGATGTTGGAGGTCGCCTTCTCGCGGCGGATGTGCTGTTCGCGGGTCTGCAGCGCGAGGCGATAGGCCGGCATCCCGCGCGAGTCCACGGAGAGACCGACGATGCGGCCCGGCAGCGAGCGCTTCAGCGCATCGCGCACCGCCATATAGGCCGCGTGCGGTCCGCCATAGCCCATCGGCACGCCGAAACGCTGCGCCGAGCCGATCGCGATGTCCGCCCCGAGTTCGCCGGGCGAGGCGAGCAGCGTCAGTGCCAGGAGATCGGCGGCCATGATCGCGAGCGCGCCCTTGGCCTTCAATGCTGATATCGCGGGCCGGAGGTCGCGCACCGCGCCCGAGGTTCCAGGATATTGCAGCAGCGCACCGAGTACGTCGGCCTTGTCGAGATCGGTGAGGGGATCGCCGACGATCAGGGTCCAGCCGAGCGGCTCGGCGCGGGTGCGCATCACGGCCAGCGTCTGCGGATGCACGTCCTTGTCGACGAAGAACGCCTTTGCCTTCACCTGCGAGTGCCGCTCGGCGAGCGCCATGGCTTCGGCCGCGGCGGTGGCTTCATCGAGCAGCGAGGCGTTGGCGACGTCGAGCCCGGTGAGGTCGCAGATCATGGTCTGGAAGTTGAGCAGCGCCTCCAGCCGGCCCTGGCTGATCTCGGGCTGATAGGGCGTGTAAGCGGTGTACCAGGCCGGGTTCTCCAGGATGTTGCGCTGGATCACCGCGGGCAGGATGGTGCCGGAATAGCCCTGGCCGATCAGTGAGGTGAAGACCTGGTTCTGGCTTGCGAGCTCGCTCATATGCGCGATCGCCTCGGGCTCGCTGAGCGCCTTGCCGAGGTCGAGCGGGGCGGCCTGCCGGATCGAGGCCGGCAGCGTCTCTGCCATCAAGGCATCGACGCTTTTTGCGCTCACAGTTTCGAGCATTGCGGTGACGTCGCGCGCCGACGGGCCGATATGGCGGCGAACGAAACTGGCGGCGGTGTCGCCGTTGGTCTTGCGGTGCGCGGTCATCGCTTGCTCCATCGTCCTTAAGCCGTATGTGCCTTGTAGGCGGCTTCATCCATGAGGCCGCCGAGCTCGCTCTTGTCGGCAATCTTGATCTTGAAGAACCACGCCTTGCCTTGCGCGTCCGAGTTCACCAGCGCCGGCTCGGCGGCGAGCTCGGCATTGGTCTCGAGCACCTCGCCGGTGACGGGGGCATAGACGTCGGAGGCGGCCTTCACCGATTCCACGACCGCGGCGGCTTCCGCCTTCTTCATCGTGCGGCCGACCTTCGGCAGTTCGACGAACACGACGTCGCCGAGCTGCTGCTGGGCGTAGTCGGTGATGCCGACGGTGGCGACGTCACCCTCGATGGCCAGCCATTCATGGTCGGAGGTGTACAGCGTCGTGGTCATTGTCTCGTCCTCAGCGTTTGTAGGTGTTTTTAACGAAGGGCATGGCGGCGACTGCGAGCGGCAGTCGCTGGCCGCGCACCTCGGCGAAGAGTTTGGTGCCGAGCGCGGCGAGGGCCAAAGGCACGTAGCCCATGGCAACCGGCGCATTCAGGCTCGGGCCGAAGCCGCCCGATGTGACCTGTCCGATCGGCTCCGCTGCCGGCTCGTCCGCAAACAGCAGCGCGCCCTCGCGCACCGGTGCGCGGCCCTCGGCGCGCAGACCGACGCGGCGGCGAGAGGCCCCATTATTGAAATGAGCGAGGATTTTTTCCGCGCCGGGGAAGCCGCCGGCACGCGCGCCGCCGCTGCGGCGGCTCTTCTGCACCGACCATTCCAGCGCGGCCTCGACCGGCGTGGTGGCGGTGTCGATGTCGTGGCCGTAGAGGCAGAGCCCGGCTTCCAGGCGCAGGCTGTCGCGCGCGCCCAAGCCGATCGGCAGCACATCGGTGTTTTCAAGCAGCGTTTTGGCGAGACGTTCGGCATCGCCTGCGGGAACCGAAATTTCAAAACCGTCCTCGCCGGTGTAGCCGGAGCGCGAGACGAAGCAGTCGATGCCGGCAACCTTGCGCGGGCCGGCATCCATGAATGTCATGGACGGTGCCTCTGCACATAATTTCGCCAGCACCGCTTCCGCCTTCGGACCCTGCAGCGCGATCAGCGCGCGGTTGCCAAGGGACTCGATGATGCAATCGTCCGAGAGATTCGCGCGCAGATGCGCCTCGTCTTCGGCCTTGCAGGCGGCGTTGACGACCAGGAACAGGTGGTCGCCGAAATTGGCGACCATCAAATCGTCGAGGATGCCGCCATCCGCATTGGTGAATTGGGCGTAGCGCTGCCGTCCCGGCGCAATCGCCACGATGTCCTGCGGCACCAGCTGTTCCAGCGCGCGGGCCGCGTCTTCGACCTTGCCGGACTTCGGCCGGAGCGCGAGCTGGCCCATGTGTGAGACGTCGAACAGGCCGGCGGAGGCTCGGGTATGGAGGTGCTCCTTCAACACGCCCGCCGGGTATTGCACGGGCATGTCATAGCCCGCGAACGGCACCATCTTGCCGCCCAGGGACACATGAAGCCCGTGAAGGGGCGTACGTTTCAGGGAGTCTTGGTCGTCGCGTGCTGGCATCACAGGGGCCCTCGGCGGTTCCCCAGGGACGATTCCCTGAGCCAACCAGTCGAAGCCCCATCTGTCGCTGTGCCTGAGAGTATTATCCCGTCGGCGGGTGCCATCCGGGTCTAGACCCGTCGGCGCCTCTTTCCAGATGCTGTCAAAGCCACGCGGTCCTTTTGCCTGAGAGTTTCCGGGGCGGTTGCTCCTTCGGCGCCGGCTGCCTAAAGCCGGTCTCTCCCGACGTGGCCGTACGATACAGATGGGTACAGACCACAGGCTAGCCAAGCCTGTCAACGCGTCCGCTTGCCCTATCAACGGGATTGCAAAGGGGTTGCGCTGATACGGCAACCCTCTGATCTCTCTGCACAGTTTCTGGACAGCGAAGCTGGCCTTGTCTAAAAGCGCTTTGGCCCGCAGATATCAGCCTTAACGTTACGGTTTGGATGGCGAGAAGCGGGTCCAAGCACACCCGATTGGATGAACATGAGCGGCGTCAACGAGATCAGGTCGACCTTTCTGAACTTCTTTGCCGAGAACGGGCACGAGATCGTGTCGTCCTCGCCATTGGTGCCGCGCAACGATCCCACGTTGATGTTCACCAATGCCGGCATGGTGCAGTTCAAGAACGTCTTCACCGGCGTCGAGAAGCGGCCCTATCAGCGCGCCACCACGTCGCAGAAATGCGTGCGCGCCGGCGGCAAGCACAACGACCTCGACAATGTCGGCTACACCGCGCGGCATCTCACCTTCTTCGAGATGCTCGGCAACTTCTCCTTCGGCGACTACTTCAAGGAGCGGGCGATCGAGCTCGCCTGGACGCTGATCACCAAGGAGTTCGGGCTCAAGAAGGACAAGCTGCTGGTCACGGTCTACCACACCGACGACGAGGCGGCGGGCCTTTGGAAGAAGATCGCCGGCTTCTCCGACGACCGCATCATCCGCATCCCGACCTCGGACAATTTCTGGGCGATGGGCGACACCGGCCCGTGCGGCCCGTGCTCGGAGATCTTCATCGACCGCGGCGAGCACATCTGGGGCGGACCGCCGGGCTCGCCGGAAGAGGATGGCGACCGCTTCCTCGAATTCTGGAATCTCGTGTTCATGCAGTACGAGCAGGTGACGAAGGAGGAGCGCGTGGATCTGCCGCGTCCCTCGATCGACACCGGCATGGGGCTCGAGCGCATGGCCTGCATCATGCAGGGCGTCGACAGCGTGTTCGAAACCGATTTGTTCCGCCAGCTGATCGATGCGACAGCCTCGGCGCTCGGCAGCGGGCCGAACGAGCAGACTGTGGCCTCGTTCCGCGTCATCGCCGACCATCTGCGTTCCTCGGCCTTCCTGGTCGCCGATGGTGTGCTGCCCTCGAACGAGGGCCGCGGTTACGTGCTGCGCCGGATCATGCGGCGCGCCATGCGCCATGCGCAGCTGCTAGGGGCCAAGGAGCCGCTGATGCATCGGCTGGTCTGGGCGCTGGTGCGCGAGATGGGCCAGGCCTATCCCGACCTGATGCGCGCGGAGAATCTAATCGAGGAAACCCTGCGGCTGGAAGAGACCCGCTTCCGCAAGACGCTGGTTCGCGGCCTTGCCATCCTCGACGAGAAGAGCGCGTCCCTGAAGAAGGGCGACATGTTCGACGGCGACGTCGCCTTCACGCTGTACGACACCTACGGCTTCCCGCTCGACCTGACGCAGGACGCGCTGAAGTCGCGCGGCATCGGCGTCGACCAGGCTTCCTTCTCCGATGCGATGGAGCGGCAGAAGGCGAAGGCGCGCGAGTCCTGGAAGGGCTCTGGCGAGGCAGCATCCGAGGCGATCTGGTTCCCGCTGCGCGAGAAGCTCGGCTCCACCGAATTTCTGGGCTACGAGACCGAGAGCGCCGAGGGCGTCGTTTCCGCGCTGGTCAAGGATGGCGCTGAAGTCGCCAGCCTGAAGGCCGGCGAGACGGGCGCGATCGTGCTGAACCAGACGCCGTTCTATGCGGAGTCCGGCGGCCAGGTCGGCGACACCGGCGTGCTTCTTGGGGAGGGCGGCATCAAGTTCCGCGTCACTGACACGCAGAAGAAGCTCGGCGATTTCTTCGCTCACGTCGGGACGGTCGAGAGCGGCGAGCTGAAGCTCGGCACCGCGCTGCAGCTCGAGGTCGATCATTCCAGGCGCTCCTCGATCCGCGCGCATCACTCGGCGACGCATCTCATTCATGAAGCGCTGCGCCAGGTGCTCGGCGACCACATTGCCCAGCGCGGCTCGATGGTCGCGCCCGATCGTTTGCGCTTCGACTTCGTGCATCCCAAGCCGATCACGGCGGAGGAGCTTGCGCGCGTCGAGGACATCGCCAACGACGTGGTGCTGGAGAACGACGAGGTCACCACCCGCGTGATGGGCGTCGACGAGGCCCGCGAAGCCGGCGCGCGCGCTTTGTTCGGCGAGAAGTATGGCGACGAGGTTCGCGTCGTCTCGATGGGCCGGACCGCGCGCGAGCGCGGCGCCAATGCGCTCGGCTGGTCGGTCGAGCTCTGCGGCGGCACCCATGTCAAGCGCACCGGCGATATCGGCCTGATCACGCTGACCGGCGAGAGCGCGGTCGCTTCGGGCGTGCGCCGCATCGAGGCGCTGACCGGCAATTATGCGCGCAGGCACGCCAACGAGACCATGGCGCTGGCGAAGACCGCGGCGAACGAGCTGCGCACGTCGCTCGACGACGTGCCGGCGCGCATTGCCGCGCTGATGGAGGAGCGTAAGAAGCTCGAGCGCGAACTCTCCGACGCCCGCAAGAAGCTGGCGATGGGCGGCGGAGCGGCCGCCGGCAGCAATGGCGCGGCCTCAGGCGTGCGCGAGGTCGGCGACGTCAAGCTGATGGCGCGCGCGGTCGAAGGCATCGAGATGAAGGATCTCAAGAGCCTTGCCGACGACGGTAAGAAGCAGATCGGCTCCGGCGTCGTCGCCATCGTCGGCGTCACCGAGGACGGCAAGGCGGGTGTCGTGGTCGGCGTCACCGCCGACCTGACCGCGCGCTTCAATGCCGTGAACCTCGTGCGCGTCGCCTCCGAGGCGCTCGGCGGCAAGGGCGGCGGTGGCCGGCCCGACATGGCGCAGGCCGGCGGTCCCGACGGCGCCAGGGCGACCGACGCACTGGCGGCGATCGAAAAAGCGATGGCGGGCGCGTGAGCCTGTGCGCCCCGTTCCGCGAGGACGTGGCTTGCGCGATCCCAACCTAAGGGATCGCCTCTACGAATTGCTGGAGCACGATCCGCTGGCCTACTCAGTCGGGTCGCGCTTCATCCAGATCATCATCGGCGTCATCGTGCTCAATGTGGCCGCGATGATCCTCGCCTCGGTGCCGGAGCTGGACGCGCAGTTCGGCACGCTGTTCGCGGCCATTACCATCCTGTCGGTGGTCGTGTTCGCGCTGGAATATCTGGCGCGGCTGTGGACCGTGGCGGGCCACACCCAGCGCAAGGCGTCCGCGCTGTCCGACCGGCTCGGCTATGCCTTCTCGGCGCTCGGCATCATCGACCTCATGGCGTTCCTGCCCGCTTCCATCGTGCTCGCCGCCGGCCGGCACGCGACGCTGGCGGCCCTAGGTGTGCTGCCGTTCTTCAAGCTGATACGGTACTCGCCGGCGATGCGCTCGCTGCTCGCCGCCGTGCATGCCGAGCGGCGGGCTCTGATCGGCTGCATCGTCATCCTGATCGGCGCGGTGCTGACCTTCGCCTCGCTGCTCTACGCCATCGAGCGCGACGTGCAGCCGGACAAGCTCGGCACCATCCCGCAGGCGATGTGGTGGGCCATCGTGACGCTCGGCACCGTCGGCTATGGCGACGTCGTGCCGGTGACGCCGCTCGGCAAGCTGATCTCCACATTCGCGATCATCAGCGGCTTCGCCATGATCGCGCTGCCGGTCGCGATCATCTCCACGGCCTTTGCCGAAGAGGTGAAGCGGCGTGATTTCGTCGTCACCTGGGGCATGCTGGCGCGGGTGCCGCTGTTCTCGCATCTGGCGGCCGCGGAGATCGCCGACATCATGCGGCTGCTCAGGGCGCGCACCATCGAGCAGGGCGAGATTCTGGTGCGGCGGGGCGATGTGGCGTCCTCGATGTATTTCATCACCGCCGGCGAGGTCGAGATCGCGCTGCCGAGCCAGCATGTGCGGCTCACCGACGGTACCTTCTTCGGCGAGATCGCGCTGCTGCACAAAACAAAGCGCAGCGGCACGGTGACGGCGACGCGCAAAACGCGCCTCTTGGTGCTCGACGCCCAGGATTTTCACGCCCTGATCGAGCGCATGCCGACGCTCGCCGACCACGTCCACACCACCGCCAAGGCACGGCTCGCCGATACCGGCGATCTCGCGCTGGCGGAACTGGCGCAGGCGGAGAAGGAAGGCGGGGGCAAGGCGAGCTGATCAGGCGTGCTTCGTCTCAGCCCTTTTTCAGGAAAACGTAATCGGCCGCGTACGGGGCGCTCCTGAACTCGCCGGCCTTCTCGCAGGCACCGTCGAGCTTGCCGCCATGGGTGTTGATGCGCTGGACCGTGGTGACGGGCGTGAGCACGCCGTTGCCGCGGCGGGCGGTGACTTCCAGCTTCAGCCAGGGAATATCGGCGGCCGTCGCGCCCGGCGCGTTGCCGATGGCCTTGCCGACCACGGCGCTGCCGTCGCTGTGCTCCCAGTTCGGGCCGGCATAGTGGCGGCCGATCGTCTTGCCGTCCGAGAGCAGCGTCGCGATCGGCTCGCGGAAAGCCCAGGCGAGCTTGCCGTCGGCGGCGGCCTTGCACTCATAGACCTGCGCGCCCTCGGCGTGGACGCTGAGCACGACGCTTTCGCCCGGTGCAGTGATGGCGTCGGGGAGCGGGTCGGCGGCCGCAGCCGGTCCAGCGAGCAGCAACAGGCAGGGGACGGCAAGCTTGATCGACATGGTCATCTCCGCGAAAGCTCTCAAAAAAGAAACGGGCCGCGCTTCAAAGCGCGGCCCGTGATGATGTCCGGCCCAGTCGGGCGAAATTGCGGACGGCTTAGGCCGCCAGCTCCTTGGTCAGGTTCTCGGCGACCTTGTCCAGGAAGCCGGTGGTCGAGAGCCAGCGCTGGTCGGCGCCGACCAGCAGCGCGAGGTCCTTCGTCATGTAGCCGGCCTCGACGGTGTCGACGCAGACCTTCTCCAGCGTGTTCGCGAACTTGGCGAGCTCGGCATTGTTGTCGAGCTTGGCGCGGTGGGCGAGGCCACGCGTCCAGGCGAAGATCGAGGCGATCGAGTTGGTCGAGGTCTCCTTGCCCTTCTGGTGCTCGCGGTAGTGGCGGGTCACCGTGCCGTGGGCAGCCTCGGCTTCCACGGTCTTGCCGTCGGGGGTGAGGAGGACCGAGGTCATCAGGCCGAGCGAGCCGTAGCCCTGCGCGACCGTGTCGGACTGCACGTCGCCGTCGTAGTTCTTGCAGGCCCAGACATAGCCGCCGGACCATTTCAGCGCCGAGGCCACCATGTCGTCGATCAGGCGGTGCTCGTAGGTCAGGCCCTTGGCCTCGAATTCCTTCTTGAACTCGCGGTCGTAGATGTCCTGGAAGATGTCCTTGAAGCGGCCGTCATAGACCTTCAGAATCGTGTTCTTGGTCGAGAGATAGACCGGGTAGTTGCGCAGCAGGCCATAGTTCAGCGAGGCGCGCGCGAAGTCGATGATGGAGTCGTCGAGATTGTACATCTCCATGGCGACGCCGGCACCCGGAGCCTTGAACACTTCCTTCTCGATCACGGTGCCGTCCTCGCCGACGAACTTCATCGACAGGGTGCCCTTGCCGGGGAACTTGAAATCGGTGGCGCGGTACTGGTCGCCATAGGCGTGGCGGCCGATGATGATCGGCTTGGTCCAGCCGGGAACCAGGCGCGGCACGTTCTTGCAGATGATCGGCTCGCGGAAGATCACGCCGCCGAGGATGTTGCGGATGGTGCCATTCGGCGACTTCCACATCTGCTTGAGGTTGAACTCCTTCACCCGGGCTTCATCAGGGGTGATGGTGGCGCACTTGACCCCGACGCCGACCTTCTTGATGGCTTCGGCGGCGTCGATGGTGACCTGATCGTTGGTGTGGTCGCGGTATTCCATGCCCAGGTCGAAATAGAGCAGCTCGACATCGAGGTACGGGTTGATCAGCTTGTCCTTGATGTACTGCCAGATGATCCGGGTCATCTCGTCGCCATCGAGTTCGACGACGGGATTGGATACCTTGATTTTTGCCATGATCGGGGAAGCCTCTTGGAACGGCGCTTTGGGCGCGCCACGGGAATATCCGGCGCCTCTTAGCACCCAGACGCGGCGGGCGAAAGCCAAGGGATTATGCACTTTTAGCTCATCCAGCTTGCCCAGATGGGGGGCGGGCGGCGGCCCTCGCCCGGTCGCGGGGTCACGTTCCCGGCGAGATTCAAAAGTCGAATCCAACCCGTTATTTCCCTTGAGAATTTTGTCAGGACAGGCAAACGACAGGCGAGCGGGACGAGGCCGTCCGGAAGGGGCGGCTTGGATCAATTCCTAAGGCGACCTCTGCAAGGCCTTGAGAACCAGTGTGAAAGCGAAATCAGATGTCGGGGACTGACAAGAGCAAGGCGGGTTTGTCCCTCGACGGTCCCATCGTCATCCTGGTCGAGCCGCAGCTCGGTGAAAACATCGGCATGGCCGCGCGCGCCATGGGCAATTTTGCGCTTGGCGCCCTGCGCATCGTCAACCCCAGGGACGGCTGGCCCAACATCGCCGCCCAGCGCGCCGCGGCCGGCGCCGACCACATTCTGGAAAAGGTCGAACTGTTCGACACCGTGGAGCAGGCCGTCGCCGACCTCGATCTGCTGTTCGCCACCACGGCTCGCCCCCACGATCAGGCCAAGCCCGTGGTCGGGCCGGAGGCCGCGGCCAGCGAGATCGCCGGCCACGTCGCGACCGGCGGCAAGGCCGGTATCCTGTTCGGCCGCGAGCGCTGGGGGTTGACCAACGAGGAGGTCGGGCTCTCCAACCGCATCATCACCTTCCCGGTCAATCCGGGCTTCGCCTCGCTCAATCTCGCCCAGGCCGTGCTGCTGATCGGTTATGAATGGTTCAAACGGGCCACGTCGGGCGAGTTGCCGCACGCCATGCCGGAGCGCTCCGAGCGCGCCTCGCAGCACCAGATGCAGGCCTTCTTCGACAATCTCATCCGCGAGCTCGACAAGGTGGAATTCCTGCGCCCGGCCGAGAAGCGCGACACCATGCTGGTGAACCTGCGCAACATCTTCAGCCGGATGGAGCCGACCAAGCAGGACATGCACACCCTGCACGGCGTGGTGATGGCGATCGCCGAGGGGCGCAAGGGCCCGGCCAAGGGCGGCGTGCTCGACGGCGAGCAGGCGACGCGCCTGCGCGCGCTGCTGGCCGAGCACGGGCAGGGCGGCGTGCCCGACAGCGGCTCGACGGTGCGCGGGCTCGCCCGCCTGCTCCGCCGCAACCCGACCGACGCCGAGCGCCTGCTCTGGCAGGCCCTGACCCGCGACCGCCGCTTCGCAGGTGGGTTCAAGCGCCAGACCCCGGTGGGGCGCCACATCCCGGACTTCGTCTCGTTCTCGCACCGGATCGCGATCGAGCTGGTCAACGCGGGCGAAGGCGAGGCGATCGCGGCCGACCGTGCGTCAAGGCGGGCGTGGCTGGAGGCGCGGGACTATCGCGTGCTGGAGATTCGCGCGGCGGATGTGGAGCGCGATCTGGAGGCGGAGTTGGTGCGGCTCGCGGAGATGATGGAGCAGAGCGCGTAGGTCTCGGGGCGTGACGGTTTCGTAGGGTGGGCAAAGCTTCCGCCGTAGCTCGAAGAGCGAAGGCGTGCCCACCATCTCGACCAACGAGGCCGGGACTGAAGTCGTGGGCACGGCGCTGCGCGCCTTTGCCCACCCTACGAGACTCATGCCGGATTTGGGCCAACCGCACCCTGGCCGATCAGCGCCCGTTCAGCGCTGAAAGACAACTTTGCCGCCGACCAGGGTCAGGTCCGCCTTGATGTCCTTGATCTGGTCCTCCGGCACGGCCGTGTAATCCGCGGAGAGCACCACGATGTCCGCAAGCTTTCCGGGCTCAATGGTCCCTTTATGTGCTTCATCGAACGTGTAGCGCGAAGCCGCGCTGCTGTAGAGCCGTAGGGCCTGCTCGCGCGTAATGGCTTCTGCCGCGCCATAGACGTTTCCGTTGGGGTCCTTCCTGGTCACCATGATGTACATGTTGAGGAAGGGATTGATCGGGTTGACGGGAAAGTCCGTTCCGGCGCCGAGGCTATTGAGCCCCATTTTTTCGATCAACGTCCTGGTTGGTACGGCGCGATCAGCGGTCGCTTTCCCGAGAAACCGTTCGACGGTGGCTGCTTTATCCCACATGAAAGCGTTCTGGAAATCGACACGGGCTCCCAGCCTTTGCGCACGCTCCATCTGTTCTGGCCGGATCAGGCTGGCGTGAATGAGGACGAAGCGGCGGTCTCGGATCGATTTCTCCTTATCCGCTGCCTCGAACGCATCGAGCACCTGGTCAATACCAAGGTCACCCACCGCGTGGACACCGACCCGCCAGTCATATCGGTTGCAGATGGAGATGAGTTGCTTCAGCCGCTCAGGCGTTTGCTGCGCAACACCATGATAGTTGTCATGTGAATCGGGATACACCTCGCGCATGAGCGCTGTCTTCAGCGTCATGCCGCCGTCGTAGAAGATCTTGATGCCAGCGAACTTGAGCCAATCGTCACCAAAGCCCGAAGAGGCCCCATTGCCTGCCATGATCGCTTCCCATGCGGTCAGATCGGCCGGGGGCTCCGGTCGAAACATCACGCCGGTGCGCAACGTGGCTTTCCCGGATGCGACAAGCTTCTGGAGCATGCGGATATCGCGTGCCTCTGTCGCGCCTTCGACCACGCTCGTGATACCGAAGCTGTTCAGCACGCCTTCGGCAATTGTGAATTGCCGCATCTCGTCGTCTTCCGTCCAGGGCGGTACGGCCTTCTCGACCCGATCGATCGCCGTCTCCACGAGCACGCCAGTCAATTCACCGGCGGCGTCGCGCTCAAACTTTCCCCCACTCGGGTCCTCGGTGGTCTTGTCGACTCCGACCCGCTTTAGAGCCATGGTGTTCGCCATCGAGAAATGCCCGACGGTGCGAAGATAGACCGGATTGTCTGGAGCAACGCTATCGATCTCCTGCCTCGTCAGATAGCGCTTCTCCGCCAATTGTGACGGCGGATGCCACGCGCCACCTACGATCCACTCGCCGGGCTTCTTCTTCGCAGCGAATACCTTGATGGCCTCGAGCGCTTCCGCGACCGTCTTGGCTCGGCCCATGATGACAACATAGTCGCCAAGACCAGCGGCCTTGAAGTGGGCGTGCGTATCGATCAATCCGGGGATGACGGTCTTGCCAGCTACATCGAGCACGCGAGTCCGAGCGCCGGCAAGCGACCTCATCGAAGCACTGGTTCCGGTTGCGAGGATCCTTCCATCCGCGACGGCCACTGCCTCCGTGACCGTCGATCGCTCATCCAGCGTCAGAACCTTTCCGTTGATGAGGACCAGGTCAGGCGCGTTGAGCTCCGGCTGCTGCGCCTCAACATTTGCGACGCCAGCGATACACATGCCCGCGGCAACGATTGCAAATGCCGTTATCTTGCGAACCATCACGTCCCCCTAGATCTTGTTTTTGCTGGACGAAGATTTTCAAGGGTATCTTTGATCAAACATGGGTTCAACGCTTCTCGATGCCTGGCAGCGTCCACATGGTGGGCAAAGTGGATCGCGCCCCGAGCCAGCGAAAACCTGCCCGGCGCGAGCCGCCCGTCTCGTCTCTACGAAAAACGCCCGAGCTGCACCTCGCGCTCCACCGCAATCCACGTCGTCCGTGCGACCGCCAGCAATTTCCCGGCCTCGTCATGCAGCGCGGCCTCGGCGCTGCGCTTGCGGCCGTCGCGGCCGGTTGGCCAGGCGGTGATGATGCAGGGGTTGCCGGGTCGCGGCCGGGACTCGATCCGCGCTGACATGCGGCCCAGCAGCAGCGGCGTCTTGTCGAAGCTGCCGCTCCGTGAATCGTAATTGCAGGCAAAGCCGGTGGGGCAATCGAGCGCGGACCAGAGAAACTCGGACGCGACGAGGCCATCCTCGCCGGCGAGATTCGGATCGGGTGCCCAGCTTGCGGCGAGAACGGGCGCCCGTGCTTGACGGCTGAGCGGGCCGGCGAAGATGCGCAGGCCGTCGCCTAGCGTCCTTGCGGGGCCGCAGACGAAACAGTGCGGCAGCGGATGCTCGTGCGGCCTGAACAGCGCCAGCAATTCGGCCGCGCGGGCTTCCGGCAAGGTCGCCGTCTCGACTTGCGCGAGCTCGACGCTCGCGGCGCGGGCGGCGGCAACGGCCTTGGCGCCGTCGCGAAGCTCCCATGTGCCGTCGTCCGTCGCGATGGCATCGAGCGGTGTGTCCAGCGGCGGCGGTGCGCGTAGCGTCACTTCCGCAGGCCCGGGAATATGACGGGCAAGCCGGCCGCAGACATAGCCGCCGTTACCGGAGTTCGGAGGACCGCAATAGCGCTTGTCGATGATGATCGGTGTCATCGGTTCTCTCTTCGTCGTTGGCGCACTCTACCTGATCTTGAGCACAATTCGCCCCTGAACCGTCCGGTTGGCCACGGCGCGCATCGCGTCGCCGACCTCCTCCAAAGGGAGGATACGATCGATATGCGGGCGAATTTGTCCGTCGGCCAGCAATTGCATCAGCGTGTCATTCATGCGCGCGCCCTCGTGCGGGAATTTCTCCGCCCAGGCACCGGCGAAGACGCCGACGATCGAATAGTTCTTCAGCAGCGGCAGGTTCATCGGCAGGGACGGAATCTCGCCGCCGGTGAAGCCGATCGGCATCAGCCGTCCGCCCCATGCCATCAGCCGGGCCATCTGCTCGAAGGTCGCGCCGCCTACATTGTCGAAGCCGATATCGATGCCGTCGCCGCCGGTAATCGCCTTGATCCGGTCGCGCAGATCGTCCCTGCGGTAATTGACGACGTCGCTGGCGCCGTAACTCTGCACGAGGGCGGCCTTGGCGTCGGAGCCGACGCCGGCGACGACGCGCAGGCCCAGATGGCGGCCTAAATCGACGGCGGCAAGTCCAACCCCGCCGGCCGCACCCGTGACAAATAGCGTTTCGCCGCGCTCCGCTCGTGCCCGCTCGGCCAGCGCGTACCAGGCCGTGCCGTAATTGTGCAGCACCGTCGCCGCGGCCTCGAACGCGACGCCGTCGGGTAGCCGCACGCTCTTCGATTCCTTTGCAATCATCCGTTCGGCGTAGCCGCCGGTCCATGCGCTGCACGCCACGCGATCGCCGGGCGCGAATCTTGTGACCTTGTCGCCGACCGCGACGACGACACCGGATGCTTCCGTACCAGGCACGAAGGGCGTCGGCAGCCGCATCTGGTAGAGACCCGAGACCAGCAACTGGTCCATGAAGCTCACGGACGCTGCGTGGACGTCGATCACAATTTCGTCGCGGGCGTGCTTGGGCTCATCGATCTCACTGAGGCGTAAATCGCCCGGTCCGGTGAAGGAATGGCACAGAACCGCTTTCATCGTGTCGCTCCAACGGATTGTCTAGATTCGGCAGGTTCTCTCAATGGCGTCGCATAGCCCGCGACGAGCTTGACGAAATCGGCCTGTCGCGCCGCACCGGTCTTTTCGAACAGGCGACGGACATGCGTTTTGACCGTTGTGCTGGCAACGCCGAGCGCCGCCGCCACTTCGGGAACGCCGCCGAGCTCGACGATCGCGAGCATCACACGCAACTCGGCCGGCGTCAGTCTGAAGGCCTTGCCGATCACTTCGGAACGAGGCGGTATCGTCAGCGCCGCCCTGCGAACAAACAATGCTGCCACGGCGCTGTAGGCCACGCCCGCACGCCGGCGCATGCCGGAGATCAACGGCATGGCATGGGCGACGTGGCGCTGCCCATTCCGGCCGATCATCGGCACTGCGATTCCGTTGGCGCCGAGGATCGCGTTTTCCCGCCCGGCCGCAGCGAAAAAATGCTGCAATGTCCGGTTAACCGTTACATCGCAAGCCGCGAGGTGCCCGCGGATTTCGAGCAGGATATCGCGCGCATCGACAATGGCTTGGCCGGCAGTATTGGCGTGAAGGAGACGCGCGTTCGCGTCAACGAGATACAGGCCGACGTCAAGCCCATCGAGCGTATCGGCGAATGTGGCGGCGTCCGCGGACATTCGGGGGATAGGGGACATGACGTTCATCGAGGCGCTCCAACAGGCCGAGGCGGCTGGCGATCTTCGGTCCGGCGGGATCCGAAAATCCTGGGCATCAGCATGGGAACGCGCCGGCGATACTGCTGGTAGGTCGCGCCGAACTCCGCGATCAGATCCCTCTCCTCGAACTGCAGCCCGACCAGTATGTAGGCTGTGTTCGCGATCGCGAACAGCAAGTGGCCGGCGGTCATCTCAGGCGTAGCCCAGAACGCGAGCAAAAAGCCCAGCATAATCGGATGCCGCACGATCCTGTAGAGCAGCGGCGCCTTGAAGGATTGACCGGGCAGCTCGGTCCCGCGCAGCGCCGAGAAGGCTTGGCGCAGGCCGAACAGGTCGAAATGATCGATCATGTGGGTCGAGGCGAAGGCGATCAGCCAGCCGAGCCAATGGACGCCGGTCAGCAACCAGGCCACGATTCCGCTGGTCTGCCAAATCGGTATCGGGATCGGACGCCACTGCCAGAACAGCAGCAGCAGGATCAGGCTGGAGAGCAGCACGTAGGTGCTGCGCTCGCAGGCCACGGGAAGAACCTCGGTCCACCAGCGTTTGAAGCCCGGGCGCGCCATGACGCTGTGCTGGATGGCAAACAGGCTCATCAGCAGCAAGTTGACGACGATGGCCTCGGTCAAAGTCGAAGGGCTGCCGACTTGGAGAGAGCGATCGATTGACTTGGGTACGACATAATTGCCGACGAAACCGAGCGCATAGAGAAATGACACCGTGAATACGGCATAGCTCACGATTGCGTAGAGCAGGATTGCGAGGCGCGAAAACATGGTTTTTCCTGTTGTGCCTGATCCGGCGGTGCCGCATGCAGAGCTTGAGGCGGTCGCCGGCGAGCGAGTTCGATCTGGGCCGATGGCTACCGCGGCGCCGTCCCCTGTGCGTCCCCTGAGGACGTCCCAAGGCGAGAGAGGATTTCGATGACGGCTTTCTCGCTGGAGACATTCGGGTTCCCGGAGGTCCATGCCGACGGCCGCCCGATCAAGTTGAACCTACGCAAGGGTCTTGCGCTGCTCGTCTATCTCGCGGAGGCCAAGGCTGCGGTCGCGCGCGACGTCATCGCCACGCTGCTTTGGGCCGAGACCGATCGCGAGACGGGCCTTGCGCGGTTGCGGCGCCTGCTTCATCGCGTGGAGCTCACGCTCGGGCAGTCGGTTTTCGAGACTGACCGCACGACCGTGCGATGGTCTCCGGCGGTCGAGCTGAAGATCGATACGCATCTGTTCGAGAGCGCCTGCGATCGCGGCGCCTTTGAAGAGGCCTGCTTGATCTATCGGGGCGACTTCCTTGCGGGCTTCGCTCTGGGCGACTGTCCCGAATTCGACGAGTGGGCCTTCTTTCGCCGGGAGGCGCTGCGGGGACGGCTCATGCATGCGCTGGAGCGTCTGGTGCAGGACAACAACGCCGCCGGCGATCATTTCGCCGCGACAGCTCATGCGGGACGCCTGGTTGAGCTCGATTCATTGAGCGAAGTGTATGGCCGGCATCTGATCCGCAGCCTTCTGCTCGCCGGCGACCGAAGCGCGGCAGAGCGTCATCACGCAGCCCTGACGCAGCGGCTGCGCGACGAGCTTGGGGTTGCGCCGGAGGCCGAGACCGAGGCGCTGATGAGTCCCGCGGCGGCGCCGCATGCCGCCCCGCTGACGCGCTACGTGAAAGGCGCCGGGGTTCATCTGGCCTATCAGACCCACGGAAGCGGTCCGCTCGATATTCTGGTGATGCCCGGCTTCGTGTCGCATGTGGAGCGTGCCTGGGAGAACCCTGCGAGCCGGACGTTCCTGGCGTCATTGATGCGGCTCGGACGCCTCATCGTGTTCGATCGTCGCGGGATCGGGCTGTCCGACCGGGTCGGATCAGCCCCTGGCATCGATGTCACCGCGGAGGATATCGGCACCGTCCTGCGGGCGGTGAACTCGCGCCGAATCGTGCTGTTCGGCGCGTCCGAATGCGGGCCGGCCTGCATCAAGTTCGCGGTCGACGAGCCGCGGCGGGTGGCCGGGCTGATCCTGTTCGGCGCGCTGGCCAAGGGCTGCTGGTCGCAGGACTATCCGCACGCGCTGCGCGCCAGCCAGTATGATGCCTGGAGCAAGCATCTGATCGCGCAATGGGGCGGGCCAGTTGGAATCGAAACCTTCGCACCGAGCCTTGCTGGCGATCCCCAGGCGCGCGCCTGGTGGGCGGGGCTGTTGCGTGCAGCGTCCAGTCCCGGCGGTATCTCGGCCGTGCTCGAAGCGTTTCGCGACGCCGACGTGCGGCATCTCTTGCCTGAAATCACTATGCCGACGCTGGTGCTGCACCGGCGCGGCGACCAGGCCGTGCGCATCGCGGCCGGTCGCGATATGGCGAGCCGGATCAAGGGCTCAGAGTTCGTCGAGCTCGACGGTAACGATCACTGGTTCTTTGCCGGGGATCAGCGGCCGGTGCTGGTGGCGATCGGGGAATTCATGAAACGGATCTTGTAGGGTGGGCAAAGCGAAGCGTGCCCACGATGTCGTTCGAGTAAGACGGAGGCAGGTCGTGGGCACGGCGCATTGCGCCTTTGCCCACCCTACGAGATCTGCGCAAGCTCACACCGCCTCTAGCTCACGCTTCTTCTTCGCTTTCGTTTGTCCGAGCAGGGGGCCCGCGGTCAGTGCCGCGGTGTCCGCCACGCCCGGATCGCGCGAGATCATTGCGGCGACGATGGCACCGTCGATCAACAACCCGAGCTGATGCGCGAGCACCGCGGGCTCGCTCGAGCCGAGCTCGCCGGCGAGCTTCTCGATGTGGCCGAGCACGATCTTCTTGTGCTTCAGCGCGATATTGCGGAACTGCTTGGCGTCCTTGTCGTGCTCGCCGACCGCGTTGATGAAGGGGCAGCCGTAGAAGCGCTCCTCGGCAAACCAGCTCTTCAGGGCCGGGAAGATGCGCGTGAGCTTCGCCTGCGCGTCGCCGCCGCCTTCCTCCATGGCGGCGATAAACCATTCACGCCACTGCTTGCCTTCGCTTTCCAGCACCGCGTTGACGAGATTGGTCTTCGAGCCGAACAATTTGTAGAGCGTGGTCTTCGCGGTGCCGGCCTCCTCGATGATCGCATCGATGCCGGTGGCGTTGATTCCGTTCTTGCAGAACAGATGCGAGGCGGCGCTGAGCAGGCGCCCGCGCGCGGATTCGTCGTCGCCAGTGGCGGCGTGCGGCGAGGTCTTCTTCGATGACGTCTTTGCCATGGCGACGAACTTAATCGCAGCCGCGCGGTATCATCAAGCCGCATCTGCTTCGCGCCGAAAAGATTCGCATTCGCTCATGCATCTGCATCCCCTTTGAGCAGAGCGCGGCTGATCAATCCGCAGGCAGCGACCTTAAGCGGCTCCAATGCCTCGCATTTCGTTTTCGGCCGTCTTTGGCACGCCCTATGCAAGGAAACAGACCGTTCGGTATCCTGCCGTTTTTCACGGCTGCCAGGGAGAAGATGATGACTGCCGTCGTTCAAAAGACCGTGCTGACGGGGTGCCTTGCGCCCATCGACAAGAATGGCCTCGAGCAACTGATTGCGAGCGGCAAGGCCAATCCGAAGGTCGTCAAGACCTTGAAATGCAAGACGGTCGCCGAAGGAAAATTCCGCCACGCCAACTACATCCGCAATCTGCCGCCCTACATCGTCGACGAGCCGCCGGGACTCTTGGGCGACGACACCGCGCCCAATCCGTCGGAAGCCTCGCTCGCCGCGCTCGGCTCGTGTCTTGCCGTCGGCCTGCATGCCAATGCGGTGCATCGCGGCTGGATCGTCAACAAGCTCGAGCTCGAGCTCGAAGGCGACCTCAACATCACCGCGGTCTGGGGTACTGGCGATACCTCGGACAAGCCGGTCGGCTTCACCGACGTCCGCGTCAAGGTCGATATGGAATGCGAGGGCATCGCGCAGGACGAGATCAATGCGCTGGTGGCTCATGTGAAGACATGGTCGCCGGTCGCCAACACCTTCACCCGCCCGGTTAATCTCGAGGTCGGCATCTAGCCGATAGCAATCAGGACAAGGTGCGGGAGACGATCATGAGTTCACTGGCTTTATCGCGGGTCGAAGTTTTGGATCAGCCCGCACCGTCCATTGCAGGCGAGGTGGCGCGGATCGCGCGGGAGCAGCTCGCGCCGCTCGCGGTCGGCATCGACGACGGCTCGGTCTATCCGGCCGAGGTGCTGCGCAAGTTCGGCGAGATCGGCGCCTGGGGCAGTCACGTGCCGCACGAAGGTCCCGCCGATCTGCGCTGCGCGATCCAGGCGATGGCGGCGATCGGTGAAGTCTGCGGCGCCACGGCCTTCATGGCTTGGTGCCAGAACACGCTGGTCTGGTACGCGGCAAACTCGACGAACATCAAGCTGGCAAAACGCTTCGGCGATGCCTTCTCGACCGGCCGCGTGCTCGGCGGCACCGGGCTCTCCAATCCGATGAAGAGCTTTTTCGGCATCGAGAAATTGAAGCTGAAGGGACGCAAGGTCGAGGGCGGCTACATCGTGCGCGGCGCGCTGCCCTGGGTCTCCAATCTCGGTCCCGACCATTATTTCGGGACCATCTTCGAGCGCGAGGACGAGCCGGGCATCGCAAGCGGCGAGCCGGGCACCGTCATGTTTCTGGCGGATTGCGCCGATCCCGCCATCACGCTGACGCCGTGCAAGCCGTTCATGGCGATGGACGGCACCGGCACCTATGGCGTGCAGTTCCGCGACGCGTTTGTGCCGGACGAGCTGATCCTCGCCGATCCCGCCGGGCCCTTCGTCAAGAAGATCCGCGCCGGCTTCATTCTCCTGCAGGCCGGCATGGCGCTGGGCGTGATCAAAGACTGCATCAACATCATGGACGAGGTGGATAGCCCGCTCGGCCATATCAACCGCTATCTGCCGCAGCAGCCGGTGCACTTTCGCGATCTCGCCGCCGAGCTCGAGGCCGAGACCATGGCGCTGGCACGCGATCCCTACAACGAGGAGGAAACCTACTGGCGCAAGGTAATCGCGCTTAGGCTTCGCGCCGGCGAGGCCAGCGTCGCGGCAGCGCATGCGGCGATGCTGCATTGTGGCGCCCGTGGCTACCTGAAGAGCCACCGCGCGCAGCGGCGCCTGCGCGAGGCCTATTTCGTCGCGATCGTCACGCCGGCCACCAAGCAGCTGCGCAAGATGCTCGCTGATTTCTGAGCTTCACGAGTCCACCCCAGAAGACCACTTAACCTCAACGGAGAGGCTGCCAATGACGGACGTTCTGATCTCTGCCAGCGAACTTGCCGATCTCTTGAAGACGGCGCCGTGTGTCGTGATCGACACCCGCAATCCCGACGCCTATGGCGCCGGGCACCTGCCGGGCGCCGTGAACGTGCATGAAATCTTCACGTTCCTCGCAACCTCGACGCCGGAGGGCATCAGCGAGCTGAAGACCAAATTCGCCGACGCCTTCGGCGCCGCCGGCCTCTCCGGCAAGGAGACGGCCGTGATCTACGAGCAGTCGATGAATTCCGGCTTCGGCCAGTCCTGCCGCGGCTACTACCTGCTCACCATGCTCGGCTATCCCAAGGTGAAGGTGCTGCATGGCGGCTTCGACGCGTGGGCCGCCGCGGGTCTTCCGGTGACGAAGGACGTCCCGGCGCCGGCCAAGGCCTCGTTCGCAATCGTGCCGGAAGCGGGCGAGATTCTGATCGACGCCAAGACCATGCTCGCCGCGGTCGGCAAGCCCGGCGTCGCCATCCTCGACGTGCGCGACGTCGACGAGTGGATCGGCGACAGCTCGTCCCCGTACGGCAAAGACTTTTGCCCGCGCAAGGGCCGCATCCCCGGCGCGGTCTGGCTGGAATGGTACCGCATGATGAAGCCGACCGCCGAAGGCCCGCGCTTCAAGTCCAAGGACGAGATCCTGGCGGAATGCGCCACCGTCGGCATCACGCCCGCTACGCCGGTTTACCTCTACTGCTTCAAGGGCGCGCGGGCCTCGAACACCTTCCTGGCGCTCAAGAATGCCGGCGTGAAGGACGTGCGGATGTATTTCGGCTCCTGGAACGAATGGTCGCGCGATCCCTCGCTGCCGATCGAGCAGGGGCTGCCTGTGGCTGCCCAGGTAACAGGCAAGGCGGCATAGAACCTGCATGTTTCCAATGGCCCGGCTGCACAAGGCGCGGCCGGGCCATGACGGAATTCTGACCTGACGCGGCGGACAACGGCGTCCCTCGCGCAGTGTGACAAAGGGGCGCAGCAGCATGTCCACGTTCGACGATCCGTTTGATGCCGTCCGCAGTCTCCAGGCGGGCTGCGTGTGCGGCCAGCACCGTTCGGCGGCAGAGCACGAGCAGGCGCCGCTGGCTTTGCGCTGCGAGCCCGTCGAGAGCGAGGAGAAGCGCTACGAGGGTGTTGTCGCCTCCGCCGTGATGCGCGCGATGTTTCCGCAGGACCTGGCGCGGCGTGCGTTCCTGAAATCGGTCGGGGCCTCCACGGCGCTGGCCGCGCTGTCGCAGTTCTTCCCGCTCAAGACCGCGACGGAGCTGTTCGCGCAAACGGGTGCGCCCGAGAAGAAGGACCTCAAGGTCGGCTTCATTCCGATCACCTGCGCCACGCCCATCATCATGGCGGCGCCGATGGGCTTTTACGCCAAGCACGGTCTCAACGTCGAGGTGGTCAAGACCGCCGGCTGGGCCGTGATCCGCGACAAGACCATCAACAAGGAATACGACGCGGCGCACATGCTGGCGCCGATGCCGATCGCGATCTCGCTCGGGCTTGGTGCCAACGCCATTCCGTTTGCGGTGCCTGCGATCGAGAACATCAACGGGCAGGGCATCGTGCTGGCGGCCAAGCACAAGGAGAAGCGCGATCCCAAGGATTGGAAGGGCATGAAGTTCGCCATCCCCTTCGACTATTCCATGCACAATTACCTGCTGCGCTATTATCTCGCCGAGCATGGTCTCGACCCCGATACCGACGTGCAGCTGCGCTCGGTGCCGCCACCGGAGATGGTCGCGAATTTGCGTGCCGACAACATCGACGGCTTCCTCGCCCCTGATAACATCTGCCAGCGCGCGATCTATGACGGCGTCGGCTTCATGCATCTGCTCTCCAAGGAGATCTGGGATGGTCATCCCTGCTGCAGCTTTGCCGCCAGCCGCGAGTTCATCACGACCGCGCCGAACAGCTTTGCGGCGCTGACGCGGGCGATCGTCGATGCCACCGCCTATGCATCGAAGGCGGAGAACCGCAAGCAGATCGCGGAAGCCATCGCGCCCGCCAATTACATCAACGCGCCGGTCACGGTGTTGGAGCAGGTGCTGACCGGCACCTATGCGGACGGTCTCGGCGGCGTGAAGACCGATGCCAAGCGCGTCGATTTCGATCCGTTCCCGTGGCAGTCCTTCGCGGTGTGGATGCTGACCCAGATGAAGCGTTGGGGGCAGATCAAGGGCGATGTCGACTACAAGGCCGTCGCCGAGCAGGTGTATCTTGCCACCGACACCAAGAAGCTGATGACCGAGATGGGCCTGTCGCCGCCTGCGAGTGCCTACAAGTCGTTCGCGGTGATGGGCAAGACTTTCGATCCGGCCAAGCCGGAGGACTATGTCGCGAGCTTCAAGATCAGGAAGTCGTCGTGAGGCGACCTCTCTCAGCATCGTCGTCCCGGCGAACGCCGGGACCCATACCGCGGAATCCATCGATTGTGATCAGTAGAAGTACCGGACAACGAGTCTTCGCCAAACGTCTCCCTGGGGTTATGGGTCCCGGCGTTCGCCGGGACGACGGGTGGAGAGGTCTTGCGCGATGACATCGTCTCTCCGTCTCCGCGCCGGCCTTGTCTCCATTGTGCTGCTCGCCGCGTTCCTCGGTATCTGGCATCTCGCCACGCGCTCGACGGCGCCCGTGACTACGATGAGCCCGGAATATGCCAGGCTGATGGGGTTGACGGCAACGCAAGGCAAGTCCGCCATGCCGGGGCCGCTCGATGTCGGTGCCAAGCTGTGGGAGCATTTGAGGCGGCCGTTCTACGACAACGGTCCGAACGACAAGGGCCTCGGCATCCAGCTCGCTTATTCCATCGCGCGCGTCGGCACAGGCTATTTGCTGGCCGTGCTGGTCGCGATTCCGCTGGGGTTCCTGATCGGCATGTCGCCGCTGCTGAGCAAGGCGCTCGATCCCTTCATCCAGGTGCTGAAGCCGATCTCGCCGCTGGCCTGGATGCCGCTGGCGCTCTACACTATCAAGGATTCCTCGATCTCGGCGATCTTCGTCATCTTCATCTGCTCGATCTGGCCGATGCTGCTCAACACCGTGTTCGGCGTCGCCAGCGTGCGCAAGGAATGGATCAACGTCGCGCGCACGCTGGAGGTCGGCACGCTCAGGCGCGCCTTCACCGTGATCCTCCCCGCTGCGGCGCCGACGATCCTGACCGGCATGCGCATCTCGATCGGCATCGCCTGGCTCGTGATCGTCGCCGCGGAAATGCTCGTCGGCGGCACCGGGATTGGCTATTTCGTCTGGAACGAGTGGAATAATTTGTCGATCACCAACGTCATCATCGCGATCCTCCTGATCGGGATCGTCGGCATGCTGCTCGACCAGATCCTGGCGCGCTTCACGCGCATGGTCACCTTTCCGGAGTAGGGGCGATGACCGACAAATTCATCTCCATCGAAGGCATCGGCAAGCGCTATTCCGGCGCGGGCGGCGCCGCGACCACCGTGTTCGAGAATCTCTGGCTGTCGATGGCGCGCGGCGAGTTTGCCTGCGTGATCGGCCATTCCGGCTGCGGCAAGACCACGGTGCTCAACATCCTCGCCGGCCTCGACGCGCCGAGCGAGGGCGCGGTCATCGTCGACGGACAGGCGATCTCCGGCACCAGCCTCGACCGTGCCGTGATCTTCCAGAGCCATGCGCTGCTACCCTGGCGCACCGTGCTCGGCAATGTCGCCTATGCCGTGAGCTCGAAATGGCGAAGCTGGGATCGCGCCAAGGTGAGGGCGCATGCGCAAGAATTCATCGATCTCGTTGGTCTCACCGGCTCCGAGCACAAGCGGCCGTCAGAACTGTCGGGCGGCATGAAGCAGCGCGTCGGCATCGCGCGGGCGCTGTCGATCACGCCGAAGATGATGCTGATGGACGAGCCGTTCTCGGCGCTGGACGCGCTGACGCGCGGCACGCTGCAGGACGAGGTCCGGCGCATTTGCCTGGAGACCGGGCAGACCGCGTTCATGATCACCCATGACGTCGACGAGGCGATCTATCTCGCCGACAAGATCTTTCTGATGACCAACGGGCCCGGCGCGGTGCTCGCTGAGGTGGTCGAGAACCCGCTGCCGCGGGATCGCGGCCGGATCGATCTGCACCGCCATCCGCTCTACTACGCGCTGCGTAACCACATCGTCGATTTCCTGGTGACGCGCAGCAAGACGTTTACCACCGAGACACCCGGTCACGATCCGCGTAATGTGCCGGTGGTGCAGATCGGCAAGCCGGGACTGACGGTCGCGGCTGCCAGCGATGAGCCACGGCAAACGTGGATGCCCGGGAGCAGCCCCGGATTAAGTGCCTAACCAAGGAGACCTCCAAATGAAACGCGAAGACCTCACCGAAAAGCTGCTCGACATCAAGCGCGAGAAGGGATGGAGCTGGAAGCACATCTGCGACAAGATCGGCGGCTATTCCGAGGTGCTCATCGTCGGCGCGATCCTCGGCCAGATGAAGCTGACGAAGCCGCAGGCCGCCAATGCCGGCGAGCTGTTCGGCCTGTCGAAGGCGGAAGTTGCGATGCTCAACGAGGTGCCGATGCGCGGCACCGGCACGCCGATGCCGCCGACAGATCCTCTGATCTACCGCTTTTACGAGATGGTGATGGTGAACGGTCCGGCCTGGAAGGCGCTGATCGAGGAGGAGTTCGGCGACGGCATCATGTCGGCGATCGACTTCGACATGGCAATGGAGCGCGTCGCCAACCCGAAGGGCGACCGCGTCAAGATCACGATGAGCGGCAAATTCCTGCCGTACAAATATTACGGCGCCAGCGGCAACGTGCCGGAATACGGCTTCAGGGAGGACTGACCGACGCGAAGGCCTCGCGCAGCTCGCCGACCGGAGCCATCTCGCGAACGTAGGTGAAGGATCCCTTGTCCTTCATCTCGCGCGCGCAGTTCAGGAACGCGGCGAGCGCGTAGCGCGACATGGCGCCGCCGACGCTGATGCGCTTGACGCCGGCGGTGGACAATTGCCCGACTGTCAGCGTCGGGTCGGCGAAGCCCATCACGTGGTTGAACGGCTTGCCGAGCGAGGAGACGACGGTCCGGATCGTGGCGAGGTCGTACAGGCCGGGCGCATACAGGACGTCGGCGCCCGCAGCCTCGAAGGCCTGCAGTCGGCGAATCGTGTCGTCGATGTCCTTGCGGCCGTGCAGGAAGTTCTCGGCCCGCGCAGTCAGCGTGAACGGAATTGGCAGCGCGCGCGCCACTTCGACGGCGGCCTGGACGCGCTCGACGGCGTGGGAAAAGTCATAGATGGGACGATCGCGGTCGCCGCTGTAATCCTCGATCGAGCCGCCGACGGCGCCAGCCTCGGCGGCACGCCGTATGGCTTCGGCCGCACGTTGCGGCTCATCGGCGCCGCAATTTTCGAGATCGACGCTGACCGGAAGGTCGGTGGCATCGACGATCGCGCGCGCATTGGCGAGGATGACATCGAGACTGACGCCGCCGCTGCCGAGCATGTTGGCGACCCCGAGGCTCGTGGTTGCCAGGGCCTCGAAGCCCATCGCCGCGAGCAGCTTGGCCGTGCCGGCATCCCATGGATTGGGAATGATGAAGGCGCCAGGCCGCTCGTGCAGCGCGCGAAACGCTGTCGCCTTGTCCAGTTGGCTCGTCATGGCTCGTCTCCGCGTTGTCCGTCGATGCAGCCTTAGGAGCATTTTCGCCATCCGCCAAATTTGTTATTCTTGCAGCGAACATCAGTTTTTTGCATGAGGTCGCGATGGACAGTGACGCCCTCGACACCTTCCTGGCGGTTCATCGCAGGGGCGGGATCTCCAATGCCGCGAAATTCCTGCACCGTTCGCAGCCGGCGATTTCGCGCCGTATCGCGCTGCTGGAGCAGGAGCTCGGCGTGCCCCTGTTCGAGCGGGTGGCGGGCCGCACCCGGCTCAGCGATGCCGGGCGCGTGCTGATCCCCTATGCCGAGCGGGCGGTCGCTGCGGCGCAGGACGCCGAACAGGCGATACGTGCGTTGACCAAGCAGAATGCGGGGCCGGTGTCGCTGGCCGTGACCGGCACGCTCGCCGATGGCCGCCTGTCGACCATCATGAAGCGGTTTGCCAGGGAAAATCCCGCCGTCACGCTGACCTTGCGGACGGCGACCAGCGCGGAGGTCAGCGATCTCATCCGGCGCGGCGAGGCCACAATCGGCCTGCGCTACAACGTCGACCGCGCCGGCGATCTCGCCTGCGAGCCGGTGCTGACCGAGGCGTTGCAGGTCGTTTGTGCGCCCGAACATCCGCTGGCCGGCAAGCGCGTGAAGCGGCTTGCCGAGCTTCGCAGTGAACGCTGGATCGCATTTCCGGAAACGCGCGGACGCCGCGAGATCGCCGCGGCCCATGTGTTCGCGCTGTTTCTCACGCTAGGGCTCGGAGAGATCGAATGGACGGCAGTCGACAGCCTCACCGCGCAGAAGCGCCTGGTGGAGGCAGGCTTCGGTCTCGCGCTGCTGGCGAGGAGTCACTTGGCTGAGGAGCTGCGCGCGGCCTCGATCGCGACGATCGCCGTCGGCGATCTTGCCGCGGATCAGGACACCGTCCTCGTGACGCGTCGCGACGGCTTTCTGAGCGCTGCCGCCGAGCGCCTGCTCGACACCATCCGCCGTAACTTTGCCGGGCGGGATGGTTCGGCCCCAGAGGACGTCAGAAAGAGAACGCCGGCGCGCAAGGTTGTTGCGCGCCGGCGGCTCGCCTGAATGGATTATTTCCCCGCCTTCACCTCGGCGGCTGCCACCGCGAGCAGTTCGCTCATCTTGGCGCGAATCGCCTGTTCGGTGACAGCGACGTTCTTGGCGGTAAAATCGGCGGTGAGCTTGCGCAGGACGTCGGCATCGCCGGCCTCCTCGAAATCGGCCGCGACCACTTCCTTGGCATAGGCGGTGGCGGCATCGCCTGACATGCCGAGCTTTTCGGCCGCCCACAGCCCGAGCAGCCGGTTGCGGCGGGCCTCCGCCTTGAATTTCTGCTCCTCGTCGAGGGCGTATTTCTTCTCGAAACCTTCCTGGCGCTTGTCGAACTCGCTCATGCCTTGTTCCAAATCCCTCTGAATGGAGCGGGGGCCTTCCGTTGCGACCGCCCGGCTGCGTGCCTACATAGATAGCACATATCGGCAAAACAACGGGCCGTTAAGCCGCAGGCGAGACGGTATAAGTTGGCGCCGGGACGGCCGGATCGATTGTGCTCGGTCAGCCAATCGGATAGGTTGCCTAAGGCTTGGTTCCCGCTCTGTTTCCAAGGGTTCGAGACGGGTTCCTGGCCGTTCACGGCAGCTCCGCTGTGGGTCGTAAATCCTAGTAACCGGAGCACACCAAATTCATGGATTTCAACAAAACACGGTACATCCCAATGAGCCGTCGGCGTCGCATTTATGAAGGCAAGGCAAAGGTTCTCTATGAAGGCCCGGAGCCCGGTACCCTGATCCAGCACTTCAAGGATGACGCCACCGCGTTCAATGCGAAAAAGCATCAGGTGATCGAGGGCAAGGGTGTCCTCAACAACCGGATCTCGGAGTACCTGTTTCAGCACCTCAACGACATCGGGGTGCCGACCCATTTCATCCGTCGCCTCAACATGCGCGAGCAGTTGATTCGCGAAGTCGAGATCGTGCCGCTCGAAGTGGTGGTGCGGAACGTCGCCGCCGGCTCGCTGTCGCAGCGCCTCGGCATCGAGGAGGGCACGCAGCTGCCCCGTTCGATCATCGAATTTTACTACAAGAACGACCAGCTCAACGACCCCATGGTGTCGGAAGAGCACATCACCGCCTTTGGCTGGGCGACGCCGCAGGAGATCGACGACATCATGGCACTCGCCATCCGTGTCAACGACTTCCTCACCGGCCTCTTCCTCGGCATCGGCATCCGCCTCGTCGACTTCAAGATGGAGTGCGGGCGCCTGTTCGAGAACGAGATGATGCGCATCATCGTCGCCGACGAGATCTCACCGGATAGCTGCCGTCTGTGGGACATCAAGTCGAACGAGAAGCTCGACAAGGATCGCTTCCGCAGGGATCTCGGCGGTCTGCTCGAGGCCTATACCGAAGTTGCAAAACGCCTCGGCATCCTCATGGAGAACGAGCGTCCGCAGGGCTCCGGCCCGGTGCTGGTGAAGAGCTGAGGGGATTTGACGTGAAGGCACGTGTTACCGTTACCTTGAAGACGGGCATCCTCGATCCACAAGGCAAGGCCATCGAAGGCGCGCTGAAGTCGCTCGGCGTCGACGGCGTCGCCAGCGTCCGCCAGGGCAAGGTGTTCGACATCGAGCTCGCCGGCGCCGACAAGACCAAGGCGGAAGCCGCGCTGAAGGAGGCGGCCGACAAGCTGCTGGCGAATACCGTGATCGAGAATTATCGGGTCGAGATCGTCTAGGTCTGCCTGCCCTCGTAGCCCGCGGACGGAGCGAAGCGAAATCCGGGGCCTGTCCGCGGCGGCGCTGTCCCGGATTGCGCGGAGCCTGTCATCGGGCGGCGCTTCGCGCCGGCCCGTTGGCTCCATCCGGGCTACAAAGCTGGAGTAACTCCCTCACAGCCACCCGGCGCGGCGAAAACGCCAGTACAGCGCGGTGCACGCCGTCAGCATCACGCCGAGCAGCATGTAATAGCCGTAGTCCCACTCCAGCTCCGGCATGTGCTTGAAGTTCATGCCGTAGATGCCGGCGAGCGCGGTCGGGATCGCGATGATCGCAAGCCAGGAGGCGAGCTTCTTCGACACCGCCGTCTCCTGTGCCTGGCCGACCAATAGGCTCGCCTCGAAGGCGAAGGCCAGCACCTCGCGCATGGAATCGATGCGCTCCTGGATGTTGCGGACGTGGTCGGTGACGTCCCGGAACAGCGGCTGCATGGCCTGTCGCACCATCGACAGCTCGTCATGCTCCAGCCGGCGGCAGACTTCCACCAGCGGCCCGATCGCGTTGCGCAGCCGCAACAGGTCGCGGCGCAGCATGTAAAGTCGTTCGATCTGCGCCTTGGTGATCGCGTGCGCGAGCACGTCATCCTCGATCGCCTCGATCTCCACGTGAATGCTCTCGAGCACGGGCGAGTAGTTGTCGACGATGAAATCGAGGATGGCGTAGAGGATGTAATCCTCGCCGCGTGCGAGCGCCCGCGGACAGCTTTCGCAGCGTTCACGGACTGGCTTGTAAGACGTCGAAGCGCCGTGGCGCACCGAAACCAGATAGCCTTCGCCGACGAAGATGTGGGTCTCGCCAAAGGCGATGCGGCCCTCGATCAATTGCGCGGTGCGGGCCACGATGAAAAGGGCCTCGCCATATTGCTCGATCTTCGGCCGCTGATGGGCGTGGTTGGCGTCCTCGATCGCGAGCTCGTGCAGGTCGAACTGCTTCTGCACCGCGCCGAGCAGCGCCATGTCGGGCTCGTGCAGGCCGATCCAGACGACGTGGCCAGGTTTGGACCGCCAGCTCGAGGCCTCGCTGATGGCGATATTGGCGATGCGCCGGCCATCGACATAGGCGCCGGCCGCGACGACGCCCTCGGTTGATACCGGCTCGGAGGGGGAGGTGGGCAGCGACGGGACATTCATGGCTTCAATCCCAGGCAAATCGACCGACCGAACGGGTGCGGCCGCAGCTTATGTGCATGGCCTGTGCACAAGGCCCTCTGCCGAGGCTAGCACTGGTAAAATCCCCGTCAAATGGTTATGTCTCTTCACGAATTGGCCCGTTGGCCAGCCCCGATTCCAGCCACTGTCGGAACCTCTGCCATGAAAGCCGCCATCCTCGTCTTTCCCGGAATCAACCGCGAGCGCGACATGGCGCGTGCGCTGAGGATGATCTCCGGCAGCGAGCCGGCAATGGTCTGGCATGCCGAGACGTCACTGCCTGTGGGCACGGATCTCGTGGTGGTGCCGGGCGGTTTCTCCTACGGCGACTATCTGCGCTGCGGTGCCATCGCGGCGCGCGCGCCGGTGATGGACGCGGTGCGCGACTATGCGGCCAAGGGCGGCCTCGTGCTTGGCGTCTGCAACGGTTTTCAGATCCTCTGCGAGTCCGGCCTCCTGCCGGGCGTCTTGATGCGCAACGCGCGGCTGAAATTCATCTGCCACGACGTGCATCTGCGCGTCGAGCGTTCCGACACGCCGTTCACCCGCGGCTACAATGCCGGACAGGTGATCCGCGTGCCGGTTGCCCATGGCGAGGGAAATTACGAGGCGGATGAAGAGACCATCAAGCGGCTCGAAGGCGAGGGACGGGTGCTCTATCGCTACTGCTCCGCCGACGGCGTGGTCGACGAGGCGCACAATATCAACGGCGCGGCGCATTCGATCGCCGGCATCGTCAACGACAAGGGCAACGTGCTCGGCATGATGCCGCATCCGGAAAACCACGTCGAAGACATCATGGGCTGCACCGACGGCCGCGGCCTGTTCGCCGGCCTCGTCCAGCATCTGGAAAAGGCCGCGTGATCCGGTTCGTGGTGAAGCGGGCGCTCGCCGCGATCGCGGCGCTGACGCTTGCGAACGCGGCGTTCGCGCAGGATTTCCCCAAGCGTCCGATCACCATGATCGTGCCGTTCGCGGCCGGCGGCACCTCGGACGTGATCGCGCGCACGGTCGCCGAGCAGATGGGCATCGCGCTCGGCCAGACCATCGTGATCGAGAACGTTGCGGGTGCCGGCGGCTCGACCGCGCTGGCGCGCGCCTCCCGCGCCGAGTCTGACGGCTACACCATCGCGATCGGCAATGCCGGCACCAACGCCGCGACCTACACGATCTATCCGAAACTTCCGTTCACGCCGGACTCCTTCGTGCCGATCGCCATGGTGGCAAAGACATTCGGCATCGTCGCGCTGCGCAAGGATTTTCCGGCCAAGGACCTGAAAGAGTTCATCGCCTACGCCAAGGCAAATCCCGGCAAGATCAATCTCGGCCATGCCGGAGTCGGCTCCTCGAACTATCTGATCTGCAAGAGCTTCGTGACCGCCGCCGGCATCGACGCGACGCTGGTCGGCTATCGCGGTGCCGCGCCCGCGCTGACCGATGCGGTCGGCAGCCAGATCGACGGCGTCTGCGACGCGGCCGCCTCGGTCTCGCAGTCGATCAACGAGAAGCTGGTGAAGGGGCTCGTGGTCGGCTCGACCGTGCGCCTCGCCACGCTGCCCGACCTGCCGACGTCGGCGGAAGCCGGCCTGCCGGAATTCGAGGCGCAGGGCTGGAATGGCCTGTTCGCGCCCAAGGGCACGCCGCCGGCGGTCATCGCCAAGCTCAACGCCGCCGCGCGTACCGCCGTTGAGACCGACGCGGTGAAGAAGCGCTTTGCCGACCTTTCGACCGTCGCTCCCGATGCCAACGAGCATGCGCCGGAGCTGCTGCAGCAGCTCGTGACGCGCGACGTCGAGAAGTACCGGAAGATGCTGGCGGACGACGCCAAGTAGTAGCTAGCGCAGCTTCAGCCGTTCAACCGGCACCGTCATCGCGGCGACGCCGGCCATGACCAGCAGCAGGCCCAGCGCGAGGTTTGACGGCACGCTCTCGCCGAGCAGCAGCACGGAGAGGCCGACGCCGATCGGGATGCGCAGATACCCTTGCGCATTCGTGGTCAGCGTGCCGAGCCGGCCGAGGCAGACGTAGAACAGCATCAAACCCAGCGCGCTTGAGACGATGCCCATGACGATGGTGGCGACGATCGCCGTCGGCGTTGGGTGTAGTGTCCAGGGCTGGTCAATGATCAGCGATGGCGGCAGCAGGATGATGCCGCCGAACAGCAGCGAGCCGGCCGCCACCACCATCGGGTCGTATTCCGACAGGCGAAGACCGAAGATCGTCGCGCAGGCAAAGGAGATCGTGGCGAGCAGGGTCGCGATCTCCGCGACGATCTCGCTACCGAAGCCGCGCAGCGCGTCGAGCCCAACGATGGCGACAGTGCCGGCGAGCCCCAAAATCGCGCCGGCGAGCTTGAGCAGTGTTGCCGGCTCGTGCCGGGTGATCAGCGAGGTGATCAGGAAAGCGAAGATCGGCGTCGTCGAGGCCAGCACCACCGTGTTCGACGCCGGCACATATTGCTGCGACCAGGTGATGATCAGGAATGGTAAGGTCGAGTTGATCAATTGCTGGGTTGCGAACAGCTTCCAGGCCTTGGCGTCGGTCGGGATCCTGATGCCGCGGATCCACAGGATCGCGAACAGGAAGGCGGCCGCAATCAGCGAGCGCGCCGAGATGAAGGTGATGGGCGGGATCGTGGGAAGCGCGAGCTTGGCCAGCGGATAGGTCGAGCTCCAGCAGCAGGCGAGCGCGAGCAGCAGGGCATAGTCGCGCCAGTTGCGTGCGCCGGTTGTGGCAATGGGCGACAGTGGTGCGGCGGCCGTCGCGCGATCCGTCGGCGATGTGCTCTGCGGCACCTTGTTCTTGCTCCCCGGCGCAATAGCGCTTGCCGGGAAGTCTGGGCGAGGGCGCGCGAAAAGGGAAGGCGTCGAGCTATGCGTTTGGCTGGGGCTGCGGCTTCCGCTTCATCCGCTTGATCGTGCCGGAAAAGGTGAGCAGCAGCCGCTCGCCGGACATCATCTGGCCGCGCAGGAAGATCAGCGAGCCGCCGGCCCGGCTCACGTCTCCGGTGCATTCGATCAGCTCGCCCTCCCGTGCCGCGTCGAGGAATTCGCAGGAAAAATTGGTGGTCACGGCCCGGCTGTCCAGGACATGGGTGGCGATCGCAAACAGGGAATAGTCGGCAAAGGCCATGTAGCAGCCGCCATGGACGTTTCCGGAGCCGTTGAGGTGCTTCTTCTCGACCCGGAAGGCGCTGCGGACGCTGCCGTCCGCCTCGATCCGGTGCCAGAAGGGGCCGACATGGGACTCAAAACTGTCGCGAATCCAGGTCCGCCAGCCCTCAAATTCGCCCTCAGTGGCGACGTGGAGGTCAGGGCGGCGGGGCGGGGGTGCTTTGGTCAATTCGTGCAAGGAAATAGGCCTTCAATTGCGGGTCTTCAGCCCTTAAATCCGATCCGTCCGCGCCGTGCAATTCCTGTTCCCGCAGGCGGCCTGCCGCAAAATGTGGGACAGCGGGAAAATGCGCCATAAAGGGCTTTTCGCGAGCCCCGGATGTTCCTAAGAACGGCCAAACCGCCGCCGAAAGCCTGGAATCCATGAAGAACGAACCCAAGATCACCCCCGAACTGGTTGCCGCCCACGGGCTCAAGCCCGACGAGTACGAGCGCATCCTGAAGCTGATCGGGCGGGAGCCGAGCTTCACCGAGCTCGGCATCTTCTCGGCGATGTGGAACGAGCACTGCTCGTACAAATCCTCGCGCATCCATCTCAAGGGGCTGCCGACCAAGGCGCCCTGGGTGATCCAGGGCCCCGGCGAGAATGCCGGCGTGATCGACATCGGCGACGGCCAGGCCGTGGTCTTCAAGATGGAGAGCCACAATCACCCGAGCTATATCGAGCCCTACCAGGGCGCGACCACCGGCGTCGGTGGCATTTTGCGCGATGTCTTCACCATGGGCGCGCGCCCGATCGCCTGCCTGAATGCGCTGAGCTTCGGTGCGCCCGAGCATGCCAAGACACGGCACCTCGTCTCCGGCGTGGTCGCCGGCGTCGGCGGCTACGGCAATTCCTTCGGCGTGCCGACGGTAGGCGGCCAAGTGCGCTTCCACACCCGCTACGACGGCAACATCCTCGTCAACGCGATGGCGGTGGGCCTCGCCGATGCCGACAAGATCTTCTATGCGGCCGCCTCCGGCGTGAACATGCCGATCGTGTATCTCGGTTCCAAAACGGGGCGCGACGGTATCCACGGCGCTTCGATGGCCTCGGCCGAGTTCGACGACAAGTCCGAGGAGAAGCGTCCGACCGTGCAGGTCGGCGATCCCTTCGCCGAAAAACTGCTGCTCGAGGCCTGCCTCGAGATCATGGAGAAGGGCTGCGTCATCGCGATCCAGGACATGGGCGCGGCCGGCCTGACCTGCTCGGCGGTGGAGATGGGCGCCAAGGGCGACCTCGGCGTCGACCTCGATCTCGACGCGGTGCCGACCCGCGAGACCGGCATGAGCGCCTACGAGATGATGCTCTCGGAAAGCCAGGAGCGCATGCTCATGGTGCTCAAGCCCGAGAAGGAAAAGGAAGCCGAGGCGATCTTCAAGAAGTGGGGCCTCGACTTCGCCGTCGTCGGCTACACCACGCCGAGCAAGCGTTTCGTGGTCAAGCATGGCGGCGACGTCATGGCCGATCTGCCCATCAAGGAGCTCGGCGACGAGGCGCCGCTCTATGACCGCCCGCACGTTCCCTCGGCCGCGTTGCCGGTCGTGCACGCCCGCGACGTGCCGGCGCCGATGAGCCTCGGCGCCGCGCTGGAGAAGCTGATCGGCACGCCCGACATGTGCTCTAAGCGCTGGGTCTGGGAGCAGTACGACCACGTCATTCTCGGCAACACGATGCAGCGCCCCGGCGGCGATGCCGCCGTCGTGCGCGTTGAGGACGGGCCGAAGGGACTTGCGCTGACCGTCGATGTCACGCCGCGCTATTGCGAGGCCGATCCGTTCGAGGGCGGCAAGCAGGCGGTGGCGGAGGCCTGGCGCAACATCACCGCGGTCGGCGGCAAGCCGCTCGCGATCACCGACAATCTCAATTTCGGCAACCCTGAGCGGCCCGAGATCATGGGCCAGTTCGTCGGCTGCCTGAAGGGTATCTCGGAGGCCTGCCGCACGCTGGACTTCCCGGTCGTGTCCGGCAATGTCTCGCTCTACAACGAGACCAACGGCCGCGCGATCCTGCCGACGCCCTCGATCGGCGGTGTCGGCCTGCTCGACGACTTCACCAAATCCGCCTCGCTCGCCTTCAAGGCGGAGGGCGAGGCGATCCTCTTGATCGGCGAGACCCATGGCTGGATCGGCCAGTCCGTTTACCTGCGCGATATCTGCGGTCGCGAGGAGGGCGCGCCACCGCCGGTCGATCTCGCCGCCGAGAAGCGCAATGGCGATTGCGTGCGCGGCATGATCCATGGCGGTACCGCGACCGCCGTGCATGATCTCTCCGATGGCGGCCTCCTGATCGCGCTCGCCGAAATGGCGATGGCGAGCGGCATCGGCGCAAAACTGCTGGCGGCGCCGACCGCGCTGGTGCCGCAGGCCTATTGGTTTGGCGAGGATCAGGCGCGCTATCTCGTCACCGTGCCGGAAACGGAAGCCGGCCGCGTGCTCGCCAAGATGCGCGGCTGCGAGGTGCCCTGCGTGCGGATTGGCACCACCGGCGGCGATGCGATCGCGATCGCGGGCGAGGCGCCGGTTGCGATCGACGTGCTGCGGAAATCGTTCGAGCGCTGGCTGCCGGAATATATGGGCGGGAAGGCGGCGTAAGGCGCTGCCGCTCGCAATTGTGCATGTTCGGCAATGACGGAGACCGCCGGGGTCACAGCACCTTGGTCGCCCCGGGGATCTGGCGCAAGGCGCGCGTTAGCGCCCAACTGAACGCGACCGTCAGCACGAAGCCGATCGTCGCCTTGACGATCGCTGGCAGGTCATAGTCGAACAGCCAGTATTGCAGCCAAAGCGCGATCGGGTAGTGCACCAAAAAGATACCGTAGGCGTCCGCCTGCATCGGATCGAGTAGCTTGGCCGAGCCTGATTGTCTGAACCTCTGGAAAAAGGCCAGGATCAGAAGCATGATGGCCACGCTGAAGACAGCGAAGCAGATGGCATAAAGCCCCTCATACCAGTTCGGCAGGGGCGACGGATTTCCCAGTATTTCGCGCTTGATGAAGATCAGCACCCAGAGCAGGCAATATGGAACGATCGCCAAGACCATCCAGTCCCAGCTGACCCTCGCCATCCGGCCGTCTGCCGCGAGCAGGCCGCGATCCATATTCGCGACGCCAATGCCGGCACCGAAAAAGAAGTAGCTCGCATAGAGCATCACACGCCCGTGCTGCACCGAGAACGGCCCGAATTCGAACCAGTTGCTTGGTCCATAATACATCAGCCCGGGAACATAGAACGCTGCGGTGACGGCGAGCATGACCGCGAAGAACAACTCGGGCCGACGGCGACCCTGCAGCGAGAGGCGGTTGATCGGATCGAGCAGGTTGGGTGACAGCCGATGTAGTATGCAGGCCACCACGTCGAAGCCGAGCAGGACCCAAAGAAACCAGATCGGCCCGCTCGGCCACGGGCCCTTCGTGACCATATTCCACCAATATTCCGAAAAGCCGATCTCGGGATGGTGCCGGAGCGAGATGGCGTAATAGGCGAGCGGAATGATCGTGAATGCGCAGATCACGAACGGCAGGCCAAGCCGAAGCAGGCGATCTGCCAGATAGCTCAGCGCGCCCTTGCGGGCGATGCCCGACCACGCAAACAAGCCCGACAGGAAGAAGAACATCGCCATGAAGAAGCTGTCGGTGGCCAGCACGATCATGTCGAAGCCGAAGAAGAATTTCGGGTCGGTATGGCCGAAGTAGGTATAGGGGATGACGGCATGATGCAGCAGCACCACCAGCGTCAGGAAGGTGCGGGCGCGATCGAGCGACAGATTGCGCGCCTTGCTCTTCGGCGCGACGTGCGCTTCCGCGCCGATCGTCGCTGAATGTGACATCGTGGTCATGGCTGCCCCGCGCTCCTGATCCCCGGCGGACTGTGCCGTCGGGAACCGGATTCAGCAAGCCTCGTTTGAGCAGGTCTTCGGGCCCGACAGGATTAGGAACCAGTTCCGAGCAGCAAGGTTAGCGTTCGCCAAAAGGGCGTGAGGCCGCGGGCAAGCGGCGGCACCAATTCGGAGCTGGCTATGACGATCCTGAAATGGGCGCTGATTTTCCTGCTGATCTCGATCGTGGCCGGCGTGCTCGGCTTCACCGGCATCTCGGCCGCCTCCGCCGATGTCGCCCGTTTCCTGTTTTACGTCTTCGTCGTGATCTTCCTGGTGCTGCTGATTCTGGGGCTCACGATCTTCAGGGCGTAGCCTGGCTGTGCCAGCACTCTCAGTCGTCATGCCCGGGCTGTCCCGCCTGCGCGGCCGAAGCCGCTTCGGCGAGGCGAAGGCCCAGGCATCTACGTTCTTCTGTAGCCGCGATTGGCCAAGAACGTAGATGGCCAGGACGAGGCCCGGCCATGACGGCGGTGGCCTACCCCACTTCCTCGATCTTCACCTTGTCCGGGTAGAATGCGAGATGGCCGGAAATCTCCGTCATCGCGGGGAAGGGTGTCTCATAGGTCCAAATCGCGTTGTCCAGCGTCTTGCCGTCAGCCTTGACGCTGTAATAGCTCGCGTCCCCCTTGTAAGGGCAATGGGTGACGCGGTCGGTGCGCTCGAGCAGGGCCATCTTGGTGTCCTCCCGCGGCACATATTGCACTGCCGGATATTTGGCCTCCTTCAAGGTCAGCGCCTTGTTGGTCTCGGCGATCACGATGTCGCCCGCCGTGACGCGGACGCGCCTCGGGTTCTGGGTGATGGTGATGGGATGGTCGGGCCCTGGAAGCTTCATGATTTCACGCCTTTTCGATCAATCTGCCGCGCGCGGCACTTTGTCGTGCCTTTATCCTGATGAGATCATGGATATAGTGCCGGAAAGCGTGACGCAGAAGGCCGTTCACGCTAAGTTTGAGCCTGCCGGCGAGGGGACCTCCGGCAGCGATTCGAGACCAGAAGGAGCCAGACCCGAATGCCCATGGACGCCCACGATATCGAGGCGATGATCAAGGCAGCGATCCCCGATGCCGAGGTGACCATCCGTGACCTCGCCGGCGACGGCGACCACTATGCCGCGACCGTGATCTCGGAATCCTTCCGCGGCAAGTCCCGCGTCCAGCAGCACCAGATCGTCTATCAGTCCCTGCGCGGCCAGATGGGCGGCGTGCTGCATGCGCTGGCGCTGCAAACCGGCGTGCCGGGCGCTTGATCTGATCGCGCGACGGGGGACGACGATGGCTGCGGACAATCCTCGCGGCGCGATGTTTCGCGTCATCGTGCCAAACCAGCACAGCCGCGTCACCAATGTCGAGCTGTTCTTCGACCTCGTCTTCGTCTTCGCCGTCACGCAGGTGTCGCACACGCTGCTGCACCATTTCACGCCCCTCGGCGCTGTGCATGTCACCGTGCTGTTCCTCGCGGTGTGGTGGGTGTGGGTCTACACCGCCTGGGTCACCAACTGGCTCAATCCCGAGCTGACGCCGGTCCGCGTCATGCTCTTCCTGATGATGCTGGGCGGCCTCGTGCTGTCGACGACGATCCCGACCGCGTTCGAGGGGCGGGGCCTGTGGTTTGCGATCGCCTACGCGACGATGCAGCTCGGGCGCACCGCCTTCTGGCTGTTCGCAACGCCGCGGCATCGGACGGCGGTGCGCCACAACGCGATCCGCATCCTGACCTGGCTCGCGATCTCCGCTGTGCTGTGGGTCGCCGGCGGCCTGTCCGAGGGCGAGACGCGGCTATGGCTGTGGATTGCTGCCGTCGCCTGGGAGTACATCTCGCCGGCGGCACGCTTCTGGGTCCCCAAGCTCGGCTTCTCGTCGGTCGAGGCATGGGCCGTCGAGGGCGGCCATATGGCCGAGCGCTGCTCCCTCTTCGTCATCATCGCGCTCGGCGAAGCCGTCGTGGTCAACGGCGCGACCTTTGCCGAGCTGGAGTGGACCGCGGACAACATCATGGCCTTCGTCTCCGCACTGGTCGGCGCCATCGCGATGTGGTGGGTCTATTTCCACAAAGGCGCGGAGGCCGGCTCCGAGCGGATCTCGAAGTCCGCCGAATCCGGTCGCCTGGCGCGGCTCGCTTATACCTATCTGCACATGCCGATCATCGCCGGCATCATCCTGACCGCGGTGTCGGACGAACTGGTGCTGAAGCACCCAAGCGGCCATTCCGATATCAGGACGATCGTGAGCACGATCGGTGGACCGCTGGTGTTCCTGATCGGCACCATCCTGTTCAAGCACGCGATCCGCGGCTTCCTCCAGCTCTCGCACGGCATCGGCATCATCCTGCTGCTGATGCTGTGGTGGTTCGCCGCCGATCTCCCGCCGCTCTGGCTCTCGGTCGCGACGACCGCGATCCTGATCGTGGTGGCGGTGTGGGAGTCGGTGTCGCTGGGATCGGCAACCGAGGAGGCCGAGGAGCATTGAACGGCGCGCGGCGGTGGCGCAGCGTCTACTCCGCCACCTCCAGCGCATGCACGGAGAACATCTTGGCCGAGTCCGTCCAGCTTTCACGCACCCGCCAGCCGGCGCCCTGCGCCAGCGTGGCGAAGCGTTCGAGGCTGTACTTGTAGCTGTTCTCGGTGTGGATGCTCTCGCCCGGACGGAACGAGAAGCTGGTGCCGAGCAGGCGCACGGTCTGGCTCTTCCTGCTGATCAGATGCATCTCGATCCGATGCCGCTCGCGATTGTAGATCGCGCGGTGGGTGAAGGCGGACAGGTCGAAATTGCCGCCGAGCTCGCGGTTGATGCGCACGAGCACATTGAGGTTGAAGCGCGCGGTGACGCCGGCGGCGTCGTTATAGGCGTCATGCAGCACGCGCTCTTCCTTTTCGAGATCGGCGCCGATGATCATCTGCGCGCCCCGGCCCAGGATGGCGCGCGCACTCTTCAGGAAGGCCTGCGCTTCATGCGGCTCGAAATTGCCGATGGTCGAGCCGGGGAAGAAGCCGACCTTGGGCATGGATGCGACCTGCCTGGGCAGCTCGAACGGCGTCGTGAAGTCGGCTGCGACCGGATAGATGCCGAGCGTCGGGAAGTCACGCTTCAGGCCGCTCGCCTGCGCCTTCAGGAAGTCGCCGGAGATGTCCACGGGCACATAGGCGGCAAACTTGCACTGGCCCAGCAGCAAGCGGACCTTCGTGGTCGCGCCGGCGCCAAACTCGACCAGAGCTGCGTGCGCCGGAATGATCTTCGCGATCTCGCTGCCGCGCTCCTTCAGGATCGATAGCTCGGTGCGCGTCGGATAATATTCCGGCAGCTTCGTGATCGCCTCGAACAGCTCGGACCCGGTCGCATCGTAGAAATATTTCGGCGAGAGCTTTTTCGGCTGCTGCGAGAGGTCATCGATGGCCTCGCGGGCGAAGGCGGTGGTCTGCTCGTCGGGAAGATGGGCTTCGGCCAAAGCGCTGGCGTGCACATTCATGATACTCTCCTGAACGCGCTGTCCGGCGCGCATTTGTCGTCGGAAAAGAATGTTACTGGTAGTCGGCGAGCCGCAGCCCCGTGAATTGCCAGCGGTGATGCGGATAGAAGAAGTTCCGATAGGTGATACGGCTGTGGCCCTCAGGAGTTGCAAGCGAGGAGCCGCGCAGCACCAATTGGTTGACCATGAACTTGCCGTTGTACTCGCCGAGCGCGCCTTCGATGGCGCGGTAGCCGGGGTAGGGCGCGTACGAGCTGCGGGTCCACTGCCAGACGATGCCGAAGGCGTCGTTGAGCTGGCCTGCGCGGGCCGCGACCTCCCATTCTATTTCGGTCGGCAGATGCTTTCCAGCCCAGCGCGCGAAGGCGTCGGCCTCGTAATAACTGACGTGGCAAACCGCTGCGTCGGGATCGACCGGCTTGAGGCTGGCGAGCGTCATCACTTGCCAAGCGCCATCAACTTCGCGCCAATGGCCTGGGGCCTGCCAGTCTTCCTTGTTGGCCGCGGCAAAGCCGTCCATCAGCCACAGCGTTGCGGTCCGGTAGCCGCCGTCGCGCATGAAGGCGAGCCACTCGCCGTTGGTGACGAGATTGCGCGCGACGTTGACCGGGCCGACCAGGGCGCGGTGCGCCGGCTTCTCGTTGTCGAAATGAAAGCCCTCGTCGACGTGACCGACGGTGTGGATGCCTTCGTTCAGCATCAGCCAATCCTCGCCTGAACGCGTCGCGGCGGGGAAACGCCAGTCCGGGTCGTAGGCTGGATAGACCGGGTTCTGCGCAAAGGCGTGCAGGATGTCGGTGAACATCAATTCCTGATGCTGCTGCTCATGGTTCAGCCCGACCTCGACCAGCGGCGCGATCTCGCGAAGCGTGTCCGCGCCGGCCTCGCGGAAGAATTTGACGACGGCCGCATCGACATATTTGCGATAGGTGCCGACCTGATCGGCGCTGGGTCGGGTGATATCGCCGCGATGATTGCGGGCATGACGCGGGCCGGCGCTGACGTAATAGGAATTGAACAGGAACGCGAAGTCGGGGTGGAAGGACCGATAGCCCGCAGCGTGCTCGCCGAGCAGGAATTGCTCCCAGAACCAGGTGGTATGCGCCCGATGCCATTTTGTCGGGCTCGCATCGGGCATGGACTGGATCTGCTGGTCCTCCGGCGACAGCGGCGCGGCCCGGCGTTCGGTCTCATTGCGGACGGCAACAAACGCGTCTTCCAGCCTCTGGGCGAGGCCGCCCTGACCGGACGGTGACGAAAGCGGGGCGGTGGCCGTAGCGGAGGCTTGTTTCGTCACGTTTTTCTCCAGACAGGACAAGAGAACGTTGTTGGCGTTGCCCGGTTCCAAAAACGGGGTTCGTCCTAGATAGGGGCTCCGTTACGGTATGAAAGTCCTCCCGGACGATGATATTCGCGTCATCATGCAATGCGGCCGGCGTCACCAAAGGCCGGCCGGCCAGGGGCTGTTCGCCGCCATTTTACTTTGGATGCACAACGGTTTGGGCTACATATATGAGCAGATATCGGGTTAGATCGGCTGAGCCGGCCCGAAGCGATCGTTGAGGCCCCAGAAGGACACGGATATGAGCATCGAGGAATTCATCGCCAACGAAGTGAAGTCGAACGACGTGGTTTTGTTCATGAAGGGCACGCCGCAATTTCCGCAGTGCGGTTTCTCCGGCCAGGTCGTCCAGATCCTCGACCATATCGGCGTCGGCTATAAGGGCCTCAACGTGCTCGAATCCGCCGAACTGCGCAACGGCATCAAGACCTTCTCCAACTGGCCGACCATCCCACAGCTCTATGTGAAGGGCGAGTTCGTCGGCGGGTGCGACATCATCCGCGAGATGTTCCAGGCTGGCGAATTGCAGCAGCTCCTCTCCGAGAAGGGCGTCGTCGTCGCGGCTTGATCCGTGACCCGGCTGACGCGCCGGATCGGCGGTGCCGAGCTTGAGGTCGTTGTCGCCGACATCACCACGCTGAGCGTTGACGCCATTGTCAACGCGGCCAACACGTCGCTCCTTGGTGGGGGCGGCGTGGATGGTGCGATCCATCGGGCGGCCGGGCCCGATCTGGTCGCCGAATGCCGCATGCTTCACGGCTGCAAGACCGGCGATGCCAAGATCACCAAAGGCTACCGGCTCAAGGCCGCCCATGTGATCCACACCGTCGGGCCGGTCTGGAATGGCGGTACGCTCGGAGAGGACGATCTGCTCGCCTCCTGTTATCGCCGGTCGATGGAGCTGTGCGGGAAGCACAAGCTAACCTCGGTGGCATTCCCCGCGATTTCGACCGGCATTTTCCGCTTCCCCGCCGACCGGGCCGCCGATATTGCCGTTCGCACGACGGTCGAAGGGCTCTCTGCCGCGCCATCCGTGGCCCGCGTCGTGTTCTGCTGCTTCTCCGAGCCAAGCGCCAGCCTCCATGCGGAGGCGCTTGTGCGGTACGGCAGCCCTTGTGCCTGATGACGCGGTCGGTACACTCCGCCGGACCATGTTCCGGGGAGGGGATATGATTTTACAGTCTGGACTGCGTGCGCTGCTCTGCGGCGCGCTGGTGTCGCTCGGCGTGATCTCGCTGGCGCGGGCGGAAGGCGCCTACGAGATTCCGGCCGGCGCGCATTTCAATCAGGACAAGCTCGCGCGGATCAGCGATTTCTTCAAGAACGAAGTCGCGACCGGCAAGATCGCCGGCGCAACCGTGCTGATTCAACAGCACGGCAAGCCGGTCTATCACGAAGCCTTCGGCGTGCAGGACGTCGTCAGCAAGGCGCCGATCACGGACAAGACGATCTTCCGCCTGTTCTCGATGAGCAAGGCGATCACCTCGGTGGTCGCGGTGCGGATGATCGAAGACGGCAAGATCAAGTTGGATGATCCCGTCTCGAAATACATTCCGTCGTTCGCCAATGTGAAGGTCGGCGTCGAGAAGAAGGCCGAGGACGGCACCAAATCGCTCGAACTGGTGCCGCCCAGCCGGCCGATGACCGTGCACGATTTGATGACGCACACCTCGGGCATCACCTATGGCTTCTATGGCGACAGCCTGGTCCGCAAAGCCTATCGCGAGGCCAACATCTATGGCGGCGATTTCGATCTCGCCGAGTTCGCAGAACGGATCGCAAAACTGCCGCTGCACAACCAGCCGGGCGCGCTCTGGCAATACGGCCATTCCACCGACGTCCTCGCGCGTGTGATGGAGGTCGCGTCCGGCAAGCCGCTGATCGACATCATGCGGGACAGGCTGCTCGATCCGCTCGGCATGGTCGACACCGGCTTCTTCGTCACGGCCCCCGAGAAACAGAAGCTGCTGGCGCAGCCAGTGCCGAACGACAGCGATTTCCGGGTCGGCCGGATCAACGATCCGACGGTGGTCAAGAAGATCCAGTTCGCCAGCGGCGGCATGGTGACGACCATGGCCGACTACGAGCGCTTCGCGCAGATGCTGCTCAACGGCGGCAGCCTCGACGGCAAGACCATTCTCAAGCCCGAGACGTTCAAGCTGATGGTGACCGATCAGGTCGGCCCGGGCTCGGGCGTCGATCGCGATTATTTCTACTTTCCGGGCGACGGTTTTGGCTTCGGCCTCGGGCTCGCGGTCCGCACCGATCCCGGCAATGCCAAGCCGCCGCCGCCCGGCGATCTCGGCGAGTTGAAATGGGACGGCGCCTCCGGCTGCTATTTCGTGATCGACCCGAAGCAGGACATGTTCTTCGTGCTGCTGGAGCAGACCCCGACCGAGCGCCAGCGCGTGCAGCGGACCTTGAAGCAGTTGGTCTATGAAGCCATGGAGAAATGATATGAGCGTGCGCCGCGCGTTGATCGCGGCGCTCGTTCTGCTGGTCGGAGTGGTCGGTGCGCGTGCAAGCTCCGAGCGCGCCGCGCACAAATTCTCAGCCGAAGGCCTCGCAAAGGTCTCTGACTACATCCGGAACGAGGTTGCGACCGGAAAGATTCCCGGGGCCATCCTGCTGATCCAGCAACACGGCAAGTCGGTCTACTACGAGAATTTCGGAGTTCGCGACGTCGCGACCGGGATCCCGATGAGCGCGGACACGATCTTCCGCCTCTATTCGATGTCGAAGCCGATCACGTCAGTCATGGCGATGATGCTGGTCGACGACGGCAAGCTTTCGCTCGATGATCCTGTCTCGAAATACATTCCCGCCTTTGCCGGGATGAAGGTCGGCGTCGAGAGAAAAGCCGAGGACGGCAAGGTTACGCTGGCGCTGGAGCCGCTCGCGCGCCCGGTCACCATCAAGGACCTGCTGCGCCACACCTCGGGCCTGCCCTATGGCTATCATGGTGGCGACATGGTGAGCGAGCTCTATGCCGAGGCTAATCTCTTCCAAAGCAATCTCAGCAATGCCGACTTCGTTGCGAAGATCGTCACGCTGCCGCTGGCCGAGCAGCCGGGCACGGTGTGGGACTATGGCTTCTCCACCGACGTGCTCGGCCGCGTTGTCGAGGTAGCCTCGGGCAAGACGCTGCTCCAGTTCGAGAAGGAGCGGCTGCTGGACCCGCTCGGCATGACCGAGACCGCCTTCTACGTGGCCGATCCCGCCAAATTCCCGCGCGTCGCCGAGCCGATGCCTGAGGATCGCAACATCAACCCGACAACGCCGGTTCGCGACATCAGGCGGCCGTTGCAATGGCAATCCGGCGGTGGCGGCATGGTCGGCACCATCGGCGACTACACCCGTTTCGCGCAGATGCTGCTGAATGGCGGCAGCTACGAGGGGCGGCGCTATCTCAAGCCCGAGTCCATCGCGCTGATGGCGTCCGACCACATCGGCCCTGAGACCAGGATCGCGCGCGACCAGAACTATTATCCGGGCGGCAATTCCGGCTTCGGCCTCGGCTTCGCCGTGCGCACCTCGGTGCCGCCGGGAACGTCATGGCCACTTGGCGAGTATCGCTGGGATGGCGTCGGCGGCACGTTCTTCTTCATCGATCCCGAGGATGATCTGTTCGGGATCTTCATGGTGCAGACGCCCTCGCAACGCGGCCGGATTCAGCTGGCGTTGAAGACGCTGATTTATCAGGCGATGGGGCGGTAGTCGCGGTCGGTGCGTAGCCCGGATGGAGCGAAGCGCAATCCGGGACTCTCGCCGCCGAAAGACTGCCCCGGATTTCGCTGCGCTCCATCCGGGCTACGGCAGCTCACTTACGCCCCGCGGACGATCTCGCGCACGTATCCGATCGTCTCCTCGATCTGGCGCGCATTGACGTCGAGATGGGTGCAGGCGCGGATGCGGCCGTCCATCATCGCAAGCGTCACGCCGCGCTGGCGCAGTGCCGCGACCATCTTGTCGCCGGCAATGCCGGCGCCGTCGGGCTTGAAGAACACGAGATTGGTCTCGGGCTCCTGCACTTCGATGCCTGCGATCTGCGACAGCCCGCGGGCGAGCGCGCGCGCATTGGCGTGGTCGTCGGCGAGCCGCTCGACGTGATGATCGAGCGCGTAGATGCAGGCGGCCGCGCAAACACCGGCCTGCCGCATCGAGCCGCCGAGGCGCTGCTTCCACTGCCACACGGCGTCGATGAAGGCGCGCGAGCCCGCCAGCACACCGCCGATCGGCGCGCCCAGGCCCTTGGAGAAGTCGATCCAGGCCGAATCCCAGCCTGCGGTCATGTCGCGCGGCGAGATGCCGCTCGCCACAGTGGCGTTGAGGAGGCGCGCGCCGTCCATGTGGGTGATGAGGCCGTGTTGTTTGGCGATCGCGACGATCTCGTCGAGATCAGCCTTCTTCCAGATCGTGCCGCCGCCGATATTGGCCGTCTGCTCGACGCTGACGACCGTCTGCGGCGGCTGATAGCGCGTGCGCGGATGCAGGGCTTTCCGGAACGTCTCCGGCGTGAACTGGCCGTCCGGCCCCTTGAGCTGGGTCACCTGGAAGCCGCCGATCGCGGCATGCGCGCCGCCTTCGCGCGCAATGATGTGCGCGGTCTCATGCGCCAGGATCTCGTCGCCGGGGCGGCAATGCACCAGCGTCGCGGTGACGTTGCACATCGTGCCCGAGGGCATATAGACCGCAGCTTCCTTGCCGAGCAGATCGGCAACGCGCTCGCACAGCGCATTGACGGTCGGATCGTCGCCGACCTGCTCGTCGCCGACCTCCGCCCGCGCCATCGCCTCGCGCATCGCAGGCGTCGGCCTGGTCTGCGTGTCCGAGAGCAGGTTGATGCGCACCGGCGGCGCCTTGGGATCGATCGGGGGCGGGGTGTAGAGCATCAACTTGCTCCCTGAGGGAATGACGTGTGCTCGCGGTCAGCGAGTTCTGGGGGGACGCCGGGCGGCGTGGCGAAACCGCATAATAACGATTTCTGTCTCGGTCACACGATAATCGATCAGATAGGGATAAGGGTTGACCGGTAAGCGACGGACGTATGCACGAGTGGTCTGCCGTCCTGCATACGGGTGATCCCCAAGCAGCGCGATGAGCGCGATGATGCGGTCGCGCACGTGATTGGCTCCTCGAGGGGAACGCGCATCGATGTAGGTCAGAACTTCGTCGATTTGGGCGAGCGCCCGCTTCGTGTAGCGGACCTTCACAGCCCGTGCTTGGCCCACATCGCGCGGACTTCGGCGGCGCTGGCTAACTCGCCGCGGGCGATTTCAGCCTCGGCCTCGGCGAGATCTGCCTCTTCCGCCGCCGTTAGCTGGATAGGAGGTTGATCGACCCCGGCGAGTTCGAGCAGGGCTCGCGCCAATTCGTCCTGCTCTGAATCGGGCAGGCCGGAAACCTTGCTGAAAGCCTCTTCCAGAAGACGCGTCATGGTCAACTCCGCTAGGTGCGAGCATAGCACGGACGGGCTGAAACATGGGAGTGGCTGCCTGAAATGAAAAGGCCCCGGAAAACCGGGGCCTTTGAATGTCGTTCTGCCGTGCCTATCAGCGCGAATAGAATTCGACGACCAGATGCGGCTCCATCTGCACCGGGAACGGCACGTCGGAGAGATGAGGGATGCGCACGTATTTCGCGGTCATCTTGCCGTGGTCGACTTCGAGATAGTCGGGAGTGTCGCGCTCGGGGAGCTGGCTGGCTTCGAGGACGTGGGCGAGCTGCTTGGAAGCTTCCTTGACCTCGATCACATCGCCGATCTTGACCTGATAGCTCGAGATGTTGACCTTGCGGCCGTTCACCTTGACGTGGCCGTGGTTGATGAACTGGCGCGCGGCGAAGATCGTCGAGACGAACTTGGCGCGGTACACGACCGCGTCGAGACGGCGCTCGAGCAGGCCGATCAGGTTCTCGCCGGTGTCACCCTTGAGGCGGCTGGCCTCGACATAGATGCTGTGGAACTGGCGCTCAGAGATGTTGGCGTAATAGCCCTTCAGCTTCTGCTTGGCGCGCAGCTGCACGCCGAAGTCGGAGAGCTTGCCCTTGCGGCGCTGGCCGTGCTGGCCGGGGCCGTACTCGCGGCGGTTGACGGGGCTCTTCGGGCGGCCCCAGATGTTCTGGCCCATACGGCGATCGAGTTTGTACTTCGCCTCACTGCGCTTAGTCATCGCGTCCTCTTCAGGTTCATGGTTTGAGGAAACGCGCCCTCCTGTGTGACGGGGCTAGCCCGGCACTGACAGGTCCGATCCCCAAAGCTTAAGGGACAAGACCACGGGTCGCGAAACGCTTCGCGGGCCGAAATCGGCCCGCGAGCAGGCGGCTTTTAGGGGAGTTTGGGGCTCGCTGTCAATGCGAATGGCCCCGGAATCAGGTCCCGACCGCCCGGATCGGCTTTGACCCGGCCGCCCGCAATTCGGCAGCGATTTCAGTGTTCAGGACCTGTTCCAGCCGGGTCAGGACCCGGGCGATCGGGGCGGCGTCGGTGACCCGGTGATCCCAGCGGATCACGACATGAATGGTCTGGTCCGCCTCGACCATTCCATAGCTGACGATAAAGGGGCCTGGCGTAATGGGGTGGAGCTCGCCGCCGCCGTAGGCGGCCACCGAGCTGACCGCAAAGCTGCCGAACCAATTGCCGCGCTGCCGGCCGAAATTCAGGCCGACCGCCCAGGACAGGCGCCGCAGCGGTAGCGGCAGTCGGGTCGCCCGCATGATCTTGCGGAACATCGGGACGTCCTCGATTGGTGCCGACTTGGCGCGTCGGATCTCGGCATCGACGGCCGCCAGCGCCATCGTGTCGGGGGCCGCGATTCGCTGCGGGATCACGCATTCCTCGCCATCGTCGACCCGGGCGATCGCCACCAGGGCCACGCTTCTCGGCAGCTCGTAGAGGGTCGGCCAAGGCCATTTGGCGTAGACGGTGCGCAGGATCGGCTCGTCCCTGGCCACGAGGGCGAAAGCCTTGACGAACATCGCGGCCCAGCCGGCAGGCGCCGTTGCGCCCGCGCGGGCCTCCAGCACAGGGCGGATATTGAGCGAACGGGATAGCGAAACGAACGGCACGCCCATCGAGGCATGCATGAGGTCGCAAATCAAACGGCGCCGCAGCGAGATGGTCTTGGGCGTCCCGCGCATTGGTCTCCGGTTCCGGATCAAAGATTAAAGTATGTGCAGCGAGCGGGGCCCGCCCGCTCGCTCTAGCACGAACCAACCCGCTTGGGGCCGGTCGGTTCGCCGCATCAGGGCGCGGGCGACGCCAGCGGCTTGGTCTTGTCGACGACGTAAACTCCCAGCACTTTCATGGCCTTATCGCCATGAGCCTTGGCGTCGTGCACGACGCCTGCGGGGATCTGGTAGGAATCACCGGCTTTCAGGGTCTTGTCCGGCTGCCCGTCGATCAGAAGAGTGAGCTCGCCTTCCAGGACGTAGCCCGTCTCAATTCCGGGATGGGTATGGCGTCCGGCCGCGCCGCCCGCCGGGACTTCCGCGATGGCGGTGATGGTGTTGTAGCCATCCGGGAACTCGACTTTCTGAAGCGGGGTGCGCTTGATGCCGGGCTGCTGGGCGAAGGCCGCAAAGGCAAGGCCTGCAAAGGACAGAGCGAGCAAAGTCTTTTTAAGCATGGTTTTCCTCCCTGGATCGACCCTAGCAGCGCGGCAGTTCCCGGCAAGATGGCAATCGGCTTGTTCAGCGTCTGATCCCCTCGAATGCCGCCATGATGCCGCGCTGGAACAGCGACCAGTCGAAGCCGAGCGCGATCGCGCGGTAGCCGCGGTCGATGAGGGCGTTGGCCTGGTCGGAGGTGCGGGCCACGCCGCCGATCGGCACGCCGCTTCTGAGGATGCCGGCCTCGGCGCGCGCGACCAGTTCGAGCAACTCCGGGTCGTCCATCTGGCCGCGCTTGTTGATGGACGTCGCGAGGTCGCCGGGCCCGATCACCGCGACGTCGATGCCCGGCGTCGCCATGATCTCGTCGATGCGGTTGACGGCATCGACATGCTCGATGGTGATCATGCAGATCATCTCGTCATCGGCTGATGCCATGTACTCCGGCATCGACTGGCCCCAGCGGAACGGTGCATGGAACGGACCCCAGAGCCGATCGCCGCGCGGCGGGTAGCGCACGCTGCGCACCGCCTTCTCGGCATCGGTGCGGTTGGTGATCATTGGAAAGTTGATGCCGAAGGCCCCGATATCCATCGGCGCCTTCGCAAGCCAGGGCTCGTTCGCCGCGATCCGCACCAAGGGGGTGCACGGCGTGCCCGTCGTCGCCGCGATCATCGCATGCGCTTCGGTGAGCCCGATCGGTCCATGCTCGAGATCGACGATGATCCAGTCGAGCGAGCGCGCCATGATCTGCACGGTCTGCACGCTCGGGATGGTCGCAATGGCGCCGAAGGCGGGACGGCCTTCGCGCCAAAGCTGGCGGAGACGGTTGAGCGGCGTGGTCGGGACCGACATGGAGGAGGCCTGCGGCTAGGTGACGACGGCCAAAACCTAGCAGCGCACCGTCGCCGCGCAAAGTCAGGCCAGGGCGCGACCGCCGAAGAACGGCGTCAGCATGGTCGAAAGGCCATGCACGCGGTTCGAGGTGAAGATCATCTTGGCGCGGTCCTGCGCGATGCCGCCAATCCGCGGGCCGAGCAGGTCCGAGACGCGGCGGGCGATCGCCGGCGCCGGATCGATCCAGTCGACAGGCCATGGGGCCAGCCGCTTCAGCCGGTCGAGCAGCAGCGGATAATGCGTGCAGGCGAGCACGACGGTGTCGGTGCGGGATGCCACATTCCCGGCCTCGCCGACGAAGCAGGGAGCGAGTTCGGCGCGGATGGCCTCGTCGCTGATCGGAGCGCCGCTGAGCTCGGCTTCAGCCAGCGAGGCGAGCTCGGGCGAGCCGACCAGCGTCACCTCGCACCCTTGCGCGAAATCGCGGATCAGAGCCTTGGTGTATTCGCGCTTTACCGTACCCTTGGTGCCGAGCACCGAGACGCGGCGGGTCCTCGACTGCGCGCAGGCCGGCTTGATCGCCGGCACGGTGCCAACAAAGGGCACGGAATAAGCGGCGCGCAGGTGCGACAGGACCAGGGTGGACGCCGTGTTGCAGGCGATGACGACGAGGTCGGGATCATGCGTGCCGATCAGTTCACCCATCAGCGGCACCACGCGGGCGATGATTTCGTCCTCGCTGTGGTGGCCGTAGGGGAAAAAGGCATCGTCGGCGACGTAGGCAAAGTGCGCGTCCGGCCGCGCGGCCCCGACCTCGCGGAGCACCGTGAGCCCGCCAAGGCCGGAATCGAACACCAGGATCGTCGGAGAATTGGTCACAGAATTACCCTAGCCCGCCATGGTTACCATTCGGTTTTTAGGGCGATTTTGCGGCGGGGACCGCTTGGGGCCGATTTGGAAGGCTTGAATGTGCCGGGACATGTCCGCAAAATTCCGGGAAGCCAGCAATCACGAAGTATGATGCGGCGTCACAGTGCTCCCATTTGCGTCCGCAGGAGGCCTCATGCTTACCGTCCATCATCTCGGCAAGTCCCAGTCCGAGCGCATCGTCTGGCTGTGCGAGGAGCTGGGAACTCCATATGAGCTGAAGCGCTACACGCGTGATGCCGCGACCATGCTGGCACCGGCCGAGTACAAGGCGCTGCATCCGGCCGGCACGGCACCGGTCATCACCGAGGGCGAGCTGGTGCTTGCGGAATCCGGCGCCGTCGTCGACTACATCGTGGCAAAATACGGCAACGGCCGACTCGTGCTCGGCCCCAATGATCCCGTCTTCGCGCAGTTTCTGTATTGGCTTCATTTCGCCAACGGCACGTTGCAACCCGGCATGGGGCGGATGATGATCCTGAACCGGCTCGATCTCGCCAAGGACAACGCGATCCTGCGCGCGATGAAGGGGCGCCTCGATCGTGCTTACGACCTTCTCGACGCCAGGCTTGGCGAGGCCGAATATCTGGCGGGCAGCGCCTTCACCACCGCCGATATCATGACGGTGTTCTCGCTCACCACGATGCGCTACTTCCAGCCTTATGATCTCCAGCGTTGTCCGAACGTGGTCGGATATCTCGGCCGCATCGGCGACCGTCCGGCCTACCGGCGCGCGATGGAGAAGGGCGATCCGGGCATGGCGCTGCTGCTGAGCTGAGCTGCGGTCACGCGATCCTGTTCGTCGTGGCCGACCGCGCCGTCGCCAGCTGCTTCTGCAGGCGATCGATGTTTTGCAGCAGGCGCTGGCTGGTCAGCACCAGGAAGTAATAGCCGAACTGTGGATCCTGGAAGTAGATCTCCAGCAGGCGGTCATAGGTGATCGTCAGCACCTGGCCGTCCTCGATGCATTCGATCGTTCCGGTGCGGCGGTTGTCCGGCGTCAGGAAGCCAAGCTCGCCCATCAGTGCGCCCGGCCCGATCTCGACGTTGATCTCCTTGACCAGGAACTTGCCGGTGACCGTGAGCAGCATCTCCTTGGCGGGATCGCCCAGCTTGAAGAGCGTATCGCCCCGGCGATATTTGCGCTCGGTCATGAACGGCTTGAGCCATTCGATCGACATGTCGCCTTCGGCGGCGTGGCGTGCCTTCTTGACCAGCTTGAGCATCTGCCGCAGGCGCAGGGCGTTGATCGGAAGCAGCAGCAGATAGAGCAGGAACGTCGCGACGTTGGCGGTGAGCGCGCCGAACACGGCGAAGAACGCGCAGCCGACCATGTTGGCGACGCGCAGTGGCACCATGGTCCGCATCAAGAGGGTGGCGACGAAGAAGCCGGCGCCGACCGCGGCGAACAGATTGGCGAACGTGATGTTGTGGACAAAGATCTCCAGCAGGCGATTGAAGATCGCGTCATAGGTGACGTTGTTGGGATCGAGGCCCATCTGGACCAGGATCTTCGCGATCCTGAGGTTGTCCGTGGCCGCATCGAGAATGCGGTCGAGGATCGAGGAAATGTCTGCGCTGCCGGACGGCATGGTACTAACCCCGCGTAAGGCCTTCAGTCCTGGTCGGTATGCTCGATACGTATAGCCGAAATCGGATGACGGCCGCCTGAAATGAAGCCTTCGGCCGCCACGCCGCAAGAGGCAAATTTTAGCCTGATCGGGCGTTTCGGCAATTGCCCGTTGGTTGCGCGTCTGGCTGCAACACGGCCGTGATTCGGGGCGGCTTCGGCGTCGCGAGGGGGCTGGATGCCCCAGGCGGGGCGTTGGACGATCTTCGCCTTATGGCTTGGCGGCGGGTTGGACGACCTGCTGCTCGACGAGGCCAAGACGACCGGGCAGCGAGCCGGCGCGCAGCAGCATGGCGACGCTGTTGGCCTCATCCAGGGTAAAGTTGCCGGAAATCTGGCCGGAGCCGCCGGTGATGGGCTCGCGGATCACGGGGGCGGAAATCACCTTGTCGTCGAGCGCGATGGCGAAGGGCATTCCAACGTTCTCTGCGGTGATATGGGCGAAGCGCCGCGTACCGCGGCCGTTGAAGCGGAACGAGGCGATCGGCTCCTTCGTCCCGCTGGCAAATCCCGGGCCTGCATAGCTGATGTCGTCACCGTCGAGCGCGCTAGCCTTGACGAGATAGGGAAGCTTGTCCTTGAAGCCGAACATGACTTCCGTCCCCGCCGGAGGCGTGCCCGATTGCGCCTGCTCCGCCGACATCGTGACATCGATCAGGCGGAAGCTGACCTTGACCTTCCTGGCGAAGATCGCGGTGATGCGCTCGGGCTCCATCATCCCCGGCAGGAAGATGCGGATGCGGTCCGTTCCCTCAGGCTGGACGCTGGCCAGTGTGACGCCGGCCTCCTTGAGGCGCTGCTCGATCATGGCGATGGAATCTTCGACAAGATCGCGTAGCCGCGCGGCGGATGCGGCATCGGTCGGCGCGAGCCTGATCAGCCCGTCTCCGGCGTCGGTCACGGTGAGCGCGTGCGTTGGCAATCCCTCTGCCGCCGAGGCGAGCTTGCGCGTGAGCAGGTCACGGCCCTTGGCGTCCGCGATCTTCAATTCGATGCCGCCGTCACGGATCGCAAGGCCGGAGAAGGCGATCCGGCCCTCGCGCATGGTCTTGTAGACGTCGTCGCGCAGATCCGTGGTGACCGCCTCCCGCAAGGCGTCGCTGTCCACCTTGTAGATGATGCGCGATCCGCCCAGCTTCTCCATCTTGTCGGTGATGAATGCCGCGACCTTCGCGCGCATTTTGTCGAGCTGGCTATCCGCGGCAAATGTTGCGGAGGGCAGGGCCATCGTGGCTGCGATGGCGAACGCAGCGATCAGCCGGTTGATGCGGTTCCGCGCGGGCGTCGTCATGATGACCTCAAGTCTTGCGGCAGGGCGCTGGCGAGCGAATTCCCGCGCCAGTTCTTGGTCCCCGGATCGGCCCCAGAGGTTCAAGCGTCGCGGGCCTAGGCAATGGACGAACGCCAAATCATCCATCATTCTGTCCGCGCTCGGCCGGCTATCGGCCGAGGCGTCGCCGCACCAAAATGTCAAAAGACAGGGGCGGGGACATGCATCTGAGGGAGGACGGAATTCCATGGCGGGTACCCATGCGCTCGATCGCTTTATCGGCAACGACTATCCGGACCTGGCGACGGACGCGGATGTCCGGGCCTTCGAGCAGGTCCCTTACGCCGATCGCATCGCGGCCGAGAGCACCTATGACGCCATCATGTTGGGTGCGGCACGCAATCCCGACGGGGCGGCGATCCAGTTCCTGCAGAACGCGGATCCCGCCGACACGCCGGTCGCAGTCACCTACCGCGATTTCATCGCGCGCGTCACGCAGGCCGCCAACATGTTTCATGCGCTCGGTGCGGAGAAGGGCGACGTCATCAGCTTCATGCTGCCGCTGGTGCCCGATGCGTTCGTGACGCTGTTCGGGGCCGAGGCTGCGGGCATCGCCAATCCCGTCAATCCGCTGCTGGAGCCGCATCAGATCGCGGAGATCCTGGAGGCCGCGAACACGAAGATCTTGGTGGCGCTCGGTCCGATGCCGGGCACCGATATCTGGCAGAAGGTTGAGCAGATCCGACCGCAGCTGAAGAATCTCAAGGCGATCGTGCAGGTGTTCGGCGGCGGCGATCCCGCCAAGGGCATCTTTGCCTTCAGCGACCTGATCAAGCAGCAGCCGTCCGACCGGCTCGTCAGCGGGCGCAAGATTTCGGGTGCCGACATCGCCGCCTATTTCCACACCGGCGGCACCACCGGCACGCCAAAGCTGGTGCGGCACAGTCATACCAATCAGGTCTATCAGGCCTGGGCGCTCAACCTGCTGCTGAAGGCGAAACCGGGCGCTAATTTGCTGTTCGGCATGCCGCTGTTTCACGTCGGCGGCTCGCTGACGCAGGTGCTGCTGACGCTGTCGGCCGGCGGCTCGCTGGTCGTGCTGTCGCCGAGTGGCTGGCGCAATCCGAATGCGGTGAAGAATATCTGGCAGCTTGTCGAACGCTTCAAGCCGGAGGCGCTGTCGAGCGTGCCGACGGTGCTGGCCGCGACGCTCGCGGTGCCGCCTGGCAACGCTGATATCTCCAGCCTGAAATACGCCGCCGGCGGCGGCTCGGCGATTCCCGTCGCCGTGGGTTCGGCGATCCAGGACAAGCTGAAGCTGCCCGTGGTCGAGGTCTACGGCATGACCGAGACCTCGAGCGTGCATACGCTCGCCTATCCGTCGCGGCCGATCCGGCTCGGCTCGGTCGGCCTGCCCATGCCTTATTCGCGCGTGCGCATCGTGCAGCTCGATGCCGAAGGCCGCCTGATCCGCGACTGCAAGCCGGACGAGATCGGCGTCGTCATCATGGCCGGGCCCGGGGTGTTCGGCGGCTATCTCAACGACGAGCACAACAAGGGCGCTTTCGTCGACGAGGTCTGGGTCAATTCCGGCGATCTCGGCCGGCTGGATGCCGACGGCTATCTCTGGATCACCGGCCGCGCCAAGGACCTCGTGATCCGCGGCGGCCACAACATCGATCCGGCGCCGATCGAGGAGATCATGTTCCGTCATCCCGCCGTCGGCTTCGCCGCCGTGGTCGGCCAGCCCGACGCCTATGCCGGCGAGCTACCGGTGGGATACGTGCAGCTGAAACCGGGCGCCAAGGTCGAGCCGGGGGAATTGGAGACGTGGGTGCGCGAGCGCACGCCGGAGCGCGCCGCTGTTCCGGTGCAGGTCATCCCGATCGATCCGATGCCGGTGACCGGCGTCGGCAAGGTGTTCAAGCCGCAGCTGCGCTGGGACGCGGCCGAGCGCGTGTTCACCAAGGTGCTCACGCCGCTGGTCGAGCGCGGCATCGATTGCAGGGTCAAAGTCGGTGCCCATGGCAGTCATGGATCGATTGCGACTGTCACGCTTGCCGGTCTGGCGGTCGACCAGCGCGAGCAGGTTGCGAGCGAGGTGCACGCGCTGCTTGCACCGTTCGTGATGCGCCACGAGGTGGTGCAAATGTAGCGCGGTTTCTGCATAGCTCGAAGCAGGCCGACGCTTCGCCGCATTATCCTTACCCCCGTTCGAGGAGCCCTATGTGACAGGTGTCACATAGGAAGAATTAGCAATCTGCGACGCTACCGAATAGTCTCAGGGAATTGCATCCGGGGGGACGCAAGTGATTCCGTTTCGGTTATTTGCATTGTTGATATTGGCGATGGGACTTGCCTGCGGACCGGCGCATGCCGACCGCCGGGTGGCGCTCGTCATTGGCAATTCAGCTTACAAAAGCGCTCCCAAGCTGGGTAACCCTGCGAACGATGCCACTCTGGTCGGTGGCATGTTCAAGAAGGCCGGCTTCGATTCCGTCGACGTCAGGCTGGATCTCAGCGCCAGCGAGATGCGGCGCATGTTGCGTGAGTTTGCCGCCAGGACGCGCGATGCGGAGATGGCGGTGATCTATTACGCCGGCCACGGCATCGAGCTCGACGGAACCAACTATCTCATTCCGACCGACGCGTCGCTGGAGACGGACGGCGACGTTCTCGACGAGACAATCCCGGTCGAGCGTGCGTTGTACGCCGTCGAGCCCGCCAAGCAACTGCGCCTGATCATCCTGGATGCCTGCCGCGACAACCCGTTCGCGAAGTCGATGAAGCGCACGCTGGCGTCGCGCGCGATCGGACGCGGCTTGGCCAAGGTCGAGCCGACCAGTCCCAACACTATGATTGCCTTCGCGGCAAAGGCGGGATCGACCGCGTCCGACGGCGATTCCCGAAACAGCCCGTTCGCCGCCGCGCTGGTCGAGCATCTGCCGAAGCCGGGCCTCGATTTGCGCAAGGCCTTTGGCTTCGTGCGCGACGATGTGCTCAAGAGCACGGGCTACAAGCAGGAGCCCTATGTGTACGGCTCGCTCGGCGGCGACGACGTGCCCCTCGTCGCGAAGCAAGCCCCAACCGGTCCCCAGGCCAACCCGCAGGAGGCCGTGCGCAGGGACTATGAGCTCGCGCTTCAGCTGGCGACCCGCGACGGCTGGGAAGCATTTCTGGCGGCGTATCCGGACGGCTTCTACGCCAACCTCGCCAAGGGGCAGCTGAACAAGATCGGCGCTGAAGAGACGCGCGCTTCGGCCGAACAGAAAGCCAGGGCAGCCGAGCAGGAAAAGGCGAGACTCATCTCCGAGCGCGCCCAGAAGGCCGAGCAGGAGAAGGCAGCGGCTGCGGCCAAGGCTGCCGAAGAGGCGCGAATCGCGGCGGAGAAGCAGAAGCAGATCGAGCAGGCGAGGGCCGAGGCGGCCGAGCACCAGCGCAAGCTGGCTGAGGCGGCGGCGGCGAAGGCATTGGCCGAGAAGCAGGCGGCGGAAAAAGCCAAGGCCGAGCTCGCTGCAAAGCAGGCGGCGGAGAAAGCGGAGCAGGTTGCAAAGCCTGCCGCCGATCGGCAAATGCCCGAAGTCGAGAACCAGAAAGTGGCCGCGCTCTCGCCCGGTACGGCATCCACGTTATCGGCCGCTGACCTCGCCAAATCCATACAGAGCGAATTGCGTCGCGTCGGCTGCCTGACCTCGTCTGCGGAAAGCGAGTGGAGTTCGGCCGCGCAGCGCTCGCTGACGCTGTTCAACAAATATGCCGGCACCCAGTTCGACGTGAAGCTCGCCAGCCTCGATGCGCTCGATGCACTGAAGGCGAAGCCAGGACGCGTCTGCCCGCTGGTCTGCAATTTCGGCTTCAAGGCCGACGGCGATCAATGTGTGAAGATCAGCTGCCGTGCCGGCTATCGCGTCGGCGACGACAACGAATGCGAGAAGATTCCGGAGAAGAAGCCGGTTGCGACGCGGGACGAGTCGAGGAGGAGAGATACGGAGCGAAAGCAAACCGAGTCCGCGCCGTCGAAGCCGGAGGCTTCGGGACAGATCTATTGCAGTTCTACCGGGTGTCGGCCGGTGCAGAAGGGATGCAGGCTGGTGAACGGGGTTGTCTTCGGCCGGGGCAGCCCGAATGGCGCAACTGGTGGAAATTACGAAGTCTGTAACTGATCGCTTCGTCGATCAAAACCGCGGATGAATAGTGTGACTATCGCTCGATATTTCGGCGCATTGATTTTTGCATCTCTCGTCGCCTGCTCGTCCGCGCAGGCCGAGAAGCGGGTCGCGCTCGTCATCGGCAATTCCGCCTACAAGAGCGTGCCGAAGCTTGCCAATCCGGCGAACGACGCCGGCTTGGTCGGCGGCATGCTGAGGAAAGCCGGTTTCGACACGGTTGACGTCAGGCAGGACCTGAACGCGCCCGAAATGCGCAAGGCGCTGCGCGAATTCGGCACCAGGACGCGGGATGCCGATGTTGCGGTCATCTACTACGCCGGTCACGGCATGGAGGTGGACGGCACCAACTATCTGATCCCGACGGACGCCGCTCTGGAGACCGACACCGACGTCTATGACGAGGCGTTGCCGATCGATCGCGTGCTCGTGAGCATCGAGCCTGCCAAGCAGCTTCGGCTCGTCATCCTCGACGCCTGCCGCGACAACCCCTTCTCGAAGACGATGAAGCGCACGGTGGCCTCGCGCGCGATCGGGCGCGGGCTTGCCAAGGTCGAGCCGACCACCCCGAACACGATGATCGCCTTCGCGGCCAAGGCCGGTTCGACGGCGTCCGACGGAGACTCCCGAAACAGCCCGTTCGCCACGGCTCTCGCAGACCACCTGCCAAAGCCCGGCCTGGATCTGCGCAAAGCGTTCGGCTTCGTGCGCGATGATGTGCTGAAGAGCACCGCCAACAAGCAAGAACCCTTCGTGTATGGCTCGCTGGGCGGCGATGACGTGCCGCTGGTTCCCGCCAAGCCGGTTGCGACCGGCCCGCAACCGAATCCTCAGTCTGAGCTTCGGCGAGACTATGAACTTGCGCTCCAGCTCGGTACCCGGGATGGCTGGGAAGCGTTCCTGGCGCAATATCCCGAAGGCTTTTATGCCAACCTCGCCAAGGGCCAGCTGAACAAGATCGGCGCCGAAGAGACGCGCGCCTCCGCCGAGCAGAAGGCGAAGGCGGCCGAACAGGAGAAGACGAGGCTCATTGCTGAGCGCGCCCAGAAGGCCGAGCAGGAGAAGGCGGCCGCGGCGGCCAAGGCCGCCGAAGAGGCGCGGGTCGCGGCGGAGAAGCAGAAGCAGATCGAGCAGGCGAGGGCTGACGCGGCCGAGCAGCAGCGCAAGGTGGCCGAGGCGGCGGCTGCGAAAGCGCTGGCCGAGAAGCAGGCGGCTGAGAAGGCCAAGGCGGAGCTTGCCGCCAAACAGGCTGCGGAGAAGGCGGAGAAGGCGGAGCAGGCCGCAAAGCCGGCGGCTGATCGGCAACTCCCCGAAGTCGGGAACCAGAAAGTGGCCGCGCTCTCGCCCGGGCCGGCGTCCACATTGTCAGCCGCTGACCTCGCCAAATCCGTGCAGAGCGAATTGCGCCGTGTCGGGTGCCTGGCGTCCGCTGCTGAGGGCGAGTGGACGCCCGCCGCGCAGCGCTCGCTGACGCTGTTCAACAAATATGCCGGCACCCAGTTCGACGTGAAGCTCGCCAGCGTGGATGCGCTCGACGCGCTGAAGGCCAAGCCGGGACGGGTCTGCCCGCTGGTCTGTAATTTCGGCTTCAAGGCCGACGGCGATCAATGCGTGAAGATCACCTGCCGTGCCGGCTATCGCGTCGGTGACGACAACGAATGCGAGAAGATCCCGGAGAAGAAGCCCGTTGCCCGTGACGAGCCCAAGCGGCGGGATCAGGAGCGAAAAGACGCCGAGTCCGCGGCACCGAAATCGCAGGCATCCGGGCAGATGATCTGCAACAGCGCGGGCTGCCGGCCGATTGCTAAAGGGTGTCGGCTCGGAACGACCAATAGTTCCTTCAATCCGGCGGTCAAGCTCCCAGCAGAAATCTGCAACTGAAGACGGAGCGATTCCGCCATTCAGCTTGAAGCTCTCGTTTCCCCGCCACGGTTCGAATTCTGCGGGAGCCGTGTGGATTATACGAGCGGACTGCGCTTCTTCGACGTCGCAGTCCAATCCACCTTACGACCCCGACTACCCCGCCGGCATCCGCGTCTCGACGAGGCGCGCCCAGAATGACGCGCCATGGCCGAGGATGTTGTCGTTGAACACGTACGACGGGTGGTGGCACTCGTTGCCGTCGCCCATGCCGACCAGCACCATCGCGCCGGGGCGCGCCTCCAGCATGAAGGAGAAATCCTCGGCGCCCATCATGGGAATAAACTTGTCGTTGACGCGGTCAGCGCCGACGATGTCGCGGGCGACGTCGGCGGCAAGGCCGGCCTCGCGCGCATGGTTCATCGTCACCGGATACATCCGTGTGTATTTCGTCTCGGCCGAGCCGCCATAGGCGCGGGCGACGCTGTCGGCGACTTCGCCGATGCGGCGCTCGACGAGATCGCGCACCTCAGGATCGAGCGTGCGCACGGTGCCGCCGAGCTCGGCGACCTCCGGGATGATGTTGAAGGCCGTGCCGGAGTGGAATTGCGTGATCGAGATGACCGCCGATTTGAGCGGATCGACGTTGCGCGCCACGATCGATTGCAGCGCGTTGACGATCTGCGAGCCGATCAGCACGCTGTCGACGGATTTGTGCGGACCGGCGCCGGCATGACCGCCCTTGCCATGGACCGTGATCTGGATGTTGTCAGAGGAAGCGAGCATCGCGCCGGGCGTGGTTGCGAAATGGCCTTCCGGCAGGCCCGGCATGTTGTGCATGCCGTAGACCTCCTGGATGTTCCAGCGCGTCATCAACCCGTCCTCGACCATGGCCTTGCCGCCGCCGCCGCCTTCTTCGGCGGGCTGGAAGATCAGAACCGCGGTGCCGTCGAAATTGCGCGTCTCGGCGAGATATTTGGCGGCGCCCAGCAGCATCGCGGTGTGGCCGTCATGGCCGCAGGCGTGCATCTTGCCGGGGACTTTTGAAGCGTAGGGCACACCCGAGGTTTCCATGATCGGCAGCGCGTCCATGTCGGCGCGAAGGCCGATGGTCTTGCCGGAGGCGGACTTGCGGCCGCGGATCACGCCGACGACTCCGGTGCGGCCGATGCCCGTCACCACCTCGTCGCAGCCGAACTCGCGCAGCTTGTCGGCGACGATGCCGGCGGTGCGGTGGACCTCGTAAAGCAATTCGGGATTCTCGTGGAAGTCATGGCGCCAGGCGGCCATTTCGTCGGAGAGGGCGGCAACGCGGTTGACGATGGGCATGAGGTGGGATCCGTTTTGTTTTTGCGGTAGCCCGGATGAGCGAAGCGACATCCGGGATCTCTGTGAGAGGGTCCCCGGGTATCGCTGCGCTCACCCGGGCTACGCATCGGTGCTCAGCTTTCCCCGAACACGCGCTTGAAGATCGTGTCGACGTGCTTGAGGTGATAGCCGAGGTCGAACTGCTCCTCGATCTCGGCGTCGGTGAGATATTTCTTCACCTCTGCGTCCTTCTTCAGGAGCTGCAGGAAGTCGCCTTCGCCGCGCCACACCGGCATGGCGTTGCGCTGCACGAGCTTGTAGGCGTCCTCGCGGCTCGCGCCCTTCTGCGTCAGCGCCAAGAGCACGCGCTGCGAATGCACGAGGCCGCCGAGGCGGTCGAGATTCTTCTGCATGTTGGCGGGATAGACCAAGAGCTTGTCGATCAAGCCGGCGAGGCGCACCAGCGCGAAGTCGAGCGTCACGGTCGCGTCCGGGCCCATCATGCGCTCGGCCGAGGAGTGCGAGATGTCGCGCTCGTGCCAGAGCACGACGTTCTCCAGCGCCGGCGTCACATAGGCGCGCACCATGCGGGAGAGGCCGGTGAGGTTTTCCGACAGCACCGGGTTGCGCTTGTGCGGCATCGCGGACGAGCCCTTCTGCCCTTCGGAGAAGAACTCCTCGGCCTCCAGCACCTCGGTGCGCTGCATGTGGCGGATCTCCACCGCGATGCGCTCCACCGAGGAGGCGATCACGCCCAACACCGAGAAATACATCGCGTGGCGGTCGCGCGGGATCACCTGGGTCGAGATCGGCTCGGGGACGAGGCCCATGGCTTTCGCCACGTGCTCTTCGACGCGTGGATCGATCTGCGCGAAGGTGCCGACGGCGCCGGAGATGGCGCAGGTCGCGACCTCCTTGCGCGCCGCAATCAGGCGCTCCTTGGCGCGCGTGAATTCGGCATAGGCATAAGCGAGCTTGAGGCCGAAGGTCACGGGCTCGGCATGGATGCCGTGGCTGCGGCCGATGGTCGGCGTCATCTTGTGCTCGAAGGCGCGCTTCTTCAGCGCCGCCAGCACCTTGTCGATGTCGGCGAGCAGCAGGTCGGCGGCGCGGGTGAGCTGGACGTTGAGGCAGGTGTCGAGCACGTCGGACGAGGTCATGCCCTGATGCACGAAACGCGCCTCGGGGCCGACGATCTCGGCGAGGTGGGTGAGGAAGGCGATGACGTCGTGCTTGGTCTCGCGCTCGATCTCGTCGATGCGGGCGACGTCGAAGGTGGCGTTCTTGGCCTTGGCCCAAACCGTCTTGGCGGCCTCCTTGGGGATGGTCCCAAGCTCGGCCAGGGCGTCCGCCGCGTGCGCCTCGATCTCGAACCAGATCTTGAACCGGGTCTGCGGCTCCCAGATCGAGGCCATTTCCGGGCGGGTATAGCGGGGGATCATCTGACGGCTCCAAAGAGGTGGGCGGGGACACCCCAGGGATGCTAGGGGCGCAGGCTCCGGCCAAAATGCTTTTTACGCCGCGATTTAGCAGAGCGGCGAGGGCGAAACAAACGTTCCGGCCCACGGAGCGGGGTATGGGGCGGTTAATCCACCGGCGGGGGCTGAAACGGGGTCGCCCCGGAACTGAAAAATTAGCTGTCAATCACGGATCATTGACTGACAGATATTGAAATCTGTCAGCGGGACGTGTATATCCGTTCTCGGACGCTCCGATTGGGCGTCCCGCGACAAGCCCCGGGGAGCCCGACATCCGAACCAAGCTCGGATCGGAGGGTGGATTGAAGAACGGGACCGCGGACGAATGGAGACTTAAGACAATGACGACCGAAATCCTCAATCTGACCGGCGTGATTGGGCATTGGCTCAATGTGCTGGTGGCGCGCCAGATCGCGGCGCAGGCTGCAAAACTGCCTCACTAAGGCATAGGCTTTCCGAAACGACCGGCCAGGGCGCTTCGGAAGCAGCTCTACTGCCGGGGTAACTGAGCCCTGAACGGGAACATGGTGCTGGCATGACTGAAGCTGTTGTCTTGACGCCGGAGCGGATCCTCGAAGTCACTGAGGACGTGCTCAGGCGCTTCGGACTTGCCAAGGCCACTGTGGTCGACGTTGCCCGTGCGCTCGATGTGAGCCACGGCAGCGTCTACCGCCATTTTCCCAGCAAGGCTTCGCTGCGCGAGGCCGTTGCCAAACGCTGGCTCGACCGCATCGATGCGCCGTTGCGCGCGATCGTCGAGGAGCAGGGGCCGGCGCCGGCCAGGCTCGATCGCTGGCTGCGTACGCTGTTCGCTGCCAAGCGTTCGCGCGTGCTCGACGACCCCGAGATGTTCGACACCTATCTGACGCTGGCACGCGAGGCCTGTGCGGCCGTCAAGTGTCACAAGGACACCATGATCGACCAGATCGCGGCGATCCTGAGCGACGGCGTGAAGCAGGGCGTGTTTGCCGTGGACGACGTCAAGACCACCGCGCGTGCCATCTTCGATGCCACCGTCCGGTTCCACCACCCGGCTCATGCCGACGAGTGGAGGGACGCCGATCTCTCCGCGCGCGTGGACGCGACGTTGGCGCTGCTTCTGCGCGGGCTGAAAGCGGGATAGACCGCCGCACCTGCTCAGCACGTACCAGTCAAACTCGCGCCTTCTGAAGATGGACGCCGTTGTGAACCGGTGGCGAGGACGCCGAGCGTCTGCGCGCATGGACGTTCGGGTCGGACGATGGCACGACCGGGGGACTTTCCGGATATGCATTGACCGCGATTTCGACGGAGTCCTTTGACCGCTTGCGCAGGCGGTAGAAGGTCAGCTCCTGATCGAGCATGGGGCAGCGGAAGTGGACGACCGCGGTGTCCGGCAGACGGCAGAGTTCGTCGATGAGTTCGCCTACTGTGATGATCGGGGGATGGTCGACTGCGTTGTGATGACCCTTACTCATGACCTATGACTCCTTCACTCCGGTACTAACCGGACTCGGACAGTCTCTGTTCCAATCTTGCTCAGTAGATTGAGAAGCTTCCCGGGGGCCAGGACAGTGCGGCAGCTCTGCTGCTAGATCCTCGTCAGACCGCATGTGGCGGCGAGCCGCACCAGCTGCGCATCCGTGCGCGCGCCGGTCTTGGTCTTGATGAGGTAGTGATAGTTCTGCACCGTCTTCACACTGAGATTGAGATGCGTCGCGATCTGCTCGGTGGTGGCGCCGCCGGCGAACTGGCGCAAAATCTCGATCTCGCGTTCGCCCAGTTGATCCAGCACTGAGCCGGTCGACAGGCTGTCCTCGGCGAGGATATGCGCGATATCGTCGCTCATGGCGCGTTCGCCGCGGGCGACGCTGCGGATGGCACCTACCACCGCCGACGGCTCGCTGCTCTTGGTGACGAACCCGCTGGCGCCGGCGCTGAAGGCGGCTTTCACCAGCACGGCCTCGTTGTGCATGGTGAAGACGAGGATTCGCGCCCGCGGGCTGCGGGCGCGGATGTTGCGGATCGCTTCCAGCCCGCTCGCGCCCGGCATCGAGATGTCGAGCACGACGACATCGGGGTCATGCGCCTTGAAGGCGCCGTAGGCGTCCGCGGCGTTGTCGGCTTCCGCCACGACATGCAAATCGCCCTGGCTTTCCAGCACGCGCCGATAGCCTTGCCGGACGATCGGATGGTCGTCGACGAGCAGCACGGAGATGCCTGTTGCTGCAACCTCGCTCATTTCGGCCTCATGCGGCGAGCGGAATGGTGGCGGCGACACTGAGGCCGCCGCGGGCAGGCAGGATCGACAACGATCCACCGGCGGCCGCAACGCGTTCGCGGATGCCGGTAAGGCCGAATCCGGCCGATTGCGCGACGCGCTCCGCATCGCCGCCGCCGTCGTCCTCGACGTGGATCAGCAGCGCGTTGTCCTCGCCGGCCCGGCGTTCGATGCGCAAGCTGATCTCGCGGGCCGCACCGTGACGCAGCGCGTTGGTCAGACATTCCTGTGCCACGCGATAGGCCGTGGTGGCGGCCGGTCCGCGCACGTCCGTCAGATCACCCCTGAGATCGAGCTGGATCGTCGGCCGCGCCGCGCTCTGCGAACGCCAGCTGTCGACGAGATTGACGAGGCTTGCCTCGAGCCCGAGTTCCACGGGCAGGGGATTGCGCAGGCGCTTCAGCGCATCGCGAAGCGAGGCCATCAGATGATGGGTGGCCTGCGAGATCATGCGTGCATCCTGTGCGATGGCTATATCCCTGTCGTCCTTCGCGCTGGCGGTCTCGATCGTGTTGGCGAAGGCGAGGATGGCGGAGAGATTCTGTCCGAACTCGTCGTGGAGTTCGCGGGCGAGGGCGCGGCGCTCGTCGTCGCGGATCTCGATCAGGCGCCGCGTCAGTGCAGCGCGCTGCTCGGTGGCTTCCTCCAGCCGGCCGCCGAGCTCGCCGACGGCGCTGCCGATCATTGCCAGCTCCATGGAACGGAAGCGTGGTAGTTTAGTGCGATACTGTCCGCGTGCCATGCGCTGCAAGGCGGTCACGATCGCGCGCGCCGGTGCCAGCGCATGCGCGATCGCCAGCGAAGCCAGCAGCGCAATCGCTGCCGCCATCAATAGCGCGACGTCGATCACGTTGAGGATGTACTCCCAAGCGAGCGAAATGGCGGCCGCGGCATCCGGCGTCGCGACCACGCTGCCGGCAGAATCGGCGCGGGGGCTGACTGGCCGCACCACCTCGGCATGGCTGCCGAGGAAGGTCGGCACGATTGCGGCGAACCAGCGCGGCGGCGTCTTGCCCAGTCCCTCGCTCTGGCCGCAGAGCGGCTTCTCGAATGCTGTGGCGGGCTGGAACTCGACGCAGACGCCGGGTGAGATCAGCTTCATCGTCTCCAGGGTGCGCCAGTCCGGAACGGGCAGGAGATGCTCCCGCGCTCTGCTGCTCCGCAACAAAAGCTCACGCCAATACAGCGCCTGAAGCGCCTGTGCCACCCGCTGCGCCGAGGCCGCCGTCGCCCGGTCGACGCTGCGATAGGCGTCGAACGTGGCCCATATGGTTGCCGCGCCGAGACACAGTGCCACGATAAGAAGCAGACGGGCGACGAGCTGAAGCACGAGGCGCATGCGATCACCCCCAACGTTTGGTAAGCTCAGCCTAACAACGCCGCCGCCCCTTGCCAATCGCGGGGTGTGGCAGGACGGCAGCTCGGGCAAATTTCCCAAGCCGGATTGGGCATGGGTCTTTGGACCGGGCGCGGCGGCTTTGATCTAATCGGTGGGGAATTGTTGCAAGCCAGGAGCAGTACGGCATGAGTTCGATGACGATTGGACCGATCGCGCCGTCTGCGACCGACCCATCCGAGCGCAGCGCGCTCCTGTTCTGGATGATCTTCACCGGGCTCTCGATCTTCGCCGTCGTGCTGCTGTGGCGCTTCGGCCTGATCCACCTGATGCTGACCTCGGATCGAACCTACATTTCGAGCGTCATCGCGTTGCTCTATGTCGTCACCTGCGGCCACTGCTTCCTGCGCACGCGGGCGATTGCCCGTGAGGGGGCCGCGGCGCGGCGCTGCCGGGCGATGCTATCGGCCACCGGCGGCAGCAAGGCGCTGGAGGCGGGGGCGACCGCGCTGCCGCGCGGCCTCGTACGCGATCACATCCAGAGCCTGGTGACCAAGGCCGCCGCGCAGGACTACCGGCCGGTCGACCAGACGCTGCTGCTGCGGACGCTCGCCGACCGGCTGCGCGGCTCCAATGGGTTCGGCGCCTTCGTCTCGGATACGCTGATGAAGCTCGGCCTGCTCGGCACCATCGTCGGCTTCATCATCATGCTGGCGCCGATCGCGGGGCTGGACGCCGCGGACAAGGTCGCGATGCGCTCCTCGATGGGGCTGATGAGCGACGGTATGGCGGTCGCGATGTACACGACGCTCGCCGGGCTCGTCGGCTCGATCCTGGTCCGCATCCAGTACTACATGCTGGACGCCGCGACCCAGCAGGTGTTCTCGGATGCCGTGGTGCTGACCGAGACCCATGTGACGCCGGTGCTTGAGCGCCAAGGTGCTGGAATAAAAGGCGCCGGAACCTCGTCATGATGGATGATTTCGGTCTCTATCCGCGCGAGGAGCCGTTCGATCCGCTGGGCGTGATGCTGTTCAAGGCGCTCCAGGTGATCGCGTTTCTCTTCTTCCTGGCGCTGCTCGCGGTCTCCCCGGACGCCAAGGAAGGCAAGATCGACTCCAAGGCCGAGTTCATGATCACGCTGGACTGGCCGGACAGTCACCCCGACGATCTCGACCTGTTCGTGCAGGATCCCGTCGGCAACATCGCCTGGTATCGCCACCGCGAGGCCGGCTTCCTCACCCTCGACCGCGACGACCGGGGCGGGGCCAACGACTTCATCGTCGTCGCCGGCAAGAAGATTGCCTCACCCATCCGCGAGGAAATTGTCACCGTGCGAGGCATCGTGGCCGGCGAGTACACCGTCAATGTCTCGCATTTCGTGGCGACGACGGGCGAACCCGTCACAGCCAATGTGAAGGTGCAGAAGCTCAATCCAACGGCTCAGGTGGTGTTCGACAACAAGTTCACGCTCGACCACACCGGCGACGAAAAGACCGCGGTGCGGTTCCGGCTCGATGCCGAGGGCAAGGTGATCAACGTGGACCAGCGGCCGAAATCGCTGCTGGAGACGTTCCGCAGCAGTTGGCGTAACGGCGCCGATCTCGACCCGAGGACCGGTGTGAGCAGTAACGCTAAGAGGGTGCGCCGTGACTAGCCTGCAAACGGTCATCCTGACGCTGTCAGTCGCCTACGCCGTCATCGGCGCACTGCTGCTGGTCGTGCTGGTCTACGCGCGCCTGCACTGGTCGCTGAAGGCGATCGCCGTGGTCGTGACCAGCGCCTTCTATGTCGTCAGCTTCACCGAGATGCGCGGGCTGCTCGGCTGGGCCAGCGCCGACCGGCTGCCGACGACCTTCAAGCTGTTGAAGGCCCGCATCGTCGAGCCGCATTCGCTTCAGGGCGATCCCGGCTCGATCTATCTCTGGGTCGAGCAGCTGGATGAGGACAATCGGCCAAGCGGCATCCCACGAGCCTTCCGCGTGCCCTACGATGACAGGCTCGCCGACAAGACCCATGCGGCGGAGAACGAGATCGCTCTGGGACATCCGCAAGGCGGGCGCGCCGCGGATTTCGGCGGCGGCGATGGCAGCCTCATCGACATGGTCCGCGAATATGTGACGCCCAAGACGATCCTGGAGACGACCGGCGGCGATTCCTCGACCGGCGAGTTCATCGCCCCGCCCGCCGGCGCGCAAGGCGCAGTGTTCACGCCGATCCCGCCGCCCCGGATGCCTCCGAAGGACGAGCAATAGGCTCTTCAGCATCGTGACGGCGGCGCGCTGGTAAACGGCGCGGCGCTGGCGCATGGTTTTGACCTCCCTCAATTTGGCCTTATCGACTTTCGATAAGAACCCTGAGGGTGGAGGGTGCGTGCTCCTAGCTGTCTTCTCGGATATCCACGGCAACCGGCAAGCCTTCGAGGCCTGTCTGAAGGTCGCCCGTGCGAAGGGCGCGGAGCGATTTGTCCTGCTCGGCGATTTCGTCGGTTATGGCGCCGATCCCGAATGGGTGGTGGATACCGCGATGGAGCTCGTCGCCCAGGGTGCTGTCGCCGTGCGCGGCAATCACGACCAGGCGGTCAATTCCTCGGCAGAGACCATGAACGCCGAGGCGCAAATCGCGATCGAGTGGACCCGCGGCCGGCTTGACACCGCGCAGCGGCGGTTCCTGGCCGAATTGCCGATGCTGGTGGAGGACAGCGATCGTCTGTTTGTGCATTCGGAAGCCTCTCACCCCCCGCGCTGGCACTATGTCCGCTCGACGGTCGACGCCGCCAAGAGCCTGATTGCGACGCCCGCCCATGTCACCTTCTGCGGCCATATCCATCGTCCCGCGCTCTATTCGATGTCGGTGACGGCGAAGATGACGAGCTTCGTGCCGAAGACCGACGTCCCGGTGCAACTGCTGCGCGGACGGCAATGGCTCGCCGTGCTCGGCTCGGTTGGCCAGCCCCGCGACGGCGATCCGTCGGCAGCCTTCGTCTTGTTCGACACCGAATCGTGCCAGATCACCTATTGCCGTGCGCCTTATGACGTCGCGACCGCGGCGGACAGGATCCGCGACAACGGCCTGCCGCACTGGCTTGCCGACCGACTGTCGCAGGGACGCTGACGGCTATGCCGAAATCACTGGTCAAATCCGGCGCGGAGATCGACGGCTACACCATCGGTGAATGCGTTCATGCCGGCGGCATGGCGACGCTGTGGACGGTCACCCATCCCGGCATCGACATGCCCTTGCTGATGAAGATTCCGCGGGTGTCGGAGGGCGAGGACCCCGCCGCGATCGTCTCCTTCGAGATGGAGATGATGATCCTGCCGCGGCTCGCGGGTCCGCACGTCCCGACCTGTTTCGGCACCGGCGATTTCGCGCGTCAGGCCTATGTCGTGATCGAGCGCATCGGCGGCACCACGCTCTACAAGCGGCTGCCCGACCTGCCGCTGCCGTATGACGAGGCGCGGCAGCTCGTCGCCAAGATCGCAACCGCGCTTGCTGATCTCCACCGGCAGAACGTGATTCATCACGACATCAAGCCGAGCAGCATCATGTTCCGTGAGAGCGGCGAGGCGGTGCTGATCGACTACGGCCTGTCGCATCACAACCACCTGCCGGATCTCTTGCAGGAGGAGTTCCGCCTGCCTTACGGCACCGCGCCCTACATGGCACCCGAGCGGCTGTCTGGGGTGCGCGACGATCCGCGCAGCGATCTGTTTTCGCTCGGTGTGCTGCTATATTTCTTCACCACCGGCGAGCGGCCGTTCGGCGAGGGCGAGACGCTGCGTGCGATGCGGCGCCGGCTGTGGCGTGATCCGTATCCGCCGCGCAAGCTCCGCGCCGATTATCCGCCCTGGCTTCAGGAGGTGGTGCTGCGCTGTCTCGAGATCGAGCCGGTGTGGCGCTATCCGACGGCGTCCCAGCTCGCCTTCGATCTCGCCCATCCGGACCAGGTCAAGCTCACCACGCGCTCGGAGCGGATCAAACGCGACTCCCTCGGCGTCGCATGGCGCCGCCGCTTCAACCAGGGCGTCATGGCGCCGCGCGCGAAATCGGATGTTGCCGCCCAAATCGCGTCGAGCCCGATCCTCGCTGTCGCGCTCGACACGGTGGAAGGCGCACCGGAGCTGAACGAGGCGCTACGCGTGACCACCGAGCGCATCCTCGCCACCTTGCCGTCGGCGCGGCTTGCCTGCGTCAACGTGCTCAAGCTGAACCGGATCGCGATCGACCGGACGCTGGACGAGCAGGGATCCAACAAGCATATCGACCGTCTGGTGGCGCTCAGGCATTGGGCGACGCCGCTCAAACTGGACGAGAGCCGGCTGTCGGCTCATGTGCTGGAGGCGGTCGATCCCGCCGCCGCGATCCTGGAGTTTGCCGAGGCCAACCAGGTCGACCATGTCATCATCGGCGCGCGGCAAGGCTCGTTCAGGCGCACGCTGCTCGGCAGCGTCTCGGCCAAGGTGGCCGCGGAAGCGGCCTGCACCGTCACCGTGGTACGGCCGCCGCGGATGGCTGGGGAAGTCGGCGAGTCCCATGCCGCCGAAGGGCCGGGATAGGCCGCCTGGCGAGCTGAGGGGTGGATCAGGCCGCGTGGGCGGAGTGGGAGACGCGCTTGCGGCGGATTGGCCAGGAGAAATGCGGGCCGGGCTCGCCGTGATCCGCGCTGCCGCCAAAATACTGGATGATCTCGCGGCAGGGCTCGCAATTGAACAGGTTGCGCGACGCGGATGCCTTGGTCATTTCCTTCAGGCAGTTCGGGCAGTGCGGTTTCATGGGAGGGGTCCGGAAAAGGAAGTCTCAGTGTCGTCGCTGCGAGAAAAACGAATGATCGAGGTCCGAATTGTCGAGCCCGGCATCGTCGTCGGGCGCGCCATCGGCGCGCTCGAGGCGGCCGAAGAAATAATCGAGGCCCGGATGCGGGCGGCGCGGAATCCGGCACCTGCGCTTCGGCTGGCGCTTCACGAGTGCGATCTGCATGGCGCTCAGCCCCGGCGACGATGAAGGTGGATGATGCGGGCAGAAGCCGCGACCTTCACCGGTCGCGCCACGTAGAAGCTGCGAGCCGCAATCGCCGCATTGAACCCTAACCACAACGCTACGCCAGTCCAAACCAGGGTCGTCGTCATGATGTGCTCCCGTCAAAAGCAAGCAGGAGTCACTTGCGGTGATTTGCGCGAATCAGTGAAGTCCGGATGAGTACGGATCAAGAGTGCAATTTTGGACGTCGCGCGTTGCAACACCCGTAAAAGCCGCGGGACTTTCCGCCGTCCGCCTGCGCCGCTTGAACCAGCTCAAATCGCTTCGCCGCGGGCCCCTAGCGCAGCGTTGCGGATCGCGGCGATGTTGGTCTTGTAGGCTTCCTGCGTGCCGCCCTTGAACACGGATGTGCCGGCGACGAAGGCGTTGGCGCCGGCCGCGGCGAGCGCGCCCGCAACGTCGGCACCGACGCCGCCGTCGACCTCGATGTCGATCGGGCGTCCTGCCGTCATCGCGCGGATGTCGCGGATCTTGCCGATCGCGGAGGGGATGAAGGCCTGGCCGCCGAAGCCGGGATTGACCGACATCACCAGCACGAGGTCGACGAGGTCGAGGACATATTCGAGCGTGCTGACCGGCGTGCCGGGATTGAGCGAGACGCCGGCCTTCTTGCCGAGCGCGCGGATCGCCTGGAGCGAGCGGTGCAAATGGGGACCCGCTTCCGCATGCACGGTGATGTGGTCGCAGCCGGCTTTCGCGAAAGCCTCGAGATAGGGGTCGCAGGGCGAGATCATCAGATGTGCGTCGAAGATCTTCTTCGTATGGGGACGCATCGCCTTGATGACGTCGGGGCCGTAGGAAATGTTGGGAACGAAGTGACCATCCATCACGTCGAGATGGATCCAGTCGGCGCCGGCGGCGTCGACGCTGCGCACCTCCTCGCCGAGCCTGGAGAAATCCGAAGCCAGGATCGAGGGCGCGATTGCCAGGGGGCGGGGGGCGAAGGCTTGGGTCATGGCGCGATTTCCCGTGGCGACCGTGAAAGATGGGCCTCGCCTAACATGGGCCTCCGTGGCGGGCAATGCAGGGGAGGCGTGCTTCCTGTGGGCGGAAATTTCTGCCGCGACCGGCATGAATTGCCGGTCTTCCCGGGCCGTCCAAGCCGCGGCGGCGGCGGATTTCATTGAACTTTTTGCGTTGGCACGACGCTTGCTGACATCACCTGCAGAACATTGGCCGCGGCATGCCGCGTCGGTTGGAGTTGTGCAATGTTGTTTGCCCTTGGCGCTGTCTCGAGTGCCCTCGACGCGATCCAGTCGCTGACGAACTCGAAGTCGTCTTCGTCGACGCAGAAGGCCGGATCTTCGCAAGGCGCAACCAACCCGTTCGCGATCGACAGCACGGGCAGCATGACGACCTCGTTGGTCAGTTCAGGCAGCCCCCCACAGATCGCGCCGGCGACCATGAGCGCGCTGCTCGCGGCGCAGAGCCAGTCGACCGACGGCGCGAGCAGTTCGGCGAGCTCGACCTCGTCGAATTCGTCGTCCTCGGCGTCGAAGGGCCGGGAGGCTGCGCTCAAGGATCTGTTCTCGCAGATCGATGCGGACGGCGATGGCAGCATCACCAAGTCCGAGTTCGAGGACGCGCTGGGCGCCGGCGGCACCAACCTCGCGCAGGCCGATAACGTGTTCTCGAAGCTCGATGCGAACTCCGACGGCAACGTCGGCCTTGACGAGATCTCGAAGGCGCTGAAGAGCGGCCACCACGGACACCATCACGCGCAAGGTGCCGGCGGCTCGGGCGATGGATCGGATTCCTCGTCGAAGTCCAAGGGCGGATCGACCTCGACCACGACGACCGCTGCCGACGGCTCGACCACGACGACCGTCACCTATGCCGACGGCTTCAAGATGTCGACAACGGTGCCGGGCGCCTCCAGCCCCCGTAATTCGGCCTATGATCTGTTCGCGCAGTTGATGCAGCGGCAAGGCGGGCAGGGGCAAAGCGCCCCGGCGGCGGCCGGCTCGTCCATGTCGATGAGCGTGTGAGCGGCATCCGAGATTAGCCGGCATATTCGTGCGTGATGTCACGATAGACATACCGGTCACGGATTTCGTGGTTGAAGAACGTCCCCTTTGCGCGCGCGTCCCTGAACGCGGCGGCGACCTCGGGCGGAACGTCCTCGTAGACATAGAGGCGTCCGCTGACAAAGGTCACCTTCAATTCGCGCGTGTCGGGCGCATAGCGAAAGAAGCGGATCACGGAAGACGGCATGGCGGTAAACCTTGACCTGCCAGGGTAACGCCGTATCCGCCGTTTCGTTTCTAACCGAACCTGTCCTTCCACGCCGGCTGCGCCCCCGGAAATGGCAGCGCGGTCGCGTTGTACACGCCGCTCGCAATCGCGCGCGCGACCACGTTGGCGGCGACCATGCCGAGCTCGGTGAGCTCAACCAGCGGCTCGATCGGCTTCTCGCAGGTGGCCGCAGCGAACAGCACGTCGCCGTCAAGTGGAGCGTGCACCGGATAGATCGCGCGTGCAAATCCGGTCTGGGCGATCATCGCGAGCCGTTTGGCCTGTGCCTTGCTCAGAATCGCGTCGGTGACGACGAGGCCGATCGTCGTGTTCTCGCGCTCAGTCGCGGCCGGACCGCCCTTGATACGCATCGCCAGCATGTCGGGCGTGAAGCTTGGCGGCAGGCCGCGTCTGCCGAACTCGCCGTTTTCCTCGAATGGTGCGGCCCAGAACCAGGGACCGTTGCCGACAGTGACGCTGCCGACCGCATTCACCACCATGATCGCGCCGACCTTGATGCCGTTCGCGGTCACGGCCGACGCCGAACCGATTCCACCCTTGAAGGTGGCGGTGGTGGCACCCAGGCCCGCGCCGACGCTGCCGAGCGCGAAGTCAGCCCCGGCGGAAGCCGCGGCGGCGTAGCCGAGGTCGCGATAGGGTGAAAAGCGGCCCCAGGCCTTGTTGCCGCCGTTGAGCAGGTCGAACACGATCGCGCCGGGGACGACGGGGATCACGGCCTCCCTTACCCTGAAACCGCGGCCCTGTTCGGCGAGCCAAGCCTGTACGCCGCCACCGGCATCGAGCCCGAAGGCGGAGCCGCCGGAGAGTGCGATCGCGTCGATCCGCTCGACCGTATTGGCGACGTCGAGCAGCGAGACCTCGCGCGTGCCCGGGCCGCCGCCGCGAACATCGATGGCCGCGACCGCCGGGGAATCGAAGATGATCGCCGTCGTGCCGGAGGCGACTTTGGCATCCTCGGCATGACCGACGCGGACGCCGGCGATATCGGTGAGGAGGTTGTTCAAACTGGCCTCGCGAGCTCAAAGGAGTTCGCCTCTGCGATAGCGCAGAGAAGTCGCCGGCTCAACTGGCCAGCGCCGTTCTGAGCATCTTGGCGAGCTCGGACTTGCGGTAGGGCTTCGCCAACAGCAACACACCGGAATCGAGCCGGCCATGATGGACGATGGCATTTTCGGTGTAGCCCGAGGTGAACAGCGTCTTGAGGTCGGGGCGACGCCGGGCCGCTTCGTCGGCAAGCTGGCGGCCGTTCATGTTGCCTGGCATGATGATGTCGGTGAAGAGCAGGTCGATGGCCTTGTCGCTGTCGATGATGATGAGGGCCTCCGCGCCGTTGGCGGCCTCGAGCGCGGTATAGCCGAGGCTCTTGACCTGCGTCACAACATATTGCCGCACCAGCGCGTCATCCTCGACGATCAGGATCCTTTCGCTGCCGCCGGTGATGGGCACGTTCTGGAGCACCTCGAACTCGGTCTCCTGCACCCCGGTCGAGCGCGGCAGGTAGATCTTCACGCTCGTGCCGTGGCCTACCTCGCTGTAGATCTTGATGTGGCCGCCCGACTGCTTGACGAAACCGAACACCATGCTCAAGCCGAGGCCGGTGCCCTTGCCGACCTCCTTGGTGGTGAAGAACGGGTCGAAGACCCGGTCGATCAGGTCCGGCGGAATTCCGCTGCCGGTATCGCTGACGGCAATCATCACGTAATTGCCGGCGACGACGTCGGGGTTCATGCTGGCATAGCCGTCGTCGAGGAAGATGTTGCGGGTTTCCAGCACCAAGGTGCCGCCGTCGGGCATGGCATCGCGCGCGTTCAATGCGAGATTGAGGATCGCGGTGGATAGCTGGCCAGGGTCGACCAGCGTCGGCCAGGCGTCCTCGGTGAGCTGCGGCATGATCGTGATCTGCTCGCCCAACGTCGGGTGCAGCAGCTTGGCGGCTTCGAGCGCCAGCGCGTTGACGTCGATCTCGCGCGGCTGCAGCGGCTGCTTGCGGGCGAAAGCGAGCAGATGCTTGGTGAGCTGCGCGCCGCGTTCGGCTGCGTCGTCGATCAGCTTGGTGATGGCGGCAAGCTCGGGCCGGTCGGCGACGGCGTCGCTGAGAATGCCGATCGTGCCCGTGATGACGGTCAGCACGTTGTTGAAGTCGTGGGCGACGCCGCCGGTCAACTGGCCGATGGAGTCCATCTTCTGGACCTGCCGGAATTGGGCTTCGGCGGCCTGCTTCTCCGTGAGATCTCGGCCGATGAAGAAATGGCGCTTCACCGGCTCGGACCAAGTGCCCATCCAGTTCAGCGTGACCTCGTGACCGTCGTAGTGATAGTAGCGAGCCTCGAAGCTGCGCTTGACCGCGCCGCGCCGCGCCGCGCGCATCTCCTCCCGCGTCTTGTCGAGGTCGTCAGGGTGGATGAACTCGGTCGCGCTGTGCCCGATCATGTCGTCCGGGCTGAATCCGAGGATGTCTTTCACGCTCGGGCTGACCTGGATGAAATTGCCGAAACCGTCAGTCACCAGGATCAGGTCCTGCGAGGTCTCGAAGATGCGCTGGCGTTCCTCGATCTCGCGGCGAAGCTTCTCCTGCGCCTGCTTCTCCTCGGTGATGTCATGGGCGATCTTGGAAGCCCCGATGATCTCTCCGTTGTCCGATCTCAATGGCGAAACATTCAGGACAACGTCGAGCGCGCGGCCGTCCTTGCGAATCCGCACCGTCTCGTGCTGGGCAATCGTCTCGTTGTCGGCGATCCGGTTGAGGATACTCCGGACTTCGCCCTTTCGCTCCGTGGGCACGATAATGTCGATCGACCTACCCACGGCCTCCGCGGCGGAATAGCCGAACAAGTGCTCGGCGGCCTTGTTCCACCCGGTGATGATGCCGTCGAGCGTCTTCGTGATGATTGCGTCGTTGGAGGATTCGACGACGGCGCCGTACAGAGCGAGGCGCTTGCCGTAGAAGTCGCGATCCGACGCCGATTGCTCGCGCAGCCTGCCGACGAGGCCCACCGTCCGGGCCTGAAGACGGACGTTCTCGATCAGCAGCACCGCGAGCACGAAGCTCGACGCGCAGAGGCCATAGAGACGGCCGGCGTAGAAACCGAGATCGAAGCGCGTGACGTTGACGATTGCAGACAGCGCGATGTCGAATAGCCATGCGCACATCACCACCATGAGCCAGATGTCGATCACCGAATGCGGGCGGCGGAACCACAGCGAAACGAGCGCGGCGAAGCTCAGCGACCACACGAAGGATACGACCCCGATCATGGTCGGTGTGTAACGGCCGTCGCGGAGCAGGACCGGCAACAGATCGTGCTGGGCGGTGACAATCCAGGTGAAGGCGGCCATGGTCGCGACGACGCCGAGCGCGATGGCGTAGATCGGGCTGCTTGTCGCGCCCCGGATCCTGGGGCCGCCGTCCTTTTCCTTCAGCCAGGCATAGCCCAGCACGAACAGCGGGAAGCCGCCGTGCCAGATCATGTAGAGCCAGACGGTGGTCTGGCTGCCGGCGCCGAACAGCCCGGTCGGTGCGAACAGGCCGGGGAAGGTGAGGGCATGGACCAGCGCTGCCGCGGCGGTGAACAGGTAGCCGGTCGACAGCCACAGCAGTGCGCGGGTCCGCAGCACCGAAAACTGCGACAGCAGCAGCACTGCCGTGATGATGTCGCTCACGGCCAGGGCGGATTGATAGCACGCGACGAAGGCGGGGACCGGCGGCAGCGCGATACCTGCGAACGGAACGGCCAGTGCGAACAGGATCGAGGAGACGCCGACGATCCACAATGCCGCGGTCCGGTCGCCCGACGTGGCCGGCAGCGTCGAAAGAAATGTGCTTCGGTCGATCAAAGGCGCGTTCATCTCTTGCAGACCCGTTTTGAGCATCTCCGCAGTTCCAAGTTCCGGCAGTCTTGACCTTCCGACCTCTACGGTAGCCCGTTCCGGGCGCGTGTCGTGAACTGTTGCAGCGACGACTCAACCGAAGGTTACAGCTTACTTAATTTTGGTGAGAACGCGGAGTAGGGTCCGGGTAAGATGCGCTTTACTGGGGCGGTGTCATAATGCCCTCCCGCCGCGGCGGGTTCCAGGTTTGAATCACACGAATTGATCGATCTGCGGGAGTTGTTCCCATGCCTCGCGTTCTCATCATCGACGACCAGAAGGCCGTGCGCGCGATGGTCGCGATTGTGCTTCGGGTCAACCAATACGAGGTCGCCGAGGCCGAAAGCGGCGCGGCCGGGCTGAAAACCTTCACGGAAAGCCCCTTTGACGCGGCGATCGTTGATATTTTCCTTGGCGACACTAGCGGCGTCGATGTCATCGCGACCCTGCGCGAACGTGTGCCGGGGCTGCCGGTCGTGGCGGTGTCCGGGATGACGACGCTGGATTTCATGGACCAGACGCCACACCTCGCCAACGTGGTCTGCCTGCAAAAGCCGTTTCGGCCGAACGACCTCCTGCAAGCGCTGCGGAAGGCGCAGGCCGCAGCGGGCGGCGAATTGCCTGCAGCCGTCTGACCTTGGCGCAAGAAGAAACGCCCCGGGGCAAGCCGGGGCGTGATGATGGTTGGTTGTCGGCTCGGGTTCGGCAAGCGCGCTCAGGTGCCGTTACCCTTGATCTCGGCGTAGCTGCCTTTGGCATCCCATTTGTAGACGACGTAGTCGAGCTGCTTGATATCGCCCTTGGCGTCATACTCGATCGGCCCGATCACGGTGTCCCACTTACCGGCCTTGATCGCTTCCATGACCTTCTTGGCGTCGGTGGAGCCGGCCTTCTTGGCCGCCTGCGACCACACCTGCATCGCCGCATAGGTGTAGAGGGTGTAGCCCTCGGGGTCGATGTTCTTGGCCTTGAAAGCCTCGACGATCTTCTTCGCGGTCGGCTTGTTGCGCGGATCGGGGCCGAAGGTGAACAACGTGCCTTCGCCAGCCGGGCCGGTGATGGAGGCGTACTCCTTGTCGGCGAGCGCGTCGCCGGCCATCAGCACGGTCTTGAGGCCCTGGTCGCGCATCTGACGCAGGATCAGGCCGCTCTCCTGATGGTAACCGCCGACATAGACGAGGTCGATGTTGTCGCGCTTCAGACGCGAGACGATCGCGTTGAAGTCCTTGTCGCCCTTGTTGTAGGACTCGTACATCTTCTCGGTGACGCCGGCCTTGTTGAGCGCCTTCTTGGTCTCGTCGGCCAGACCCTTGCCGTAGGTGGTCTTGTCGTTGAGGATCGCGATGTTCTTACCCTTGTAGTTCTTGGCGATGTACTGCGCCGCGATCAGGCCCTGCTGATCGTCACGGCCGCAGACGCGCGCCACGTTCCAGAGCTTGCGCTCGGTGAACAGCGGGTTGGTCGAGGCCGGCGTGATCTGGAGCACGTTGCCGTCGGCATAGGCTTCCGAGGCCGGGATCGACGACGACGAGCAATAGTGCCCGGCCACGAACGGGATCTTCGCGCCGGCAATCTTTTCGGCGATCGAGCGCGCCTGTTTCGGGTCGCAAGCGTCGTCCTCGACGGAAAGCGCGAGCTTCTTGCCGTTGACGCCGCCGGCGGCATTGATATCGGCCACGGCCATTTCGGCGCCGTTCTTCATCTGGCGGCCGAAGGCGGACTCGCCGCCGGTCATCGGGCCTGCGACTGCGACGGTGACATCCTGCGCGAATGCCGCGCTCGACAGCGCGAGCGATGCGCCGAATGCCAGACCGATGAGCTTCAGTGATTTCATGAGATACCTCGCGGGTGGTCGCCTGTGGAAGTTGCCGGGCATGCCCGGTTCAAACCGGCGCCATTCTTGAATGAATTCGAGGAGAAGTCACCGGCAAAATACGAGCATTGGCGCAGATATCTCGCCACATTCGGCCGCACGCGGGGCGGGCTTGCGGCTCGGTCAGCCGTGCCGGCCGCCTTCCAGGTAGGCGGCGCGAATCTCGGGGCGCTGCAACAATTCGGCCCCGGTGCCCGCCAGCGTGATCAGGCCGTTGACCATGACATAGCCGCGATGGGCAAGCTTGAGGGCGTGGTTGGCGTTCTGCTCGACGATCAGGACGGTCAGGCCGTCCTGCCGGTTCAGGGTGCGGATCGCATCGAAAATCTGGCGCGCGATCAGCGGCGCCAGGCCAAGCGAGGGCTCGTCGAGCAGGAGCAGGCGGGGACGGCTCATCAAGGCGCGGCCGATCGCCAGCATCTGCTGCTCGCCGCCGGACAGGGTTCCGCCGCGCTGGGCGTAGCGTTCCTTCAGCCGCGGAAACAGCGTGAAGACGCGTTGGAGCGTCGCCTCGCGTTCCGCCTCGGTGCATCCGGTGGCATCCGCCCCCATCTGGAGGTTTTCCGCCACGCTCATGCGCGGGAAGATGCGGCGGCCCTCGGGCGATTGCGCGATACGCAAATGCGCGATCTCGTGGGTGGGGACGTCGGTGATGTCGCGGCCTTCATACAGGATCTGGCCGGCGCGGGCGCGCGGCTTGCCGAAGATCGTCATCATCAGCGTCGACTTGCCGGCGCCGTTGGCGCCGATCAGCGCGACGATCTCGCCGGCATTGATCTCGACGTCGACGCCCTTCAGCGCCTCGATCTTGCCGTAGGCGGCGCGCAGGCCCCGGATCGCGAGCAGAGGAGAGGGCGCCGGCGTCACGAGCCGCCCTCCATCACGGCTGCCGCCTCTTCCTCGTCGGCGCCGAGATAGGCGGCGATCACCTTGGGATCGTCGCGGACTTCGCGCGGCGTGCCTTCCGCGATCTTGACGCCATGGTCCATCACCACGATGTGGTCGGAGATCTCCATCACCACCGACATGTCGTGCTCGATCAGGAGGATCGAGGTACCGAGCTCATCTCTGATCGAGAGCAGAAGCGCGCTCAAGGCCGCGCTCTCGCGCGCATTGAGGCCGGCGGCGGGCTCGTCCAGGCACAACAGAGCGGGCTCGGTGCACATGGCGCGCGCGATCTCGAGCCGGCGCTGATCGCCATAGGCGAAATTGCCGGCGGCATCGTCGGCGCGGTCGAGCAGGTTGACCCGCCTGAGCCAGTCGGTGGCGAGATCAATCGCGCGCTTCTCGGCATCGCGATAGCCGGGCGCGCCGATGAGGCCGAGGAAAGTGAAGCCGGAGGCGCGCATCAGCGCGTTGTGCTGCGCCACCATCAGGTTTTCCAGCGCGGTCATGCCGGGAAACAGCCGGATGTTCTGGAAGGTGCGGGCCACCTTGGCTTGCTTGGCGATGCGGAAATCGTTCAGCCGCTCCAGCGCGATCGTCCTGCCGTCGTCATGGGTGAGGCGAATGGCGCCGCCGCTCGGTTTGTAGAAGCCGGTGATGCAGTTGAACACCGTGGTCTTGCCGGCGCCGTTCGGTCCGATCAGCGCGGTGATCTTCTTCCGCTCTGCGGCGAAAGAAAGGTCCTGCACGGCAACGATGCCGCCGAAGCGCATGGCGAGCCGGTCGACGCTAAGAATCTTGTCGCCGCTCATCCGTGCCCTTCCTTGACGAGGTCGGAGGAGATCGCTTTCGCCTTGGTCAGATACACGGTGGGGGCTCGATGGCCGATCAGGCCGCGCGGCCGCCAGATCATGATCAGAACCATCGCCATGCCGAACACCAGCATGCGATAGGTCTCTAGGCCGCGGAACAGCTCGAAGCCGCCGATCATGGCGAGAGCGGCCAGCGCGACGCCGAGCTGCGAGCCCATGCCGCCGAGCACGACGATGGCGAGCACCAGCGCCGATTCCTGGAAGGTGAAGGATTCCGGGCTGATGAAGCCCTGGCGGGTGGCGAAGAACGCGCCGGCAAAGCCGCCGAACATCGCCCCGGTCGCGAACGCCGTGAGCTTGGTGGTCGTGGTGTTGATGCCGAGCGCGCGGCAGGCGACCTCGTCCTCGCGCAAGGCTTCCCAGGCCCGCCCGATCGGCAGGCGGCGCAGGCGGATCGTCGCCCAGTTGGTAAGCAGCGCGAGTGCCAGGATCAGATAGAACAGGAAGACGATGCGGTGCGTCGGCGAATATTCGATGTCGAGCTTGGCGGCGAGCCCGTCGTCGCTGTTGTCGAGCGGGATGCCGAAGAAGGAGGGGCGGGGAATGCCGGAGACACCGTTGGGCCCGCCGGTGAGATCCTGCCAGTTGATGATGACGAGGCGGATGATCTCGCCGAAGGCGAGCGTCACGATGGCGAGATAGTCGCCGCGCAGGCGGAGCACGGGGAAGCCGAGCAGCACGCCCCAGAACGCTGCGAGGATGCCGGCGAGCGGCAGGCAGACCCAGAACGACCAGCCGAAATTGGTCGCAAGCAGTGCGTAGGAATAGGCGCCGACCGCATAGAATGCGACATAGCCGAGATCGAGCAGGCCGGCGAGCCCGACCACGACGTTCAGTCCCCATCCCAGCATGACATAGGTGAGCACGAGGATCGCGAGGTCGAGGATGTAGCGCTGGTCATAGAAGATCACCGGCACCAGCAGCGTGAAGATCAGAAGTGCCGGCGCAAGGTAGCGGCCGATAAACGACATGCCGCTCTTCACCGCTGGCGGCACCAGGTTCTCGGCACCGGTCGGGCCGATCCATTGCCGCAGCAGCTCGATCACGATCGAGCCGCCGAATACCGCACCGACGAGGGAGGCAAGTTCGCCGAAGCGCGTCCAATAGGTGAGTTGGCCCGAGGCGCCCGCCTCGGTGCGGATGCCAACCATCAACGAGAACAGCACCAGCGCGACCAGCGCGTTGATGAAAGCCGTCTTCAGGATGGAGGGGATGCCCGGTTTGGCCTTCATGGGTAAGGAAGCTGCCACGCGCGACCGTCAGACTTTTTCGACTTCGGGACGACCGAGCAGGCCGGTCGGCATGAAGATCAGCACGACGATCAGGATCGAGAACGCCGCGACGTCCTTGTATCCGACCGAGAAATAGGCCGACCAGAACGTCTCGATCAGGCCGATCGCAAGGCCGCCGAGCATGGCGCCCGGCAGCGAGCCGATGCCGCCCAGCACGGCGGCGGTGAACGCCTTGATGCCGGCGACGAAGCCCATGAAGAAATCGACCGTCCCGTAGTAAAGCAGGTACATCAGGCCGGCGACCGCGGCGAGCGCGGCGCCGATCACGAAGGTCATGGAGATGGTGCGGTCGACGTCGACGCCGAGCAGCGCCGCCATGGTCTGGTCCTGCTCGCAGGCGCGCATGTCGCGCCCGAGCCGGGTGCGCGACACCAGCCAGGTGAAGAGCGCCAACAGCACGACGGTGGTGACGACCACCATGATCTGGATGTTGGAGAGCTGGATCACGAAGCCATCCGTGCTCTCATGCAGGGTGTAGCCACCGGTGATGAAGGGCGGGATCGGCTTGACGCGCGCGCCTTGCGCAACCTGCGAATAGTTGGTCAGAACGAAGGACATGCCGATCGCCGACAGCATCGGGGCGAGGCGAAAGGAATGGCGCAGCGGCCGGTAGGCGATGCGCTCGATGGTCCAGCCATAGAGCGCCGTGATCGCCATCGAGACCAGCAGCACGACGAGCAGGATCAGCGGGATCGCGGTCAGCCCGAACGAGATCAGGATCAGGAAGGTGATCAGGGCAATGAAGCCGCCGATCATGAAGACGTCGCCATGGGCGAAGTTGATCATGCCGACGATGCCGTAGACCATCGTGTAGCCGATGGCGATCAGGCCGTAGATCGAGCCCAGGACGAGGCCGTTGATGAGTTGCTGGGTGAAATAATCCATGGGCTGCCGTACCAAACCTGACGCGGGCTCAAAGGGAGCTCTGAGGAGAGTGGGTTGGAGTGTGGTTTTCTTGGGCCCCGGCAGCCCTTAGGCATTCTTCCGGTTTTGTAACAGGAGGGAACTGGCGGCTGCAACTGGTCACGCTGCGCCGGAAGGTCTTGTACAGAGGTCATTTGACCTTGGGGTTCCGCAACTGCGAGGAACCGGGTTCCGCGGGCAACCAAAATGGATGGCGGCCGTTGTCTCGCCTCTGACGTCCAACAAGGGAGTTCCCCGAATGACGAAGCAGCAGAACCAGAATCCGGGTCAGCAGAGTCAGAACCCCGGCCAGCAGCGCCCAGGTCAACAGCCGGGCCAGCAGCAGGGTGGCGGTCAGAAACCTGGACAGCAGCAGCAGGACGATCCGATGCGCCAGGGCGATCGCCCCGGCCAGCAGCAGGGTGGTCAGGACAAGTAATCTGGGAGCCCAAGATCGAAGGGTAGTGAGGAGGACCCCGCCGGTAGGCGGGGTCTTTTCTTTGGACGCCCGGTCCATCGGGGCAATTAAGGTAAACAAAGGGTTTAAATTGCCGCCACAGTCTGATGCGAGTTAGCTCCCGTAAAGCCGCTGCCTTCCGTCGAAGGCCTTCGGCAAATCAAGTGGGAAGCGGCATGTTCGGGAATTGGCGGATCGGCTCGGTCAACGGCGCGCTGCTGGCGGCCTATTTCATTCCGGCCTGGAGCCTCGTTGCCTTCAACATCATGGTCGCGCCCGTGCACGGCCTCTACGAGCGGCCGAGCGTCGCAGTTGCGCTGTTCCTCAGCGACCATCTCGAGATGGCAGGGATGAGCACGGTGCGGGCCGCCTGGCTGTTGGCGCTGGGCCGGATGACCGTGGTGGCGTTCTTTGCGATCTACCTCGTGCTTCTGTGCATCCCCCGCGTCCGCAAGGGCGGCGGCAGCGACGAGGCGCTCGGCATTGCGCTGGCGATCGGCAGCCTGATCTCGTTTGCCAGCATGGTGATGGCTTCGAAGGTCGGTGAGATGGCCGCGCTCCGGCTGCACGCCACCGAGCTGCTGCTCTTGCTCGGCGCTGCCATCGTGGTGGTGATCGAGCGGCCTGAGGCTGCGCCGAGGAACGTCGCGAACGTCGCGCCGCCAAGTCTTCAGCCTCCAAGTCTTCAGCCGCTAGGACTTGAGCAGGCCGAGCTCCTGCACAATCGCTGAGGCTTCCTTCACGGCGTGGTTCGCGGCCGGCACGCCGCAATAGATCGCCTGCTGCAGCAGGATTTCCTTGATGTCGTCGGGGGTGAAGCCGCCCTCGGCGAGCGCCGCGCGCACGTGCAGGCGGAATTCGTCCCATTGCCCGAGCGCGACCATGGTGCCGATCACCAGCACGCGCCGCGTGCGCTCGTCGAAATGCGGCCGCGTCCAGACTTCGCCCCATGCGTAGCGCGTGATCAGGTCCTGGAAGTCGGTGTTGAAGGCATTACGGTTCGTAATCGACTTGTCGACCCAGGCATTGCCCAGCACCTTTCGGCGAACGTTCATGCCGGCATCGCGGCGCTTCTGGTCGTCCATGTCTCTCCTCCTCTCCGTCATTGCGAGCGTAGCGAAGCAACCCAGAATCTTTCCGCCGAGACGGCTAGATTGCTTCGTCGCTACCCTCCTCGCAACGCCGGCTGCGGTTAGCGTTGCGTCAGGAAGCCGACCACGGCGTCGGTGAACGCATGTGGCTGCTCGACGTTGGAAATGTGCGCGGCGTCGATGATGGTCATGCTGGCGCCGGGAATTTTTGATCGGATCAACTCTCCCGCCGAGATCGGCGTCGCCATGTCGTGGCGACCGGCGATCACCAGCGTCGGACTCCTGATCTTGGGAAGCAGTTCGCGCTGGTCGAGTGTCGACAGCGCCTCGCAGCAGGCGAGATAACCTTCGACCGGGGAGGCGAGCAGCATCGACTTCATCCTCGCGGTGATGTCAGGCTCGCGCTCGCGGAACTCCTGCGTCAGCCAGCCTGCGATCACGGCATCGGCAACTGCGGCGATGCCGCCTTTCTTCACCGCGTCGATGCGCTCCAGCCATTTGGTCGGCTCGGCATAGTAGCAGGAGGTGTTGGCGAGAATGAGCTTGCCGAAGCGTGCCGGTGCGTTGGCGCCCAGCCATTGCCCGACCATGCCGCCCATCGACAGGCCGCACCAATGCACCTTCTCGATGTTGAGGTCGTCGAGGATCGCGAGCACGTCGCGGCCGAAGCGCTCCATCGTGTAGGGGCCGGGCGGAACGTTGGACTTGCCGTGGCCGCGGCGGTCGTAGCGGATGACGCGGAACACCTGCGTCAGCGCCTTCATCTGCGGCTCCCACATCTGCAGCGTGCAGCCGAGCGAATTGGAGAGCATCAAGGTCGGCCCGCCGTCGCGGCCCTCGACGGAGACGTTGATCAGGCAACCGTCGGCATCGATCATGGGCATGCGGCGTCTCCGTCGTATTTGCGGTTCTTACGCGCGGTCGAGGCTGTCGAGCAGCCGGTCGATCAGGGCTTGGGAAGCCCCTTGATAGGCCATCGGCTCGAACAATGCCGCAATTTTTTCCGGAGAAAGGTGCGCAGTGACCTGCGAATCGGCCGACAGCACCTCGCGCAGATGTTTCTTCTCGGCGACTGCGCGCTTGCTGGCGGCCTCGATGAGATGGTGCGCATCGCTCTTGCCGATCTTTTCGGCCAGCGCAAAGGTGATCGCCTCTGCCATGATCAGCCCCCGCGTCGCATCGAGATTGCTGCGCATGCGCGCGGCATCGACGTCGAGGCCTTCGGCGATGTCGACGACGGCGGCAAGCGCCCCCGAGGTGACCAGCATCAACTGCGGCAGCGTCGGCCATTCCGCGTGCCAGGGGCCGGCGCTGCGCTCGTGGTCCTGCACTTGAGCAGCAAAAATCGTCGCGGCAAGCTGCGGAGCCATTGTGGCGGCGCCCAGCGCACTGGCAGCGGCGACCGGGTTGCGCTTATGCGGCATGGTCGAGGAGCCGCCACGGCCTTCGCCGGCCGGCTCGAACGCTTCGGCGACGTCGGTCTGCATCATCAGCGAGACGTCGCGCGCGATCTTGCCGCAGCTTCCGGCCAGAATAGCGAAGCTGGAAGCGGCCTCCGCGATGCGGTCGCGATGGGTGTGCCAGGGGGCCTCCGGCAACGGCAGGTTCAGCTCCCGTGCGAGGCGTTCCGCCACGGCAAGCCCTTTGTCGCCGAGTGCGGCGAGCGTCCCCGCGGCGCCGCCGAATTGCAGCGCGAGGCCCTCGCGGGAGAGCCGCCGCAGACGGCAGCGGGCGCGGGCGAGGCTTGAGGCATATTCGGCGGCTTTCAGGCCGAACGGCATCGGCAGCGCGTGCTGCAGCCAGGTCCGTGCCACCATCGCGGTGTTGCGATGGCTGCGCGCCAGCGCAGCAAAGCCGTTGATGGCGCGGCTGAGGTCGGCGTCCAGCGTATCGATGCCGGCGCAAAGCGTGAGCATGGTCGCGGTGTCGATGACATCCTGGCTGGTTGCGCCCCAATGCACGTAGCGCGCGGCCTCCATGTCGGCCTTGCCGACATTGGCGGTCAGCGCCTTGACCAGGGGAATCGCGAGATTGCCCGATCGCATCGCGGCCTCTGCCAGCGCGGCGATGTCGAAGGAATCGGCCTTGCACGCGGCCTCGATCGGGCCCACCGCAGCTGCCGGAATCACATCCGTGGCGGCCTCGGCGCGTGCCAGGGCTGCCTCGAAATCGAGCATGTTCTGCAGGGTCGACCGGTCGTCGCAGACGGCGCGCATGGCGGCGCTCGACAGCATCGGTGCGAGCAGGGGGGAGAGGGATGTGCTCATATTGCGCGCGACCTAATCATCATGGCCCGGCTGTGCCAATCCCCAACCGCCCGCGCACGTCTTTTTGCAGTTGCGAATATGCATTGCACTTGACCGGGCGCCGCCCTTTCCTTTGCCGCGTCCCTGCGTTACTTGATCAGCACTATAGTTGCGCGATCCGGGAGGCACCTCATGGCCATGACGATGAACGGCGAAGTCCAGCTTGCGGCGCCGCGCGAGGCCGTGTGGGCCAAGCTCAACGATCCCGAGGTGCTCAAGGCCTGCATCCCCGGTTGCGAGGAGCTCGAGAGGACCGACGACGGCGGCTTTCGCGCAACGGCGAAAATGAAGGTCGGCCCGGTGTCGGCACGCTTCAAGGGCAAGGTCACACTCTCCGATCTCGATCCGCCGAACGGCTATAGGATCTCGGGCGAGGGCGAGGGCGGGGTCGCCGGCTTCGCCAAGGGTGGCGCGGTGGTCAAGCTGGCGGAGAAGGACGGCGGCACGCTGCTCTCCTACGAGGTCGAGGCGCAAATCGGCGGCAAGTTGGCGCAGCTCGGCCAGCGCCTCATCAACGGCGCCGCCAAGAAACTTGCCGACGAGTTTTTCGCGAACTTCGCCAAGGCGGTACAAGGCTGAAGGCTATCGCCTTTCGGCATGGCGCCTTGCGTCCGGGGCGATGTTGCCCCGGGGCATAATGGCCCATATGATGGGTTGGAATAATTATAAGAACCGCTTCGACGGGACCCGTCGGGGCGCTGATAGAGAGTGCTTATGGCAAAAATCTCCCTCATCGTGAACGGCAATCCAGTCACGGCCAACGTCGATCCCCGCATCCTGCTGGTGCAGTTCCTGCGCGAGAATCTGCACCTGACCGGCACCCATGTCGGCTGCGACACCTCGCAGTGCGGCGCCTGTGTCGTGCATCTTGACGGCAAGGCCGTGAAGTCCTGCACCACGCTGGCGGTGATGGCTGACGGCCACGAGGTCAAGACGATCGAGGGGCTGGCCGCAGACGGCGCGCCGCTGCATCCGATGCAGGAGGCCTTCCGCGAGCACCATGGTTTGCAATGCGGCTTCTGCACGCCGGGCATGATCATGACCGCGATCGACATCGTGCAACGCAAGGGCAACGAACTCGACGACCACACCATCCGCGAGGAGCTGGAAGGCAATCTCTGCCGCTGCACCGGCTACCAGAACATCGTCGCCTCGATCTCCGCCGGCGCCAAGGCGATGGCGAAATCCGACCTCGCGTAACGCGCATCCCGCGATCAGGACATTCAGATGTACGAATTCAAATATCATCGCCCCGGGACCGTTCGGCAGGCCGCCAACCTCCTGGTGAAGAACGAAGACGCCAAGGTGATCGCCGGCGGCCACACGCTGATTCCCGTCATGAAGCAGCGCCTCGCCAGCCCCCCGCATCTGGTCGACCTCTCCCATATCGAGGGGCTCAACACGATCGAGATGAAGGGCCGCTCGCTGGTGATCGGCGCCACCGCCAGGCACGCCGAGGTCGCCAGCTCCGCCATCGTCGGTGAAGCGATCCCGGCGCTCGCGAATCTTGCCGGCGGAATCGGCGACCCCGCCGTGCGTCACAAGGGCACGATCGGCGGCTCGCTCGCCAACAACGACCCGACCGCGGACTATCCGGCCGCGGTGCTCGCGCTGGGCGCGACCATCGTCACCAACAAGCGCCGCCTCAAGGCCGAGGAGTATTTCCAGGGCCTGTTCACGACGGCGCTGGAAGCCGACGAGATCATCACCAAGGTGATGTTCCCGCTGCCGAAAAAGGCGGCCTACATCAAATTCCGCAACCAGGCCTCGCGCTATGCGCTGGTCGGCGTGTTCGTGGCACGGCGTCCCTCCGATGTGCGGGTTGCCGTGACCGGCGCCGGCTCCGAAGGTGTGTTCCGCGTCAGCGCATTCGAGGAGGCCCTCAAGAAGCGCTTCGCCGCGAAGGCACTTGACGGCATCGAGGTGCCGGCCGAAGGCCTCAACAGCGACATCCACGGCAGCGCCGAGTACCGCGCGCATCTTCTCGGGGTGCTGACGCGCCGCGCCGTCGATGCCGCCAACGCCAAGGAGTGAGGTGATCTCACGCCTCGGCCCAAACTTGTCCCCGGTGAGGGCGTAGCGAGACTGGCTTTTTCATGACTTCAGCGGCCAATTCTTCCGGTGCTTTGCCGGCATCGGTCGATGCGATGCTCGAACTCCTGACATCGCGCGGCTACCTCGCGGAGCGATCGCTGGCGACGGTGACGTACCTCTCGCTGCGCATGGGCCGGCCGCTGTTCCTGGAAGGCGAGGCCGGCGTCGGCAAGACCGAGATTGCAAAGGTCTTGTCGGCCGCGCTGGGGCGGAAGCTGATCCGCCTGCAGTGCTACGAAGGCCTCGACGTCTCCTCCGCGGTCTATGAGTGGAATAGCGCCGCGCAGATGATCGCAATCCGGATGGCGGAAGCCGCCGGCGACACCGATCGCGACCAGCTCTCGAGCGACATCTTTGCCGACCGCTACATGATCAAGCGGCCGCTGCTGCAGGCGCTGGAGCCTGATGTGGCCGGACCACCGGTGCTCTTGATCGACGAGCTCGATCGCGCCGACGAGGCGTTCGAGGCGTACCTGCTCGAAATCCTCAGCGACTTCCAGGTGACGATCCCCGAGTTCGGCACCGTGAAGGCGCCGAGCCCGCCGATCGTCATCATCACCTCCAACCGCACCCGTGAGATCCACGACGCGCTGAAGCGGCGCTGTCTGTATCACTGGGTCGATTATCCCGCCGCTGAGCGCGAGCTCGCCATCGTGAAGTCGCGCGTGCCCGGCATCTCCGCGAAGCTGTCGCAGCAGGTCGTGCGCTTCGTCCAGGCACTGCGCAACCAGGACTTCTACAAGTCGCCGGGCGTCGCCGAGACCATTGACTGGGCCACCGCTTTGTCCGAGCTCGACGCCCGCTCGCTGACCCCGCAAGTGGTCGGCGACACGCTGGGCGCGCTGCTCAAGTATCAGGACGACATCACCCGGATGCAGGGCGACACCCTGCAGAAGGTGCTGAAGGAAGCGACGAGCGAGTAGCTCGTCATTCCGGGGCGCGCGTCAGCGCGAACCCGGAATCCATCGGGCTGCAGAGTTGGTGGATGAATGGATTCCGGGCTCGATGCTGCGCATCGCCCCGGAATGACGACTGAGAGTGCTGAACCATGGCCATCAACCACCTTGCCCCCGAGCAGACCGAGCAGTTCGCCGACAACATCGTCGGTTTCGCCCGCGCGCTGCGTTCGGCGGGCATGCCGGTGGGCCCAGGCGCCGTCATCGACGCCATGAGCGCGCTCCAGGTGATCGACATCGGCAAGCGCGCCGACGTTTTCACCACGCTGGAGGCGATCTTCGTCAAGCGCCACGAGCACGCGCTGATCTTCAAGCAGGCCTTTAACCTGTTCTTCCGCGCCTCCGAGGAATGGAAGCACATGCTGGACTCGGTGCCGCTGCCGGACGAGGCCAAGAAGAAGCCGCAGGCCGGCTCGCGCCGCGTGCAGGAGGCGATGTCGCGGCCGCGCATGACCGAGACGCCGCAGCATCAGGAGCAGGATCTGCGCCTGTCAGTTTCCGACAAGGAAATCCTTCAGAAGAAGGATTTTGCGCAGATGAGCGCCGCCGAGATCACCGAGGCGCTGCGTGCCGTCGAGCGGATGCACCTGCCGCAGGCCGAGCTCCTGACGCGCCGGCACCGGCCTGATCCACACGGGCTTCGTCTCGATCTGCGCCGCACGCTGCGTGCATCCTTGCGCACCGGCGGCGACATCATCGACATCCATCGGCTCGGGCGGATCGAGAAGCCGGCGCCGATCGTGGCGCTGCTCGACATCTCGGGCTCGATGAACGAATACACCCGCCTGTTCCTGCATTTCCTCCATGCCATCGGCGATGCGCGCAAACGCGTCTCGGTGTTCCTGTTCGGCACCCGTCTCACCAACGTCACCCGCGCGCTGCGCCAGCGCGATCCCGACGAGGCGCTGGCGAGTTGCTCGGCCTCCGTCGAGGACTGGGCCGGCGGCACGCGGATCTCCGCCTCGCTGCACAACTTCAACAAATTGTGGGCGCGGCGCGTGCTGAGCCAGGGCGCCATCGTGCTGCTGATCTCGGACGGACTGGAACGGGAGGCGGATTCCAGGCTTGCCTTCGAGATGGACCGGCTGCACCGCTCGTGCCGGCGCCTGATCTGGCTCAACCCGCTATTGCGGTTCGGCGGCTTCGAGGCCAAGGCGCAGGGCATCAAAATGATGCTGCCGCACGTTGACGAATTCCGCCCGGTACATAATTTGAGTTCGATCCAGGAGTTGATCACGACGCTCTCCCGGCCGCTGCCGCCGCATCACCGCAGCCTGATCCGCTCCGCAGCTTGAGAGGCACCCCATGCTCGATCGCGACGAGGATATCCTGAAGGCGGCGGAGGACTGGCAGAAGGCCGGCCGTGGCGTCGCGCTGGCGACGGTGGTGGAGACCTGGGGCTCGGCACCGCGCCCGGCGGGCTCGAGCCTCGTCATCAACGACGAGGGCACTTTCCTGGGCTCGGTCTCCGGCGGCTGCGTCGAGGGCGCCGTGGTCACCGAGGCCATGGATGTGATCCAGAGCGGCAAGCCGCGCATGCTTGAGTTCGGCGTGGCGGACGAGACCGCCTGGAATGTCGGGCTGTCCTGCGGCGGCACCATCCGCGTCTTCGTCGAGAAGGTCGCCTAGCCGTGAAGCTCGAGATCCTGCACGAACTCAACGCCGAGCGGGCCGCGCGCCGGCCGGCGATCCTGGTAACGGACACCGAGAGCGGCGAGCAGCGCCTCGTGAAGGCTGCGGCTTTTTCCAAGGACCCTCTGCGTGCCGAGCTTGAAAAACAGCTTCGGACGGGCAAGAGCGCCAGTGTCGAAGCCGGCGGCAAAAAGCTGTTCCTCAACGTCTACGCCCCGACCGCAAAGCTCGTCATCGTCGGCGCGGTCCATATCAGCCAGGCCTTGGCGCCGCTGGCGCGCTCGCTCGGCTACGACGTCACCGTAGTCGATCCGCGCACGGCGTTCGCCAGCCCCGAGCGCTTTCCCGACGTTCCGCTGGTCGCCGAATGGCCGGACACCGCGCTGCCGCCGCTCAATGTCGATGCCTACACGGCCTTCGTCGCGGTGACGCACGATCCGAAGATCGACGACCCCGCGCTGCTGCACGCCTTCGAGCGCAATTGCTTCTATATCGGCGCGCTCGGGTCCCGGAAAACGCACGCCAAGCGCGGCGACCGGCTGCGGGCGCAGGGCGCGAAGGAGAGCGACATCGCGCGCATCCACGCGCCCATCGGGCTTGCGATCGGCGCGGTCTCTCCGTCCGAGATCGCGGTGGCGATCATGGCCGAGATCACGGCCGTGCTTCGGCTCCCTCCCAAAGAAAAAGAAGAAGCGGCATGAAATTTGGCCCGGCGAGTCCCAGGGATGCGATCGGCGGGGTGACCGTCCACACCCTGCGCCAGGGACCGCTGGTGCTGAAGAAGGGCACGACGATCGGCCCCGCCGAGGTCGAGGCTCTCGAGCGTGCCGGCATCAAGGACATCGTCGTGGTGCGTATGGAGGCGGGCGACGTCTCCGAGGACGTTGCGGCTGCCAGCATCGCGCTTGCCGTCGGCGGCGAGGGCATCCATGTCGAGCGTGCCTTCACCGGCCGCGCCAATCTGTTCGCCGCGCGCCCGGGCGTGCTGGTGATCGACCGCGCCGCGGTCGAACGCATCAACAACATCGACGAGGCCATCACCTTTGCGACGCTCTCGGCCTACAAGCCGGTGGTCGAGGGCGAGATGGTCGGCACCGTCAAGATCATCCCGTTCGGCGTCGAAGGCAATTTACGCGATGCCGCGGTGAAGGCCGCCGGCAAGGACGTGCTGAAGATCGCGCCTTATGTGATCCAGCGCGTCGGCGTGGTCTCGACCCTGCTGCCGGGCCTGTCCTCCAAGGTGATCGATAAGACGCTGCGGGTCACGGCCGAGCGGCTCGCGCCGGCCGGCGCCAGCATCATTGCCGAACGTCGGGTCCAGCACGACGAACAGGCGCTGTCGGCGGCGATCAAGGAATTGCTCGCGCTCGGCGCCGAGCTCGTCATCGTGTTCGGAGCGTCTGCGATCGCCGATCGCCGCGACGTAATCCCGGCAGCCGTCACCGGCATCGGCGGCGAGATCGAGCACTTCGGCATGCCGGTTGATCCCGGCAATCTGCTGCTGATTGCCCGCGCCGGCAATGTGCCGGTGCTGGGCGCGCCGGGCTGTGCGCGCTCGCCGGTCGAGAACGGCTTTGACTGGGTCTTGATGCGGCTTCTCGCCGGCATCAAGGTGACGCGTTCCGAGCTGATGGGCATGGGCGTCGGCGGCCTCCTGATGGAGATCGTCACGCGGCCGCAGCCGCGCGCCAAGCCCGAGACCGAGGGCAACAGCCAGGTCGCCGCCATCGTGCTTGCGGCGGGACGCTCGACCCGGATGGGCGGGCCAAACAAGCTGCTCGCCGAACTCGACGGCAAGAAGCTGGTGCGCCTCGCCGCCGAGCAGGCGCTGGCCTCGAAGGCGTCCGAGGTGATTGTCGTCACCGGCCATCAGGCCGAGCTGGTCGAGCAGGCGCTGCAAGGCCTGAAGGTGAAGTTCGTCCGCAATCCCGATTTTGCCGGCGGCATCGCAAGCTCGGTCAAGGCGGGCATCGCCGCCGTGCCTGAGGCTTGCGACGGCGCCGTTGTCTGCCTCGGCGACATGCCGCTGATCGATGCCGGCCTGATCGACCGCCTCATTGACGGCTTTGCGCCGGACCGCGGCAACCTCATCGTCGTGCCCGTCAGCGAAGGCCGCCGCGGCAATCCCGTGCTGTGGTCGCGCCGCTTCTTCAAGGAGTTGATGACACTCGACGGTGATATCGGCGCGCGGCACTTGATCGCCAAGCACACGGAGGCGGTCGCCGAAGTACCGGTGGATGGCGAGAGCACCTTCCTCGACATCGACACGCCGCAGGCGCTGGAAGCGGCAAGGCGCGGATGAAGGTGCGGTAAATAACGGTGCCGTAGGGTGGGCAAAGGCGCATAGCGCCGTGCCCACCATCTCTCGATCGCAACTACGATTCGTGGGCACGCTTCGCTTTGCCCACCCTACGGCACCTCCCAATCATCCGATTTCAACCACCCGTTCACCATCTGGAAACGACCGGCGCTTACAGTCGCCTCCACCTGCCTTGGGGGAGGGGATTTTCCATGGCTTCGAATGTCGTCGCGCGACGTTGCGCGATGTTTTGCTTTGTCTTGTCAGTTGCCGTCACGGGCGCCCGCTACATCACCGACGCCCACGCCGCGGGTGCCATCGCGGTCGGCAAGTGCGGCGCCTATGGCCAGGCTTTTGATTACGGCGCCGAGCACGAGGCGCGTGCCGCGGCGCAGAAGCAATGCAAGGGCGATTGCACGACGGTGACGATGAAGCGCGCCTGCGCTGCGATGTCGGTCGATCTCGCCAATCCCTGCGGCGCCTATGGCTATGCCGTCAAGCCGAAGATATCGGCTTCCCTCAACGCCGCCACGCGCGAGTGCTACAAATACGGCGGCAAGGAATGCGTGATCCGCGCCTGGGCCTGCGACGCGAAAGGCTAATTTTTCTTGCTGTCCGTCCGCGGCGATGCGTAGCATCTCATCAGGAATGACAGTCGAGGAATTGCATGCAGTTCGACACCAAGATCGCAATCGTGATCCGCGCCGATCTTCAGGCCTGGCAGAAGCTCAACGTCGCGTCCTTTCTCACCAGCGGCATCGCCGCGGCTTTTCCCGAATGCATCGGCGAAGCCTATGAAGACGCCTCGGGCACGACATATCATGCGCTGATCGGCCAGCCGATCCTGATCTATGGCGCCGACGGTCCGGCGTTGTCGCGCGCGCTGGACCGTACGCTCGCGCGCAACGTCAAGCCGGCGGTCTATACCGAGGATATGTTCAGCACCACGCACGACGCCGCCAATCGCGAGGCGGTGAGGGCAGTGGCGCGCACGGACCTCAATCTCGTCGGCATCGCCATGCGCGCCGAACGCAAGGTGATCGACAAGATCGTTGATGGGCTGAAATTCCATAGCTAGCGAGGGCGCTCGACAGCTTCCACGTCGTCATTGCGAGCGCAGCGAAGCAATCCAGAATCTTTCCGCGGAGGGTTTCTGGATTGCTTCGTCGCAAGTGCTCCTCGCAATGACGGAGTGCGTGGCTATCCCGCCGGCATGCCTTCGAACTTCGTCAGGCCGGGGTCGATCTGATCCCAGTCATGACCGCGCGCGGCGAAGGTGACGGCCTGCGGCTTGTAGCGGGCGGGCTCGTCGAGGCTTGCAGCGCGGATCGTGAAGACGTCGGGCTGCGCTGCGAAGGTCATGTACACAGGCACACCGCATTGCCTGCAGAAGCCGCGCGTCTTCACGTTGCCGCTGTCGGCGACCATGTCCCAATGCTTCGCCTCTCCGGTGAGCGTGACGCCGGCACGCGCGAACGTCGCGTACGAGCCATGCGCACTGCCGCTTTCGCGTTGGCAGTCCCGGCACTGGCAATGATTGCTGAACAGGGGTTCGCCGACAATCGAATAGCGGATCGCGCCGCAGGCGCAGCCGCCGGCATAGGGCTTGTCCATCACGATGCTTCCTTATTTGTCTTCGCCGGAGATGGCATCGAGCCGCTGCAGCACCTTGACCCAACCGTCGCTCATGTTGCGATAAGCGGTGTCGTTCGTCGGCGTCACGAAGCCGGAGTGCACCACGCGCACGCGCGTTCCTGCTTCGACCGGCGTGAGCGACCAAGTGACGACGGTGTCGAGCGCTGAACCGTAACCGGTATTGCTCTCGTCGCCCCCCTTCCAGGCGTAGGCGAAGCGCTGGTTCGGAACGACCTCCAGAACGCGGCAATGGATCGTGCCGTCCCACACGCCGGCCGGATTGGTCTTGAACGTGAAGATGTTGCCTTCGACGGCCTCGAAACCGGTCGGCGGCATCAGCCAGCGCGCAATGAGTTGGGCGTTGGTCAGTGCCCTCCAGATCGTCGCGACGGCGTGAGGGAAGACCTCGTCGAGGACGATGTCTTGAGTTTGGACTTTGGAAGCAACTGCACTCACGGATCGATCTCCTTCAAGAGGTCACGCAGGTTCTGGAAACGCTCGCGCCAGAACATGCCGTAATGGTCCATCCAGGTGACCAGGGGCTCGAGCCCTTGCGGCGCGGCGCGGTAATAGACGTTGCGGCCCTCGGCACGCTCGGCCACGAGGCCAGCCTGCTTCAGGGATTTCAGGTGCTGCGAGATCGCGCCCTGGGTCACGCCGCTACCGCGGGTGAGCTCGGCGACGCTGATCTCCTTGCTCTCGAAGACGCGCTCGAACACGGCGCGCCGGGTCGGGTCGGCGAGGGCGCGCATCACAGTGGTGATGGGATTTGGGGCGGCGTCGATCATGTCATTCGATTAGCCAATACTAATGCATTAGTCAATACTAATTTATTCGGGGCGCGCATTTACGACATGATGGTTGCCTTGACTATGACTGACTAGTCAGTCATAAATTATGGATGGCACGGAAGTCGACCAAACTCGCCAAGCCGTCTGCACAAAGCGGGGGCCATGCCTCCGCGGCCACCGGAGAGGTGCCAGTGTCGAACCGCACTGCGCGCGCGATGGAGCGGCGCGCGGCGATCGTGGAGGCGGCAATGGAGGAGTTCATCGCCCGCGGCTTTGCCGCAACGCGCCTCGACGACATCGCCAAGCGCGCCGGTGTCGCCAAGGGCACGATCTACCTGCACTTCAAGGACAAGGAATCGATGTTCGAGGAGCTGGTGCGCATCGTGATCGTGCCGGTCGTGGCGCGGCTGACCGCGCTGCCGCCGCCGACGGGCTCGGTGCGCGACCTCATCGAGGCCTTTGCCAGCAACTTCCTGAAAGAGGTCATCGGCACCAGGCGCGGCGATCTGGTGCGCCTGATCGTGGCGGAGGGGCCGCGCTTTCCAGCCGTCGCCGACTTCTACTACCGCGAGGTCGTCTCGCGCGGCATCGCCGCCATGCGCGCGCTGATCGAGCTCGGCATCGCCCGCGGCGAGATCCGCCAAAAGGAACTTGCGCGCTATCCGCAGATCCTGGTTGCTCCCGCGATGATCGCGGTGATCTGGCAGAGCCTGTTTGCGCGGCATGCGCCGCTCGATGCGCAGGAGATGCTGCGCGTCCATCTCGATTTGATTTTTGGCGAACGGAGGACGACATGAGGTCGTCGCAAGCAATTTTCAGATTGGCATTGGTCGTTGCCCTCGCAACCGGGCTGGCCGGCTGCAACGACAAGCGCGATCCCGGCTTCCAGGGCTGGGTCGAGGCCGACATGATCTTCGTCAGCCCGGACGAAGCCGGCCGGGTGACGAAGCTCAATGTCCGCGAGGGCGACGAGGTCAAGGTCGGCGATCACCTCTATTCCGTCGACGACGATCTCCAGCTTGCCGATCTCAACCAGAACAAGGCGACCCTCGCCAACGCACAGCAGACCTATGATCGGGCGGCCTCGCTGAACAAGACCGGCTCCGGCACGCAGGCCAATCTCGATTCCGCGGTGTCATCCTTGCGCGTCGCGGAGGCGCGGGTGGCGACGTCGGAGACGCGGATGGCGCGGCGCAAGGGCTTTGCGCCTGTTGCCGGCACCATTCAGCAGATCTATTTCCGCGAGGGCGAGATGGTCGCGGCGCAGCGGCCGGTGCTGTCGATCATGCCGCCCGGCAACATGAAGCTGCGCTTCTTCGTGCCGGAGACCGCGCTGCCGAAGCTCGCGATCGGCGATACGGTGCGTGTCTCTTGCGACAATTGCGCGGCCGACCTCACCGCAAAGATCTATTTCATTGCGACCTCGGCCGAATACACCCCGCCTGTCATCTACAGCCTCGATGAGCGCAACAAGCTGGTCTATTTGGTCCAGGCGCGGCCATCGCGGCCTGACGCGCTGCGGGTCGGACAGCCGATCGACGTCTATCTCAATCCAAAGACTCCGGTGGCGGACAAGCGATGAACGGCGGCAACGGTATCGCGATCGACGTCAAGGGCCTGACCAAGTCGTTCGGAGGCCGCGAGGTCGTGCACGATCTCTCGATGCAGGTGAAGCGCGGCTCGATTTACGGCTTCCTCGGGCCCAACGGCTCGGGCAAGACGACGACCATCCGCATCCTCTGTGGGCTGCTGACGCCTGATAGTGGCGAGGGCACCTGCCTCGGCTACGATATCCGGCGCGATGCCGAAAAGATCAAGCGCCAAGTTGGGTATATGACCCAGCGCTTCAGCCTGTACCAGGATCTCTCCGTGCGCGAGAACCTCGAATTCGTGGCGCGGCTCTATGGCTTGGCCGATGCGCGAGGCGCCGCGCGCGACATGATCAAGCGGCTCGGGCTCTCCGGGCGCGAGGAGCAGCTTGCGGGCGAGCTCTCCGGCGGCTGGAAGCAGCGACTGGCGCTCGGGGCCTGCACGCTGCCCAATCCGCAATTGCTGCTGCTGGACGAGCCCACCGCCGGCGTCGATCCCAAGGCACGGCGCGACTTCTGGAACGAGATCCACGCGCTCGCGGCCGAGGGCCTCACCGTACTGGTCTCGACTCACTACATGGACGAAGCCGAGCGCTGCCACGAGATCGCCTACATCGCCTACGGCCATCTGCTGACGCACGGCACGGTGGAGCAGGTGATCGCCAAGTCCGCGCTCACGACTTACACTGTGACGGGCGAGGATCTGAACGAGCTCGCGGCCGAGCTTACCGGCAAGCCGGGCATCGACATGGTGGCGCCGTTCGGCACCTCGCTGCACGTTTCCGGCCGCGACGTCGCGGCGCTTGAAGCCAGCATCGCGGCTTGGCGCGAAAAGAGCGGCCTGCATTGGCAGAAGTCGCAACCCTCACTCGAAGACGTGTTCATCGAGCTGATGGGTCGCTCCAAGGACAATTTCCAATGAGCACTGTGGATCACCCCGCCCCACGCCAAGAAATCCGCGAGCGCTTCGGCTTCCTGCGGCGCTCTTATGCGATGCTGGTCAAGGAGTTCATCCAGCTCAAGCGAGATCGCGTGTCCTTCGCGATGATCGTGATGCTGCCGGTGATGCAGCTCATGCTGTTCGGCTATGCCATCAACACCACGCCGCACCATCTGCCGAGCGCGGTGCTGCTTCAGGAGGACTCTGATCTTGCCCGTTCGGTCCTGAAAGCTCTCGAGAATACGGCCTATTTCCGCTTCCTCCATGAAGTCCACGACGTCGACGATTTCGACAACCTCTTGAAGTCCGGCAAGGTGCTATTCGGCGTCGAGATTCCGCGCGGCTTCGAGCGCGCGGTGCGGCGCGGCGACAGGCCGGCGCTGCTGGTGGCGGCCGATGCGACCGATCCGGTGGCGGCAAGCGCGGCCATCGGCTCCCTCGGCATGGTCGTGCAGACCGCGCTCAAGCACGATCTCTATATCGGCGATCCCCCGGAGATGCCGTTCGAGATCCGCGCGCACGCCCGCTACAATCCGGCCGCGGCCTCCAGCCTCAACATCGTGCCGGGGCTCGTCGGCACCATCCTCACCATGACCATGCTGATCTTCACCGCGCTGTCGGTCACGCGCGAGGTCGAGCGGGGCACCATGGAAAGCCTGTTGTCGATGCCGATCAAGCCGGTCGAGGTGATGTTCGGCAAGATCGTGCCTTACGTGCTGGTCGGCTTCCTGCAGGCCTTCCTCATCATTGGCATCGGCGTCGGCCTGTTCGGCGTCCCCGTGCTCGGCAATCTGTTCCTGCTGGCGCTGCTCTCGACGCTGTTCATCACCACCAATCTGGCGATCGGCTACACCATCTCGACGCTGGTGCAGAACCAGCTCCAGGCCATGCAGATGTCGATGATGTTCTTCCTGCCGAGCATTCTCTTGTCCGGCTTCATGTTCCCGTTCGCGGGCATGCCGGCCTGGGCGCAATATCTCGGCGAAGGCCTGCCGCTGACCCACTATCTGCGCATCGTCCGCGCCATCATGCTGAAGGGGGCGACCATGCAGAATTTGCGCTTCGACGCGTTGGCATTGGCGGTCCTGATGGCGGTCGCCATGACCATCGCCGTGACCCGCTTCCGCCGCACGCTGGATTGAGGCACAATGCCCCGGACGAGAGGGGTGGAATGGCCAGGTTTGCGAGCAGGAAGACGCGGAAGCACGCCGTGCTCTCGGAGGATTTCGAGCGCGAGCTGACGCGCGAAGTGCTGCGCACCGAGTTGTTGCGGGTACGGACGCTGATCATCACCGGCTGCGTCATGATCTTGTTCCTCACCTCGACCTTCCTGATCGACCCTGCTCTTGTGAACCGGGTCTGGCGCGGGACGGGGGGCCTCGTCCGCGAATACATCCTCCTGGGGAGCTTCATCCTCTTCGAAGCCTGGGTCCACAGCCAGATCAGGCGAAATCTCAAGCTCGATCGCGACCTGCCGGTGATAAGGCGCTACATCGGCGCCTTTATCGAAACATCGCTGCCGACGATCATCCTGATCCTGCAGATCCACAGCATGGGTGCGAGCCAGGCACTCGGTTTTGTGCTGCCGCTGGTCTATTTCATCTTCGTCATCCTTTCGACACTGCGGCTCGATTTCTGGCTGTCCACCTTCACGGGATTCGTGGCTGGAGCCGAACTCCTGGCCGTCGCGCTGTATTACAATTCGGCCAACGACGCAGGCGAACCCCTGATCTACTTCCACGCCGTGCGCAGCACCGTCATCCTGGTCTGCGGCGTGCTGGCGGGCTCGGTCGGCGCGCAGCTCCGCCGGCAGTTCGCCGCGAGCATCTCGGCGGCCACCGCGCGCGACCGTGTGACCAATCTGTTTGGCCAGCACGTTTCTCCCCAGGTGGTGGAGCGGCTGATGGCGGCGGGAACCAGCGCGGGCGGCGACCTTCGCCGCGTCGCCGTAATGTTCGTCGATTTCCGCGGCTTCACCGCCGGCGCACAGACCCGCACCCCGCAGGAGGTGGTCGACCGCCTCGACGGCGCTTTCGCCGTGCTCGTCGATATCCTCGATCGTGAGGGTGGCATCGTGAACAAGTTTCTGGGCGACGGCTTTCTCGCGTTGTTCGGCGCGCCGCTGGAGGCCTCCGACGCCGCGCATCGCGCCGTCGCCGCCGGCCGCGAGATGCTGACCGCGATGGACCGTATTAACGCAGAGACGAGCTGGCCGCTCAGAATCGGCATCGGCATCCATTTCGGCGAGGTCGTCGCCGGCAATATCGGCTCGCCCCGGCGCAAGGAATACACGGTCATCGGCGACACCGTGAACTTCGCCTCGCGGCTGGAGGCGCTGAACAAGGAGTTCGGCTCGCAGCTCCTGATCTCCGCGTCCGTCCGCGAAGCGCTGGGCAAGGACGGCGACGACGCCGTCGCGCTCGGCGAGGTCGAGGTGCGCGGCTATGAACGGCCGGTGGCGGTGTTTCAGTTGGGGTAGCGCCTTCACCTGTAAGTCGCGTTTCGTTGAAGCGGAGTCGCGCGCCGTTGAACGCGCGTGATGAAAGATCTTTGCTAGCTTGCGGGTCTCGCACAGTGGAAGCCGAGACATCTCGTCTTCCGTATGTAGTCCGGAGAAAGCCAATGACCCGAATGACCCTTGTTGCGGCCGCCTTGATCGCCGCTGCCGCCACCCAGACTCAGGCCGCGTCGGCGCGCCACGCTGCGCCGCCGCGCCCTGTTGTAACTCAGGCGGCGACCGACTCCTGCGTCAGGGCTCCGGCGGAGGGCGCCTATGCCTCCGCGCCCTACACGCAGCCGCCATGCCTGCCGAACACGGGCTACCCGTACGCTTATTGACGATCACGACAAACGATGTCGGGCTGGCGAAATCCGCCAGCCCGCTTCGAGAATTTGCCGCAGCTCGTCAGCCTCCAACACGTCATTGCGATTGCTCCGATTGCTCCGAATTTTGGGGCATGACGAGCGATATCGCCGGCCTGTAAACTGCCGGCCATGCGGCCGGTTGCGGCCGCGACTTGCATGAGGGATCGAAGATGCAGCGCCGCTACGTCACTGTCGACGTGTTCACCGACCGCGCCTTCGGCGGCAATCAGCTCGCCGTGGTGCTCGATGCCGACGGGCTCACGACCCAGCAGATGCAGACGATCGCCACCGAATTCAACTATTCAGAGACCACCTTCGTGCTGCCGCCGCGCGACAAGGCCAATGATGCCGAGGTTCGCATCTTCACCCCCGTCAGGGAGATGCCCTTCGCGGGTCATCCCAATGTCGGCACTGCCTTCGTGCTGGCGAGCCTCGCCAAGGAGCCGAAGCCGCGCCTGCTGTTCGAAGAGAAGGCGGGGCTGGTGCCGGTCGAGATTCGGAGAGAGCAGGGAAAGGTGGTCAGCACCGAGCTGACCGCACCGCAGCCGCTGTCGCGGCTGGCGGAAGTTTCCGCCGCGGACGTCGCGGCCTGCATCTCGTTGACCGCCGATGACATCAGGACCGATCACCACGCGCCACAGGTCGTCGGTGTCGGGACGCCGTTCCTGGTCGCAGAGGTGCGATCGCGCGAGGCGGTGCGGCGGGCCAAGCCCGATGCCGCGGCATTCGGCCGGATACTGCCGCGCGACGGCGCCTTCTCGGTCTATTTCTACACGCGCGATGTGCCGGCCGCGGAGGCGCCTTGCGAGCGCCAGGCGAGGATGTTCTTCCCCGGGGCCAGCGGCCTGATCGAAGACCCCGCCACCGGCAGCGCGACGGTCGCCGCGGCCGCGCTGTTCGCCGATCTCGATCCCGCGCGTGACGGCGAGCTCAAGCTCACGGTGGGCCAGGGTTTTGACATGCGCCGGCCGAGCATCCTGCTGACGCGCGTGCGCAAGCACGACGGCAAGATCGTCTCCGCCCATGTCGGCGGGCAATGCGTGCAGATGATGGAAGGAACGTTTAGGTTGGCGGGAGAGGGGTAGACGCTCTCTCATGCCCGGGCTTGACCCGGGCATCCACGTCTTGGCCACGCGAAGGAAGAACGTGGATGGCCGGGACAAGCCCGGCCATGACGGAGAGGCCGATCAGACCTGCCGTCCCGCCAGATTCCTCACCGCCAGGCCATCGCGCTCCTCGATGATCTCCGCGATCATCTGGCGGTGGCAGTGGGTGTGGTCGCGCTCGTAGCAAAGCAGGCAGACGGGGCCGGCCTTCTTCACCAGTGCCGCGAGCTCGTCGATCTCTTCCCGTGCCTGTGGCGTCTTCAGGTGCTTCGCGTAGATTTTCTCCAGCACATCGTACTGGCCGCTGCGCGCGGCGAGGCGGCCTTCCCTCGGCGTGCCAAGGGCTGCGAGATGAACATAGGCGATGCCGCGCTCGTCGAGTCCGGCAGACAGCTGCTTCTTGGAAAATCCCGGGCGCCGCGACGACGTCACCGCGCGCACGTCGACCACGAGCTTGACGCCGGCCTGTTCCAGCTCGTCGAGCACCGCGTGTGGCGGCGTCTGCTCATAGCCAATCGTGAACAGCTTCTTAGCTTTTGCCATGGGGCACCTCAGGCCATCACACGGGAGGTCGTCATGCCCGGGCTTGTCCCGGGCATCCACGTTCTTCGCGCAGCGCAGCGGATCGTGGATGGCCGGGACAAGCCCGGCCATGACGCGTGGAGGCTTCGGTGCTCCTGACTGCAAGCGACATAGACGATAGACACCTCAGCTCACCCGCGTGATCAGTTCCATGGCGCCGTGAGGCGCGCGCACCTTGCCCTCGTGGATGACGTAGGCGAACACGTCGCGCGGCTCCTTCTTCGGCTTGGCCTTGTCAACTTTCGGCAGGTCGTCCGGTTCGCCGCCCGAAGCCCAGGCCTGAAAGCGCTCGGCCCAGGCATCGAGCTGCTTCGGTGGGTAGCAGGTCTTGATCTCGTCATTGCCTTTCTGAAGCCGGGCATAGACGAAATCGCCGGCGACGTCGGCGATAGCAGGATATTTGCCGTGCTCGGCGAACACCACAGGCGTCTCGAACTCCCGGATCAGCGCCACGAAGTCCGGCGTGCAGAAGCTGTCGTGGCGGACCTCCACGACATGGCGCAGCGCGCGGCCCTCGAGCTTGCGGGGCAACAGTTCGAGGAACTTGCCGAAATCGGCGCCGTCGAACTTTTTCGTCGGCGCGAACTGCCAGAGCACCGGCCCGAGATGGTCGCCGAGCTCCAGCACGCCGGAATCATAAAACCGCTTGATGGAGTCGCCGGCCTCGGCGAGCACACGGCGGTTGGTGGCAAACCGCGGTCCCTTCACCGAGAACACGAAGCCGTCGGGCACCTCGCTTGCCCATTTGCGAAAGCTCTCCGGCTTCTGCGAGCCGTAATAGGTGCCGTTGATCTCGATCGAGGTCAGCTTCGAGGCTGCGTAAGACAGCTCCTTCGCCTGTGTGAGTTTCTCCGGATAGAACACGCCGCGCCAGGGCTCGAAGGTCCAGCCGCCGATTCCGATGAAGATGTTGCCGGATTTTTTTGACGCGGTTTTTGCTTTGGCCACGGGAGGATCTCGCATCGACGGGAAGGGAGGGCTTTATTCTAGTCAAACGAGATGTGATTGGCCAGTTCTCGCGTCGAGTCTAAGCTCGGCAGCGCGATCTGCGAAAAAGGAGAACAAGATGCGGATGCTGGTGGTGGGAGCGGCGCTCGTCATGATGACATCTGCTGCCATGATATCTTCAGTCATGGCGGATGATGACGATGCCAAAGGCGCGCAGAAGCTCGCCCAACAGGGCCGCGACGATTACTGGCATTGCCTGGCGCGGGAATATTCGCGCGACAGCAATCAGGGAATGACGGAACAGGATTTTGGCCGCTCGGTCGCGGGTGCCTGTCCGTCGGAGCGGCAATACTACCGGGTGGCGCTGCTCGACTACCTCACCACACAATATCCGAACATTGATGCCGGCGCCCATCTCGCGACCGCGAACAGGGCGGTGGAGTCTGCGCAGAAGGACATCGTGACGGCCTTCGTCAAGCACAGGCCGCCAGCGAAATAGCGAATGGCGAATGGCCAATAGCGAATAGGGCAGAAGGGGCCGACTTTCCCATTCGCTACTCGCCATTCGCAACTCGCCCCAGCCCTTCCGGGTCCGCGCGCATCCGTGGTATCAACGGGCCGCATCTGGAACGGGGATGGGTTTCATGTCGTCTGAGTCGATGGGGGGTATTTTGGGCGCGATCGTCGCCGCGATCGTGCTTGCGGTCGCGGTCATGTTCGGGCCGATCGGCCAGTATGGCAAGCCGGCCAAACCGGCGAAAGTCGAGCCGGCCCCGGCCCCCGCAGCCCCTGCCGCGCCCGCGCCGCGCGGCCCGATAATCCGGGAAGTGCCCAACCAATAGGGCACAAAATCGTGGTTTTCGCCCCCTTGCGAAGCGGCCTTGTCGTTCCTATCTAGGCTCTAACGGCGACGTTGAGCGAAAACTCCGGCGCCGGAACGACCTTGGAATAGCTTGGGCTTGCGCCGGATGTACGCGCGGCCCGCCGTTCCGGGGTCGTTGGCATTTTAGGACCCCTTTTGGGTCATTTCCCACAGACCCCCCGGCTTCGCAGCGCAAGAACTTGGCAGCGCAAGAGCTTGGCAGCGTAGGACGCGGCGGATATACGCTGCCGTCATGAATGAAGCGATCAGACCGGGCTCCGACAATCCGCCGCAGGCTCAAGAGGGGCCGGAACTGTCGGTCATCGTCCCGACCTTCAACGAGCGCGACAATGTCACGGTATTGTACCGGCGGCTGGAGGCAACGCTTGCCAACGTCGCCTGGGAGGTCGTGTTCGTCGACGACAATTCGCCCGACGGCACCTGGGACGTCGTGCGCGCGCTGGCGCAGCAGGACAGCCGCGTGCGCTGTGTCCGCCGCATCGGCCGCCGCGGTCTGTCAGGCGCCTGTATCGAGGGCATCCTGGCCTCGAGTGCACCGTTTGTCGCCGTGATCGACGCCGATCTCCAGCACGACGAAGCGCAGCTGCCGAAGATGCTGTTGCTGCTCGCAAGCGATCAGGCCGACCTCGTCGTCGGTAGCCGCTATATCGAGGGCTACAAGAGCGAAGGCTTCAACAAGCAACGCGCGGGCGCCAGCGCGCTCGCGACCGAGTTCGCAAGGAAGATGCTGCGGGTCGAGATCGCCGATCCCATGAGCGGCTTCTTCATGATGCGCCGCGATCGTTTCGAGCAGCTCGCGCCGCAGCTTTCCGTGCACGGCTTCAAGATCCTGCTCGACGTCGTCGCGACCGCGCACGGCAGCTTGCGGGCGGTCGAGATCCCCTACACCTTCGGCGCCCGCCAGCACGGCGAGAGCAAGCTGGATTCCATGGTCGCGCTCGACTTCCTCGGTCTCGTGCTGGCCAAGCTGAGCAACGACATCGTCTCGCTGCGCTTCATCCTGTTCGCGATGGTCGGCGGCATCGGCCTCGTGGTGCACTTGACTACGCTGTTCATCGGACTTCAGCTGTTCAAGGCGCCGTTCGCGGAGGCGCAGGCCGCCGGCGCCATCGTCGCCATGACCAGCAACTTCATCCTCAACAACTTCCTGACCTATCGCGACCAGCGGCTGAGGGGCTTTGCGCTGCTGCGCGGCCTGATCGCCTTCTACATCGTTTGCAGCGTCGGCCTGCTCGCCAATGTCGGCGTCGCCTTCTCGGTCTACGACCAGGAGCCGATCTGGTGGCTGGCCGGCATGGCTGGTGCACTGATGGGCGTGGTGTGGAACTACGCGATGTCAGGCCTGTTCGTCTGGCGCAAGAAATAACCCACGATGGGCGGAGCTGACGCGCGGATCATCCGCAACACCGCGCTGCTGATTCTCGCGCTGGTGACCCTGCGGCTCGTCGCGGCCGCGTTCACGCCGATCACGTTCGACGAAGCCTATTATTGGATGTGGTCGAAGAATCTGGCAGGCGGCTACTACGACCACCCGCCGATGGTCGCCTACGTCATCCGCGCCGGCACTGTGATCGCCGGCGACACCGAGCTCGGCGTCCGCCTGGTCTCGATCCTGCTGGCGCTGCCGATGAGCTATGCGGTCTATCGCTCTGCCGCCATCCTGTTCGGCGGTGCGCGCGTGGCCGCCACCAGCGCCATCCTGCTCAACGTGACCATGATGGCCTCCGTCGGCACGCTGATCGTGACGCCCGATGCGCCGCTGCTGGTCGCATCCAGCTTCGTGCTGTTCTTCCTCGCCAAGGTGCTGGAGACCGGCCGCGGCGCCTGGTGGCTCGCGGTCGGTGCGGCCGTCGGCGCGGCGCTGCTGTCGAAATACACGGCGATGTTCTTCGGGCTGGCGATCCTGATCTGGCTCGCTGCCGTGCCGAAGCTACGGCGCTGGTTTCTCTCGCCCTGGCCCTATCTCGGCGGCCTCGTTGCACTCGCGCTGTTCTTGCCGGTGATCCTCTGGAATGCGGACCATCAATGGGTCTCGTTCGCAAAGCAGCTCGGACGCGCGAAGATCGAAGACTTTCGTCCGGTCTTCATCGCCGAGCTGATCCCGACCCAGATCGCGTTCGCAACCCCGCTGGTGTTCATCCTCGGTGCGATGGGCCTGCACGCACTGACCTGGCGGCGCGCCGGCGCGCTGGCCTCGCGCGTGCTGATCGAGACGATGTTCTGGACCATCGTCGCCTATTTCGTCTGGCATTCGCTGCATGCCCGCGTCGAGGCCAACTGGTTTGCGCCGGTCTATCCGCCCTTCGTCGTCGCCGCGGCCGCCGCCGCCAACCTCGTGCAATGGAAGCTGCGTGCGCGGCGCCTGGTGGATTTCTGCCTGCGCTGGGCCGCGCCCGTCGGGATCGTGATGTTTGCCGCGCTGATCGTGCAGGCCAACACCGGCTGGCTCTCCGGTTATCGTCGCGATGCCACCGTGCGCAGCGTCGGCGTCGGCTGGCGCGAGCTTGCCGCCGAGATCGAGGCCGTGCGCGCGCGCCATGGCGCGACCTGCGTGCTCGCGCAGGACTACGGCACCACGGGCTGGCTCGCCTTCTACTTGCCGCGCGGCACCTGCGTGGTGCAGCAGAACCAGCGCATCCGCTGGGTCAACATGGGCGAGCCGGATCCAAAGCTTCTTGCGGGCAAGCTGCTCTATGTCGACGAGCTGCGTCCGGAGGGGCATCCCGTCTTCAACGACCTCTTTGCGAAGGTCACGCAGGTTGCGCAATTGCAGCGCAAGCGCGGGCCGCTCGTGGTCGAGACGTACAGCGTCGATCTGCTGGAAGACGCGAAGGGCGACGTGCTGGACCGCTCACCGCCGCCGGAAGCAAGGTAGCTGCCTCAGTCGATCATTTCGGCCCTGGCCGCTGCCTGGTCCGGCCTGTCCTGGTCGCGCCAGAACCAGACGGTCACGATCCCGGAGCGGCCTCGGACCTGGGCGAGCAGGGGGCCTGACAGAACGCCGTCGGGAGCTCCGTGGAAGTCGGCCGCATCGAGCAACGTATCGCTCAACGCGAGCCGCGCGCCGTTCTGAGCGGCGACTTCCATCAGCCGGCTCGCGACGTTGACCGTGTCCCCTGTCGCCGTGATGTGCTGGTGACTTTCGCCGAGGCGGGAGGCGACGATCTCGCCGAAATGCGCGCCGATCTTGAAGCCGAGCCGATCGCCGATTGCTGACGGCAGCGAGGCGATCCAGCGTTCGACGCCGCGATGCAGGTCGATCGAACATTTCAGCGCGCGTGCCGCATCATCGGGCATCGCGCCCGGCAGTCCGAACAGAAGCATGGCGCCGTCGCCGAGAAAGCCGGTGATCGTGCCGCCGCAATCGACCGCGGTCTTGTCGATCAGTGCGTGAAATGCCTTCAGGATTTCCTGGATCGCGTCCGGCTCGGTCTGCTCGCTCAAACCCGTGAAGCCGGAGAGATCGATGAAGACGACGGCCGCGTTTTGCCGGACGGGTTTTGACAGAAAATCCGGATCGCGCGCCAACCATTCCTGCACCGCAGGCGCCTGGAGCCGGGCGAGCGACCTGCTCTTGGCAGCGAGATATTGCGTGCGTCGGCCTCCGGCCCACAGCTGCACGCCGGCGAAGATCGCAACCGGGGGCACTGCGGCGGCAAGCGTGGTTGCTGCATTCAGCCAGACGCCATGGGTGAACGCGAACGTATTGAGCCCGGCCCAGGCGATCATCACCGCGGCCGCCGCCATGATGCCGAGCGCGCTGCGCCGCCAGGCCAGCAAGCCGACCAGCAACATCGGCAGCAGGATCGCAGCGAGCGCGTCGGCGATACGAACCCGGTAATCGCGCACGATGCCGTCGCCGGCAACGAGATGGGTGATCGCAGTCGACACCACTTCGACGCCGGGCATCAGGGAATCGAACGGTGTGGGATAGAAGTCGCCGCCGCCGGCGACCGAGGCGCCGATCACGACGATCCGGTTCTCGATCGCGGCGCGATTGAGCGTGCCGTCGAAGATGCTCTGTGCGCTGACGGTGCGGATGGTGCGTCGCGGGCCGTAATAGGTGATCGGCAGCGCGAAATCGGTGTCGGTCGGCACCGCGCGATCGCCGAGCATGAGACGATCCGGCGCGATCGTCAGCGGCTTGTCGAGCGCGCGCGTCGCGACGCGCAAGGGGAACGACAGTTCGACCTTGTCGTGCGTCCGGAACAGCATCGGCACCGAGAGAGGTGAGCCTGATTGTCCCGTCGCGACATTGACGACGCCGACCTCGGCGTGGTCGGCGAACGCCGGCAACGGCAGCAGGAAGCGTTCGGCCTGCGGCAGCACGGCGAGGGGGCCCTGGCTGCCGGCCTCGACGGTCTCGCTGGCGCTGGGAAAGATCGCCGCGGCGGCGAGCACCATGGGGCCGGTGGCGAGCGTGTTTGCCAGTGTCGCATCTCCGATCGCGGCGCTGCGGTCGACCAGCAACAGGTCGATCGCGACGACCTTCGGCTTGAACTGCACGATGGTGTCGACGACACGGGCGAGATCGGCGCGCGGCAGCGGATAGCTGCCGCCGCGCTTCACCACAGTGTCGTCGATCGCGACGATGGTGACGAGATCGGGCGGACGCTGCACGCCGCGAACCTGGGTCCGCCAATCGGTCAGCGTTGCCTCGAGGCGGTCGAGAAAGCGCAGATGACCGTGGGCGTGCGCGGCATAGATGCCTGCGCCCCACAGCGCGGTGAGGATGAGTGCCACCAGGATCTGAACGCGTCTAGTCACTACGTGCTGCAATCTTCTTTGCTCTAAGTCCTGTTGACCAAGCCCTATTGACCAAGCCTTATTGACCAAGTCTTTATTGACCAAGTCTTGCCATCAGCGCGTCAACGCGCGGTCGGCCCCATGTCTTGACGGTCAACGCGCCGGTCCCTTCCACGTCGACGCCTTCGCCGGGGCCGAGAACGACGCCACGCCCACGAGCCCTGCGGCTGACGCCGACGCGGCCGTCAGCGACGAAGACGGATGTCTTGGCCTCAGCGACATCGACGGCCCATCTGGTGCCGCGAACCGCGGCAATCGCCTGCGGGGTCAGCACCTTGAAGGGAGTGCCGCCGGGCTTCTTGGGCACCTCGATCAGCAGGGCTTTGCTGCTCAACTCCACGGAGTCTATATGTCCGTCGCGGTTGGCGTCCTTAAGTTCAAATCTGGCGCCGTTTTCTGCAACGATGGTGATGCCGTTGTCGCAGCGCCAGGTCTGCGTGCTCGCGGCTGAAATCGACGCCGCGCAACCGGCATTGGCAGTCTGCGCGGCCGCATGTCCCATCAATAGAGTCGACCACGCCAGCGCGAAACATCCGGCGCGCGCGAACCTTCTCATGCCAGCCTCCATTTGCGTGCCCGGCACAGTTCAAGGCGATGTTGATACGGTACCGTATCACCCGCGGAGGCTGCTGAAAAGTGCCGCCCACGCAGCTATTTCCTCAGCACAGCATTTTCCAGCCCGGCGCGATCAACTTTCGGTCAGGGGCGAGTGCCGTGCGGCGCGTGATGGCATGAGCGGCCCACCGCAGGCGGCCATGAGACGTGAAGGGGCGCATCGCGCACCAGCCTCGCGCAACGCTTTCCCGTTATCGTGCGGGCATTGAAGACCACGAAAAGGACTTGGTTGGATGCGCTTAGAGAGGCGGCCGGAGACGTTTGCTGAATGCGCCGATCCGGCCGAGAATTATGGTTAACAGACGCGCCTAAGTCCGTAGTTCTGCGGGCTTTTTTCTCAGAATGAGACAGCGTTGACGAGCCGCCCCACATCTGCCCGAACTTAATCCGCATTTAACTAAAAGTCGCCTTAATGACGCTCCGACCCTCTGCGAGATGCTGTTCCCGGATCGTGACCAGCGGCACTTTGAAGGGGGACCGAGTGACACCGTCCTGGACGCAAGGCGAATGAGTAAGAGTATCGCTGCGCAGAGTAACGCGGCACGGAAGTCCAAGAAATTCTCCAAGAATTATTCGCGGAAATCTTCCCGGAAAATGACCACGACCAATTGGCTTGGCGCCGCGGCGATCGGCTGCGTCGTGATGGGCGCCGGCTGGACCATCTACAACAACGTGCTCGGGGCCAGCGTCTATCCGACCGTCGGCAGCACCGGCTACGACGAGCCGGTGATCAAGCGCGCGCCCAGGGTCGCGCTGCGCGAGGCGGGCGAGGCCGTCAGGGAGGCCTTTGCGGTCTTGCCCGACCGATTGCAGGTCGCCGCGCCGATCTCCCGCGAGATGTTCAACGAACGCTTTGCCGCCGCTGCGACGCAGGGCGTGACCTCCAATGCGGCTAGCGCCGCGCCAGCGACCCAGGTTGCGATGGCCAAGGACGCGCCGAAGCAGAGCGTGATCGCGAAGGTCGCGGAAGCGCTGAAGCCGTCGGCCAAAACCACTGACAAGACCGCGGACAAGGCCAAGCGCGCTCCGGATGCCCAGATGCAACTCGCCTCGGCCGATCCGGCCCAGATCGTGCCGGCACCCGAGGCGAAGCCGAAATCGTTCGCCGATCGCGCCAAGGCGGCGGTGATGTCCATCACGGGTCCTCGCCAGTCGATGGTCGAAAAACTCTGGGGCAAGCGCGAGCCGTCCGGGGGGCTGCTCGCTTATGCCTCGGCCGATGCCAGCATCACCGCGTCCATCGCGCCGAAGGAGCAGAACCCGATGCTCGGCGGCGCGCCGCCCTATGAGCGCGATACCGCGGTCTACGACATCACTGCCAAGACGGTCTATCTGCCCGACGGCACCAAGCTCGAGGCGCATTCCGGCCTCGGCTCCAATCTCGACGATCCGCGCTCCCAGCGCACCCGCATGCGCGGCGTGACACCGCCGCACATCTACACGCTGAAGCCGCGCGAGGCGCTGTTCCACGGCGTGCCCGCGCTGCGCCTGACCCCGATCGGCGGCGAGAGCGCGATCTACGGCCGCGACGGCCTGCTCGCCCACACCTTCATGCTCGGGCCGAACGGCGATTCCAACGGCTGCGTGTCGTTCAAGGACTATTACGCGTTCCTCGACGCCTACCGCAACAAGGGCATCCGCAAGCTCGCGGTGCTGGCGCGGGTGGAGTAAGGCCGACGCGGTGCGCCGGAGCGGGCCGAGCTATCGCTTGACGAAGGTGAAGCTGCACGGACGCAGTTCGTTGCGTTTGCCGCTGCCGCGGCTACGCTCGAATTGCGCGTCGATCGTGTACCCATACGGCGAGCCGGGAGCGCTATTGTTGACCGTGTATGCGCTCGGACCCGTGAGGCCCCGTGCACTGAGCGTGGTCTTCCCGTCAGCCGATACCTGTCCGTCGATTGCGAGCGTGCTGTTTGTACGCGGGTCCCGATCCTCCGCATGAAATACGCCGTCGGCGATGGTGGCCGACAGGGTTCGGGTATAGCCCAACGCCTTGCCGGAGCTGGCGCAGTTCACGGTGACGTCCCACTTGCCATCGAACATCCTGCTCTCGCCGGTCGCAGGTGCCAGCGCCACCTTCTGCTTCAGGCCGTCGATCCGGGCCTTGGCGAGACTGGCGAAGCTGCAACTCGAAAATCGCGCCAGATGATCCTCGAAGGCGCTGACGGTGCCGATGGTGTCGGCCGCCTTCCAGTGCGCCTCCGCGGATGCGCAAGGGTCGGGCCGCGGCGCGGCTTGCGGCGCCGCAGGGGCGACCGTGACCGACACCGGGCCGTTCAGATAGAACTTGCCGATGATCGACAGCGACAGTTCCGGAAGCTGCGTCTTGCCGCTGGCGTCATAGACCTCGCTGCTGATGTCGCGAAAGACGTCGCCGATCTCGTGCGGCTCCTCGATGTGCTTGAGGAACGCCGTCGTGTAGGGGCTGTTGCGGCCGGTACCATCGGCGGCGACCTGGCCAGACTGCGTCGAGAACGACACGATCGTGCCGCGCGGCGCTTCGACCTTCGACAGGCCGCGTCCGACCGAGGCGGCGCGCGTCGCAGAGCGCTTCAGCATGTCGGCCAGCGGATTGTCGCGGCAGGAATCGAGCACCAGGATGCGCAGGTTCTTGGCTTGCTGCAGGTCGTTCACGATGTCGTCGACCCGCACGAAACGCTTGAGGTCGGCCTCATCGGTCAGCGTGGCGTCGACAGGCATCAGATAGTTCACGCCGTTGTACTGCATGGCGTGACCGCTGTAGTAGAACAGGGCGACGTCGGCTCTGCTCGCGGCGCGCGCGAAGCGGATGGTCAGGTCCTGCATGTCGGCCTGGCGCAGGTCGACGCCCTGGATCACCTCGAAACCGCTGCGCCTCAGCGAAGCCGCGACGTCCTCCGCATCATGCGACGGGTTGGGAAGTTGCGCCGTCGAGACATAGGCGCCGTTGCCGATCACCAATGCCACCCGCGTGTCCGCCGATGCAGGCCCGATGCAGAGCGAGACGAAGAACGTCAGACAAAAACCGGGCAGGTAATAATCGCGCAGGCAAAATCCGGCGAAGCAAAATCTGGAAAGAGCACTCATGAATGCCTTCCGAGGAAATATCGAAAATATTCCTCCAGATTAGCGCATGCCGCGTCGACTTCAATGCCCTCGCCAAGAAAACGCTCGGATTTCGCGACCGTGACGTCCGGTCACGCTGCCATTGTCTTGCGCAGGGCCATTTCGGTCGCGATGGCTTCTCGCACCGCCGGCCGCGCCTGCATGCGCTCGAGATAGGCCGACAAGGACGGCCATTGGGCGATGTCGACGCCGGCGGGTCGGAGCAGCAACAAGGCCCAGGTGAGGTGCGCATCCGCGACGGTGAAGCCGTTACCGACGAGGAATTCGCGCTCCGCCAGATGCGCTGACGGCACCGACAATGTCTGCGTGATTCTCGCGCGCGGCTTGGCGAGCGAACCCTCGTCCTTGTACCAGAAGGTCGGAAACAGGAACGCCTTGTGGATCTCGGCGCCGACAAAGCTGAGCCATTCCTGCAGGCGATAGCGATCGGGATCGCCGAATTCCGGCGCAAGGCCAGCCTTCGGTTTCACATCTGCGATGTATTGCAGTACCGCCGCGCTCTCGGTCAGCCGTTCGCCGTTCTCCAGCACCAGCACCGGCACCGCGCCCTTCGGCGACACGCCGCGGAAATCGCTGCCGTCGTCCACAACCTGCTTGGTCCAGATATGGGCGAGGTGATACTGCGCCTCGATGCCGGCCTCCATCAGCGCGATGCGGCTCGAGAGCGAGCAGGCCATCGGAAAGAAATAGAGTTGCAGCATCGTATGCTCCGTCAGATCAGCGCATCGCTCTGCGCGATGATCGCGAAGCGGTCCGAGAGCTCGGCCAGCGCGACCTCGTGAATCGTCCGCGCGTCCAGCGTGCCGCCGCGGCCGTCGGGCAGGTCGCGGGTGGCGCAAGCGTCTGCCGCGATCGTCGTGCGAAAGCCGAGATCGAGCGCGGCGCGGGCGGTCGAAGAGACGCACATATGCGTCATGAAGCCGGCCAGCACGATGTTCTTTCGTCCGCTCGCCACCAACCGGGCTTCCAGATCGGTGCCGGCAAAGCTGTTGGGCAGAGCTTTCTCGATCACGGGCTCGCTTGCGAGCGGTGTCAGGCGCTCAACCAGCGCGCCGCGCGCGGCCTCGCGGTCGAACAGGCCGCCGGCGCGGCCCTTATGCGCGATATGGATGATCACAGCGCCGCTCTCCCGTGCCCGCGCCAGCAGGCGCGCCGCCACGGTGATCGCGGGCTGCGCATCGGGCAGGGCCAGCGGGCCGGCGCAATATTCGTTCTGGATGTCGATCAGCACGAGGCAGGCTTCATTGAGCTTCGGCGGATTGAGATCGGCGCCGGCGAGTTCGAGCAGGGTCTTGGGAGAGGTCATGCTGGTCAGGCCTTCCAGGGATATCGGATGGAGCGACACTAGCGCAGCATGGGCCTGCTAATGTGCAGGACTATTGCAGCTTATGGCTGCAGATTTGCAGGATGCGGCATCGCCTGCTAGGCTCGCCTGGATGAACTGGGACGATCTGCGCATCATTGCCGCGGTGAGAGACGAGGGTACCTATGCCGGTGCCAGCGCCCGGCTGCGCATCGACGAGACCACCGTCGGCCGCAGGCTGGCGCGCGCCCAGCGCGATCTCGGCGTGCCGCTGTTCGATGCGGTCGACGGGCTGCGGCGGCCGACACGCCATTGCGAGGCAGTGCTCGAGCATGTCGGCGCGATGGCCGCCCATGTCGCGGCGATCGACCGCATCAAGGAGAGCCAGCCCGGGCCGGTCGGCCGCCTCCGCATCGCCTCGACCAACGCCGTCGCTGAAGAATTGCTGGCGCCGCGGGCGAGCGCGTTCCTGCGCGATCATCCCGGCCTGACCCTGCAATTCCTCACCTCCAGCGGCAACGTCAAATTCTCGCGCTGGCAGGCCGACCTCGCCATTCGCCTGCGCAAGCCGGAGAGGGGCGATTTCACCATCTCCAAGCTCGGCGATGTCAGGCTGTATTTCTTCGAGCCGGCAGATCGCTCGGGCGATGACTCGGTCGCCTGCGTCTATCCGGACGAGCTCGACACCATTCCCGAAGCGCAGTTCCTGCGGGCGAAGCGGCTGAAGAACGTCCGCTGCATCACCGACAATGTCCGTATCATCAGGACCATGATCCAGTCGCATCAGGCCGTCGGCGTGCTGCCCGAGCACAGCTGCGAAGGCTTGCTCGCCGACCGCAGCCTGCGCGCCACGCTGCTGCCGAAACGGCGCGACGTCTGGCTGCTCGTGCAAAATCATCTCAAGCGCGACGCCGCAACACGCGTGACGATCGACTGGGTGCGGGCCTGCTTCACGCCGCGTCCTTGACGCCGCGCCGCATGTGATCATCGCGTCACAGTGCGCGATGCGCGACAAAAAATCTTCGATCTTCCTCTTGCAACCGGAACGCGCTTCGTCTATTAGCCCGCTCCTTCGCTAGGCCATGGGTTCGGGCTCTCTGAGATCCCGACTGGCGCGGGCCGGTCTCCGGTTTCGTGTTCCGCCGAATGAAGGCAAAACGCAGGACGTAGCTCATGGAGAGCGTCGGGCTGAACGCCCGAAGGCATCGGTTCGATTCCGGTCTCTTGCCCCACGAAGGATAGCTCAGTTGGGTAGAGCAGGTGACGTTGAAATCATCGGGTCGCGGGTTCGAATCCCGCTCCAAGCGCTCCGTTTCAGCCTGAAAAGCTGATACCTCTGACGAGGACCGGACGCGCGCTTCAGTCGCAGTCCGGCCGTTTTGCCGAAAGGCTTTCCGTCCGAACCTAGACACTGTGAGACCGGCTTTGCGCCGCGGGTAGATACCGCTTGCGCTGATGCCGGGTGGCTCCACGTGACCGCGCGACACACGTCGCGCGATCGCGCGCGTGCGCCCGTCGTCATGCAAGCTCAAGCCCCGGTCCGCCGATTTTTCAGGAAGCGTCGTCCGCGTCCTCACGTCCTTTGCAACCGAAACCTGTTGTCCGGCATCGGCCGGGCGCAAATGAAGGAGGCGTGCCATGAGCTGGCAGTTGCTGATGCTGAACGTGACGGTGAAGGATGGCGAGCGCGCGTTGCTGACGCGCAACGGGCAGCTCGTGCGCGTGCTCGCGCCCGGTCGGCATCGCCTGTTCGATCCCTTGCACGAGCTGAAGGCCGAGGTGCTCGACGTCGTCCGTGCGGAATTCTCCGCCGATCGCTACGCGGTGCTGAAGGCCGCGCGGCCTGATCTGGCCGCCGAACTGTTCGAGGCGGTCGAGACCAAGGCAAACGAGGTCGCCATCGTCAGCCTCGACGGTCGGCCCGTGCATCTGATGACGCCCTGGCAGGTGCGCGTCTACTGGAAGGTCGCAACCCGCGTCGATGTCGAACGCATCGATGTGTCCGGCGATCCCAAGGTCAGCGCGCGGCATCTGGCCATGATCGAGCGCAACCGCTCGGCCGTGACGTCGGAAACGGTGGTCGAGAACCACGAGGCGGGCCTGCTCTATGTCGAGGGCCGGCTCGTGGAGCGGCTCGCGCCCGGCCGGCACGCCTTCTGGACCGTCGGCCGGAAGATCGAGGTGAAGCGCCTCGACCTGCGGCCCCAGGCGGTCGAGATCACCGCGCAGGAGATGCTGACCAAGGATCGCATCGCGCTGCGGGTGACGCTGACGGCGTTCCGTCGGGTGATCGATCCCGAGCGGACGGTTGCGACCGTGCCCGACGTGGATGCGTGGCTGTACCGCCTGGTGCAGTTCGCGATCCGCGAGGCGGTCGCGGGCCGGACGCTGGACGAGGTGCTGTCCGCGAAGGCGGCGCTGGACGCGGAGCTGCGCGACTATGTGCGGGCACGCGTCGGTGAGTCCGGCGTGGAAGTGACCGAGCTCGGCGTCAAGGACGTGATCCTGCCCGGCGAGATCCGGGAGCTGGTGAACAAGGTGGTGGAGGCGGAGCGGGTTGCGAAGGCGAACCTGATCCGCCGGCAGGAAGAGACCGCGGCGACGCGTTCGCTCCTGAACACCGCACGTCTGATGGAGGAGAACCCCCTGCTGCTGCGGCTCAAGGAGCTGGAGTCGCTGGAGCGGCTGGTCGAGAAGGTCGGCCGCATCGACCTCCATGCCGGCGAAGGCGAGGGCCTCGACGCCCTGCTGACCCGGCTCGTGCGCCTGAAGGCGCCCGAGAGCGCATGAAACCGAAGGGCCGCCTACGGGCGGCCCTTCACATGTCCGGTGTCGTCGCTTTGCCATGAACGCGTCACGGTGCCTGTGCGACCAAAATCACGGCGCCGGGATTGCAGGCGCGCGAAGGTTGCGTAATCTCGCGATGAGACTTGACCAGGGCAGGTGCATGACCACTCTTTCGGAAACGATCCGCACCTCGCGGGCGCAATCGCGGGAATGGAAGGCGATCGTCATCCTGATCCTGCTGATTCCGCTGCTGTGGTCGCCGCTGGTCCTGTTTCGCTTCGTCCTGTACCAGCCGTTCAGTATCCCGTCCGGTTCGATGGCGCCGACGCTGATGGTCGGCGACTACGTCTTCGCCGCGAAATATGCCTACGGCTATGGCCGCTATTCGTTTCCCTTCGCGCCGTCCTGGATCTCGGGCCGCGTCCTTGCCGCCGAGCCCGAACATGGCGACATCGTCGTGTTCCGGACGCCGAAGGACACTTCGGTCGACTACGTCAAGCGCGTAGTCGGGCTTCCCGGCGACCGCATCCAGATGCGGCAGGGCCAGCTCATCCTCAACGACCGTCCGGTGACGCGCGCCGCGCTCGAATACGGGCTCGCCGACAACGCCTGCGGTGTCGATGGCGGCGTCAAGGTCAAGCGCTGGCGCGAGGCGCTGGCGAACGGTGCGTCCTATGTCACCTTCGATTGCGTCGACAACGGTTTCCTCGACAATACCAGCGTCTTCACGGTGCCGCCCGGCCACTTCTTCGTGCTCGGCGACAACCGCGACAATTCCACCGACAGCCGCATGTCGACGTTCGGTTTCGTGCCGATGGACAATCTCGTCGGCAAGGTGACGCGGATCTTCTGGTCGCTCGACGAAGACGGCGAGCCGCACATCGAGCGGCTGGGGAAGGTGCGGTGAGGCGCCGCTGATCTGCGCCCCGGAATGACCGATCTCGCTACTTTTGGGTGTGGTATGCAAAACAAAAACCCCGGCATCGCTGCCGGGGTTTCGTAGTTCTTGAGATGGCCGGACCTTAGAAGTCCATGCCGCCCATGCCGCCGCCCGGGGGCATCGCCGGACCGGCTCCGCCCTTCTTGGGCAGCTCGGCGACCATGGCTTCCGTGGTGATCAGCAGCGCCGCAACCGAGGCAGCGTTCTGGATCGCGGTACGGACCACCTTGGTCGGGTCGATGATGCCCTTCTTGACGAGGTCGGCATATTCGCCGGTCTGGGAGTCGAAGCCGTAAGCGTAGGTCTTGTTCTCCAGGATCTTGCCGACGATCACCGAGCCGTCTTCACCGGCGTTGATCGCGATCTGGCGAGCGGGAGCCGACAGCGCCTTGCGCACGATCTCGACGCCGGTCTTCTGGTCGTCGTTCTTGGTGCGCAGGCCCTTGAGCTGCTCGGAGGCACGGAGCAGGGCGACGCCGCCGCCCGGGACGATGCCTTCTTCCACAGCCGCGCGGGTCGCATGCATCGCGTCATCAACGCGATCCTTGCGCTCCTTCACCTCGACCTCGGTCGCGCCGCCGACGCGGATCACCGCGACGCCGCCGGCGAGCTTGGCCAGACGCTCCTGGAGCTTCTCACGGTCGTAGTCCGAGGTGGTTTCCTCGATCTGCGCCTTGATCTGGGCCACGCGCGCTTCGATGTCGGCCTTCTTGCCGGCGCCGTTGACGATCGTGGTGTTCTCCTTGTCGATCATCACCTTCTTGGCGCGACCGAGCATGTTGAGCGTGACGTTCTCGAGCTTGATGCCGAGATCTTCCGAGATCGCCTGGCCGCCGGTCAGGATCGCGATGTCCTGCAGCATGGCCTTGCGGCGATCGCCGAAGCCCGGAGCCTTGACGGCTGCGACCTTGAGGCCGCCGCGCAGGCGGTTCACGACCAGGGTCGCGAGGGCTTCGCCTTCGACGTCCTCGGCGACGATGACCAGCGGCTTGCCGGTCTGCACAACGGCCTCGAGCAGCGGCAGCAGCTCGTTCAGCGAGGAGAGCTTCTTCTCGTTGATGAGGATGTAGGCGTCGTCCATCTCAACGCGCATCTTGTCGGCGTTGGTGACGAAGTAGGGCGAGATGTAGCCGCGGTCGAACTGCATGCCCTCGACGACGTCGAGCTCGGTCTCGAGCGACTTGGCTTCCTCGACGGTGATGACACCCTCGTTGCCGACCTTCTTCATGGCGTCGGAGAGGAACTTGCCGATCTCCGCGTCGCCGTTGGCCGAGATGGTGCCGACCTGGGCGATCTCGTCGTTCGAGGTGACCTTCTTGGAGTTCTTCTGGAGGTCCGCAACCACGGCTTCGACCGCGAGGTCGATACCGCGCTTGAGGTCCATCGGGTTCATGCCGGCGGCGACCGACTTGGCGCCTTCCTTCACGATCGCTGCTGCGAGCACGGTGGCGGTGGTGGTGCCGTCGCCGGCCGCGTCAGCGGACTTGGAGGCGACTTCGCGCACCATCTGGGCGCCCATGTTCTCGAACTTGTCCTCGAGCTCGATCTCCTTGGCGACGGTGACGCCGTCCTTGGTGATGCGGGGAGCGCCGAACGACTTGTCGAGCACGACGTTGCGGCCCTTCGGACCGAGCGTGACCTTCACCGCGTTGGCGAGAATGTCGACGCCGCGCAGCATCTTGTCGCGCGCTTCAACCGAGAATTTGACTTCTTTGGCTGCCATGTGGATTTTTCCTTGGAATGTTTGACTGGAGGGAGAGAGGGGCTCTTAGGCCGCCTTCTTCTTGGAAGCGGGGACGTCGAGAACGCCCATGATGTCGCTTTCCTTCATGATCAGCAGGTCGACGTTGTCGATCTTGACCTCGGTGCCGGACCACTTGCCGAACAGCACGCGGTCGCCGACCTTCAGGTCGATCGGGATCAGCTTGCCGGCTTCGTCGCGGCCACCCGGGCCGACGGCGACGACTTCGCCCTGCGAGGGCTTTTCCTTGGCAGTGTCGGGAATGATGATGCCGCCAGCGGTCTTCTCTTCTGCGTCGATGCGCTTGACCACGACGCGGTCGTGAAGCGGACGGAATTTCATGCAGTCCTCCTAAGCATTTGCTCGGGTTGAGATTTTCAGATTGTTAGCAATCGGTGCCCGCGAGTGCTAGCACAGGCGAGGTTGAAATAGGACAGGAATTTTGCGGGAGCAAGGGCTTCTAGCAGAAAAATAAGCACCCGGAAGCGCGGACTGCCAGAAATTCTTTTCCATCGTTAACCGGGGCGGGTCCGTATTAGCACGGTGCCGCATCTGCTGCTAACGCATTGAATTTCAACAGCTTGTTAAACTTTTGGGCTTGAGATGGATTGTCAGTTTGCGTCACATTTCTCTCATGTGAGCGCATCAGTACCGGGTGGCTCGTAAGGCGCACACCGACCAAGCCGCCCCTTGAATGCGCTCCTGCAAAGGAGGTTGGCATGGGCTTGCCGAGTGGGCGCGTTTCCGAGGATTTCCGGAAACAGATGCTGGGTTACGGGCTGACGACGGCACAAATTCTCTATCGGATGCCGGATCATCCCTCGCTGCTACAGACCTACGTCTGGCAGAACTACGACATGTTTCCGAAATTCCCGGCGCTGAAGGATTTCCTGGCGTTCTGGCAGGAGAAGCTCGATGGCCCCCTCCATTCGGTCACCGTAGCGCATTCCAAGCTGATCAAGCCGGCCGAGCTGCGCGCCGTGGATGGCGTGTTCCGGCTGCATTGAAGCGGAGCTCAGACGCCGCCGTTGCAATAGCGCTTCCACATCGCGCGGTAGGCCTCGTCCACCGCCCGCGCATATGGGACAGGGTTGCCGGCGGCCGCGGAGTCGATCTGTCCAGGCAGGTCGCGGCGCAAGCGATCGAGTGCATCGATGTCAGCGGCATGGCCAACAGCGATTTCGATATAGCCCTCATCGCTATCCGTGACCCAGTCCGGCAGGCCAAGCGCCGTGAGGATGGAGCCGGCAGCACGGCTGGGCAGGCTGTTGCCGAGTTTCGCCACCACCGGCACGCCCATCTGCAGGGCTTCCCATGTGCTGACGCCGCCGTTCTGCGGGAACGGGTCGAGGCAGATATCGACGCGATTGAAGGATGCCAGATGCTCGCTCCGCAAGGTGGCTCCGAGCAGATCGACGCGTTCGGCCGGCAATCCGCAAGCCGCAAACCGTGCCAGCAGATTGTCGCGGACCAGCTGATCGTCAAGCGCAACATCCTTGATCAGCAGTCGCGAACCCGGCACTCGCTTGAGAATCCTGGACCAGACTTCCGCGGCCTCGTCCGAAATCTTGCTGATGCGGTTGAAGACGCCGAATGTGACGAAGTCGTTCGAGATCGCCGGGGTCGGCGCCCGCTCAATCCCGGCCGGCAGTGGCGTCAGCGTCACAAAGCACGGCAGGTCGACAACGGTCTCCGCAAACAGGTGCCGGACCGCGAAAGGAATCGCGACCGGGTCCGAGAACAGATAATCGATCGTCGGCAGTCCGGTGCCAGTGCCGTGGCCCCAGCCATGGACCTGGATCGGTGCCGGCTTGCGCGCAAACACGCTGAGACGGTTTCCTCTGGTATGGCCGGACAGATCGATCAGGATATCGACGCCATCGGCGCGGATCTCGGCGTCGAGACGCTCGTCGGTCCATTGCGAGGCGTCGCGCCAGCGATCGGCAATCCCTTGGAATTCGCTGGTCGTCGTGTCCACTTTTGACGAACAAGAGTAGCAAACGATCTCGAACTGTGCCCGGTCATGGTGTTGCAGCACTGGCTTGAAAATGAACGCGGCCGAATGCGCGTTGAAGTCCGACGAGACATAGCCAAGCACCAAGCGGCGATCCGGATCGCGGCTGTTGTCATGCGGTCCGGCCGCCTCCGAAGCGATCTTCGCGCCGACACGCTCCCACCATACCTGCCGCGCCTGCTGGTGCCGTTCGACGGTGGCATCCCCCACAAAATCGAGCGTGAATATCTTGTTGGAGATCGCGCTTTGGAGGTCAGGCTGGATGTCGAGGGCTCTGCCGAAACTGGCGAGGGCTTCGTCGACCCGGCCAAGCCCGGCGAGGCAAAGGCCCAGCACCAGGTGAGCTTGAATGGAATCGGGAGCGATCGCGAGAGCCTGCTCGCAATCGTGCGAAGCCTGGGCGATTTGCTGGATCTGGAGCAGGACACCGGCCCGCGCGAGCCACCCATTCGCCTCGTCGGGTGCCAGCGCGATCGCCCGATTGCCATCTGCCAGGGCTTCGTCAAATCGCTGAAGTTCCCGCAATGCAACCGCGCGGTTCGCCAGCGCCGCGGCGTAGTCAGGCTTGATCGATAGCGCGCGGTCTAGGCTTGCGAGCGCCCCGTCATAGTTGCGCAGACGGCTGAGCGCCCAGCCCCGGCCGTTATGGGCTTCAGCAAGGCTTGCATTGAGTGCGAGCGCCCTGTCGTAGCTGTGGAGCGCCTCCTCGTGAAGGTCGAGGGCCACGCTCGCGTTACCGAGATTGGAGAGGGTTACGGCGTGGTTGGGCCGCAAGGCGAGGGCCTTTCGATAGCTCGCGCAGGCCTCGCCGTGACGCCGTAGTCCGTTGAGCGCGACGCCCAGGCTCATATGAGCATCGGCCGACCGCGGATCGACGGCGACCGCCCGGCTCAGCAGAGTTTCCGCCTGCTGATAGTTCTTGGCATCGGCCTCCAACACGCCGAGCATATGCAGCGCGATGAATTGGTTGGGGGCGAGCTGCAGGAGTTGGCGATAGGCGGCCTGGGCCTCGGGGAAAAGCCCCATCTTGTGCAACTGGAGTGCATGCCCGAGCAATGGCAGCACTTCGGCTTTCTGTCGCTTCTGAAGCCGAGCATTTTGAAATGCACGCTGACCTACGCTGCTGCCCATGAATCAAATTCCCCAGGATCTCCCGGCGAGATTAATTCAGCGTGAGAACGAATACGAGACGAGGGCGGCTCGCCACGACAGCCTGGGACAAGCTACGATTGGATCTTCGACTGACCAGCCCGCAATTGCTGCCTCGTCCAAGACTGGATAATCTGCCTTCGGGTCGTACCCGTCCGGCGGGTGCAGCTCAGATCAGGGAGGCAGACAATGGCCAAGCAAAAGGCATCAAGACCCGCAACGAAGACTGCGGTGAAGAAGCGCAGCGGAGCAAAGGCGGCGGCGCGATCGTCGGCGCGCAAAGCGGTGAAGGCGAAGGCCCGCATTGTGGCTCCGAAAAAGCCCGCGCGCCCCAGGCAACGCATCGCGATCAGCCATCACCGCGAGGAAGACTTCAAGGCCGACGGCCTGCGCGCCTACGCCAAATACCGCGACCTCGGCATTGCCGCAGCGTCCCATGGTCTCGCGCAAGCGCATGTGATCCGCCTGCAAGGCCCCTGCAATCCGGCCGAGGTCTCGAAGCTGCACTTCCACGACGTCGAATTCCAGATGGTCTACGTGCTCAAGGGCTGGGTGAAGACCTACATGGACGGGCAGGGCGAGACGCTGATGAAAGAAGGCAGCGCCTGGACCCAGCCGCCGAAGATCAAGCACATGATCCTGGACTATTCCGACGACGTCGAGCTACTCGAGGTAATCCTGCCGGCGGAGTTCAGGACGGTGGAGTTAAAGGCGTGATGTCATTCCGGGGCGCGACGAAGTCGCGAGCCCGGAATCCATTCATCCACCGTCTCCGCCGCTCTGATTCCGGGTTCGCGCTACGCGCGCCCCGGAATGACGAGGGAGATTACGTCAACACCCCCACCACCGCCCCCATCAAGCACGTCGTCAGCGTCCCCGACAGGATCGACTTCAGTCCGAGCGCGTTGATCTCCTCGCGCCGCTCGGGCGCCATCACGCCCAGGCCGCCGATCATGATGCCGAGGCTGGCGAAATTGGCGAAGCCGCACATCGCATAGAGCATGATCAGGCGCGAGCGCGGATCGAGTGCATCGGGCGGCAGCTTCGAGAAATCGACATAGGCGATCAGCTCGTTGAGCACGGTCTTCGTGCCCATCAGGCTGCCCGCCGTCACCGCCTGATCCCACGGCAATCCCATCAGCCAGCACACCGGCGCCATCACGAGGCCGAGCAGGCGCTGCAACGAGACCGTGGCGCCGCCGATGTGTGGCAAGAGGCCGAGGATGGCGTTGACGAGATAGACCAGCGCCACCAGCACCAGCAGCATCGCGACGATGTTGATCAGCAGCTCAATCCCTGCGGTGGTGCCCTTCACGATCGCATCCATCGTGCCGGAGACCTCCATCTCGGGATCGCTGGCGACCCGGGGATCCCCCAACGTGCCGCCGGTGCGCTTGTCGGAGGTTTCAGGCACCATGATCAGGCTGACGAGGATCGCAGCCGGCGCGCCCAGCACCGAGGCGATGACGAAATGCGCGGCGGCATCAGGGATGAGGGGAGCAAGGAACGTCGCATAGAGCACCAGCACCGTGCCGGCGATGCCCGCCATGCCGCCGGTCATCACCAGGAACAGCTCGCTGCGGGTCATCTGTTTCAGATAGGGCCGCACGAACAGCGGTGCCTCGACCATGCCGAGAAAGATGTTGGCGGCGGTCGACAGGCCTACCGCGCCGCCGACGCCCAGCGTCCGCTCCAGCAGCCAGGCCATGCCGCGCACGATCGGCGGCAGCACGCGCCAATAGAACAGCAGCGTCGTCAGCACGCTCATGACCAGCACGATCGGCAGCGCCTGGAACGCCAGGATGAAATCGGCGCCCGGCACCTTCAGATCGAAGGGCGGGGGGCCGCCGCCGATATAGCCGAACACGAAGGCGGAGCCGGCGCGCGAGGCCGCGGAGATCGCACCGACCGCCTCGTTGATGGCACCGAAGGCGCGCGCGACGATCGGTAGCTTCAGGAGCACGATCGCGGTGACGAAGGTGGCGACGAGGCCGATCGCCGCCTGTCGCAGCGACACGGCGCGTCGATTTTCTGCGAGCGCGAAGGCGATCAACAGCAATGCGAAAATGCCGAGTGCCGATTGCAAGCGCAGCATGATGTCCCCAAACCCTCAATGATTATGGCCGCGCCTGTGCTGCAAAGGCAATGCCGGGAGATGCGGGATACGCCCCGCTGTTGACAAGCGGGCCCGCCTCAGCCACGCGGGGGGCCGTCGATATCAGGGGGCGAGCGGTCCGAGGGTGACCCAAAAGACGATCCACGAGGCGATGCCAGAGCAGCCAATATCCGGACATCCGCCGGTCAGCGCCGGCGCGCTCCTCGCCCACCGCGCCTTCCTGTTCTTCCTGCTCTCGCGCAGCCTGTCGCGCTTTTCCAGCCAGATCGCGGCGGTCGCGATCGGCTGGCAGATCTACGATCTCACCGGCTCGGCCTTCGACCTCGGTATGGTCGGCCTGGTCCAGTTCCTGCCCACCGCGCTCCTGGTGTTCGTCGCGGGCCACGCTGCCGACCGTTTCGAGCGCAAGCGCGTGGTCCAGCTCTGCCAGCTCGTCGAAGCGGCAACCGCGCTCTATCTCGCAACCATCACTTATCTCGGCGCGGTCAGCGAGGTGCAGATCTTCATCGCGACCTTCGTGCTCGGCATCGCCGGCGCATTCGAGAGCCCGACCACGGCGGCGTTGCTGCCGTTGATCGCGCCGCAGGGCTCGCTCCAGCGCGCCACCGCCGTCTCCAGCGGCGCGGCGCAGGTCGCGACCATCACCGGGCCGGCGCTCGGCGGCCTCGCCTATGCGGTCGCCCCGCATCTTGCCTATGCCATGATGGTGGTGTTCTGGATCTTCGGGATGATCCTGACCGGCTTCATCCGGCCGCGCCCGCAGGCGGTTGCCAAGGAGGGGACGGACGCGGACAACATCTTCGCCGGCGTCCGCTTCATCCGCAGCAATCCCGCAATCCTCGGCACCATCTCGCTCGATCTGTTCGCGGTGCTGTTCGGCGGCGTCACTGCGCTGTTGCCGATCTATGCCCGCGACATCCTCCAGACCGGCCCGGTCGGGCTCGGCGTGCTGCGTGCGGCGCCCGCGGTCGGCGCGCTCCTGATGACCATGGTGCTGGCGCGCCACGCCATCTCCAGGCATGTGGGCCTGCGCATGTTCCAGGCCGTGATCGTGTTCGGCCTCGCCACCATCGTGTTCGCGCTGTCGCCCTGGATGTGGCTGTCGGTGCTCGCGCTCGCGATCCTCGGGGCCGCGGATACGATCAGCGTCGTGATCCGCTTCTCGTTGGTGCAGCTGTCCACGCCCGACGAGATGCGCGGCCGAGTCGGCGCGGTGAACTTCCTCTTCATCAACGCCTCGAACCAGCTCGGCCAGTTCGAGAGCGGCGTGGCAGCCGCGCTGCTCGGTGTCATGCCAGCCGCCGTGCTCGGCGGCGTTGCCACCGTCGCGGTGGCGCTGCTCTGGATGAAGCTGTTTCCGAGCCTGCGGCAGGTGGAGAGCTTGGAGTAGGGAAGATCGCGTGTCCCGGACGCGGGGCGGCACGAAGTGACGCACCGCAGAGCCGGGACCCAGAAGGGCCAAGAACGAGATCGCGGAGGCATGGGCCCCGGCTCAGCAGCGCGCCATTGCATGCCGCGCTGCGTCCGGGGCACGAGAGCGGCGACTAACCCCGCCCCACGAACGGCATCTTGGTCGCCATGACCGTCATGGTCAGCACGTTGGCGTCGAGCGGCAGGCCGGCCATGTAGGCGACGGCGTCGCCGACCGCCTTCGCGTCCATGCGCGGCTCCTGCTTCGATGTGCCGTCGGGCTGCAGCACGCCGGGGCCGTTGACCATGCGATCGGTCATCGGCGTCGCGGCATTGCCGATGTCGACCTGGCCGACCGCGATGTCGTACATGCGGCCGTCGAGGTTGGAGGCCTTGGTCAGGCCGGTGATGGCGTGCTTGGTCGAGGTGTAGGCTGCCGAGAACGGCCGCGGCGCATGCGCCGAGATCGAGCCGTTGTTGATGATGCGGCCGCCGCGCGGGGTCTGGTCCTTCATGATGCGGAACGCGTGCTGGGTGCACAGGAACGGGCCGGTGAGGTTGGTGTTCACCACCGCCTGCCACTGCTCGAGAGTGAGATCCTCGAAATTCACCGGAGGGGCGCCCATGCCGGCATTGTTGAACAGCACGTCCAGCCGGCCGTAGGTCGCCTTCACCTTGTCGAACAGCGCGGCGATCGAATCCGGCTTGGTCATGTCGGCGGTGACGCACAGGCTCTTGCCGGCGGGACCGAGCTTTGCGGTCTCCTCGAGCATGTCGAGCCGGCGCCCGACCAGCACCACGGTGAAGCCGGTGTTCATCAATGCCAGCGACGCCGCGCGCCCGACGCCGGTGCCGGCGCCGGTCACCACTGCGATCTTCTTTGCTTCACTCATCGTTTCCTGCCTTTTCTTGCTGTCAGGTTTTCGGTTCTTTTTCGTTCTTGTAGGGCGGCCGCGGAATGTTCTGGTGTGCCGCCCGCAGGGCCGCAGACCAGCGCGAGCGCAGATCGTGGAAATAGGGCTCGCCGGCTTCGATGCGGTGGTTGAGATCGGCCTCGCAGGCGTCCGCGCGTACCACCAGCACGTCGATCGGCAGGCCGACGCCGAGATTCGAGCGCATGGTCGAGTCCATCGAGATCAGGCCGGTCTTCAGCGCCTCGTAGAGCTCAACGTCGTAATGCATGGCGCGGTCGAGCACCGGCTTGCCGTATTTGTGCTCGCCGATCTGCAAATAGGGCGTGTCGGTGGTGCACTCGATGAAGTTGCCGGCGGTGTAGATCATGAACAGTCGCATCCGGGAGCCCTTGATCTGGCCGCCGAACAGGAACGAGACGTCGAAGGACACGTCCTCGGATCTCAGCGCCGGCCCTTCGGTCGCGTGCACCGCCCGGATTGCCCGGCCGATGCGCTGGGCGGCCTGGAACATGGTCGGTGCGTTCATCAGCGTCTCGAGCTCGCCCGTGTTGGGGTCCTCCAGGCCTTCGGTCAGCGTCGACAGCACCGACTGGCTGATGGCGAGGTTGCCGGCGCTGGCGATCGCCATGATGCGCTCGCCGGGCTTCGAGAAGATGTGAAGCTTGCGGAAGGTCGAGACGTTGTCGAGACCGGCATTGGTGCGGGTATCGGCGATCATCACCAGACCGTCCCGAACCAGGATTCCGCAACAATAGGTCATTTCCAGTCCCCGAACGCGTTTGCGCGGAATTACTAGCGAATTTCGGGGGCCGCTCCAACCCCATTCCTGCTGTCATTCCGGGGCGCGACGAAGTCGCGAGCCCGGAATCCATTCCTCAACTAACCTTGCCGCCTGATGGATTCCGGGCTCGCGCTACGCGCGCCCCGGAATGACAGTTAGTTTCGCCGCTCAATCTGCGGCATCGACCAGAAACGCCTCATCAACCGGCACGCCGAGCGCTGTGACAAGACGATTGGTCTCTGCGGCCATGCCGACGATGGCGAGCAACTCGCCATATTCGGCCTCGGTCATGCCCTTGGCCCGTGCGGCGGCGGTGTGCGAATGGATGCAGTAGCTGCAGCCATGCGCGATCGAGACCGCGACATAGAGCATTTCCTTGACCTTGGGATCGAGCGCGCCCGGAGCCATCACTTCCTTGATGCTCTCCCAGGTCCGCCGCAGCGTCTTCGGATCATGCGCCAGCGCGCGCCAGAAATTGTTGACGAAATCCGATTTCCGCACTTTGCGGATATCGTCGAAGACGGCGCGCGCTTCGGTGGAGAGTTCATCGTCCGAAAGCAGCTTAACGGTTGCCATGGGGTACCTCGCGGGGACAGTTTGGTTCCGCGAGTGTAGCACGGCCTTGCATTTGGACGGTTGCGCCTAGCTTTGCCACTGTGACTGCGATTGCGACTGCCCGCCGCGGCCGGCCTGCTCGACCTTGACCGCCACCGTCAGCGTCTCCGTGCCGCCGCCATAACGGGTGCCGCGCACCGGTGCTGCGCCGAGATAGTCGAGCCCGATCGCGACGCGGACATGAGCGTCGGTGGCGCAGATGCTGTTGGCGGGGTCGAAGCCGATCCAGCCGAGATCGGGCACGTAGGCCTCCGCCCAGGCGTGCCCGGCGTCCTGATGCAGCATACCGTCCGAGCGAAGGAAATGGCCGGAGACGAAGCGCGCCGGTACGCCGCCGGCGCGGGCGCAGGCAATGAAGATGTGCGCGTAGTCCTGGCAGACCCCGCGCTTGAGCGTGAACGCCTCCGCCGCCGAGGTGCCGCTGTGGGTGGGGTCCTCGTCGAAGGTCATGTGATCGGCAATCTGGCTCATCAGCGTATGCAGGAAGCCGAGCGTGTCGCGCTCGGCCTCGCTGCGCAACTGGCGCGCAACCGCCATCATCGCCGGATTGACGGTGGTGAGGTCGGTGGAGCGAAGAAACATGCCGGCCGGAAAGCGCTCGTCGGTGCCGCGCAGCACGCCGCCGGTGTCGTGGGTCTCGATCAGTCCTTCGGCGATGATCTTGATGTCGCCGACCGGTCCGCAGGACAGCACGTGTGTGACGTTGCCGAACGCGTCCTCATGCGTGTCGAGCTTGGTGTCCGTGGAGACGTCGATCTGCCATTCCGCCACATATTGCCCGTCATGGCTGCCGGGTGTCATGCGCAGGATCTGGATCACGCTCGTGGCCGGCGGCTCGTAGCGATAGGTCGTGGTGTGCAGGATTCGCAGGCGCATGGTAGACCGTGTCGTTAGTTGTGAGGCCGACTGCCGCCGCAAAGAAGCTCCGTCATGCCCGGGCTTGTCCCGGGCATCCACGTTCTTTCTCGTCGCGCGAAGAACGTGGATGGCCGGGACATCTAGCGCGAAGACGCGCTTCGCGCTTTTGCCCGGCCATGACGGTATCCTATTTCGTCAGTCGGAGGACATCAGATCAAATACTGCTTCGTGATGATTTCGCCCAGCCTGGAATTGTCCGTGATGAATTCCTGAATGAATTCATGCACGCCGTGCTGGAAAATGTCGTTCATATTGCTGTGTTCCAGCCGGTTGCGGATGCCGCGGGCGTGGCGCTGGGCCGGGCCCTGGCGGCCATAGGCGACGCCGATCTGGTCGAGGTTGCGCACGAGGTTGCCGTAGCAGCTCGCCAGCGAGCGCGGCAGCGTGTCGTTGAGGATGAGCAGGTCCGCAATCAGCCAGGGCTTCAGCGTTTCGCGATAGACCCAATGATAGGCCGTCAGCGCCGATACCGAGCGCAGGATCGAGCTCCACTGATAGAAGTCGAGCGGGCCGCCAACATGCTCCTCCTCAGGCAGCAGCACGTGATACTTCACGTCGAGAATGCGCGCGGTGTTGTCGGCGCGCTCCAGATGCACGCCCATCCGCGAGAACCAGTAGGCGTCGTTGCGCAGCATGGTCCGGTAGGCCGAGCCGTCGAAGCGGAGCGAGGTCTCCTGCACGAAGCGGAGGAATTTGGCGAGGTCCTCGCGCGTCGAGGTGCCTTTGCTCCAGACCGCCTGAAGCTCGATCCAGGCCGAGTTGATGGTGTCCCACATCTCGCTGGTCAGCGCGGTGCGCACCGAGCGCGAATTCAGCCGCGCCGCTTCGATGCAGTTCCTGATCGAGGACGGATTGTCCACGGAGAACGAGAGGTAGTCGACGACATTGTGCTCGTTGGCTTCCTCATAGGTCTGATAGAAGCTGGCGGCGACGCCGGCGGTGAGCAGCGCCGAGTCCCATTCGTTGGTTTTGCCGACATAGGCGGCGGGAAGCGCGGTGACGCGCAAGGTCGCATCGATGGTGCGCGCGAGATACTCGGCCCGTTCGACGTAGCGGGCGAGCCAGTAGAGGTTTTCGGCGGTACGCGACAGCATCTGTCTACTCGTCCAGGATCCAGGTGTCTTTGGTGCCGCCGCCCTGGCTGGAATTGACCACAAGGGAGCCTTCCTTCAGCGCGACGCGGGTCAGCCCGCCCGGCACGATCGTGGTGCGCTTGCTGCCGGTGAGCACGAACGGCCGCAAATCGACATGGCGAGGTGCAAGGCCTGACGCCGTGCAGGTCGGGCAGGTCGAGAGCGCCAGCGTCGGCTGCGCGATGAAACCTTCCGGCTCGCGCTTGAGCTTCTCGCGAAACGCTTCGATCGTCGCTTTGGTCGCGGCAGGTCCGATCAGCATGCCGTAGCCGCCGGAGCCATGAACCTCCTTGACGACGAGCTCGCCGAGATTGTCCAGCACGTAGGCGAGATCCTTCGGCTCGCGGCAGCGCCAGGTCGGCACGTTCTTCAGGATCGGCTCCTCGCCGAGATAAAATTTCACGATGTCAGGCATGTAGGAGTAGATCGCCTTGTCGTCGGCAATCCCGGTGCCGACGGCGTTGGCGAGCGTGATGTTGCCGGCCGCATAGGCCGACATCAGCCCGGGCACGCCGAGCACGGAATCGGGACGGAAGGTGAGGGGATCGAGGAAGTCGTCGTCGACGCGGCGATAGATGACGTCGACCCGCTTCAGCCCTTCCGTCGTCCGCATGAACACTTCGTTGTTCTTGACGATGAGATCGCGGCCCTCGACCAGCTCGATACCGAGCTTGTCGGCGAGGAAGGAGTGCTCGTAATAGGCGGAGTTGTAGACGCCGGGAGTGAGCAGGGCCACCGTCGGCTCGCCCGATGCGCTTTGCGGCGCGACGGAGCGGAGCGCCGAGAGCAGCTCGTCCGGATAGCGCTCGACCGGCGCCACCCTGTGGCGGGCGAACAGATCCGGAAACAGCCGCATCATGATCTCGCGGTTTTCCAGCATGTAGGAGACACCGGACGGCGTCCGCGCATTGTCCTCCAGCACGATGAAGTCGTTGGCGTCGACCCGGACGATGTCGATGCCGGCGATGTGCACATAGACGTCGTGCGGCACCTGCTGGCCGTTCATCTCGGGCCGGAAGACCGGGTTCTGGAAGATCAGATCGTCGGGTACGATCTCTGCGCGCAGGATGTCGCGGCCGTGATAGATGTCGCGCAGGAACATGTTGAGCGCGCGCACGCGCTGCTTCAGGCCCTTTTCCAGCAGCGCCCATTCCTTGCCCGACATGATCCGCGGGATCACGTCGAAGGGGATCAGCCGCTCGGTGGACTCGGCCTCGCCATAGACCGCGAAGGTGATGCCGATGCGGCGGAACAGGAGCTCGGCCTCCTGGCGGCGATATTCGAGCGCCTCGGGAGGCGTCTCCTTGAGCCAGCGCGCCAGCTCCTCATAGGCGGGGCGAAGCTCCCCGCCGGGAATATTCATTTCATCAAACGCGACTGCCATAGATCCCGACTTGTCTCCGCGAGGCGTTGCGCCATTGGACAGGTCGCCAAGCCCTGGTGAAGCCGCAACGTCCTGGCCATGCGGCAAGAGTGCATGACTCTGAGGTGGTAGCAAGGGCCGGGCCAGCGCGATAAGCATGGAGAGAGGGCATTTGCCTGATATGGCCGGCGGCTTGCCTGAAAAAATGGCTGAGGACTGCTTATTTCGACAGCAAAACCGCGTGACTTCAACGCGTTACCTCGGCAAAGTCGGCGCCACAGGTGAGGGACTTAAGTTATGAGCGAGATCGTCACGGCGGGCATTCTGGTCATTGGGGACGAAATTCTGTCCGGCCGGACCAAGGACAAGAATATCGGTTTCATTGCCGAATACCTCACCAATATCGGCATCGACCTGAAGGAGGTCCGGGTCGTCTCCGACGACGAGGCCGACATCATCGCGGCCTTGGACGCACTGCGGCATCGCTACACCTACGTCTTCACCACGGGCGGCATCGGGCCGACCCATGACGACATCACTGCCGACAGCGTCGCCAAGGCGTTCGGCGTCGGCATCGACCACCACCCGGAGGTGGTCGCCCGTTTCCGCGAGCGCTGGAGCGAGCAGGATCTCAACGAGGCCCGCCTGCGCATGGCCCGCATCCCCGACGGTGCCGAGCTGATCCAGAGCGCGACCATCCTCGCCCCCGGCTTCAAGATCGGCAATGTCATCGTCATGGCCGGCGTGCCCTCGATCATGCAGGCGATGATGGATATCGTCTCGCCCAAGCTGAAGTCGGGTGTGCGCATGCTGTCCGAATCGGTTCGCGCCAATGCGCGGGAGGGCGACATCGGCAGCCCCTTGCGAGCGATCGCCGCCGCTCATCCCGACACCATCATCGGCAGCTATCCCTTCATGGACGAGGAGCAGAAGCCGAACACCAATCTGGTGGTGCGCTCGCGCGATGCGGACAAGCTCGCATCCGCGATGGCGGCGGTGAAGGAAATGCTGGCGGAATTGAACATCACCCGCTAGCAGAGAAAACTGCCCGCAGACCAATGGCAGGAGACGACGATGGCTGGTGAAGCACCGGAACTGAGCGCACAGGAGCGGGCGGGCAGGGCCTTTCCGGTCTCCTGGGACCAATTCCACCGGGATTGCCGGGCGTTGACCTGGCGGCTCAACGAGGTCGGTCCGTTCCACGCGGTGATCGCGATCACCCGCGGTGGCCTCGTGCCGGCGGCGATCGTGGCGCGCGAGCTCGGCGTGCGCGTGATCGATACGGTCTGTATCGCCAGCTACGACCACAACAAGCAGGGCGAGCTCCAGGTCCTCAAGGGCATTTCGGAAGCGGCGATGAAGCTCGGCGGCGGCACCGGCAAGGGCCTCCTGATCGTCGACGATCTCGTCGACACCGGCAAGACCGGCAAGCTGGTGCGCGAGATGCTGCCCGATGCGCATTTCGCCACCGTCTACGCCAAGCCGATGGGCCGTCCGCTGGTTGACACCTTCATCACGGAAGTCTCGCAGGACACCTGGATCTTCTTCCCCTGGGACACCGCGCTGTCCTACCACCCGCCGCTGCGCGACGGCGCGGCGTGACTGAAGGCGAATGGCGAGTGGCCAATGGCGAATAGTGAATCCTCCATTCGCAATTCGCTATTCGCTACTCGCCCCCTGCAAAACCGCGTCACCCCCACCGGCGACATCATCGCCACCCCGCACCGCGGCCTGTTCACCGGCAATCGCGGCATCATCCATGATCCCGCGACGAAGACACTGCTGAGGAAGCGCTGGTCGTCGACGGCCTGGCTCACCTGCACTTGTGAATTCCGGGGCCGCCGCCGCGAGGTGATGGCACAGCGAAGCTGGACCGAGCTGTTCTTCCTGGACGAGGCCACCGCACTCGCCGCAGGCCATCGCCCCTGCTTCTATTGCCGCCGCGACGATGCCAATCGCTTCCGGGCCGCGTGGGAGAAGGGCAATCGCGTCCACGACGTCCGCATGCACGACATCGACACGGTGCTGCATCACGAGCGGCTCGATCATGGCAGGAAACGGCTGCACGCGCTGATGGTGCCGCTCGAACAGCTCCCCGCCGGTGCGATGGTTCAGCAGGGCGACGAGAGCTTTTTGGTGACGCAGGGCAGGGCGCTGCTGTGGTCGCCGGCGGGCTATGGCACGGTCGAGCGCCAGCTTGGCGAGGTGGCGTTGCTGACGCCACCCTCGACGCTACGCACGCTCAATGCCGGCTACCAGCCCATGCTGCATCGGACGGCGTCAGGCTAGAGTAAGTCCAACGCCGTCGTCGTGATCACCCCAGTTTCTCGCGCGCCAGCGCCGCACCTGCGCCGAGCGCCATCAGCTTGGCTTCGGCGATCTCGCGCGCCATCGGCGCCATGCCGCAATTGGTGGTGGCGATGATGTTGCTCTTGGGCACGAATTTCGACACCGCGTCGATCACCTGAACGACGTCTTCGGCCGTCTCCACAATGTCGCTGGCGACGTCGATCACGCCGGCCTGCACGATCTTGTTCTTCAAGAGCGCGAGCAGATCGAGCGGCACTTTCGAATTGCGACATTCGATCGCGACCTGCTGGATCGGGCTGGCGTCGATCGCGGGGAAGATCTGCTCATACTGCCGCCACTGGCTGCCCAGCGTCTCCTTCCAGTCGGTGTTGGCCTTGATGCCATAACCGTAGCAGATGTGCACCGCGGTGGCGCAGGTGAGGCCCTGCGCGGCGCGCTCCAGCGCCTTGATGCCCCAATCGTTGACCTCGTCCATGTAGACGTTGAAGGCCGGCTCGTCGAACTGCACGAGATCGACGCCGTCGGCCTGCAATGCCTTCGCTTCCTCGTTGAGCAGCTCGGCGAAGGCAAACGCCATCTTCACGCGGTCGCCATAGTAGCGATCGGCAATGGTGTCGATGATGGTCATGGGGCCGGGCAGCGTGAACTTCAGCTTCCTCTTTGTATGCGTGCGCGCCGCGCGCGCCTCAAAGGCATGAACGCGTTCCCTGAGCCGGAGCGGCGCGACCACCTGCGGCACCATCGCCTTGTAGCGATCCTTGCGGATGCCCATCTCGACCTTGTGGGCGAAGTCGATGCCTTCGACCTTCTCCAGGAAGCCGTGGACGAAATGCTGCCGGGCCTGCTCGCCTTCGGTGACGATGTCGATGCCGGCGTCCTCCTGGAACTTGACCCAGATCAGCGTCGCGTCGCGCTTGGCGCGGAGAAGCTCGTCGCCTTGCGACTTCCAGGGCGCCCAGAGCATGTTGGGCTCGGCGAGCCATTCCGGCTTCGGCAAGGAGCCGGCGATCGTGGTTGGAAACAGCATGGCGGCCCTCCCGGCAGGTTGTGTTGCGCCCCTTCCTGCCATGTCCTAACGTCAAGGTACAGAACAACAAAAGTCGCTCTCTATTCCGGCGACGGGAGCAGGGAAGGCCAAAGGAAAGGTCATGATCGACCTCTATTACGCGCCGACGCCGAACGGCTGGAAAATCTCGATCATGCTGGAGGAGCTCGGGCTTCCCTATGACGTGAAGCCCGTCAACATCCGCGCCGGCGAGCAGTTCAGCCCCGAGTTTCTGGCGATCTCCCCGAACAACCGCATCCCCGCGATCGTCGATCACGCACCCGCCGACGGCGGCGAACCGTTCTCGGCCTTCGAGACCGGCGCAGTCCTGATTTATCTGGCGGAGAAGACCGGCCGCTTCTTGGCCACCGACTTGCGCGGCCGCTCCACCACCATCCAGTGGGTGATGTGGCAGATGGCCGGGCTCGGGCCGATGCTCGGCCAGCACGGCCATTTCGCGCTCTATGCGGCGGAGAAGATCCCTTACGCGATCCAGCGCTACCGCGACGAGGCGGCCCGGCTGTATGGGGTACTCGACCGGCAGCTGGAGAAGACCGGCGCCTATGTCACCGGCGATTATTCCATCGCCGACATCGCCTGCTTCCCCTGGACCATGACCCACAAGGCGCAGGGCTTTACGCTCGACGACTATCCGAACGTCAAGCGCTGGTATGCCGAAGTCCGCGCCAGGCCGCAGGTGCAGGCGGGGCTTGCGATCGGAAAATTCGTCAAAGAGCCGTTCGACGAGGAATCACGCAAGATCATGTTTGGCCAGCGTGCGAAGGAAGTGCTGGGAAGGAACTAACGGCCACTGCTCTCACCTCGTCATTGCGAGGAGCCCGCGACAAAATTGCGAAGCAATTTTGCGCTGGCGATGAAGCAATCCAGACTGTTTCCGCGGAAAAAGATTCTGGATTGCTTCGCTTCGCTCGCAATGACGGAAGATAGAGCTTACCGATACAAGAAAAAGGAAACGCCATGATCGAATTCTTCTTCGACTGCTCCAGCCCCTGGACCTATCTCGCCTTCCACAACATCCAGCCGCTCGCCAGGGAATTGGGCGCTGAGATCGTCTGGCGGCCGATCCTGGTCGGCGGCATCTTCAACACGGTCAACCCGAGCGTCTACGCGCAGCGGGAGACGCCGGTGCCGCTGAAGGCGCGCTATATGAAGAAGGACCTTCAGGACTGGGCGCGTTCGGTAGGTCTTGCGATCAAGATGCCGCCGACTGTGTTTCCGGTGAACAGCGTGAAGGTGATGCGCGGCTGTATCTGGCTCGGGAAGGACATGGTGCCGTTTGCAACGGCCGTGTTCGAGGCCTATTGGGGCGGTGACAAGGACATCTCGCAGGACGCGGTGCTTGCCGACATCTGCAAGCAGGTCGGCATCGACGCGCCAAAATTCTTCGCGGGTATCTCGGAGCAGGGCATCAAGGATCAGCTCAAGGCGAATACGGAAGAGGTGGTCGCCCGCGGCGGCTTCGGCTCGCCGACGATCTTCGTTGGCAAGACCGATATGTACTTTGGCAATGACCGCCTGCCGTTGATCCGCGAGGCGCTGTTGCGCAGCAAGGCGAGCGCGGCCTGATGGTGCGCGCTGTCGTCTGCCGCACGTTCGGCTCGCCCGAAACGTTGCGGCTGGAGGAGTTTCCGCCGCGCGTTCTGAAGCCGGGGGAGGTGCGCGTCGCGATCCGGGCCGCCGGGCTGAATTTTCCCGACGTGCTGATGGCCGCCGGCGAATATCAGCTCAAGCCGGAACTGCCGTTCACGCCGGGCATGGAAGCCGCTGGTGACGTGACCGAGGTGGGCGCGGAGGCGCGCGGTGTTGCCGTCGGCGACAAGGTCATCGTCAAGATGCGCCACGGCGCATTCACCGAGGAAGCCGTCGTCACGCCGTCGCAGCTCACTCCCAAGCCGTCGACATTCGACTACGCCGAGGCTGCGACCTATCTCGCCGGTCATGGCACCGCCTATCATGCGTTGATTGATCGCGGCCGAATTGCGCCCGGCGAGGTGCTGCTGGTGCATGGCGCCGGCGGCGGCGTTGGCCTTGCTGCCGTCGAGATCGGCAAGATGCTGGGTGCAACCGTGATCGCGACCGCCTCCAGCGACGAGAAACTCGCCATCGCCAAGGCCCGCGGCGCGGATCATCTCGTGCGCTACGACCGCGAGCCGTTTCGCGATGCCGTCAAGCGCATCACCGATGGTCGCGGCGCCGATGTCGTGTTCGATCCCGTGGGCGGCCAGGTCTTTGAGGATTCGATGCGCTGCATCGCTTGGGGCGCGCGGCTCCTGGTGATCGGCTTCACCGGCGGCATCGGCTCGGCGAAAACCAATCTCCTGCTGATCAAGGGCGCCAGCGTGCTCGGCGTGCGCGCGGGTGAAGCGGTGCGGAAGAATCCGGCGCTCGGCGAGGTGCGCCTGAAGGCGCTGCTGCAATGGGCGGAGGAGGGCAAGCTGCGCCCGAACGTGTCGCATCGCCTGCCGCTGGAAGAGTATGCGAAGGCGATGCGGCTGTTGCTCGACCGTAAGGCGATCGGGCGGGTGGCGCTGGTGATGGAGTGACGGTGCCGTAATGACCCTACGAGAGCGTCACTTATACTCCCGCTCCGTCCACCACGGGAAATAGTCCGGCATGTCGCTGGACACCTTGTTCTTGAACTGCGCCGGACGCTTCTCCAGGAACGACACCACGCCTTCCTTGACGTCGTCCGAGCGGCCGCGGGCGTAGATGCCGCGGCTGTCGACCTTGTGGGCTTCCATGGGATCGTCAGCGCCCATCATCCGCCACATCATCTGGCGGATCAGCGCCACTGACACCGGGGCGGTCTTGGCGGCAAATTCCTTGGCGAGCGCGCGGGCCGTTGGAAGCAGATCATCGGGAGCAACGACCTTGCTAACGAGACGCCCGGCAAGCGCCTCCTGCGCCGGAAATACGCGGCCCGAATAGCACCATTCCAGCGCTTGCGATATGCCGACGATGCGCGGCAGGAACCAGCTTGATGCGGCCTCGGGCACAATGCCGCGCTGGGAGAACACGAAGCCGAACCGCGCGGCATCCGACGCAATGCGGATGTCCATCGCGAGCTGCATGGTCACGCCGATGCCGACCGCGGGGCCGTTCACGGCGGCGATCACCGGCTTCAGGCATTTGAAGATGCGCAAGGTCACCTGGCCGCCGCCGTCGCGCACCTGCGGATCGCTGTAATCGACCTTGCCGTCGGCGAAGCGCTTCACGGGACCACGGCGCGCGTCGCGATCGAACGTGTCGGCGCCGGAGGAGAGGTCGGCGCCCGCGCAAAAACCACGGCCGGCGCCGGTCACGATGATGGCGCGGACATTGTCGTCCTTGTCGGCGGCGTCGAATGCGTCGATGAGTTCGGCCTGCATCTGCGCGTTGAAGGCGTTGAGCTTGTCGGGCCGGTTCAGCGTGATGGTGAGGATCTGCTCGGCGACCTCGTATTTGATCGTCTCATAAGCCATGGGTGGTTTCCTTCGCTGTCTTGAATTCGGTCTCGCTGAGACGAGATGCATGGTCGCCACCGTCCGTCTTGCGCGGACTGGGCACGTAGCGGCCTGTAGAGGAACGTAGATGGCCGGGACAAGCCCGGCCATGACGCATGTTACTTCGCCGGCGGGCTCGGCCAGGGCCGCTGCGGCCCGCGCAAACCTTCAAAGGCCTTGGCCATGCCGAGCACGCCGATATCGTCGAAGCGGCGGCCGACGATCTGCACGCCGATGGGAAACCCCTTGGCGTCGAAGCCGCCGTTGATCGAGACGGCGGGGTTCTCCGACATATTCCACGGCACGGTATAGGCGATGTGCTCGAACGGTTTCATCGGATCGTTGGTGGGGGAAGCCCACTCCGCCGGATAGTTCACGTTTGGCGCGGTCGGCGAAATCACGTAATCGAGCTCGCAGAACAGCTTTGACGCCGCCGCGCGGATCGCCATGGTCTGGTTGAAGCCGCGGATGACGTCGACGCCCGACAGCTTGGCGCCGGACTCGCCCCATTTGAAGATATAGGGCAGCACCTTGGCCTGTTCGGCCGGCGTCAGCCTGGCCAGATCGTCCCACATCCGCGCACGCCAGAAGTTGTCGAGGCCATCGAGCATCTCGCGCGTGAGAATGCCGTCGACCTCGGTCACGACGGCGCCGGCGGATTCGAACGCCTTGGCCGCTTTCACCGCGACTTCGCGCACCGGCTTCTCGAGCGCCAGGCCGCAGCCGGGATCCAGCATCAGGCCGATGCGCAGCTTGCGCGGAGATTTCTCCAGGCCCTTCCAGTTGAGCGGTTCGGCGGGCAGGCTCATGCCGTCGCGCCGGTCGGGCTTTGCGATCGCGCTCATCATCAGCGCGCAATCGTCGACCGTGCGGGCCATCGGGCCGGCGACGCGGCCGACATAGGTGGGATCGATCGGCACCCGGCCAAAACTCGGCTTCAATCCGACGAGGCCGCACCAAGCGGCGGGCAGGCGCACCGAGCCGCCGATATCGGTGCCGAGATGCAGCGGACCGTAGCCGGCCGCCGCTGCCGCGCCTGCGCCCGCGCTGGAGCCGCCGGGGTTCTTGGAGAGGTCCCAAGGGTTACGCGCGAGCGCGTGGAAGCTGGAGAGTCCGGAGGACAGCATGCCGTAATCGGGCATGGTCGTCTTGGCGAAGATGATCGCGCCGGCCTCGCGCAGCCGCGCGGCGGGCGGGGCATCCTTCTCGGCCGGCACGAGCTTGACGCTGGCCGCCCCGAGCGGCACCGGCACGCCCTTGGTCGCGATGTTGTCTTTCACTGTGACCGGAACGCCGTCGAGCACGCCGGAAGGCTCGCCGCCGGCCCAGCGCGCGGTCGAGGCCTTCGCGGCCTCGCGCGCGCTGTCGGGGTCGAATGCATAGAGCGCCTTCAGATGCGGCTCCCACGCAGCGACGTGCGCAAGCACGTCCTCCAGCACCTCGCTCGGCGAGAATTGCTTGGCGCGATAGCCCGCGATCAGATCGACCGCGGACAGATCGTGCAGCGGGGTGACCGCCTGTTCGACGTTCTTTTTATGCATGGGCACCTACCGGCATGCGCGTCTCGATGATCCGGGCGAACATGCTGGCACCGATCGGCAGGATCTTGTCGTCGAGCACGAAGCCGGGATTGTGCACGGGCACCGAGCCGTCATGGCCGACCCAGAAATAGGCGCCGGGAATGGTCTGCAGCATGTCGGCGAAATCCTCGCTGCCCATCTTCGGCTGGGCGCGGGTGATCACGTTGGCGGGATCGACGATGGTGCACGCGACCTCCTCGACCACCTTGGACTGCTCGACCTGGTTGACCAGCACGTCGAAGGTATCGCGGATGTCGACGTCGATCACGCACTGATAGGCGCTCGCGATGCCGGCGCAGATCGTGCGGATGCGTTCGCTGATCAGGGTGCGGACTTCTTTCGAGAAGGTGCGGATGGTGCCGCACAGATGCGCGTCGCCGGGGATGACGTTGTAGGCGGAACCGGCGTGGATCTGGGTGATCGAGATGACGGCGGCCTGCAGCGGCTCGACGTTGCGGCTGACAATGGTCTGGATCGCCTGCGCCAGCGTGGTCGCGATGATCACCGCGTCCTTGGAGCGTTCGGGCATCGCGCCATGCGCGCCATAGCCGGTGATGCGGAGGTCGAAGAAGTCGGCGCTGGCCATCGCCGGGCCCGGCAGGATCGCGATCTCGCCGTGGTTGAGATCGGGCGCGTTGTGTAGGCCGTAGAGCTCATCGCACGGAAACTTCTCGAACAGGCCGTCCTTGATCATCGCGCGGGCGCCGCCGAGGCCTTCCTCGGCCGGCTGGAAGATCAGGTGCACGGTGCCGTCGAAATTCCTGGTCTCGGCGAGATAGCGCGCGGTGCCGAGCAGCATGGTGGTGTGGCCGTCATGGCCGCAGCCGTGGAAGCGGCCGGGGATTTTCGAACTCCATTTCAGATTGGTGTTCTCTTCCATCGGCAGCGCGTCCATGTCGGCGCGAAGCCCGATGCGCTTGTTGCTCGAACCCTTGCCCTTGATGACGCCGATCACGCCGGTGCCGCCGAGGCCGCGATGCACCTCGATGCCCCAGCTCTTCAGCTTGTCGGCGACGATGCCGGAGGTGCGCACTTCCTCGAAGCCAATCTCGGGATGGGCATGGAGGTCGCGGCGGATGGCGGTGAGTTCGTCGGCGTAGCCGTCGATGCGGTCGATCGTGGGCATGTGTTCCTGTCCGGTTAGTGTGAAGGAGGATTGAAAACGGGGCCGTTCGGCTTGATGCGAATGCCCGGGCGCAGGCGCGTCCAGGGCAGCGTTGCGGTGTCGGCCGGCATCGCGCCGGGCGCGGCGCAGATCATCAGCTTTTCCGCGATCGGCTCGAAGTCGGCGCGGAAGTGCACTGAGCTCTTGTTGACCAGGATCTTCTCTTCGGTGGGCTCGATGCCGACATAGCGGTACATCGCCTGGTCGGCGAGCTGTGCCTTGTGCGAGGAAACGACGACGCGGACGTCGCCGATGCGCAGGCAGGCCGAGGGACCCATCTCCATCTCGCGACCGCCATAATAAGGGCCGGGCGCGATGAAGCGGCCGTCGGAGAGCTTTTCGACCACGAAGGTCTCGCGATAAGGCTCGTCGCCGGGGATGCCGGACTTGCCGCCGAGCGACAGCGTCACGGTGGCGCCAATGCCGGCCTCATGCGCAGCCTTGGCTGAAACCGGATCGTAGATCGCGCCGGTCGCGGCGCTCGCCTTGTTGCGCACCAGCGCGCGCAGCATGCCGGTGGTGTCGGAATCGCCGCCGGCGCCGGGATTGTCCTGAGTGTCGGCAATGATGATGGGCTTGCTCGCGGTCTTCGAGAGTTCCATGGCGTGACGCACGCCGTCGTCGGGGGACCAGATCTTGCCGTCGAAATCGTCCTCGTGGCTTTCGATCAGCTTGACGATCGCATCCGCCGCGCGGTCGGCATCCGCCTGCGTCCTTCCATAAGCGAACACACTCGGACCGCAATCGCGGAAGTCGGCGGCGGGGAAGCCGGGCGCGAAAGAGAGCGTCGGAACCGCGTCGCTCTCCAGCGCTGCGAGCTGTTCGTAGATGCCTTTGGTCGGCTGGTCGTTGGTGCATTGCCAGCTGATCGGGATCAGGAACGGCAATTGCCGGAACGCCTTTGCGAAGCGCTGCTTCGTCTTCAGCAGCAGGGCGAGATGCCGCGCCGAGGCGCGGCCGGTCTCGGCCATGTCGACATGGGGATAGGTGCGGTAGGCGATCAGCGCGTCGGCATGCTCGATCATCTCGGGCGTGACGTTGGCGTGCAGGTCGAGACTGGCGACCAGCGGAACATCCTTGCCGATGACGGGGCGCACGCGGGCGAGAATCTCGCCTTCGCCGTCGTCGAGATGCTCGGTCACCATGGCGCCGTGCAGATCGAGATAGACCGCATCGATCGGGCCGGCGGCTGCGATGCCGTCGACCATCACCTTCACGATGCGCTCGAAGGCATCCCTGGTGACGTGTGCCGAGGGGCTCGCCCCGCAGGCGATCGTCGGAACGAGTTCCCAGCCGTTCGCTTCAGCGCTGTCGACGAAGCCGGCGAGGCCGACATTGATGCGCCGCATCACCTTCAACACGTCGGCGCCTTCCGTCATCGCCGGCCAGCCGCCGCCATGCTGGAAGTCCGCAAATGTCGCCTTCGTCGGGGCGAAGGTGTTGGTCTCGTGCAGGAAGCCGCCGACGGCGATACGGGTCATTCAGTTCAGTCCCAATTGAAGGTGCGCGACGTTAGCCCCGGCGTTGCGGCGAGGGCAAGCAAGGCAGGCCATCGCGCCGCGCATGGCTTTAAGCTGTTTTGGGAATACTTCCCGCGATCACCGTCATTGCGAGCGTAGCGAAGCAATCCAGACCGTTTCCGCGGAGGGATTCTGGATTGCTTCGCTCGCAATGACGAGGGGAAAGGCTTACGCGCTGACTCCCACGCCCTCCGACACCGGCCGGAAGTTCGCAAAGTCCCAGTCGCGGCCCGGAGCGGCATCGAGCAGCGCCTTGGTGTAGGCCTCCTTCGGATGCGTCAGCACCTCGGCGGCGGGGCCTTGCTCGACGACGCGGCCGTGCTGCATCACCACGACCTCGTCGCAGATTTGCGCGGCGACGCGCAAATCATGCGTGATGAACAGGATCGCGATGCCGAGACGCTTCTGGATCTCGTCGAAGAGTTCCAGCACCTGCGCCTGTACCGAGACGTCGAGCGCGGAGACCGCCTCGTCCGCGACCAGCACGTCGGGGTCGAGCGCGAGCGCGCGGGCAATGGCGATGCGCTGACGCTGGCCACCGGAAAACTGGTGCGGATAGCGCGACACCGCATCGGCCGGCAGGCCGACGAGCTCGAGCAGCTCGCGCGCCCGTTTCATCGCGTCAGTGTGCGCGACGCCGTAATTGATCGGGCCTTCGGCGATGCTCTCGCCGATGGTGACGCGCGGGTTGAGCGAGCGGTAGGGATCCTGGAACACGATCTGGATCTTCTGCCGGTGCGGCTGCAGCAGCCGCCGCGAGATGTCGGCGATCTCGCGCCCGGCGAGACGCACGCCGCCGGAGGTCGGGTCGATCAGGCGCACGATGCAGCGTGCCACCGTCGACTTGCCCGAGCCGCTTTCGCCGACGATGCCGAGCGTACGGCCCTTGCGCAACGTCAGCGTCACCTTGTCGGCGGCGACGACCTCGCGGCCTTTGCCGAAGAACGCGCGCTCCTTGTAGACCTTGCTGAGGTCGTTGGCCTCCAGCACCACGGGCTCACGGCTTTCCTCGCGCGGCGGCCGCGGCACCAGGCTCGGCACCGAGGCAAGCAGGTTGCGGGTGTATTCCATGGTCGGGTTGCGCAGCACGGTATCGAGCGGACCGGTTTCGACCAGGCGGCCCTGCCGCATCACCGCGACGCGGTCGGCGATCTCGGCGACCACGCCCATGTCGTGGGTGATGAACAGCACAGCGGTGCCGTGATCGCGCTGGAGTTCGCGGATCAGGCTCAGGATCTGCTTCTGCGTGGTGACATCGAGCGCGGTGGTCGGCTCGTCGGCAATGAGGAGTTTCGGCTCCAGCACCAGCGCCATCGCGATCATGATGCGCTGGCGCTGGCCGCCGGAGAGGCGGTGCGGGTAGGAGGCGAAGATGCGTTCGACCTGGGGCAGGTGGACTTGCTCCATCATGTCGAGGATGCGCTTCCTGCGCGCCCTGGCATCGAGCTTGGTGTGTGCACGCAGGACCTCGTCGATCTGGCGGCCGACCGGCACCACCGGATTGAGCGCGGTCATCGGCTCCTGGAAGATCATGGCCATCTGCGTCGCGCGCAATTGGCGCAGGCGGCGGTCGGTCGCGGTGAGCAGCTCTTCGCCGACCAGCTTGACGCTGCCAGCGGTGGGAACCAGCGTGCCCTTCGGCAGGAGGCCCATCGTGGTGAGCGAGGTCACCGACTTGCCCGAGCCGCTTTCGCCGACGAGGCACAGCGTCTCGCGCTCACGGACCTGGATCGAGATGCCGTCGATGATCTTCGGTCCATTCGGCTTCTTGCCGACGGAGACGACGAGATTGTTGATGTCGAGGATGGTGTTGGTCATCGCTTTATCGCTCATCACTTGCCTTCCCGCTGCTTCATGCGGGGATCGAGAGCGTCGCGGGCGGCATCGCCGATCAAATTGATGCTGAGGATGGCGATCGAGAGCAGGAGGCCGGGCCAGAAGATCAGCGATGGCTTGATCTGGAAGTACTGGCGGCCCTCGGCCATGATGTTGCCCCAGGTCGGCGTTTCCGGCGAGATGCCGGCGCCGAGGAAGGAGAGGATGGCCTCGGTGAGGATCGCGCTGGCGCAGACATAGGTGCCCTGGACGATCAGCGGCGCGATCGTGTTCGGCATCAGATGCCGCCACATGATCTTCGGCAGGCTGGAACCCACCGAGATCGCCGCCTCGACGTAAGGCTCTTCGCGCGCCGACAGCACGACCGAGCGCACCAGGCGTGCCACGCGCGGAATCTCGGGAATGGTGATCGCGATCAGCACGGTCCAGAGGCTGGCACCGGACAGCGACACCACGGCGATCGCCAGCAGGATGCTCGGCATCGCCATCAAGCCGTCCATGACCCGCATCAGCACAGCATCGACCAGCTTGAAGAAGCCGGAGACGAGGCCGATCGCGAGCCCGATGACGATCGACAGGATCGCCGAGCCGATGCCGATCAGAAGCGAGATCCGACCGCCATAGAGGACGCGCGAAGCCAAGTCACGGCCATAGGCGTCGGTGCCGAGCAGGAATTGCGCGGACGACGGCTTCAGCCGCTGCGACGGCGCGAGCTGGATCGGATCATGCGGCGCGATCAGCGGCGCGAGGATCGAGATCAGCACGATCAGCGCGAGCAGGACCGTGGCCGTCGCGATGATCGGTGTCGAGGTGAGGAATCCGAAGCGCGGCCGCAGCGGCGACGTGATCGGAATAGAGGACTGGGGAAGGGTATCGACCGACATGTTTGTCCTTGTCCTTGCCTCAGTACCGGATCCGGGGATCGAGCAGGGTGTAGGCGACGTCGATGAGAAGGTTGACGACGACGTAGATCAGCGACGTCAGCAGGATCATCGCCTGGATCACCGGATAGTCGCGCGCCAGCACCGCATCCACGGTGAGACGGCCGATGCCGGGGATGTTGAACACGCTCTCGGTGACGACGACGCCCGAAATCAGAAGCGCGAAGCCGGTGCCGATCACGGTGATCACAGGCACAGCGGCGTTGCGCAGCGCGTGCCGCATCATCACGGCAACCTCGTTGATGCCCTTTGCGCGCGCCGTGCGGACGTAATCCTCACCGAGCACGTCGAGCATCGCCGCGCGCGTCATGCGCGCGATCAGTGCGATGTAGATGAAGGAGAGCGCGCAGGTCGGCAGGATGATCCGCTCGAAGAACGGCCCGAAGCCGTTAAAGATGCTGCGGAAGCCCTGCACCGGAACCCAGCGCAATTCGATCGCGAAGATCTGGATCAGGATGTAGCCGACCACGAACACCGGGACCGAGAAGCCGAGCACGGAGAGGCCCATCACGAAACGGTCGATCCAGGTTCCGTGCTTCCACGCCGCGATCACGCCCAAGGGAACGGCGACGACGACGGCGAGGACGATGGTCGACAGCGCGATCGAGATCGACGGCTCGACGCGCTGGCCGATCATCTTCATGACAGGCAGATTGGAGATCAGCGACGTGCCGAGGTCGCCGTGCAGTAGCTTGTTCACCCAGGTGATGAACTGCACGATCAGCGGCTCGTTGAGGCCGAGCGAGGTGCGGATGCGCTCCAGCCGTTCGGGCGTGGCGTTGTCGCCGGCGAGAATCGCGGCGGGGTCGCCGGGGGTGAGGCGGAGCAGGAGGAAGACGAACAGCGCGACGACGCCCATCACGGGCACGGCGGCGAAGATTCGGCGAAGGAGATATCCGAGCAAGTTGGATCCGTCAGATTGGAGTTAATCGGCGGCAGCGGTCATAGCCTGTTCTGCCACCAGCCTAACATTTCAGCAATTCCCGTGCCATCAGGGCCACAGGTTTTGCAGTGCGGCCACTCATTTGGGGCACCTCTTCGGACGAGGCCGAGCGGAGGGGCCCGCCGGACGAAATATGGCGGCCGGGCGCAAGGCGTTCTGCGCACCCGACCACACTGTTCACTCCAGCGTCGCCAGCAGCCCCGCCATCAGGCGGCCACGCTCGACCAGGCTCTCGACCTCGATATACTCTTCGAGCGTGTGACCGTTGCCGCCGCGCACGCCCAGGCCGTCGAGCGTCGGGATGCCCATCGCACCGGTGAAGTTGCCGTCGGAGCCGCCGCCGGAGCTCGCATGCGGCAGTTCGGTGCCGAGTGATTTGGCGATGCCGCGCGCCTTTTCGTACAGCGCCATCGTGCCGGCATCCGGCTCCCACACCGGACGCGTCACGCCGCGCGTCACCTTGAAGGCGACATCGTTGGTCGTGCCCGACAGCGCCAGCATCCGCTCGACGCCGCGGTCGAGATCGGCCTGCCGCTTGGCCATGGAGAGCGCTTCCCCGGTGGCGGTCGTGGCAACGCAATTGACCCATTGCCCGCCATGCACGACGCCGACCGAGAAGGTGCAGTCCTCCGTCGTCATCGCGTCGATCGCGAGAATCTGCCGCGCCATCTCGCGGATCGCCGAGCGCCCCGCCGACAACGTCGCGCCGGCGTGGCTTGGCCGGCCGGTCGCCTCGAGATTGAAGCGTGCGATGGCGTAACGTCCGGTGGTGACGCCGTTGTCGGCACGGCCGGGCTCGGGCACCAGCACATATTTGTTGCGCGCGGCCTCGGCCTCAATGATGTCGCGCGTCGAGGGTGTGCCGACTTCCTCGTCCGGCGTGAACAGCACGGTGATCGGCAGCGGCGTGGTGAAGGATGCGCGCGCCAGCTGCCGGATCGCTTCCAGCGAGAGGTAGTTGCCGCCCTTCATGTCGTAGATGCCGGGGCCATAGCACTTGTTGCCCTCGCGCCGCCATTTCAGCGTCTCGATGGTGCCGACCGGATGGACGGTATCCATGTGGCCGGCGATCAGGATGCCGGGTTCGCCTTGCTTTGGGTGCGGAAAGCGCGCGCGGATCACGCCGCCGAAGCCTTTCCGGCCGGCGATGCGCTCGATCGTCGCACCCATGATCGCCATATCCCGCGCTGCGATATCGAGCATGCGGTTCACGGCACCGGCGTCCCAGGTCGGGCTTTCGCATTCGACCCAGCCACGCAGACCCTGGAGCATTGCCTCGGAATCGAAAGGAAGATTGGCTGGATTCATCTCAATGTCTCTCAAGCTTCGAAAGATGGAACGCGCATTGCATTGCCGCGCGGCAGGACGAGTGGAGAGTTGTAGAGCCAAACCGATCCTTGTGGAGCCCGTGCCCGCGCCGCCAGGGCTTGCAGCGAAACCGGATTGACGCGCTCGGCACTGTCTGCAAGTCTCGAAAGATAAAGGCATTGCATGAGGTTAGTTCGCCCAAGGAACGAGCCGCATGCTTAACCAATAACCTGCCTTTGAACAGTTTCACGTCAGGAGAAACTTTTTATGTTCCACTTCATGCGCCGGAGGCCTCGCGCGCTTGCCTCCAAACTTGCGCTGTCTGTCATCGCGCTGTCGACAGCGCTCGCAACGCCCGTGCTCGCAGCGGGCAAGACCATCACGGCGGTGATGCATTCCGATCTGCGCATCATCGATCCCATCTTCACCACGGCCTACATCACGCGCGACCATGGCTACATGGTCTACGACACGCTGGTGGCCCCCGATTCGACCTTCAAGATCCAGCCGCAGATGGCGGACTGGAAGATCTCCGACGACAAGCTCACCTACACCTTCACCCTGCGCGACGGGCTGAAATGGCATGACGGCGCGCCGGTGACGGCGGAGGACTGCGTCGCTTCGTTGAAGCGCTGGGCCGCGGTCGACGGCATGGGTCAGAAGCTCATGGACTTCACCGCGAGCATCGAGGCGACCGACGCCAAGACCATCACGCTGAAGCTGAAGGAGCCCTACGGCCTCGTGCTCGACTCCATCGGCAAGCCGTCCTCGCGCGTCGCCTTCATGATGCCGAAGCGCCTCGCAGAGACGCCGGCGGACAAGCAGATCCCGGAGCAGATCGGCTCGGGTCCGTTCAAGTTCGTGGCGTCGGAATTCCAGCCCGGCGTGAAAGCGGTCTACGTCAAGAACACCGACTACGTGCCGCGCAAGGAGCCGGCGAGCTGGACCTCGGGCGGCAAGGTGGCGAAGGTCGACCGCGTCGAATGGATCACGATGCCGGACTCGCAGACCGCGGTGAACGCGCTGCAGTCGGGCGACATCGATTTCATGGAGAACCTGCCTTACGACATGCTGCCGGTGCTGGAGGCGAACAAGGAGATCACGCTCGAGGTCTCGAACAAGTTCGGTTTTCAGACGCTCGGTCGGATGAACTTCCTTTATCCGCCGTTCGACAACGTGAAGGTGCGGCGGGCTGCTCTTCTGGCCATGAACCAGAAGGACGTGCTCGACGCGCTGGTCGGCAATGCCAAATATCAGAAGATCTGTGGTGCGTTCTTCATTTGCGATACGCCGTTCGCAACCGAGGCCGGCGCCGAGACTCTGGTGAAGGGCAATGGCATGGCGGAAGCCAAGAAAGCGCTCGCCGAGTCCGGCTATGACGGCACCCCGGTCGTGGTCATGGCGCCGGGCGATGTCACGACCCTCAAGGCGCAACCGATCGTTGCGGCCCAGTTGCTGCGCGAGGCCGGTTTCAAGGTCGACCTGCAGGCGACCGATTGGCAGACGGTGGTGAGCCGTCGCGCCAGCCAGAAGCCGCCGAAGGAGGGCGGCTGGAACATGTTCTTCACCAACTGGGTCGCGGCCGACGTCTCCAACCCGATCGCCAATCTCTCGATCGGCGGCCAGGGCAAGAAGGGCGGCTGGTTCGGCTGGGCGGAAAGCGCCAAGATCGAGCAGCTCAAGGACGCCTTCGTCCGTGCCCCCTCGCTCGACGAGCAGAAGAAGATCGCCGCTGACATCCAGAAGGAAGCCTACGAGCAGGTGATCTATATCCCGCTCGGGCAGTATCTCCTGCCGAGCGGCTGGCGCAAATCGCTGACCGGCGTGCTCGACGGCCCGGCAACGCCACTGTTCTGGAACGTCGACAAGTCGGAGTAGGCGGGAACGCCTGGGTTTGAAAAAGCGAACGGCGCCGCAGGTCATCGCGGCGCCGTTTTCTATGAAGCGATCCCTGGTCGATCTGGTCTAGCAGTTCCCGTCGCGCAGCTGCTCGAGCCCTTCACTTGCGAATGGCAGGCTCGTGTCCGGCCGCTCACCGGACGAACCTTGCCGTGAAGCTGGCCGTTCGATCTCCCATGCGGGCTGATCCGGTCTGTTCTCTTGTTCCATTTGGCCAATCCTCTGAATTGCTGCAGTACAACATAGAGAGGAGCGGGAAGTTCCTAGCCGATCGAACGATGATGCGGCTTGAACAGCCGTCCCTTCTCCACCACCAGCACGATTGCGAGCGCAGCGAGCGTCGACAGGAAGAAGCCGACGGAGAACGGCAGCAGTGTGCCGTCAAAGCTCTGTCCGATCGCCATGCCGACCACGATTCCGATCAGCGTCGTGATCGAGCCGTAGAGCGAGGAGGCGGTGCCGGCGATGTGGCCCTGCGGCTCCATGGCGAGCGCGGTGAAGTTAGCAACCATCATGCCAAACGAGAACATCATCAAGGCGGAGAGCACCATGAACAACGCGAGCGGCAACATGCCGAGGCTTTCCGTCAGCAGCATCACGGCGGCAACGGCCGTGTAGAGCGCCAGCGCCCCGTGCGAGATCACGCGCATGCCGAGCCGCCCGACCAGCCTCGCATTGAGGAAGCCGGCGATGGCTGTGCCGGCCGCAATCGCGGCGAAGGCGAGCGGGAAGTAATGGCCGAGGTGATAGATCCCGGTGAAAACCTGCTGGGCGCAGAAGACATAGGCGAACAGCGCGCCGATGACGCTGCCGGCGGCCGTCGCATAGCCGATGGTCTGGCGATTGGTCACGGTCTGGCGGAACGCCGAGAGCACGTCGGCGGGCGCCAGCGACCGGCGCCCGGACTCCGGAAGGGTCTCAGGCAGCCGCAGCACACACCATGCGAGCGCGAGCAGGCCATACAGCATCAGCACCACGAAGATGCCGCGCCATGCCGTCACCAGCAGCACCGCCTGTCCGAACGAGGGGGCGATGACGGGTACCGCGATGAATACCATCATCGCGAGCGACATCACGCTCGCCATGCGGCGGCCGGCATAGCAGTCGCGCACGATCGAGGTCGCGATCACGCGCGTCGCCGAGGTGCCGAGCCCCTGCAGCGCGCGCGCCAGCAGCAGCGTCTCGAACGAGGGCGCTGCGACCGCCAGCACGCTCGCCACCGCATAGACCGCCATGCCGCCGAGCAGCACCGGCCGGCGGCCGAAGCGGTCCGACAGGGGGCCCATGACGAACTGGCCGGCGCCGAAGCCGATCAGGAAGGTCGACAGCACCAGCTGGAGATGGTTGGCGACGGGGATATTGAAGGCGGTGCCGATATTGGGCAGCGCCGGCAGCATCATGTCCATCGCGAGCGGATTCAGCGCCATGATGGACGCGATCACGATGACGAATTCTGGAAAACCCATGGGGCGGTGTCCGGAGGACACCCAGGAATCGGCATTGACGTCGGACAAGAAGCTCACCTCTGAAATCGAGCGACTTTATCCATCTTCTATGCTGCGTTGCACAACCCTTGTTTCGGGATGGCTGGCAGGCGGCGCAGGCGCGGACAAGAATTGGTGAGGGAGCCAGCCCCGCTGGGCCGCCCGGAACGCGGTCTTGGGATGTGCCGGAAACCGCTGATTCACCATTCCTGCCTAAAGGTCGGCACCGGACGAGGCTCTTCGATCCCCCGGGATGAAACGGAAACCCATCCTGTCCACTGTGGCGGCTGCTTCCCGGCGCCAATGCGGCGCCTCATCGAACCAGGCCAAAAGGTATCCGTTTGTGTCCGACGTGACCGATGCAGCACGATGGTTGGGACCCTCGGCCGACCCGGCTGCGGGGCGAAGGACCTGGCTTGCCTGCCTGATCGCGCTGACCGCGCTGTTTGTGCTCGGCAATCTCGCCAATTACGCCCGGCTCGATCTCAATTATGGCTGGGATCTTCACGTCAATTGCGCGGCGGTCGATGCGCATGCCAGGGGTCTCGATCCATATTTCGTCAAGAACCTGAAGGTCACCACGCTCTCCTATCCCTATTTGCCCGTGACGCTGGATGTCTTCCGCCCGTTATGCACGGGCGGTTTTCTCGCCGGTCACTACATGGCCGTCTACTTCGTCCTCGCCGTGCTCTGCGGTCTCCTCTTGCCCGCTCTCGGCCGAACGCGCACGCGCGCGCGCGATGTTGCGCTCCAAGTGCTATGCACGCTCGGCGCCTTCGTCGGCTTCGAATGGGTGCACGTGTCGGGGAACTTCGCGATCCTGAGCGGCGTGCTGACCACGATCGCGTCGATGCTCCTGCTTCGTGCGCCAGCCGGCGGAGCGTCGGAGGATCCGAGCTTCGCCTTGCGCCTCGCCGGCGCTGCGCTGCTTGGTCTTGTGACGTCGTTCAAACTGGTGTTCTTCCCCGTGCTGGCCGCGCTCTATTTTCTGCCGCTGCCGCGTGGTCGCAAGCTGGTGCTGATCGCGGCGGCGGCGTTCAGCTTTGTCGTGCCGATCCTGATATCGCGGCTGTTGTACCCCGATCTGTTCGCGACCTGGCTGCTTGCGATTGCAGGACAGATTCCCAACCAGCACTCGGTCAATCTCGTGGAGGTCAATCCATCGCTGCTGCTGCTCGCGCAGAGCCTGATGGATCACGCCGGCAGTGACAGCAAGCCGGCCGTGTTCGCGACCTATGCGCTCGCAGCACTCGCGCTCGTGCTTGTGCCGTTCGCCTTGTCCGTCCTGCGTGTTGCTGCGGATCGGTCCGTGCGGGAAGGGGGATCGCGCCTGTTGCAGCTGGATCGCTGGCTGATGGACCATCCCCGCGCGGCCATGCGCATCACCGTGCTTGCCATGTTTGCGCTCTATCTCAGCTCGCCGCGCCTCAAGGAATATGCCTTCTTCGAGCTCGCGCTCTATGCCGCGGTTTTGGTCGTCGACCTGCCGGCCCGCGCGCTCGCTGCCGTTCTCACCGTCGGTCTTCTCATTCCCGCGCTGATCTCGCTTGCAGGGACGGCGCTCGAAGGCACTTTCATCCTCCTCATCGTCGCGCTGATGTGTTTCTGGATCCTGCTGCTGGATTTTCGCGCGGAGCCGAAACGCCTCGAGATGGAGGGCGCCTAACCATGACCGACGTCGCCGCGTCCGCGGAAAGCGGAGAACGAGGCGCTCTTGTCGCCAATGCGCGGGGGAGCAACTGGATGACCCGCTTCATCCTGGCCTTGGCGCTGCTTGTCGCCACGCTTGTCGTGATCGATATGGGCATGGACGAGACGTTCGGCTGGGATGCGCGGGTGAATTGCGCAGCCGTCGATGCGCATATCGGGGGGCTCGATCCCTATTTCGTCAAGAACCTGAAGGACACCAAGCTCTCCTATCCCTATCTTCCGGCGACCCTCGATGCCTTTCGGCCGGTCTGCGCCGGCGGTTTCCTCGTCGCGCACTACAAGCCGATCTATCTCGTTCTCGCGTTGGTCTCTGCGCTGCTGCTGCCCGGTCTCGGCAAGACCCGGCCGGGCTTGAGGGATGTCGCGCTGCGGAGCCTGTTCGCGCTCGGTGGCTTCCTCGGTTTTGAATGGATCATCGCGACAGGGAATTTTGCGATCCTGAGTGGCCTGTTGACGGCCGCATCGCTTGCCTTGTTGCTGCGTCCGGCGCAGTCCGGGCGCGGGGGCGGCACGAGCCTCGCACCACAGCTCGCCGGTGCGGCCGTGCTCGGCCTCGTCACCTCGTTCAAGCTGGTGTTCTTCCCGGTTCTTGCCGCGCTCTATTTCCTGCCGCAGCCAAGAGGTCGCAAGCTTCTCCTGATCGCCGTCGCAGCCGGCATGTTCGTGCTGCCGATCCTGGCTTCGCTGGTGATCTATCCGGACCTGTTCAGGAGTTGGCTGAGCGCGATCTTCGGCCAGATCCCCGGACAGCATTCGCCGGGGAACGAGGTCAATCCGTCGCTGCTCTTCCTCGGCCAGACGGTTGCGGACCGCATTGGGCTCGCCGGCAGCAAGCCGGTCGTTGCCGCGCTCTATGGTCTGATCGCAATCGCACTGGTGCTCGCGCCGCTCGCGATCTCGGTGTGGCGCATGGTCGGCGCGTCGCGCCCCGCCCGCAAGGCATCGCTTCTTCAGACGCTCGACGATTGGCTGGTCGAGCATCCTGACGCCGCAATGCGCATCACTGTGCTCGCGATGTACGCGCTCTATCTCTGCGCGCCTAGACTGAAGGAGTACGCCTTCTTCGAGGTGGCGCTGTACGCCGCGGTTCTCGTCGTCGATCTGCCTGCTGCGCTGATGGCGGCCGTGCTAACGGTTGCGATCGCCATCCCGACCCTGGCGTCGGTCTCGGGCGTGTTCATGGACGGGTTCAGCCAGCTCACGCTCGCGCTGATCTGTTTCTGGCTCATGCTGCCGCGTGGACCTTCAAGCGGCCCGGCCTCTTGGCACGGGCCCCGGCAGACCTGACCTTACCGGGGCGCGGCCTCTCGTCGGGTGTAGAGGCTGACATACGCGCCGGTATATTCCTCTTTCCAGCCTCTCTCGCTGACCAGGAAGTGCCGCAGCGGGTCATGTGCTCTGACCCAGAGCACGGCATCGATCTTGTACTTGCTAATCACCTTGTCCCAGGTCGCCTCGTCGATGTCCCACCGGACCAGCTTGAGATAATCGCGCAGCAGCTCGTCCGGGTAGGCGGTCGCCGCCCGGCCGTCGACGAAGACGGGCACTGATCCCTGCGTCCTGAAGATCAGGAGCCCACCGATGTTCCAGTGGTTCAGCAGGCGCGCGTGCGAGCTGTGCGCCTCGAGATAGCGCGCATCCTCCTCCGAGAGCATGTCGGGCAATGCCAGAGCCGGTCTCACCTGCATGAACGTGAAGGGCAGCAACAGGATGCCGACGACGCCTGCCGCCAGCATCGCGCGCTGGACCTCGAAACCCGACAGGCGTTTCGGCAGCAGCCGGTCGATGTGAAGCGCCATCGGGACGCTCGAGAAGATGAAGAAGAACGCGGTGTATCTGAACTGATAGAGACCCAGAAACAGGAAGAGCCACGCAAGCACGCGCGCCTCGAGCGGAACGCGCGTGGAGCTTCGGTATCGCAGCTCAAGCGCAACGAACGTCAGCGCATAGGCGATGCCTGGAATGCTGCCCGGCAGCTCAATGTTGTGAAAATAGGACCGCCATTCGCCGATATCAGCCTGGACGAAATGACCCAGCGTCGCCCTGACGCCGTCATAGACATGCCATCCCAGCGGATTGACGAAGATCGCGACGAAGCACCCCACGCCCGCGAGGCAGTAGTTCCGAAAGTTTGTCCAGTCCCGCCGCAGCAAAGCGAGGCCACCGAACACGCCGAGGATCGGAAAGGCGAGCATGAAGCCACCATGCAAATTGACCCAGAGGATCATCATCGGGGGCAACAGGAACCATCCTCGCCGCCGCAGACACTCCCCGTAAAAGACGACCGCGAACAGCATGGTCGCGATGTTCGGCGATGCCGCCAGATACATGTTGGGCGAGGCTTCGTAGCAGGGGTAGAGCAGGCACGCGGCAAAGACTGCGATGCAAACCGCCAGGGGCGATGCGCCGCTACTGAGGCCGCAGAAGGCGAGGTATCCTGCGATGACCGCGCCGCTGGCGACGACCATGAGGACGATCCCGGCAAAGCCGGCGTGCTGATAGAGCGCGCTGGCCATCACGTCCCAGAGCCAGGACAGATTGTACCATCGCTTGTCGCCGAGGGTGAACGCCCACGGATCCTGGAAGGGGACTTCGCCGCGCTGCCTGATCAGGTCCCCGGCGGCGAGATGCCAGCCCAGATCATAATGGCCGAGCAGAAGCGGTCCGTTCGACAGGTAGAACACGGAGAGGAAGGCGATCAGGAAGACGTAGACCTCGCGCCCGTGCAGGTAACGTCCGGGCGCTGCTTGCCCTCCGTCAATCCCGGACCGGGACCAATCCTCGCGCGCGTCCATTGGAGCTCTCACCATCGAAGCCAATAGCTCCAGGCCCTGCATGTCCCTGGGTCTGCATCGACGGGCAGACATCGTTCGATTTAGGGGGAGACGGACTAAAGCCGAGTAAAGGCCCGCGCCGGGCTCTGGGCAGTCTCGCCGCCATCAAATCTCGTGGTGCGGGCAGCCGGGGTCGAACCGGCACAGCGCTTGCGCACCGAGGGATTTTAAGTCCCTTGCGTCTACCAATTCCGCCATGCCCGCTTGATCCAACGAGATCAAATACTTAAGTCCATCTCCGGCCGTCTGGAATTGGCGCTTTGCCTGTTCGGAGGGACGGTTCTTCCTTAAGCGAGCCGGGCCCACAAGGCAAAGCCTCAATCCGGACATCTGTTGTTGCTTTAGGCATTCTCAATCCACGGGGGCTATTCATCCGGCATGGTTGCTTCGTTTTCCTCTTCGCCGCGCGGCTTTGGCGCGCTCCTGGCGCTGCTCGCGGCCGGCGCCGTGCTGTCCGGCTGCGCCGGCATGAGCGAGACGGTCGCGCCGGCCTTTGCCGATCCCGCCAAATACGAATTGTACGACTGCAAGCAGCTGGAGGGTGAGCGCAAGGCGCTCGCCAAGCGCACCGACGATTTGCGCGGGCTGATGGAGAAGGCCGAGACCGGGACGGGTGGCGCCGTCGTGTCCGAGCTCGCCTATCGCAACGACTATATCGCGGTGCGCGGGCAGGCCCAATTGGCCGAGGACGCCTGGCGCCGCAACAAGTGCCGGGAAACGCCGCCTGAGGCGACGCCGCCTGCCGCGCAATTGTCGCCCGCGGCCACCGCCAAACCAGCATCGAAATCCGGGAAAGCGGCCCGCTGAGGCCGGCGGCGCGTCGATCAGGACCGCCAGCCGTAGATCCAGTCCTGCCGCGCCAGCATGCGCTCCGGGCCGAGCGCGCGGATCGCGAGATCGCGTGCGGCCGCAAGCGGCCCACCGAGATGATAGATGCGGCCCTGCTGCCGCGCGGTCCGCTGCACCCGCCGCACCCGCGCCTGGCGCGCGCGGCCGTATTGCTTCAGTGCCGCACTGATCCCCGCGGTGCTCTCGGCGGCTTCAAGGCTCAAATGGCGGGCGAGCACCGCGGCATCCTCGATCGCCATGCCGGCGCCTTGGGCGGCAAAAGGCAGCATCGCATGCACGGAATCGCCGAGCAGCGCCACCGGACCTTGGCTCCAGGGGCAGCCGTCGGGCACGCCGAACAGCGCCCATTTCCGCCAGCTGTCGACCGTGGCGAGCATCATGCGCGCCGCCGGCGGCCAGCGTGGGCCGGCAAAGGCGTCCATCACCTCGAGAGGGTCGCCGGCCGTGCTCCAGCCCGGCCTGTTCCAGGTGCCCGGCAGCACCGCGACCACGTTGATCTGGCGGCCCCCCGCGATGGGATAGGCGACGAGATGGGCATTGGGTCCCATCCAGAGCTGCACCCGGCGCGCGGTGTAATCCTTTGGCAGTTGCGTGGCATCGAGCGTGCCGCGCCAGGCGATCAGTCCGGAGAAGCGCGGCTGCACCTCGGGAAACAGATGCTGGCGGACCGTCGACCAGATGCCGTCGGCGCCGATCAGCGCACTGGCGAGATCACTGCGGCGGATCGTACCGCTGCGATGGACGACGGTCAGCCCCTTGGCATGCGGCGCGACGTCTTCGAAGGTCGCGCCCAGTTTCAGGTCGATATCGGGATGATCGGCAACAGCGCCGGCCAGCGCCGATTGCAGGTCGGCGCGGTGCACCACCCAATAGGGCGCGCCGGCCCGTAGCGAAGCTGCTTCACCGAGCGGCATGCGCAGCAGCTCGCCGCCGGCCCGCGCGCTCATGATCGAGACCGCTTCCGGGGTGACGGCGCGCAGCTTGAGGCGCTCGGTGAGGCCGAGCTCGACCAGCACGCGGCTGGCATTGGGGGAGAGCTGCAGGCCGGCGCCGACTTCCTCGAGGCGCTCGGCCTTTTCCAGCACGACGATCCGGAAGCCGCGGGCTGCGAGCGCAAGCGCAGCCGTCAGTCCACCGATGCCGGCACCGGCGATGACAATCGTTCGGGAGAGCGCCACCCCTGACCGATGGAAGCGGTCAGGCCACCTTGTCCTTCAGGACGCATTCCGGCGGGCGGGCTTCGCCTGCCTTCAGGTCGGCCGCGAACCGGTACAGCGTCGAGCAGTAGGGGCAGATGATCTCGTTGTCGTTGCCGAGGTCGAGGAAGACGTGCGGATGGTCGAACGGAGGGTTGGCGCCCACGCACATGAACTCTTGCGAGCCGATCTCGATGACGGGGACACCGGCATCGTTGTGGAAGTGCGGGACGACATGGTCGGACATCGAACTCATCCTGGAGTGGCAATGGCGGCAGACACAATCACGAACTGACGCGGCATCTTTAAGGCGCCGCGGACCATACTGGCGGGTGCAGACGATTGCTAGTCCAGCGGAACCGAAAGGTCCGCAATTGCCCCATGCTCATTTGCTCATGCAAATTCGACACAATCTTGAGGCCTGAGAGAAGCCCTTCTTTCGTCGGGGACGTTGTGTCGCAATTTTGGCATACTATGTCTGTGGACGAGCGTGATTGCGACCAAAGACGACTCAATCGTCACCCGATTTCAGGACCGTCCAGGCTTCCCACATGAAGTGGCTGCGAATCAGCACAGCGTTGACCGGTATCGCGGCGTGCAGTTTCATGCTCGCGCAGGTAGCGCCGCACGCCCGTGAGGCCGGCGCGATCCTCGCCGCCCAGGATGATCCGGCCGTGCTCTCCGAACTGAAGCTCGATGCGCTGCTGCAGCGGAATGACCGGCTGGTTCAGGACAACATCGAGGCCGCGCTCGCCGCCGGCGACGCCGATCTCGCCGACAGTTTTGTGGCGCTGGCGCGCGACCGGAACATCGCGTTGCCCGACGACCTGCTGAGCCGCGTGAGCGATGCGGTCAAGGAACAGAATTCCACCTCGTATTTCGCAAAGCGCTTTGCCACCGGCCTCGTCACCGGCAACGCCGACGATGTCGCAAGCCTGTCCGGGACGGTGGCCGGGGATCTCTTCGTGATCGGCGACATCAGGGACGTCGTGCGGGAGGGCAAGCACCTCGCCATGGGCGAGGACACCGATCGCCTGGTGCTCGGCCTGGCGACGGCCGGCCTTGCGGTGACTGCGGCAACCTATGTGTCCGTCGGTGGCGCTGCGCCCGTGCGCGCCGGACTGACGCTGGTCAAGGACGCCCGCAAGGTGGGGCGACTCAGTGAGAGCCTTGCGGCATGGGCCGGACGCTCGGCGCGCGAGGTGGTCGATACCCCGATGCTCCAGAACGCCGTGGCCAAGGGCTCCGTGTTCCGCCCGGGCGAGACCGTCAGCGCGATCAAGGCCGCGTTCCGCGCCGAGAAGGCCGGCGCGCTGGTTCGGCTCGGCAAGGACGTCACGCGCGTTGCCGGAAAGACCGGCACGCGCGGGGCGATGGACACGCTGCGCATCGCCGAAGGTCCGAAGGACGTCGCGCGCGCGGCGCGGCTTGCGGAAGCGCAAGGCGGCAAGACGCGCGCGATCATGAAGCTGCTCGGCCGCGGCGCGCTGCTGCTGATCGGCGGTGCGTTCGATCTGGCGCTCTGGCTGTTCGGCGCGATGCTGACGCTGTTCGGTCTTCTCTCTTCCATCAAGGCGACGACCGAGCGTCTCACACAGGCCTGGTGCGATCGCAGGCGCGCGCGGCGGCTTCGCCGGGCGCAGATCGCAGCCGAAGCCGCTCTGGCGAACGCCGCCGTCACGGCCTAAAGCCCCGTCTTAGGTTATTGTTTGAGCATGATGTTGCCGGAAAACCGCTGCACAGTTTTGCGGATCGTGCTCTAACACCAACCATTCCCCTCAAGACCTCACGGAACTGATGATGCCGAGCTTTCACAACGGCGCCGTTGAAATTGCCTATCTCGATGAAGGCGAGGGGGATCCGATCATCCTGGTGCACGGCTTTGCCTCGAGCAAGAACGTGAACTGGGTCTATCCGACCTGGGTTTCGGAGCTGCGCAAGAACGGCCGCCGCGTCATTGCGCTCGACAATCGTGGCCACGGGGAAAGCGCAAAGCTCTACGAGCCTGCGCAATATTCGATTCCCGTCATGGCCGGCGACGTGCTCGCGCTGATGGATCACCTCGCCATCCCGCAGGCCGACATCATGGGCTATTCGATGGGCGGACGGATGGCGGCCTGGCTGTCCCTCAACGAGCCGCAGCGCCTGCGCTCGGCGATCCTCGGCGGTATCGGCATCGGCGGCCTGATCGAGGGCACTGGCCCCGGCGAGAACGTCGCCAAGGCGCTGGAGGCGCCCGCGTTGGATGACGTCACCGAACCCATGGGGCGCACCTTTCGCGCCTTCGCGGACCAGACCCGTTCCGACCGTCGCGCCCTTGCCGCCTGCCTGCGCGGCACGCGCGAGCTGATGACGAGGCAGCAAGCTGCACGCATCGAGGTGCCGGTGCTGATCGCGGTCGGCACCGCCGACGACGTCGCAGGCTCCGCCGGCGCGCTCGGCGCGATCATCCCCGGCTCGGAAGTGCTCGACATTCCGAACCGCGACCACATGCGCGCGGTCGGCGACAAGGTCTACAAGACCGGCGTGCTGGATTTTCTGTCACGGCTGGGGTGAGGCACAAAGCGCCACGGGGGTGGTCTGATGCCTCTCATCCAAAGAATGCCATGAACGATTGTCGCGCTGGGCCGACCAAAGCCAAGTGAAGGCGGTGGGGTGAGGGAGGCTCCTCCACACTCAGCTATGGTGATCGCAGGAGATAGACTGACGTGTCCGATACCCAGAATCTGACCCCAGCGCATGCAAGGCAATTCGGAGTTGATGGTCGAAAGACGCTCTTCTTGCTGCTTCTCCTTTTCGCGATCCCCGCGGACGACTGTTCCGCGCAGACACCGCCGCCGCCAGCCGACGAACGTGCGTTCGAGCGCGTGCAGCCGACGGTCGTGAAGAGATTGGCGACCCGCTTTTCGCTAGGCGCATTCGCCGGCCGCTTCGAGGAGACGCCGCTCGGCGCAATCCGCGAAGCCGTGGGCGAAGGGACCATCCAACATCAGGGCCATGCTGGAGGTAGCATTTATTGGCTGTGTTACAGGCGCGCGCAGCATCGATTGTGGGTCGTGTCCCACGGAGAGATGGGCGGCCCGGACCATCTCGTCGCAGAGATCGTGGAAGAGCTCACCGAGAAAGACACCGAGACCTCGACCGATTGCGCCATCATCCCGGAAAAGTTCGCGCCCGTCGTCTTCGACGGCAAGCTGCATTTGGGTATGTCGCGTTCGGAGGTAGTCACGGCGCTGGGACCGCCGTCGAAGTCGGAAGCTGCTCAGATGGTGTATTATCACGAAGGAAAGCTCGCAGACGGTTTCGATGAGGCCGCGTGGTTCGTTCTCCGATTTCGTGAGGAAAAGCTCGTGTCCATGCGCGGGGGCAAGACCACGACGAATTGAAGTGGCTGCTACCAGCGTTCAAGCTTCACAGCGTGATGCACGCAAGTCACGCTCGCTCACAAAAGCTACTCGCTTGCGGCGTCCACTACGGGTTGCCGACGCGGATAGGCTGTCGAATGCCAAGCCTAGGTGTTCATTTTCGATGAAAGCGATCGCTGCTCGCACGATACCAAGCGCGATGCCCCTTCATCCCAATCTCATCGCGCCTTGACGTCGTCCCCAAACCGCCGCGCCAGCGCCATCAGCACCACGAAGGTCGCAACCCACACCATCCGCGCGCCGTAGCGGTCGTGCGGGCCGGAGATGACGCCGCAGATGAAGGCGTTGCCGAGCAGAGCCAGCGTCACGGTCGCTGCCAGCAGCGTCAGATCGTCCAGCCGACGGTTTGCGAGCGCATGGCCGAGCAGTGCGAGCAGCGCCAGCATCGAGGCCAGCGCCACCGGCACGTGCAGCCAGTTGATGGTGTCGAAATTGACACCCCAGTGCTGCTGCCGCGCGGCGCGCATCGGCGCGGCCTGTGCGGGGACGTAGCGCTCGATGATGCCGCGGGTGTGCGGGATCCAGCCGTTGGTGCCTTCGCCGGTCGCGACATGCAGCAATTGCTGGCCCATCGCCCGCAGCGCCGCGCCGGCCTGCCAGGCCGGATAATCCGCGAGCGAATGCACGACGATGTAACCCATCTCCTCGTTCATGCCTTCGAAGCGGCCGAGCGTGTTGAACATGCTCTTGCCCCACAGGAACTCGTCGGCGCTCGCCGGCAGCTCGTTGCGATAGGGGCAGAGCTTGTAGCGCTCGCGAGGGCAATGATCGCTAAGGTAGCGCGCGACGATGCCGTCCTGCATCATGCGGCCGAAGGCGACGCCGTAGCCGCCGGGCGTCCAGGCCAACTTGCCGGACAACGCATAATTCGCCGACACCAGCATCAGGCCGCCCACGACGATGGTGAGGCTCGCCTGCGCCAATCCGGCAAGCGGAAGCCGCTTCTTGAGAAACGGCCGTGCCATCCAGCCGGCGGCACAGAGGCCGAGCAGCACGCCGAGCGTCGCGCTGTGGGTCGCGGCGGCAAAGGCGGTGAAGACGAACAGCGAGGTCTTTTCGAGCGTCGATGTCCGTTGCCCGCCGACGACAAGCAGGAACAGCGACAGCACCGAGAGTCCGGCAAAGATGTCCGTAAGCAGCATGCTCGCAAGCCAGGGCAGGGCGGTCGACACGATCAGGAGCAGGCAGATCGCGACGAAGCGGAATGTCTGCATCATCGAGTGCACGCGAAGGGTGAGCTGCAACAGCCACAGCGCCGCCAGCGACTGGACCGCGAGGTTGATCCAGAAACCAAAACTCTCGCCATAGTGCAGATAGAGGCCGAACACCGTGGAGCGGCTGGGGACGAGATAGCCCTCGTACCAGCGCGCCAGATAGCCGCCGGTATCCCATTGCAACAGCGGATAGCCGTTCCAGAACGCCGGCGCGATCATCAGAAGGGGCAGGGCCACGGCCGCCAGACGCAGCCAAAACGTACCCGCGGCGCGCGCGCGCAATTGCTCGGTGGTGATGCTCAAATCTGCTTCCGTCCTCGCTTGCGACCATGCCCGCAATAACGGTCGGCAGAGAATTCACCAATAGTTTGACGCCGCCCGGCTTGAATTTGGCAAAACTCTGACCACTTTGAGCCGACCTTACCGCTTGGGGGCGTCAGAAGAAGCCGTTGTGTTTCAACGTCTTGGCGTGCTTTCGCGAGGCAAGGTGCTGTTCACTCTCAGGCAAGCCCGTCGGGACTTTGTCGCCTAGACTATGCTATAGAGCCGGTAAAGCGGGCCCATTCGAAAGAGCAAATCCCAGAGAGCAAATCCATGGCAGTGCATCAGGTCAATCCGGGAGGAAAGCTCGCATCGCTCGATCCGATATGGGACCGGATCCGGGGCGAAGCGGAGGACATCGTGCGTCGCGAGCCGGAGCTTGCGACCTTCATCTATTCGGCGGTGCTGCATCACGGCCGCCTGGAGGACTCAGTGGTCCACCGCGTCGCCGAACGGCTCGATCACTCCGCCCTGTCGGGCGACCTCGTGCGCCAGACCTATGGCGAGGCGTTGCGCGACGATCCCGATCTCGGGAATGCCTTTCGTGCCGATCTCGTTGCCGTCTACGATCGCGATCCCGCGACTTCGCGCTTCATCGATCCCTTGCTCTACTTCAAGGGCTTTCACGCGATCCAGACCCATCGCCTCGCGCACTGGCTCTATCTGAAGGGCCGCAAGGATTTCGCGTATTATCTCCAGAGCCGCGCCTCCGCGGTGTTCCAGACCGACGTCAATCCCGCCGCGCGCATCGGCCGCGGCATCTTCCTCGATCACGCCACCGGCTTCGTCTGCGGCGAGACCGCCATCATCGAGGACGATGTCTCGATCCTGCACGGCGTCACGCTTGGTGGCACCGGCAAGGAGAACGAGGACCGTCATCCGAAGATCCGCCATGGCGTGCTGATCGGCGCCGGCGCCAAGATCCTCGGCAACATCGAGGTCGGCCATTGCGCGCGCATCGCCGCCGGCTCGGTCGTGGTCAAGCCCGTACCGCACAACGTCACGGTCGCGGGCGTGCCCGCCAAGATCGTCGGCGAGGCCGGCTGCGCCGAGCCGTCGCGCACCATGGATCAGATGATCAACGCGATGGGGCTTTGAGACCCGGCTTTGACGTTGAAAAGGGGCCGGATTTTCCGGCCCTTTTGATCCCCAAATTCTTTGGCAATTCATGCTGGCGGTTCGTCGCGTCTCGTCCTAAAACCCGCCGACCATTTTCGATCGGAGACTTGCCGTGGACGTCAAAGAAGTCAGAAAGCTCGACGCATATCTGAAGCGCGTATTCGGCAATCCCAAGATCCGCGTCGTGCCGCGGCCGAAGAAGGACGATTCCGCCGAGGTCTATATCGGCGAGGAGTTCATCGGCGTGCTGTTCGTCGACGACGAGGACGACGATCGCTCGTTCCAGTTCCAGATGGCGATCCTCGAGGACGATCTCGTCGATCAGGAGTAGGCGCGAAGCGCCGCTGCGGCGTTGTGGCCCGTCGGGTCAGGCGCCCATCGCCGCGATCATGTCGGGAACCGTGACGAACTTCTCCCGTGGCTTGCCGAGCGGGGCTCCCTTGCGTTTCTCGGCTGTATCGATCGCCATCCAGTCAGGGTAGCTCACGACGCGTGCCACGCGGCTGGCGATCCGTGCAAGCAGTGCGTCGGGCGCATCCGAACGGGTCCGCTGATGGGCAAAGTCGGCCAGGACGGCCTCCGCCGTGGCCATCCCGCAGCCGCGATTGGTGCCGATCGTGCCGCTCGGCCCGCGCTTGCTCCACCCGCAGACATAGAGCCCCTCGATCACGGAATGCCCCGACGTAACGCGCCCATCGATGTTCGCGTGGACGCCGCGCTGTGCGTCATAGGGAACGCCGGCGATAGGCGTCGTCCTGCGGCCAATGCTGCCGAACGAGAGGCCGCACGCGATCTCCTCGATGGCACCCGACCGGCTCCCGAGCGCGACCGTCTCGACCCGGCCGTGTCCCTTGATTGCGACGGGAGAGAGACCAAAACGAAAGAGACAGCGCCTTGGCCTGGTCGCGGTCTGCCGCGAAAACGCGCGCAGCAGCGAGAGTTTTTCGGCGAGCTCCTGATCCCCGGAAATCTGCGGCTCGAATTCGTCCGGGCCGATCCCGCGGTCGTCGACCAGCGTGTCGCATGCGCTCAGTTCGAGGAAATCACGCAATTCCTTAGCGGTGAATTTCGCCTGCGCCGGCCCGCCGCGGCCGACGATGACGATCTGGCGAATCCGGCTCTCCGCCAGAACTTCGAGCGCGTGCCGCGCGATGTCGGTCTGGCGTAGCTCGTCGGCGGACTTGGCGAGAATGCGTGCGACGTCGAGAGCGACGTTGCCATGGCCGATGATCACCGCCGCCTCGTGCTCGAGATCGAATTTGAGATCGGCGAATTCGGGGTGGCCGTTGTACCACGCGACGAAATCGCCGGCGCTGTGGCTCCCTGGCAGCGCCTCGCCCGGAACGTCCAGAGGCCGGCTCAGTTCGGCGCCGGTCGCGAGCACGACGGCGTCATAGGCCTCGCGGAGCTCGTCGACCGTGACATCGTCTCCAATCGTGACGCCGCCGACGAAACGAAAACCAGGCGTTCTCGCGATCCTGTCGAAGGCGATCGTGACTTGCTTGAGCTTTGGATGGTCGGGAGCGACGCCGAACCGCACCAGCCCGTAGGGCACCGGCAGCCGCTCGAACATGTCGACGGTCACAGATGCGTCGGAGCGCAGCAGCGCTTCGGCGGCGTAGAAGCCGCCCGGTCCGCTGCCGACGACAGCGACGCGGAACTTGCCCGCCTCGACCTCTGAGGCTCGTTCCGTCATCGGCCCAGCGCCACCCTACGCTCGTCGGCGCCCGGCAGAGGCGCCAGACGTGCGCTGACGACGGGAGTTTCGGCCGCGCGCTTGCGATTGACGTCGATCCAGAATTTCTTGTCCGCAGCCAGACGATAGTCGGGCTCGATCGCGCCGACCGGGCAGGCCGGCGCGCAGCCACCGCAATCGATGCAGTTTTCCGGGTCGATATAGGTCATGGCGTCGTCGAGGTGGAAACATTCCACCGGGCAGACGGTGACGCATTCCGTGTATCGGCAGCCGCGGCAATTGTCAGTGACCACGTAAGTCATCGTCAGGCTCCGCTGGCTTGGACGGCACTGGCTTGGACGGCACTGACTTGGATGCCACTGACTTGGATGCCGCTGACCTGGACGAGGATGTCGGAGAAGGTCGGCGCGCGACCGAGGTCGGCGAAGGCTGGGGGCGTCAGCGCGTGGACGGTCGCTCCCTTGCGGTTGGATCGTTGCCAGTAGCCCGACGGCGCCACCACGACGCCCGGCATGATGTCGGGGGAAACGGTCGCGAATGCCTCGAACGAGCCGCGATCGTTGAACACGCGGATGGGTGCGCCTGCGATGATGCCCCGTTGTGCCGCATCGTCAGGGTTGAGAAGCACCGCCTGTTCCTCGCCGGCCTGCGCGGTTTGCGCCGGCAGGTTGCCGTAGTTCGAATTCAGGAAGGCGTGGCTCTTCGGTGAAATCAGGCTGAGCGGATAGTGGGTCGCCAGCGCGGGCGCCGAGCGCGGGTTCTCGTTCGGCCGGATGTAGTGAGGCAGGGGATCGACCGGCGCGCCGTCCTGGTCGCCATTGTAGCCCTGGCGGAACAGCGGCACCACGAAGTTGCCTCCGCCGGCGATCGTCGACTTGAACTCGCACTTGCCGGAGGCGGTCGGAAAGTTGCCCTCGCGGTGCGGTGCCCAGTCGGCGGGCGCGGGCATGTTGAGGCGCACATAGCCCTTGGCCTTGACGTCCTCGAGCGAGATGCCATCGAGCACCGGGCTGCTCCAGTCGAGCGATGCGGCGATCATCTCCTCGTCGGACCGGAAGAAGGCCGGGTCCGTGATGCCCATCGCGCGCGCGAGGCGGCGGAACAGCTCGGTGTTCGGAACGGCTTCGCCGAGCGGCTCGATCGCCTGGTTGTTGTAGGAGAGGTAAAGGTGTCCCCACGAGAACAGGATGTCCTTCTGCTCGAGCTGCGTGGTCGCAGGCAGAACGATGTCGGCATACCTGGCGGTGTCGGTCAGGAAATGCTCGCTGACGACCGTGAAGAGATCCTCGCGTTCCAGGCCCTTTTCGAGCTTGCCCTGTTCGGTCACCATCGCCATCGGATTGGCGTTGTAGACGAACAGCGCCTTGATCGGTGGATCGAAGCCGAGCTCGCCCGTCAGCGCCGCTCCGAGGCGCCAGGAATTGAGCACGCGCATTTTTTCCGGCTGGAGATCGGGACGCATCAGCACGTCCCATCTGACCGGGAATGCCCAGATCGGAAGCTGGAGCAGGCCGCCGCCGACATGCTTCCATGCGCCGATCAAGCCGGGAAGACAGGCGATCGCGCGCACGGTCTGGCCTCCGCCGGCATGCCGCTCGACCGCGACGCCGATGCGCACGACGGCCGGAGGTGTCGTGGCATATTCCCGCGCCAGCCTGATGATATCGTCGACGGGAATGCCAGTTTCCTCGGAGGCAAATTCGGGTGTGTAGATCGACGCTCGCTCGGCCAGCTCGTCATATCCGACGGTGTGCTTGTCGACGTAGTCGCGATCGACCAAGTTCTCCTTGATGATGACGTGGATCATTGCGAGCGCGAGCGCAGCGTCGGTGCCGGGACGGATCGGAATGTGCCAGTCGGCGAGGCGCGCCGTGCGGGTGCGGACGGGATCGATCACCACGAGCTTGGCACCGGCCTTCTTCGCCTGCTCGATGAACGGCCAGTGATGCGAGTTCGTGCTCAGCGTATTGCAGGCCCACAGGATGATGTATTTCGAGTGCACGAAGCTCTCGGGGTCGACGCCGGGGGTATGCCCGATCGTCATCATGTAGGCGGTGCACGAGGCGGAATCGCAGAACGTGCGCTCGAGCACCGTTGCGCCGAGCTTGTTGAAGAGGGGATCTCCGACGTTCAGCCCGTTGATGATGCCCTGGGTGCCCAGATAGCTGTAGGGCAGGATCGCCTGCGCGCCGTGCTCGGCGATAGTGGATGTCCATCGCGATGCGATGGTTTCGAGGGCCTCATCCCAGGAGATCGGCTGAAACTGTCCGGCGCCCTTCGGGCCGACCCGTTTCAGCGGATGGAGGACGCGCTTGTCGCTGTAGACGCGCTCCTCGTAGTTGTTGACCTTGACGCAGAGCCGTCCGCGCGTGAACGGATGATCGGGATTGCCGCGCACGGCAATCGCCTTGCCATCCTCGACCGTGGTCAGGATGGAGCAGGTGTCCGGGCAATCGTGGGGGCACGCGCCTATTACCGTGGTTCGGGACATGGACCTCCTCCTGATTCAAGATGGCGCCGAGCATGCGGCGCCCGGGCACGACCTGGCTTTTCCAAACGTGCGGTGTTGTTGTCCCGGACTGCTCTCGACCCGTGGACGGCTGGTCGGATCTCTGGCATGGTTATTGCTGGACCTAGCAATACCGTTGCCCCCACGTCGCGCTATCTGGCGGAGATTCACGATGGGCATGCTTGGCAACTCTGTCGATAAATATGTGACCGGCAGAATGCTTCAGACGTCCAACGACCGGCGATGGTCGCACCTCCTCGCCGAGCGATGGAGCCATGAGCCCGGCGACCTGCCACCACAATTGCCGCGGGACACCGAGATCGCAATCCTGCTCCGTGGCAACTCGGTCGTCGACCGCGAAGGCGCCGGCATGCGGCAGCGCACCTTCGGCAGAAGGGGCACCGTGTGGCTTTGCCCGGCCGGCATCCGCGAGGACTTCATTCGGGTCGAGAACCAGATGCAGGAATGCCTGCATCTCTTCCTTCCCGGCAAGCCGTTCGACGACACCATGCTCAGGGACCTCGACATCGACCCGTCGGGAATCTCGATCCGCTATGAGACCATTGATCAGGACATGTTCATCGAGCATGTCGCGGACCGGATCCTGGCTGAACTCGAACAGGAGACCTCCACCGGCCGGCTCCTGATCGAAAGCCTGGGGCGCGCGTTGTCAGCCCATCTGGTGCACAGCTACTCGGCCACCGCGGTCACGCTCCGGCAGTTCAATGCCGGTCAAAGGCCGCTCGACGCCAAACGGCTGTCGCGCGTGACCGAGTTCATCGATGCATCCGTCGAGCGCGATTTCACGGTCAAGGATCTGGCATCGGTGGCGTGCATGAGCCCGGCGCATTTCTCGCGGAGCTTCAAGGCGGCGACCGGGGTCGCGCCGCATGAATATGTCAGCCGGCAGCGTCTCGATCTCGCCAAGCGGCTCTTGTCCACCAGCGATCGTCCGCTGGTCGATATCGCCTATGCCACCGGATTTTCGTCGCAGGCCAATTTCAATCGTGCGTTCCGCAAGTCGGCCGGGACAACGCCAAGCCTTTACCGGGCGCAGAAGATCCGCGACTGACGCGGCGGGGGTGCTGACGGTCAAGAGCATCTCGCGTCGGCTGTGAAGGTCGCTTCGTCGGCACCCCATGATGCCATCATGCCCCTGTTTTGCCCGACGGGTCAAGGCGCGATTCGTAAAATACGAAAAGCCTCGATGCTGCCGATGCTTGGCTACTGTGCATGGGGTTGTTTTCGCGGTTTTTGTTTTAGGTAGCTCGCGGCAGGGCAGGGCCGCTCAACCCTTCGGCCCGCGCAGCTGCGCGGTCAGCTTCTCCATCGCATCCGCCACGTCACGCCATTGCGACAACCAGCTGCGCGGAAAGCGGAAGGTGAGGTCGGCGCCGCCGACGCGGCGCTCCGAGAGACACATGCCGGGCGTCGCAGCATCGCGGGTGCAGCGCGCGGTCAGCGCCGGGCTTGCGGCGGAATAGAGGTCCTCGTTGCCGTAAGGGGTGTCCGTGCGGAACATCCGCATCGTCAGGCCGTCCACGGGCATCGCCGCGGCTTGGTCGAGGTAGCGCGGATAGATCGTGGCCGTTCGCTGCTCGGGCGCGAGCGCATCGTGATGAGCTGCGATCGACAGGAAGATGCGGTCGATCGATTGCACCGCCGCTTCCACGGTGTCGGCGGTGACATGCTTCGGCGTGCCGGGCGGTTCCAGCGAAGGATAGAGGAAGTCGAGGTCGATGCGCTCCTGAGGTCCGGAGTGCCGCTGGATCTTCATGCGGATCGCAGTCATGGGCAGGTTGAACAACGTGCCGCCGACGCTCACCGGCAGCTTGTCCGGGGCGTTCGCGCCGCGGGTGCCCCAGGTCGGCCACAACAAATAGGCGACGAGCGCGACCGCGCATGCCGCGGCAATGCCGCCGAGCACGATCGGGAGGACATGCGCCCGGGTGCGGGTACGGGGGGACCTAAGGGGAGCTGCCGAAAACACCGTCATGAGCAAGCGCAAGTCGAGCCGGACGTCGGCCGGTGGCCGACGAATCAGCGGCGAATATGCCATGCGGCGGCGATTTCGCGGAGCGTTCCCGGCTGCGGGGAGCGGGGACGGCCCTGCGTGGGAGGGACAGCGCTGTTAACCTTCCCTTAAGGATAATGTAGCGTTAACCAGCACTATTTGTCACAGGAAGGCACCTCGCGTTGCGTAAGGGCGGACCGTTCCGATGACACCTGAAGCTCTCAATACTTTCTTCTCGATCTGCATTGGTTTCGCGCTCGCGGGCGCGCTCGTGAACGGATACCAGGCGCTGGCGCAGCGGCCCGCCGGCTTCGGCCTGTTGCAGGACGGCGTGGCGCCGAAGACCTTCGCGGCGGTTCCGTTCCTGGTGTTCGCCGCGCCCTTCATCATCATGCGCAACACGCTCCGCGGCATGCGCGTGGAAAGCCGCCGCGCCGAGTTCGTGATGATGGCGACCCTCATCGCCGGCTTCTGGAGCATGATGAGCGGCACCTTCTTCCTGATGACGCTGCGCGCGGCCGGCGTTCTGGGCTGACGCCCGGCAGGACCGTCCAGCGGGGCGGCCTTTGCCTCTTCGCGGCCGTTTCGCTATGGCTGAGGTCGACGTGACAGGAGACCCCCATGGCGATCTACGAGCTCGACGGGCAGGCGCCCGACCTTCCCGCCGACGGCAATTATTTCATCGCCGAGACCGCCACCGTGATCGGCCGCGTGCGCCTGAAGCCGGGTGCGAGCGTCTGGTTCGGTGCCGTGCTGCGCGGCGACAATGAGTGGATCGAGATCGGCGAGGGCGCCAATGTGCAGGACGGCTCGACCTGCCACACCGATCTCGGCTTTCCGCTTGTCATCGGCCGGAACTGCACGGTCGGCCATAACGTCATCCTGCATGGCTGCACCATCGAGGAGGGCGCGTTGATCGGCATGGGCTCGATCGTGATGAACGGCGCCAAGATTGGCCGCAACAGCATCGTCGGTGCCGGTTCCGTCATCACCGAGGGCAAGGAATTTCCTGAACGTTCCCTGATCATCGGCTCACCGGCGCGTGTGATCCGCACGCTCGACGACGCCCAGGTCCAGAAGATGGGGAGTGCGGCCAAGTTCTACGTCGCGAACGGTCCGCGCTTCAAGAAGGGCCTGAAGCGGATCGGTTGACACATCGGCAGTCTCCCGGCCGCGCCCACGCGCGATCCGGAGCGGCGCGTCAGCGCCCCTCGGATTCGGTCGCTTCGATCGCACCTGCGGCCTTCTCGTGGCCGGCGGCCCACAGCGCATGATCGTCGCTGCCGTCGAGATACGGATTGGCCTCAGCCGGAATGTTGTCGCGCGCGGCGCGTTCGCCCTCCGCAGCGGGATCGCGATCGGTCATGGTGATCTGGCCTTTCTGGGTTTGGGACGCGTGGCCGGCTTGTCCGCTTCACGGCCGATCCTGGCGCTCTTGCGCAACGCGTCCCGGAGATCGATGGGAATGCCATGCTTCTTCAGGAGGTCGGCAAAGGCTTCGTCCGCGAGCTCCTGAAACGTCGCCATCCTGTCCCGTCCCAACTGCTTGAGCTTGTCGAACGTGTCCTCGTCGAACGCGATCAGTTTGCGCATGATCGTGCCTGCCTCCTCGTTTTCAAGCTGATGTGACGGCATTTGTTCCGGAACTGGACTTCGCCGAGGCGGTTGACCGGTAAAGGAGAATCTCCGATGGCCGCATCGTCCGCAACCGCCTCAATCAAGACCATGATCCTGATCTTCGCGCTCGCGGCGGTGCCGGCCGTCGCCTTCGCGCAGGCGACCGGCGGTTCTGCCGGATCGACCGGCAGCTCTACCGGAGGCTCTGCGGGATCGACCGGAGGTGTCGCCAACTCGCCGGCTCCTCCGCCCGGCACCAACAGCCTCGGGACGGCTCAGTCATCCGGGCCGGGCTCCGGCGTGACCACCGGCTCCGGCACCGGTGGGGCTGCTGATGCCACCGTCAACGCCGAGAATCGCATGCTCGACAAGAAGCTCAAGAGCATCTGCCGCGGCTGCTGAATGCTCGCGCGGAAGTGAGACAGTGTGGCTGTCCGGAATGCCCAAGTGACGTTAGCTTGGTCCTGCTTTGAAGCGTGGAGCGTGTCCACGCGGAGGATCGAGTGATGTTACGCAGGATGATGATGGCGGTACTGGCCGTCGCGGCAATCGGGCTGTCGGCGCCGCAGGTGGCCCAGGCGCGGGGATTCGGACATGGCGGCTGGGGCCATGGTGGCGGCTGGGGCCGCGGTGGCCATTGGCATGGCGGCGGCTTCTGGCCAGGCGTCGCGATCGGGGCGGGTCTCGCCGGTGCCGGCTATTACGGCGCCTATTATGGCTACGGCTCCCCCTATTACGGTGATCCCTACTATTATGGTACCGGCTACAACGATGGCTATGGCGGCTGCTACGTCGCGCGAAAGCGCGTCATGACGCCAGCAGGCTGGCGTACCCGCCGCGTGGATGTCTGCGAATAGCGTCCCCACAAAAAAACAAGGTCGTTGACGCAGTATACCGTCAACGACCTTGCCAGCCCCGGACATTGAAATCGGCTCACGCCATCCGGTGACCGCGAGCATCGCGCGGAATCATCCGGACGAATGTGATCCAGTTCACAAGTGGCGAAAATAAAGCCCGGCCGCGTAGGGGCCGTTTAGCCGCGCGAGCGTTTGCGCGCGCTGGCGTGGACGCGGTGCCGCGCCGGTTTCCTGCGGGTAACCGCCGGCGCTTCAACCTCGGTCGCTCGCGCGCTGGCAAACGATTGCCGCAGGCCGTCGATGGACTCGTTCAGCGATGCGACCTGCTCGGACAGACGCTTGGTGTCGGCCTGCTGCGCCGCCATCAGCCGCTTCATGGTCTGAAGCTGATCCTGCACCACCTGGAGCTGGTCGATCGATTCCTGCTGGGTCGCCTCCAGCCCCTTGGTCTTCTCGACGAGCTGCTCGGACGCCTGGGCGGTCCGCGCCTGCAGCTGCCGCGATGCCACCACCCGGTCGGGCTCGGGTGCTGCGCCGGTATAGGCCCGCCAGATCGCGATCGAGGTCACCCCCGCGATCAGGAGCAGGAGCGCTGCGGCGGTCAGCGCGATGGGCTGGGCGCCGAGACGGAGAAGGGGGTTGGACGGTGTGTCCTGTGCGAGATCGATCATCGCTGACAAAACCCAAATTGAAACTTGGTGAGTGGCGAAGACCGGCAGCCCTGAGGCCGCCGGGGCGTCCCGAAAGCGTTACATTTCGGCAAGGAATGGGACCAAAAAGAGGCTAAGGGCGAAAAAACCAGTATTCAGCAGGCCTTGCGGCCTCCGAATGCCCCGACAAGAGCCTCATTCAGGGCTGAAATTGCGAAAACGGCCCGGAATAGGTCTTCGAGCGCGGCGCGGCATAGGGGCCGAGCCGGGAGGTCTTCAGCCCCAGCCGCACCAGTGATTCCGCCAGCGTCACCGCCGCAGTGACGCCGTCAATCACGGGCAGGCCGTGTGTGGCGGCGAGCTCAGCGGCGAGATCGGCCATGCCGGCGCAGCCGAGCACGATGGCTTCGGCGCGGTCGTCACGGATCGCGGCCGTGATCTCCGCGGAGATCTTCGCGAGCGCATCGGTGTTGCGCTCCTCGAGCGCCAGCACTGGCACGTCGGCGGCGCGGACGCGGGCGCAGCGATCACTGAGGCCGTATTTCCGTAAATTGTGCTCGATCGGCACGATGGAGACACCGAGCGTCGTCACCACGGCAAAGCGGGCGGCGACCAGGCTCGCCATGTGGAAACCGGCTTCACCGATGCCGATCACCGGCGCTTTTGCGGCGGCGCGCGCGGCGTCGAGCCCGGTGTCGTCGAAGCAGGCGATGATGTGAGCCTCCGCGCCGTCGCCATCAGCCTCGCGGATGCAGCCGAGCATGCCGGGGACGGCGAAGGCTTCGTCGTAAAATCCCTCGATCGAGACCGGGCCCATCGTCGGCTGGCGCGCGTCGATCACCGTGCCGGGCAGGGCGACGCTGCGAGCCGCAGCGGCGATCTTCGCTGTCATGGATGCAGTGGTGTTGGGATTGACGATGTGCAGTCGCATCGGATCAGACAAGCCCCTTAGACGAGTCCCTTACCGGCGTCCGAGCCCTTGGCCGCCTGCCGCTGGTTGAGCATGTGGATGGTGCCGAGCGCAAGCGTGATCACCGTGAACGACACCGCCGAGATCACGGTGCCGAGCGCATAGATGTCAGGGTTCGTCACGGTGGTGGTGAGACCCTGCAGATCCAGCGGCAACGTATTCACCGCCCCGATCGCCTGGCTGGAGCGGGCGAGCTCGTCCCAGGACAGCGTGAAGCCGAACAGGCCGATGCCGATCACCGAGGGCAGGATGATCGGCAGCACGACATGCCGGAACGTCTGCCACGGCGTCGCACCGAGATCGCGCGCGGCTTCCTCGAGCCTCGGGTCGAAGCGGTTGAAGATCGCGAACATGATGAGGAGGCCGAACGGCAGCGTCCAGGTCAGGTGCGCGCCCAGCCCGGAGGTGAGCAGGCCCATCGAGGTCTCGAAATTCTCGTTCCAATGCGCCTTGATCAGGTCGTCGATGATGCGGAATTCAAGCGAGATGCCGAGCGAGGTGATGATCGAGGGCACGATCAGGCTCGCGATCGCCGAGTAAAACAAAACGCTTTGCGCCCTAAACTTCCTGCGGAAGGCCATGCCGGCGGCGACCGAGAGCACGACGGTGACACTCATCACGATGATGCCGAGCAGCAGTGAGCGCCGGAAGGCCGCGCCGAGATCGACGATGCCGGTGCCCTGGAACAGTTTTGCGATCCAGAAGGTCGACACGCCGTTCATCGGGAAGGTGAGGCCGCCCTGGGGTCCCTGGAACGACAGCACGTAGATCGCAATCATCGGACCGTAGAGAAACAGCACATAGGCCGCGAAGAAGATCGCGAGCACGTAGAACGAGCGCGGGCGTCCTTCCTTCATGCTCTAGAGCTCCTTCTTGATGTCGACGATGCGCGACATCATGGAGATGATCAGGAAGGTGATGGCGAGCAGGATCACGGCGTTGGCGGCTGCCGCCGGGAATTGCAACGCGTTGACGCGCGTCTCGATGATCTTGCCGGCCGCCGCGATCTGCTGGCCGCCCATCACGCCGATGGTGATGAAGTCGCCCATCACGATGGTGATGACGAAGATCGAGCCGATCACGATGCCGGGTTTTGCGAGCGGAATGATGACGTTGACGAGGGTCTGGAATCCGGTCGCGCCGGCATCATAGGCCGCCTCGATCAGCGATTTGTCGATGCGCACCATGGAATTGAAGATCGGCACCACCATGAAGAAGGTGAAGAGGTGCACCAGCGCCAGCACAACGGAGAATTCGGAGAACAGCAGCCATTCGATCGGATGGTTGATCAGCCCTGTCTTGACGAGGCCGGAATTCACCAGCCCGTTGCGCCCGAGCAGCGGGATCCAGGCGATCATGCGGATGACGTTGGAGGTCCAGAACGGGATCGTGCAGAGCAGCGACAAGCCCATCTGCCAGGTCTTGGACTTGACGTGGAAGGCGAGGAAGTAGGCGACCCAGAAGCCGATGAACAGCGTGATCGCCCAGACCAGGAAGCAGAGTTTTAGCGTCTTCAGGTAGGTCTTGCCGATGGTGCAGAGATCGGGGAGCTGCGCAATGCAGCCCTCGAACGTGTCGGTGTAGCCGCGGCCCGAGAAGACCGGCAACAACTGGTATTCGTTGTAATCCCAGAACGAGACGATAACGACGAACACCAGCGGAATGAGGAAGAAGGCGAGAAACACCAGCATCATCGGCCCGGCCTGGAGCCAGGAGACGAAGGAGGGCGACAGGCGCGTCACTTTCGCGGCGCGCGCTGTGCCCGACCCCGGGATCAAGCCCGGGGACGCCTGTTGCAGGATGTCCTCTGACGTATCCATCACGCCGCGATGAACTCATTCCACTTGCGGACCATGTAGTCGTTCTCGTCCATCACCGCGTTCCAGCAGGCGACGCCGCCCATGCGATCCTCATAGGAGCCGCCGTCGCGCACCGCGCCGGCCTTCTCCAGCAGCGAGCCGTCGGGCGCCTTGATGTCCTTCTCGGCCGGCTTGCCTTCCATCCAATAGGCCCATTCGTAGGGCTCCATATGCGCCTTCGCGGTCGAGAGCACGGCGGAGTAGTAGCCCTGGCGGTTGAGATAGGCGCCGGCATAGCCTGATAGAAACCAGTTGACGAATTCGTAGGCCCATTCGAGCTTCGCACCCGACACGCCTTTGGAGACGCAGAAGCCGGAGGCCCAGGAGCGATAGCCTTCCTTCAGCGGCTGGAAGGTGCAGGCGATCCCCATCGAGCGCACCTTCGTCACCGCCGGCGACCACATCGACTGGATCACGGTCTCGCCCGAGGCCATCAGGTTGACGCTCTCGTTGAAGTCCTTCCAGAATGCGCGGAACTGGCCGGCCTTCTTGGCCTCGGTCATCACCTTCATGGTGAGATCGATCTCTTCCTTGGTCATGTTGCCCTTGTCGGCATATTTGTATTTGCCGGTGGCTTCCACGACCATCGCGGCATCCATGATGCCGATCGAGGGGATGTTGAGGATGGAGGCCTTGCCCTTGAACTCGGGATTGAGCAGCTCGGACCACGAGCTGATAGGGCGCTTGATCAGGTCGGGGCGGACGCCGAGCGTGTCGGCGTTGTAGACGGTCGGGATCAGCGTGACGAATTCAGTCGCCGACGTCGCGAACTTCCTGGAGTCCTTGCCCTCGAGATAGAGCACCTTCCAGGGCGCGGTGCCCTGGCCGCCGATCTTCTTGCCGCCGGGTGTCTCGCCCTTGGTGAAGACGGGCGTGATGTTGTCGAACTGCTTGATCTTCTTGGCATCGAGCGCAAGGATGTTGCCCGATGGCACGATCTTCTTCAGCGAGAAATATTCGGTATCCAGCACGTCGAAGGAGTTCGGCTGGGTCATCACGCGCTTGGTGACGTCGTCGGTGGTCGCGGTGATGTATTCGATCTTGATGCCGGTGTCCTTCAGGCACTGCTTGGCGATGTCGTCGCCCTCGTTTACGGCCGTGCCGAGATAGCGCAGCACCTTGGTCTCGGCCGATTTCACATAGGGAAAGCCGGTAATGGCGCCGGAGCCGGCGGCAAGGCCGGCAAGACTCGCGCTACCCTTGAGCAGGGTGCGGCGACTGAGGCCGTTTGTCCGTTTGGTCTCGCTCATGTCAGTCACTCCTCTGTTGCGCATTCCAGTGATCGATCGGCGCTATTGCAGGCGTTGCGCCTTGGCGGGATCCCAGGTGGCCAGCACACGATCGCCCGTACGGAACGGGTGGACGTCGAAGGTGGCTTCGGGAACGTGGGAGAACAGGGCCGTGCCGTCGTCGAGCGTGAGCGAGACGGCGACATAGGAGCCCTGGTACTCGGTCTGGGTCAGCAGCGCCGGCGCGCCGAACGCGCCATTGGTGAACGGCGCGATGCCGAGTTGATCGGCGCGCACGGCGATGAGGTTGCCGGCGTCGCTGAGCACGTTGTGGCCGCCGATGAAGCGCGCCACGAATTCGGTGCGGGGACGGTGGAAGATGTCACGCGCCGTGCCCTGCTGCTCGATCCGGCCGTGGTTCATCACCACGATGTGGTCGGCGAGCGCCATCGCCTCTTCCTGGCCGTGGGTGACCTGGATGAAGCTGATGCCAAGTTCGCGCTGCAGCCGCTTGAGTTCTCCGCGCATCCTCACCCGCAGGAACGGATCGAGCGCGGACAGCGGCTCGTCGAGCAAGAGGATCTGCGGCTCGGTGATCAGCGCGCGAGCGAGCGCGACGCGCTGCTGCTGGCCACCGGAGAGCTGCGCCGGTAGCCGGCCGGCATACGGGCTCATCGCCACCAGCTCCAGCAATTCGCCGGCGCGCTTGTGGCGTGTCGGCTTGTCGATGCCGCGCATCTTCAAGGCGAAGGCGACGTTGTCGAGCACGGAGAGATGCGGAAACAGCGCGTAGGACTGGAACATCATCGCCGTGCCGCGCTCGGCCGGCGGCAGGTCGGTGACGTTCTGCGCGCCGAGGATGATGTCGCCCTCGCTGACCGCCTCGTGGCCCGCGATCATCCGCAGGGTCGACGTCTTGCCGCAGCCGGACGGGCCGAGCAGGCAGCAATAGGTGCCGGCCGGGATCTTCAAATTGACGGTGTCGACCGCCAGCGTCGTGTCATAGCGCTTGGTGACGGCGACCAGTTCGAGAGCGGCGGGAGTGGCCATGGCGTGTCCAAGGAAGGGGCGGTGCTGCCGCTCTCTCCGCAAGGTCCGTGCCAATCGCCTCCCTGCTGGCCAAATTCCGAAACTGTGCAGCGGAGTCAGATCGTTAGATCGAATCCGGCACATCCGTCCTGCCCGCCCCGTGCGCAGTCATCTGCACACAAAATGGGCGAAGATTGTATAAAGTTTCGCCTGTGATTGGATACAGCTCGTCGACTAACATTCGAAACCGAACGTCGTCGATCGAGCCTTCCAACCCAACCCCTCGAACCAATGGCCGCCAAGCCCCGCCCCAAATCCGACGCGCCAGATGCGAGCGATCGCGTCAGCCGCATCCGGGAGGGTGTGACCGCGGCGATCCTCGAGCATCGCCTGCTGCCGGGCATGAAGCTCGGCGAGGACGAGATCGGCGAGATCTACGGCGCGAGCCGCACGCTGGTTCGCACTGCGCTCCAGCAGCTCGCGCATGAGGGTATCGTCAACATCGAGAAGAACCGTGGCGCCTTCGTCGCGCGGCCGACGCCTGCGGATGCCCGCGAAGTCTTCGAGGCGCGTCGCTTGATCGAGCTCACCATCGTCGATCATGCCTGTGACGCGGTGTCGCCAGCCTGGCTCGATCGTCTCCAGCGGCATCTTGCCGAGGAGCGCGAGGCCGAGCTGCGCGGCGACGCGCGCGCCTCGGTCCGGCTCTCCGGCGAGTTTCACCGGCTCATTGCCGAGATGAGCGGCCACAGCATCTATCTCGGCTTCCTGAAGGAGCTGATCGCGCGCTCCTCGCTCATCATCCTGCTCTACCGCCGTCACGACACGCCGGCCTGCGGCACCGACCACCACGCCGGCATCGTCGCCGCGATCCGCAAACGCGACAGAGAGGCCGCGCGCGCGCAGATGCTGTCGCATCTGGACGAGATCGAGGCCGAGCTGTTCCTGAAGGATCCGGCCGCCGACGAGCTGCGGCTCGCCGACGTGCTTGGGGCGTGAGCTCAACGAGGCGTTCGCTTCGGGAGGCTGCGACCAGAACTATTGCGGCTCCAATCCGAGAGTCTTGATCGATTCGAGCCAGATCGGCCCTTCCTTTTCGTAGAGCGCAACCGAGGATGCGCGGTCCATTGCCGGCGAGTCGACGCCGAAGGCATCGAGCAGCTTCTGCACACGCTCAGTCTTGCCGCCTTCGACCATCAGCCTGGCGAGCAGTTCGATCCGGTCAGCCGGCGTAGCAGCGGGTGCCACCAGCGTGGTGAAGCTGGTGAGCTGGAAGACATTGCCGGTGACCCCTTGCTCGACGAATGTTTTGGTTTCGGGAAGCTTCTTCATGCGCACCGGCGTAGGCACGGCAATCGCGCGGCCGACACCGGTGTCGAGGACCGGGAGCGCGGCCTGATAGCTGCCGACCGCCGCTTGGATGACCCCGGCTGCAAGATCCTGCCACATCGGCGCTTCGCCGCGGTAATGCACGACGGAAATATCGAGGCCGTATTGCCGGTTGAGCTCGGCGATTGCGATATGAGCGAACGAGCCGATACCGTAGGAGCCGGCCGTGACCTTGTTGCTACGTGCATACGCGACAAACTCCTCGAGCGTCTTTGCGCCGGTCGCCCTATGGGCCACCAACGGCAGGTGCCCGGAAGGCGTCACCGCGACGATCGAGAAATCCTTGTCCGGATCATAGGCCAGCGATTTCAGCAGCAGCCGGTTGCCGAGCAGCGTGGACGAGATCGTGTACATCAGCGTGTAGCCGTCCGCCGGCGAATCCTTCACCGATTGCGCCGCCAGCGCTCCGCTGGCCCCGGTTTTGTTTTCGACAATGACCGGCTGGCCGAGCTTCTGCGAAATATAGTCGCCATAGGCGCGGGCAAAGGCATCGGTGATCCCGCCCGCCGGCGTGGAGACGACGATCCTGATTGCCCGGGTGGGCCAGGCTTCGGCCCAGGCCGTTTCAGCCGCGGCCACCGTCATGCATGCAATTGCGGCAATCAAAATTCTCGCGGATGTCCGCACGTCGGCCCCCCTTTTCCTCGTGTCATTGGGCGACCGGCAGCCACCGGACCGAGGTGTCACACGGGCGAGAGGGAGCGTCAAGAAATAGAAATATTTCACTCCGTGGAAATGACTAACTTCAGCCAATTGGCACGCGCGCCTTGCGCAGCAAGCTTTTCGCCCAGCGCCTCGGCAAGTGCGGAAGCGACTTTCTTCATCGGAGGCACGAAGCGACGTACGCCGTCCTCAGTGCTGATGCTGTCGCATCTGGACGAGATTGAGGTCGAGCTGTTCCTGAAGGATCCGGTTGCAGACGAGCTGCGGCTCGCCGACGTGCTTGGGGCGTGAGCGAGCCGCATAGCGACTATGACGACGAAGATCCTTCGTTTCGTCTGACGATCTTCAGCACCAGTAAACCGGCGCCAAGGACCAGGAAGAGAACGCCAAGGAAGGTCGTGCCGCCGGATTCGAAGGTCACGCCGACTGCCGTCAGCAGGCATCCCAAGATGATCGCGAAGAGCCCGCCGAGCTTCTTGATCAGAAAGACATGTCCGTCACTCGTTTGTGCCACCATGTTACGCCTCGTTCTTTGATGTGGGGCTATCTTCTTTCTTCCGCCCCATGATTTTCGCAGCCCCTGCATGATCGTACTCCAGCGCAAGCGTATTGCAATCTGGCGTTGATTTCGTCTCGGTCGTTGTCTGCTTTTGACTAGAGCTCGATTCATGCGCGACAGTGAGGCTTACACATGTGCCGAAAATTCCCGTTGCATCGCGCGCGTGACGCATCTCTTATGGCGCTGTATGGCAGAGCTGCAGAATCTCTCTGTGGTTGCAAATTGACTTTCTGGAGTTTGCGGAATCAACTGGCGGGAGAGCGTCGAGTTCTAGAACGGAGCCGACATCAGTTGAATCCGTTCTGCGGAGTGGTGCCATGGCGCGTGCTCGAGCTGACGAACAAGAGGCGGCCTACGTCTCGACCTTGCGCCGCACCGCGCAAAGCGCGCTCTTGCGGACCGCGACAGTGCTTGGCTTGGCAAGCGCGATCCTGGGCCTGCCGTCTCAATCCTCCGCTCAACAGGATTCCGCCGTCCTGTTCCGCAACGTCCGGGTCTTCGATGGCAAGGGTGGCTTGCTCTCCGCGCCGTCCAGCGTCCTGGTCCGGAACAAGATCATCGAGAAGATCTCGACCGGCGACATGGCCGCCTCCGCTCAAGTGATCGACGGCGGCGGCCGCGTGCTGATGCCGGGCCTGATCGACGCGCATTGGCATGCGATGCTGGTGCGGCCCACACCGATGGCCGTGCTTGCGGGGGATATCGGTTACATCAATCTGCTCGCGGCCAGCGAAGCGACCGCGACGCTGATGCGTGGCTTCACCACCGTGCGCGACATGGGTGGGCCGAGCTTCGGCCTCAAGCAGGCCATCGACGAGGACCTCGTCGCAGGTCCCCGCATCTATCCCTCCGGCGCGATGATCACCATCACCAGCGGCCATGGCGACTTCCGCCAGCTCTCCGATCTGCCGCGCACGATCGGCGGGATGCTCAGCCGCATGGAGCGGATCGGCGGCAGCATGGTCGCCGACAGTCCCGACGAGGTCCGGGTGCGCGCGCGCGAGCAGCTCATGCAGGGCGCCTCGCAGGTCAAGCTGACGGCGGGCGGCGGCGTCGCTTCGCCGTTCAGTCCGCTCGATGTCTCCACCTTCACCGAGCCCGAGCTGCGCGCCGCCGTGGAAGCTGCCGACAATTGGGGGACTTATGTCGCGACCCACGCCTACACGCCGGTTGCGATCCAGCGCTCGATCGCAGCCGGCGTCAGATGCATCGAGCACGGTCATCTCATGGACGAGACGAGCGCGCGGCTGATGGCCGAGAAGGGGATCTGGCTCAGCACGCAGCCGTTTCTCGATCTCGCCCTCGCGGCGGCGCTCGGCCCCGCGGAGCAGGACAAGATGCGACAGGTGGTTGCCGGCACCGACCGCGTCTATTCCTTGGTGAAGAAGTACGGCATCAAAACCGCGTTCGGAACCGACGTCCTCTTCTCAAAGGCGCTGGCGGACAATCAGGGCGCGATGCTTGCCACCTTGACACGCTGGTACACGCCGGCCGAAGCGCTGACCATGGCTACGTCGACCAATGCGGACCTGCTGAGCCTGTCGGGCGCGCGAAATCCTTACCCAGGCCGGCTCGGCGTCGTGGAGGAAGGCGCGCTCGCCGATCTCCTGCTGATCGACGGCAATCCGCTCGACAACATCAGGGTTGTCGAGGATCCCGCGAAGAATTTTGTGGTGATCATGAAGGACGGCAGGATTTACAAGAACACGCTCGCACGCTGATGCGCGTCCGCGCGCCCGATCCTTCGAAAGCGCTGCCGGCCTGATCGTTGGGAACCGGCGTTTGCGCCGCTAGTCCATTGCGATCCTCCGGGATGACGGGGCTGCATCGGGCTTGTCATAAACTTCGCCCTGTCATCGGAGCTGGCTTCTAAGCCCCTGCAGAACCAGAAAGAATTTCTTCGGCTGCAATTTGATTCGTCATGTCGCGCCGGATTGTGACAAACCTCGGCAGCGTTGGGCGCGTCGTATGCATGATCACGCATGCGATGTAACGACTGTTCTTTGCATTCGGCTCCGGCTATATGCTGTCGCTCTGTCATTGAACTGTCATGTTACCGTAGATGCTAAAGTCAGATGCAACGCCGGCCCGCAAGACCCCGGGCGCGCCCGATGGGAGTCCTGCTCCAAAGGACAACAAGAGAACGCAAGTCGTCGCCGGCTTCCTGAGGCAAATTGAGGACGGCGCGGAACCCGCGAATGTCGAGGGCGCTGTGATTGATCAGACGCCATCGCAAGACGCGACGCCCGCGCCAACTCAGTCGGCCGCCGCCGCACGGCCTGCCGGCGAGATCGAGCTCAAGCTCATCGTCGATGCCGATCGTATGGCGCATTTCAACGCCGCGCCTGTCATCGCGGCGCACGCGCGCAACAAGGGCTCGCGAAAACATCTCAAGTCGGTCTACTACGACACGCCCGAACGCGCACTCCGGCGCAATGGCCTCAGCCTGCGCGTTCGCCAGAGCGGTGCCCGCTTCGTGCAGACCGTAAAGACCGAGGTTGCTGACGATCCGCTGCGCCGTGGCGAGTGGGAGGCGAACGTGCCGTCGCTTGCGCTCGATCTCGCGCTGGCGATGCCCTTCATTCCGGAGAAGCTTCGCAGCTCCCTCGAAGCGCATCCGCTCGAGGCCGTCTTCACCGCCGACGTCCATCGCCATGCGCGGATGATCGACCTGCCGACCGGCACGGTTGAAGTCGCGTTCGACCAGGGCGAGCTGACGGCCGGCGACCGCTCGCTGCCGGTGAGCGAGATCGAGCTCGAACTCAAGGGCGGCAGCGCGAGCACGATCTACGAGGTCGCCTTGCTGCTTGCGGAGCAGGGGGCGGTGAAGCCGTCGATCCGCACCAAGTCGGCGCGCGGCTTCGACCTTGCCGCCGACCTGGCGCCGGCGGCGCGCCGTCCGCGAAAACTTCGCCTCGATCGGTCGGTGACGCTCGACGAAGCCTTCGCGACGATCCTGCGCTCCTGCTTCCTGCATCTGCTGCAGTCGCGGCCGGCGGCCGAGGATGGCCGCAATCCGGAAGGCGTGCATCAGCTGCGCGTCTCGCTGCGCCGGCTGAGATCGGCGCTCGATCTGATGCGGTCGGTCGGGGCGCTCAATAATCTCGATGCACTGCGGTCGGAAGCAAAATGGCTTGCACAGGAGTTGTCCGCTGCCCGCGACTGGGATGTATTCCGGCTCGAGACCCTGCCGACGATCGCAAAAGCCTGTCCTGCGGTCGCAGGCTTCGATGCGCTCGGTCGGGCTGCGGCCAGGGGCCAGTCCGAGGCCTATCGCAGGGCGCATCATGCGCTCGACGATCGCCGCTCCGCCGTGTTCCTGATCGGCCTCGGTCACTGGATCGAGACGCGGGGATGGCGCAACGATGTTGCCGCCGAAGATCTCGGCCAGCTCGCCGAGCCCGCCGTCAATTTCGCGCAGCGCATTCTGTCGGAGCAGTACGCGAAGGTGCTCAAGCGCGGTCGTCGCTTCAAGTCGCTCACGATCGAGCAGCTGCACAGGGTTCGGCTCGCGACCAAGCGGCTGCGCTATCTCGGCGAATTCCTGCTGCCGCTGTATGAGGACCGCAAGTCCACGCGGCGCTTCTCGCGCCGGCTTGCCGGTCTGCAGGAGGAGCTCGGCGCCTTCAACGACATGGCGGTCACGGCATCGCTGCTCGAGGGGCTCGATGCCGAGCCCGGCAGCGCCATTGCCGCGGCGGCGATTGCCGGCTGGCAGGCGCGGGCATCCGTCGGCGTGCAGCCCGTCTTGCGAAGCACCTGGCGCGATTTCACCGGCGCGCGCGTGCCGTGGTCGCGGCAGACGCAGCAGGACTGATCGCGCATCCCCCAAAATGAGGTGCCACTCGGCGGCGCCGGATAGGAACTCTCATCCCGTCGCCTCGTTTGCTCTGCCGAGGAGCACTGCCATGAATGTACGGGATGAGCACACCCGATCGCTCTGGATGGATGTTTCGGTCGCCGATGCGCCGGCGCTATCCGGGACGGTGGGCACAGACGTCGTCGTTGTCGGCTCCGGAATTGCCGGGCTATCGGTCGCCTACGAGCTTGCAAGCCATGGACGCTCGGTCGTGGTGCTGGACCGCGGCGGTATCGGCAGCGGGATGACGGCGCGCACCACCGCGCATCTGGCCACCGCGCTCGACGACGGTTACGACGCGCTGGTGAGGGTGCGCGGCCTCGACTGCGCGCGGCGCTACTACCAGAGCGTCGCTGCCTCGATCGATCGCGCCGAGGCCATCCAGGGGGCTGAACATATCGATTGCGATTTTCAACGTGTCGACGGTTATTGGGTGCAGGCGCCTGAAACCGCCGCATCCGAGCTGGACACGGAATTGGATTGCTGTCGCAAGCTCGGAATCCCCGTCGAAAACTGCATCGAGCCGACCCCATTCCATGCCAAGGGCCAGGTGCGTTCGTTGCGCTTTCCCCGCCAGGCACGCCTGCACCCGAGCAAATATCTCGCTGGTCTTGCGAGCGCATTAGGCCGCCGGGGGGCGCAGCTCTACGCCGACACCTGTGTCGAGAGCATCCATCAGCGCCATGACGAGATGGTCGTGACGACTGCCTCAGGCTACGAGATCCACGCCGCCGACGTGGTGGTCGCGACAAACTCGCCGGTCAATGTGCAGGTGGCGATCCACACCAAGCAGGCGCCTTACCGCACCTATGCGCTCGCCGCCAAGATTGCGGCCGGCACGCTGGACGATGCGCTCTACTGGGATACGCTCGATCCCTATCATTATGTCCGGCTCCAGCCGCACTCTGCCGACGAGGATATCGTGATCATCGGCGGAGAAGATCACAAATCGGGTGAAGCGAACGACGGCGCACAGCGCCTTGATGCGCTCGAGCGCTGGGCGCGCGAGCGGTTGCCGGCTTTGCGCGAGGTCACTCATCGATGGTCCGGCCAGGTGCTGGAGCCGGTCGATTTCGCCGGCTTCATCGGCCACGCCCCCGGCGAAGAGCATGTCTTCATCGTCAGCGGCGATTCCGGGCAGGGGATCACGAACGGCCTCGTCGCCGGCCTCGTGGTGACGGATCTGATCACGACGGGCGCGAGCCCGTGGGAAGAGATCTACGCCCCGTCGCGGAAGATTCAGAAGAACATCGGCGAGTTCATCAGCGAGAACATCACGCCGCTGAAGAATTTTGCGGAGTATCTTGCGGCGAGCGAGATTGCGAGCGTCGAACGGCTGCGGCCCGGCGAGGGGCGGCTTGTCCGCAGCGGCCTGAAGAAGATCGCGGCTTGCCGGGACCGCAACGGACGTCTGCATCTGCACTCGGCCAGCTGCACCCATCTCGGCTGCGTCGTGCACTGGAATTCGCTGGAGCAGTGTTGGGATTGTCCCTGTCACGGGTCGCAATTCGCACCCGACGGCACCGCGCTCAACGGCCCTGCGGTCTCTCCGCTCGGCGGCGTCGAGAAGCCGGCCAATCTTGAAGCCGCGGAGTGAGTGGCATTCCCCCAAAAAAGTTGCGGCCAGCCATTGGGGGATGGCTGGCCGCGCGCGAACCGGTCTGGGACGGGGAGGGGTGGGGATGTGACCGGGTCGCGTAACTCCTTGTCTCTTTCTAATCTCTGGCGCTGGCGGTGGAGACCGCCGGTCTGGTATCGCCGAGCGAGACCCAGATGTTGGGATCGCTCTGCGACTGGCGCTTGACGAAGCGGTAGCCGGTCTCCGTCCAGGCAACGACGTTCTCGTTCTGATTGTCGAGAACGAACTCGCCCTTGTCGGTCTTCACCGTCAGCACCGCGTGTCCTTCGCCCTTCTTGTCGCGCACGACGGTGATGAGCAGGGCCTCGCGCGGCCATCCGGCATCGATCAGCATCTTGCGCTTCAACAACACGTAGTCTTCACAGTCGCCGTAACCGTCAGTCGGCAGCGACCATTTCTCGATCACGCCCCAGTGCTCCTGGTCGGTCAAAGGCTTGACGGTCTCGTTGACCCAGCGATTGACCTTGACGAGGTCGCGCCATGCGGCCTGCGACATCACGATGTCGCGTGCCTGCGTCGGTGCGCCCTGGCACTGGGCGGTATTGTCCGCACAGAACTCGACCCAGCCGATCGGCGCACGCGTAGTGTCACCGAGGCTCGCGTAGAGCAGACGGCCTTCGCCGGCCTGCGCTGTCGCGCCGATCCCGAAGAGCATGGCGGCCAGCGCCAGTCCCTTCCCCTGTCCCCTGAAATCAAACATTGCGGCCCCCGTTTCTTGTTGGGACCACATTTCGCATGGAGCTTTTGAGTTGCCGCTAAGTCAGCCAAGTCAAGTCGAGACGAATACAAGTAAAAGGCGAGGCGAATTCGATCTATACTTGAATCGAATTCTCATAAAATTTGAAACAACTGCCATTGATTCAAATTTTATCTATTAACGCGCAGACGCTGGCGGAACGCCGTTTCCGGGCGCAAATGGGCCGCGCGTTAACCCGCGCAAGACCCGCCACCACGCACGAAAAAGGCGGCGTCCGCATCGCGGAGGCCGCCTTCGAGGCTGGAAATGCAGTGGTTTTGACGTCCTCGCGCTTTACCGCGCGGTAACGCTCTCTTCGAGTGTCTCGATCGGCTGCGCGTGGACGAACTCCAGGGCGAAGCCGTCTTCGAGGTTTCTGACCACGCGGCCCTGGACCCGGCCGAGCAAAACCGTCGATCTCAGCGGCGGGCGGTTCTCCGCGGCGATCGCGGCGCCGGACAGCGAGAGATCGATGATGCGGCAGGTCATCTTGGTGCCGTCCTCGAGGGTCAGCACGGCGATCGGGTTGCGCGGCACGATACGGTCGTGGCGGCGATCCTCGGGCAGATTGAGGATGTCGCGGTTGGCGAGCCAGGTCAGCTGTGCCGCGAGCTTGTCGCGCTTGCGGGGCGTGGCACCGATCGTCATGGCGAAGCCGTTGTCGATGATGCGGGTGATCTTGCCCTCGACCCTGCCGATATGGTCGAGATAGGCGACCACGCGGTCGCCGACATTGCCGATGCCGGGGGCCAGCAGTGCCAGCCCGCCCGGCGACATGTTGATCACCTGGCAGGGGAATTCGCGGCGGTCGGGCAGCATGTAACGGCCGAGCAGGTGCACTTTCACCCGCTGGAAACGCCGACGCTCCTCGGCGGCCGGAAGAAATTTTTTGTTCGCCAACGCCATTTTCAACACCCGACCCCCCGCCCGGGCGGAGTCCGGGACGACCCTAAGGTGCATAGGGTTAATGCCGCGTTAGGATCGGGTGCGGCGGTAACGGACAGACACAATGCGCTCGAAGAGCCACATTAGCGGCGGGCAGGCCAGCACCGTCAGTGCGCCGACGTCGAGCGCGACCGCGGCACTGCCGGCCGATTTGGCGAGCCGGCCCGCCACCGCCGGGCCCAGCATCATCGCGGCATAGAAGAGTGTGTAGAATACGCCCATCCCGATCGCCCTTGTCTCCGGCGCGAGCACGCGGGCGGCCAGGCTCATGATCGGGCCGGCCGGATGGCCGCCGATCAGGCCGATCAGGACGAGGATCATGATCACGGCGTCGGACCGGGTCAGCCAGGCCAGCAGTCCGGCCACCATGAGGCTGGCCGCGCTCGCCAGCACGAGCGGCCGTTTGAACCGATCGGCCAGATAGCCGCCCGCCGGCACCGAGATCACCGACAGCCACATCACGAGGCTGATCGCCGATCCCGCCGCCGCAATGCTCCAGCCGCGCTCGGCCAGCAGCGACGGGCCGAACGAGAAGATCATCGCGAAGCCGACATTATAGAGACCCCAGATCATACCCGCGACGATCACCGCCAGCAGCGCCAGGAGATCGAGCCGGCCAGGGCCCACCGCGCTGGCGGTCGTTCCCGGCGGGGGCCGATAGAGCGTGATCAGCACGATGCCCATCGCTGTCAGCGTGCCGGCCGACAGAAACACCGCGCCCGCGCCGTAGGCGGTGCCGATCGCCGGCAGCACCAGGAGCGAGATCGCAACGCCGGCGGGCCATGAGTTGACGAAGATCGCCATCGCGGTTGCGATCTCCTTACCCGCGAACCAGTCGGTGCCCATCTTGGTGAGTTGCACCGTCAGCAGCACGCCGCCGGCGCCGGAGGCGAGCCGGCCCGCCAGCTGCCAGCCCCAGACGTCGGTCGTGGCCATCACGAGGCTGCCCGCCGTCATCAGCAACAGTGCGGCGATCGTCGTCGGCCTGTCGCCAAGCCTTCGGCCGATCGCGCCGCCCGGCAGCGCCAGCACGACGCCTGGCGTGAAGTAGAGGCCGATCAGGATGCCGATGTCCGCCAGCCCAACGCCAAAAGTCTGTTGCAGCAGCGGCGCGACCGCGGCCACGCTCTGGAATTGGAATGCGATGGTGAGGCGCACGATGAACAGGATCGCAAGAATGCCCCAGCGATTGCGCAACGCTTCATCTCCCCCAAGCCCTGGGTCGAGCGTGCGGTGGAGAGAGGCCGGAGTCAACCGGCTGTCTTCCTCGCCGCGCGCCCATAGAGCAGACACAGCAGCGCCAGCAGCACCGCGGCCGACAGCCCGAGTGACCAGTGAATGCCGATCGCTGCGCCTGATAGCCCAACCGTGATGCCGCTGAAGGCCCGCATCCCGAGCCCCGCCATATTATAGAGTCCGACGACGCGGCCGCGGATGTCGTGCGGCGCATTCAGCTGCACCAGGGCTTGCGCCATGGTGTTGAACGACAGCTCGAAGAATCCCGCGCAGAACAAGAGCGCGATCGCAACCGGATAGATCGGCACCGCGGCGAAGCCTAGCAGCGCCACGCTCCAGAGCATCGCGAGCATGATCGCGGTGCGCGGCGTGCCCTTGAGGCGTCCCCAGGATTCCAGCGCAATGCCGGCCAGCAGCGCGCCGGCGGCGTCGGCCGCGAGCAGCACGCTGTAGGAAACGCCGGGATCGCCATGGCCGAGATCGCCGGCATAGCCCGGCATCTGGGCGTGATAGGCATTGCCGATCATGAAGGAGGTGAGGCCCGCGAGCCACGTCATCGCCGTCAGCACCGGCTGGGTGCCGATGGCCCGGATGGTCAGCACGATGTCGGCAAGGCCGCGCACGGCAAAGCGCCGCACCGCCACGCTGTTGTCGCGCACAGGCGCCCAGAACAGCCACAGCAGCATCGGCAGATAGAACAGCGTGTTGAAGATGATTCCGTGCGAGGTGCCGAGCGTCAGCATGATGATTCCGCCGACGGCAGGCCCGACCAAAATGCCGAGATAGCGCGCCATCGCGTTCAGCCGCACCGCGCTCGGAAGGTCGGCGGGGCCGACGAGGTCGTAGAGCAGCAGCTGGTTGGGCGTCTGCCACAACACGCCGGCGCAGCCATGGATCACCAGCAGCAGCATCGCGTGCCACATCTGGATCGTATCGGTGATGAAGAAGAAGCCCCATCCGCTTGATGCGACAATGAACAGCAGCATGCCGCACTGGATGATGCGGCGCGGATCGAACCGGTCGGCGAGCCCGCCGACCGCGACCGAGAACAGCAGAAACGGCAACCAGTGCGACAGCACCGCAAAGCCCGCCAGCGCCGGTGAATGGAATTTCTGGAACACCACCCAATAGCTGATCACATGCTCGATATTGTCCGCCATCATCGCCAGCACATAGGCCATGAACTGGAGGCGGTACGGCACCGACTTCATCGCCGCGAACGAGCCGGACGCGACCACGGGATTTTGGGGCAGGGGGTTCAAGGGAGCACCAGGAAAGGACTATTTTGCGGCCTTACACGTTCACCGGCGAGGGCTCAAGACACTTGGGTGTGCTCGAACATCAGCCATGCAATGCTGCCACGGGCTCCGTCATCATCCTGAGAGCTTGTGACCCTATGAGTTGCGGGCGCGCTATTTGGCTCGGTGGGACGATAGCAATCGGGCGGTAGGCCTCAAGGTTGGTGGGATTTG